>NZ_JBIVVR010000003.1:0-81140 GCF_044757755.1 Streptomyces sp. NPDC091209 | reverse complement strand
CGCGTCTCGGGCGGTGGGTCCCCGCGCGTCTCGGGCGGTGGGTCCCCGCGCGTCTCGGGCGGTGGGTCCTACCGGCCGCCGTTGTAGGGGCCGTAGGGGCCGTCGCTGCTGCTTCCGCCGCGGTGGCCTCGGCCGCCGCCGGAGACCTGGCGCAGCGCGGGGCGGACGTCGACGAAGAAGACGATCGTGGCGATCAGGCCCGCGATCTGCAGGAAGAGCATCGGCACCAACAGGTTCACGGCCACGGTGATGCCGAGGATGATCAGCCAGAACATCTTGTTCTGCTTGTCGGCGGCACGGTAGGCGTCCTCGCGGGCGACCGCGGCCAACACCAGCGCCACCACGGCGAGTACGAGCATGGCTGTGAAGATCAGCCACATCAGACCGCCGAATGCCGTCATCAGCACAATGCCCACCGCCCTGTCCGAGTCGTCTCTACCGCCACCGTACCCGGAGAACGGGCCGGGAACTCAGAGAGTGCCCGGCCCGTCCGCGTAAGGCGGAGTCGTGTTGCCGCCGCTCGCCTACTTCGCGGGCGGAGCCGTCTTCTTGGCGACCGGCTTGCGCGCCGGGGCCTTCTTCGCGGGGTTCTTCTTGGAGGGAGCGTCCTCGGCGTCGGCCGTGGGCCTCTCCTCTTCCTTGACCTCGACCGGCTCGGCACTCGGCTCGACCGCGATGGCGAAGTCCTCGATCTCCTCGGCGGCCTCGCCGCGCCAGGTCCGCACGGTCTGCTCGCCGTGCTCGGCGACCTTCTCGTACGTCTCCCGGGCCTTGACGGCGTACTCGGCGGCGACGCCGACACCGCGCAGGGCGAAGTCCTGGGCGGACTCACCGAGCTTCTTCAGGTCGGTGTCGAGGGTGCTGAGGAGCTCCGTCACCTTGGCCTGAAGGGTCTCCTGCGCCTCCTTGGCGCGGGCGGTGGCCTTCTCCTGGACGGCGTTGGGGTCGATGTTCTTCACGGTGTCGATGCGCCCCGGGGCCTCGGCGCGGATCTGCTCCACGATGCCGGGGACCTTCTTCGCCTGCTGAACGGCCAGGTCGGCGGTGCCGGCGAGGAAGTAGAGCGGGGTCGGGTCCGTGGCGGCCTTGCGGATGTCGTCGGTGATGGCCATGGCGATGGTCCTCCCGTAATCGCTTTCAGCTGAGGGTTTTGGTGATCCGCATGCGGTCAGCTCGCGCTCTGCTGCGGATCGGCATCGCTGCCGTCGGCCGTGCGGGGGCCGCGGACGGCGGTGTCCGGTGAAGGCTGGGCGTCCGGTATGTCCTGAGCCTCGGGTGCGCCGGCGCCACGGCCTTCGCCGGTGCCGGGCACCTCGATGCCGTGAGCGGTCCCGTCCGCCGGCGCGATCTCGAATCCGTTCTCCTTGCGGAAGGACTCGTAGATCTGGAGCAGCACCTGCTTCTGCCGCTCGTTCAGCGTGGGATCGGCGAGGATGACTGCACGCGTCTCCACCTCGTCCCGGTCCCGCTCGGCGTCGAGAATGCCGGCCCGCACATACAGCGTCTCGGCGGAGATCCGCAGCGCCTTGGCGACCTGCTGGAGTACCTCCGCGCTCGGCTTGCGCAGCCCGCGCTCGATCTGGCTCAGATACGGATTGGACACCCCGGCGGCGTCGGCGAGCTGCCGCAGTGACAGCTGCGCGGTGCGCCGCTGTTCCCGCAGATACTCACCAAGGTTGCCGACGTTGAGCGATGCCATGACTCCACCTTGCCGCACCCTCGCTAACTATTGCAAGCACCTGCTTGCAAAAGTGTGTCACGTCACTCTCCGTACGACACCGATCGAGGGGCTGCCGGACGACCCGGTCGGCGTCTGGGCCGCCGTACAGAGCCTGGTCCTCGATCGGGGCGCGGTCCCGGTCAGGCCAGCGCTTCCGCGAAGCCCTGGCGCCAGGACGGATGGCGCGGCAGCCAGCCGAGGTCCCGCTTGGCCTTGGCGTTGGAGAAACCGCGCCCCTCGGTCATCATCACCACCGCCTGGTCCCCGGCCAGCAGTCGCGCCAGCCACACGGGAATCCGCATCGGCCGTTTCGCCCCCGCGCAGGCGGCCAGGTGGGGCAGCCATTCGGACGCCGGGGCCGGGTCGTCGTCGACGATGTTGAAAACGCCCGTCGCCCGCTGCTCCACGGCCAGCACGGTGGCGCTCGCCGCGTCGTCGAGATGGATCCACGAGCTGTGCCCGGCGGCCCGCCCGACCAGCGGGAACTGCCGCTTGCGCACCAGCTCGACCTGATCGTCCGTGGCGCCGGGACCGTAGAAGGCGCCGTAGCGCAGGACCGCTCCGCCCGCCTTGAGGGCCGCCTCCTCGACATGGCGCATCGCCAGCATCCCCGCGTGCGCCGCCGTCCCCTCCATCAGGTCCAGCGGGTCCTCCTCCGTCTTCACCCAGCCGCCCTCGCGGATGCCGTTCCAACTGGCGTAGCCCTGCGCGACGAAGCGGGGGACACCGGTGGTCCCGGCCGCGGCCAGCAGATGGTCCGTGCCCTCGGTGCGCAGCCGGTTGGTGGTGGCGAACCACCGGTCCGGGTGCTTGATGTCGGGCTTGCCCGCGTGGGCCATGGAGATCGCGGTCATCTGGTGGACGATCGTGTCCGGCCGGGCGCCCGCCACCGCCTCGCCGACCGAGCTCGCGTCCAGTCCGTCCATCACGACGCCGTCGGCGCCGAGCCGCTGCAGCACTCCCAGCTTGGTCGCGCTCGTCGTCGTCGCCGTCACCTGGTGACCTCGGGCCACGAGCTGCGGCACCAGCCGCTGCCCCAGGACCCCGGTCCCGCCTGCCACGAACACCCTCATGACCATCACCTTCCGATTCCGCCCGATCCCGCCCGATGCCCCCCGAGGACACGACCGGCTCTCCTCTCATGGACGAGTGGACCGCGGCATGTGTGACATACGGACGGCGCGCCGGGTCGCGGACGGGGGAAGAGGGGCGGGTCGCGGACGGGGAAGACGGGCGGAGGTCACCAGGGCAGCGGGCGGGCGTGGATCACGTCCAGGCGGGACACCGCCCGGGTCAGCACCACATAGAGCCGGTGCAGACCGCGCGCCTCGGCCTCCGCCATCGCGGCCGGTTCCACGGCCACGACATGGTCGTACTCCAGTCCTTTGGCGAGGCTCGCGGGCAACACCGCGACCCTGGCGCCCAGTTCGTCGACTTTGGCGGCGCTGATCCCCGCGGCGGCGAGCGCCTCCCGTACTCCTTCGAGGTCCGCGTCCGCGGTGATGACGCCGATGGATCCCTCGTACGCGAGCGCCTCCCGCACGGCGGCGACGGTCCCGGCCGCCGGGTCGGAGGCCGGCAGGATCCTCAACGCGCCGTCCCCGCGCAGGGATCGAGCCGGCGGAACGCCCACGCCGAGGCGGTCCAGCACCCGGTTGGCGAGCTGGACGATGACCTCGGGCACCCGGAATCCGACCGTCAGGGGGACGACGGAGGCGTCCGGTTTGCCGAGATGGACGAGGAGTTCGTCCCATTCCCGTGCGGCCCAGGGAGTCGTGCCCTGCGCGAGGTCGCCGAGCACGGTCAGCGATCCGAAGGAGGCCCGCCGCGCGATGGCCCGGCACTCCATCGGCGACAGATCCTGCGCCTCGTCGATCACCAAGTGGCCGTATCCCTCGGGATGTTCGATGAGTCCGGCGATCTCGTCGAGGAGAACGAGATCGGCTCCCGACCAGCGTGCCGACTTCCACGAACGCGGCGGCTTCGCCCACAGGACCGCCTTCCGCTCGTCGGCGTCGAGGACGCCGTCGGCCACCCGCTCCAACGCCTCGGCGTCGGTGAGGAGTCGAGCGAGCAGTTCCTCGGGCCGCACCTTCGGCCACACCGCGTCGACATACTCACCGACCGGCCGGGTCCGCGAGATCCGCTGCGCCCAGGCGTTCGTCTGCGGCCCCGCCCGCCACTCGGCCCGTTCGCGCACATACCGCACGACCCGTGTCCGCACCCGCTCCCGCCCGACGGCGTACGGCGGTTCCTCGGCGCGTACGTCGTCCACGATGCGGCGCAGTACGGCGACGGGGACGCGCCAGCGGTACGTGCCGTCCGGCACGGCGAGGGCGTCGCCCGGCAGGCCGATGTTCCCGTACAGCGCCCGGCGCAGCACCTCGGCCATCCGGGCGTCGTGCTTGACGACGGCGGCACGTTCGTCGTCCTCGGCGGTCACCGGGTGGCGGGCGATCTCCTCCCCGATCGTGGACTGGCGTACGCCGGTCTCCCCGAGGGCGGGCAGGACCTCCGCGATGTACGACAGGAACGTGCGGTTGGGACCGAGGATCAGCAGGCCGCCGCGGCGGATGCGCTGCGGATGCGTGTAGAGGAGGTAGGCCGCCCGGTGCAGGCCGACGGCCGTCTTGCCGGTGCCCGGGGCGCCCTGCACGCAGACCGAGGCCGTCAGATCACCTCGTACGAGATCGTCCTGTTCGGGCTGGATGGTGGCGGCGATGTCCCGCATGGGGCCGACGCGGGGGCGCTCGATCTCCCCGGCGAGGATCGAACCGCCTCGACCGGACCCGCTCCCGACGGTCCCGTCCTCCATCGGGTCCGGCGTGATCCGCTCCGCCCCGACGGGTTCGTCCTCCAGCCCCGTGAGATCGGCGGAGTCGCCGCGGCTGCCGGGCGCCCAGCCGAACCGGCGGCGGACGGCGACGCCCTGGGGGTCGCGGGCGCTCGCCTGGTAGAAGGCGCGCGAGACGGGGGCACGCCAGTCGACGACGAGGGGCGGGGCGGCCGGGTGCTCCCTGATCCGCAGCCGCCCGATGTGATAGCTCTGCCCGGCATGGTCACCGGCCGCCGCGACCGAGCCCTGGAAGTCCAACCGGCCGAAGAACAAAGGGCCTTGGGGCAGCTCCCGCATTTCCTTCGCCTGACTGCGCAGCTGGTACCCGAGCACTTCGGCGTCGGCACCGGAGGCGGAGACGTCCTCGCCGGTGACGACCTGCTCCTCGGCACCGTCGACCATCGCGGCGAGGGCGGCGCGGCAGGTGTCGTGAAAGGCGCGTTCGCGGGAGAGGGAGCGGGCGAGCGGCAGGTCCGGGGCATGCCGTCGGACGGGGTCGGGTGGCGTCATTCCATCCAGAGTACCGGAATAACGTAACCGAGTAACATTCTTAACCCGGTCACGCTTTTGCGGCCCGGTCACGCCCGCCTCGGCCCGGTCACGCCCGCTCGGATGAACCCGGGAAGACCGTTTTCAGGTGAGCCCGGGAAAACCCGCCGCCAACCGCGCGAAGGCCCGCTCGGCCGCCGCCACGGCGTCCGGACGTACGTCCGTCACCCGCTCCCCCTCCGCGATCCGCCGCAGGTTCTCCTCGGCGAGGATGCGGCGCACGGCCGTGATCTGCCCGGCGGCGAGCCGTGCGTCGAGCCCGGCGCCCAGCGGTTCGGCGAGGGCTTCGGCGAGCGCGGCCTCGGACCGCTCCAGGTACCCGTACATCCGCGCCACCAGCGACGGCGTCCCGTAGAGCAGCCGGTGGAAGTCGAGGACGGCGGGATGTTCGTTGAGCCCGGTGACGGGGTCCTCGCGGCGCAGCGCGTCCAGGAAGTGCTCGCGGAGCGCGTCGATCGCGGACCGCCCGGCCGCCCGGCCCTCCTCGACGACCCGCGCGGCCTCGGTCTCGTGGTCCGCGAACCGGTGCAGGACGAGGTCCTCCTTGGCCGGGAAGTAGCGGAAGAGCGTCGGCTTGGAGATCTCGGCGGCGGCCGCGACCTCGGCGACGGACACGGCGTCGAACCCCTTCTCCAGGAAGAGGCCGATGGCGGTGTCGGAGACGGCCTGGTACATCCGCTGCTTCTTGCGTTCCCGCAGTCCCGCGTTGCCGCTGCTCATGGATGTGAAGCGTAGCTTCGCCGCCGGCGCGACAACGCCACCGCCGCCTCCCACGGTGCCGGCACCGCGGTCGTCAGGCGTTCGGCCCGGGGATCCGCGTTCTCACGCCTCGTCAAGGAGCAGGGCGTACGAGCTGACCACGACGGTGGCGCCCGCGCCGCGCAGTTCCGACTCCTTGCGGGCGTTGCGGCCGTACCCGATGAAACGCACTCCGGCCCGCGCCGCCGCCCGCACGTCCGCCGGCGAGTCTCCGATCATCACCGCGTCCTCGGGGCGCAGCCGCAGGCTCCGGAGCGCGCGGATGACGACATCGGGGTGCGGCTTCATCAGATGGACGTCGCTGGTACGGCCGTGGACCACGTCGAAGCAGCCCCGGAGCCCGTGTTCCTCCAGGTAGGAGGAGGCGGCCAGGGACGAGTTGTTGGTGACCACGGCGAGCCGAAGTCCCCTTCCGGACAGCTCCCGGATGAGCCGCGCCGCGTCCGGGGTGGGCCTTGCCTTCCGGGCCGCGTCCAGCTCCCGGACGCTGACCCGTTCCTCCAGCACCCCGACCAGGCCCGCGTGCTCCCGCCGGCCCCGGTGCACGGCCCGAAGGACGGCGTGCGGGTCCTTGTCCCTCGCCTCCCCCGCCGTCAGAAGGCTCCGGGCGCCCTCGCGGGCCACGAGCTCCCGGAGTTCGTTCGCGACGGGCAGCGACGAGCCGTCGGGGAACAGGCGGCACACGGGGCCGTCGAAGTCGAAGAGCACTCCGCGCGCGGTCGCGAGCAGGGCGCGTACGTCCTCGATCGCGTCGACGTCAACAGCCATGTCGTTCCAGGCCTTCCAGCGGTTCCGGCCGTTGCGGGGGCTCCGGGCGTCGTAGCCGTTCCGGCGGATCCGGCCGTTGCGGCGCTTCCAGCCGTTCCGGCGACGCGCAGGTGTCGGGGCGCGTCTCGTCGTCCGCCGGTCCGCCGAACGTCACCCGGGCGGCCCAGCGCCCACGGGAGTACTGCCACCGGCCGCCGGACCCGTCCGCCGTCCCGGCCCGTGACCGCCCGCCGTCGCCCCTGGATTCGGCCTTCGGCTCTTCCCCGGGTTCGTTCCTGGGCCTGCTCCCGGCCCGGTCGGAGGTGTGCCACTGCCGCAGCGCGTGGGCCGCGGCCGGCTCGTCCAGGGGTTCGCCTCCGAGGGCGAGCGGTCGCCAGGCGCGTCGCAGCGCGCGGCACACTCCCTCGGCGGCCGTCTCGAAGTGGGCGTCCCGCGGCCGGGCCGGCAGGGCCAGAGCCGCGCGCATGATGTCGGGGAACACCGACTGGGCGTACTCGAAGTCCAGGTAACGGCGCAGGTCACTGTCCAGTCCGGCCGTCATGTCCGCATGGCCCGCGTCTCCCAGCGCGCCGGCCCACAGCCGGGTCATGAGGTCCCGCTCCGACTCGTCGTAGTCCATCCGCACGAGGTGCGTGGCCAGGTCGTGCAACGGGTCTCCGTACAGCGCGAGTTCCCAGTCGATGACGGCGACCCGTCGGTCGCCGTGCTCCGCC
The DNA here is from genome assembly GCF_044757755.1 of Streptomyces sp. NPDC091209. Taxonomy (NCBI): domain Bacteria; kingdom Bacillati; phylum Actinomycetota; class Actinomycetes; order Kitasatosporales; family Streptomycetaceae; genus Streptomyces; species Streptomyces sp. NPDC091209. The sequence continues at coordinate 73,795 of NZ_JBIVVR010000003.1, read as the reverse complement.
GGTGTCAGCACCACGTTGGCCCGGTGGACATCCGTGTGGAGCAGGGCGAACGGGCGTCGGGTGAGGTCCGGCACCGACGAGAGGAATCGGTCCACGGCGTCCCGGGGCACTCCGACCGCCTCGAAGAGCCGTCCGAAGCGCGGCCGGTTCGGCAGGTGCACCCGTTGTTCGGTGAACCGGGCCAGCCGGCGCAGGAAGCCGGTGCTGTCGCCGTCCGCCGGCCAGTCGCCCGGGGGGGCCGGGAGGGCGTCGACCGGCACCTGGGCCAGACGGCCGAAGAAGGCCGCCAGCGCTCTGAGGTGATCGATCCCGACCGGGCCCTTGGGAATCTCGTCGGCCAGTGAGGTGCCCGCGAGGTACTGGTGCACGGACCACGTGCCGAAGTCCGCCAGACAGCGCGGTACTTCGCCCAGCCGTTCGCTCACCACCCGCAGCACATCCGCTTCGCGCCGCCAGTGGCGCGGCACGACCTCCACCGTCTCGAACGGCATCCGGAACTTGGCCCGCGTCTGTCCGGAATCCGCACCCAGCAAATAAGCCAGGGGCCCGCCGAGGGATGAGATGTAGTTGCGGTTGTGATGTCCGATGACAGTGGCACCACCGGGACGGCGTCGCTGCACCTCCGCCAGGGCGCGCACCAGGGCCCGGTGTGCTCCAGGGGGCAGGTGAGGTGCCATGGGCGCACAGCGTAGCCGGTGGCGTGATCTCCCTCACAGCGTGTCACCATGTGGACACCTTTCTGCCCGAACCCGACAGTCGACGCCCTCAGCCGGGTTCGTTTCGGCCAGACCTCGGCTGCCTGGCGAGCTGCTCCCAGTTGGAGTCGAACCAGTCGCGGCAGTCGGCGAAGTACGAGCCCTGGCGGGCGTTCTCCGCCTTGGGCCGCGGATGGTGATGGAGGGTCGCGCCGACGCCCTTGACGTCCACGGCGTCGACGATGCTCATCCCGTCCTCGAGCCTGATCCGCCCCCTGACCGGGGAGTACAAGCCGACGAGCGCGTCGGCGTCATTGACGATGTAGAGCTTGAACTGCGGGGTCCACTGGACCCTGTGGACCTCCAGACCGGCGTCGACCCCCTTGGCCCTGAGCCGCTCGCAGAAGTCGTTCATGTCGGCGACGTTCATCCGCGCCCTGTTCCGCCAGCGCCGGTGGACCCGGCCGTCCTTCGGATCCCAGGCCCGCGGGTACAGCAGGTCCACGTCCTCCGAGGGCAGCAGCATCCGCACGCGCACGCGGCGCGGAGCGATCTCCTCGGCCTCGACGCGCCCCACCTGCAGATCGAAGAGGCCGACGAACGACTCGCCCGTCAGAGCGGAGACGTCCAAGGACACCTCGGGCTGCCGGAACGCGTCGTGCATGAAGTTGTAGAGCTGGGGACGGCCTTGAGGGGTGGGCGCCGACGGGACCTTCAGCACCCTGGTGCCGCTGCCCCGCCTGGAAGTGATCCATCCTTCTTCGGCCAGCACCTTCAGAACGTTCTGGACGGTGTCCCGCGAGACCCTGAGGTCGTCCGAGAGGGCCCGCTGCGAAGGCAGCATGTCGCCCTTGCGGTACGTCCCGTCCGCCAGCCGCAGCCGCAGAGCGGTCTCCACACGCTGGAACGGCCGACCGCCGCTCTCGTCGCCTTCCGGACCGGTCTCAGGATCTGATGCAGTCACAGACTGAACCTACCGCCTTCGGGCAGCGCTGACACCACTCCCCGTCAAGAATCCCTACTTATTGGACTGGTGGTTAACGGATCACTCCGACCGGGAACAGTCAACCTTGAACAACCAGTCCAATTGGTCGACAGGTTGACGCTCGTCTGGGGGGGACCGTGAAAGAGTCGGAGTGGGTGGAGATATGCGTAGGTATCACGCTCATAGGTGTCGAGCAGGAGCTCCAGGGGGCCTTCGGCACACTCGGCCTTTTGGGCTTCCTTCTCCTGACAATTGGCCTGAGGGCGGTCAACACGACGCTGGCCTACGCGGGTGCGCTGGTGCTGATCATGCTGACGGTCCAGTCCTGAGGACCGGCGGCTCAGGAATGGTCACGCACGGCACGCAGCAACGGCTCCAGCGAGTCCATGATGTTCCGCGGCGGCACCCCGGCCTCCCTCAGCACCTTCGCCTTGGCGGGACTGCGGGCATAGCCGAGGAAGCGGACCCCGGCCCGGACCGCCGCCGCGTGGTCCGAGGGGGTGTCGCCGATCATCAGCGAAGCCTCCGGCGACGCGCCCATGGCGCTCAGGGCGCGCTTCAGGGTCGCCGGATGGGGCTTGAGCAGACTCAAGTCCTGCGTACGGCCGTATATGTACGGAGCGAAGCAGGGCATGAGACCCCTTCCGCTCAGGTACGACGTCACCGTCCGCGCCGAGTTGTTGGTCGTTATGGCCAGCCTTGCCCCGATCGCCACCCAGGTACGGATCAGCGGATCGGCGTAGGCCGTCGGCATCGCGTTGCGGACGGCCCTCAACTCCTGCTGCGTGAGGCGTTCTTCGAGCTCGACCACCAGATCGCTGCCGGGGTGCCGTCGGGCCACCGTGCTCAGCACACCGTGCGGGTCCGGACGGCTGCGCTCGTCCTCGGTGAGCACGCCGTACAGGCCCCGCTCCTTCAGCCACTTCACCTGATCCCGCGCGATGACCTCCGCCGAGTGGCCCGCGAACAGTTGGCAGATCGGGCCGTCGAAGTCGAAGAGGACAAACCGTGTCTGTGCGACCAGTTCCCGAACATTCTCGATCTCACTCGTCACCAAATCGGTCTGTCCAGTCTCAGCAGTCACTAAGCGAGTGTCGGCCAGTCGGCGTACGTTGCCCAGACGGCGTTGAACGCTTTCTGCTTCTCCTCGACGAGCGCGGCGTCCCGCGGACCGTCCTCGACCCGGAACGCGAACAGGGGCGTGTTGAATCCCCGCACGTCGTACACCTCGATCTCGTACCCCTCGGCGTCGGCGCTGGGCGGGTACTTGTCCGGCACATAGTCGCCGAACAGCACCTGCCTGCCGTTCAGCACATACCACTTCTGCATCGGGGTGGTCGGGAGCCAGCCGAACGAGACGGTCGCGTCGATACCCCCGACCTCGCGCCACTTGTAGAACGTCCGCTCCATGACCGTCTTCTGGAACTGGATCTGGCTCTTCAGCTTCCGCTGGACGGCCGCCGTCAGTTCTCGCTGGACCTCGGCCGTGCGCTCCGGCCGGGGCACCGGGACGGGAAAGGCCAGTTCGGTCCCCGGCCCCGGCAGCAGACAGCGCATGGTGATCGACTCGGGCCGCACCGTGCCCTCCTCGATGACGCCCCGCATGTGGTTGAGACCCAGCATGAGCGTCTCGGCCGTGAAACAGACGGCGTCGATCGTCACCTCGGGGGACGAGAAGGCCTGCACCAGGTGGTCGTTCAGGCTCAGGACGGTCGCCCTCGGCCGCTGAGGCTCGTCCGGCGGTGTCTCGGCCACCCGCGGCGGACTCCCCCGGGAGACGTTGTCGAGCAGTCCCGCGCCCTTGAGGATCTGCAGGGCCTGCCGCACGGTGCCCCTCTCGACCTGGAACTCGTCCGCGAGTTCGGCCTGGGTCGAGAGCCGGTCGCCGGCCTTGAGGACACCCTCGCGCATGCGCTGCCGAAGGGTGTCGGCGATCTCATGGGGTGTGGCCTTCCGGCTGCCGTTCACGGGCACGTTCTCCTGGTTCACCTGTGGTCCGGGGGCGCCGTCGTGGCCGGCGGGGGCCGTGTGCGACGTCCGTCAGCTGAGCTTCAGATCCGTAGTGATGGTTTCCCACAGAGCGTTGAACCATTTCTGCGATTCCTCCACGAACGCGGCGTCCCGCGTGCCCGCCCGCTTCTCGAAGGAGAAGAGCAGGGACGCGGAGCCGAGGGTGTCGTACATGTCCAGGACCCCGTCGTCCGCGGTAGCCTCCTCGCGCCTGCTGATCATGTAGTACGCCATCAGCGCCTCCGACCCGTTGAGCAGGTACAGCTTCACGGGCGGGGTGAAGGGCAGGGCCCTGAAGGTGACATGGACGTCGATGCCGTGGGAGGAGCGCAACGCCTGGAGGTTGTGGCGCAGGACCTGCCCCTGGGCGTTGCGCTGCTCCAGCCAGCGCCTGTGGACCGGGTCGTCGTCACCGGGGCCGTCGACGGAGATGGGGAACGCCAGGTTGATCTCCCGGCTGGGCAGCAGGACGCGTACGTCGATGCGCTCGGGGCGGATCGTGCCGTCGTGGATCTGACGGACCGGCTCACCGAGCGCCACCATCAGCGTCTCCGCGGTGAGACATGCCGCGTCGATCGTCACCCGGGGCGCGGAGAACGCCTCGGCGAGACGGGGAGCGAGGCCCACCATCGTCGGCTGCGGTCCGTTCCCGGCGGGCGCGGCCTCGGCGATCCGCGGCGGACTGCCCTTGCTCACATTGCTGAGCAGGCCGTCCTCCTGGAGTTCGCGCAGGGCCATCCGGACCGCGCCGCGCTCGACGCCGAACTCGTCGGCCAGTTCCGCCTGGGTCGGCAGACGGTCGCCGGCCTTCAGGTCGCCGGAGCGGATGCGCTCACGCAGGACGTCGGCGATCTCCTGGGGCGAAAGCCTTCTGCTGCTGTCACTCACCACAACGTTCTCCTGAGTCACGACCAAACGGTACAACCCTCTCCCATCTATGGGGAGTTGCTTGAAAGTTGTTTATGGATGCTCACCAAGTGGGGACAACATAACCAGAGTTGGTTACCAACTTGGCCAAGATGGCGGAAGTTTTGCCTCCTCCTCGCCCATCCACGGCAGCCACCACCCCGAGCAGGTCACTGAAGAAGAAGGAGGAACCACCATGCCCGCCATCGCCCTCCTCTCCGCCGTCTTCGTCGTCGGCTTCGAGCAGCTCGTTCAATGGCAGTACGGACCGACGGGCATCGTCGGGCTGTTGCTGCTCACCATCGGGATCAAGGCGAAGAACCCCACGTGCAGCTCCATCGGGGCCGTCGTGCTGGCCCTGCTGGTCGCGGGGCCCGCCATCAGTTCGTGAAGAGCAGTTCGGAACTGATGGTCTCCCACAGCGCGTTGAACCAGAGGTGGGACTGCTCCACGAACGTGGTGTCCCGCGCCCCCACTCCCTGGCCGAAGGGGAACAGCATCGACTGCGTGCCCTCGGCGTCGTACATCTCCAGGTACTCGTGGTCGATCTCCTCGCCCCGCCGCGTGAGCGTGTAGTACGCGAAGAGCGCCTCCGCCTCGTTGAGCAGGTACAGCTTCACGGGCGGGGTGAAGGGCAGCGCGCGGAACGAGACCCGCACGTCGATGCCGTGCGTGGTCCGCAGCGCCAGCAGGTTGTGCCGCAGCACCTGCACCTGGGCGTTGCGCTGGGCGAGCCAGCGGCGCCGCGGACGGTCGTCCGCCAGGTCGCCGACCGGTGCGGGGAAAGCGAGGTCGATGTCCCGGCTGGGCAGCAGCACCCGGACGTCGACCTTGGCCGGTTTTATACGCCCCGCGTGAATCTCGCGCAACGGCTCACCCATGGCGAGGGTGAGCGACACGGCGGTCAGGCACAGGGCGTCGATCTCCACGTGCGGGACCGCGAAGGCCGCCGTGATCCGTGGGGCGAGCGCCACCATGGTCGACTGCGGCTGGGCCTCCGGCCCGTTCAGAGCCCTTTCGGGCTGGTCCGCGACCGTCGCCGGACTCCCTTTGGACATATTGACGAGCAGTCGCTCCGACTGAAGGATGCGCAGCGCCTGGCGCACCGCGCCGCGTTCGACGCCGAACTCGTCGGCCAGTCTGGCCTGGGTCGGCATGCGCTGGCCGGCCCGCAGCTGACCGGACCTGATCCGGCTGCGCAGCTCGTCGGCCACCTCGCGGTGTGACCTCGGCGGCCGTGGCGACCTGTTCCGCCCCTTGACGGCGGCATGCTCCGGCTCCACAACCAGAACCCTACAACTTCCCGCCATCTTTGGGCAGTTGCCGGATAGGTGGTTATGAGTCGTCCCAACACGGAGATAACTAAGAATGAGTTGGTCGCCAACTTGCACAACATGGTCAAACTTCCGGAGGGTTGGCCGCCGAAACACCGCCAGTACGTCAGGTGGTCGGGGCGGACGGTCCTCAGCGGGGTCCGCCTCCCCGTCCCCAAGGAGGGACCGTCATGCCGCTCGTCGCCCTCGCCGTCGCCGCCCTGGCCATCGGATTCGAGCAACTCATCCAGTGGGAGTACGGGCCGATGGGCATCATCGCGTTCGTCGCGCTGTCCGTCGGGCTCAAGGCCCGGAACACCACCGTCAGCGGCATCGGGGCCGTGATCCTCGTGATGCTGCTCGCCCAGTCCGGCTGACCGGACGCCGCCGTCCGCCAGTCCGGCTGACCGTGCTCCCCTCCGGAGGGGAGCCGGGAGCACGGTCAGTCCGCACCACCACAACCACAACTGAATCGCTACGGATCGACAGTCGGCATCGGCACCCGCGTGGAAGGAGGGTCTCCCCGACCGGAGCAGCAGTTCAGAAGATGTCCGGGCACCACGGTCGCCTGGACGTCCGCAGCAGGGCGTCGGCCACGGAGGCGGCGCCCTCTTGCCGTTCCCGGACCCGGCCCAGCGCCACCAGCCGTACCGCGGACTCGTCCCCGAGCCACAGCGTCGCCAAGTCGGCTATGGAGAGGGACAGTTGGGCATCCTCGGTGGTCGGCGCGCAGGTCGCCGTACCGTCCGGCGCGGCCTGGAGCCGAAAACGGCCGCCGTCCGGCCCGCTCTCGTCCGTCACGTCCAGCACGAGCGTGCCCGCGGCCCCGTACGTCCGCGCCTCCAGAGCCCGTACGACATCCAGGATCCGCACCCAGAGCCAGTCCGACTGCGTGGTGATCCGGGCGGCGCGCGGGTCGGGCAGGAACTGCGGCAGCAGGTCGTCGGGGGCGCGCCGGCCGGTCTTGACCCGGGTGATCCAGTCGATCGAGCAGAGGTAGCTCCACAGGGCGCGCTCGGCCGCCGGCGTCACCGCGAGCAGCCAGTTCACCTCCGCCGTGTTGTGGGGCTGGTTGGAGTCGCCCCAGTTGTCGTCCGAGGTGTAGGAGACCAGGCCCTCGATCTCGCCCGACGCCGAGCGGTACGCGGCGTAGAACGGCTCCTTCCAGGGGAAGCCGCCGAACCTCAGCAGGCCGGTGTTCATCTGCCACCAGCGGGCGTCGCGGCTGATCACGCCTGGCCGGTCGCGCCGGAACCGTTCGTGCAGTTCGGGTCCCGCCTTGCGGACGTCCTCGGCGTCCAGGAGGTCGATGCGGCCGCCGTCGGCCGGACCCGCCCAGCGGGGGTCGAGACCGGTGCGCGGTACGTCGACGGTCCACTCGGTGGTGGTGGTCGCGGGGCCGAAGCCGTAGCGGCCGTAGATCGGGTACTCGGCAGCGATGAGTGTCGCGACGACATCGCCCCGCTCCCTGGCCGCCGCCAGGTCGGCCTTCATCATGCGGGTGAGCAGGCCCCGGCGGCGGTGCGTGGGCGAGACGGTCACGGCGGAGATCGCGTCCGCGGGGACGGCCGCGCCGCCGACCGCGGTGAGCTCCTGCGGGAACGACCTGAACGTCGCCACACACCGGGAGCCGTCGAACGCGCCCAGGGTCCTCCCCAGGATGAACGCCGATCTGCGGTTCTCGACGTCCTCGTCCGAGACGACCGGCTCCTGCAGGAACCCCGTCTTCACGGCGCGCAGCCAGTCGGGGAGATCGGGGGCGGTGATCGGCCGTACGTCGATCGTATCGGCGGCGTCTGTGGCGTCGAGGGCGTCGCCGGCATCATGCGGGGTCATGGAACCACGCTAGGCGGACCCCGGCCGGGGTGTCGCGCGGATTTCCGCACGGCCCCTCCCGGCCGGTCCTCCCCCTCCCCGCCCGGATCCCGGGTCGGACGCACCCCGGCCCCGGACCGGGAAGGCCACACGGATCCCAGGCCGGGACACATCGGGCCGCCCCCGGGTCAGAAAGCCGCCCGGATCCCGCCCACCTCGCGGCCGCCGCCCAGCAGGGGGGCGCTGCCGATCCTGGTGACCACGGGCGCGTCCACGCCCAGCAGGCCCAGCGCACGGGCCAGGACGGGACCCAGCGCGCGGATCCCGCCGTCGTCGATCTTGAAGGCGAGGGCGCGGCCGTCGGGCAGCGCCACCGCCTGGACCGCCTCGGCGCCCATCTTGGAGAGGGCCCCCGGGATCTCGCGCATCAGCCAGGTGTCGGGACGCCGTGTGCCGGCGACGTACTCGGGGTGGCTGCGCATGGCGTCCGCGACGCGGCGCTCGGCGGAACCGGGGGCCGCGAGGACGAAGGACCGGAAGGCACGGGCGAGCCCCGTGAGGGTGATCGCCATCAGGGGCGCCCCGCAGCCGTCCGTGCCGACCGCGGCGACGGTCTCCCCCGAGGTCTCCTCGACCACGGAGTGGATCAGCCGCTGGAGGGGGTGCCCGGGATCGAGGTACGACTCGGCGGGCCAGCCTCGTCGCACGCACACCGCGAGCATCGCCGCGTGCTTGCCGGAGCAGTTCATGGTGACCCGGTCGCGGACGGCACCGGAGGCGAGGTATATCTCGGCCTCCACGGGGTCCAGCGGCAGGTCCGGCGGGCACTGGAGCTGCCCGGCGGTCAGCCCGTGCTCGACGAGCATCTTCTGGACCAGATCACGGTGGAAGACCTCGCCCGAGTGGCTCGCGGCGGCGAGGGCGAGACGTTCCCCGGACAGGTCCAGGCCCGCGCGCAGGACGCCCGCGGCCTGCATGGGCTTGTTCGACGAACGGGGGAAGACCGGCGCCGTCACGTCGCCGAGCGCCAGCTCGACCGTCCCGTCCGCGGCCAGCACCACGAGACTGCCGCGGTGATGGCCCTCGACGAAGCCGGAACGCACGACCTCGGCGAGGACCGGGGGCACGCCGGGGGCGGCGGGCATCGCAGGGAACGTGGGAGCCGTACCGGGCGCAGCGGCAGCGACCGCGCTGGAGGCGGCGGAGGAGGCGGAGGCGGGTGTGCCGGGGGTGCCCGGTGAACCGGTCGCACCCGGGGTACCCGCGGGTATGGACGAACCTTCGGACGTGCTGGGAACTTCGGACATCGGCGGTGGCCTTCCGGAACGGGGACCCGCTCGGAAGGCATCGGCCGGGTCGTGTCCCGGACCGCACCCCCGCCTCGCGCGGAGCGGAAGCGCGCCTCCTGGATCCCGGCGCACCCCTCGGCCCCGGGATCACCGGGACCGCCACGTCACATGAGCAGGTCGTCTACTTGTGCTTCGCCTTCACGGTACCTGCGGGCGATCTCGGCGCTGCAATCGTCGGCCGTGCGCTGAAGCTGCTGGCGCTGCCGGGAGACCTGCTGCTCGTAGCGGACGAGCCGGCCGAGTCCCGCGACCAGCTCTTCGTCCGTCCGGGCGTCCAGGTCGGACAGCTCCACCTCGGCGAGCATGTCGGCGGCCAGCGCGCGGTACTGCTCGCCGTGCGGCGTGCCCACCGTCACATGACGGGCCGAGGAGCGGTGCCGGGCCGGGGCGTCCGTCAGGATCTCCGGGAGCCGCTCGACGACCGACGGCTTCCCCTCGTCCACGAGCGACCGGGGTCCGGAGGCCGGACCGGACATCCGGCGCTCCCCGCGGCGCGCGAGCTCCGCGCGCAGGATGTCGATACGTCCCTGGAGCAGCCGCCGGACGTAGCTGAGGTCGGCCTCGTCCCGCTGGGCGTCCCGGCGCAGCGTCCGCAGTTCGGGCAGCCGGAGCACGACGATGCCGGGTCGGCCCGGTTCGGTCGCCAGCGGGCCGCTCTCGGTGCGCTGCACCGGCGGCCGTGCCGTCATCCCTTCAGCCCGCCGTGCGCTCGTGCGGGTCAATGACACGGCTCCGGGCTGCTGCCCGGCCCTCGATGTGCTCATGTGCCTCTACCGTCCCCTCGAACAGCGGTCCACCCAACGGGTGCACCGCAACACCCGCATGGTGCCACCCCAGATGGTCGCTATGTGACCGAGTGACCCGATCAGCCCCGGATGGCGGGTTGGTTACCCCGGAAAATCACGCGAAGGGCCCGCAGCGCGCGACGGCGCCAGGGCACGGCATCATGGTCCGCATGCGTGCGGTGGTGCAGAGGGTGGACGGCGCGAGCGTCGTCGTGGACGGCGAGACGGTCGGCGAGATCAGCGGCGAGGGACTGTGCGTCCTCGTCGGGGTCACCCATGAGGACACCAAGGAGAAGGCAGCCCAACTCGCCCGCAAGCTCTGGTCCGTTCGGATGCTGGCCGACGAGCGTTCCTGCTCCGACATCGACGCGCCGCTGCTCGTCATCAGCCAGTTCACGCTGTACGGCGACGCCCGCAAGGGCCGCCGCCCCACCTGGAACGCCGCCGCCCCCGGCGATGTGGCCGAGCCGCTGGTCGACGAGGTCGTCGCCCGACTCCGCGCTCTGGGCGCCACGGTGGCCACGGGCCGGTTCGGCGCCCAGATGCGCGTCTCCCTGACGAACGACGGCCCGTTCACCGTCCTCCTGGAGATGTGAACCCTCCCGGGGTGCGAGCCCTGGAGAAGGTGAGCCTCCGGAGGACATGGCCTCCGGAGACATGGGCCCCCGGAGACATGAGCCCTACGGCTCGACCACGACCTCCTGCGCCGCCGCCGTCGAGTCCGCCATCAGGGGGGCGTCCAGCGGCACGTTGCGCTTCACGAGCGCCAGGGCGATCGGGCCCAGTTCGTAGTGGCGTACGGAAGTGGTGATGAAGCCGATCTTGCGGCCGTCGGGGTCCTCGGTCGCGAGGCGCAGCTCGGTCCCGTGCGGAGGCAGAAGGACCTCGCTGCCGTCGAGGTGGAGGAAGACCAGGCGGCGCGGGGGCTTGCCCAGGTTCTGGACGCGGGCGACCGTCTCCTGGCCTCGGTAGCAGCCCTTCTGGAGGTGCACCGCGGAACCGATCCAGCCCAGCTCGTGCGGGATCGTCCGGTGGTCGGTCTCGAACCCGAGGCGGGGGCGGTGCTGTTCGACGCGCAGGGCCTCGTGGGCGAGCAGTCCGGCCGCGGGACCGGCCTTCTCGGCGTACGAGTCCAGGTCCGCGCGCGGAAGGAAGAGATCACGGCCGTACGGCGTCTCACGGACGACGACGCCCTCGGGGACCTCGGCGATCGAACCGGCCGGGAGCTCGACGACCGCGAAGTCGGCGGTGCGGTCGGCGACTTCGACGCGGTAGAAGAACTTCATGGACTCCAGGTAGGCGATCAGCGCGTCCTGGGTGTCGGGTTCCGTGTGCATCCACACCGTCGTGCCGTCGTCCACGAGGTACAGCGCGTGCTCGATGTGGCCGTTCGCGGAGAGGATCAGCGCCTCGGTGGCGCGGCCCGCCGGGAGGTCGGTGACGTGCTGGGTGAGCAGCAGGTGCAGCCAGGTGAGGCGGTCGTCGCCGGTGACGGTGACGACTCCGCGGTGCGAGAGGTCCACGAAGCCGATGCCGTCGGCGAGGGCGCGCTGCTCACGGAACAGGTCGCCGTAGTGGGCGGCGACGCCTTCGTCCACGCCCTCGGCGGGAACGGCGCCGGGCAGGGACAGGAGGGAGCTCTTCATGGACATACACACTACGACCGTGCGGTCGCCGATTTTATTTCTGCGCCGACGACCGCCTGGTCGCCGAATGTGATCCCGGTTGACCGCCGGTGTTCGTACGAGGTCATTTCCAAGGTCACCTCGGGAGTCACTTCTCCCGGTTCCGGCAGTCCTTGCAGCGTCCGAAGATGGCGAAGTGCTTCATGTCCGTCTCGAAGCCGAAGGTGTCCCGGAGCTTCGCGGTGAACTCGGCGGCGACGGAGACATCGGCCTCGATGACGTTCGTGCAGTCACGGCAGACCAGGTGGATGTGATGGTGGCGGTCGGCCAGGTGGTAGGTCGGCGCGCCGTGCCCCAGATGGGCATGGCTGACCAGCCCGAGCTCCTCCAGGAGCTCCAGGGTCCGGTAGACGGTGGAAATGTTGACCCCCGACGCCGTCTTCCTCACTTCCACGAGGATGTCGTCGGGGGTCGCGTGCTCCAGGGTGTCCACTGCTTCGAGGACAAGCTGGCGCTGCGGCGTCAGCCGGTAGCCGCGCTGCCTGAGGTCGCTCTTCCAGTCGATGCTCACCACACTGGAAGTCTAGGACCATTCCCGTCGGAGCCGACCTGATGAACTGCACGGCGGCTCACGGACCGGACGCCGGTCTACTTGAAGAAGGCGATCCCGTCGTCCGGCATGTCGTCGGGCAGGTCCTTCGCCCAGCGCTCGACGTCCTCGGGGGTGACGACCTTCTTCAGGTGCCCGGACATGTAGGGGCGCAGCTCGACCTCGGGGGTCTGCTTCTCGCCGACCCACATGAGGTCGCTGTTCACATAGCCGTAGAGGCGCTTGCCCCCGCTGTAGGGACCGGACGCGGCCGTACGGGCCACGGCGTCGGTGACCAGGTCGATCTGCGGCTTCTTGTCGGCCAGCTCGCCGTACCAGATCTCGACGACGCCGTCGTCGCGGGTCATCACGACCTCGACCTTGCGGTCGGCGTCGACCCGCCAGAAGCCGGCCTCCGACTCCAGCGGCCGGACCTTCTCGCCGTCCGCGTCGAGCACCCAGCTGTGCGAGCGGTACTCCAGGAAGTCCCGCCCGTCGTGCGTGAAACTGACCTCCTGCCCGAAGTTGCACTTCTCGGAGCCGGGGAAGTCGTAGACACCGACTCCGGCCCAGTCGCCGAGCAGGAAGACAAGGGGGACCAGGTCCTTGTGGAGGTCCGACGGGATCTCGATCATGAGCTGAGCAGTTCCTTGATGGGGGTCAGCGCTGGCCCTGGTACAGCTTCTTCACGGTCAGTCCGGCGAAGGCGAGCACGCCGACGCAGACCAAGGACAGCAGGGTTTCGAAGAAGATCTCCACGGGGTGCTCCTCGGTGAGCGGAACGGGGTCCCCGCCCGGACGTGGCCGGGACTGGGGAGGTACACAAAGGCCGGGCCCCAGCTTACGCGGCTGGGGCCCGGCGCTCTCTGTCAGGTGGGCCCTGTCGGTCCCGTCGCCCTCAGCCGAGGAGCTGACTCTGCAGAACGACCGTCTGCTGGAAGGGCACCGCCTTCGCGGAGTCCTTGCGGGACTGGACGACGAGGGCGATGGTGTCCCCGGCCGACACGTAGGCCTCACGGACCTGTTCGGCGCCGTACGGCTCTCTCTCCGTGTAGGCGTACCGGCTGATCTCGTCGACCGCGGCCCGCTCCGGGAACTGCTCGTCCCGCTCGTTCAGCGCGGCACCACGCAGCGTGTACTGCGGGGAGTCGTAGTTCGCGAGCTGCCCGGCCAGGTCCTCCGCCACGGCGGCGGTGTCGAACTGGAGCAGGTAGATCCGGGTGTGCGTGCCGTCGGAGGTGGTCCAGCCGCGCGCGGCGATGTGCCGCACGGCGTAGCCGGTCAGCAGGTCTCCGAGGGTTTCCCGGGCCTGCGGCTCGGCGTACTGGGCCAGGAAGGTCTTCTGTGCCAGCCAGCCGTCCTCGCCGCGCAGCGCCGCGTCGGTCTTCGCGCCCTTCGGGGCGGGGAGCAGGAGCTCGCGCAGGTCCGCGAAGTGGGAGCCGGCCTTGTTCGAGGAGGCGAACGGCCCCGGGCTGCCGGACGGCAGCGGTGGCTTGACGATCGTCGGGTAGTCCCAGCGCCCGTCGGTCTTCGTCGCCAGTCCGGGTACGTCGGTGCGCTCCATGCTCGTGATGCCGTACGCGGCGGCCGAGCCGACCGCCGCGAACACCACGGTGGCGGCGGTCCAGCGCAGGACGGCGCGCAGCACCCGGCGGTCCTTCTTGACCTTGACCGGGGGCACCTGGGGCTCGCCGGCCTCGTCCGGCCCCGCGACCGCGACGACCGTGGGCGGCGCCTCGGGCATCGGGGGCGACGGCTCGGCCGATGCCGGCTGCTCGGCCACTGGCGCCTGGCCGACCGGTGTCGTCTGCTCGGTCATACCGACTCCCCCGGCTCCTGGATGCGGTCGAGCTGCTCACGGAGGAGCTGCGCAACCCCCTTGGTGTTCATCGGCTTCGCCGCGGACGCGGTGAGGCTGACCTGCACGTCGCCCTGGTAGGCGGAGCAGATCATCATGTCGAGCTTCTCCTTCTTGTCCTTGGGCGGCAGGAAGCACTTGGCGTTCTTGTGGCCCTCGATCTTCGGTCCGGCGCGGAAGATCTTGAGGGCGTCGAAGAGCTCGTTCTGGAACGTGGACCGGTCCCGGATCGCCGCCTTGTCCTCCATCTGGATCAGCTCGATGCTCACCGTGAAAGCGTGGGCCGCGTAGAGCGTGGAGTCGCTCGCGTTCGACGTGCTCAGGTAGCTGCGCATCGCCATGCCCTTGGTGTGCTGCTTGTCGATCTGCTTCTCGATCTGCCGTCGCTGGGAGCGGGGCAGGCCGCGGATCGACTCCTTGCGCAGCGCGGTGGCCTCGCCTCCGCTGAGCGCGGCGTCGGAGCCGAACTCGGCGATGTCCGGCCCGCGGCTCCAGCTGTCGTCGTACGGCACGAGCACGGCGGCCAGGGAGGAGGCGGCCTTCGCCGTCCTGGTCTCCTGCTTGTCCGCCTTGGGAAACGTCCACGTGGGCGCGCCCGCGTCACGGTCGGCGTCCTGGACGGTCACCACGGTGCAGGCGCCGCCCGCGATGACGGCCCCGACGAGCAGCACGGCTCCGGCGACGGCCGCGACCCGGCCACGACGGACGCGCTTCTTGCGGGGCTCCGCGTCAGAGCGGGCCACGTCAACTAGAGCCGCGCCAACGGGAGTCGCTTCAGCAGGAGTCGCTTCGACCGGAGTCGTTTCGTCCGTGGCCGTGTCCGGTACGACGGACTCGGACAGGGGGGTCTCCGGTGGGGTCGGCGCCGGGGCGGACGTCACGTCTTCCGGGTCCGCAGGTCGCTCGTTCACAGCCGCTCCATCTGCCGCTTGGCCAGGTCCATGATCTTCGACTTCGGGATCGGCTTGGAGTCGTAGACCCAGATCTCCATGGCGATGTCACCGCGCGAGGCCGACGCCAACGCCTTGTACATCGGCAGGTAGCCGGCCTTCCGCTCCACCTTGTAGAGGTAGACCATGCCTTCGTTCACACCGGGAATGGCCCAGCTGGTGGTGTCGTCCACGTTCCACCCGCCCGCCCGGTCCGCGGCGCCGAGCTTCTCCTCCTGGCGGTACTGCACCAGCCGGATCTCGGTGCTGTCGGTGCTGCCCACCATCCAGTCGACCTCGGCTCCCCGGCGGAACTCCGACCCGACCAGAGAGCCGAACTCCTGGTCCGCGTTGTCCAGCGAGTCCGCGTAGCCGGCCAGGTCCAGCCAGTGGGCCCCTTCCGGTGCCCAGTCGGGAACCTTGGTGCCCTTCGGCCGCGGAAGCAGCAGCTTGCGCAGGTCGCCGTCCGTCTTCACCCGGTGGTCCTGGGCGGCGGACAGCGGCTCGGGGCCGTCGCCCTTGGCCTGGGTCACCACCGGCTGCGACAGCGAGGGCAGCTCGGCGGGCTCGCGGTCGGCCTGGACCAGAAATCCGGTGCAGGTACCGGCGACGAGGCCGAGCACCGCGGCCGTGGCGATGAGCAGAGTCGTACGACCACGCCGACGGGCCCGGGGCCCTGACGGAGCGTCAATCTGCCCGCCAGGTCCGGCCGTCTCGGCGGACTCGGACGCCACCGGCTCCGCGGACATCGGGGCCGGGGCCGACTCCGGTGCCATCGCCGGGGCCGACGCCACGGTCAACTCCAGTGACGGCGCCGGGGGTTCCTCGGTCGGCACCGGCTGTACGGGTCGTACGGAATCGGCAAGTGCCGTACCGGACTCAGCAATTGGCGCATCCTCGGGCACGCTCGGTCTTTCCGGTGTTTCGGGTGCTTCGGGTCCTACCAAGACGTCCCCCCACGAACGT
Organism: Streptomyces sp. NPDC091209; assembly: GCF_044757755.1. NCBI lineage: Bacteria > Bacillati > Actinomycetota > Actinomycetes > Kitasatosporales > Streptomycetaceae > Streptomyces > Streptomyces sp. NPDC091209. The sequence continues at coordinate 57,970 of NZ_JBIVVR010000003.1, read as the reverse complement.
GAAGAGCGGATTCCGTATCCGCGCGCACAGGAGACCCATGGCCCACACATGGGGTTGCGCGGACGTTGATCACGATTCGGAATACCATGGCGGTCATGGCGAACAAGCTCGTGATCAAGGTGACGGCGGGGGCCGACGCCCCGGAACGCTGCTCACAGGCGTTCACCGTCGCGGCGGTGGCCGTGGCCAGTGGCGTGGAGGTCTCCCTCTGGCTGACCGGCGAGTCCGCGTGGTTCGCGCTGCCGGGCCGCGCCGCCGAGTTCGAGCTGCCGCACGCGGCGCCGCTGCCCGATCTGATCGACTCGATCCTGGCGGCCGGGCGCATCACCCTGTGCACCCAGTGCGCGGCCCGCCGCGACATCACGGAGAAGGACGTCCTGGAGGGCGTACGGATCGCGGGGGCGCAGGTGTTCGTCCAGGAGGCGATGGCGGACGGAACGCAGGCGCTGGTCTACTGACCGCCGCTCCGCCGGCCGGGCCCGCGCACGGGGCCGCCGACGGAAGCCGCGCCGCTACTGACCGCGTCCGCGCCGCCCGCGTGTGTCCACCCAGAGGCAGAAGGGGTGGCCCGCCGGGTCGAACAGCACCCGTACGTCCTCCTGGGGCTGGTGGTCGGCGAGCCGGGCGCCCTGCTCGACGGCGTGGCCGGTCTCCTCGGCCAGGTCGTCGACCTCGATGTCGAGATGGAGCATCATCCGCTGGTCGCCGGGGCCCGCGGGCCATACCGGCGGTGTGTAGAGCGGCTCGGTCTCGAAGGCGAGCGCGATCCCGCCGAACGGCGGGCCGATCAGCACCCAGTCGGGCTCCTCGGCGCGCACCTCGTATCCGAGCAGCCTCCGGTAGAAGTCGGCCAGTTCATGGGCGTCGGGCGCGTCGAACACCACGGTGGACAACCTCGTACGCGACATAGACGCTTTCCGCTCCTACCGCTGCCACCGCTTCACCGCCGCGGTTCCCACCGCCGCGCTCCACCTCTGCCGCTCACTGCTGTTTCTTCTTCTTGCCGTCCAGCTCGTCCCACCACTCGTCGGACTTCGGGTCCCCGGACGGGTCGTCCCACCATCGGTCCTCGGGCCCCCGCCGGTTGGCCACCATCGCGGCCACCGGCGGAATCACCATGGCCACCACACACATCCCGACGGCCGCGGGAACCGACCACAGCCGTACCACTGCCCAGGCGAGGACGAACAGCACGATGCACGTCCCCATCATGGCGAAGTACAGATGACGCCTGCGCGCGTACATACCCCCAGCGTAGGCCCGGACAACCCGTCCGGCTCAGTGTCGGCGGCGCCCGGAGGGCGCGGGCCGCCCAGCAGGGCAAGCCGAAGGGCCGCACCCCGATCCGGTAAGCGTCCAACCCCCGGGGGTGCGGCCCTTCGGCCGTTCAGTCGACTGCCGTCAGGGACGGCGGTCCGCCGTTCAGACGGCGATCGCGACCTCGGCGAGGCCGCCCGTCTGGGCGACGACCGTGCGGTCGGCGGTGCCACCGGGGACCAGCGCGCGGACGGTCCAGGTGCCCTCGGCCGCGTAGAAGCGGAACTGACCCGTCGCGGAGGTGGGGACCTCCGCGGTGAACTCGCCGGTCGAGTCCAGGAGACGGACGTAGCCCGTCACCGGCTCGCCGTCGCGGGTCACCTGACCCTGGATCGTGGTCTCACCGGGCTTGATCGTCGAGGCGTCGGGGCCGCCGGCCTTCGCTCCACACATATTTCGATTCCGTCCTTCAGGCCTTGAGGGTTACTTGTTGGCGCCGAGCTCGATCGGCACACCGACGAGGGAGCCGTACTCGGTCCAGGAGCCGTCGTAGTTCTTGACGTTCTGCACACCGAGGAGCTCGTGCAGCACGAACCAGGTGAGCGCGGAACGCTCACCGATGCGGCAGTAGGCGATCGTGTCCTTGGCGAGGTCGACCTGCTCGGCGGCGTAGAGCTCCTTGAGCTCGTCGTCCGACTTGAAGGTGCCGTCGTCGTTGGCGTTCTTCGACCACGGGATGTTGCGGGCGCTCGGGACGTGGCCCGGACGCTGCGACTGCTCCTGCGGCAGGTGCGCCGGGGCGAGCAGCTTGCCGCTGAACTCGTCGGGCGACCGGACGTCGACCAGGTTCTGCGAACCGATCGCGGCGACGACGTCGTCACGGAAGGCGCGGATGGAGCTGTCCTGGGCCTGGGCCTTGTACGCGGTGGCGGCGCGCTCGGGGATCTGCGAGCCGTCGACCAGGTCGCGGGAGTCGAGCTCCCACTTCTTGCGGCCGCCGTCGAGCAGCTTCACGTTCTCGTGGCCGTAGAGCTTGAAGTACCAGTACGCGTAGGACGCGAACCAGTTGTTGTTGCCGCCGTAGAGGACGACCAGCGTGTCGTTGCCGATGCCCTTCGACGAGAGGAGCTTCTCGAAGCCCTCCTGGTCGATGAAGTCACGGCGGACCGGGTCCTGGAGGTCCTTGGTCCAGTCGATCCGGATGGCGTTCTTGATGTGGTTCTTCTCGTACGCCGACGTGTCCTCGTCGACCTCGACGACGGCCACGTTCGGGTCGTCCAGGTGGTCCTGGACCCAATCGGCGTCTACCAGGACGTCGCTGCGGCTCATGCTCGTTCTCCTCCGGGGCAGTTGCGGCGGGGTGGTGCGTTGGAGAGGCTGCGCGGTGCTGCATGCCGGTGAGGGCTGCGCGGCGCAATGGTGGCCCGGACAAGAGAGGTCCAGAGGCCCGGCTCGCGGAAGGCGGGAACGCTTCCGCTCAGAAGGTGCGACAGAGCATGGCGGCGACGCGGCACAGGTCTACTGCCCGCCGCTTCGTGAGGTCCGCCTGTCGCTTCATGGGTCCGATCGTAGGGACGGACAGGCGGACATGTCACCGGCGTGTCGGATGATGAGACGCGATCGTCCGCATGGTGATACGCGAACGCTGTCGGGGCCCTGCCCGCACGGATTCCGGGGGGCGGTATCGGTCATCACTTCGACAGCGCATCTGCGGTACGGACGGGCCCGTCTCGCCTTTCGGACAGCCACCCCTCGGCCGGAGTCTTCCCCCGGACCGGTCCGGGGGAACCTCCACCGCAGGTCCGGCCCCCCGGGAGTTTCCCGCCGGGTCCGGTCGGGCCTTCTACCCGACGAGCCTGACGTCCGAACCCTTCACCGAGATCTCGACGCCGTCCGGGGCCGCCTGGACCTTGTCGAGCTTGATGCCGCCGGGCAGCTGTTCGATCGTCTGCTGGAAGTCGGTGATCGAGCGGATCCGGTTCTCGGCGAGCTGGATGCCCACCTTGGGCAGCGAGTCGGCGTGCACCTTCACGGTGTCACCGGAGACGATGACGGAGCTGAGCACCGGCACCGTCTGCTTCCGCTCGGCCCCGCCGAGGGACACCGACACCGAGACCATGACCTTGATCTTGCCGTTGCCGCCGTCGGAGAGGCTGACGACCTGAGCGGTGAGGCCGGGCGCGACCCGCGCGGGCTCGGACTTGGCGGCCTTGAGCAGCTCGGCGTACGAGATCGACGCACTGCCGGTGGCGCGGCTCGCCGTGGCGGAGGTGTAGCCGCCGTTGAAGGCGACGCCGTGCATCTCCGCGTTGAGGTCGTCGATGCGGATGGTGCCGGCGGAGGAGCCCGTGCCGCCCGTCGACGCCTCGTAGTCCTTGATGCCGACCTTCACGTCGTCGAGCTCGCCGCCGAAGACCTGGGTGAGGAACGGAAAGCCCCCGATGGACACGTCGGGGGTGGCCGCGAGGCCCTCGGCGCTCTTGATCCGGCCGGCCGCCTCGTCCTCCGCGAACCCGACCGCCAACCGGTCGGCGAGAACGAACAGACCGCCGAGAACGACTAACAGGATCAGGCTTATTCGCAGTGCGCGCATGCTCGATGTTCCCCCACCCGGGACGGCCCCGTCTGAACGACCGAGTGGCCGCCGAACGCGAGCCTAACCCCGAAGGGCCCCCGGATCGGGGGCCCTTGAAGGTAGTTGTCGATCACCTGTGACGATTCGGCGCGGTCGGCCGGTCAGCCCAGCACGCGGCCCAGCAGGTAGACCGCCGGAGCCGCGGCGGCCAGCGGAAGGGCCACGCCCGCGGTGAAGTGGACGAACCGGGACGGGTAGTCGTAGCTGGCCACGCGGTGCCCGATCAGCGCGCAGGCACCCGCGCCGAGGCCCAGGAAGGCGCCCTTCGTTCCCAGGTCCGTCATCCCGCCGACCGCGATACCGGCGCCCGCGGCGGCCAGCAGCGCGACGACCACGGAGGCCGCCGTGGGCAGCGGCAGCGCGCGGGCCAGGATCGCCACGGCGACCGCGGCGGCGCCCACCGTCACGGCGTCCGGCTCGGCCGCCAGATGCCCGGCCGCGATGATCGACAGCGCCGCGGAGACGACGGTCGCCATCAGGCCGTACATCCGGGTGTCCGGGTCGGCGTGGCTGCGCAGTTGCAGCACGAGGGTCAGCAGGACCCACACCCCGAGGGTGCCGAGGATCGCGGCGGGCGCGTTCTCCCGGCCGGCCGCGAGCAGGGCCACGTCGGCCGTCACCGCGCCCAGGAACGCCAGCGCGATGCCCTGCCGGGCGGGCCACATCCCGTTCAGCCGGAACCAGCCAGCCGCCGTGACGGCCTGCAGCAGGACGAGCGGGACGACGAGCGCGTACTCCCCGATCGCCGCCGCCCCGGAGAGCAGCAGCGCGAGCAGCGCCGTCAGCGCGGCCGGCTGCATGCCCGGCTCGATGACGGGCGAACGTCCCTCGGCGCGGGCACGCTGGGCGTCGGTGATCCGGCTCTGGCCGGTGACGGTCGCGGGCCCGTAGGCCGCGCCGGTCCCCCTCACGCTCTCCGGAAGGGTCCCGCCGGGGCGGTACGGGTCGGCGGAGCCATCGGTGCCGGGTGCCTCGCCGGCGGCCGGCGCGTACGCCGGGTTCCACGGCTGTGCCGGAGCCTCGGGCGGCAGGGCCGCTCCAGCGGCTCCGTACCCCTGGGGCTCGCCGTAGCCCTGGTGGCCCTGGGGCTCGCCGTAGGTCTGGTAGCCCTGCGGAGGCAGATACGAGGTGTCGGCCGCGGGGACCGGCGGCTGCGCCTGGGTCTCCCAGGTCCGCCCCTCCCACTGCTGGGTGTGCTGCGGCCACTCGGGCTGCTGCTGAGGGTCCCGCTGGGGCTGCTGCGGTTGCTGATACGGGTCGTACCCCTCGTGCCGACCCTCGTACGGCTGGTTGCTCATCGTCTCGCTCACCCTCCTGCGAACGGCGGGAGCACCTCGACCGTGCCGCCCTCGGCCAGCCGTACCGTCTCATGCCCGCGGGTCCCCACGGGATCACCGTCGATCAGGAACGAGCATCGCCGCAGGACGCGGACGAGTTCGCCGGGGTGTCGTTCGCGGGCCGCGTCGAGTGCCTCGGCGAGCGTGCCCGCGTCGTACGGCTCGTCGCCGACGCCTGCCGCGGCCTTGGCGGCGGCCCAGTAACGCACCGTGCCCTTTGCCATCTCGTTCCTCAATCAGCGATCTGGTGTGTTCTGGTGTGTGGTGTCCGCGCGTCTGTTTGCGTGAACCCCGTCAGGCTAGCCCGCGTGGGTGACGCCCCAGTCCCCGATCCGGGCGAGCAGGTCGTCGGCGGCGGCGTTCTCGGCGTGCCCCATGCCGTGCTCCAGCCACAGGTCGGCGTGGCCGCCGGAGACCTCGGCCAGCATGCGCGGGTGGTCGACCGGGAAATACCCGTCCTGGTCGCCGTGGACGATGAGGAGCGGGGTCGGCGCGATGCGCGGGACGCACTCGACCGGGGACGCCGGCACCGGGTCCCAGTCACGGTGATGGATCCGGGTCCGCAGACCGAACCGGCCCACGATCCGGCCCTCCGGGCGGGTTACCAGCCAGTGCACCCGCCGCATAGGGGCCGTACCCCGGTAGTACCAGCGGGCCGGAGCGCTCACCGAAACCACCGCGTCCGTACGCGCCCCTGTGCGCCCCTCGTGCTCCCGGCCGGGCACCGGCTCACCACCGGGCCCCGGGCCCTTCTCCCCGTAGAGCGCCGCGTGCCGCAGCACCACCGAGCCGCCCATCGAGAAGCCGACGGTCACGATCCGGGTGTGCCCGAGTTCACGCGCCCAGGCGACCGCGGCGGCCAGATCGTGGACCTCGCGGTCGCCGACGGTCGAACGGCCGCCCGATCCCCCGTGACCACGGAAGGAGAAGGTGACCACCGGCGCCCTGCGGGCGAGGACGCCGGCCGCGCGGCGGACGTGCGGACGGTCCAGATCACCGGTGAATCCGTGTGCGACGATGAACGCAAGGTCACCGGACGACTCCGTTCCGGGGTCGTAGGCCGCATCGATCGTCACCCCGTCGACCGTGCGCAGAAACTTCCGCAAAGGGACGTGCGACGTTGTCTCAAGGTGTGGACTCTTGAAAGATCGCGTCACTTGACCTGCCGGACCTGAGCTCATGTGGGCTATTCTGCTGGGCATGAGGACTCGGGCAGAGTAGCCCCCGGGTCCTTTTGTGCTTTCGGAAGCGTTGTATACGAAACGGGAAACCGCAGGTGTACGGGCCCCGGACGCACAGCGGATCCCAGGGGCTCGGGAACCGCGCGTACAGAGCAGTGCCGCAAACGTCCTCGCAGGGACCGAGGAGGAACCAGACGTTATGGGCGAGCGAACCGTGCACGAAGGCAGGACGACCCAAGTGGGTGAGGCGCGATGAGTTCTCTGTTGCTCCTGACCAATGCCCTTCAGCCGTCGACGGAGGTGCTTCCCGCTCTCGGCCTGCTGCTGCACAACGTGCGCGTGGCTCCGGCCGAAGGCCCAGCTCTCGTCGACACCCCGGGTGCCGACGTCATCCTGATCGACGGACGACGTGATCTCCCGCAGGTCCGCAGCCTGTGCCAGCTGCTGCGCTCCACGGGACCCGGCTGTCCGCTCATCCTCGTCGTGACCGAGGGCGGCCTCGCGGCCGTCACCGCCGACTGGGGCATCGACGACGTCCTCCTCGACACGGCCGGTCCGGCCGAGGTCGAGGCGCGGCTGCGGCTCGCGATGGGCCGCCAGCAGATCGTCAACGACGACTCCCCCATGGAGATCCGCAACGGCGACCTCTCCGTGGACGAGGCGACCTACAGCGCCAAGCTCAAGGGCCGGGTCCTCGACCTCACCTTCAAGGAGTTCGAGCTCCTGAAGTACCTCGCGCAGCACCCGGGCCGCGTCTTCACCCGCGCCCAGCTGCTCCAGGAGGTCTGGGGCTACGACTACTTCGGCGGTACGCGGACGGTCGACGTCCATGTACGACGGCTGCGGGCGAAGCTCGGACCCGAGCACGAGTCGCTGATCGGAACCGTCCGGAACGTCGGTTATCGATTCGTTACCCCGGAGAAGGTGGACCGCGCCGCGGACGGCGCGAAGGCCAAGGCGGCCCAGCCAAAGCCGGAGGATGCGGACGAGACGGCACAGCTGGACAGCGCCGCCCCCGCGGAGGCCGCGGCTGAGCCGCAGGAAGCCGCCGTACGCCCTGCCCAGAGGTAGGTCCATCCGCGTAGACTCCGCGCGTGGCCAAGGTGACTAGGGATGATGTAGCGCGACTGGCGGGTACCTCTACCGCCGTCGTCAGCTACGTCATCAACAACGGACCCCGGCCGGTCGCCCCGGCCACGCGCGAGCGCGTTCTCGCCGCGATCAAGGAGCTGGGGTACCGGCCCGACAGGGTCGCCCAGGCCATGGCCTCGCGGAAGACGGAGCTCATAGGCCTGATCGTGCCGGACGCACGCCAGCCCTTCTTCGGGGAGATGGCGCACGCCGTCGAACAGGCCGCCGCAGAGCGCGGAAAAATGGTCCTGGTCGGCAACTCCGACTACATCGCCGAGCGCGAGGTGCACTATCTGCGCGCCTTCCTCGGCATGCGGGTCTCCGGACTGATCCTCGTCAGCCACGCGCTGAACGACCACGCGGCCGCCGAGATCGACGCGTGGGACGCCCGCGTGGTGCTCCTGCACGAGCGCCCCGAGGCGATCGACGACGTGGCCGTCGTCACCGACGACATAGGGGGCGCCCAGCTCGCCACCCGGCACCTTCTGGAACACGGGTACGAGTACGTGGCCTGTCTCGGCGGTACGGCCGAGACGCCCGCCGTCGGCGACCCCGTCTCCGACCACGTCGAGGGCTGGCGCCGTGCCATGCAGGAGGCCGGCAAGCCGACCGAGGGCCGGCTCTTCGAGGCCCCGTACAACCGGTACGACGCCTACCAGGTCGGCCTGGAGCTGCTCGCCGGGCCGCACCGGCCGCCGGCCATCTTCTGCTCCACGGACGACCAGGCCATCGGTGTCCTGCGCGCGGCGCGCGAGCTGCGCATCGACGTTCCGGGGCAGCTCGCGGTCGCCGGGTTCGACGACGTCAAGGAAGCGGCCCTGACCGACCCTCCTCTGACAACGATTGCATCGGACCGCTCGGCGATGGCCCGCGCGGCCGTGGACCTCGTCCTGGACGACGGACTGCGCGTTCCCGGGTCCCGCCGCGAGCGGCTGAAGCTGTTTCCCTCCCGGCTGGTGGTACGCCAGTCCTGCGGCTGCCAGTAGGCCCCCGGGCCTGCCGCCGCCCCACCTGCGGACAGCGGAGATCCCCGCGCCCCTGAGGGGACGCGGGGATCTCTGTTCACAGCGGTGGGACAGACGGGAACTAGAACAGCAGGTTGTACTGGTTGAAGCCGGTGCCCAGGCTCTTGCGGGTGCCGAAGAGGCTGCTGGAGGCCTTGCCGGTGCCGGGGTAGAGCCAGAGCGTGCCGCCCGAGTCGCGGGCGACGATGTCGGCGACACCGTCACCGGTCACGTCGCCGTTGGCCACGGTCGAGGTGAAGTTCCAGCCGGTACGGGCCTGGATCCGCGCCGAGAACGGGGTCTTCTCGACCTGCGTGCCCCGGTAGAGGTACAGGACGCCCGAGCTGTTGCGGACCAGCAGGTCGGCGCGGCCGTCGCCGGACAGGTCGCCGTGGCCGAAGATCTTGACGTTCTTCCACGCCTTGTCGACGATCTTGACCCGGCCGTAGAACTGGCCGTTGCCCTTGCCCGGGTAGAGGTAGACCGAACCGTCGGAGTCCACCGCGACCAGGTCGGGGCGGGCGTCACCGGTCAGGTCACCGGGAACGGCGTACGACTTGTAGCCGCCCCACACCGAGCTGATCTGCATCCACTCGAACTCGCCCGTGCTGTGGTCCAGGTAGCTGCGGTAGAGCTTGCCGTCGTTCTTGTCGCGTTCGATCAGGTCCTGGAAGAAGTCCCGGTCCAGATCCGCCTGCAGGACCCAGCTGGCGTTCTGCCAGTTGTTGCCCTGGTAGGCGCGGGCGGCGAGCGAGGTGCCCTTGCTGTCCTGCTCGAACAGGCCGCCGGACGGCGTGCGCTCCAGCAGGTCGGCACGGCCGTCGAAGGTCAGGTCCGTGTCGTCGATGCGGGGCTGGGCCGCCCAGGTGTACGAGGACACCTTGGTGAACACCGGGTAGGCGCCCTTCGCGGTGCAGCCGGAGACACCCCACGAGACGATGCCGACGATCTTGCCGCCGACGATCACCGGACCGCCGGAGTCACCGTTGCACGGGCTCTTGGTGCCCTCGTCGACGCCGGTCGCCGGAGTGCCCGCACAGAACATCGAGCCCTCGACGAAGTCGTCCTCCTGGAGGACCGAGTTCATCGCGCTGTTGCAGGTGGAGTCGGAGACCAGCGGCAGGGTGACCTTGCGCAGGTTCGCCGACAGGTCGGCGTCCGTGGCGCCGGAGGTCAGACCCCAGCCGTAGACGGTGGCGGAGTTGCCGGCCTTGTACGAGGCGCTGTCGCCCGCGGCCACCAGCTTCTGCCACTGCTGCTCCAGAGGACGGTCCAGGGTGAGGACCGCGATGTCGTTCTGGAGGGTCGTCTTGTCGTAGTGCGGGTGGTTCCACTGGCGGTAGACGCCCGCGACGGTGCCGTTGGTGTCGTCCAGCAGACCGGTGGCGCCGGCGACGACCGCGCCGTTGTCCGCCCAGTCCAGACCCGCGACGCAGTGCGCCGCCGTCAGCACCTTGTTCGGGGCGACGAGGGTGCCGCCGCAGAAGTAGCCGGTCTGCGCCGTGCTGTCGTAATAGGAGAGCTGGACCATCCACGGCGCGGAGGAGATCGTCGTCTCGGTGCCGCCGATGATGAACGGCGTCTTCTTGGGAGCCGTGTCGGGGGTCGCCTGGCTCTTGGCGGCCTCCAGGACGCGGTGGCGCAGCTCCTTGTCGGAGGCGGTCGGCGCGGGCGCCGCCGTGGACTGGGCGACGCTCGCGTCGGGCAGTCCGGCCGGGTTGTCGGCCGCGGTGGCGGGCTGCGCCGCGAGGGCGCCGGCGCAGGTCAGCGCCAGCGCGAGAGCGGCCGTCGGCAACGCCGTGGCGGGGCGTCTCCAGCGGTCGCGCAGGGCAGGTATCACTCAGACTCCTGGTGTGGGTGCGTGTGCGGTCTTCTTCGCAAGAGGCCCGAGAAGGGCGTACGACGCACCGGCCCGACCGTCGACAGCAATCGCTTGCCTCGACATCGGGCGTAACCGCGGAGCCCCCCTCCGGCCCGGGAATCGTAGGCCCCACAGACCCCTCGGCACACGGCCTTCACACCGGCCGGAAGAGTGTTCGTCCCCGGCGTTCCGGGACATCACCCGGGCGCAACCCGCCGTTTGCCTGAGCGGAGCGGTCCGGCCGCGGGGGCCCGCCCCGGATACCCCGGACGCCCCGGACGCTCGGCGGGCGGCCGCGGACGCACGCAGGACGCCGGACGCCAGACGCCGCGACGGAATGCGACGGGCGCACCGCCGGACCTGCGGTGGGACGCGGCGCGCGCATCGCCGGAGCTGCGGAGGGATGCGGGGGGCGCACCGCCGGACCTGCGGAGGGCGCATCGCCGGGCCCCGCGGCGGGATGCGGCGGCACATCACCAGGCCCCCCGGCGGGATGCGGCGGGCGCACGCCTAACCCTGCGCCGGGCACACCGTAGGCCGCACCGGGGACGCACCGGGAACGCACAGAGAGCTCGCAGGGGGCTCACGGGAAGCGTCTTTATATCGGGCATACGAGGTTCTGTCGGGCTTCTCAGGGACCGCTCAGGGAGCTCTCATGATCCGGGGACAGTCTTATTTCATGACCGACAGCTTCCGCCGCAGCGGCGAGTACCCCCAGGGCGACGACCACGGGTCCGCGTACCCCGAGCAGCAGTCGCATCCCTCCTCCCCCGCGAACCCCGAGTGGCCTCCACCGCCGGCGTACGACCCGGCCGCGCCGGTCCACGTCGAGCCGGGCACCACCGTCTGGCCGGGCTCCGGTCACGGTGGCAGCGGCGGGAACGGCGGCCACGGCCCCGGCCCGTACGCCGGGTACCCCGAGCCCGACCCGCTCGGCTCCACCGCGGCGTTCGCGACGACGGCCGCCGGCCATGCCGAGCCCCCCGCGACCGCCACCAGCAGGCGGCGCGCGAAGGGTCCATTCGCCCTGCTCGCCGCCGTGGCCATCGTCGCCGCGGCGATCGGCGGCGGCACCGCGTACGCCTTCCAGGAGCTGACCGGCAACGACACCGTCGCCTCCAGCAGCACCTCCACGAGCGTCGTGCCCACCAGCCAGCGCGGCACCGTCTCCGGCGTCGCCAAGGCGGTCAGCCCGAGCATCGTCGAGATCAGCGCGACCTCGAACGCGGGCTCGTCCACCGGCTCGGGCGTGATCATCACGACCGGCGGCGAGATCGTCACCAACAACCACGTCATCTCGGGCGCCTCCGCGATCAAGGTCCAGCTGAACGACGGCAAGTCGTACACCGCGAAGGTCGTCGGCACCGACAGCAAGAAGGACCTCGCGCTGATCAAGCTGGAGAACGCGCCGTCCGGTCTGAAACCGGCCACGCTCGGCGACTCCGCCGGCATCCAGGTCGGTGACCAGGTCGTCGCGATCGGCTCCCCGGAGGGCCTGACCGGCACCGTCACCAGCGGCATCGTCTCCGCCCTCGACCGTGACGTGACCGTCTCCACCGACGAGAGCCAGGGCCAGCAGCAACAGCAGGGCGGCAGCGGCCAGTGGCCGTTCGAGTTCGGCGGCCGCCAGTTCAACGGCGACACCGGCTCCTCCACGACGACGTACAAGGCCCTGCAGACCGACGCCTCGCTCAACCCGGGCAACTCCGGCGGCGCCCTCATCGACATGAACGGCAACATCGTCGGCATCAACTCCGCGATGTACTCCGCCGCTTCGGACTCCTCGTCGTCCTCGTCGAGCGCGGGCAGTGTCGGCCTCGGCTTCGCCATCCCGATCAACACCGTCAAGTCCGACCTCGCTACGCTGCGGGCCGGCGGTTCCGACAGCTGACCCCGGAGGTCGCCATGACGATCAAGCGCGTCCCGCACACCGCCCCCGCCGACGACCCGGCCGGACTCGGCCTCGCCCTGACGGTCGCCCGCGAGCTGCACCCGCCCGTACGGCGCGCCCCGGAACTGGCGCCCGCCGTCTCCCGGCCCGCGCCGCGCCGGACCTCCGGCCACCGCCGTACCGTACGAAGCTGATCCATTCCGGGACAGCCCGGAACGTGCGAGGCTGAAAGCGCCCGATCACGACCCATCCCACCCGAGGAACCCGACACCCATGAGCTCCGCCGAAGGCGACCGTGACACCCAGCGCATCCTGATCGTCGACGACGAGCCGGCCGTGCGCGACGCACTCAAGCGCAGCCTCGCCTTCGAGGGGTACGACACCGAGGTCGCGGTCGACGGCGCGGACGCCCTGGAGAAGGCGACGGCCTACCAGCCCGACCTGGTCGTCCTCGACATCCAGATGCCCCGCATGGACGGCCTCACCGCGGCCCGCCGGATGCGCGGCGCGGGCACGACCACGCCGATCCTCATGCTGACGGCCCGTGACACGGTCGGTGACCGGGTCACGGGGCTGGACGCCGGGGCGGACGACTACCTCGTCAAGCCCTTCGAGCTCGACGAGCTCTTCGCCCGCATCCGGGCGTTGCTGCGGCGCAGTTCGTACGCGGCCTCGGCGGGTGCCGTCGTCGAGGACGACGCGCTGACCTTCGGCGACCTGCGCATGGACCTGTCGACGCGCGAGGTCACCCGTGCGGGGCGCCCGGTGGAGCTCACCCGCACCGAGTTCACCCTGCTGGAGATGTTCCTGGCCCACCCGCGCCAGGTCCTCACCCGAGAACAGATCCTGAAGGCCGTCTGGGGCTTCGACTTCGAACCGTCGTCGAACTCCCTCGACGTGTACGTCATGTACCTGCGCCGCAAGACGGAGGCGGGCGGCGAGCCGCGCCTGGTCCACACGGTGCGGGGCGTGGGGTACGTCCTGCGGTCCGGCGGCGCGGAGTGATGCGCAGATTCAGGTCGCTGCCCCTGCGATCCCGGCTGGCCCTGCTGGTGGCGGCGGCGGTGGCGTTCGCGGTCGCGGCGGTCTCGGTGACGTGCTGGTTCATCGTCGAGGGCAAGCTGTACGGCGAGCTGAACAGCGAGCTTCAGTCGTCGGCGACGCGCCCGCAGGGCAGAAACATCATCAACACCATCCAGAACTGCACCAATTCCCGGAGCGAGCCGTCCGGCCAGACGCCCCCGGACGCCGGAGGGTTCCGGGCCCAGTTCGAGTCCTACCTCCAACTCGTCACGGCGGACGGCCAGTCCTGCGTCGCCTCCGTCTCGCCCGGCAAGATCAAGATCACCGACAGCGACACCGATCTCGCCAAGCACCCGGTCGCGGGCCACGGCACCTTCCGCGACGGCACCGACACCAAGGGCAACCCGGTACGGGTGCTCACGGTCCCGCTGACGTTCGCCAATCCCGACGGCACGGCGACACTCATCCCGGACGCCGCGACCATGTACGCCGTCCCCCTCAAGGCCACGAACGCCACCCTCAACGAACTGGCCCTGGTCCTCCTGCTGGTCGGCGGCATCGGAGTCGTGGGGGCCGGGGCCGCCGGGCTCTGGGTGGCCCGCGCCGGACTCCGTCCCGTCGACGAACTCACCGAGGCCGTCGAACACGTCGCCCGCACCGAGGACCTCACCATCCGCATCCCCGTGGACGAGGACAGCGACGACGAGATCGCCCGGCTCTCCCGCTCCTTCAACTCGATGACCGCCTCCCTCGCGAACTCCCGCGAGCTGCAGCAGCAGCTCATCGCCGACGCCGGGCACGAGCTGCGGACACCGCTCACCTCCCTGCGGACGAACATCGAACTCCTCACCCGCAGCGAGGAGATCGGCCGCCCGATCCCACCGGCGGACCGCAAGGCGCTGCTCGCCTCGGTGACGGCGCAGATGACCGAGCTGGCGGCATTGATCGGCGACCTTCAGACACTGTCGCGATCGGACGCGGGTCACCCGGCCGACCGGGTGGAGGTCGTGGCACTCCAGGACACCGTGGAAGCGGCCCTGCGCAGGGCCCGGCTGCGCGGCCCGGAGCTGACGATCACGGCCGGTCTGGAGCCCTGGTTCGTCCGGGCGGAACCCTCCGCGCTGGAGCGGGCGATCGTGAACATCCTCGACAACGCCGTGAAGTTCAGCCCCTCGGGCGGCACGGTCGACGTCCGGCTGAGGAACGGCGAACTGACCGTGCGCGACCACGGTCCCGGCATCCCCACGGACGAACTCCCGCACGTCTTCGACCGCTTCTGGCGCTCCCCGGACGCGCGGGCCCTCCCGGGCTCGGGCCTCGGCCTGTCCATCGTGGCCCGCACGGTGCAGCAGTGCGGTGGAGAGGTGTCGCTGCACCCCGCGGCGGGCGGCGGCACGGTCGCGACCGTACGGCTTCCCGGGGGTCCGACGCCCCCGCCCGACATGCCCTGACCGACTGAGCGAACGAACGAGCCCCCATCCGACTTCGGATGGGGGCTCGTCCCTTTCCCGCGCGCGGGCCTGGGTCTGCCGGCCTGGGTCTGCCGGCCTCGGCGGGCCGGCCTCGGCCGGCTACTGGACGATCGTGATCCGGTCCGCCGCCGGGACCGGGTAAGGCGTCGCGGCCGAGGAGTTGGCCGTCAGGAAGGTCCCCAGAGCCGCCAGGTCGTCGCCGCCGACACGGACGTTCGTGCCCTTGCCGAGCTCCGCGAAGCCGTCGCCGCCGCCCGCGAGGAAGGAGTTCATCGCGACGCGGTAGGTGGCGGCCGGGTCGATCGCCGTGCCGTCGAGCTTGACCGAATCGGCGACGACACGCGCCGCGCCGGTCTTGGTCAGGTCGAGCGTGTAGGTGAGGCCCCTGGAGATCTGGAGGATCTTCGGAGCGGCCTCGTTGGCACCGCTGACCTGCTGCTGGAGAGCGGTGATCACCTGGGCGCCGGTGAGGTCGACCAGGTTCACCGTGTTGGCGAACGGCTGGACCGTGTACGCCTCCCCGTAGGTGACCACGCCGTCGCCCTCGCCGCCGCTCGCCGCGTAGGTGAGTCCGGCGCGGATGCCTCCCGGGTTCATCACGGCGAGGTCGGCCTCCGGGTCGACCGACTTGGCGTAGGCGAGCTGGGCGTCGGCGATCAGGTCGCCGGCCTGCGACTCGGTGCCAGTGTTGCCGATGTCGCCCGCGATGTAGCCGAGGGGACGCGAGGCGACCGGCGCGGAGAGCGCCTTCCACTTGGTGATCAACGACGTCATGTCGGCGGCCTTCGGCACATCACGCGTGACCACGTGGTTCGCGGACTTCACCGCCGTACGGGCGATGTCACCGGTCCAACGGTCGTACGTCAGCGTCGTGTCCGTGTAGAGCCGACCGAAGGAGGAGGCCGAGGTGACCATGCGGGGCCTGCCCGACGGGTCGGGGATGGTGCACGCGTACGCCTGGTGGGTGTGGCCGGTGATCAGCGCGTCCACGGCCGGCGTGACGTTCTTGGCGATGTCGACGATCGGCCCGGAGATGCCGTCACCGGCGCCGGGGCTGTCGCAGTCGTAGTTGTACGCCGTCGACGCGGGCGCCCCGCCCTCGTGGATGAGCGCGACGATCGACTTCACGCCCTGGTGCTGGAGCTCCTTGGCGTACTTGTTGATCGTCTCGACCTCGTCGCCGAACTTCAGGCCCTTGACGCCCTCGGCGGAGACGATGTTCGGCGTGCCCTCCAGCGTGACGCCGATGAAGCCGATCTTGACGCCGTTCTTCTTCCACACCCAGTAGGGCTTGAGGATCGGCTTCCCGGTCTTCTCGTCGGTGACGTTCGCCGCGAGGTAGGGGAAGTCGGCGCCCTTGAACTTCGCCTTCTTGTCGTAGCAGCCGTCCGTCGGGTGACAGCCGCCGTTCTGGAGCCGGGCCAGCTCCTTGGCGCCCTCGTCGAACTCGTGGTTGCCGACCGAAGTGACATCGAGGTCGAGGCCGTTGAGCGCCTCGATCGTCGGCTCGTCGTGGAAGAGGCCGGAGATCAGCGGCGAGGCGCCGACCATGTCACCGGCGGCCGCCGTGATCGAGTACTTGTTGCCCTTGCGGGCGTCGCGCAGATGCGTGGCGAGGTACTCGACCCCACCCGCGTCGATGGTCTTCGTCGTGCCGTCCGCCTGAAGCTCCGTGACCCGGCCCGAGGAACCGGTCGGCGGCTCCAGATTGCCGTGCAGGTCGTTGAAGGACAGCAACTGGACGTCCTGGAAACGGCCGCTGCCGTGGTGGTGTAGCGGTGTCGCCTTGTCCTGGTGCGCGCTGGCGGGCATCGCCGCGGCCAGCGCGCCGACGGTGGCGAGACCGGCGGCGGCCGCGAGGAGGCGATGCGTGCGTCTGTACCGGATCGTGGGCGGCATGGTTCCCCCTGGAGAACGGTGAGATACGAAAGCGTGTGCCGTACGTGAGCCGAGCGGGTGGTACGTGCCGTGCGGGCTGTGCGGGCCCCTCAGGTCGTGCGTGCCGTGTGAACCGTGCGCGAGCCCCACGGCCGTAAGGACAGTCGCGGCTTTGCACGCACTTTAGAATCAACGCGCGTAGCGCAAAAGGGGGTTGAGGGTTACGGACTGATTGCCATCACCTCACCGAAGACCGACACCCACGTCACCACCCTCCTCTCGGGCACCTCGCCCGGGCCCCCGCCACGATCCATGTCCACGCCGCCCAACTCCTTGTCCCCCCACCACCGCGCCGTACCCTCGTATCCATGACCAGCGACGACGCGGCACCCTTCGCCCTCACCCGCTCCATCGAGACCTACTCCGCGCTCTCCCCGGGTCAGGCCGAGGACGTGCTCCGGTTGCTCGCGGAGGCCGCTCGGGCCGACGGACAGCAGGCGGTGTCCGAGCAGGGGCGGCTCCAGCTCAAGGGCGGGAGCCGTGAGGGCGTCCGGCACCTGCTGCTGACCCTCGGCGACGAACTGATCGGCTACGCACAGCTGGAGGACACCGACCCGGTCGAGGCGCCGGCCGCCGAACTGGTCGTCCACCCGGCACACCGGGGTCACGGGCACGGCCGGGCGCTCGGCGCGGCCATGCTCAACGAGTCCGGGAAGCGACTGCGGGTATGGGCACACGGCGGGCACTCCGCCGCCCGGCATCTCGCCCAGGTCCTCGGCCTCACCCTCTTCCGCGAACTGCGCCAGATGCGCCGCCCGTTGGAGAACCTCGACCTGCCCGAACCGAAGCTGCCGGAGGGAGTGACCGTCCGGACCTTCCTTCCCGGCCAGGACGACGCCGACTGGCTCGCCGTGAACGCCGCCGCCTTCGCCCACCACCCCGAGCAGGGCTCGCTCACCCAGCGCGACCTGGACGACCGGACCGCCGAGCCGTGGTTCGACCCGGCCGGCTTCTTCCTCGCCTTCCGCGGAGACGAACTCGTAGGCTTCCACTGGACCAAGGTCCACGCGGAGGAGGGGCTGGGTGAGGTGTACGTCCTCGGTGTGCGCCCCGGGGCCCAGGGCGGCGGCCTCGGCAAGGCGCTGACCACGATCGGGCTGCGCCACCTCGCCGCGCAGGCCCTGCCCACCGCGATGCTCTACGTCGACGCCGACAACAAGGCGGCGGTCACCGTCTACGAGCGTCTCGGCTTCGTCACCCACGAGACGGACCTGATGTACCGAACGGAGTCCTGACCGCCCGGGGTCTTGACCGCCCGGGGTCCTGACTGCCCGGGTCCTGAGGGCCTGAACTCCTGAGCGGCCGGACTCTTGTGCGCCCGGCGCGCCGGCGCCGTTCCAGGGCTGAAGTCAGCGGTGGGCGAGGAGGGTTGTCCGGCGCCGCCTCAGGGGTTCGGCCAGGGAGCACACTCCCACCAGCGCCGCCACGACCACGACGCCCGCCCATCGCCGGTGCGCGTCGTCCCAGTGCGGGTCGGACGGCGCCACGAAGAGCGCCCAGCGGTCGGGGAGCAGCAGGGCGGCGGCGAAGGACGCGCCCACGAGTCCGGCGGACAACGCGACCCCCGGTTCCGTGGCCTCCGAGTGCCGTACGGAGACCAGCGCGGCGGCCAGCGCGAGGACGACGAAGGCTGCCGCCTCCAGGGTGATCGCGCCCGCCGGGGGCCGGCCCTTGGCGGGTATGAGGAACAGCGCGGCCGTCCACCACACCGCCGTGAACGGCAGGACGAGCCCCATGCGCAGCCCGATCCGCACCGGACGCCTGGTCGGCACCGCCGCCGTGGTGTGCCGGGCCGGATCGTCGAGCAGGAACGTCAGCCCCAGAGCGAAGGCGAGCGCGGCCGCCCGCAACACGTTGAGGCACAGCCATGGATCCGGTGGACCGGCGAACATCCGGGAAGCGCCGGCCAGCAGCAGCCCGAGGACCGCCCCTGTCACCAGGGCCCAGTGCGGCAGGCTGCGCCACACGGGCCGGAGAAGAGCGAGAGCCACGACGTACCCCGGAGGGGGCCCGGCGTACCCCGGAGGGGGCCCGACGTACCCCGGGGGAGGCCCGACGTACCCGGGAGGGGAGCCGACGGCTTCGGTGGGGTGGCCCGCAGAAGCCGCCCTGTCCTCACGCGCATCCCTCGCATCCCTCGCATCGGTCACGTCGGTCACGTCGGTCACCTCCTTCATCCCCCTCGCACCCCTCGATCTCTCCCGTCGCCCCGCTACTCCTCGCACGAGCCACGCCCCGAGTCCGCCGCCGTCCCCGTGCCGCCGGCCGGCACGCCGAGCAGTTCGGCCACCCGGGTCGTGGACGTCTTCGCGGACGTCAGCTCAGTCCAGTGGGCCTTCACCTTGGCGGCGACGCTGTAATGCGGCTTCTGCAGCAACTCGCGCACCACGGTGGTTTGTTGAGCGGACATGGAGACGGGGCTCGTGGGGGCCAGCGCGACGGCGGAGCCCTTGATGCTGTCGTCGAGCCGGACGTCACGGAGGGACTTGATCGGGTCCGGCTGTGTGCTCAGGGCCAGCCACATCGTGGTCACGACGCGGGCGTCGCACATCTTGCCCGCGGTGTCCTCGTTGCCCGCGACCAGGACCGAGGCGACGCCGACCGCGAACTCGGGAAGGCGGTTGCCGCCCCAGCGCGTACCGACCGTCACGGTGCCGGGCGTGGTGGAGGGGTCGATCGCCGCATCGCTCTGAAGGCCGTAGCGGGCGTCGATCCGCTGGAGCACGGTCAGTCGCTCGCCCCCGGCCGAACCACCCGCGCGGGACTGGATGCGGTCGACGGCCTCGGCCCAGTCGGCGGTGCGGCCGGCCCACTCCGGGTAGGCGCAGTACGTGGACCGTCCGTGCCGGACGCAGGTCTGCACCTTCTCCGGGGTCGCGGACGCCTTGGTGCGGGCCGCGATCAGCGAGTCCGACTCGTCGGGGGACTGTCCGGCCACGCCGACGGCCGTCGCGGCGAGGGCGACAGCGGCCACCGACTTGACCAGCCGGGTCCGGCCACCGCTGATCAGCGCGGCAAGGCAGAGCAGCAGGACCGCGAGGCCCGTCAGATAGAGCGCGTGCCAGGCGGCCGGGCGGCCCAGCAGGTCGGAGGGGAAGGGATCGGCGCCCTCGTCGGAGACGACCGGTGCGAGCCAGCGCACCCAGTGCTTTCCCTGTACGAACGCGGAGACCAGGATG
The DNA here is from genome assembly GCF_044757755.1 of Streptomyces sp. NPDC091209. Lineage (NCBI taxonomy): Bacteria > Bacillati > Actinomycetota > Actinomycetes > Kitasatosporales > Streptomycetaceae > Streptomyces > Streptomyces sp. NPDC091209. Next base: position 38,061 of record NZ_JBIVVR010000003.1, on the reverse strand, counting down.
CTGAGGGCGAAGGCGCCGATCACGAAGGGCGGCGCGACGAACCCGACCGGTATCACCCGGGCGAGCAGGACACCGAGGACGCCGGCGAGGAAGATCGCCAAGGGGCCCACGGCCAGTTCGGCGGGCGAGCCGTGGCCGACGGCGCCCGGCTTCAGTGCCGCCCAGGCGAACTGGAAGCCGACGACCAGAGCGGTGATCGCGGCGACCGGAAGGACGGACAGCGCGTGTGCCACCGTACGCCGCCACGGTTCCATGGGCAGGACGTCGAAGTGCCGGTCGGTGGTGTGGCGTCGGGATCGCAGCACGGCGCGGTTGACGCAGACGAACATGGCGATGGCGAGCAGGAGGGGTGCCGACTGGGTGGACCGGTCGACGTCCTGGAGAACCGGGAAGTCGTCCATGCCCTCACGGCCGGAGAAAAGCGTCCAGCCCGCGTAGCCGACGTACAGCGTGAGGAAGACCAGGACCGGGATCTGGAGCAGCAGTTCGCGTGCTTCGAAGCGGGCGAGGGCCAGGACCGCGGCCGCCCGTGATTCCCTGCCCCGAGCAGGCGGCTCCACCCCCGTGGGAGCCGCCTGCGTGATCGTGCTCGTGGTGGCGCTCATGCCGCCACCTCCGCGGTCTCGCCGTCGAGCGTGAGCAAGTAGCCGTCCTCCAGGGTCGGTTCGAGAAGTTCGGCGCCCTCGGGAGGATCGCCGACATTGCGGAAGGCTCCCGTGCCCGTACGCCATCCGGCTCGGGCGGCCGGGTCGCGCTCCGTGCTGCTCCACACCCGGCCGGCCGCTCGATCGGTCAGCTCGGCCGGGGTGCCCTCGAAGCGGATACGGCCGCCGGCCATGACGATCACGCGGTGGCAGAGCATCGCCACGTCCTCGGTCTGGTGGGTGGAGAGCAGGACGGTGCGCCCTTCTCCCGCTTGGGCGATCAGTTCCCGGAAGCGCATGCGCTGTTCGGGGTCGAGCCCGACGGTCGGTTCGTCGAGGACGAGGAAGCCCGGGTCGCCGACGAGCGCGGCGGCCAGCGCAACCCGCTGGCGCATACCGCCGGACAACCGCTTGATGCGCTTGCCGCGCACATCGGACAGGTCGACGGCCTCCAGCACCCGGCGCACCTCGCGGTGCCGGGCGGTGCGGTCGGTCAGCTCCTTGAGGATCGCCACGTAGTCGACGAACTCGAAGGCCGAGAAGTCCTGGTGGAATCCGGGGGTCTGCGGCAGGTAGCCCAGCGCGCGGCGCGCGTCCAGGCGTCCGGCGGTGGTGCCGGGGTCGTGTCCGAGGACCGTGAAGGAGCCCCGGTCGGCGGGCACGGCGGTGGCGAGCACCCGCAACAGGGTGGTCTTTCCGGCGCCGTTGGGCCCGAGCAGCCCGGTGACTCCCTCTCCGAGGCGGACGGAGACGTCGTCGAGCGCGAGCGTCCCGCCGAAGCGGAGGGTCAGGCCGGAGGCGGTGACGGTGGGGATCATGCGGCGTTCCTGTCGGTGAAGTCGGTGAGCGGGAGGCGGGACGCGTCGAACCGGTCCCGCGCGAGATAGAGGAGTCCGGCGGCCAGCAGTGCGACGGCCCCGGAGACGCCCTGCCCGGGCGCCGTGAACGGGGCGAGCGTGGCGTCGTGCTCCGTGGTCACCCGTGCCACGGCGAGCAGGGCGAGCCAGCCGCCGCCGACCAGGGAGGGGGCGAGGACGGGACCGAGCCGGGAGGTGAGCGCGAGTCCGGTCGCGGTGAGGGCGAGGGCGGGCAGCAGCCAGGCCAGGGCGTGCAGTCCGTAGGAGGGGAGAGCGAGGGTCGCCAGGCCGTTGACCACCAGGCCCACGCTGAGTACCGCGACAGTGCGGATCATCAGGAGCCGGAAGCCGTGCAGGGGGGAGACGACCGCCATCTCGTACGTCGGGTCGACCGCCGGGCCGTAGGACATCGCGACCCCGACGAGCGGGAGCAGCGGCGCGAGGGCCAGGAAGAGGGTGGGCGTGGCCCCGGCCCGCACCGCGTTGGCCGCGACCGCGGTCATGACCAGGAGGGCGACGATCGCGCCCAGCCAGGAGCGGCGCAGGGCGGGGGCGGCGGCCAGCAGGCGTGCCGTGTGGTCGGCGACACCGAACCGGACGAGCAGCCACTCGACCGGGCCCGGCCGCGGGGCGTCGAGCTCGGCGTCGAGCCGCTCCCAGCCGGCGTCCAGGGCGACCGGGTCGCTGATCGCGGCCAGCGTCTCCCGGCACCGCGCGCACGCGGCGAGGTGGGTGTCGGCGGACCACAGCCGGGGCGGTGTCAACTCGCCCTGCGCATAGGCCCGAAGGTCCTCCTCCGGCACATGCCAGGTCGTACGGTTGTCACCGCTCATGGCACCGCTCATGTCGGTGCCATCGCTTGTGCGACGGTCGTCGCTCATGCCAACGCCTCCCGCAACTGCTTGCGGGCACGCAGTGCCCGCGTCTTGACCGTGCCCGGCGGAATACCGAGCAGGACGGCCGCTTCCCTGGTGCTGAGCCCGTCGATCACCGTGGCCTGGAGAACCGCCCGGAGTTCGGGCGAGAGTCTGGTCAGCGCGCCCGCCAGGTCGCCGTGTTCGACGCCCGCCAGCACGCGCTCCTCCGCCGAGGCCTCGTCGCGGTGCCGGAGCCGGGCCAGCGCGTGCCGGAGCCGGCCGCGCGCGCCGTCGCCGCGCATCGTGTCGACGAGCCGCCGCGAGCCGATGCGCCAGAGCCAGCCGGCCGGGTCGCCCTCCTCGCGGTAGCGGGCGGTGCCGCGCCAGACCGCGAGGAAGGTCTCCTGGACGACGTCGTCGACGATCCCGGCGTCGGCGCACCGGCCGCGCAGCCGCGCGGTCAGCCATGGCGCGAACCGCCGGTACAGCTCTTCGAAGGCGCGACGGTCCCCGTCCGCTGCGATGGCCCGCAGCAGCTCTCCGTCGCTTCTCGTTTCCCTCACATCCCCTCATCGGACGAGCCCCGCCGATCGGTTCACACATCGGCCAAGAATTTTCCGAACGCCCCTTCCGAACATGTCGCGCGCCTGGCAGGCGGCGGGATCCACCGGCGGAGCAACAGCCTCCGCTTGTCCGCGACTTGACGGCGACCCACTTCTTCCACCACCCTTTCACTACTCAATTAGTGAAAGGGTGGTTGTCCGAGTGGTCGCGTACCGCATCGACCGGCGCAGCGGCGTCGCCACCTACGTCCAGATCGTCCAGCAGACGAAGCAGGCGCTGCGCCTCGGTCTCCTCGAACCGGGCGACAAGCTCCCCACGGCCCGCGAGGTCGTGGAAGCCACCGCCATCAATCCGAACACCGTCCTGAAGGCCTACCGCGAGCTGGAGCGCGAGGGCCTGGTCGAGGCCAGGCGCGGCCTCGGCACCTTCGTCCGCAGAACGCTCGGCGCCGCCCCGGCGGACTCGCCCCTGCGCGAAGAGCTCGACGCCTGGGCCCGGAGCGCCCGCGCGGCGGGCCTCGACCGCGAGGACGTGGCGGCGCTGTTCGGCTCCGTACTGGACGCACATTTCCCGAAGGGGGACCAGTGAGTTCCACCAGCACCACCCGACCCACCGTCGCCGTCGAGGCGCACGGTCTCACCGTGCGCTACGGCCGGCGCTCCGCCGCGGCCCTGGAGGACTGCTCCTTCCGCCTCCCGGCCGGGCGGGTCAGCGCCCTCGTCGGCCCCAACGGCGCAGGCAAGTCGACGCTGTTGGCGGCGGCGGCCGGACTGCTGCGGCCCACGGCCGGCACGCTCGCCGTGCTCGGCACCAGCCCGGCCGAGGCGCGCGAGCACATCGCCTACCTCGCCCAGAACAAGCCCCTGTACCCCCGGCTCACGGTCGCCGAGACACTGCGCCTGGGCGCCGAGCTCAACCCGGCCCGCTGGGACGCCCCGTACGCCGCCGCCATCGTGGAACAGGGTTCGCTCGACCCCGGGAGCAGGATCGGGGGGCTGTCCGGCGGCCAGCGGACCCGCGTGGCACTCGCCCTCGCGCTGGGCAAGCGGCCCGACCTGATGCTGCTGGACGAGCCGATGGCCGACCTGGACCCGCTGGCCCGTCACGAGCTGCTGGGCACCCTGATGGCGGACGCCGCCGAACGCGGGACCACGGTGCTGATCTCCTCGCACATCGTCGCCGAACTCGCCGACGCCTGCGATCACCTGCTGCTCCTGGGCGGCGGACGCATCCGGCTCGGCGGCGGCCTGGACGACCTGCTTCTCGCGCACACCGTGGTGACCGGCCGCGGCACCGCCGCCGACCTCGCCCCGCACCTCGTCGTCGAGTCCCGCGCCGCCGGCCGCGGTCTCACCGCCCTGATACGCAACGACGGGCCGGTGGACGACCGATGGCAGGCCGAGCGGCCCTCGCTGGAGGAACTGATCCTCGCCCATCTGCGCTCCCCCTCCGCCCCGGCGCTGCTCGCGCCCGGCACGACCCCGACCCCCGAGACGGTGACCCGATGAGCGCCACCACCCTGACGTCCCCCCTGCCCCGCGCCCTGCCCCGGCCCCGCGGCCTGGTCTGGACGGTCCTGCGGCTGCACCGCACCGCCCTGTGGATCTGGACCGGCTTCGTGGTGCTCACCGCCGGACTGCTGCTGTGGCTGTACGGGCCCGGAGCGGTCCACACGCAGCATCTGCTCGACACCTTCGGCTACGCCGGGGTCCAGGACGACGCCTGGTCCTCCTGGATCGTGAGCTCCCCCCTGTCGGGCACCTACGACGGCCTCTTCCACACACCGGCCTCCCTGCTGAGCGGCGCCTCGTTCGCCGTCGCCGTCTTCGCGGGCGGCTCGCTGATCGCCCGTGAGCTGGAGAGCGGCACCGCGCGGCTCGCCTGGACCCAGTCCGTCACCCCGGCCCGCTGGCTCGCCGCCAAACTGGCGGTGCCCGCGCTGTTCATCACCGTGGGCACGGGCCTGCTGGTCGCCCTGTACCGGATGCTGTGGTCCGCCCACAGCAACCTCCTGCTGGCCGGCATCGGACCGCGCGCCCTGTACTTCTCCCTCGGCCCGGCCACCGTCGCGGCCCCGCTCTTCGGTCTGGCCGTCGGCGTCCTCGCCGGTCTCGTGCTGCGCCGCACTCTGCCCGCCCTCGCCGTCGCCGGTCTCGCGCAGTACGCGGTCATCGCGTTCCGCGCCAACTCATGGCCTTTCCAAGGCAGCTACCAGCAGCCCGAGCTGTCCGTCCGGAGCCGGGCGATCACCTCCACGGGCGCGGAGATCCCCGACCCGGGCTGCTACCACAGCCGCGCCTGTCTCGCCCGGCACGATGTCGTCCACTTCACCCGCGCGTACCTGCCCTCCCCCGACTACTGGCCGCGCCAGCTGCTGGAGACCGGCGTCCTGCTGGCCGCCACCGCGATCCTCGTCGCTCTCGCCTTCGGCGTCCTGAGGAGGACGTCCACCTCATGAGCGCCCTGACCGGCCGACACCCGTCCGGCCCGGCCCCGTACCGCCCGTCCGGCCTGGCCTGGACCGTGCTGCGCCTGCACCGCACGGCCCTGTACGCCTGGGGCGCCGCCCTGCTCATCGCCGCGGCGGTCCTGACCTGGATGCATGCCGTCGGCCCCGACGCCCGCGCGGCCGTCGGCGACTGCGACGCGTCGGTCTTCCTGGCGGACTGCGGAATCGTCCAGGAGACCACGGCGGACAAGATCTACGCCTACGGTCTGGCCCTGGTCTCCGCCTGCGTCACGTATCTGATGTACGCGGTCGCGGCCTGGGCGGGTGCCGCGCTGACCGGCCGCGAGCTGGAGAGCGGCACGGCGCGGCTGGCCTGGACCCAGTCCGTCACCCCGGCGCGCTGGCTGGCCGCCAAGCTCGCCGTCCCGGCGGTCCTGCTCACCACGGGCACCACACTGGCGGTCCTGCTCGGCGACTGGGCGCGCCGTGCCGGGAACGGGGAACTGTCCGGCGGCTGGTTCATCACGAACGTCTTCATCTCCTCAGGGCCGGTGGCCGTCGCGTACGCCCTCGCGGGACTCGCCCTCGGGGCGCTCGCGGGCCTGGTCCTGCGCAGGGCCCTGCCCGCCGCCGCGGCCGCCCTCGCGGCGGCGTACGTCCTGCACGAGGTGCTCGACAGGTTCCGGATGAGCCTGTGGCCTGCCGAGACGACCACCGGACGGGCCGCGCTCCAGTTCCCGCACGGCGCCCTGGTCCTCGAACACGGTGCCGTCACCGGCGACGGCGAGCGGCTGAGCACCAGCATGGCCTGCGTCGGAACCGACAGTGCCGCCGCCCTCGGGAACTGTGTGGAGCGGACGGGGCTGGCCGATTTCTGGACGACTTATCACCCGGAGTCCCATTTCTGGCCCCTCCAGCTCGTGGAGAGCGGCCTGCTGCTGGCCGTCGCGGGACTCGCGACCGCCGCCGCGTTCGCTCTGCTGCGCCGCCACACCCCGTAACCCGCGGTATCCCCAGCAGGCACGCACCTCACGGGGGTGGCTGTGTACACGGCTCCCGGGCGTGCAGACGTCCGGGAGCCGCCCCCCGATAGCCCGCACGTCATGTCGCCGTAACCATCGATTCAGGTGACCTTGCGACGCTCAAGGAATGCAGCCCGCCGTGCCCGAGCCTTCTCCCCCGCCGGAGAACGAGCCCTCACCGTCTACGGGGAGTCAGCGTACGCCAGCCATGCGGAACGGGAATTTCCGCATCGGCGCGCTGGTGCCCGCCCTCTCCGACGCGCCGGTCTCGCCCTCGGCACGGAAGAATGGGTCCATGAACCAGCGAAGCGCCCAGGCACCCGTGCAGCACCCGCAGCCCTCCGTCGGCTCCATCGCCGCGCATCGTCCGCACACCGTCGCGGCCAACGTCTCCGACCTGGAGCCAGACCTCGACGCCGACCTCGACGAGTACGAGGACCTGGTGCAGGACGGGATCATGCTGCCGCAAGGCCGGTTCCTGGACCGTGAGCGCAGCTGGCTGGCGTTCAACGAGCGCGTTCTGGAACTCGCCGAGGACCCGAACACGCCCCTCCTGGAGCGCGCGAACTTCCTGGCGATCTTCGCCAGCAACCTGGACGAGTTCTTCATGGTCCGGGTGGCCGGCCTGAAGCGCCGCATCGCCACCGGTGTCGCCACCAAGTCCGCGTCCGGCCTCCAGCCCCGCGAGGTCCTGGAGATGATCTGGGCCCGTTCCCGCGAGCTCATGGCCCGGCACGCGGCCTGCTACCAGGAGGACGTCGCCCCCGCGCTCGCGGAGGAGGGCATCCACCTGGTCCGCTGGAGCGAGCTCACCGAGAAGGAGCAGGCCCGCCTGTTCACTCTCTTCCGGCACCAGATATTCCCGGTCCTGACCCCGCTGGCGGTCGACCCCGCGCACCCCTTCCCGTACATCTCGGGCCTGTCCCTGAACCTCGCCGTCGTCGTACGGAACCCGGTCAGCGGCCACCGCCACTTCGCGCGCGTCAAGGTCCCGCCGCTGCTCTCCCGCTTCCTGGAGGCCTCCCCAAACCGCTACGTCCCCATCGAGGACGTGATCGCGGCCCACCTGGAGGAACTCTTCCCGGGCATGGAGGTGTTGGAGCACCACACCTTCCGGCTCACCCGGAACGAGGACCTGGAGGTCGAGGAGGACGACGCCGAGAACCTGCTCCAGGCCCTGGAGAAGGAGCTCATGCGGCGCCGCTTCGGACCGCCGGTGCGCCTGGAGGTCGAGGAGTCCATCGACCGCTACGTCCTCGATCTCCTCGTCCGCGAGCTGAAGATCTCCGAGGCGGAGGTGTACCCGCTGCCGGGTCCCCTGGACCTCACCGGTCTCTTCGGCATAGGAGCGCTGGACCGGCCGGAACTGAAGTACGCCAAGTTCATCGCCGGCACCCACCGCGATCTCGCGGAGGTCGAGTCGGCGTCCCCGCCGGACATCTTCGCCGCGCTGCGCGAGCGCGACGTCCTGCTGCACCACCCGTACGACTCGTTCTCCACCTCGGTGCAGGCCTTCCTGGAGCAGGCCGCGGCCGACCCGGACGTGCTCGCCATCAAGCAGACGCTGTACCGGACCTCCGGCGACTCGCCGATCGTCGACGCACTGATAGACGCCGCCGAGTCCGGCAAGCAGGTCCTCGTCCTGGTCGAGATCAAGGCCCGCTTCGACGAGCAGGCCAACATCAAGTGGGCCCGCAAGCTGGAGGAGTCCGGCTGCCATGTGGTCTACGGGCTCGTCGGTCTGAAGACCCACTGCAAGCTGTCGCTCGTGGTCCGGCAGGAGGGCGACACCCTGCGCCGCTACTCCCACGTCGGCACCGGCAACTACCACCCGAAGACCGCCCGGCTGTACGAGGACCTCGGACTGCTCACCGCCGACCCGCAGGTCGGCGCGGACCTCTCCGACCTGTTCAACCGGCTCTCGGGCTACTCGCGCCGTGAGACCTACCGCCGTCTGCTCGTCGCGCCCAAGTCCCTGCGCGACGGCCTGATCGCGCGGATCAACAAGGAAGTCCAGCACCACAACGCCGGGCGTCCGGCCTTCGTCCGCATCAAGGTCAACTCGATGGTGGACGAGGCGCTCATCGACTCGCTGTACCGCGCGTCCCAGGCCGGCGTGCCGGTCGACATATGGGTGCGCGGGATCTGCGCCGTCCGCCCCGGCGTCACGGGCCTGTCCGACAACATACGGGTCCGTTCCGTCCTCGGCCGCTTCCTGGAGCACTCCCGGGTCTTCACCTTCGGCAACGGAGGCGAACCCGAGGTGTGGATCGGCAGCGCCGACATGATGCACCGCAACCTCGACCGACGGATCGAGGCCCTGGTCAGGGTCACCGACCCGGCTCACCGGGCAGCCCTCAACCGGCTGCTGGAGACCGGCATGTCCGACACCACGGCCTCCTGGCACCTCGGCCCCGACGGCGAGTGGATCCGCCACGCGACCGACGCGGAGGGTCAGCCCCTGCGGAACGTCCAGGAGATGCTCATAGACGCCCGGAGGCGCCGGCGTGGCACAGCAGCACCTTGATCCCCCCACCAGCTCCCTGGCCGGGACGGCCCCCAGGGCCCCGGCCCCCCTCGACGAGGGAGGTGCCCCGATCGGTGACGCCCTCGCGGGCTACCTGCGGGCCCAGGCCACGGAGTTCCTCCGCTCGCTGCGCCAGCACCGGGAGACCGGTGCCGCGGCGAGCGGTGCCGGGGAGTCCGGCGACGCGGCGCGCTCGCTGCGCCGCTCCGCCCGCCGCATCAGCGGGAGCCTGCACACCTTCCGGCCGCTGCTCGACGCGGACTGGTCGGAGGGCATGCGCCCCGAACTGGCCTGGCTCTCGGGCACGCTGGCGCGCGAGCACGCCTACGCCGCACGCCTGGAACGGCTGCTCGGCGCGCTGAACCGGCTGTCGGGCCCGGCCGCGGTGCCCGTCCAGGCCGGACGGACCCCGGCCGCGGCCCCCAAGACGGGGAATCTGACCATCGGCGCCGCGAAGGCGGGCGCGCTCCTCGACCGTCAGTTGACGCTCGCGCGGACCCGCGCCCACTCGGCGGCCCTCCAGGCGCTCGGTTCCTCCCGCTTCCACGCCGTCGCCGACAGCGTCGCCGTACTCGCCAGCGAGGTTCCGCTGGCCCCGGCCGCGGACACCGCCGATCTGCGTCCGCTGGCCGCCGCGGCCCAGGACCGGCTGACCGACGCCGTCAGCGCGCTGCCGCTGGTCGTCGCGGGCCACCCGTACAACGCGGAAGCCCTCGTGCACGGCCTCTCCGCCGACACCGCTCCCCAGCCGCAGGACGCGCCCTGGCACCAGGTCCGGCTGCTGCTGCGGCTGCACCGCTATGCCCATGAGGTGCTGTACCAGGGGGAGTGCCCCGTCGACCTGCGCCGGCTCGGCGCGGGCAAGGCGCTCAACCGGCACCGGGACGCGGCGGAGGCGGCGTCCGCCGCGGCGTCGGCGGCGCGCACCCCGCGCATCGCCCCGGCGACGGCGTACGCGCTCGGTGTGCTGCACGCCGACCAGCGGCACGAGGTGGAGGCGGCGCGGTTCGCCTTCCAGCAGGCCTGGCAGAAGGAAGCCGTACGCACCCCGTGAGGGAGGCCCCATGGCCGACGACGACACCATCCAAGCGGCGGGCTGCGTCCTGTGGCGCCGCTCCCCGGTCGACTCCGCGCTGGAGGTCTGCCTCGTCCACCGGCCCAAGTACGACGACTGGTCGCATCCGAAGGGCAAGCTGAAGCGCGGCGAGGGATTCCTGACGGGCGCGCTGCGCGAGGTCGAGGAGGAGACGGGCTACGACGCCGTCCCCGGCGCGGTCCTCCCCACGCTCCGCTATCTCGTCGGCGGACGTGCCAAGGAGGTCCGCTACTGGGCCGCCGAGGCAGCCGACGGCCGCTTCGCCCCGAACGACGAGGTCGACCGCGTCCTGTGGCTCTCGCCCACCGCCGCCCGCCACCGCCTCACCCAGCCGCGTGACCGCGACCTGGTGGACGCGCTGCTGAACGCGCTGCGTCTCGCCTGACGTGTTCCCCTGTACGGGAGGGCGCCGCCCCGGCTGTACGGGAGGGCGCCGCCCCGGCATCCGGAGCGGCGCGTCGCCATATGCCGAGGGGCCGATTCCAGCCACGGACGGACACTCACCGTGACGAGCACGCCCTTCGCTGGTGCTCATGAGGAAACTGAGGCGAATGAAGTATGACGAGAACGTGGGCATCGCGGAACGCATACGCACCCGTTCGATTACCTGGAGTTTCCTTTTTGGCCCCCTCTGCCGGGACACGGCCGTGTCCTCGACGTAAGCGTTCCGTGACCTCACCGCACCGCCTTCAGGGGTTCACCCTCCGTTCACTTACGACCTTCGGCGCCTTCACCTGATCTGCTTAATTTCGGTCTTACACGGTGCGAAGGACGCCCCACGGCGCTCCCTCCGCATCGCTACAGACTGCATTACACAGACATCGCACGCCGCCACTCCGACGGCGGCTCCTGGAAGGAACTCCCGAAGTGAAGCTTCAGCGCATGAACCGGCGTGCCCTCACCCTCGGTGCTCTCGCCGTCTCCGGCGCCCTGGCCCTCACGGCGTGCGGCTCTGACAACACCGGCACGTCGAGCGGCGGCAGCAGCAGCTCGGCCTCGGCCAGCAACGCCAGCGCCATCAAGTGCGACAACGCCAAGGGTCAGCTCCAGGCGTCCGGCTCCTCCGCGCAGAAGAACGCGATCGACGCCTGGGTGAAGGCCTACACGGCGGTGTGCAAGGACGTCCAGATCAACTACAACCCGACGGGTTCGGGCGCCGGTGTCACGGCGTTCACCCAGGGTCAGACCGCGTTCGCCGGTTCGGACTCGGCCCTGAAGCCCGAGGACGCGGCGGCCGCCAAGAAGGCCTGTGGCGGCAACGCCGCGATCGACCTGCCCATGGTCGGTGGCCCCATCGCGGTCGGCTACAACGTCCCCGGTGTCGACAACCTGGTCCTGGACTCCGCGACGATCGCCAAGATCTTCGACGGCAAGATCAAGACGTGGAACGACCCGGCCATCCAGAAGCTGAACCCCAGCGCGACGCTCCCCAGCACCAAGATCCAGGCGTTCCACCGCTCGGACGAGTCCGGCACCACGGACAACTTCACCAAGTACCTCATCGCCACCGCCCCGGCGGACTGGAAGTACTCCGGCGGCAAGGCGTGGCAGGCGCAGGGCGGCCAGTCCGCCCAGGGCTCGGCCGGCCTCGCCCAGCAGGTGAAGCAGACCCCCGGCGCGATCTCGTACTTCGAGCTCTCCTACGCCGCTGACGGCATCAAGGCCGCCGACCTCAAGACCGCCGCCACCGCCCCGGTCAAGGCCACCGTCGAGAACGCCACCAAGGCGATCTCCACCGCCAAGGTCGTCGGCACGGGCAACGACCTGGCCCTGCAGCTCAACTACAAGCCGACCGCCGAGGGTGCCTACCCGCTCACGCTGGTCACCTACGAGATCCTCTGCGAGAAGGGCAACAAGGCCGACACCCTGGCCGCCACCAAGTCCTTCCTGACCTACATCGCGAGCGAGGACGGCCAGAACCAGCTGACGGCCGCCCAGTACGCCCCGATCCCCGCCGAGATCATCACCAAGGTTCGTTCCACCATCTCGAACCTGGGCTGACCCAAGAGTGCGGCCCGCCTCGCCGAGGCGGGCCGCACCGTCCGGTGCACCGCCGCCTGGAGCCGCCACTCGATCCGGCTCCGCAGACCGGAGACTCATGATGGACATAACGACACATAACACTGCATCACCTCCCCCCACCCCACGATCTTCGGATGCCTCGCGGAAGCGTGCCGCCCGCGGCGCCACCCGTCCCGGCGACCGCGTGTTCCTCGCGCTCTCCCGCGGCTCCGGCATCCTCCTTCTGGTGATCATGGCCGCGATCGCGGTCTTCCTCACCTACCGCGCCTCCCTCGCGCTCAGCAAGAACGAGGGCAACTTCCTCACGACGTTCGAGTGGAACACCAACACCATTCCGCCGGTCTTCGGCATCGCGGTGCTGGCCTTCGGCACGGTGGTCTCCGCGATCATCGCCATGGCCCTCGCGGTCCCGGTCGCCGTCGGAATCGCGCTGTTCATCACGCACTACGCACCGCGCAAGCTCGGCGGACCCATCGCGTACGTGATCGACCTGCTCGCCGCCGTCCCGTCCATCGTGTACGGCCTGTGGGGCGCGATCATCCTCGTGCCGCACCTGACCGGCCTGTTCGGCTGGCTCGACCACTACTTCGGCTGGACCGGCATCTTCGCCTGGCAGGGCGGAGCACCCCGCACGATGCTCACCGTCGGCATCCTGCTCGCGATCATGATCCTTCCGATCATCACCAACGTGAGCCGTGAGGTCTTCCGCCAGGCGCCGCAGATGCACCAGGAAGCCGCGCTCGCCCTCGGCGCCACGCGCTGGGAGGTCATCCGCATGTCGGTGCTGCCCTTCGGCCGCTCCGGCGTGATCTCCGCCTCGATGCTCGGCCTCGGCCGCGCGCTCGGCGAGACGATGGCCGTCGCCACCGTGCTCTCCCCGACCTTCCAGATCCAGGCCAGCCTGCTCGACCCGGGTGGCGGCACGTTCGCGCAGAACATCGCGAGCAAGTTCAGCGAGGCCACGGTGTTCGGCCAGGACGCCCTGATCGCCTCGGGTCTCGTCCTGTTCATCATCACGCTGCTGGTCAACGGCGCGGCGCGCTACATCATCAACCGCCGCAAGGAGTACTCGGGGGCCAACGCATGAGCAACGCACCCGTCACCCGAAAGCACGCCAGCACGCTGCGCGGCGGCAGTCTCCCGAAGTGGGCCCCCTGGGCCATCGCCGCGGGCTCCCTCGCCGTCGCCGTCGGTATCGGTCTGGGCTTCGGTCTGGACAGCAAGGTCCAGTGGGGCCTGATCGCCGCGCTCCTCTTCCTCCTCGGCACCTACGTCATCGCGACCCGCGTCGAGGGCCGCCGCCAGGCCAAGGACCGCATCGCCACCACCCTGGTGTGGGCCTGCTTCGTCGTCGCGGTCATCCCGCTGGCCTCCCTGATCTGGGAGACCGTCAAGCGTGGTGTGAAGGTCTTCGACACGTACTTCCTGACCCACTCCATGGGTGTCGTCGCCGACAACGAGCCCGGCGGCGGTATCTACCACGCGCTGATCGGCACCCTGGAGCAGGTGGGCATCGCGACCCTGATCGCCGTGCCGATCGGTGTGCTCACCGCGATCTACCTCGTCGAGTACGGACGCGGCAAGCTCGCCGGCGCGGTCACCTTCTTCGTCGACGTCATGACGGGTATCCCGTCGATCGTCGCCGGCCTGTTCGTTCTCAGCTTCTGGATCCTGATCCTGGGTATGGGCTACTCCGGCTTCGCCGGCGCGATGGCCCTGGCGATCCTGATGATGCCCGTGGTGGTCCGCTCCACCGAGGAGATGCTCAAGCTCGTCCCGAACGAGCTGCGCGAGGCCTCCCTCGCACTCGGCATCCCGAAGTGGCGCACCATCCTCAAGGTGGTCCTGCCGACCTCCATCGGCGGTATCACCACGGGCGTGATGCTCGCGGTCGCCCGTATCGCCGGCGAGACCGCTCCCGTGCTGCTGTTGGTGTGGGGTACGAACTTCATCAACAACAACCCGTTCGACGGCCCGCAGGCCTCGCTCCCGCTGTACATCTACCGCCAGTACAGCGCCGGAACCGATGTGGCCACCGACCGGGCGTGGGCGGCAGCACTGGCCCTCATCCTCTTCGTCATGATTCTCAACATGGGGGCGCGCGCCATCGCACGCTGGAAGGCCCCCAAGACGGGCCGCTGACGCGGCCGATCAGCGACCCGATCCTTTGCGAAAGAAGCAGTGATTGACATGGCCAAGCGAATCGACGTAAGCGGTCTCACCGCCTACTACAGCGCCCACAAGGCGATCGAAGACATCTCGATGACGGTCGAGCCCCGCTCCGTGACGGCCTTCATCGGCCCCTCCGGCTGCGGCAAGTCGACCTTCCTGCGCACCCTGAACCGCATGCACGAGGTCACCCCCGGTGGCCGCGTCGAGGGCAAGGTGCTCCTGGACGACGAGGACCTGTACGGGAACGGGATCGACCCCGTCGCCGTGCGCCGCACCATCGGCATGGTCTTCCAGCGCCCCAACCCGTTCCCCACGATGTCGATCTTCGACAACGTGGCGGCGGGCCTGAAGCTGAACGGCTCCTACAAGAAGTCCGAGCTCAGCGACATCGTCGAGCGGTCCCTCAAGGGCGCGAACCTCTGGAACGAGGTCAAGGACCGGCTGAACAAGCCCGGCTCCGGCCTGTCCGGCGGTCAGCAGCAGCGTCTGTGCATCGCGCGGGCGATCGCGGTCGAGCCCCAGGTCCTCCTCATGGACGAGCCCTGCTCGGCCCTGGACCCGATCTCCACCCTCGCCATCGAGGACCTGATCGGTGAGCTGAAGGAGCGCTTCACGATCGTCATCGTGACGCACAACATGCAGCAGGCCGCCCGCGTCTCCGACCGCACCGCGTTCTTCAACCTCTCCGCGGTCGGCCAGCCCGGCCGCCTCATCGAGATAGACGACACGGAGCGCATCTTCTCCAACCCGTCCGTCCAGGCCACGGAGGACTACATCTCCGGTCGCTTCGGCTGACCGGACCGCCTCCCGAAACCCCTCGCGGTGCTGCATGGCGGTGCCACCGCGAGGACGAGAAGGGCCCGCCCCTGGCTCCCGGGGGCGGGCCCGTTCGTTTACCCGCACCCCGCGAGCCGGGCCGGAACCTCTCCCCCGGAAGCCTCCGGACCTGGGCCTCCGGCCCACGCGCGGCTCGTACCACCCCCTGCGATCGCACCCCCGCGATCCCACCCGCCGGCACCGACCGGCCCGCCACCCCGTACGGCGGAACAGCGAGAGCCCGCCCACCCCGCGCGGCGGAACACCTGCGGCAGGAAACGCCGAGGGCCGGCCCTCTCGGAGGACCGGCCCCGGAACATCAGGTGCCGCGGAAGCGAACCGAAGCGAACCCGCTCCTACAGGAACGCCAGGTTCACGACCCAGAAGCTGCACGCGGCGACGATCGCGGCGGCCGGCATGGTGATGAACCAGCCGAGAACGATGTTCTTGGCGACGCCCCACCGCACCGCGTTCACCCGCTTCGTCGCCCCGACACCCATGATCGCCGAGGTGATGACATGGGTCGTGGAGATCGGCGCCTTGAAGAGGTAGGCCGTGGTGAACATGATCGACGCACCGGTCGTCTCGGCCGCGAAGCCCTGCGGCGGATCGAGTTCGATGATCTTCCGCCCGAGCGTCCGCATGATGCGCCAGCCGCCCGCGTACGTCCCCAGCGACAGCATCGCCGCGCAGGTGATCTTCACCCAGACCGGGATCGGGGCGTTCGGCCCCTGGACGTCGGCGATGACCAGCGCCATCACCACGACCCCCATCGTCTTCTGGGCGTCCTGAAGACCGTGCCCGAGCGCCATACCGGCCGCGGACACCGTCTGCGCGATACGGAAACCGCGCTTGGTCTTGTGCGGGTTGGACCGCCGGAACATCCACATGATCGTGGCCATCACGAGATAGCCGACGAGCAGACCGACGACCGGCGAGACGAACATCGGGATGATGACCTTGTCGAGCAGGCCGCTCCAGTAGACCGTCGTGCCACCGGCCAGCGCCGCGCCGACCATGCCGCCGAACAGGGCGTGCGAGGACGAGGACGGCAGACCGAAGTACCAGGTGATCAGGTTCCAGGTGATCGCGCCGATCAGCGCGGCGAAGAGGATGCCCATCCCCTTCGACCCCTCGGGCGTCTGGATCAGCCCCTCGCTGACGGTCTTGGCGACCCCGCTGCCGAGGAACGCGCCGGCGAGGTTCATCACCGCGGCCATGGCGAGCGCGGCCCGCGGCGTCAGGGCGCGCGTCGACACGGAGGTGGCGATGGCGTTCGCCGAGTCGTGGAAGCCGTTGGTGTACGTGAAACCGAGCGCGACCCCGATGGTCACGATCAGAGCGAAGGTGGCCATGAAGGGGTCAGGACTCCTTGACGGCGATGGTCTCCACCGTGTTCGCCACGTGCTCGAACGCGTCGGCCGCTTCCTCCAGCACATCCACGATCTGCTTGAGCTTCAGCACCTCGATGGCGTCGTACTTGCCGCTGAAGAGGTGGGCCAGCAGCTTGCGGTGGATCTGGTCGGCCTGGTTCTCCAGACGGTTGACCTCGATCCAGTACTCCGTGAGGTTGTCCATGGTCCGCAGGTTGGGCATGGCCTCGGCGGTCAGCTCCGCGGCCCGCGCCAGCACCTCGATCTGCTGCTCGACACCCTTGGGAAGCTCCTCGACGTTGTAGAGGACGACGAGATCGACGGCCTCCTCCATGAAGTCCATGATGTCGTCGAGGGAAGAGGCGAGGTTGTAGATGTCCTCGCGGTCGAAGGGCGTGATGAAGGAGGAGTTCAGCTGGTGGAAGATCGCGTGTGTCGCGTCGTCACCAGCGTGTTCCGCGGCCCGCATACGCTCTGCGATCTCGGCCCGAGCGGAAGCGTCCGCCCCGAGCAGTTCCATCAGGAGTTTCGAGCCCGTGACGATGTTGTCCGCGGATGCGGAGAACATGTCGTAGAAGCTCGTCTCCCTGGGGGTCAGACGAAAGCGCACGTTGGGGTCCTCGGGGTGCTTCGGTTCGGTCAGGCTGATGCTAGGTGCATCGTCCGGCCACGGCTAATGGGCCGTCCCCCAGTGTCGCCCATCGAGCAAAGTGATCGGCACGGGGTCCGGTACCGGCACCAGGCAAGGGGGCTATACCCAGCAAAGTTCGATACCATATACCCACTAGGGGTATATGTAAGTGGCGTTTCAGACAGGATCGCCGATCGGATCCAGCAGGAGGACGCGATGACGACCACCGAGGCCGGCGCGGCGGCGCCCTCCGGCGACGCGCAGGAGATCGTGACCGACCACGACCGCGGCATCCACGGCTACCACCAGCAGAAGGACGAGCACCTGAAGCGGCTGCGCCGCATCGAGGGGCAGATCCGCGGCCTCCAGCGGATGGTCGACGAGGATGTCTACTGCATCGACATACTCACCCAGGTGTCCGCCTCCACGAAGGCCCTTCAGTCCTTCGCCCTGCAGCTCCTGGAGGAGCACCTGCGCCACTGCGTCGCGGACGCGGCCCTCAAGGGCGGCGACGAGATCGACGCGAAGGTCGAGGAAGCGACGAAGGCGATCGGCCGCCTGCTCCGCACCTGAGAAACCCGGCCGACACGGAAGACGCGAGGGACACGAGAGATACGCCGCATGTGACATGCGTGACGTATGGACCGTATCGACCGTATCGCTTGTATCGCCCGTAGGGGACGGCGGAGCCTCTTCCTCCCGGGAAGCACCGAGAAGGACCGGGAAGAACGGAAGGGACCGGAACCGGCAGGGACGGGATGGCGCCGGAAAGGACTAGTCCTCCGTACCCGGCTGCTCGGGAGCGCGTTCTTCGGCCACATTCAGCACCGCGTCGATGCTCTCCAGGCTGAGCCGGTCCTCGTGGGCCGCGGAGGCCGCGATGATCAGCTCGCCGCACAGCTCGATCTCGGCGAGGGCCACGTGGTCCTGAACTGCCGCACCGCCGACCGGAGCCACGCGCGTCACCTCTTCCTGCCGTCACCGACTTCCTAGAGTAGGGAGCGGCCTACACACCGCGCATGGCACGGAAGGGCCATTTCCGGCCCTCCTGTGAAGCTACGGCTCCGGATGCTCTTGCCCATTTCCCCTGAACCCACTACTCCGCGATCTTCCCGGCGTAGATGTCCGAGGAATCCGGCAGCCGTACGGCGACGGGGCTGCCGAAGTCGTACAGCAGGAGCGTCGAGGCGACCGCGACGGTGCCCTTCCGCTGTCCGTTGACGAAGCTGAACCGATGCCTGACCTTGCGCAGCCGTCCCTGGTCGTCGAGGTACGCGTCGAAGGGCACCTCGGTCGTGGCGAACCCCTTCGCTGCCGCCCTCATTGCCGGCGCCTGCCCCTGCGGGGCGTCCCGCGCGGCGACGTCGAGGTCGGCGGTCCCGCGATAGTGCCGCACCGGGATCCCGGCGACCTCGGTCCTCCCCACATAGGTCACCGCCCGCGCGCCGCGCAGCAGTTCGGCCGCGGCGTACGGGTCGGTGGCGCCGCCCGTGACCAGGTTCCCGTCCGTGAGACCGGCCGTCGCCACCCGGACCCATTTGTCGGCGGGCACTCCGGCGCCCCGGTTCTTCATGAACAGGGCACCCGGGGCGAGGAGTTCGGTGATCGGCCGGTGCTCGGCCGCGCCCGCGGGGTCCTGCGGCAGCAGCACCTTCAGCCGCCCCGTCTGCTTCCTGAAGTCGTACACGCCCTGCCCGCGGATGGTGACCCGGGTCCCGCCGGTGGCCATCTCCATCGACGTACTGGTCTTCGCGCTGCCGGCGCGCTCCAGCGCGGTCACGGCCCGGCGCAGTGCCTCGACGGTGCCGGGCCCGGTGCGGACGTCCCCAGCGGCCGCCCCGCCGCCCGAACATCCGGTGCCACCGAGCATGAGCCCCGCCGCGACGAACACGGCCACGACCGCCGCCCGTCCCTGCTGCTGCGCCACCATCGTCCACCGACCCCCAGCCGGTCCGTCCCGGGCCTTCCCGTCCGTCCGGTTAACGACGGGTAGGGGCGCCCGTCACGCGACAGGAATCCGTTCACTTGGCTTGGGTAACGTTGTGGGCGTGGAGCATCTGGACGAGACGGCACCTCTCCCCGACCACCGGACGACCACCGTCGAGCAAGGCCCCTTCTGCCTGGCCCGTTGCACCTGCGGCTGGCGAGGCCCGGCGCGCCGCGCCAGAAGCCAGGCCCGCACGGACGGGGCGACGCACACCCTGGCCATGACCCCCTGAACCGCTCTGCCGCACCAGCTCTTCCGCCCCCTCCGCCCCACCCTGGGGCGTCGGCCGGAGGGGCTGCATCTTCACGCCCGTGAGGGTCTGCACCCAAGCGACCGTGCACCCGCAGCCGGGATCCGTTGCGAGGGGACGTGCCGGTACATCAAATGCCCGCAGGCCGGGCGGATCACCACCCACCCACGCCTCGAAACCCCGGGGGGATCCGCTCGGATGCGGGCGGATGTACCGGCACGGCCCCGCCCCACCCACCGGTCTCAGCCGACCCCCCACCGCCGACGCCCGGAAACCGGCGTGCTGGGATACGGAGCGCTGTAGCGGTTCTGCGACATGCGCAGGTGGAACCCCCGGGCCCGGGTGCCCGTCTCGTTCCACGGAACCCACGGGAGGCGCACATGCAACGGCGTTCGTTCATCGGCGGAGCCACCGCCGTCCTCGCGGCGGCGGCGACGTCCGCCTGCAACGGCAGTGACAGCGGCGACGGCAAGGCCGCGGGCACGAGCGCCCCGAGCAGCGCGGCCGAGACCACCGGCATCCGCACGGCGACCGCGAGCAGTCGCGCGGCGGCCAACTGGCTCGCGCTGTCCCATCAGCTCGACGGCGCCCTGATACGCCCCGGCGACCACAGCTGGCCGGCCGCCCACCAGCTGTACAACACGCGCTTCGACAACCTGAAGCCCGCCGCCGTCGCCTATGTCGCGCACGCCGACGACATCCGCACCACCATGGACTACGCCCGCGCCCACGGCGTGAAGGTGTCGATCCGCAACGGCGGCCACTCCTACGCGGGTTGGTCCTCCGGCGACGGCCGCCTGGTCATCGACGTCTCCAAGCTGAACAAGATCCGCGCCTCGGCGAACGAGGCGGTCGTCGGCGCCGGTTCCAAGCTGATCGACGTCTACCGCGCGCTGGCCGCGAAGGGCGTCACCATCCCCGCGGGTTCCTGCCCCACCGTGGGTGTCTCCGGTCTGACCCTGGGCGGCGGCCACGGCGTCGTGTCACGGGCGTACGGACTGACCTGCGACAGCCTCACCCAGGCGACGCTGATCACCGCCGACGGCAAGCAGCTCACCGCGAACGCCACCGAGAACAAGGACCTGTTCTGGGCCCTGCGCGGCGCCGGCAACGGCAACTTCGGCGTCGTGACCGAGCTCCGCTTCAGGACCCACCCGGCACCGCAGGGTGTCTCGGCGTACATGACCTGGCCGTGGGCCAAGGCCGCCGCCGTGGTGAAGGCCTGGCAGGAATGGGGGCCGAGCCAGCCGGACGAGATCTGGTCGTCCTGCCACCTGGCCAACGCGGCCGGGGGCACCCCCACCGTCTCCATAGCCGCCTTCTCGCTCGGCACCTACGGCGAACTCCAGAACGCCGTGGACCGACTGGCCGAGCGGATCGGCTCCCCCGCGCGCAGCGTCTCCCTCAAGAGGCGCTCGTACGAGGAGTCGATGGAGGTGTACGCGGGCTGCTCGTCGTTCTCCGCCGACGCCCAGTGCCACCTGCCGGGTTCGACGCCGGGCCGCAGCCCGCAGGGCGCCCTCGGCCGCGAGACGTACGGGGCCCGTTCGGACTTCTTCGACCGCTCGATCTCGGCGGCCGGTGTCCAGACGCTCCTGAACCAGATCTCCGCGGTCCGCGGCGGCGCGGGAAGCATCGCGCTCACCGCGCTCGGCGGCGCCGTGAACCGTGTCGCGCCCACGTCCACGGCGTTCGTGCACCGACGCTCGCGCATGCTCGCCCAGTACATCGTCTCCTGGCGGGCGGGCACCTCCGGCAGCACCGCGCAGTCCTGGCTGACGGGCGCCCACAACGCGATGTCCCGGTACGCCTCGGGCGCGGCCTACCAGAACTACACGGACGCGACGCTGACCGACTGGCGCAAGGCGTACTACGGCGACGCGGCCACCCGCCTGACGGCCCTGAAGCACCAGTACGACCCGAACCGCTTCTTCTCGTTCCCCCAGGCGCTGTAGCTCCCAGGCCGCTCGGGGACTACGCGGCGAGGTCCCGTTCCTCCGTGTTCTCGGCCCGCGCCCCCGGGATCAGGGTCTGGTGCCCGGCGGGTGCGGCGCCCCGCGCGCGGATCAGCCGGCCCGCGCGCGGAGCCGTCTCCACCGCCTTCATGACCGGGGTCAACAGGGCCATGGCGAGCGGCGACAGCAACAGGACGACGGCCGTACCGAGCGCGAACCCGCCGATGACGTCCGTCGGGTAGTGCACGCCCAGGTAGACGCGGCAGAACCCTTCGAGCAGCGCGAGCCCTATCCCGACGAGCCCGAACTTCCGGTTGGCGACGAAGAGTCCGACGCCCATCGCCATGGTGATCGTCGCGTGGTCGCTGACGAAGGAGAAGTCGGTCTTGCCGCTCACGAGGACGTCGAGGCCCGGATGGTCGCGAAAGGGGCGCGGGCGCTCCACGAAGCCCCTTATCGGAACGTTCACCAGGAGGGCGACACCGGCCGCGAGCGGTGCCCAGACCAGTGCGGCCACGGACGAGGCCGCGTCGTCCCCGCCCCGCCGCCGCACGCTCGACCAGCACCACACGACCAGCAGGGCCATCGCGAGCAGGAGACCCCACTCGCCGACGAACTCCATGATCCGGTCGAACCAGTGCGGCGCGTGCTTGGCCAGGCCATTGATGTCGTACAGCAGGTCGACGTCGGGGTTCGAACCGGATTCGGCGAGTCCAGCCATGGCGCTGTGGCCCCTTCGTCGTCTTTCCCGCGGCCGCGCGCTTTCGCGCGCCGCTCGATCCACCCCCGTGGTTGTAGATCAGTTCTCTACGTCAAAAGGAACGCACGGTCCCCTCCATTACGTTCCGCACTCCACGGAACGATCACGCTTACGTTATCGAAGAGAGATACATCGCCGCAGATCAGAGGGTGGTTTCATACCGAAGTGGGCAAGGCTTTCGCGCCATCCGCGGTCACCCGGGTGGCTCCGAAGTAGTCGGGCGTGTCGACGGGATCGAACCGGATGACGGCACCCGACCGGGGGGCGTCGATCATGTATCCGCCGCCCACGTAGATGCCCACGTGCCGGATGGCCCGGGAGTTGGTGAGGTCGTCCGAGAAGAACACCAGGTCCCCGGGCAGGAGTTCCTCGCGCTTGGGGTGCGGCCCCGCGTTGTACTGGTCGTTGGCGAC
The DNA here is from genome assembly GCF_044757755.1 of Streptomyces sp. NPDC091209. Lineage (NCBI taxonomy): Bacteria > Bacillati > Actinomycetota > Actinomycetes > Kitasatosporales > Streptomycetaceae > Streptomyces > Streptomyces sp. NPDC091209. Next base: position 15,666 of record NZ_JBIVVR010000003.1, on the reverse strand, counting down.
CCGCGGCAGGGTCACCCCGACGCTTTCGTACGAGGCCTTGGTGAGACCCGAGCAGTCGAACCGACCGCCCTGGTCAGCGGTGCCGTTGCCGCCCCACAGGTAGGGCGTGCCGAGCTTCTTCTGTGCGTACGTGATGGCCGCCGCGGCCTGCTTCGAGGGGTCCACGCGGGTCACCGGCGCGGCGAAACTCTTCGCCAGCGTGGTGATCGTCTTCACGTAGTTCCGGGTCTCCGCGTACGGCGGCACGCCCCCGTACTTGATGACGGCGTAGGCGCCCGCGTTGTAGGCGGCGAGCATGTTCTCGGTGACGTTTCCGGGGGCGTTCTTCACATAGGCGGCGAGCTCGCAGTCGTACGAGGCGGCCGACGGAATCGCGTCATTCGGGTCCCATACGTCGCGGACGCCGTCCCCGTTGCCGTCGACTCCGTGGGTGGCCCACGTCCCCGGAATGAATTGCGCTATCCCTTCCGCCGCCGCGGGACTCTTCGCGTTCGGATTGAATCCGCTCTCCTGATACAACTGCGCGGCGAGCAGCGCGGGATTGATCGCGCCGCAGAGATTGCCCCACTTCTGTACGAGGGGCTGGTACGCGGCGGGTACGGCGCCCTTGGCGAGTCCGACCGAACCGCCGCCGATCCCGTTGGCGAGGTTCCCGGCGACGACGTAGACGCCGACGACGAGCAGGGACACGAAGCCGAGCCCGGCGCCGACGGCAGCGGTCGCCACGATCCAGGCCTTACGCACCGTCAACCGCCCCTCACCGCACAGGAGTCCGCCGACGTCAGTGTAGAGGCGGGCTCCGCGCGAGAGGGCTGTCGCGCACGTCGGCGGAGAACATGTTCGGCCGGACAGGCCCTAGCCGGCTCGGCCGGCCTGCTGGTACAGCTCGTCGGCCTCGGTCCCGAACACGGCGCTGTACGAGACGTCGTCGGTGTCCCCGCCCTGCTCGTGGCCGCCGATGACGCCGACGACCGCCCCGTCCCCGTTCACCCAGGGGCTGCCGCTGGTCCCGCCGGCGAAGGCGGGGCATTCGACGCGCTGCTGCGTACGGCTCTGCACGGTGGGCTTGTCGGTGCAGGTGATGGGGGTGTCGACGGTGCCGGGGTATCCGGTGACGGTGACGGCGGTGGCCCCGGTGGCGCGGTGCGCGGCGAAGGCGTTCCCGCCTCCGACGGCGTCCTCGACCTCCTTGCCGTCGTGGGTACCGAGGACGGCGAAGGCGACGTCGCTGTCCTCGTCCTGGTCGTTCAGCCACCCTTCGGGGAGGAAGACGCCCTGGACGTCCCAGAACCCGTACGGCGCGGTGCCGTCCCGGAAGCCGGGCGCGAAGGACAGTTGCGCCTCGCCGTCCAGGCAGTGGGCGGCGGTGAGGACGAGGTCCCGCCCCGCGCTGTGCACGACGGAGGCGGTGCAGAAGTGGCCGCCGCTGCCGCCGCTCGCGGCGCTCCCGTGGAACAGGGCGCCCACGCGCGCGTTCCGGCCGTTCTCGGCGGCCTGGACGGTCACACCGAACGGCCCGGGACCGTCGTCGGCCGACGCGACGGACGAGGACGTCACCGCCAGCAGCACGAGGGCCGCACCGAGCAGTGCGGGCCGCCGGGTGTCTGGGAGACGGGTGATGCGGATGCTCTTCATCGCCCCTCACCTTGCCGCAAGCGGGTGAGAAAAACCTCGGACCAGTCCGAGTATCACCTGAGAAGCCGCACCTCGCCCGGCCACTTCCGCCCGAAGGGCCCCATGCCCCGGTTCAGCCCCGCGCCCGCCCGGCGTCGCGGCACTCCGCCCACAGCAGCTTCCCGCCCCGCGACGCCCCCAGCTCACGCAGTACGGACACCCCCCACGCGTCGGCGCAGGCCCGTACGAGGTGCAGCCCCCGGCCGTGCTCGGCCTCCCGCGAGGGCGGACCCACGGGGGCGCCCTCCCGGAATCCGGCCGGGACGGTCGGGTCCGAGTCCCACACGGCGACCCGCAGCCGGTCGGGTTCCGCCCACAGGACGCGCAGGGCACAGGGGCCGGGTGCGTGCAGATGGGCGTTGGTGAGGAGTTCGGAGGCCAACAGCTCTGCCATGGGCGTGAGTTCGGAGAGCTGGTGCGCGGCGAGGACGGCCCGGAGAGTCACGCGGGCGATGCCCGGGGCTCGTGGATCGTGCGGGAGTTGGAGGGTGTAGGACCAGGGCGGGGATACGGTTGCCATGGAAGTCTCCGATCACGGAGGGGAGTTGGGTGGTGTCATGTCGCTACGGTGCCCAGTGACCGCGGCCGCTCCGTCGAGCGGGGTGCTTCTGGGCGGGGTCCCAGCAATAAGGTAGCCGCGCCCGGTAAAGGCGTTCACCGGATAGCGAGAATCGGCTTTACTACCACCCATGTGAGTGACAAACACCAGCAAGGAGGCCGCGAGCCCGTGAGGACGAACCCGACGGGTCGCCAGCTCCGCTTCGGCACGGAGCTGCGCAAACTCCGCGAACGCGCGGGCCTGACGTCGACCGAGGCCGGTCAACTCATGGGAATCAAGCAGACCCAGGTCAGCAACATGGAGGCCGGGCGCGTCGGGGTGAGCGCCGAACGCGTCCAGACGCTGGCCTCCCACTACGCCTGCCTGGACAGAGCCCTGGTCCGAGCACTCAGCGACATGACCGCCCACCGCGTCCGCGGCTGGTGGGAGGAGTACCGCGAGATCCTGCCCGCCGGGCTGCTGGACCTCGCCGAGATGGAGCACCACGCCACACGGCTGACCGCCGGGATCACCGCCCACGTCCCCGGCCTGCTCCAGATCCACGATCACGCCCGCGAGGTCTTCCGCCAGGTCGTACCGGAACTCTCGCCGCCCGACATCGAGCACCGGCTGTCGTTCCGGATCAAGCGTCAGGCCGTCCTCTTCGACGACTCCCCGACGCCTTACCGGGCTGTTCTCCACGAAGCCGCCCTGCGCATGCAGTTCGGCGGCCCGGCCGTCACGAAGAAGCAGCTCCGGCACATCCTCGACATGAGCGAGCACCCGCACATCGCCGTCCAGGTCATCCCGTTCACCGCCGGGGCCTACCCCGGGTCCGGGCAGTCGATCCTGTACGCCCATGGAACCGTCCCCCAGCTCGACACGGTGCACCTCGACCAGTCCCACGGCTCAGCTCTGCTCGACGCCGAGACCCAGCTCGACAAGTACCGCGTACTCCTGCAGCGCATGACGGACGTCGCCCTCGACACCCACGCGTCACGGAAGTTCATCCACGGCATCGCCCAGGACCTGTGAAGGGACCCCACATGCGCACCGCCACCTGGCAGAAGTCCTCCTACTGCGGCGAGGGGGAAGCCTGCATACACCTGGCCGGAGGGCCCGACGCGGTCCGCCTGACCGAATCCGGTGACCCCCGCGGAGCGATACTCACCGCCGCCCCCGCGGCCTTCCGTTCCCTCCTCCGCACGCTCAAGAAGGAACAGGACCGTGGCTGACATCCCCTCGGACCTCGACTGGGTGCGGGCCGCGCCCGACGACGCGACAGGGCCGGGGCCCTGGATCGAACTCGCCTTCGGCGCCGACGACCTGGTGTACATCCGGGAGACCGGCGACCCGGCGAACGTCGTCACCACCACCCGCAGGAAGTGGGACGCGTTCGTCCTGGGCGTCCAGGCGGGCGAGTTCGACCACTTCGTCGAGGGGCTGGAGGACGAGGGGCTCGAACACGAGCGGCCCCCGGCTTCCGCCGAGGACCGCTCATGACGTGAGACCGAGCGGCCTCACTCGGGCGGTTCGGCCCCCGTGTACGCCGCCGTGGTCCGGTCCGCCGAGCCCCGGGCGCCGTCCTCGGGCTCACCGGCGGCGACATTCGCCTCGTACCAGCTCTCGCTGCTCAGCGTGATGAAGCGGCGGCCCTCGTCGGAGGCCAGCCACTCCGTGCTCTCCTTCGGGTCCACGGAGCCGCCCGGGGACCCGAGGTGGCCGGCCAGGCCCATCAGGCCGAGGTCCCAGCCGACGCCGACCGCCCCGGGCCCGAACTGCGCCCAGCGTTCGTCGCCGACGTGGGCGATGTGGTCGAGCTCGAACCGGGTGCGGTCCCCCTCGGGGGTCACGCGCACCTCGATCCAGCTGACGTCGCCGCCGTACTCCCAGGTGGCGCTGAAGCTTTCCGGCGGCTCGCAGCGCTCGATCGTGCCGCCCGCGTTGCCTTCGAGCTGGTAGGTCCCGCCGAGGCGGAGGTCGCCGGAGACGGGCAGGAACCAGCGGGGGATGCGCTCGGCGCTGGTGCAGGCGTCCCAGACGTCCTCGACCGTCGCGTCGTAGGTCTGGCTCAGCGTCACCACACGGGCCTCGCCCGCCTTGAACTCGCGCGTGTCGACGGTGCGGCGCACGGCGTTGATCTGGTAGATCACGTCGATGATCACGATTGCTCCTCCGAGGTCTTCCCTTGCCGTCGCCGGACTTCCTCGGGCGACGCTCCCGCTTCCCCCGCGCCGGCTCGGTCCCGCAGGGCGTTCCCTATCACGAAAGCGCACGACCGTCCGGAGAACGCCCCACCGTCACCAGTGCAATTCCCCTGAACGGGCTGTGAGTTGGGTCAAGCGGCCGTCAGCCTCCAGCCATCCGGGGGCCATGGGGAGGTCACGCGCCCGCCGCCTTCGGTAAGGCGGAAGTAAGGCTTCCATAAGCCCCTTGTTGTCGCGTACTCAACAAGGGATGGTCGTCGGCGGGCCGCACGGCCCACCGCCGGGGACACCCCACCGGCGGCGCACCCGCACCGCCCCTGCAAACCACTCCCAGGAGGCTGTCCGTTGCGCACCACACTCCCCAAGAGACCTTCTGCCGGCCCGACGCGCGGCAGCTGGCGCCGAACCGGCGCGGCCGTCCTCGGCGCCGCCGCCCTCGTCCTCGCGGGCCTCGGCGCCGCCGGGACCGCGGACGCCCGTACCGGCGCCCCCAAGGTGACCCCCCACGTGAGCTGGACCAGGGCGTGCGCGACGCCCACCAAGGCCGACGTCGCCGCCTGCAACGCCATGCGGGTCACCGGCGGCGTCACCGAGTACATGGCGGAGCATGGCTACGCCGAGGGCGTCACCCCCGAGGCCGCCGACGCCTCCACGCCGTCCGGCTTCGGGCCGACGGACCTCCAGGCCGCGTACGGCCTGACCTCCGCGGCGGCCTCCAACGGCTCCGGCGAGACCATCGCCATCGTCGACGCCTACAACGACCCCAACGCCGAGGCCGACCTGGCGACCTACCGCTCGTACTACGGCCTCTCGGCCTGTACCAAGGCCAGCGGCTGCTTCAAGCAGGTCAGCCAGACCGGCTCGACCACCTCACTGCCGACGAGCGACAGCGGCTGGGCCGAGGAGGAGTCCCTCGACCTCGACATGGCGAGCGCCATCTGCCCGAAGTGCAACATCCTCCTCGTCGAGGCCAAGTCCTCCACGATGGCCAACCTCGGCATCTCCGTGAACGAGGCCGTCACCCTGGGCGCGAAGTACGTCTCGAACAGCTACGGCGGTTCCGAGTCGTCCTCCGACACCACGTACGACACCTCGTACTTCAAGCACACCGGTGTCGCCATCACCGTCAGCGCGGGTGACTCGGCCTACGGCGCCGAGTACCCGGCCGCCTCGCAGTACGTCACCTCCGTCGGCGGCACCGCGCTGACCAAGGCGACCTCCACGACCCGCGGCTGGACCGAGTCGGTCTGGAAGACCAGCAGCACCGAGGGCACCGGCTCCGGCTGCTCCTCGTACGACGCCAAGCCGACCTGGCAGACCGACACGGGCTGCTCCAAGCGCACCATCTCCGACGTCTCCGCGGTCGCCGACCCGGCCACCGGGGTCGCGGTGTACGACTCGTACGGCATCACGGCCGGCTGGTACACGTTCGGCGGAACCAGCGCCTCGTCTCCGATCATCGCGGGCGTCTACGCCCTCGGCGGCACCCCGTCGAGCGGCTCCTACCCGGCGAAGTTCCCGTACACGAAGGCCGGCACCTCGGCGCTCAACGACGTGACCTCGGGCAACAACGGCACCTGCACCACCAGCTACCTCTGCACCGCCACCACGGGCTACGACGGCCCGACCGGCTGGGGCACCCCGGAGGGTGTCACCGCCTTCACCGGCTGACCTCCGGAGTGCGGGCGGCCACCGGGAAACGTGGGGTTCCTCGGCGGCACCCGGAGAACGGGCCGCGGCAACCAGCCGCGGCCCGTTCCTCGTGCCGGATAGCCTTGCTCCGAAGCATCGGCCCGGCGTACCGCGTCCACCCCGCGCGGACACGGCGACCCGGGGAACAACGGCTCGACGAACCGTCAGAAGCGGTCCTTCGGGCCCCCGTCCGTTCGAATTCGCCCCGCGCGCGAGCCGTAGAAGGGGACAACGACGGAACCACACGCCAGGTTTCGCTACCGCTTCATTGCCCGGCGTGACCAGCCGTGATACACAGAGTGACGATACGACTCTTCGTATACCGCCGTACGCCTCCCGAGAGGGTCCCGCGTACGCCGGTGACAAGGAATTCGTACGAATCCCGCCAACCAATGACGTCAAGTCGACATACGACGGCGTCATTGTCGGCGAGAATGGGCCCGACCTCTGCGCAGTGGCAGGGGGTGCAGAACTACCCACCAGGGGCGGTGACTTACATGCTTTTCGCAGCCGACAAGGGCGACATCAACACAATCATCGGTGGAATCGCCCCGGACTGGGGTCCCTTCGGCAGCCTGGGCAACGAAGCGAAGGTGATGGTCGAGGTGGTGATGGCGGTCGCCATCCTGCTCTGCCTCGGCATCGCGATCTGGGGCGCGGCCAAACAGCGCATCGGCGCGACCGCCCTCCGCGACACCTTCAGCGCCGAACAGGGCAAGGGCCTCATCATCGCCGGGCTCACGGGAGTCTTCATCATCGGTTCCCTCGGCACGCTCTTCACCATCGTGTACGGCATGGCCGTGTAGCCCGGCCCGGGCCGCGCCGCACATGGCGCAGCGTCGGTCCCCGGCCGGGCTCGCCCGGAATCCCTCTCCATCGACCCACCCGTCCGTCGTGCCCACCGGCTGAGGTTGCGTTTCCCTGATGTCGAGTCACCACACCGCGCCCGCGCGGGAACCAGCACGGCTACCGTCGTACTACTTGGTTCAGCGAGAGGTTGAGGGGGCGTACGCGGCATGAGTCACGGTGACGAACCCGGGTACGGAGACGGCCCGCGCGGCGAGGACGGGGGGTACGGCGGCTCCGGCCAGACCCGCACCCGGCTGCCCGACCGCCCGGGCGACGTCTACGGCGGGGCGCGGCGGCGCGGGTCCTCCTCGCGGAGCCTGATCACGGTCGTCGGCGTGGTCGTCCTCCTCATCGCCGCGATCGCCTTCGCGAACCGCGGGGACAACGCGGCCTCCTCGGGCGACGGCAACGGCTCCAAGGCGAAGACATCGCCGACGGCGGCCTCCGGAGCGAACCCGGTGACCACCAAGGCCGCAGGCATCCCCACCGGCTTCGCCCACTCCCCCCAGGGCGCACAGAGCGCGGCGGCGAACTATGCGGTGGCGCTGGGTTCGGCCGATATGTTCAACAAGGCCAGGCGGGACCAGATCCTCGCGACCGTGATCACCCCTTCCAAGGTGACCGCCTTCGAGGCGACGCTGGACGAGGCATACACGGCGCAGTTCAACAAGAACGTGGGCCTGAACGAGGACGGCACGGCTCCGCAGGGGTACACGTTCGTCTCGCGGACCAGCCCCATCGGGACCAAGACGACCGCGTCCTCGAACAACACGGCGACCGTGGAGGTCTGGTGCGGTGGTCTGCTCGGCCTCGCCGGTGAGAACTCCACCAATCCGGTCACCAGCAGCTGGTTCACCATCACGATGAAGTTGGAGTGGACCGGTGGCGACTGGAAGATCGTCTCGCACTCCCAGAAGGACGGCCCCGCGCCCGTCCCGGGCGACGACGTGGCCTCCAGCGCCGACGACATCGCGAAGGCTGTCGAGGAGTACGGAGGGTTCACGTATGCTCGCTAACCGCCGCGTACTCAAACTGACCGCAGCAGTCGGGGCCGTACAGGCTTCGGCGGTGCTGCTGGCCACGAGAGCGGTCGCCGCGCCCACGCCGTCACCGTCGCCCTCGGCGAGCAACAACCACTGCAGCCTCATTCACGGCCCCGCCAGGAACTACTGCGAGAGCGGCACCAAGGGATCCGGTAAATCGGGGCTCAGTGGGGACACCGGGGTCGGGTCGACCCTGGATCCGTTGTCCTCCCTGGCGAAGGGCTGCGCCGACGCGGCCTCCTGGACCGTCGACAAGCTCTCCGCCGCCGTGAACGCGACCGCCAACGTCGACTTCACGAACGCCAAGTTCCTCCAGCAGTACGCCGTCGTCTTCGCGGCGTCCTCGATCCTGACGCTGCTCCTGTGGCTGCTGGCCGTGACGAAGCGGGCGGTGCGGGGTGTCCCCCTCGGTACGGCCATCTCCGAGGCGATCGGGTTCCTCTGGCTGACCGTGCTGGCCTCGGCGTTCACCCCGCTGATCCTCTACACGGTGGTGTCGGCGACGGACGGCGTGACAGAGGTGCTCGCCAAGACGACCGGCAACCAGACGGACGCGTTCTTCGGGACGTTCTCCGGCGCCCTGAACAAGGGCGGCAACATCGGCGGCGGCCCGATCATGCTGATCGTCGTCTCGATGGTGTCGATCCTCGCCGCCGGAATCCTCTGGCTGGAGCTGATCATCCGGGCCGCCCTGCTCTACGTCGGCGCCCTCCTCGGCACCGTCGTGTACGCGGGCCTCGTCGACAAGAACCTGTGGGGCCACGTCCGCCGCTGGGCGGGCATCATGATCGCGGTGATCCTGGTGAAACCGGTCATCGTCATCGTGCTCGGCCTCGCCGGAGCCCTCAGCTCCGACAGCGGACCCGACGCGTTCTCCGCCGTCGTCTCCGGGCTCGCCATCATCCTGCTCGCCATCTTCGCCAGCGCGATGATCTACCGCTTCGTACCGGGCTTCGGCGACGAGATCGCCGGCTCCCGCAACAACCGCATCATGCAGGGCGCCGAGGGCAAGGCCGCCGCCGTGATCAGCTCGCCGGCCACCCTGGTCGCGCAGGGCATCAAGACGCACAGCACGCGCGCGGACAACAACGGCGGCGGAGGCGGCAACAGCCAGCCCCGCCCCGCCAACCCCGCCTCCGGCGGTGTGGCCGCGCACAGCAGTCGTACGCCGAACGGAGGCGGCGGATCCGTCCCCTCCGCCGCACCGCCGCCGCGTACCAGCCCGATCAACACCCCGCACGCGAGCAACACCCGCAACAGCAACCGCACGGGAGGTGAAGGGCGTTGACGACCGAGTCCCACCTGTCCCATCTGGTCACGCCCCGCCGTACATATCTGATCGGCCGCGCCCGGCCGAACGCGATCGTCGGCCGGAACCGTGAGTCCGGCGAGATCGCGCTCATCATCGGGGGCGCGTTCCTGGGCATGATGTGCGGCCTGCTCGTCCCGGTGCTGTCCCTGCGGATCGTGCTGCTGATGGGCTTCCCCCTGCTCGCGCTGGCCGCGGTGTACGTCCCGTACAAGCGCCGCACGTTCTACAAGTGGTTCGAGATCAACCGCAGTTACAAGCGGAACCTGCGCCAGGGAACGGCGTACCGCAGCCCCGTGATGGAGTCCGGCACCCGCCTCGACGGCAAGGAGGTCGAGATCGGACCGCCGCCCGGCATCGGGCGGATCTCCTGGCTCGCCGCCCCGTTCGGGCCCGACGAGATCGCCGTGCTGCTGCACGCCGACCGGCGGACCGTGACGGCCGCGATCGAGATCGAGGGACCGGGCGTCGGTCTGCGCGACAGCGAGGACCAGGAGGCCCTCGTCGACCGCTTCGGCACGCTGCTCAAGCACGTGGCGAACGGCGACGGCTTCGTCACCCGCCTCCAGATGCTCGCCCGCACCCTCCCCGCCGACCCGGACGCCCACGCCAAGGACGTCTCCGTACGCGGCGACGAACGCTCTCCCGGATGGCTCCAGCAGTCGTACGACCAGCTCCAGTCGATGGTGTCCACGAGCAGTGAGCAGCACCGGGCCTACCTCGTCGCCTGCATGCACTACTCGCGTGAACTGGCCGCCGAGGCGCACGCCATGGGCCGGGCGGCGCGACCGCAGGGCGGCCGGAAGGTCGACCGGGACGCCGGACTCGCCGTCGTCATGGCACGCGAGCTGACCGACATCTGCTCCCGGCTCCAGGAAGCCGACATCCGCGTACGGCAGCCGCTCGGTCAGGGACGCCTCGCCTCCCTCGTGCACTCGATGTACGACCCCGACCACCCGATCGACCACATCCAGGCGATGACCAAGCGCAACGCCTGGCCGGCCGAGCTGGACGCCATGGAGCCGACGTACCTCCAGGCGAAGACCCGCGAGTCCTCCACCCGCGCGCCCTGGTGCCACGCCACGGCCTGGGTGAAGGAGTGGCCGATGACCCCGGTGGGCGTCAACTTCCTCGCCCCGCTCCTCGTCCACACCCCCGACGTCATCCGCACGGTCGCCGTGACCATGGACCTCGAACCCACCGAGGTCGCCATCGAACGCATGCTGACCGAGAAGACGAACGACGAGGCCGAGGCCAGCCGCGCCGCCAAGATGAACCGGACCGTCGACCCGCGCGACATCGCCTCGCACAACCGCCTCGACCAGCGCGGCGAGGACCTCGCGAGCGGCGCCGCGGGCGTCAACCTCGTCGGCTACATCACCGTGTCCTCCCGCAACCCCGAGGCCCTCGCGCGCGACAAGCGCACGATCCGCGCCTCGGCCGGCAAGTCGTATCTGAAACTGGAGTGGTGCGACCGCGAGCACCACCGTGCCTTCGTCAACACACTGCCGTTCGCCACCGGAATCCGCAGGTAGGGGCTGATGCACTGATGCGGGATCCGCTGTCCGCCGCTACGGACGCCTTCACGTCCTTCCTCTTCGGCAAGGTCGAGACGACCCGCCTGCCCGTGCGCACGTCCACGGGCCAGGCGCAGGCGGTCTACCTGCCCACCGCCGCACCGGGCCTCGGCGACTCGGGCGTCATCATCGGCCGCGAGGTGTACTCCGGCAAGGGCTACATCTACGACCCCTTCCAGCTCTACGGGCAGCAGCTCCCCGCCCCGCACTGGCTGGTCCTCGGAGAGTCCGGCAACGGCAAGTCGGCCCTGGAGAAGACGTACGTCCTGCGGCAGTTGCGCTTCCGCGACCGCCAGGTCGTCGTCCTCGACGCCCAGGGCGAGGACGGCGTGGGTGAATGGAACCTCATCGCGCAGGAGCTGGGGATAACTCCCATCCGGCTCGACCCGACGGCCGCCCTGGACATGGGAATCCGGCTCAACCCGCTCGACCCGACGATCACGACGACGGGCCAGCTCGCGCTGCTGCGCACCATCATCGAGGTCGCGATGGGGCACAGCCTCGACGAGCGGTCGGGCTTCGCCCTGAAGGTCGCGCACGCCTACGTCAACGAGACGATCGTCGAGCGGCAGCCGGTGCTCACCGACATCGTGGAGCAACTGCGTCACCCCGAACCGGAGTCGGCCGAGGCGATGAACGTCGCCATAGACGACGTACGGGCCTGGGGCCTGGACGTGGCACTGGTCCTGGACCGGCTGGTCGACGGTGACCTGAGGGGCATGTTCGACGGCCCGACGACGGTGGGCATCGATCTGGACGCCCCCCTCATCGTCTTCGACCTGTCCCACATCGACCGGAACTCCATCGCCATGCCGATCCTCATGGCGATCGTGGGTGTGTGGTTGGAGCACACCTGGATCCGGCCCGACCGCAAGAAGCGCATCTTCCTGGTGGAGGAGGCGTGGCACATCATCAACAGCCCCTTCGTGGCCCAGCTCTTCCAGCGGCTGCTCAAGTTCGGCCGTCGCCTCGGTCTGTCCTTCGTGGCGGTGGTCCACCACCTGTCGGACGTCGTCGACGGAGCGGCGGCCAAGGAGGCCGCCGCGATCCTGAAAATGGCGTCGACGAGGACCATCTACGCCCAGAAGGCGGACGAGGCACGTTCGACAGGACGGGTCCTCGGCCTGCCCCGTTGGGCGGTAGAGATCATCCCTACGCTGACCCCGGGCATCGCGGTCTGGGACGTCAACGGCAACGTCCAGGTGGTCAAGCACCTCATCACCGAGACCGAACGCCCACTGGTCTTCACCGACCGGGCGATGACGCAGTCGTCCGCCGATCTCCTCTCCGACGACGCGATGCGCGCCGCCGAACTGGAGGCCGAGGAACGGGCGGCCGCCTTCATGGAGCAGCACCTCAGCGATCTCGACGGCTCCACCGAGTCCACGGTGGCTTGAGATGAGCCGGCACCCCGACCAGCACCCCGACCCGCGAGATGCCCGGCACGACCCCCGGCGCGAGGGCCCGGGCGGCATCCCCGACGGCCTGCTGATCGGGGTGCTGGGCTTCCTCCTCGGCATGACCCTGATGGTGTGGACGGCGACCGGCCTCGCGGGCTGGTTCTCCCGCGGCGCCTGGCCGGACGCGATCACCTTCACCCGTACGCCCCTGGCCATGCGGCACCTGATCGGCGCTCCGCACGACATCGCCGGCGCCTGGCCCGACACCCCCGCCGCCCAGCTGTCCGGCTACGGCCTCTTCTGGGGTCTGTTCATCGGCCAGTTGATGGTGCTGCTGGTCCTGGCGGTGTTCGTGATGGGGACGGTGGCGCGATGGCGGGCGGGACGAGCGCGAAGACGCGCCGAGGCCAGGACCGAGGCGTCCCCGGGCACCGGTGATCCGGTGGTGCCGTCGGCCCGGACGGAACAGCCGGCGAAGCCGGCGCACCCGATGTCCGCGCAGCCCCTGGAGACGGCCCACGGACCGGCCGAGGGCGAGCACGCGGGCACCCTCCAGGCACACGAGCCCGCGGGCTCTCAGGTACACGAACACGCGGGCTCTCAGCCGCGCGAACGTGTGGGCGGCCGGCACACCGTCCCCTTGGAGGCCACGGTGTCCCGGCCCGCCACGGCGGGCCGGCCGCAGCCGACGTGGACGTCGGCCCGAGCGGTCGTCCTCGCGCCCCCCGAGACCCGCCACCTCACCGCGGCCCAGGCCGTACGGGACGCGGAGGGCCCGGCTCTCGTCATCACGTCCGACCCCCGCACCTGGTCGGAGACCAAAGACGCCCGCGCCAAGCTGGGCCCCGTCCTCCTCTACGACCCGGCCCATCTGTGCGACACCCCGGCCCGGCTCCACTGGTCCCCCGCGGCAGGCTGCGAGGACAAGGAGACGGCGGCGGCCAGGGCTGCCGCCCTCCTCGCCCCGGTACGCCCCACCGCCAAGGCGGACCAGGCGATGGCCGACGTCGCGGAAACGCTCATGCGCAGCTACCTGCACGCCGCCGCGGTGGAGGGCAAGACCTTCCGCCATGTCCACCGCTGGGCCCAGGGCTCACAGGTGCAGGACGCCGTACGGGCCCTGCGGACGCATCCCAAGGCCGCGTCCGGCGCCGCCGGCGAGCTGGAGGCCGCGCTCGTCTCGCACCCCGAACGCCGGGACATCGCGCAGGAGCTGACGGCCCGTGCCCTTTCGGCCTTCGGCACGGTCAACATCCGCGAATCCTGCACTCCGAACCGAAATGACAGCCTTGCCTTGGATTCCTTCGTCAACGAAGGGGGCACGCTTTATATGATCGGTGAACCCATCGAGGACCCCAAGGCGAGCCCCGGCGCCATGCCGCTCCTGACGGCCCTCGCCTCAAGCGTGGTCGAGCGTGGCCGGCGCATGGCCGAACGGTCATCCTCCGGTCGCCTCGACCCACCACTCACGCTCGTCCTCGACGACATCGCGGCCGTGGCCCCGCTCCCCCAGCTCCCGGACCTCCTGGCGACAGGCCCGGCCCGCGGCCTGCCGACGCTGGCCCTCCTCCGCTCCCGCGAACAACTCCGCTCGCGCTGGCCGCAGTACGAGCTTCCGGTCTGACGCGGATAACGACCTGACGCCTGTCGATCCCTCTACCCCCGAGTGATCACGAACTCCAGCTCCAGCTCCCCGGTGGCTCCGGGCATCGGCACCGTCTCTCCCGTGGGTACGAAACCCGCCTTCCGGTAGAACGCCTGTGCGCGCCCGTTCTTCTCGTGCACGAAGAGCCGCACGCGCTCGAGCCCGCTCTCCCAGGACCACGCGAGAGCGGCGTCGAAGAGCGCCCGGGTCACCCCGGCCCCGCTCCCCCGGTACTCGGGCCGTACGAAGACCCCGACCAGATGCCCCTGGGTCCGCTCGACCATGTTCCCGAACCAATCGGCCACCCCGGCCGCCTCGACCAGCACGGTCACGGACCCGGCCCACACCCCGTCCCCGCCCACGGCCACGAGTTGCTGCCGGTCGACCACACCGGCGGCCACCCCGGCCGTCCGGTCCTGCCAGTAGGCGTCGGACTTGGTGACCGCGTCCTCGTAGGTCTCCAGGAACGCGAGGTGGGCGACGGGGTCCCGCAGGGCGTCGAGCCTGAGCTCCCTCACCTGACGCCACTCGTCGGGACGTATCGAGCGGAACACGTGGGTCATGGGGGTCATGCCGGTCACCGTAGTACGCGCGTACGACAACGATCACCTGATTTCCACCCTGCCGATCGCCTCCGTCCGGACCCCCGTCATGCTCTTCCCTGTACGACATTTGCCAGCCGACCGATCCAGTGCCAGTTCGCCAGGGAGAAACGCCGCATGCCCAAAGTCCAACTAGAGGAACTCCGCAACGTCATTCACCCTGCGGGCAAGCTGGACAGCAGGGCGGAGCACTGGGCCGGCCGCCTCTACATGAGGTCACTCTCCCTGCGCCTGACCCGCCACCTCGTCGACACCCGCATCTCCCCGAACCAGCTCACCGTGATCATGGTCTTCGCGGGGATGCTCTCGGGAGTGGCCCTGATCCTGCCGGGCCTCGGCGGCGCCGTGCTCTCGGTCCTGTTCATGCAGCTCTATCTGCTGCTCGACTGCGTCGACGGCGAAGTGGCCCGCTGGCGGCGCCAGTTCAGCCCGCTCGGTGTCTACCTGGACCGCCTCGGCGCCTACCTCGCCGACGCCGCCGTGATGGTGGGCATGGGTATCCGCGCCTCCGAACTCGGCCTCGACCCCTATCTCGTGGCCGGTCTGGCCGCGGCCATCGGCGTCCTGCTCCTGAAGTCGTCGTCCGACCTCGTCCACGTGGCCCGCTCCGACAGCGGTATGGAGAAGGCGACCGACCAGTCCGTCGTCCCGCGCTCCAGCGGTCTCGCGCAGATCCGCCGGCTGGCCTCGGCGGTCGGCCTCCACCGCCTGGTCAACGGCATCGAGTGCACCATCCTGCTGCTCGGCACCGCGGTCGTCGACCTGGCGCTGGGCGACCTGACGGCCACGCGGATCGCGACCGTCGCCGTGACCGCGATCGTGTGGCTGCTCGTGCCCGCGCACATCGTCTCGATCGTCGCGTCGTCCCGCCTGAAGTAACCGCACCATGAGAAAAGGGGCGGCCTCCACGAGGAGGCCGCCCCTTTTCTCATCCCCCGCCCCGGACCTCGTCGTAAACGCCCCGCGGGCCCCGCGCGAAATGCCTCGTGAGCAAGGACCCTGGAACGCCGAAACCTCTGAACGCAGGAAACCCCTGGAACGCAGAAAACCCCCGTGACCGGTTTCCCGGTACGGGGGTTTCTGTAATATTTGTTCGGCGGCGTCCTACTCTCCCACAGGGTCCCCCCTGC
>NZ_JBIVVR010000002.1:673404-706932 GCF_044757755.1 Streptomyces sp. NPDC091209 | reverse complement strand
GGCCGGCTACCCGTCGTCGCCTTGGTGAGCCACTACCTCACCAACAAGCTGATAGGCCGCGGGCTCATCCTTCACCGCCGGAGCTTTTAACCCCCGCCCATGCAGGCAGGAGTGTTATCCGGTATTAGACCCCGTTTCCAGGGCTTGTCCCAGAGTGAAGGGCAGATTGCCCACGTGTTACTCACCCGTTCGCCACTAATCCCCACCGAAGTGGTTCATCGTTCGACTTGCATGTGTTAAGCACGCCGCCAGCGTTCGTCCTGAGCCAGGATCAAACTCTCCGTGAATGTTGTCCCGTAATCGGGATGACACCACGAGAGCGGAACCGGAGGGAGGAATAATCCCTTCGGTTCACAGCGTCCTCGCTGATGCGCCTACCGGAACAGTGCCCGGCAGGACTTTTTCAAAGGAACCTCGTCCCGACCGAACGGCCGGAGACGGGGTATCAACAAATCTGGCGTTGATTTTTGGCACGCTGTTGAGTTCTCAAGGAACGGACGCTTCCTTTGTACTCACCCTCTCGGGCTTTCCTCCGGGCGCTTCCCTTCGGTCTTGCGTTTCCGACTCTATCAGACCGTTTCCGTATCCGATTTCCTCGGTGCTTTCCAGGTTCCCGCTTCCGCGTTTCCCTTTCCGGCGAGTCCGACTCTATCAGATCCTTTCGGGCCTGACTCCCAGTCAGCGGGGCTTGTCCTCGCGGCCGTTGGGCCGTTCCGACGTCTCAAACTTTAGCGGATCTTCCCGGCAGTTCCTAATCGGACCGCCGGCCCCAAATCGAATTGAATTCGGGCACGCCGAATTCGCTCCGGTGGGGAGATCGTGCTGGTGGTTTGAGTGCCGCATCAGCGGCGGAGGGTGTCACCGCAGAACCGTTCCGGCCCCGTGGCAACTCGAAGAACCTTACGGATCCGCCAGGGCAGTGTCAACCTCCCCTGTCAAGATCTTTTAATCGAGGTCGGTGAGTCGGCCGCCCGCGTCCGGCTGGGCGTCCTCCACCCGTCGCAGCAGGCGGGTCAGGACCTCGTCCAGGACACCCCGGTCCTCCGTGGAGAGGTCCTGGAGCAGGTCCTCCTCGAAGACCGTGGCGAGGCGCATCGCCTCCAGCCACTTCTCGCGGCCCTCACCGGTCAGCTCGACGATGACGCGCACGCGGTTCGTCTCGTCGCGCTCCCTGGTGACCAGCCCCTCCGCGACCATGCGGTCGATGCGGTGGGTCATGGCGGCCGGGGTGAGGCCGAGACGCTTCGCGAGCTCGCTCGGGCCGAGGCGGTACGGGGCGCCGGCGAGGACCAGCGCCTTCAGCACCTCCCACTCGGCGTTGCTGATGCCGAGTGCGGCGGTCTGGCGGCCGTAGGCGACGTTCATCCGCCGGTTGAGGCGGGACAGGGCCGAGACGATCTTCTCGACCTGGGGGTCGAGGTCCTGGAACTCGCGCTGGTAGGCGGCGATCTGTTCTTCGAGTGTCGGCTCACTGACGCCGGGGGTGTCGCCCATGACCCGAGTATCGCATGACACCGCTTGGCGTCGAAGTCCTTCGAGGTGTACAGTTCAACATCTAACTTTAACTTCGAAGTCTTCAGGCCTGCATCCATGCACGGGGAACGTGTCGCGAACACGCTGCCGGGCACGGGCGGGCCTGCACGGCTTCACGACCAAGGCAGGTGAAAGTGACCAGGGCGATGGGCGCAGCGATGCGCCGGATCCACGTGGGCAACACGCTCAGCGCGTTCGGGCTCGGCTTTACCGTCCCCTTCCTCTACGTCTATGTGGCGCAGGTCCGGGGACTCGGCTCCATGACGGCGAGCGTCGTGCTCGCCGTCTTCGCCGTGGCCGCTCTCGTCGTGCTGCCGTTCGCCGGGCGGGCGATCGTCCGGCGGGGCCCGCGGCCGGTTCTGCTCGCCGCCCTGGTCACCGCGGCTCTCGGTGCGCTGAGTCTCGGGCTGGCGAACAGCGCGACGACCGTGGTGCTGTCGGCGGCGGCGCTCGGTGCCGGTCAGGCCGTGATGCAGCCGTCGCTCGCGACGATGATCGTGGACTGCTCCTCGGCGGACACCCGCTCGCGCGCCTTCGCGACACAGTTCTTCCTGCAGAACCTGGGCCTCGGCGTCGGTGGTCTCATCGGCGGTCACATCGTCGACCCGGACCGGGCGAGCTCGTTCACGCTGCTGTTCGCGATCGAGGCGGCGATGTTCCTGTCGCTGGTCGTGATCATGGCGACGGTGCGCATGCCGCACGCGCCGCGGATCACGGGGGACACACCGCAGTCCAGGGGCGGCGGCTGGAAGCAGCTCCTCGGCAACCGGGCCATGGTGCAGCTTTCCGTGCTGGGCTTCGTGCTGTTCTTCGCCTGCTACGGACAGTTCGAGTCGGGTCTTTCCGCGTACGGCGTCGAGGCGGCCGGGATCTCCACGTCCGCGCTCGGTACGGCGATGGCGGCGAACACGGCGATGATCGTGGTCGCGCAGTTCGCGGTGCTGAAGTTCGTCGAGCGCCGCAAGCGGTCCAGGGTGATCGCCGCGGTCGGGCTCATCTGGGCCGTCGCCTGGGTGGCGGCCGGGTACGCGGGCCTCGGACACGGCAGCCGGACCATGGCCACGGCGGCCTTCGTCTCGACGTACGCGCTGTTCGGACTCGGTGAGGCGATGCTGTCGCCGACGGTGGCTCCGCTGGTCGCCGATCTGGCGCCGAAGGGCATGGCGGGTCAGTACAACTCCGCCTTCGCCCTGGTGAAGCAGCTCGCGCTGGCGATCGGCCCGGCGGTGGGCGGCCCGATGGGGGCCTCGCTGCACGGCCCGTACATCGTGACGTTCCTGCTCTTCTCGCTCGGCATCACGGTCCTGGCCGTGCGGCTCGGGCGGCAGCTCACCCCCGTACAGAATCAGCCGTCGCTCGCGAGGAGCCGGGTGGTCGCGCGGGGCGGGGCTCCGGCGGAACCGGTACCGGCGACCGCCTGACGGTCGGCCCCCGGCCTCCGGCCCCTGGGCGGTCGGGACAGGCACCGGACACGGACGTACTACGGCCGCCATCACGTGACGACGTGACGGCGGCCGTTTCCATGTCCGGATTCAGCTCCCCGCGCGCGGGAGCGCGAACTCGCACCACACCGCCTTGCCGCCGCCCGGTGTGCGGCGGGAGCCCCAGTTCGAGGCGATGGTGGCCACGATCGCGATACCGCGGCCCGCTTCGTCGCCGGGTTCCGCGCGGCGGCGGCGCGGGAGATGGTCGTCGCCGTCGGTGACCTCGATGATCAGGCGGCGGTCGGTGCGGCGCAGCCGCAGCCGCATCGGCGGGGTGCCGTGCTGGAGGGAGTTCGCGACGAGTTCGCTGGCGGCCAGGACGCCGAGGTCGTGCAGATCGCCGGGGAAGCGCCAGCTGGCCAGCACGCCGGAGGCGAAGGCACGCGCGCGCGGGGCCGCCTCCATGCCGCCGAGCAGTTCCAGGGCGGCGTTGCGGAAGAGCTCGCCCTCGGGGCCCGTACGGGAAGGGTGCTGGATGACGAGGACGGCGACGTCGTCGTCGTGGTCGGCGGTGACTCCGGCCGCGCGGACCAGGCGGTCGCAGACGACCTGGGGGCTGCCCGTGGCGCCTGCCAGGGCGCGCTCCAGGGAGGCGATGCCCTCGTCGAGGTCCTCGTCGCGGCGCTCGACCAGACCGTCCGTGTAGAGGACTGCGGTGGAGCCCGGGCCCAGCGGCACCGAGCCGGAGGCGTGCAGCCAGCCGCCGGTGCCGAGCGGCGGCCCGGTCGGCTCGTCGGCGCGGTGGATGGTGCCGTTCTCGTCGCGGACCAGGATGGGCAGGTGGCCGGCGGAGGCGTACACCAGCCGGCCCTCGTTCGGGTCGTGGATGGCGTACACGCAGGTGGCGATCTGGTTGGCGTCGATCTCGGTGGCGAGGCCGTCGAGGAGCTGCAGGACCTCGTGCGGCGGCAGGTCGAGACGGGCGTACGCGCGCACTGCGGTGCGGAGCTGGCCCATGACGGCCGCCGCGCGGACCCCGCGGCCCATGACGTCGCCGATGACGAGCGCGGTGCGGCCGCCGCCGAGCGTGATGACGTCGTACCAGTCGCCGCCGACCGCCGCCTCCGTGCCGCCGGGCAGGTAGGTCGCGGCGATGCGCAGGTCGTCGGGCTCCTCCAACTCCTGTGGGAGCAGGGAGCGCTGGAGGGTGACGGCGGTCTCGCGCTGGCGGCGCTCGCTGGCGCGCAGCCGCTCGGCGGCCTCGGCGTGGTCGGTGACGTCGGTGGCGAAGACGAGTACGCCGCGGCCGTCGCCCTCCGGAGAGGTGTCGACGGGGGTGCAGGTGAACGTGTAGGAGCGGCCGGTCGACACCTTGCGGGACTTGACGGTGCGGGGCTTGGCGCTGCGCAGGACCTGGTCGAGGAGCGGCAGCAGGCCGAGTTCGTCCAGTTCGGGCAGTGCCTCACGCGCGGGACCGCCTGCGGGGCGTGCGCCGAACGCGGCCGTGTACGCGTCGTTGACGTAGGAGACGCGGTGCTCGGGGCCGTGCACGAGGGCGACGAGCGCGGGGACGCGGTCGAGGACCGCGCGCACCGGGAGTTCGTCGACGGCGAACCCGGGAGGAGTGTCGTCCGTCAGCCGTTCGACGCGGGCCGCCGGCACGGAGCCTTCCCCGCGCCGGTCCGGGACGGCCGTGTGCTCGGTCCGCGCTGCGGCGCGGCGCTGCGTTCCGGGGAGCCGGGCGCTCCAGCGCGTGAAGTTCACAGTGGGGAAAGCCTCGTGGTTAGAAGGGCGAGCGGTTCACCCGCCCAAAGTCGTGGACCTGTCTGGCAGTCTGACCGACCGGGCCGACATCCGTCAGACGCCGTCCGTGCCGGTGGAGTTCCTCGGTCCGGTCAGGACGACCCCTTCGGGTCGGTCGGAGGCTTTCCCCCGGCCGCCAGTTCGAACTCCGCACGGGGGTGTTCGAGCGAACCGAGGGACACGATCTCCCGCTTGAAGAGTCCCGCCAGGGTCCATTCGGCGAGCACACGGGCCTTGCGGTTGAAGGTCGGCACCCTGCTGAGGTGGTAGACGCGGTGCATGAACCAGGCAGGATAGCCCCTCAGCTTGCGTCCGTAGACGTGTGCGACTCCCTTGTGCAGTCCCAGGGACGCGACCGAGCCGACGTACTTGTGGGAGTACGTCTCCAGGGGCTCGCCGCGCACGGTGTGCGCGAGGTTGTCGCCGAGGACCTTCGCCTGGCGCACGGCGTGCTGGGCGTTGGGCGCGGTCTCCTTGCCGGGCTCCGCGGTCACGTCGGGGACCGCTGCGGCGTCGCCGGCGGCCCACGCGTGCGCGGCACCGTCGACGGCGAGCTGCGGGGTGCACTTGAGCCGACCGCGCTCGTTCAGGGGGAGGTCGGTCTCGGCGAGGACGGGGTGCGGTTTCACGCCGGCCGTCCACACGACGGTGCGCGTCGGGAAGCGCGCGCCGTCACTGAGGACGGCGATCCGGTCCGCGCAGCTGTTGAGGCGGGTCTCCAGACGTACCTCGATGTTGCGCCGGCGCAGCTGGGTGACCGTGTACCGGCCCATCTCCTCGCCGACCTCGGGCAGGATGCGGTCCGAGGCCTCGACGAGGATCCATTTCATGTCCTCGGGCTTGAGGTTGTGGTAGTACCGCGCGGTGTAGCGGGCCATGTCCTCCAGCTCGCCCAGCGCCTCGACGCCCGCGTAGCCGCCTCCTACGAAGACGAAGGTCAGCGCCGCGTCACGGATCGCGGGGTCGCGGGTGGAGGAGGCGATGTCCATCTGCTCGATGACGTGGTTGCGCAGGCCGATGGCCTCTTCGACCGTCTTGAAGCCGATGGCGTACTCGGCGAGCCCGGGGATCGGCAGGGTGCGCGCGATCGAGCCGGGGGCGAGCACGAGTTCGTCGTACGTGATCCGCTCCGCGCCCATGCCCTCCTCCTCGGCGGCGAGGGTGCTGAGCGTGGCGGTGCGTTTGGCGTGGTCGATCGACTGGACCTCGCCGATGACGATCCGGCACCGGCCGAGGACCCGGCGCAGTGGAACGACCACGTGGCGCGGGGAGATCGAGCCCGCGGCGGCCTCGGGAAGGAACGGCTGATACGTCATATAGGGGTCGGGCGAGACGACCGTGATCTCGACCTCGCCCCGCTTCAGTTCGGGCTTCAGCTTCCGCTGGAGGCGCAGAGCGGTGTACATCCCGACGTAGCCACCGCCGACAATGAGAATGCGCGCACGTTCCTTCACCGTCCCATGACGCACCCCTCTTCGGAGTTTGTCCACAGCCCCGACAATTTGTGTGACCGGTCGCCGACAACGTGCGGAGTTGGCCGATTTGCCGGAGTCCAGGGAAAAAGCGCAGGTCAGGGTGGGCGAGGGGGGTACTCGGAGAGGGTGCAACCGGGACGTACCCGGCCCGTACTCCGATCGGGGGGCGCTCTGTGCGGAACCTGCCCCTTCTGAATTGACCCCCTCTCAACTATGTTCGTGTGTCGACGGGGTGTAGGGGGATGCGCTCGGCGAGTCCGTACGACGGGCTGGCGCACAAGCTGTTCCGCACGCTCCGGTCTGTCGATGGCGGGGAGTGTCTCCGGGGGGAGACGTCATTACCGGGGGAACGCTTATGCACATTCAGGACTCTCATTGGTCTTCCGCGTCGGCCATCGCACCTGGTGGTGCGATCGGCGCGGCGACGAGCGGCAACGGCCGCGGTCCGGTGGACGGATCGCGTACGACGCCGCTGCGTGTGGACGCACAGCGCAATCTGGAACATGTACTGCGCGCGGCGCGCGAGGTCTTCGGCGAGCTGGGATACGGCGCGCCGATGGAGGACGTCGCCCGGCGCGCGAGGGTCGGCGTCGGCACGGTGTACCGGCGCTTCCCGAGCAAGGACGTCCTGGTGCGCCGGATAGCCGAGGAGGAGACCTCCCGGCTGACCGACCAGGCTCGCGCCGCGCTCGGCCAGGAGGACGAGCCGTGGTCGGCGCTCTCGCGCTTCCTGCGGACGTCGGTGGCCTCGGGCGCCGGACGGCTGCTGCCGCCGCAGGTGCTGCGGGTCGGCGTCGCGGAGGACGGGCCCGAGGCGGACGAGGCACGGGTGCCGCAGCAGCGGTCCCAGCTCGCGCCCGAGTTGCGGCTCGTCGAACAGCGGCCCGTTCCCGAGGACGAGCCGGTGATCGCCGAGGTGGACGACGCCGGAGCGGCGGCGCTCCTCGACGTGGTCGGCCGGCTGGTCGACCGGGCGCGCGCGGCGGGCGAGTTGCGCGCCGATGTCACCGTGGCGGACGTCCTGCTGGTCATCGCGACGGCGGCGCCCTCGCTGCCGGACGCGGAGCAGCAGGCGGCGGCCTCGGCCCGGCTCCTCGACATCCTGCTGGAGGGCCTGCGCTCCCGTCCGGCGTGAACCGGACCGAACTCTTCAGGGTGCGTGGGTACTCCCGGAACGTGGATGTTCCGCGTACGTGGGTTGCTCCCGGGTGCGAGTGCGATGTCACTCGCGCCCGGGAGCTTCGCTCGTTCATGCCGCCATGCGCCCCGCCGTCGTGACGTCCTGGCCTCGCTCCGGTGCGGTGCGGCAACTTCCGCGTGTGCGGCGACTGTTGACCGTGGACCATTCCCCGAACGAGTGACAGTTAGTACTGCAGAGCGATAAGTCCCCTCGGACGAGTGGTTGGTCCGTACGAGGAGGCTCCGATCAGGGAGCCTGTGGCACTCTGTCCCGGTATTCGGGTCCGAGTGTGCAGGCGGGGGCTTTCCGCGATGAGCGTTGACGGGCGGGACGAGTCACCCGGTGACGGTGGCGCCGACGGCGGCACGGAGACCGGCGGCTCACCGTCGCGGCAGGTGCCGAGCCAGGGCGGCCCGCACGGTGAGAGCCCGCACGGTGAGCACCCGCACGGCAGAGGCCGGCACGGCGGAGACCCCGGCGGCGCAACCCCTGACAGTGACACCGCCGACCTCGGCGTGCCCTCGCAGCGCGACCGGTGGGACCCGCGCGAGGGCGGCGTTCTGCCGCCTCCGCCGGACCCGGTGTCCCCGGTGGACCTGCCGCCCCCCGACGCCGGTCTGATCGCGCGGATGCGCGCGGGCGACGACACGGCGTACGAGGAGCTGTACCGCCGGCACGCCGATGCCGTCCGCCGCTACGCGCGCACCTGCTGCCGCGACCCGCACACCGCCGACGACCTCACGGCCGAGGTGTTCGCCCGCATGCTCCAGGCCGTACGCGGCGGCAGCGGCCCCGAGCACGCCGTGCGCGCGTATCTCCTCACCACCGTCCGCCGGGTCGCCGCGAACTGGACGAAGACGGCCAGGCGCGAGCAACTGGTCGACGACTTCGCGGTGTTCGCCGCACAGGCCGTCCGCGGATCCGAGGTCTCCGAGAACGACACCCTCGACCTCGGCGCGGACGTACGCGCGATGCACGAGGCCGAGCAGTCCATGGCCATGCGGGCCTTCCGCTCGCTCCCGGAGCGCTGGCAGGCCGTGCTGTGGCACACCGAGGTCGAGGACGAGTCCCCGAGCGAGGTCGCCACGCTCTTCGGCCTCGACGCGAACGGCACCCGCGTGCTCGCCAGCCGGGCCCGCGAGGGCCTCAAGCAGGCCTACCTCCAGGCGCACGTCAGCACCACGCTCACGATGGACGAGGAGTGCGCGCGCTACGCCGACCGGCTCGGCGCCTACGCCCGCGGCGGCCTGCGCACACGAGCCGAACGGGGGCTGCGCAAGCACCTGGAGGAGTGCGCCAGGTGCCGCCTGGCCGCCGGCCAGATCAAGGAAGTGGCCGGGGGGATCCCCGCGGTCGTGCCGGTCGCGGTCATCGGCTGGTTCGGTGCCGCCGGATACGCGAAGGCCGTCGCGCTCATCGCCGGTGGCGCCGGAGCGGGAGCGGCCGGAGCGGCGGGCGTGGCAGCCACGGCGGGCGGCGGCTCGGGTGGCGCGGGCGCCGGAGGCGGCGCCGCGCTCTCCGAGGGGATCGGCGCGCCGGTCAAAGCCGGTATCGCGGCGGGTGTCGCCGCGGTCGCCGCCGCGGCGGTGGTGCTCGCCCTGGTCGGCAACGAGAACCCCGCCCGGCGGCCCGAGGCCGGACCGGCCGCCTCACCCGCCGTCGAAGCTCCGTTGCCCTCGCCGGTTACGCCCAGGAGATCCCCCGCGCCGGATCCGCCGGCGGTGGTTCACGCGCCGGCACCCACCCCGCCCCCCGGGCCGGGGCCGAAACCCACCCCGAAACCGGCACCCAAGGCGCCACCGGTCCCGGGCCCACCCCCCACGCCGACGCCGTCCCCGGCTCCCGCTCCACTGCCGAAGCCCACCCCGCCGAAGGCCGAGCCGGCGCCCACCCCGGTCCCGGCCCCTCCCCCGCCCGCCACGGTCGTCTACCGGTGGAGCGAGCTGGACTACGACGTCATCGGCGATCACACCGGGCCGGAGATGCGGCTGGGCGAGAGCAGCTGGGTCTGGCAGCGCGACGGAATGAAGATCGCGGACACCCGGTACGCGCACGGAGTGACCGTCCACGGCCGGTCCTCCGTCACCATCGAGCTCAACCGCAGTTGCAGCTCGTACGACGCGATGGCCGGGGTCGACGATCTGATGCTGGGCCTGGGCAAGGTGCGGTTCTCCGTCTACGCGGACGGGTCCCCGCTGTGGCGGTCACCGCTGATCGAGGGCGGCGACCGGGCGGTCCCCGTCCATGTGAACCTCACCGGCCACCGGACCGTCCGGCTCGTCGTCGAACCGCACGGTCCGTTCGACTCGGCGTCGCTGGGCGACTGGGCGGAGTCGACGTTCCTGTGCCGGTGACGCCTACGCGGCGGGGTACTCCTGGAGGGCTTCGGTCAGGTCGCTGAGGGCCTCTTCCTGCGTGTAGGCGAAGCCCCGGGCGCGCTCGGACTCGTAGCGGTCCGGGCCGAGCGCCGTGAGGGCCTCGGCCACGGTCCGCCGGACGTCGGCGCTCTCACGGGCGGGACGCAGATCCCCTCCGCGCCAGCGGGTGCCGGCGGCGAGCAGCCGGATCGCCACCGGGTGGGCGTCCACGTCCGTGAGGAGGCATGCCGCGGCCTCGACGAGACCCGACGCGACCACGTCCGCGCACCGCCCGTCCATCGCGTTCCGTAGAGCGGCGTTCAGCTTCCGCAGGCCCCGCACGGGTCCGGACTCGGCGGCCGTGACCATGGCGTCGATCCAGTCCAGCGCCGCGACGAACTGCGGCGGCGGGGTGCCCCGGAGACTCTCCTCGCGCGCCTTCTCGCACAGTTCGCGGGCGAGGACGACCTCCCCGTCGTCCAGGACCACTTGGGCCCGCAGCAGATGGACGAACGCCCGGGAGTCCATCACCCCGTACAGGTCGGCGGCGGCGCTCGCCTCGTCCAGGGTGGCCAGTGCCAGGGACCGATCGCCCCCGCGGTGGGCGATCTCGGCCAGCCGTGCCATGAGGAACGGCGTCTCCGCGTACGCCCCCACCTCGTAGGCGAGCCGCAGCGCCTCCTCGTACTCACCTTTCGCCTCGTCGAACCGGCTGCGCGCCATCGCCGCCTCGCCGGCCGCACTGCACACCTGGGCCCGCATCCAGCGGTCCCCCACCCGTCGGCTGAGCACGCGCAGTTCCGCCAGGTCCTCGTCGACCCCGGGCATACCGCCCGGCGCGTCGACGACCATGTGCGTACGGAACATCAGGGCGACGCCGATCTCCCATTCGCCGCCGTACTCACGGCAGTTGGCGACCGCCTTGTCCATCGCGGGCCCTATGTCCTCCGGGTGGCCCAGGAAGTGCGCGGTCAGCGGCCAGACGATCCCCGGCATGCGCGCCGCGTCCGGGCCGCCCTTCTCGAAGACGGCCCGCACCCGCCCCGCGTACTCCCGCAACCGCTCGTCCCCCCACTCGTCCAGCGGGACGACGTCCACCTTCATGAACAAATGGAGCATGCGCAGCCGCATCCGCATGGCGCGCAGCGGGTGCCGCTCATCCCGCTCGGGACGATCGAGAAACGCGCCGACCGGATCGGCGCCTTCGAGCTCGGGAAAGAGGCCGGCACCGGTGGTGGACACAGCGCCGACGGCGGTCTCCGCGTCGACAGGGGTCAACGCGCCACCGCCCGCGCCATGAAACCCACGACCACCACTGCCACCACTGCCACCGGCATCGGCACTGCTGCCGCTGCCGCTGCCGCTGCCGTTGTCACTACGGCTGCCGGTGCCCCTGTCACCACGGCTGCCACTGCCGATTCCGCTACGGCCGCCGCTACCGGTGCCATTGTCCTTACGGCCGCCGCTGCCGTTGTCCCCGCCGGTCGTCGCCGCACGGTCGTCGGCCTGCTCGTCGACCTGCTCGTCGACCAACGCGCCCAGTCTCACGACGAGTTCCGTCCACTCGGCGCCCTCGCGACGGAAGTTGCGCAGCCACCAGAACCAGCCCATGTCGAGGACCAGGGCACCCGCCTCTTCCTCGTCATGGGCGGCGAGCGCTCGGTGGAGGGCCGCCCGGATGTTGTCGAGCTCGGTCTCCAGGCGCCGGATCCAGGGGAGTTGACCCGCCGAGCGCAACTGGGGCTCGGCCTCCGCCGTCAGGGCGCGCACCCACGCACGGTGGCGCCGCTCGGCTGCGGCGCGCAGCTCGGGAACCTCGGCGGCGCGCTCGGTGGCGTACTCGTGGATGGTCTCCAGCATGCGATAGCGCATCCCACCACCGACACCGCTACCGCTACCGCTACCGGCAGCGACACCGTCGTCGAGGCTCCCCGCACCCCCGGGCCCACCACTTTCCCCGCCGAGTTCGCGATACCCGTCGCCGTATCCGTCGCCCCGCATTCCAGCCGTACCGTCCATACCCTCCGGGCCGTCCGGGCCGTCCGGTGTGGCGACGAGGAGGGACTTGTCGACGAGCGCGCCGATGAGGTCGGCCGCGGGACCGGTGCACACGGCCTCGGTGGCCGCCAGGTCCCAGCCGCCCGCGAAGACGGACGCCTCGCGCAGCACGGTCCGCTCCCGCTCGTCGAGCAGATCCCAGGACCAGTCGACGACGGCGCGCAGGGTCTGCTGGCGGGGCAGCACCGTACGGCTTCCGGAGGTGAGCAGCCGGAAGCGGTCGTCGAGCCGGTCGGCGATCTGCCTCGGAGTGAGGAGCCGCAACCGGGCGGCGGCCAGCTCGATGGCCAGGGGCAGGCCGTCGAGCCGTCGGCAGATCTCGTCCACGGCGGCGGAGTCGTGGAGCGCGGCGCCGGCGCCGGGGCGCACGACGGAAGCCCGCTCCATGAAGAGGCGGTGCGCGGAATCGGGCGGGAGCGGCTCGACCGGGCGCACCAACTCGCCCGGGACGCCGAGGGGTTCACGACTGGTGGCGAGGATCGTGAGTCCCGGGCAGCGGGTCAGCAGTGTCTCGGCGAGTTCGGCCGCCGCGTCGATCACGTGCTCGCAGTTGTCAAGGATCAGGAGCTGGGTGCGCGGGGCGCAGTACTCGACGAGCAGGGCGACCGGGTCGCCCTGCGGAACCGCCATCTCGTTGGTGATCAGCGCGGTTTCGCGCAGACCGAGGGCGCTGACCACCGCGCCCGGGACCGCCTCGGGCCGGTCGAGCGGGGCCAGCTCGACCAGCCACGCCTGCGGAAGCCCGGCGGCGGCTTCCTCGGCGAGGCGGGTCTTCCCCGAACCGCCTGGTCCGGTCAGCGTGACCAGGCGAGCCCTCCGCACATCAGAACGGATGGCCCCGAGCTCGCGTTCCCGCCCGACGAACGAGTTCAAACGGGGACGAATGTTCCCGGTCCGCTGAGCGCGGGAGGGATCCCCGGAACCGAGACCGGCGGCCGGCCCGGACGACACGGCACCGCCCGTGCCCGGTCGGGGCCCCTGCGGTTCGCGACCCTCCGGTGGGTCCAGCAACGCGGCGTGCAGGGAGCGGAGTTCGGGTCCGGGATCCGCCCCGAGACCGTCCATCAGTCCGCGGCGCACCTTCTCGTACGCGGCCAGCGCGTCGGCACGGCGGCCGGTCTCGCGCAGGGCGCGGATGAGCAGGACGTGCAGCGCCTCGTCGTACGGGTGGGCCGTCGTCAGCTCCTTCAACTCCGGTACGACGTCGAAGGCGCGGCCGAGTCGCAGGTCCGCCTCGACACGGCTGCGGGTCGCCTCCAGGCGCAGGGACTCCGGGCGGGTCGCGGCGGTGCGGTCGGAGAGGTCCGCGAGGGCGGGGCCGCGCCACAGGGCGAGCGCCTCGCGCAGCCGGGCGGCGGCGGTACGGGCGTCGCCGTCGCCGAGCGCGGTCCTGCCCTCCGTGACGAGCCGCTCGAACACGAACAGGTCCACGTCGTCCCTGGCGGCCCGGAGCCGGTAGCCGCCGGCCTCCGAGGTGACCGCGTCCTTGCCGATGGCCCGGCGGAGGCGGCCCACCAGGGCCTGCAGCGCGGCCGGGGCGTCCTGGGGAGGGTCGTCCGTCCACACCTCGTCGATCAGGGTGTCCGGGGTGATCGTGCGGGCGGGGTGGCAGGCCAGGGCCGTGAGCAGCGCGCGTACCCGGGGGCCGCCCACCGTGACCAGGGCCCCCCGGTCGTCCTCCACCTGGGCAACCCCCAGAATCCTGTACCGCACGCCCCCATTCTCACCGCCCGTCCACCCCAGGTCACCGCCTTGCCCCGTCCCCTCGGGCGACGGACCCCGGCAACAGCCTCCTTTCGCCCCCTCCGCCCCTACCCGACCCGTACCTGGGGCTCCGGCCCCAGACCCCGCTCCTCAAACGCCGGAGGGGCTGAAATTCACACCCGCAGCCGGGATCCGGCGCGAGGGGCCGCGCCGGTACATCACATGCCCGTCGCCACCTACGGTCACATCTCGTCCAACGGCGACGGGCGGATGTACCGGCGCGGCCCCGCCCCACCACCGGACCGAACCGCGACGCCCAGCGCAGCGAACCCGCCCCCCGACCGGCCGGGTCAAGCGTGCCCGGCCCCCGCCCCCAGCGCCCTCCCCTGGGGAACGATCCCCGCGGGAACGGCCCGCTGGCGCGCGGGCGTGCCCGTCCAGCACGTCCCGCGCCGAGCCAGCAACCGCCGCAGCCACAGTTCGAGCGAGACGAGATCGGCCAACCCGTCGAGCGGCAGCGACGCGCCCTCCGCAGCCGCGCGCAGCGCCTTGCGGACGACGCGCGCCTCGACCAGCCCCGCCTGCGCGAGCAGCGGTGTGTCGAACAGGGAGACCAGGGAATCGGCCGCCACCCGCAACCCCGTACGGGCCGCCGCCGCGGAGGACGCGTGGGACGGAGCCCCCCAGCCGGGGGGCAGATCGGCCACCCCGGCCCCTTCCAGGACCGTACGCAGAATCGCCGCCCGAGCCCCCGGCTGCACCCGCAGCGCCTCCGGCAGTGCCCGGCACGCCCGGACGACCTGGTTGTCCAGGAACGGCATGTGCAGCCGCTGGAAGCGGATTTCGGCGGCCTGTTCCAGGACGCGTACGTCCGCCGCGTGGCGGGCCAGCGCGGCACGCGCGCGGAAGTCCCCCGGCCGCTGCCCGGGACCGAGGTTCGGCCGCCCGCCGCCCGCTTGGAGGCGAACCGATACTTCAGCCAGCGCCTCCCCGGTCAGCCAGCGCGCCGCGGGCCCGGGTCTGGCCCAGCTCAGCGCGGCCAGCGACGCGCCCACCGCACCGCCGGGGTCCTCGAACCGCCGTTGCAGCAACTGCTCGGCGAGGACGTCGACCCCGGTGCGGTACGGCGTACGGGCGAGTTTGCGCGCCGCGCCGTACACGCGCGCGGGGACCATCACCGACCCGTCGGCCTTCGTCAACGCGGCGACGGGCCGTACGAGATGGCGCCGCTTGCGGTCCATGAGCAGGTCGGCGAGCCGGGCTGGATGGGCGTCCAGCACCTGCCGCGCGCCGTAGCCCGTGAAGTGGTCCGCGCTGCCGGAGGAGAGCCGCGCGCGGTGGCGTGCCGCCGTCACCAGGGACGGCCCCGGCTCGTCGGTCAGCGGCCCCTCCAGGTCGGCATAGGGGAGCGTCTCTTCGCCTCCGGTGACGACCACGTGGTGCAGCCGGGGATTCGCGGCGAGCGTCCCGGCCCGCTCCAGCTCGGCCTCGCGCCCCCGCACGGCGAGGTCGTTGAAGGTCACCGCCAGGAGCCGTTCCCCGGCGCCTGTGCCGTGTCCGAGGACCGTGCCGGGTGCTCCGGGAAGGCCGGCGGCGAGCAGCGCGAGCGTCCCCGAGGCGGGCCCTCCGGAGAGGTCGGCTCCGATGCCCGGCACCGGCGTCCCGCGCGCGGCGCGCCGCTCGGCGGGTCCCATACCGGGCACGGGCCCGGGGTCCACGTCGGCGCCCGGCACATGGCGGGGAGCGGAGAGGCGGGCGCGGACGGCCTCCACGAGGGCGTCCCGGACGGCGTCCACGGCGATCGTGGGATCGGCGGTGGGCGCGGCGACGGCGAGGGAGGCGACGGGCTCGTACCCCGCGATCTCGCGAGCCCCGGCCCGCAGGATGAGCGTGTGTCCCGGCGGAATGCGGCGGACGCCTTCGTACGGGGTGGAGTCGTGCACGGCGGCCGGTACGTCGGGGGCGGCGAGCATCGCGGCCAGGTGCCCGAAGTCGAGGTTGGCCTCGATGAGGTCGGCGAGCGGGAGCGCGGCGGTGGCGTAGGCCGTACCGCCCGCCCAAGGGGTGTAGAACACCGGCCGCGCGCCGGCGAGATCACCGCAGACGGTCACCCGGCGGCCGACCTGGACGACCGCGGTGTAGCTGCCGGACCAGTTGGTGAGGTGGCGGAGCGCTCCGCCGCGCGCGGCGAACAGTCCGACCCGCAGTTCTTCGTCGGAGGCGCCGCAGGTGCCGAGGACGGCCATGCGGTTCTGCGCGTCGGCCTTCACCACGCGCACCTCGTCGGGGCGCCAGTCGCCGACGGCCCACAGCGGATCGGGATCGCCCCACAGGAGTTGGGAACCCACCGGGTGCACCGTCTCGCCGCTGTTCCCCGTGGCGCCCGCCGAGCCGATCTCGGACGCTCTGGCGACGGTGCTGCTCCACCCCACCAACCATCGCATCGTCGCCTCCACAGGCTGTGGACAACCAGTGCACCGTACGAACTCGGCACCATGCTGCCACGAAGGAGGCGTGTCGGAGGGTCCCTGCGGCCGCTTGCGCTCCCCGAAGTGCGCCCCCGCGCGGACGCCCGCGCCGTCACTACGCCGCCGTGGACCGGCAAATACCCTATGGGCAGAGCCCGTTGAGGCATCCGAGGGTCGCCGCGCGCAGCCGCGGGGAATCCACCCCAGAACGGCCCGGAACCGCCGCCGAACCACCGGCGGGCCACTCCCGAGGAAGCACCGAACCGCGCCGGACCCTCCTCCGCCCGGCAGTTGGCCCGCCGCCCGAAGGAACAGGGCGACCACCGCACCGCCGGCCCACGACCCGTCCCGGCCGACGGGACGGACGGGACCGGCGGGACGGACGGGACCGGCGGGACGGGACGCGTTGGAAGGCGACGGGATGCGGCGAGGACGCGACGGGAACGTGGTGCGGTGCGATCCGGGGAGACGCCGACCGGGCCCCGGAGAAGGCGTCCAGCGCACCGGCAGGGGAGCCCGGCGCCCCCACACCCCTCGCGACCACCTCTCGCGCATCACCCGACCCCCGACAGGTCGACGCGAATGCGCCCCCGATACGCTCCCTCAGGACGCCCTTCACGCCCTCAACTGACGTGGTGGGAGCCGCAATTGCCCTCAGGGGCAACCATCGATTTTCGGCCAAATCGGTGATGGACGGACAGGTCCGGATACGCTCCGTACAGGCCTTGCGCACCGCTTCGGCAACGCACAGTCCGGGAGGCGGAGTTCGCCTCCCGGACCGGTCCGCCGCCCGCGGGGATGTAGGCGGCGGTGTCCCCCAGCCCACTGGATCCAGTACAGCGGGCCGACCCACGCACGTTCCATGGAAGCGCTCCCCCCTGTGGCCGGAGAAGAGCGCACGGACGGGCGCACGGCCACACAACGGGAGCACGCCGCGAC
Organism: Streptomyces sp. NPDC091209; assembly: GCF_044757755.1. Lineage (NCBI taxonomy): Bacteria > Bacillati > Actinomycetota > Actinomycetes > Kitasatosporales > Streptomycetaceae > Streptomyces > Streptomyces sp. NPDC091209. The sequence continues at coordinate 689,991 of NZ_JBIVVR010000002.1, read as the reverse complement.
AGTCCGTACAGTCGTACGGACCACAATCCCGCCAACCGGACCTACGCCCCTTAACGCTGGGGATCGGGCGAACTACGCTGGGTTTACGAATGCCGCGTGGTTATGCCAGTGCGGCAGCCGTCTGTGTCGAGGGGTGGCGCATGTCCAGGGAGCAACGCGGGCCGAACGAAAAACTCGGCGCCGTTCTCGCCCTCGCGGGAATCAGCAACGCAGGACTCGCGCGTCGCGTCAACGATCTTGGCGCTCAACGCGGGTTGACACTTCGCTACGACAAGACGTCGGTGGCGCGCTGGGTGTCGAAAGGCATGGTGCCTCAGGGCGCCGCGCCGCACCTCATCGCGGCCGCCATCGGCCAGAAGCTCGGCCGCCCTGTGCCGCTCCACGAGATCGGCCTCGCGGACGCGGACCCGGCGCCGGAAGTGGGCCTCGCCTTCCCCCGTGACGTCGGGCAGGCGGTGCGGTCGGCGACGGAGCTCTACCGCCTCGACCTCGCCGGGCGCCGGGCCGGCGGCGGCATCTGGCAGTCACTGGCCGGCTCCTTCGCCGTGAGCGCGTACGCGACACCGGCGTCACGCTGGCTCATAACCCCGGCCGACAGTTCGGTGGCGCGTGAGGTGAGCCCCGGTGAGAGCTCCGGAGCGCCGCTGAAGGTCGGCCACAGCGATGTGCTGAAGCTCCGCGAGGCGGCCGAGGACGCCCGGCGCTGGGACTCCAAGTACGGGGGCGGTGACTGGCGTTCATCCATGGTGCCCGAGTGTCTGCGGGTCGAGGCGGCACCCCTGCTGCTCGGCTCGTACTCCGACGAGGTCGGCAGAGCGCTCTTCGGCGCGTCGGCGGAGCTCACCCGTCTCGCGGGCTGGATGGCCTTCGACACGGGCCAGCAGGAGGCCGCGCAGCGCTACTACATCCAGGCCCTGCGGCTGGCCCGTGCCGCGGCCGACGTGCCCCTCGGGGGCTACGTCCTGGCCTCCATGTCGCTCCAGGCGACCTACCGGGGCTTCGGCGACGAGGGCGTCGACCTCGCCCAGGCCGCCGTGGAGCGCAACCGCGGCCTCGCCACGGCCCGCACCATGAGCTTCTTCCGGCTCGTCGAGGCACGGGCCCACGCGCGCGCAGGTGACGCCCAGGCGGCCGGCACGGCGCTGAAGGCCGCCGAGGGCTGGCTGGAGCGGGCCCGTGACGGCGACCACGACCCGTCCTGGCTCGGCTTCTACTCGTACGACCGCTTCGCGGCCGACGCCGCCGAGTGCTACCGCGATCTCAAGGCGCCGCGCCAGGTGCGCCGCTTCACCGAACAGGCGCTGTCGAAGCCGACGGAGGAGTTCGTACGTTCGCACGGGCTCCGGCTCGTGGTGTCGGCGGTCGCCGAGCTGGAATCGGGCAATCTGGACGCGGCGTGCGAGCAGGGCGTGCGAGCGGTGGAGGTCGCGGGGCGCATCTCCTCCGCGCGCACCACCGAGTACGTGAAGGACCTGCTGCACCGGCTGGAGCCGTACGGCGACGAACCGCGCGTGGTGGAGCTGCGGGAGCGGGCACGTCCGCTGCTGATGGCCCCGGCCTAGACGTGACGGCTCGGGCGGAGAGCTGACGGCTCCGGCGCGTGGAGAGGGTGCCACGGCCCCGCGGCACAAAAAAAGCGCGGGGCGCGGTTCTCGGGTTTGAGGGCATTGTCAGTGGCGCAGTGCACTATCGAAGCCGGGAGGTGGTGCGGATGCGGAGTGCGTACGACTGCGATGTGCTGGTGATCGGCGGCGGGATCGTCGGCCTGTCGACGGCGTATGCCATCACGCGCGCGGCGCCGGGCACCCGGGTGACGGTGCTGGAGAAGGAGCAGGGGCCCGCCCGGCATCAGACCGGGCGCAACAGCGGGGTGATCCACAGCGGGATCTACTACCGCCCCGGCTCCCTGAAGGCACGGTACGCGGTGCGGGGCGCCGCCGAGATGGTCAAGTTCTGCGCGGAGTACGACATCGCACACGCCGTCACCGGCAAGCTGATCGTCGCGACGGAGAAGGCGGAGCTCCCCCGGCTGCACGGCCTGGTGCAGCGCGGCCGGGAGAACGGCATTCCGGTCAAGGAACTGGGCCCCGCCCAGCTCGCCGAGCACGAGCCCGAGGTCCGCGGCCTGGCCGCCATCCACGTCGGCACCACCGGCGTCTGCGACTTCGTGGCGGTGGCCCGGCGGCTCGCGGAGGCCTCCGGGGCGGAGATCCGGTACGGGGCGGACGTGGTGCGCGCCGACCGCCGCCCCCGCCTCGGCGTCGCCGTGCGCACCGCCGACGGGACGATCGTCCGCGGCCGGGTGCTGGTCAACTGCGCGGGGCTGCACTGCGACGAGACGGCCCGGCTCACGGGGGACGACCCCGGGATGCGGATCGTGCCCTTCCGCGGCGAGTACTACACGCTGGCGCGGCCCGAGCTGGTGCGGGGCCTGGTCTACCCGGTTCCGGACCCCGCGTTCCCGTTCCTCGGCGTCCATCTCACCCGGGGCATCGACGGCGGTGTCCACATCGGCCCCAACGCGGTGCCCGCGCTCGCCCGGGAGGGGTACGGGTGGGGGGTGATCCGGCCCCGCGAGCTGGGCGCGACCCTGGCCTGGCCGGGCTCCTGGCGGATAGCGCGACGGCACTGGCGCTACGGAGCCGGGGAGCTGCGCCGGTCGGTGTCGAAGGCGGCGTTCACGGAGGCCGTGCGGCGACTGCTGCCCGCGGTGACCCCGGAGGACCTGGTCCCGGCCGAAGCCGGTGTCCGTGCCCAGGCGGTCCTGCGGGACGGCACCCTGGTCGACGACTTCCTGATCAAGGAGGGCCCGCGGACCGTGCACGTGCTGAACGCGCCGTCCCCCGCGGCCACCGCCTCCCTCCCGATCGGCCGGGAGGTCGCCCGCCGGGCGCTGGCGGCACTGGAGGCGGCCTGAGCGCCCCACCCGGCGCCCACCGGACCGGACCCGGACCCGGACCCGGGCCCGGCGCCGCGACCGCGAGGCGGCACTGCCGCAGGGCGTCATGACCTCCAGGCATCACGACCGCCCGTAAAATCGACCCCACTGTGTCTGAATTCCTCGACTCCACCGAAGAGACCCGGCCCGCCTCCGCCGAGGACGGCTCGCCGCGTCACCACCGCACCAAGGGCGAGCCCCGCTTCCCCCACGGTCCGCAGCCGGATCCCGCCGGCTCGCACTTCGAGCGGCGGATCCGGAGTTTCCAGCCACGGCGGAGCCGGGTGACGACCGGACAGGGGGACGCGCTGCGGCGGCTGTGGCCCAAGTGGGGTCTGGACATCGACGGACAGCGGACGATCGACCTCGCGGAACTGTTCGGGACGGACGGCCCCGTCGTGCTGGAGATCGGCTTCGGCATGGGTGAGGCCACCGCGCAGATGGCGGCGGAGGACCAGAAGACCGGCATCCTCGCCGTGGACGTGCACACGCCGGGCCAGGGCAATCTGCTCAACCTCGCCGAACGGAGCGGCCTGTCCAACGTGCGGGTCGCCAACGGCGACGCGATCATCCTGCTCCGCGAGATGCTCCCGCCCGCGTCACTGAACGGCCTGCGCGTGTACTTCCCCGACCCCTGGCCCAAGAAGCGGCACCACAAGCGGCGGCTGATCCAGCCGGAGTTCCTGGATCTCGCCGCGACCCGTCTCAAGCCGGGCGCGCTCGTGCACTGCGCGACGGACTGGGAGCCGTACGCCGAACAGATGCTCGACGTACTGAGCGCGCACCCCGGCTACGAGAACACGCAGCCGGACGGCGGTTTCGCGCCGCGTCCGGAGTTCCGGCCGCTGACCCGTTTCGAGGGCCAGGGACTGGACAAGGGTCATGTGGTGAACGACCTCCTCTTCCGGCGCGTACAGCATCGAGACCAGCACACCCCGGGCGACTGACCCGCACACACCCTCCGGCGTCTCCCGGGAACTCCCGGGAGCTCCGGTCAGCGTCGCGGGCCACGCCCTCCCTCGTTAGGGTCAATGCCGTGGCCATCCATCCCCCGTACGCGACTCAGCCCGGCGGCTCCGCCGGACCTGCGCCGATACATCCGCACTGGTGGCAGCGCAGATGGGTCCGGTACGGAGCACTGATCACCCTGCTCGCGATGTCGGGTCTGGTGATCCTCGCCCTCGTCCGCGAACAGACCGGCACCGAGGGCTTCCTGGTCGGTCTCGGACTGGCCGTGTTCCCCGTACCGCTGCTCATAGCCGCGTTCCGGTGGCTGGACCGGGTCGAACCGGGCCCCTGGCGCAACCTGCTCTTCTCCTTCGCCTGGGGCGCCTGCGCCGCCGCGCTCATAGCGATCGTCGCCAACAGTTTCGCGACCCGGTGGATAGCGACGGCGACCGCGGACCCGTCCAGCGCCGACACCCTCGGCGCGACCGTCATAGCGCCCGTCGTCGAGGAGTCCGCGAAGGCGGCGGCCGTCCTGCTGGTCTTCCTTTTCCGCAGACGGGACTTCACCGGGATCGTCGACGGTGTCGTCATCGCCGGGGTCACCGCCACCGGCTTCGCCTTCACCGAGAACATCCTCTACCTCGGCACCGCCTTCGGCACCGACCGGCTCAGCGGGGGGAGCGGGCTCACCTCCGTCACCGCCGCGACCTTCTTCGTCCGCGTGGTGATGTCGCCCTTCGCGCATCCGCTGTTCACCGTGCTGACCGGCATCGGCTTCGGCGTCGCGGCGCTGTCCGCCGAGCGCCAGCATGTGCGGCGTGTGCTGCTCCCGCTCACCGGACTGCTGCTCGCGATGGGGATGCACGCGGTCTGGAACAGCTCGTCGGACTTCGGCGAGTTCGGGTTCTTCGGCGTGTACGCCGTGTTCATGGTGCCCGCGTTCGGGCTGCTGACCTGGCTGGTCGTCTGGACCCGGCAGCGCGAGCTGCGCACCGTGCGCACCGAACTGCCCGTGTACACCGTCGCCGGATGGCTGGGCGCGACCGAACCGTGGGCCCTCGGCTCGATGCGGGCACGACGGCTCGCCCGCGAGTACGCCGTCCATCACTTCGGAAAGGCGGCGGCGCGCTCGGTGGCGGAGTACGAGGCGTACGCGACCTCGCTGGCGTTCCTCCGCCACCGGGGGCGCCGGGGCCGTGCGGGCTCCGACTTCGTCGTACGCGAGCGCGAGTTGCTCGGCGAGCTGTGGCGCCGCCGGGAGACCGCCCACCCGGCCCTCGCCTACGCGGCCCACGCGACGACACCACTGCCCGTGACACCGCCCTGGCCGGACCACGGGTACGGGTACGTCGCTCCCCCCGCGCAGCCGTACGGGCCACCGGCCCAGGCGTCGGCACCGGTGCCGTACCCCGCGTACAACCCGTACAGCTCGTAACGCGGAACGGCCCCGCACCCCCGGAAAACGCCGGCGCTTACGCCGACGCGGTCGACAACCGCGTCAGTTCCTCGTCCGTCAGCGCCAGATCCGCGACTCCCAGCAGCGCCGGAAGCTGCTCCACCGTGCGGGCGGAGGCGATCGGCGCGGCGACCGTCGACTGTGCGGCCAGCCAGGCGAGGGCGACCGTCGGGACCGCGACGCCGTGGGCTCCGGCGATCTCGTCGAGGGCCGCGAGGACCTTCGGTCCGCGTTCCGAGTCGAGGTGCTTGGCCGCACCCGCCGCCCGGGGCGAGTCGACCGTCGTGCCGGGGCGGTACTTGCCGGTGAGGAAACCGGAGGCGAGCCCGTAGTACGGGACCGCGGCCAGACCGGCCCGGGAGGCGACGTCCCGCAGAGGGCCCTCGTAGGTGTCGCGCGAGACCAGGTTGTACTGCGGCTGGAGCGCGACATAGCGCGCGAGACCCTCGCGGTCGGAGAACTCCAGGGACTCCTGGAGCCGCTCCGGCGAGATGTTGGAGGCCGCGATGTGCCGCACCTTGCCGGCCGTCACCAGCTCGTCGAGGGCCCCGATGATCTCGTCGACCGGCACCTCCGGCTTGTCGAAGTGCGTGTAGTAGAGGTCGATGTGGTCGGTGCCCAGGCGGCGCAGCGACGCGTCGGCCGCGGCCTTGATGTTGGCACCGGACAGCCCAGGGTACGCGGGGTGCTGGCTGACCTTGGTGGCGACGACGATGTCCGCGCGGTTGCCTCGGCTCTTCAGCCACTTGCCGATGATGGTCTCGGACTCGCCGCCCTCGTTGCCCTCGATCCACGCCGAGTAGGAGTCGGCCGTGTCGAGGAAGTTGCCGCCGGCGGCCGCGTAGGCGTCGAGCACGGCGAAGGACCGGGTCTCGTCGGCCGTCCAGCCGAAGACGTTGCCGCCGAGGGAGAGCGGGAAGACCTCGAGGTCGGACGAACCGAGCTTGCGAAGAGAAGTCATGTACGGGATCAACGCCCCTGCCGGATGCACGTATTCCGCACTCGTCCCGGCCCGGTCCGCACTCGTCCCGGCCCGGCAGGTGCCCGCAGCGCCCGCACCTGCCTGACCGACGGCCCTGACGTCGGGGGGGTGGACGTCAGGACCGCCGGAGATCAGGGAGGACACGGATCAGGGGTTGAGACCCCTGCTCTGGAGCCACGCCATCGGGTCGATGGGGGTGGCGGCGCCGCCGGGGTGCACTTCGAGGTGCAGGTGCGGCCCGGTGACATTGCCCGTCGCGCCCACGCGCCCGATGACATCGCCCGTGGCGACCTTCTGGCCCACGCTGACGCTGATCGAGGACTGGTGGCAGAACCAGAGTTCCGTACCGTCGTCGAGGGTGAGGATCGTGCGGTAGCCGTACGAGCCGGCCCAGCCGGCCTCGGTGACGGTGCCGCTGTGGATCGCCTTGATGAGCGTGCCGGTGGGCGCCGCGAAGTCGAGTCCCGTGTGGTAGCCGGAGGACCACAGGGCGCCGGCCTCGCCGAAGCGCGAGGTCAGGGTGTACGAGGAGGTCGGCAGCGTGTAGCTCTTGGCGAGCTCGGCGAGGCGCTCGGTCTCGGCCTTCGCCTTGGCCGCCTCCGCCGCCTTCTTCTTCGCCGCGTCGGCCTTGGCCTCGGCGTCGTCCGCCTTCTTCTTCACGACGGCGGACAGGGCGGCCTGCTGCGTGGTGCTGTCGGCGTGCGCCTGCTGCGACTGGGCCTGCTGCATGATCCGGGCGCGCAGCGCCTCGCCGGCGTCCGTCGCGCCCTGGGCCGTGTCGGCGCTGGTCAGGCCTACGCTGGTGAGCGGAGTCGTGGAGCCCTTGGGGGTGCTGGATCCGCCGTGCGAGATCAGGGCTTCGGCGGAGTGGGTGACCGAGGCCAGGTCGGGCAGCGAGATCGAGACGGGCGGCTTGCCCGGCGCGGCGCTGGCGATACCACCGCCACCGACGGCGGCTATGACACCGACGCCGAGAACCGTGGAACTGCGGGCGAGTCCTCCGCCGCGCTGCTTGCCCGTGCGGTGCCGGCCGCGGATCGGAAGAACGGAATCCTCGGTGGGATTCCACTCCTCCCAGGGTCCCTCGTCCTTGCCATGGCCGAAGGCCTGCGCGTCATTCGGCGCGAACGAGGTCGGCTGAGCGGGCCGGTTGGACGCCACGTGGGCGCACTCCTTTCCTTCCTTGCCGCCTACCGGGTTAGCTGACGGGTTCGGAGCAGGAAGGTCTCCTACGCGCGTACGGCCACCGTGCTTCCACGGCGGAAATACGCTCGATTCACCCCAAGTTGTTGGTTCCCCGGTTCCCTTGCGGGATTCGGCGCGTACGCACGGAGCCACCTCTTGTGACGGCTGTAACGACCGCGCTGCGTTATCGAACGTTAATAGACCCAGGCACCGAATTCCAAGATGTTCCGACTGATCATTAACGGCTTTTGGCCAGGACTTTGGGGTCATGAGCGATGAAAGACGGGCGAGTTGGTCCAACCTCGTCGACACGGATTCACTTGACGGTGCATCAGTCGCTATGCGGAGGGACACGGTCCGATCACCGCTCGTGACGATGTCCGAAAAGGCCGCGGGCGTTGTACGCGAAGGGTTTCCCGACCTCTCGGAAATCGCCTCACGGGCACGCGTCAAAAATGCCGGACGGCGAGCAGTGCCATGTCGTCCGTCAATGCGCCGCCCGCATGCCGGCGGACCGCCTCGGAGAGGGCGGCCAGCAGTGCGTCGGGGCCGGGAAAGACCCGTCCGGCGAGCCACGCGGCCGGATCGTAGAACGTTCCGCGCGGATCGCGGGCCTCGGACAGACCGTCCGTGTACAGGAGCAGCGTGGACCCGCGCGGAAAGCGTCCCTGGACCGCCGGGTCGGGCCAGGCGCCCAGTTCGCCCATGCCGAGGGGCAGCGCGAAGGACTCGGCGGCGAGGGTGACGAGCGTGCCGTCGGGATGCAGGAGCAGGGGCGGCGGATGTCCTCGGTTGACGACGCGGACGACGTCCTTGTCGTGCGGAATCTCCGCGAGGACGGCGGTGGTGAACCCCTCGAACGCGTCGATGCTGTCGCGCCGGGTGCCCGCGCGCGTCAGCGCCCGCTCCAGACGCCCCGCGACCGCCTCCAGGGTCGCCTCCTGCTCGGCCGCCTCCCGGAACGCGCCGACCACCACGGCGACGGCCGCCACGGCGGTCATCCCCTTCCCCCGTACGTCGCCGACGACCAGCCGCACGCCGTACGGGGAGTCCTGCACCGCGTACAGGTCCCCGCCGATGAACGCGTCCTCCTGTGCCGCCTCGTAGCGGGCCGCGACATCGAGGCCGTCGATGCGCGCCTCGGGCTCGGGCAGCACGGCGCGCTGCGCGAACTCGGCGATCTCCCGGACGGAGGCGAGCCGTTCGTCGCCGCGCCGGACCAGGATGTTGATGAGGACGGCGAGGACGGCGGCCGTCGTCACCGTGACCGTTTCGGTGACCGCGTCGACCTGCAGGACGATGCCGAGCACGCAGTGGACCACGAGGACCGCGCCGACGGCGAGGACGCCGGTGAGGACGGTGCCGCGCTGCGAGTAGAGCGGCGCGGCGACCAGGGGCGCGGCCGTGAAGAAGGGAGCCGCGGTGTAGTCACCCGGGGTGAAGTAGTCGTAGAAGATCCCGGTGACGATCAGCAGCGCGGGCAGGGCCCGGACGAAGGCGCGCGCGAAGGAGATCCTGCGGGGCGCCGCTGCCGCCGGACCGGACGGCGTGGCACTCCCGGGTCCGCGGACACCGGGCGACGGTCCGGCTGCCGGGTCAGGGACTTCTCCGGTCCGCTGCTCACCTCCTGGCTGCCCCACCCGTCCAGAAGACCCGGAGCGCGCGCGGCGGGCGACCGGTGTGGCCCGACCGGGGGACGGCGCCGATGGTCCCGGAGGAAACCGGGCCGACTGTCCGGCCTGGAGAACCGGCCCGCAGAACCGGCCGGTGGAGCCGTCGCGAGAACCAGTCGGGACAAACACCAAGGGCCGGAACTCGTGAATCCGAGTTCCGGCCCTTGGCCTTGAGTAGCGGGGACAGGATTTGAACCTGCGACCTCTGGGTTATGAGCCCAGCGAGCTACCGAGCTGCTCCACCCCGCGTCGTTAAGACCAGTGTACGCCATCCGCGGGACCCCCAGCACACCCGTTTAAACGCACCCCTTCAGCCGCGGCGGCGGCCTTCGGCCACGCCCCTTCAGCGGCGCCGACGGGCCCCCGGCCGTCACCTGCCGAGTACGGCATCCGGGCCCGCCGGGGATTACGGGACAGCCCTTAGCCCGGCAGATGCCGGTTGGGGGCCTTGGCCCGGTCGGCGTACTCGGGGAGGACGACGACCTCGGCGCCCGCGGCGGCGAGCAGCCCGTTCCCGTCGGCGTCCGTGACGAAGGTGTCGGGCTCGCGCCAGGCGGTGACCACCCGTCGCACCCCGGCGTCGAGGATGAGCCGGGCGCACGGCGTGGGCCGGGAGGCGCGGTGCGCGCACGGTTCGAGGCTGCTGTAGACGGTGGCGGCGGCCAGCCGCGGATCGGCCGGATCGATCTTGGCGAGGGCGGCCTCCTCGGCGTGCACGACGGGGTCGTCGCCCTCGCGGGAGTGGCCCCGGGCCAGCTCGGTCCCGTCGGCAGCGACCACCACGGCGCCCACGCTGAACGCGGTCTTCGAGGGCGGGCACAGCGCCGCCAGCTCGCAGGCGAGCTCCAGCCAGCGCCGGTCCGCCGCGGCGGCGAGCGGTCCCGTGCCGGGCGCCGTGGGGACGTACCGGATGAGCACGACGTCCCCGACGGGCCGGGTCTCCGCCAGCCGCATGCGGCCCAGGGGATACGCCCCGGGTCCGAACAGCCGCGGCGCGTCCGGCTGCCCGACGAAGAGAGGGGCGACGGCCAGCTGCAGCTCGTCGGCGAGTCCCTCGCGGACGAGCTGGGTGTGGACCTTGCCGCCCCCTTCGACCATGAGGCGGCGCACACCCCGTACGTCGTGAAGGTGTTCCAGCAGCACACGCCAGTCGAGTTCGGGTCCGGTCGGCACGACGTCGACGCCGACGAGGCCGTGCAGCAGGGCGGCAGCCCTCGGCGCGCCCCGGTCCGTCGTGTAGACGACCTTCTCCCCGCCCGTGTGCCAGAACTGCGCCCGCGGGTCGAGGTCGCCGGACCCGCTGACGGTGACTTTCAGCGGGTACTCGGGGCGGCCGCCGGCGACACGGGCCGCACGTCGTTCGGCGGAGTTGACCAGGAGCCGTGGATTGTCCGTGCGCAGTGTGCCGGCGCCCACCAGGATCGCGTCGCTGGACGCCCGTACCTCGTCGACCCGGTCGAAGTCGGCCGGACCCGAGAGCAGCAGCCGCTCGGGGCCGGTGTCGTCCAGGAAGCCGTCGAGGGAGACGGCGGCGGAGAGCAGGACGTAGGGACGGGGCATCGGGACGCATCCTCCGGTCGCACACGCGCGTGATTCATGCGCAGTGGTTCAAGTTTTAAACAATACCTAGACTGGTGTCATGACGACCCGCTGGCTCTCCGCCGCCGAACAGCGCGCCTGGCGCTCGTACCTCTCCGCGACCTCCCTCCTGGAGGACGCCATCGACCGCCGACTGCAGGCGGAGGCGGGAATGCCTCACCTTTACTACTCCATCCTGGCCAAGTTGTCCGAGGCGCCGGACCGGCGGCTGCGGATGACCGACCTCGCCGAGGCCCAGAAGATCACCCGCAGCCGTCTGACGTACGCGGTGACCCGGCTGGAGAAGGACGGCACCGTACGCCGGGAGGGCTGTCCCACCGACAAGCGCGGACACATGGCCGTCCTCACGGACGAGGGCATGACCCTCCTGGAACGGGTCGCGCCGGGACACGTCGAGACCGTGCGGACGGCGATCTTCGACCATCTGACCCCCGAGCAGGTGGAACAGCTGGACGAGATCTGCGGGACCATCACCCGGGCGATCCAGGACGGGAATTCCGGGGCGTCCGGGGAAGATCTGCCGTGGCGGCGGCGTTCCTGCTCCTCGTGAGGGGCACGAGGAGGACGTGAACCCCATTGCTTGAAGTTTGAAGCAGATGTAGTGTCTCCTCCCGGGGCAGTGCTTCAAATCTGAAGCACCATCCCGCAGGAACCCGCCGGACGGAGAGAGACCATGCGCGACCACCCCACCGCCACCGTGCGCACCCGAGTCCGCGTGCCCCTGCGCTTCGGCGACGGCTACTCCGTCGACGCGGAACTCGTCACCTTCCACGGGCTCGCTGACGCCAAGGAACACCTGGCCGTCGTCCTCGGCGAGCCCGGCGAGAACCCGCTGGTGCGGCTGCACTCCGAGTGCCTGACCGGCGACGTGTTCGGCTCGGCCCGCTGCGACTGCGGACCCCAGCTGCGCGAGGCGGTGGAGCAGATCGCGGAGCGGGGCGGTGTCCTGCTGTACCTGCGCCAGGAAGGCCGCGGCATCGGCCTCTACAACAAGCTCGACGCGTACGCCCTCCAGGACCAGGGTCTCGACACCTACGCGGCCAACGCGGCCCTCGGCCTGCCCGAGGACGATCGTGACTACACGGCGGCGGCCCAGATGCTCCGGGCCCTCGGCATCGACTCCCTCGACCTGCTCTCCAACAACCCCGACAAGGCCGAACAGCTCCGCGAGCTCGGCATCACGGTCTCCCACCGGGTCCCGACGGGCGTCTTCACCACCGCCCACAACGTCCGCTACCTGCGCGCCAAGGTCCTCCAGACCCAGCACACGCTCCCGCTGCCGGAACTCACGGAGATCACGGGACTCACCGGCCTCTCCGCGGGCTGACACCCCGGCGCCCGACGCCCGGGCCGCGCACGCGCCGCACCAGGTCGCCGGCGGCCTCCGGCCATCGGGCGTGGTCGAAGGCGAAGCCCGCTTCGAGCAGTCGGCCGGGAACGACACGGCGGCTCTTCAACAGGAGTTCGGTGTCCGACCGCAGCGCGAACGCGCCGATCTCGGCCATCCATCTCGTCGCGGGCAGGCCCGCCGGGACACCCCACGCGGCTCGCAGCGCGCGCATGAACGCGCGCTGGGGCAGCGGATCGGGAGCGGCGAGGTTCACCGGCCCGGTGAGGTCGTCCCGTTCGGCCAGGAACTCGACCGCGCGAACGAAGTCGCGGTCATGTATCCAGGACACGTACTGCGCGCCGCCCGCGACCGGGCCGCCGAGGCCGAGCCGCGCCAGTCGCAGCAGGACGTCGAAGACACCGCCGCGATCGGGGCTCATCACCATCGCCGAGCGAAGGGCGACCTTGCGGGTGTTCGGGGTTTCGGCCCGCTCCTGCGCCCGTTCCCAGGCCTTGGCGATCTCGACGCTGTACGCCCAGTAGCCCGGCACGCCGGGTTCGGTGCCGCCGAGCACGCCGGTCGCCTCGTCGTTGGGTGCGTCGAAGCGGTGGGCATAGACGGTGGCGGTGCTCATCTGCAGCCAGACCCGGGGAGGCCGGGCCGCCGCCGCGATCGCCTCGCCCACGACTTCGGTGGAGCGCACGCGCGAGTCCATCATGGCCTGCAGATTCGCCGCGGTGTAGCGACAACTGACGCTGCGCCCGGCCAGGTTGACCACGACATCGCTGCCGTCGATCACCTCGGCCCACGGCCCCGGGGTCTCGCCGTCCCAGAGGACTTCACCGTCGCGCACCGGCCGCCTGGTCAGGACCACGACCTCATGGCCCTCGGCGGTCAACGCGCGGTTCAGTATCGCGCCGACCTGCCCGGTTCCCCCAGGGATCACGATCTTCATCAGGCTCCCCCCATGTCGTGGGACAAGCCTAGCGCAGATAATTGAACGCGTTCAAATATCTGCGGATGCCCGTGCGCCGAAGAAGGAGCTCCCGGGCCGGCAGGACGGCACGGGACGCCACGAAAACGAGTGAGCCCCCAGCTCAGATCGCTCTGAGCTGGGGGCTCTTCGGTAGACCCTGTGGGACTCGAACCCACAACCAATGGATTAAAAGTCCACTGCTCTGCCAATTGAGCTAAGGGTCCCCGTGCCGGACAACGCCGGTACGGCGCACCGGCCCGCGCCGATGCATCCCCGAGCATAGCGGGACGTGGCCGGGACTCCGATCGGGTATCGGGGACCCGGCCGCGCCAAAAGGGCACAAGGTCAGGGATCGACCGGTTCGGGCGCACCCTTGCGGGCGGCCTCACGGGCGATCGTGCGCTGGTGCTCGGGGTTGAGGAACCAGTGACGGGCCGAGGCCAGCCACCAGGCCGCGGCGAAGCCGAGAACGGCGAGGACGGCGATCGGGGCGTAGTTGAACGTCTCCCAGGTGACCGGGGAGACCTGGGGCAGCATGAACAGGATCGTGATGACGGCCACCCAGACGACCGCGATCACTCCCACGGGACGGGACCAGCGGCCCAGATGCCAGGGCCCGCGCTCGAAGGCGTCGCCCTTGCGCACCCGCAGCAGGGTCGGAACGACGTAGGCCACATAGAGACCGATCACCGCGATCGACGTCACGGCGGCGTAGGCCGCGTAGTTGATCAGGTACGGCAGGCCGAGCGCCAGGGCGCCCAGCGCGGCCAGCCAGACCGCCGCCACGGGGGTCCGCGTGCGCGGGTTCACCGTGTGCCACACCTTCGAGAACGGCAGCGCGCCGTCGCGCGAGAAGGCGTAGATCATGCGGCTGTTGGCGGTCACCGACGCCATGCCGCAGAACAGCTGGGCCCCGATCACGACGAGCAGCAGGAGCTTCCCGGAGGTCGCGCCGAGCGCGTCCAGCAGGATCTGCGCCGGGGGCGCGCCCGTCGCGGAGCCGAGCTCCTTGTCGTACGACTGGATGGCGAAGTTGAAGCCGAGGAGCAGGACGAATCCGGCGATCCACGAGGTCCAGATGGACCGCACGATGCCCTTCGGGCCGGCCGTGGAGGCGTCGTGTGTCTCCTCCGTCATATGGGCGGAGGCGTCGTACCCGGTGAACGTGTACTGGGCCATGAGGAGTCCGATGAGGACGACGTAGACCCCGCTGCCCCAGCCCGTGTTGTTCACGAACTTCGTGAACACGAAGTCCGCCGACTGGTGGTGGTCCGGTACGAAGGTCAGCGCGCCGACGATGACGGCGACACCGATGACGTGCCACCACACGCTGATGCTGTTGAGGAGGGCGACGATCCCCACGCCGAAGGTGTTGAGCAGGCCGTGCAGGATCAGGATTCCGGCGAACAGGAGGACCGTGCGGCCCGGTGTCACCGCGAAGTCGAACTGGAGGTTCAGATAGGCGCCGAGGAAGGACGCGGCGCCGAAGTCGATGCCCGCGGTCACCGCCACCTGGCCGAGGACGTTGAACCAGCCCGTGAACCACGCCCAGGCGGCCGCGCTGCGGGGCGGGGCGAGCCGGTGGGCCCAGAAGTACAGGCCTGCCGAGGTCGGGTAGGCCGAACAGATCTCGGCCATCGCGAGCCCGACGAACAGCGTCATCAGTCCGACCGCGACCCAGCCCCAGGTGATCACGGCGGGACCGCCGGTGTTCATGCCGAACAGATACAGCGTCAGACAGCCCGACAGGACCGAGATGATCGTGAACGAGACCGCGTAGTTGGAGAACGCCGACATGCGGCGGGCGAGAACCTGTGTGTAGCCGAGCTGGGCCAGCCGCTCTTCGTCCGACAGCCCAGTGGCTCTGGCGTCATCTGTCATGCCCCCAGCGATTCCCTCGCCGGGGGCATGACATGCGCTGCAGGACGGAGCAAATTGGCCAGAAAAGGCCCTTGCAGCTCTGCCGGCCGCCGGCGATCTTCACCCGCGAACCGAACGAGCCCGTCCCCGTACCGGCGTTGCGGTAGCCGTTCCCCGAGGTGTCGCGCTCGACCAGGTCGCCCTTCCCGTCGCCGGTGATGTCGCCGACCCCGACGATCACGTTGCAGGACGCGCCTCAGGCGGAGAACACCTTCACCCGGCCCTTCAACAGGCCTGTCCCGGCGCCGCCGCAGCGGTACAGCGTCCCCGCCCTGTCCCGCGCGAGCACGTCCCCGATCCCGTCACCGTTCAGGTCCCCGGCGCCGACGATCTTCGTGTAGCCGGTCCACGCCGTGCTGATCCTCTTCCCCGCCTCGAGCGTTCCGTCGCTCTTCGCGGCGCACAGGTAGAGGTCGCCGGTCGAGCGTCTTCCGCGCGAGCAGATCCGGCCGCCTGTCGCCGGTCAGGTCGCCGGGCGAGGTCAGGACGCCGTAGGGGTTCCAGCCGGTGCCGAGCGTCCTGTACGACGTCGAAGGGGTCACCGCCAGGCCGCACGCGGACCGGTAGCCGCGCAGGGACCCGTCGCTCATCCGCACCAGGACGTCGTCGCAGCGATCGCCGTTCAGATCGCCGAACGGCACGGCGATCGCCTTGGCCGACCAGCCCTTGCCGGTGACCTTCCCGGCGAACGCGCCCTTCCCGTCGCCCTGCTGGAAGGCCGGCCCGCCCGAGGAGTCGAGGGTGAGCAGGTCGCCGATGCCGTCCGGTTCCGAGCCGGACCCCACGTGGTCGTGGCGCACCGGGCTGCCGCCCGTCAGCCGGACCGTGCCGCGCACCTGGAGCGGTCCGCCGACACCGTCCGCGGGCGTGACGGACACGGTCCAGTCGTAGGTGCCGTCCGGTGCGAAGGTGTCCCCGGGGAGTGCCGGGTCGTCGCCGAACCAGCCGACGTTCAGCTCACCGCGCGCGGGACCGCCGTGGTGGCCGTCGTTGTAGGTCTGACCCGAGCCCACCGGCGGTTCAGCTGGCGTACCACCACGGAGCGGCCCATGACCTGCCTGCCGGTCTTCACCTGCCGCAGGCCAGCCCCGGCACCACACCCTCCGCAACGCCGGATCGCCCTGACGGCGATCCGGCTTTCCCTGTCCCGCTCCGCGGGAGCGGGCATTCACCCCAGCCCTGAAGGACCGGGCACCCTGCCTGAAAGCAAAGGAAACGGGAACGCGTTTCCCCGGCTCGCCCCCTGAAACGACGATGTGGCCCCCACCCGAACCGGGTGGGGGCCACATCACTTGGCTAGGTCAGCGACGGTCAGCCGTTGCGCTTCCAGCGCGGCTTCTCGTCACGGCGGAAGGAACCGGTGCTGGTGCCGGTGCCCGTCGTGCGGTGGTCGTCGCGACGGGCGGCCGGGCGGTCGTGGCCGGAGCGGAAGCTGCCGCCCGCGGGACGGTCGCCCTGACGGTCACGGTTGAAGGGGCGGTCGCTGCCCCGGTGGCCGCCACGGTCGTCGCGGTTGAAGCCGCCACCGCTGCGGTTGTCGTCACGACGCTCGAAAGAACGGCCACCACGGTCATCGCGGT
>NZ_JBIVVR010000002.1:0-673308 GCF_044757755.1 Streptomyces sp. NPDC091209 | reverse complement strand
CGGTTGAAGCCACCGCCACTGCGGTTGTCGTCACGACGCTCGAAAGAACGGCCACCACGGTCATCGCGGTTGAAGCCGCCACCACTGCGGTTGTCGCGGTTGAAGCCACCGCCACTGCGGTTGTCGTCACGACGCTCGAAAGAACGGCCACCACGGTCATCGCGGTTGAAGCCGCCACCACTGCGGTTGTCGTCACGGCGGAAGCCGCCACGGTCGTTGTCGCGACGCTCGTAGTTGCCCCGCTCGTCGCGGCGCTGACGCGGCTCGTACGCGGGACGCTCGGCCGGCTCGGCGACGACGGCGGCCTCGTCGGCCGGGGCCTCGACGACAGCCTGCTCGGCGGCCTCGGCGGCGGCCGCGACGGCCACCTCCGGGTCCTCGCCGCGCTCACGGGCGGCGCGGGCGACCAGACGGTCGGCCTCACCGCGCAGCTCGGCGGCGCGACGCTGCGCGCGCTCCAGCTCCTTGGTGAGCTGGGTGACCTCACGCTCGGCCTGCTGGGCGGCGTCGCCCGCGGACTGGGCCTGGACCTCGGTCATCGAGCGGGCGCCGGTGATCTCGGCGACCTCGGGCTCGAAGGCCGTACCCGAGTTGATGATGTGACGCGCGGCGTCGACGCCCGCGTCCTCCATCAGCCGGAAGATCTGGCGGCGCTGGTGCGGCAGCGACAGCGACACGACGGTGCCGGAGCGGCCCGCGCGAGCGGTACGGCCGGAACGGTGCAGGTAGTCCTTGTGGTCGCCGGCCGGGTCCACGTTCAGGACCAGGTCGATGCCGTCGACGTGGATACCGCGGGCGGCGACGTCGGTCGCGACGAGCGCGTTGACGTAACCGTCCTTGAAGTCGGCCAGCGTCCGCGTACGGGCGCCCTGCGTCATGCCGCCGTGCAGCGCGTCGGCCTTCACACCGGCGTCGCGGAGCTGCTCGGCGATGCGGTCGGCGCCCAGCTGGGTGCGGACGAAGATGATCGTGCGGCCCTTGCGGGAGGCGATCGCGGCGGTGACCGGCGCCTTGTCCTTGGGCTTCACGATGAGGATGTGGTGCGACATGGTCGTGACGTTGCCCTGGGCGCTGTCGACCTCGTGCGTGACCGGGTTGGTCAGGTAGCGCTTGACCAGCGTGGAGATCTCGTTCTCCATCGTGGCCGAGAACAGCATGCGCTGGCCGCCGGCCGGGATCTGGTCGAGCAGCTCGGTGACCTCGGGCAGGAAGCCCAGGTCCGACATCTGGTCGGCCTCGTCGAGGACGGCGATCTGGGTGTTCTCCAGCGAGCAGGCGCCGCGGTTGATGATGTCGCGCAGACGGCCCGGGGTGGCGACGAGGACGTCGACGCCGCGCTCCAGGGCGTAGATCTGGTTGCCCATCGACGTACCGCCGCAGACGACCTTCATCTTCAGGCCGAGGACGTCGCCGTAGGGCTGCAGCGCGTCGGCGACCTGCATGGCCAGCTCACGGGTCGGGGTGAGGATGACGGCGCGCGGCTTCTTCTTCTCGGTGTGGCCGCCGGCGAGCTGCGCCAGGGTCGGCAGACCGAAGGAGAGGGTCTTGCCGGAGCCGGTGCGGCCACGGCCGAGGATGTCCTTGCCGGCCAGGGCGTCCGGGATGGTCGCGGCCTGGATCGGGAAGGGGCTGGTCACACCGTTCTGCGCGAGCTTGCGGACGATGCCCTCGGGGAGACCGAGGTCCTCGAACGTCATCTCGGGGGCGGTCTCGACGGCCTCGACGGACTCGATGACCTCGACGGCCTCAAGGGTCTCGATGACCTCGACCGCGTCGTTGTTCTCGTTGTTCTCGGGCACGACGACGTGATCAGTACTGGAAACAGACATGCGAAATGCGAACCTTCCGGAGTTCTTCGGCACGCGCCCAAACTCCGTGAAGTCGCAAACGACCGCCTCTATGCGGTCCGGCCACGGCAAGGGAGAGTACGCGCCACGCGGCGCTCTCTGCGGCGGCGCCGGGCAAATGGGATCAAACGATCTACTACCATACGCACCCTTCCCCCATGAAGGCAAACTGAGCCTCCTACGACCAGGTGGGGGTGCGTTCTTAGCCACCTGCTCGCATCAACAAAGCTACCTCGGCCGCGCCGACCGCGCTGTTGAACCGGCCACATCCAGGGCCCCGATCCCCGTGAACCCCGCCACATCCGCCCTCTCCACTAGGTCCGGCAGCGACGGCCCCGACGCCCGCTACACGGGAGAGCCCGCCTCAGGGGCCGGTTCCCGCTGGACCAGCTGCGTCACCGGCTGCTCGTGCGCCGACGACGACGGCTCCGCCGAACCGGGGTCGGGCGCCGGCGGCGACGAGACGGGCGGGGGCTCGGGGGTCGGCTCCGCCGTGTCGCGGGTGGGACTCGGCTGGCCTCCCGGCGGCACGGAGTCCGTGGACGGCCCCCCGCCCTTCTCCGTCGCCTTCGCGGACGGCTTCGCGCCCGGGGACGCCGACGCCGAGGCGCCGTCGGACGCGGACTCCCCCGGCTTCGCCGAGACCTTGCCGCCCTTGCCGCCCTTTCCGCTCTTCCCGCCGTACGACCCGACTCCGCCGCCGCCCACCGCGGTGCCGCCGCCGGGCGCCACGCCGGCCCGTCGCCCGGCCGAGTGCGAGGGCCCCGGGCGCCCCGCGTCGTCGCCGACGCTCATGCAACCGGCGGCGGCGGCCACGGCCATGACCGTGGCGACCAGACGGACGGGTACGTACAAGGCGCGCACGGGCGGCCACCTCCGAACGGGGTGTCCCCCGCTCTGGAGAAGCCGGGAGCGTGGGGAGAAACGGGAGTTCTCCCTGTCCAACTCCCGCCGCCCGCAAGAAGACACGCGCCCCCCGGTCCCAACCGGGCCCGGGGGGCGTACGAAGAGCCGTGTTCTTCCCGCGCGGCGAGAGGTGGTCCGGGAGGTGCCGCGGGTCAGCCGATCGCCAGCGGGGTCTCCGGGGCGAGCGCGGCCGCGATGCGCTGGGCGACCACTTCGGCCATGTTGCCGTCGGGCGTGTCCTTGGTCTTGGTGGCGTTGACCGCGATGGCGAGACGGTCGGACGGGAGATACGCCTGGATCGCCGCGTAGCCCGAGAACGACGGGTTCTGCAGAACCCATCCGTTGATCACGATGACCCCGAGCCCGAAGTGCTTGGCCTCGGTCTGCTCCAGGCAGACCGTGGCCGGACAGGTGGCGGTCGCGTGGCCGAGGCCGACCGTCCCGGGGTTGATCAGGGTGCGGTAGGAGCGGTGCGAGAGGAGCTCGCCGCTGCCGATGGCCGCCGCCGAACGGGCCAGGTCGCAGACGTGCGTGGTGATGACCGCGCCGGGCGCGGTGGTCCACGACGGGTTCCAGAAGGTGGACTCCTCGTACAGGCCGCGCTCGGACGTGAAGGCGTGCAGGACCGGAGGCGGGATGTCGGGGGTGAAGTTGTTCCGGGTGTTGTCGAGCCCCAGCGGACCGGTGACCCGCTCCTTCAGGAACCTGTCGATCCGGGTGCCGGTGATCTTCTCCAGCGCCTGGATCAACAGCACGTAATTGGCGTGCGAATAGCTCCAGTTGGTGCCCGGCTCGTACCAGAACGGATGGCTGTACGGGTAGGCGAGCAGCTGGTTCGGGGTCCACTGGCGGAACGGGTGGGCCTCCAGCTCGGCCAGGAAGGCCGGGTCGGTGACGTAGTCGTGCAGCCCGGTGGTGTTGGTGGCCAGCATCCGCAGGGTGATCCGGTTCGCCTTGGGCAGCGTGGGCAGCCAGCGCTCCACGGTGTCGTCGAGGCGGACCTTCCCCTCCTCGACGAGCTGGAGGAGGGCGGTGCCGACGTAGGAGAAGGCCACGGAACCGGCACGGAAGTGCATGTCGGGCTGGGCCGGGACACCGGTCATGGACTCGCCGAGCGCGTCGGTGAGAACCTCGCGCCCATGGCTGGTTACCTTCAGCTCCACCGATTTCAGATGGAGTTCGGCCTTGGCCTTGCGGGTGATGCCGAGAACCTCACGGGCCTCGCCGTCGAGCGGTCTCGCCGTCCTCACACAGTCGCTTCTGTCATGGCGTCCGGGGCCCCGGGCGAACGCCGGCGCGGCGGCGGTGGTCTGGACCGTGACGGCGAGGAGCGCGGCACAGAGGAGGGCCCCCCGGGCGCGCGCACGCGCCCTCGGACGCGTCGGGGATGGGGTGCGTGTCATGCCCGCACTATCACCGGATAATCCATGCCAATTCGACAGCACACTCCGGAACTGGTATGAGACACCCCATGTGGGGCAGGCGACCGGTTTCCCCTCCACCGGATCCGGCCCTCCCGGGCCTCCGTCGTACGCCGCACGGGGCGCGCCGTCCCCGACAATGGCCTTGTGCTGGAGATGACGCGCGAAACCTTCGAAGAGCTCGTGAGCCAGGCGCTCGACCGGATCCCGCCCGAACTGACCCGGGTCATGGACAACGTCGCCGTCTTCGTCGAGGACGAGCCTCCGGCGGACGACCCCGAACTGCTGGGCCTCTACGAGGGCACCCCGCTCACCGACCGCGGCGAGTGGTACGCCGGGGTGCTCCCCGACCGCATCTCGATCTACATGGGCCCCACGCTGCGCATGTGCGAGACCACGGACGCCGTGGTCCACGAGGTCGCGGTGACCGTGATCCACGAGATCGCCCACCACTTCGGCATCGACGACGAGCGACTGCACGAACTGGGCTGGGGCTGACCGGAGCACGAGCGGGCCCGCGGCCGAGCGCGAGCCCACGGCCCGCGAGGGCGGCGGAACTCCCGCATACCCGCCCCAGCCCTTGGGCATACGGGACCAATGGTCCGCGTCCTCGTTGCCGCAACCGCCACCGTCCGCCGCACGATCCACCGCGCCCGCCCGGCGCCGCACGCGCTCACCCGCCGCCGCCACGGCCGCCGCACAGGCCCGGCGCTCGAACTCGGCGCCCGGCCGAACCCGTACGCCCGCGCGTTCGGACTGCTCTGCGTGGTGCTGCTCGGCGCCTGGCTGGGACTGCTGGTCGTGGGCGACGTCCGCGTCCCGGTCGGCCCCATGAACACCACCATGACCCTGCGCCCCTCCCTCACCGGCGGCACGAAGATCAACATCTCTCCGCTCGGCGCACTGGAGCTGCGCAGCCACGAGGCCCCGCTGCGCCTCGACGTGGACGTGGACCGGCTCGACCCGGAGCGCTCCCAGGCCCTCGTCGACCACCCGGAGCGGCTCGCCGGGCTCCAGGACGAGGTCGTGCGGGACGTCGAGCAGGGCACGCTCGACCTGGCCGTCCGCTCCTGCATAGCGGTGGTCGCCGGCGCCTCCGCCCTCGGCCTGGCGGTCTACCGCCGGCCGCGCCAGGCCCTCACCGCGGGCGGCCTCGCCCTCGCCCTGCTGGCCGCCTCGGGAGCGACCGCCCTCGCCACCTGGAACCCCGAGTCGGTCCTGGAGCCGAAGTACTCCGGGCTCCTCGCCTCCGCACCCTCGCTGGTCGGCAACGCCCGCAGCATCGTCAGCGAATTCGACGTCTACCAGAAGGAGTTGGCCCGCCTGGTGACGAACGTGACGAAGCTGTACGACGTCACCTCCACCCTCCCCGGCTACGAGCCCGACCCGACCACGATCCGGGTCCTGCACGTCTCCGACATCCATCTGAACCCGGCGAGCTGGAAGATCATCGCCTCGCTGGTGAAGCAGTACGACATCAATGTGATCGTCGACTCCGGCGACACCATGGACCACGGCTCGGCGGCCGAGAACGGCTTCCTCGACCCGATCCGGGACCTGGGCGCCCCCTACGTCTGGGTCCGCGGCAACCACGACTCGCGCGAGACACAGCGCTACCTGGAGCACACGAGGAACGTCCACGTCCTCGACGACGGCCGGGCGGTCACGATCGCGGGTCTGCGCTTCGCCGGCATCGGCGACCCCCAGTTCACCCCGGACCGCTCGGCCGCGCCGGGCGGCGACGCGGCGGAGCAACTCGCGGGCGCCCGGTTGGCCTCGGCCCTGCGCGACCAGCGCGCCGCGGGCACCCCGGTGGACATCGCCATCGCCCACGAACCGTCGGCCGCGCGCGGGACGGACGGCCAGGTGCCGATGGTGCTGGCCGGTCACCTCCACCACGAGGGGATGGAGGTCATGGAGCACGGCACCCGGCTGCGCGTCGAGGGTTCGACGGGCGGCAGCGGACTGCGCGCGGTCGAGGGCCAGTACCCGGACCCGATCGAGGCCTCGGTCCTCTACCTCGACCGCGACACCCGTCTGCTGCAGGCCTGGGACGAGATCAGGCTGGGCGGTCTCGGCCAGACGACGGCCGAGGTCAGCCGCCATCTCCCGAAGGAGAACCAGCCCGGCGCCACGCCGTCGCCGAGCCCCTCCCCGAAGCCCTCCGGGACCTCCCGGTAAACCGTTTTGGCGATACCCCCCGCCATCCCATATGCTCATGACGTCCCCGACGCGCTGAGAAGCGCCCAGGCGGGCCGATAGCCCTCATCGTCTAGCGGCCTAGGACGCCGCCCTTTCAAGGCGGTAGCACGGGTTCGAATCCCGTTGGGGGCACGCAACACCGTGTGCGACACTGTTCACGCGTCGCACGCAACAGCTTGGTCCTGTGGAGCAGTTTGGAGTGCTCGCCACCCTGTCAAGGTGGAGGCCGCGGGTTCAAATCCCGTCAGGACCGCTGAGGTTTCTCCGGAAGCCTCGTGGCTGGGTAGCTCAGTTGGTACGAGCGATCGCCTGAAAAGCGATAGGTCGCCGGTTCGACCCCGGCCCCAGCCACAAGAACGAGAACCCCCTCCGGGTTGACCGGAGGGGGTTCTCGTCTTTCGTGGAACCTGAGGGGGGTTCTTGAGACACATCGCCAGAGGACTGGTGACGGCCGGCGCCGTCCTGGTCGCCACCTTCGCGATACCCGGCACGGCCCATGCCGCGGGACCGAACGTCACGGACGCCTACAGCGACCAGGCCGACTGGTCGGTGCTCGACGTCCGCCTGAACTACAGCGGCTCGATCGACAAGATCACGGCCAGGCTCCGCCCGGCCGGAAGCGACGCGTCGGCCGCGCCCGTGGCCACGCTCACCGACTTCACGTACAAGTACTTCACCAGCTCGTGGGACGGCACCTGGGCCTCCCAGCCCATCCATCTGGACACCCTGGGCGACTACACGGTCGACATCGAGGCCACGGACTCCTCGGGCGGGACCACCGTCCGGCAGGACGCGGGCACGCTGCACTACGTGAAGCAGCCCGTGTTCACCGGTTACTCGGTCACCCCGACGCAGCCCGACATCGAGCACAGGACCGTCACGGCCGACGGTGACATGGTCGTCCGCGATCCCAGCACCCGCGAGACGGTGCCGCTGCCCGGCGCCACCGTGAACCTCACGTTCGACCAGAACGTCGACGCGACCGCCGTCACGGACGCCGAAGGCCACTTCTCGGCCTCCCACGAGACCACGGCGGGCGGCTGGACCTTCGCCGAGTACCGGGGCGACCTGGGCTACGCCGACAGTCCCTGGATCACGGTCAGCCCGAAGGCCGCGCCGACCCGGTTCGTCCTCGACAAGAGCAGCTTCCACGTCACCGCGAACGACAAGTTCACCGTCGCCGGCACGCTCCAGTACCAGCTCGACGGGGTCTGGAAGCCGCTGTCCGGTATCCCGCTGGAGATGGACTACAAGGACTGCACCACGTGCAGCCCCGTGCAGTCGACCACCGACGCGAACGGCCGCTTCTCCTTCACCAGGTACGCGTACGGCAGCAAGGAGGTCTACGAGGTCGGCTTCCCGCCGTACCCGTACAACGCCTTCATCCAGCGCACCGCGACCGCCGACGTCACCGTCGCGGCCACCGCCACGCCGAGGTTCACCGAGTTCACGGCGCGACTGGACGAGTACGCGCAACTGGAGATCACCGGCAGCGTCGACCTGGTCGGGCGGGACACCAACGACCGGATCGCCGTCGACATCCAGTACTCGCCCGACGGCAGGACCGGCTGGAGCACCAGGAAGACGGTGCAGACCACCAACGGCTCGCAGTTCATCGTCGAGAGGCTGCCGGGCTTCACGGACGGCTACTGGCGGCTGCACTACGGCGGCTCCACCGCCAAGGACATCAAGGGCGGTGTCAGCACGAGCCTGCGCAGGTACCGCGCCCTCACCCGGATCAAGGACGCCAACGCGTCCCCCGAGCCCGTCTACAAGGGCCGGACGATCACCGTGAAGGGCGTGCTCCAGGAGCGCGCGGCCGGCAGCACCGCCTGGAAGGCGTACGGCGCCAAGAAGGTGCAGATCCTCTTCCGGCCCAAGGGCAAGACGACCTGGTACCTCATGTCCACCGTCACCACGAAGTCGAACGGATCCTTCAGCAAGGGATTCAAGGCCCAGCAGGACGGCACCTGGGTGCCCGTGTTCCTGTATCCCGACAGCAAGCACTTCGTGGGCGAGGGCACGGAGGACTACGTCGACGTGCGATGACACCCGCGCGGAGGGGATGACACCCACGCGGACAGCTTGAGGAGGGGCGGACCCGAAGGGGTTCGCCCCTTGTCCGTGCCCGGGGACGGGTGCGACCGGTGAGGGGCGTGTGGCTTGGCACCGCGACCGGGCGGCGCTACCTTCTGGCTGATCGATCAGGTTCCTTCGGGGTGGGGAAGACATGAGCCGGGACGAGGCCAGAGTTGTTCAGGACACCGAGCTGGAGAAGGACCGGGCCCGGTACGGGCTGCTCGCGGTCGTCATCAGCAATCTCGCGATCGTCGGCGTCGCGGTCTTCGGGGTCTGGCAGCTCCACGGCGACGAGGCGGTGAGCGTCGGCGTGCTGACCGCCGCCTTCACCGCGGTGAGCGGCACGACCACGGCCTACCTGGGCATCAAGGCGGTCTCGAACACGGCCAGGGCCATGGCACAGCCGCAGGTCCACGCCCGGGAACCGGTCCCGGGACCGGCGTCGACCCCGGGAGCGGCCACGCCGTCAGCGGCGGTCCCGGCGCCGGCGGCCTCCCCGGAACCGGCCCGCGACCAGCCGCGACCCCAGGAGTAGCCAGGGACCGGCGGCGCCCCCGGGACTGCGCCGGCCGCACAGCGGCGAGCACCGGAACACGGTGCCGTCCCCCGTGGCGGAACCGGCTCCCGCCCGTCCCGCCACAGGTCCGGAAAGCGGCGCGGGCGGGGCCCGAGGACCTGGGCGCGCAAAAGCGTTCGCCAGGGATTTCCCCGGGATGAGATCCTGGACCGCGTATGTCTACGCACCCTGCCCCCGCCCTCGGCGATCTCGCCGCCCGTCTGGCCCAGCTGTCCCTGCGCGACGCGCACCGGCTCGGGCGCAGGCTCGAAGGCGCGCGCAAGATCCACAAGCCCGAGGCCCGCTCCGCCGTGTTCGCCGAGATCGAGGCGGAGGTCGCGAAGGGCGAGGTCCGGATGGCCGAGCGACGCGCCCGCGTGCCCGCCATCACCTATCCCGAGCAGCTCCCGGTCAGCCAGAAGAAGGACGTGATCGCGGAGGCCATCCGTGATCACCAGGTGGTGATCGTCGCCGGTGAGACCGGGTCCGGCAAGACCACCCAGATCCCGAAGATCTGCATGGAGCTGGGACGTGGCGTCCGCGGCATGATCGGGCACACCCAGCCCCGTCGTATCGCCGCCCGTACCGTCGCCGAGCGGGTCGCCGACGAGCTGGACACGCCGCTCGGCGAGGCCGTCGGCTGGAAGGTCCGCTTCACCGACCAGGTGAACCCGGACGCCACCTTCGTCAAGCTCATGACGGACGGCATCCTGCTCGCCGAGATCCAGACGGACCGCGAGCTGCGCGCGTACGACACGATCATCATCGACGAGGCGCACGAGCGGTCCCTCAACATCGACTTCCTGCTCGGCTACCTCGCCCAGCTGCTGCCCAAGCGGCCCGACCTCAAGGTCGTGATCACCTCCGCGACCATCGACCCGGAGCGCTTCTCCCGGCACTTCGGCGAGGCCCCGATCGTCGAGGTCAGCGGGCGGACGTATCCCGTGGAGGTGCGCTACCGCCCCCTCCTCGAAGAGGACTCCGAGGACGCGGACCGCGACCAGATCACCGCGATCTGCGATGCCGTCGAGGAACTCCAGGCCGAGGGCAAGGGCGACATCCTCGTCTTCCTGTCGGGCGAGCGCGAGATCCGCGACACGGCCGACGCGCTGACGAAGAAGAACTACCGCTTCACGGAAGTCCTGCCCTTGTACGCCCGGCTCTCGCACGCCGAGCAGCACCGCGTCTTCCAGCAGCACACCGGCCGCCGGATCGTTCTGGCGACCAACGTCGCCGAGACCTCCCTGACCGTCCCGGGCATCAAGTACGTCATCGATCCGGGCACCGCGCGCATCTCCCGGTACAGCCACCGCACGAAGGTGCAGCGGCTGCCCATCGAGCCGGTCTCGCAGGCCAGCGCCAACCAGCGCAAGGGCCGCTGCGGCCGTACGTCCGACGGCATCTGCGTCCGGCTGTACTCCGAGGACGACTTCCTCGCCCGGCCGGAGTTCACCGACGCCGAGATCCTCCGCACGAACCTCGCCTCCGTCATCCTCCAGATGACCGCGGCCGGCCTCGGCGACATCGAGAAGTTCCCCTTCATCGACCCGCCGGACCACCGCAACATCCGCGACGGCGTCCAGCTCCTCCAGGAACTGAACGCGCTGGACCCGGCGGAGAAGGACGCCCGCAAGCGGCTCACGCCGACCGGCCGCAAGCTCGCCCAGCTTCCCGTCGACCCCCGGCTCGCCCGGATGGTCCTGGAGGCCGACAAGAACGGCTGCGCCCGCGAGGTCATGGTGATCGCGGCCGCGCTCTCCATCCAGGACCCGCGCGAGCGGCCGTCCGAGAAGCAGGCGCAGGCCGACCAGCAGCACGCCCGCTTCAAGGACGAGACGTCCGACTTCCTCGCCTTCCTCAACCTGTGGCGCTACCTCCGCGAGCAGCAGACGGAGCGCGGCTCGTCCGCGTTCCGCCGGATGTGCAAGCAGGAGTACCTGAACTTCCTGCGCATCCGCGAGTGGCAGGACATCTACAGCCAGCTGCGGACGGTCGCCAAGCAGATGGGCATCCATCTGAACGAGGAGGACGCGCCCGAGCAGAGCGTCCATGTGTCCCTGCTCGCCGGTCTGCTCTCGCACGTCGGCATGAAGGACGTGAAGGAGACCGGCGGGGAGAGCGGGAAGAGCACGGGCAAGAACGAGTACCTGGGCGCGCGCAGCGCCAAGTTCGCGATCTTCCCGGGCTCGGCGCTCTTCAAGAAGCCCCCGCGCTTCGTGATGTCGGCCGAGCTCGTCGAGACCTCGCGGCTCTGGGCGCGCGTCAACGCCCGCATCGAGCCGGAGTGGGTCGAACCGCTGGCCGGCCATCTCCTCAAGCGGACGTACAGCGAACCGCACTGGGAGAAGGACCAGGCCGCCGTGATGGCGTACGAGAAGGTCACGCTGTACGGCGTGCCGATCGTCGCGCAGCGGAAGGTGAACTACGGGCGGATCGACCCGGAGGCCAGCCGCGAGCTGTTCATCCGCAACGCGCTCGTCGAGGGCGACTGGCGCACGCACCACAAGTTCTTCGCCGACAACCGCAAGCTGCTGACCGAGGTCGAGGAGCTGGAGCACCGGGCCCGTCGCCGGGACATCCTGGTCGACGACGAGACCCTGTACGACTTCTACGACCAGCGGGTGCCCGAACACGTCGTGTCCGGGGCGCACTTCGACTCCTGGTGGAAGCACAAGCGGCACGAGGAGCCCGAGCTCCTCGACTTCGAGCGCTCGATGCTCATCAACGACCGGGCCGGCGCGGTCTCGAAGGACGACTACCCCGACTCCTGGCTGCAGGGGCGGCTGAAGTTCCGGGTGACCTATCAGTTCGAGCCGGGCGCGGACGCGGACGGCGTGACCGTCCACGTCCCGCTCCAGGTCCTGAACCAGGTCACGGACGAAGGCTTCGACTGGCAGATCCCGGGGCTGCGGGAGGACGTGGTGACGGAGCTGATCCGTTCGCTCCCGAAGCCGATCCGGCGGAACTACGTTCCCGCCCCGAACTTCGCGCAGAAGTTCCTGGAGCGGGCCGTGCCCCTCCAGGAGCCGCTGACCCTGACGATGGCGCGCGAGCTCAAGCGCATGGTCGGAGTGCCGCTGACGGCCGACGACTTCGACTGGTCACGGCTGCCCGAGCATCTGAAGATCACTTTCCGGATCGTCGACGAGCGGCGGCGCAAGCTCGCCGAGGACAAGGACCTGGAGGCGCTCAAGCTCCGGCTGAAGCCGAAGGCGCGCCAGGCGATCTCGCAGGCCGCCGCGGCGACGGCGGAGCGCGAGGGCGGCGAGTCCCTGGAACGCTCGGGGCTGACGGACTGGACGATCGGCTCGCTCCGGCGGGTCTTCGAGACGCGCCGGGCCGGCCAGCCGGTGAAGGCGTACCCGGCGCTCGTCGACGACGGCCCCGCGGCGAACACCGTCTCCGTGCGGCTCTTCGACACGGAGGCCGAACAGGCCGAGGCCATGTGGAAGGGCACCCGCCGGCTGATCCTGCGGAACATCCCGGTGAACCCGGGCAAGTTCGCCTCGGACAAGCTCACCAACGCCCAGAAGCTCGCCCTGTCCGCGAACCCGCACGGCTCGGTCCAGGCGCTCTTCGACGACTGCGCGATGGCGGCGGCGGACAAGCTGATCGCGGACTTCGGCGGCCCGGCGTGGGACGAGGAGTCCTACCGGAAGCTCTACGACAAGGTGCGCGCCGAGATCGTCGACACGACCGTGCGCACGGTCGGCCAGGTGCAGCAGGTCCTCGCCGCCTGGCAGGCCTGTGAGCGCCGTCTGAAGGGCGTCAGGAGCCCGACGCTGCTCGCGAACCTGGCGGACGTACGGGGGCAGCTCGACGCCCTGGTGAAGCCCGGTTTCGTCACGGCGACGGGACTGCGGCGGCTGCCGGACCTGATGCGCTATCTGGTCGCCGCGGACCGCCGTCTCCAGCAGATGCCGACCGGTGCCCAGCGGGACACCAGCCGCATGGAGAAGGTCCACGAGATGCAGGACGAGTACGCCTGGCTCCTGGAGCAGCTTCCGCAGGGCCGGCCGGTGCCCTCGTCGGTGCTGGACATCCGCTGGATGATCGAGGAGCTCCGGGTCAGCTATTTCGCCCATGCGCTCGGCACGGCGTACCCCGTCTCGGACAAGCGGATCGTGAAGGCGATCGACGCGGCCGCCCCGTAACGGCACCTGTACGTGCGGTGAGTTCGACCCTGGGCCCACCCTCCTGTACAGTCTCATTTCGCAGCACAGCGCAAGAACAAGTCGCTGCGAAACCAGGTCCTGTGGAGCAGTTTGGAGTGCTCGCCACCCTGTCAAGGTGGAGGCCGCGGGTTCAAATCCCGTCAGGACCGCGTGACGAAAAGGCCCGGAGCTTCGGCTCCGGGCCTTTTCGCGTGTCCGCTCCCCGTCGTGTTCGCGTGCGCGGCGCCGGCCCTCGCGCGGCCGTCGGCGCCTCCAGGGGCGCCCCTGCGCCGCGTTCGCGTCCCTTGACGGCGTCACATTCCACCGGTACCCCGGAATCCAGGGCCCTCGCCCTGCCGGTCCTCTGGAGGTGCGTATGGCGGTGTCCGCTCGGCACGAGACCCGGGCTCTGCTCCGAGCCCATCTGGCGGCCGCTTCCGGTTACCGCCATCTGACGCGGCACTGCCCGATCTGCCACCAGCTCGCGCGGCTGGCCATGGAACCCGTTCCGCGTGACCAACAGGACCCCGGGAGCACTCCGGAGGACGAAAGTCCCTCAACGGCGTGACCGAGGACCGCCACCACGACCGTCACGCGGCGCGCACTCCGAGGCGACACGCCCCCGCACGGCCCCAACTCCCCTAGCGCAGAAGGATCGCGGGCGACAAGGACTGTGGCATGTGACGGGAGTCACCGCATATGTTTTCAGAAGTGTGGAACTTACCCCCCTCCTACAACCAGTCAATTTAATATGTGCAATTGCACCACTCGTCGAGGACTTCCTCAGACGATCCGACAGCCACCCCCAGAGTCCGACAAGGCCGCTCACAGGCCGACCACAGGGGCGCTCGGACCGCACAAAAAAGATCGCGCTGGACCCGGCGGAGTCCAGCGCGATCTACGACGCACCCTGTTCAACTGGCGAAAAGACTTGGGCGTGAGCTCTGTTGGGGCAGAACCCGCGTCGCTTGGAGCTGTGGTGTGGACGCCTCGACGGGTTGGGGGATCCGTTGACTTGTCCGGTTATGCGATGGTTCAGGCTTCGCTGCGCTGCTGCGGGATACCCGCGAGCAGTGCGCGGACCTCAGCCTCGCGGTAGCGGCGGTGTCCGCCGAGCGTGCGGATGGACGTGAGCTTGCCGGCCTTCGCCCACCGCGTGACCGTCTTGGGGTCGACGCGGAACATCGTGGCGACCTCAGCCGGGGTCAGCAGCGGCTCGGCATCAGGGGTGCGAGCGGTCATGAGCGGCCTCCTCGGGAGAACCGAACCTTCTCGGTTCTTTCCTCTAAATTCTGCACCTTGACCCGCGTTGCCCGAAATGGCGGACGCGAGTCGAGTCGGTTATAGGACGAACGGCTTGTCCTCGGCACTACAACTACACCATCCGTCCAGCCGCGTCGGCCAAACCGATGGAATTGCCCTCCCAGGTGTTCATCAGCGACGGAAGCCGATGGACCATGCCATAGCGGACAGTCACGCCACTGTGACGATCAGTCACAGGGGCGATCAGGAGTCACCAGACCCCCCAAAGCGTGCAATGCCGAGATTCCCCCCCAAACGTGGGCGGAGGGAGCCCTCCCCCGGGCTCCTTGTCCTATTTTGACACGAGGAGGGGGAAGCGATGCAAGAGCCGGGTAAGTGCCGTCCGTCACGCTTGACACCCGTTGACGCATAAGCCCGGAACGGGACCTACGTCCTGGACGTGAGGGTTCTTCAGCGTGTGAGGACCATACGCGAGTTCGACAGAAACCTGTGAGAAGCAGATCACACCGAACACGGGGGCCCGGAACCCCCCTCCCTCCCCACCTGAACCCGTGGGCGCCGCCCGGGGCGGCCGTGCCGGTCCGAGCCGCCCGCGATGGGCATCAGTTCGACGAACGCCGGTCCCTGACCGACCGCCAGCGCTCCACCAGCCGGCCGTACGCCTCGCCCGCCGTCGCCCCGTCCCCGGTGCGCAGCGCCTCGATGCCCTCGGCGACGTCCGCGGCGGAGTGGTCGTCCTCGAGCTGCCCGGCCGGCAGCGTGTGCACGAGCCCGCCGTAGTCCAGCTCGACCAGGGAGCGCGGATGGAACTCCTCCAGCCAGCGCCCCACGTCCACCAGACCCTCGATGAGCGGCCCTTCGTCCAGGGCCTCCCTGAGCGTCCGCAGCGCCCGCGCCGTGCGCCGCCGCGCCTGCACCATCGGTGTCCGGTAGCGCAGCAGCGGCACGGCTCCGGTGGGGCCCGTCCCCTTCTCGTACTCCCGCTCCTCGTCGGTGACGAGCACGAACCAGTTCAGCGGCACCTGCCAGGTCGAGGTGCGGATCCACGGGCGGGCGTCGGGGTTGCGCACCAGCCAGCGCTCGTAGTCCAGCGCGGCCTGACGGCGCACCAGCGGCGGCAGCACCGCGTCCAGCACGGACGCCGGGAGCTCCTCGCCCAGCTCGTCCAGGGCCTGCCAGCCGCGCAGCCGGGTGCGCCAGGGGCAGACGCACACCACCCCGTCGACCTCGGCCACGAACGCGTCGCCGCTCTCGTGCACCGGCACGGGGACCGGCGGGGTGGGCAGCAAGTCGGCCAGCGACCGGCGCAGTTCGTCCTGGTACGAGGGGCGCTCGGGGCGCCGGGCGTAGCGCGTCCAGTGGGCGCGCTCGGACTCGGGGAACGCGGCCAGTGGCTCGTACACCCGCAGATACGACGTGTACGGGACGATCACCGCGGACACCTTGGGCACGCCTGCTCCCTCCCCCGTCGACCACCGGGAAAACCAGCGAAAACCGCTCACAACCTGAAGAGAAATCTATGCAAATCGAACCATGGCCGTACCCCGCCCGTAGGTGATCCTGAACACGGCGCCGAGGGCGGGTCGGCGCAGGCTCTAGTCTCATTCCCACGGAGCCCGCCATCCGCACGGGCCTCGCACCCAACCGCCGTTTTTTACCTGGGAGTCACCACAGTGACCGACGTAACCGGCGCGCCTGCTGATGTACTGCACACCCTTTTCCGTTCGGATCAGGGGGGTCATGAGCAAGTCGTGCTCTGCCAGGACCGCGCCAGCGGCCTCAAGGCCGTCATCGCCATCCACTCCACCGCCCTGGGCCCGGCCCTCGGCGGCACGCGCTTCTATCCGTACGCGAGCGAGCAGGAGGCCGTCACCGACGCCCTCAACCTCGCGCGCGGGATGTCGTACAAGAACGCCATGGCCGGACTCGACCACGGCGGCGGCAAGGCCGTCATCATCGGCGACCCCGAGCAGATCAAGTCCGAGGAGCTGCTCCTCGCGTACGGCCGGTTCGTCGCCTCGCTCGGCGGCCGGTACGTCACCGCGTGCGACGTCGGCACCTATGTGGCCGACATGGACGTCGTGGCGCGCGAGTGCCGCTGGACGACCGGCCGCTCCCCGGAGAACGGCGGCGCGGGCGACTCGTCGGTCCTGACCGCCTTCGGCGTCTTCCAGGGCATGCGGGCCTCCGCCCAGCACCTGTGGGGCGACCCGACGCTGCGCGGCCGCAAGGTCGGCGTCGCCGGTGTCGGCAAGGTGGGCCACCACCTGGTCGAGCACCTGCGCGAGGACGGCGCCGAGGTCGTGATCACGGACGTGCGGGCCGACTCGGTACGCCGGATCCTGGACCGGCACCCCTCGGGCGTCACGGCCGTCGCGGACACCGAGGCGCTCATCCGCACCGAGGGCCTCGACATCTACGCGCCGTGCGCGCTGGGCGGGGCGCTCAACGACGACTCCGTGCCGGCGCTCACGGCCCGGATCGTGTGCGGTGCCGCCAACAACCAGCTGGCGCACCCGGGTGTGGAGAAGGATCTCGCGGACCGCAGCATCCTGTACGCGCCCGACTACGTGGTGAACGCGGGCGGTGTCATCCAGGTCGCCGACGAGCTGCACGGCTTCGACTTCGACCGGTGCAAGGCGAAGGCCGCGAAGATCTTCGACACCACGCTGGCCATATTCGCACGTGCGAAGCAGGACGGGATTCCGCCGGCCGCGGCGGCCGACCGGATCGCCGAGCAGCGGATGGCTGAGGCACGACGTCACTGACCCCTTACGGGGCCATAGGCGCTTGTCAGGGACCCGTCGGCGGCCGGTTGCGAGAGAACTCTCACGTCTGTCGGCGGGTCGGACGCCAAGAAGAGGTTAAAATCGCGGTTGACCAGCGAGGACAGGGCACCTCGCGGGTTCTGGGTGAAGGCGCGTGCTGCGGGCGACGTACCGTATGGGCGCGGGCTCAGGTACCGTGGAAGCCCTACGGACCGGTCTCTCCACGGAGAGTCCGTTCCAGATCATGAACGCGTGTCAAGACTCTGGGGCCGTCGAGCCCCGTATCCGAGGGGGTCGAGCCATGGGGCGCGGCCGGGCAAAGGCCAAGCAGACGAAGGTCGCCCGCCAGCTGAAGTACAGCAGCGGCGGGACTGACCTCTCGCGTCTGGCCAATGAGCTGGGCGCTTCGACTTCGAGCCAGCCGCCGAATGGCGAGCCGTTCGAAGACGACGACGAGGAAGACGACCCGTACGCACAGTACGCGGATCTCTACAACGACGACGACGAGGACGAGGACGACCAGTCCGGGCCTCAGTCGCAACGTCGCGGCGCTTGACGCAACAGCGTCCCTCGCAGTTTCCGCGATCTCTTCTCGTAGCGGATCTTCTGGCGTGGGTTACTGGTAGATCCCGCCTGGCGGATTTCTCGTAGCGACTGCACTTCACCCGGTCCGGGGCCTCAGCGCCGGACCGGGTTTCGTGCTGCTCCGGGGGCTTCGGCCCGCGTGGTCGCCGGCTTCAGCCCCCGTCGCCTGTTTCAGTTCGCGTAGTCGCCGACGAGCGCCGCGCCCGTCGTGTGGTCCCCGCGCTCGGTGATCTCACCGGCGATCCAGGCGTCCACTCCGCGGTCCGCGAGGACGGCGAGGGCGACCTCGGCCGACTCCTCGGGCACGATCGCCATCATGCCGACGCCCATGTTCAGCGTCTTCTCCAGCTCCAGGCGCTCGACGCCACCGGTCCTGCCGACCAGGTCGAAGACCGGCGCCGGGGTCCAGGTCTCGCGGTCGACCACGGCGTGCAGGCCGTCCGGGATCACCCGGGCCAGGTTGGCCGCCAGGCCGCCGCCGGTGATGTGGCTGAAGGCGTGCACCTCGGTGCTCTTCGTCAGCGTCAGGCAGTCCAGCGAGTAGATCTTGGTGGGCTCCAGGAGCTCCTCGCCGAGCGTGCGGCCGAACTCCTCGATGTGCTGGTCCAGGCGCAGGTTCGCCCGGTCGAAGAGGACGTGCCGGACGAGCGAGTACCCGTTCGAGTGAAGACCGGAGGCCGCCATGGCGATCACCGCGTCACCCGTACGGATGCGATCCGGGCCGAGGAGCTGGTCGGCCTCGACCACGCCCGTACCGGCGCCGGCGACGTCGAAGTCGTCCGGACCGAGCAGACCCGGGTGTTCGGCCGTCTCGCCACCCACCAGGGCGCATCCCGCCAGGACACAGCCCTCGGCGATGCCCTTCACGATGGCCGCCACCCGCTCCGGGTGAACCTTGCCCACACAGATGTAGTCGGTCATGAAGAGCGGCTCGGCGCCGCACACCACGATGTCGTCCATGACCATCGCGACGAGGTCGTGGCCGATGGTGTCGTACACGCCGAGCTGCCGGGCGATGTCGACCTTGGTGCCCACACCGTCGGTGGCGGAGGCGAGCAGCGGACGCTCGAAACGCTTGAGGGCGGAGGCGTCGAAGAGGCCGGCGAAGCCGCCGAGGCCACCGAGGACCTCGGGGCGCTGCGTCTTCTTCACCCACTCCTTCATCAGCTCTACGGCGCGGTCGCCCGCCTCGATGTCGACTCCGGCAGCCGCGTAGGAAGCGCCGGAGGCACTGCCCGAAGCCAGAGGGGACTGATCAGACACAGAAGCCATTGCCTGGGATCTTTCGGTTGGTGAAACGGGGCTCTGCGGCGCTACGGGCGACGGATGGCGTCAGCCGCGGCCGTGGCTGCGGGACCCGCGGCCAGCTCGGTCTCCAGGAGCTGCTTGCCGAGCAGTTCGGGGTCCGGAAGTTCCATCGGGTACTCGCCGTCGAAGCAGGCGCGGCACAGATTCGGCTTGTCGATCGTGGTGGCCTCGATCATCCCGTCGAGGGAGATGTACGAGAGGGAGTCGGCGCCGAGCGAGGTACCGATCTCCTCGATGGTCATGCCGTTCGCGATCAGCTCCGCGCGGGTCGCGAAGTCGATGCCGAAGAAGCAGGGCCACTTCACGGGCGGGGAGGAGATCCGGATGTGGACCTCGGCCGCGCCGGCCTCGCGGAGCATCCGGACCAGGGCGCGCTGGGTGTTGCCGCGCACGATCGAGTCGTCGACGACGACCAGGCGCTTGCCCTTGATGACTTCCTTGAGCGGATTCAGCTTCAGGCGGATTCCGAGCTGGCGGATCGTCTGCGACGGCTGGATGAAGGTCCGGCCGACATACGCGTTCTTGACCAGGCCGGCGCCGAACGGGATGCCGGAGGCCTCCGCGTAACCGATCGCGGCGGGTGTCCCGGACTCCGGGGTCGCTATCACCAGGTCGGCCTCCACAGGGGCTTCCTTGGCGAGTTTGCGACCCATCTCGACGCGCGAGAGGTACACGTTCCGACCGGCGATGTCCGTGTCGGGGCGGGCCAGATACACGTACTCGAAGATGCAGCCCTTGGGCTTCGCTTCCGCGAATCGCGAGCTCCGCAGACCGTTCTCGTCGATGGCGACGAACTCGCCCGGCTCGATCTCGCGCACATAGCTGGCGCCGCAGATGTCGAGGGCCGCGGACTCGGAGGCCACCACCCAGCCACGCTCCAGGCGACCGAGGACCAGCGGGCGGATGCCCTGCGGGTCACGGGCGGCGTAGAGGGTGTGCTCGTTCATGAAGACGAGCGAGAAGGCGCCCATGACCTGGGGGAGGACCTTGGCGGAGGCCTCTTCTATGGTCAGCGGCTTGCCGTCGTCGTCGACCTGGGCCGCGAGGAGCGCGGTGAGCAGGTCGGTGTCGTTGGTGGCCGCCACACGGGTGGTGCGGCCTTCCTGCTTGGGCAGTTCCGCGACCATCTCGGCGAGCTGCGCCGTGTTGACCAGGTTGCCGTTGTGGCCGAGCGCGATGGAACCGTGCGCGGTGGCGCGGAACGTCGGCTGGGCGTTCTCCCACACGGAGGCACCGGTGGTCGAGTAGCGGGCGTGACCGACCGCGATATGACCCTGGAGCGAACCGAGCGAGGTCTCGTCGAAGACCTGGGACACGAGGCCCATGTCCTTGAAGACGAGGATCTGGGAGCCGTTGCTGACCGCGATTCCCGCGGATTCCTGACCCCGATGCTGGAGGGCGTAGAGCCCGAAGTAAGTGAGCTTGGCGACCTCTTCGCCCGGAGCCCAGACACCGAAGACGCCACAAGCGTCCTGGGGGCCTTTCTCACCGGGGAGCAGATCATGATTGAGTCGACCGTCACCACGTGGCACGGCACCGAGTGTAGGCGAGATCGACCACTGGTCCGAATTGGGGATGGGGGCCCTCAGTGGATCACTCGGCGGCCACCGCGCTGACCACCGTGCCGTTCTCGCTGGTCAGCGCGATGCCACGGTGATCCAACGTGTAGGTGACCTTGCTGTCGAAGAGCCCCAGCAGCGTCTTCTCGGTCCTCATGAGTGAGTCTTGGCACATCATCCGGGTGGTCCTTGCCGGGCCGAGGGTGATATGTCCGTCGCCGACGGTGGCCCGGGCGGACGCGTGGTTGCAGCCGAGCCGGCCGTCGAAGGTGCCGTCCGCGCGGAGGACGAAGTACGCGTTCGCCCCCTTCGGGAGCGGCTGGGAGACGTTGTTGTCGCCCAGTGCCGTGACCGTCCACTTCGTCCCCCGCAGGGGTGCGTCCTTCTCCTCGGTGAGGCTGATCCGGTCGCCGCTGCCGGCAGTGAGCGTCAGCCGGTCGCCGTCGGCCCTCGCCGTGAACCCGCCCTTGTCCGCGAAGGTCCGGCCCAGGCTGCGCTCGAAGCTCATCGGGCCGTTCCCGCAGGCCATGTCGGTCGTCCACATCCCGCCGAACGTGACCCGGTCACCTTTGACGGTGACCTTCGAACCGAACCCGTTGCAGCCGAGGTTGCCGCTGACACGGCCGTCGTCCGCGATCTTCAGATACGCGCCGGAGGGCGCCCGCACGGCCTTTCCGTCCACGGTGAGACGGTCGACCGTCCAGTGGACGCCGGTCACCGGCGCCGTCTCCGTCCGGGCGGAACCGCTCCCCGCCGTCTGGGTGCCGCACGCGGCGGCGAGGGGAAGCAGGGTCAGGACGCCGAGGGTCATGCGCTGCTTGTCCATGCCGATGGGACGGGAGGGACGGGGGACCGGTTCCCCGCAGAGGCCGGGATCCCCTCCCGGGGGCCGGGGCAGGTGACCGACCGCGGGCCCGCACGCGAGTACGGGATTCGGGCCGGGCGGCTCAGCCCAGGCGGGGCGGACTCAGCCCGGGCGGGGCGGACTCAGCCCGGTCGGGGCGGACTCAGCTCATCAAGGGGAGCAGGCCGCCGAGGTCGGCGCGCTCGCCGCTCGCGCTGACCTTCGCGTCGTCCAGCGCCGCCTTCCACTCCAAGCGTCCGGTCGCCAGCCGGATCCAGGTCAGCGGGTCCGTCTCGACGACGTTCGGCGGGGTACCGCGGGTGTGCCGGGGCCCTTCCACGCACTGCACGACGGCGTACGGCGGGATCCGGACCTCGGTCGACGCGCCGGGCGCCTTCACGGCGAGCGCGTCGGCGAGCAGCCGGGTGCAGGCGGCGAGGGCTTGGCGGTCGTACGGGACGTCGAGACCCGGCACCGCGCGGTTCAGGTCGTCGGTGTGGACGACGAGTTCGACGGTGCGGGTGACGAGGTAGTCGTCGAGGGTCATCGCCCCGGCGCGCACGGCGAGCAGCCGGCCGTCGGGGGCCGTGGCCAGGCGCTCGGTGATCCGCTGTTCGGTGCCGGCGTAGAGGGCGTCGAGGTCGGGATGGCCGGCGGCGAGTGCGCGGGTGCCGTCGGCGATGTCCCCGGCGCGGGCCGCCGTACCGAACGGCCAGTCGAGCAGGGCGAGTTCCTTCGCGGCGGGCGCGGGCAGATCGAGATGCCGGCTCACCGTCTCGACGGCCATCGTGATGTGCGCGGCCAACTCCCGCACGGTCCAGTCCCCGAGCTGGGCGGGCCGCGCCAACTGCTCCTCGTCCAGGGCATGTACGCCGTCCCGTACGTTCCCGAACTGCGCGAGCACCGCCGCGCGGATCCTGGCGGGGTCGTACGTCCGTGCGCGCTTCTTTACCGGAGGCATGGCTGGGAGCCTATGCCCTGACGGCACAGCCGTTCAGGCGCCTGGGCGGGCCGGGCACCGGGCTCTCGTGCCAGTCGTTCGAGCGCGTCGTGGAGCAGGACACCTGGCCGGGCCGGAACGGGTACGCGCGCCTGGCCTGCACGAACGAGGTGAGCCAGGACAGTCACCCGTGAGCGTGAACGGCGGCGGAAGCCACCCGGCACCGCCGGAAGGTCGGGGGCTACCGCACTCTTCACACGGCGAAGTTCGGCGAGAAGGTGTCCGTCCGCGACCCGATCGGCATCGAACTCGACACGGAGATCCTCAGAAGCTACGTCCGATGAACCGAGAAGCCCCCGTCCGGATCCCATCCGGGCGGGGGCTTCGCCGTACAAGCCGTACGAGCGGTACGAGCTGAACCGGCTACGCCAGCAGCGCCGGGATCGTGCCCTCGTGCGCCGTGCGCAGCTCGGCCAGGGAGAGCGTGAACTCGCCCTGGACGTCGATCATCGCGGTCGCCTCGGACTCGGTGCCGTCGACGACACCGATGCGGGTGACGGGCAGACCCCGGGCACCGCACATGTCGTTGAAGCGGAGCTCCTCCGAGCGCGGGACGGCGACGACCGCGCGGCCCGCCGACTCCGAGAAGAGGAACGTGAACGCGTCGAGACCGTCGGGGACGATCAGCCGCGCGCCCTTGCCGCCCTGCAGCGCGGACTCGACCACGGCCTGGACGAGGCCGCCGTCGGACAGGTCGTGCGCGGAGTCGATCATGCCGTCGCGGGAGGCCGAGATGAGGATCTCGGCGAGCAGCCGCTCGCGCTCCAGGTCGACCTTCGGCGGCAGACCACCGAGGTGGTCGTGGACGACCTGCGACCAGGCCGAACCGCCGAACTCCTCGCGGGTGTCACCGAGCAGGTAGAGGAGCTGGCCCTCTTCCTGGAAGGCGACCGGGGTGCGCCGGGCGACGTCGTCGATGACGCCCAGCACGGCCACGACCGGAGTCGGGTGGATGGCCACCTCGCCGGTCTGGTTGTACAGCGAGACGTTGCCGCCGGTCACCGGGGTGCCGAGCTGCTGGCAGGCGTCGGCCAGACCGCGGATCGCCTCGGCGAACTGCCACATGACGGCCGGGTCCTCGGGCGAGCCGAAGTTCAGGCAGTCGGAGACGGCGAGCGGCTTGGCACCGGTCGTCGCGACGTTGCGGTAGGCCTCGGAGAGGGCGAGCTGCGCACCGGCGTACGGGTCGAGCTTGGCGTAGCGGCCGTTGCCGTCGGTCGCGATGGCGACACCGAGCCCGGTCTCCTCGTCGATGCGGATCATGCCCGAGTCCTCGGGCTGGGCCAGCACCGTGTTGCCCTGCACGAAATGGTCGTACTGGGAGGTGATCCAGGACTTGGAGGCCTGGTTCGGGGAGGAGACCAGCTTCAGGACCTGGTCCTTCAGCTCCTCGCCCGTCGCCGGGCGGGGCAGCTTGTTCGCGTCGTCGGCCTGGAGCGCGTCCTGCCACTCGGGGCGCGCGTAGGGGCGCTCGTAGACCGGGCCGTCGTGCGCGACCGTGCGCGGGTCGACATCGACGATCTTGCCGCCGTGCCAGAAGATCTCCAGGCGGTCGCCGTCGGTGACCTCACCGATGACGGTGGCGATGACGTCCCACTTGTCGCAGATCTCCAGGAACCGGTCGACCTTCTCCGGCTCGACGACCGCGCACATGCGTTCCTGCGACTCGCTCATGAGGATTTCCTCGGGCGAGAGCGTGGAGTCGCGCAGCGGTACGTCGTCCAGGGTGACGCGCATGCCGCCGGAGCCGTTGGACGCCAGCTCGCTGGTGGCGCAGGACAGTCCGGCCGCGCCGAGGTCCTGGATGCCGACGACCAGCTTCTCGGCGAAGGCCTCCAGGGTGCACTCGATGAGGAGCTTCTCCTGGAAGGGGTCACCGACCTGGACGGCGGGACGCTTCGACGGCTTGGCGTCGTCGAAGGTCTCCGAGGCGAGGATCGACGCGCCGCCGATGCCGTCGCCGCCCGTGCGGGCCCCGTACAGGATGACCTTGTTGCCCGTGCCGGACGCCTTCGCGAGGTGGATGTCCTCGTGCCGCATGACGCCGATGGCGCCGGCGTTGACCAGCGGGTTGCCCTGGTAGCAGGCGTCGAAGACGACCTCGCCGCCGATGTTGGGCAGGCCCAGGCAGTTGCCGTAGCCGCCGATGCCCGCGACGACGCCCGGCAGGACGCGCTTGGTGTCGGGGTGGTCGGCCGCGCCGAAGCGCAGCGGGTCGACGACCGCGACCGGGCGCGCGCCCATCGCGATGATGTCGCGCACGATGCCGCCGACGCCGGTGGCCGCGCCCTGGTAGGGCTCGACGTACGACGGGTGGTTGTGCGACTCGACCTTGAAGGTGACCGCGTAGCCCTGGCCGACGTCGACAACACCGGCGTTCTCGCCGATGCCGACGAGCAGGGCGTCGGACTGCGGGGCCTTCTCGCCGAACTGGCGGAGGTGGACCTTCGAGGACTTGTAGGAGCAGTGCTCGGACCACATGACGGAGTACATGGCGAGCTCGGCGCCGGTCGGGCGGCGGCCGAGGATCTCGACGACGCGCTCGTACTCGTCCTTCTTCAGGCCCAGTTCGGCCCAGGGCAGCTCGACGTCGGGGGTCGCGGCCGCGTTCTCGACCGTGTCCAGAGGCGTGCGGCTCATGCGTTGACCAGCTTCTTGAGGATCGAGGTGAAGAAGGGGAGGCCGTCGGTGCGGCCGGACCCGACCAGCGGCTCGACGGCGTGCTCCGGGTGCGGCATCAGACCGACGACGTTGCCCGCCGCGTTCGTGATGCCGGCGATGTCGCGCAGCGATCCGTTCGGGTTGACGTCAACGTAACGGAACGCGACCCGGCCCTCGGCCTCCAGCATGTCGAGCGTGTGCTCGTCGGCGACGTACCGCCCGTCCATGTTCTTCAGCGGGATGTGGATCTCCTGGCCGGCCGTGTAGTCGGCGGTCCAGGCGGTGTCCGCGTTCTCCACCCGCAGCTTCTGGTCGCGGCAGATGAAGTGGAGGTGGTTGTTGCCGAGCATCGCGCCGGGGAGAAGGTGCGCCTCGGTGAGGACCTGGAAGCCGTTGCAGATGCCGAGAACCGGCATTCCGGACTTCGCCTGCCCGATGACGGTCTCCATCACCGGCGAGAAGCGCGAGATGGCGCCCGCCCGCAGATAGTCGCCGTACGAGAAACCGCCGGGCAGCACCACGGCGTCGACCTGCTTGAGGTCCTTGTCCTTGTGCCAGAGAGCTACGGGTTCGGCGCCCGCCAGCCGGATCGCGCGCTGCGTGTCGCGGTCGTCGAGGCTGCCGGGAAAGGTGACGACTCCAATACGAGCGGTCACTTTCCGGCCTCCGCGACTTCCTCGACCTTGACGGTGAAGTCCTCGATCACGGTGTTGGCGAGGAAGGATTCCGCCAGTTCATGGATGCGGGCGAGCGCGGCGTCGTCCACCGGTCCGTCCACTTCCAGTTCGAATCGCTTTCCCTGACGGACATCGGAGACACCTTCGAAACCGAGGCGCGGCAGTGCACGCTGCACCGCCTGGCCCTGGGGGTCGAGGATCTCCGGCTTGAGCATGACGTCGACTACGACGCGTGCCACTGGCACTCCCGGTGTGTGGTGCTGAGCAGGTCCCTTCAGACTACCCGTACAAAATTTCTACTCGCGTAGATTCGTAGAATCCTACGTGACCCCGATCACGATCCCGCATCGGCGCGGGGGCATCGACGGAAAATCCTGGGAAAAACCGCAGAAGAGCGGCAGGACCCCATTGCCTTCGGACACGCGGGGGGATTTAGTCGGGCTTCACAATGCAATGCCGGGCACTGTACAAATGAATTGGCAATAGCCGATACTTTGCTCGATAACAGCCGGACAGTCGACATCTCCCCGACAACTCCGTGACGTCCGCGCACGTCATGACCGTTGATCGCGGAGGTGCCGCACGAAGGGACCGATATTCGTGGCGCAGCGTGTCGTGGTCACTCTCTTTGACGACATCGACGGCTCGGAAGCGGCGGAAACGATCGCCTTCGGACTCGACGGCAAGTCGTACGAGATCGACCTGAATCCAGCCAATGCCAAGGAACTGCGTAAGGCGCTCGAGCCGTACGTCGAGGCCGGCCGCAAGCAGTCGAAGTCCGGGAAGGCGTACACGCACACCGCGCTGACGCCCGACCCGGCCGCGGTCCGCGCCTGGGCCCGCTCCAACAAGATGGACGTGCCGCCGCGCGGCCGGATCCCCAAGAAGGTCTACGAGGCGTTCGCCGAGGCGCACTGAGCCGGCGCCCCGGGCGGGCACCCCGGGCGGGCACCCCGGGCCTGGTGCCGCGAGACCCTCCGCCGGCTCCGCAAGACCCCTCCGCCGGACCCTGGAACAACCGACTTGCGCTGACCCCCGCCTGATCAGCTAGAGTCTGGAACACGCCGAGGGGCCCGGACGGAAAAGCCGGAAGCCAAGGTCGTGCGGGTGTAGTTCAGTAGCAGAACATCCCCCTTCCAGGGGGAAGGCGCAGTGTGCAATTCCTGTCACCCGCTCTGCATCGCTTACCGATCACAGTTGTCGATCGGGTAGGGTGGTGCTCGCGCCGATCGGTGGAAGCCGGTCGGCGGCAATGCGGACGTAGCTCAGTTGGTAGAGCGCAACCTTGCCAAGGTTGAGGTCGCCAGTTCGAACCTGGTCGTCCGCTCCAGAAAGAAGCCCCTGACCTCAGGTCGGGGGCTTCTTCGTGTGCGCAGGCCGCTCATGTCCGGGTGCCGTCTGACATTTGTCATGCGGAGTGATGACAACGCGCACTGCTGCCGGGGCCCGTCCGCCGGGACGCTGATTCCATGAACACGAACGAGCAAGTCGACGTGATCGAGGTCACGGATCTGCGACGCGTGTACGGGGGCGACGGAAGAGATTTCGAGGCGGTGCGCGGAGTCACCTTCTCCGTGGGCCGCGGTGAGCTCTTCGCTCTTCTCGGCACCAATGGCGCGGGCAAGACATCCACCGTCGAGCTGATCGAGGGTCTGGCGTCCCCCGCCGGCGGACGCGTGCGGGTTCTCGGGCACGATCCGTACGCGGACCGGGCCGCTCTACGGCCCCGTATCGGCATGATGCTCCAGGAAGGCGGCTTCCCTTCCGAGCTGACGGTCACGGAGACCGCACGGATGTGGGCCGCGTGCACCAGCGGGGCCCGGCCCCTGGAACAGGCGCTGGACAGGGCCGGTCTCGCGCACCGCTCCGGCGTCCGTGTGAAGCAGTTGTCCGGCGGTGAGAAGCGGCGCCTGGACCTGGCGCTCGCACTCCTCGGCGACCCCGAGGTCGTCTTCCTCGACGAGCCCACGACCGGACTCGACGTGGAAGGCCGCCGGAACACCTGGGAGTTGATCCGTGAACTGCGCGACGGCGGGACCACGGTCCTGCTGACCACCCACTATCTGGAGGAGGCGGAGGTACTCGCCGACCGGCTGGCGATCCTCCACGAAGGACGTATCGCGGCCGTCGGCACTCCGGCCGAAGTGACCGCCTCCCAGCCGTCGCACGTCTCCTTCGAGCTGC
Organism: Streptomyces sp. NPDC091209; assembly: GCF_044757755.1. NCBI lineage: Bacteria > Bacillati > Actinomycetota > Actinomycetes > Kitasatosporales > Streptomycetaceae > Streptomyces > Streptomyces sp. NPDC091209. The sequence continues at coordinate 645,294 of NZ_JBIVVR010000002.1, read as the reverse complement.
CCGAAGGCTACTTCCCCGGCGACCTGCCCCCGCTGCCGGAGCTCGGCGTCAGCGGCCACGAGACGGCGGGCCGCGTGATCAGGCTGCGCACCCACGAGCTGCAACGGACGGCCACCGCCCTGCTCGTGTGGGCCGAGCGGGCAAGGGTCGAGCTGCGGGGGCTCGATGTGCGCTCGGCCTCGCTGGAGGAGGCCTTCCTTCGGATCGCGCGGGAGGCGGCGCGGGGCGCGAACGGGCCGAGGACGGCGGAACCGGCCTCGGACGCCCGCAGGATGCCCGGGTTCTCCCGAAAGGGCACAACCGGGAACGCCCGGAACAACAGGACCGCCGCGAAAGCGCGGAAGAGGGGGACAGCGGCATGAGCGCAACGGCAGTCACCACCCGGGCCGGCACGCCGAGGACCACGGCCGCCGGCCGGACGAGAGCACTGGCCCGCGCCGAACTGACGCTGCTGGGCCGCACCAAGGCGACCCTCGCGGCGGCGGTGTTCGTACCGCTGGTCATGCCGTTCATGCTCCGCTCGAACGTCGACACGATGAACCTGAAGGGCACCGGACTCACCGTCGGGTCGATCCTGCTCCCCTCCTCCATCGGCTTCTCGCTCCTCTTCGCCGTCTACAGCTCCCTGGTGAGCGTGTACGCGGCCCGCCGCGAGGAACTCGTCCTCAAGCGGCTGCGCACCGGAGAGCTGCGGGACCTGGAGATCCTCGCGGGCGCCGCGCTGCCCTCGGTGGCGATCGGTCTCGCCCAGTGCCTGATCCTGACCGTCGCCTACCGGGTGACACTCGGTGTCGGAACCCCCGAGAAACCCCAACTCGTCCTGCTGGGGCTCCTGCTGGCACTCATCACCTGGCCGGCGCTCGCCGCCGTCACCGCGAGCTTCAGCAGGAGCGTCGAGGGGGCCCAGTTCGCGGCCACGCCCCTGACCCTGGTGTCGCTGGTCGGCTCCGGGACCTTCATCCCCCTGGAGATGCTGCCCGACGGCATGGCCCGGTTCTGCGAACTGCTGCCGCTCACCCCGGTGATCACCCTGATCCGCGGCGGCTGGACCGGGCACCTCTCCGCACACGACACCGCGGGCGCCCTCTTCACGGCGGTGGCCTGGACCGTGATCGCGGTGTTTGCTGTACGACGGTGGTTCCGCTGGGAGCCGCGGCGGTGACCACGGACGCGGGGGTGGGCATGGGCAGGCCGTCCGGCTGGTGGCGGGGCAAGAGCACACCGGCGAAGGTCGAGACGTACACACGGTGGTCGTTCCACTTCTTCACCGTGCTCGAAGCCGCCTCGATCGGACTGCCCCTCTTCGGGGACGTGTCGACGGGACGGTCCTGGATCCTGTTCCTACTGGTGTGCGGGCACTCCGTGTTCTGCGCGGTGACCGCCTCGCGGGCGCTGGACTGGACGCGCGGTACCCGCGAACAGCCCCGGCGGACGCTGCTCGCGCTGGCCGTGAGCACCTGCGTCGTGGCCGTCGTCGGGGCCGTCGTCTCGGGCACCCCGTGGCACCCGGCGAGCGACGGCCAATACCTGGTCGCCTCCTCGGTGCTCGTCGGTGTCACCGCGTTCGGCACGGGCACGGTCGCGCTCGGGACTCGCCGCAAACGCCGGATGACCTACGCCGTCCTCGGCGCGGCGGCGGGTGCCGGCGCGCTCTCCCTCCCCCTCGGCTTCCCTGGCTCCGCCGCGCTGGTCACCGCCGTCCTGGTCCTGCTCACCGCCGGTTTCCTCACGTTCACCGCGGCCTTCTCCGTCTGGCTGCTCGACGCCGTCTACGAACTCGACGAGGCCCGCGAGACCCGCGCCCGGCTCGCCGTCGCCGAGGAGCGGCTGCGCTTCGGCCGCGATCTGCACGACGTGATGGGCCGCAACCTCGCGGTGATCGCCCTCAAGAGCGAACTCGCCGTGCAGCTGGCCAGACGCGGACGGACCGAGGCCGTGGACCAGATGACCGAGGTGCAGCGGATCGCCCGGGAGTCCCAGCGGGAGGTGCGCGAGGTCGTACGGGGCTACCGCGACGCCGACCTGACCAACGAACTGGCCGGAGCCCAAGGGGTGTTGACCGCGGCGGGCATCGACTGCGACATCACCGCCACCGCCGCGGAACTGCCCGCGCAGGTGCAGTCGGCGCTCGGCTGGGTCGTGCGGGAGGCGACCACGAACGTGCTGCGGCACGGGGACGCCAAGAGGTGCGCGCTGTCCCTGCGCGTGACGGAGGAGCGGGTGACCCTCACCGTCGAGAACGACGGGGTGCCGGACCGGACGGGACCGGACCCCGGACCGGAGGGCGACTCCGGGCGGCGGAGAGGGACCGGGCTCGTGGGGCTGCGGGAGCGGTTGGGGGAGGTGGACGGGGTACTGCGGGCCGGCGCGAACGGCGGGGTGTTCCGGCTGACGGCGGAAGTACCGCTGTCCGCCTCCCCGATCGGAGACAGATACCAGGGCAGAAAAGGGGATCGGGACCAGGGCGGAAAAGAGGATCGGGACCGGGACGGAGAAGGGGATCGGGGCCGGGACAGGGACAGGGACAGAACCACGGACAGCGACAGCGACCGCCACGGAGACGGGAGCTCGGGCTCCGGGAACGGCGAGAGGCGGCGAGGGTCGGCGCCCCCGCCCGTTCCGCACCAGGTGAGAGAGGCCACCCCATGACGTCCGTACCGACGACGTCCGTACCGCCCGGCGCGTCGACACCCGACGCCCCCGTACGGCTGCTGCTCGCCGACGACGAGCATCTGATCCGGGGAGCCCTGGCCGCGCTGCTCGGGCTGGAGGACGACCTCGTCGTGGTGGCCGAGGCGGCGACCGGGCCGGAGGCGCTGGCGATGGCGCGGGCCCATGTGCCCGATGTCGCCGTCCTCGATCTTCAGATGCCGGGAGCGGACGGTGTGAGCGTGGCCACATCCCTGCGGGCCGAACTGCCGGGCTGCCAGGTGCTGATCGTGACGAGTCACGGGCGGCCGGGGCATCTGAAGCGGGCGCTTGCGGCAGGTGTGCGCGGGTTCGTCCCGAAGACCGTCAGCGCGCGTCGGCTCGCTGAGATCATCCGGACCGTGCACGCGGGAAACCGTTATGTGGACCCGGAGTTGGCCGCCGACGCGATCTCCGCCGGGGACTCGCCGCTGACCGCGCGCGAGGCCGAGGTACTCGAATTCGCCGCCGACGGGGCGCCCGTGGCGGAGATCGCGGAGCGGGCCGCGCTGTCCCAGGGGACCGTACGGAACTATCTGTCGTCGGCCGCGTCCAAGCTCGGCGCCGAGAACCGACACACGGCAGTGCGTCTCGCACGGGAGCAAGGTTGGGTATAGTAGCTCTCGCGCCACGGCGCATGCGGACGTAGCTCAGTTGGTAGAGCGCAACCTTGCCAAGGTTGAGGTCGCCAGTTCGAACCTGGTCGTCCGCTCCAGTAAAGAAGCCCCCGACCTGTGGTCGGGGGCTTCTTCGTGGGCTCTGCCGGGGCGGGACATCCTTCGCACCGTCCGGCTCGGGCGGCTCCCGGGCCCGGCCGACGGCCGGGCCCGGGACGGGGTCAGGTCCAGCTGACGCCCGTCAGACGCTCGTACGCCTCGATGTACTTGGCGCGGGTGGCCTCCACGACGCGCTCGGGCAGGGCGGGCGGCGGCTGCTCGCTCTTGCGGTCCCAGCCCGACTCCGCGGAGGTCAGCCAGTCGCGGACGTACTGCTTGTCGAAGGACGACTGCGCGTGGCCCGGCTCCCAGGCGTCGGCCGGCCAGAAGCGCGAGGAGTCCGGGGTCAGCACCTCGTCGGCCAGGACTAGCGTCTCGCCCTCGTAGCCGAACTCGAACTTGGTGTCCGCGAGGATGATGCCCCGGTCCCGGGCGATGTCACGGGCGCGGCCGTAGAGGGCGAGGGTCGCCTGGCGCAGCTCGGCGGCGGTGTCGGCGCCGACCTGACGGGCGACCTCCTCGTACGACACGTTCTCGTCGTGCTCGCCGACCGCGGCCTTGGTGGCCGGGGTGAAGATCGGCGCGGGGAGTTCCGAGCCGTCGACGAGACCCTCGGGGAGCGCGAGGCCGCAGACCGTGCGGGACGCGTTGTACTCGACGAGTCCCGAGCCGGTCAGATAGCCGCGGGCGACGCACTCGACGGGAGCCATCCGCAGGGACTTGCAGATCAGGGTGCGGCCGGCCCAGTCGGCCGGGGCGCCCGGCGGGAGGTCGGTGCTCACCACATGGTTGGGCGCCAGCTCGGCGAGCTGGTCGAACCACCACAGGGAGAGCTGGGTGAGTGTGCGGCCCTTGTCGGGGATCTCGGTGGGGAGAACCCAGTCGTAGGCGGAGATGCGGTCGCTGGCGACCATCACGAGGTCGCCCGCCTCGTTCTGGTACAGGTCGCGCACCTTGCCGGTGTGCAGATGTACCAGACCCGGCACCTGAAGGGGCTCGGGCTTTTCGACGAATCCGGACACGGTTCCTCCCCGTGGTTATGTCCAACTGCCTCGATTCTCCCGTATGGGGCGAGCGGGTTTGGACAGGGGCGCGCCAAGCGGGTCCGGGTGCCCTCGGCGCGGGTGTGCCGCGCGGTGCCCGGCGGGGCTTCCTCAGTCGTGTTTGCAGATGCGGTCGAGGAGATTGGCGGTCGCCCGCTGGATACGGGCGTCCACGTGGCCCGGGCGGTCGAGGGCCGGAGACCACGCGAACGTTCCGGACGCGAAGACCAGGGCGCCGGACGGGGCCCGGTAGAGCGAGGTCTCCTGATGGCGGGGGACGCCCTCGCTGTCCGGGTACGGGGAGTGCGCGAGCAGGATCCGGTCCTGGTGCTCCGGCAGCGGGGTGCGCGGGAAGTAACGGTCCGCCTCGCCCGCGACCATGCCCTCCACCTCGTCGCCGTCGTGGGCGCCGGTCGCCTCCCACAGCCAGTGGTCGGCGTTGCGGACGATCAGGGGGTGCGGTTCGGGGACGCGTCCCGCGTACTGGATGCCGATGAGCTGCTGCTCCGGGCGGTCGATCTCCCGCCACAGGGCGGGCTTGCCCGGGCCCCGGCGTTTTCGGCAGGTCAGCAGCCGGTCGGCGACGCCCGACGGGGAAGGCCCCAGCTCCACCTGCCAGTACATCGTGTTGGCGGAGAGGAAGACGAGCGAGGTGCCGTGCTCTCGGGCGAGTTCCGCGGTGCGGCGCATCTGCGGCGACCAGTACTCGTCGTGGCCCGGGAAGACCAGGCCGCGGTAGCGGGTGGGGTCGACGCGGCCGGCGTGCAGATCGCGGGCGTCGGCGTACGCGAGGTCGTATCCGTAACGCTCGGCCCAGCGGATGAAGTCGTAGGCGTGCCCCACATGGAGGGGGAGGCCCGCGCCCGCGTAGGGGCGGTCGAACGAGACGGTCGTCGCCGCGTCGGCCTCCCCGAGCAGTCGGCCGTTCTCGTCCCACGCGTGGTAGAGGCTGGCGCCGGTGTGGCCGTCCTCCGGGTACAGGTTGTACGCCTGCCAGGTGATGTCCGGGAGCAGCAGGAGCAGGTCGGCCGTCTGGTGGTTGCGGACGGTGAAGGGAACGTGGGAGCGGTAGCCGTCGACGGTGGTGAGGACGGCGACATAGGCGCCGACGTTCCAGTAGGACGGGATCTGCAGGCGCCAGGACAGCCACCAGTGATGGCAGGAGACCGTGCGGTCGGCGGCGAGCGGCGGCGGCTGGACGATGCCGGAGAGCCGGGGGCTTGTGGTGATCTTGCTGGCGCCGTCGCCGCCGTAGTGGCCGATGCGGTAGATGTCGACGCTGAACTCCTGCGGCGGGTCGACCGTGACATGGAAGTCGATGGACTCGCCGGGGGCGGCGGCACCCGTGGTGGTGAAGCCCTTGATCTGGCGGCGGACGTCGTCGGCGGAGCGGGGACCTCCGGGACCGGTGCGCGGGCGGGTGCGGGAGGTGGAGCGCGGGGCCGGGATCCGTGAGGCGTCGGTCGCCGGCTGGGGCGCCTGGGGTGTGTCGGGGTCCAGGTACCAGGGGACGACATGGCCGGTGTCGTCGAAATAGGTCTCACTGCCGCGGAGCCAGGGAACCGGGCCCTGGCCGAAGGGGTCCGTGACGGCGTGCGCGAGTGCTCCCGACTCCCAGCGGCGGATCTGCTCCGATCCCATGCCCGCTCCCCTCCCTCGTTCCCCCGTCGTACTGGTAAGCCCTTGCGCTGTGCGCGATCGGTCCCAGCACATCACATTACGCACGCAGTCCGTCACCGTTCGTCGCGAATTGACGTGAGTGGAACGGGTGGCTCCGGCTGGGCCGGAGTGGCTGCGAGTGTGGGGGGAGTCGGCCGCCGGACGGTCGTCAGACCAGGCGGACGGGTTTCTCCGGGCGGACTCCGAGATGGCGGAGCCAGTCCCGCAGGGGAGTGGGGTCCCCGGTCTCTATGAGGGTGAGGACCCTCGGGCCGAGGTCCGCCGCCCGTTCACCGGCGACGAGGAGGGACGGGCCGTCCAGCCAGTCGAGTCCGGGAGCCGCCCCGGCGGTGTCCATCGCGGCGCAGCAGACCATCGCCGTGACGTGGTCGGCCAGCAGTTCACGACCGGTCCTGGGCGGCTGGAGAGGGAACAGCGGAAGCATCCGGTCGTCCCAGAGGGCGTGGTCGGGTCCCTGCTGCTCGGCGCCCCCGGTGGGCGGGGGCGCCGCCGGGGCGGACGCCTCCTCGCGGGCGACCTCGGCGGTGATCCCGGCCGCCAGGGCGGCCGACCGCTCGTTCCCCACGGCGAGTTCCGGATCGTCGCTCTCGGCGATCCCCATCTCCCCGTAGGCCTCCGTGCGGTGGACCGCGAGGGCGGCCTGCGGGTGCGGTTCCGGGGCGGGCGTGGCTCCTTGCGGCGCGGACAGGTGGTCCAGCACCCGGGCCAGGGTCGGTCCGTCCGCCTCCGGCAGCGCGGGGTCGGCGGGGTGCCGGACGCCGAGCGCGTCCAGGACCCGGTGCAGGCGGGCCGCGTCGGTGCGCCACTTACGGTCGACGACCTCGTCCGGGTAGTCCTGCCAGTCGACCGGCGCCCAGTCGGGGCCGGCCTCCGCGGGACCGCCGTGGAAGAGCCGGGCGGCGAGCAGCGAGGCCGCCTCGTCCACCGTGCCGGGCTCTTCGAGCAGGTCGCAGGCCGGGCGTTCACCGAGCCGGGAGGTGAAGCCCTCGGCCAGCCGGTCGCGGCGGGACAGCTCGGTCAGGGCGGCGACGACGCCCACGTCCAGCCGGGAGGGCCAGCGGCCCATCCGCCAGGCGGGCAGCGCGACACGGGTCAGCAGGCGGTCCCAGCCCGCGTACGCCAGACCCACCTGTTCCTGGGCGACGATCCGCACGCCGTAGTCCACGGCCTGGGCGCGCTCGGCCGCCGCGGACGCCACACCCCGCTCCATTTCGGCGGCATGGACCCGGCAGCCGCGCAGCAGGAGACGGGTCACCCAGCCCGCACCGGCCAGGACCGTGCGGGAGAGCGGGTCACGGCCGGGGGCCGAGGTCACGGCCACGGCCGCGTCCAGACCACGGACGAACCGGCGCGCCGCGGCTATGTCCGGGTGCGCCGACGGGCCCGTACCGGCGACGACCGGGGCGAGGACCGCCCGCAGCTCGCCGACCCGCATCCACCACAGGAAGGGGGAACCGATGACGAGGACGGGGGCGGCGGAGACCCGGCGGGCGTGGCTCGCCAGCACCGGTACCGGGCGGCCGCCGACCAGGCTCCCGCGCCGGCTGTCCGTGCCCGCCGGTGCGTCCGCGCCGCCCGACGAGAACCGGCCGTGCGCCCGGTGGGTGCGGTCCTCCAGCCAGCTGTCGCAGTCGGGAGTGAGCGCTATCGCCGAGGGAGCCGGAACCTCGAGTCGGTCCGCCAGGTCACGGACCATCCGGTAGAGATCGGGGGCCGACTCCTCGGAGATCGGGACCGTGGGGCTCATCGCGGGCCGGGCACGGGCCACCAGGAGCGCGATGCCCGCCGCCGCGAGAAGAACGACGACGGCGAGGACCGTCACGATCCACCGCGCGATCCCCCAGGGCCCACCGGTGATGCGGCCGGTGGAGCCACCGACGAGCAGCACGACGGCCACGGCCGCGGGCAGCAGGGCGACGGCCAGCGCCCTGCTGCGGACGCGCAGCACGGCGAGAGCCCGGGAGCGCGCGGTCTGCGCGCCCACCTCCACACCCATACCGGTCACGACCGGACGTCACCCCCTATTGTCCGCCGGGCCCCGGCGTTCTCACTGCCGGAGCCGACGGATTCCCTGGCGTTGGTCACTCCCCCACTGTGGCACCCGCCACCGACATCGCAATGCCGGTGGGCCAAGTGCCGGAATGCTTTCGCCGCACCCTAGTTGGGGCCCCGGCCCTCGTCAGCTGGATAGGCCATCGGTCACTCGATGGAATGGCTCTGGGGAAAGGTGGATGACGACGGTCCTTGGCCGGACCCTCCGTTCTCCACGGAAACCCGCAGGTCGCGGCACCCGGACGCGGCACCACAAAGCCCCGGATTCCGTACGGAATCCGGGGCCCGGTGATGCTATGGGGACCTGGGGTCTATGCCTCGGCCGCCGCCTTCGCCGCGATGTCCGTGCGGTGCTGCGAACCCTCCAGACCGATGCGGGCGACCGCCGCGTAGGCCCGCTCGCGGGCCTCGACGAGGCCGGATCCGATCGCTGTGACGGACAGCACACGGCCGCCCGCGCTCACCACCGCCCCGCCCTCGTGCCGGGTGCCGGCGTGCAGGACGTAGGCGTGCGGGGCGTCCTCCGCGGCCACCGCGTCGAGCCCGGTGATCGGGTCGCCGGTGCGCGGGGTGTCCGGGTAGTTGTGCGAGGCCACGACCACGGTGACCGCCGCGTCGTCGCTCCAGCGCAGCGGTTCCAGATCGGCGAGGGTGCCGTTCGCGGACGCCAGCAGGACACCGGCGAGCGGGGTCTTCAGACGGGCGAGGACCACCTGGGTCTCGGGGTCGCCGAAGCGGGCGTTGAACTCGATGACCCGCACGCCACGGCTGGTGATCGCCAGACCGGCGTACAGAAGTCCTGAGAACGGCGTGCCGCGGCGGCGCAGTTCGTCGACGGTCGGCTGGAGGACGGTCTCCATGACCTCGTCGACGAGCTTCGGGTCCGCCCAGGGCAGCGGCGAGTACGCGCCCATGCCGCCGGTGTTCGGGCCCTGGTCGCCGTCCAGCGCGCGCTTGAAGTCCTGGGCGGGCTGGAGCGGGACGACGGTCGTGCCGTCGGTGATCGCGAAGAGGGAGACCTCGGGACCGTCGAGGAACTCCTCGATGACGACGCGGTCGCAGGCGTTGGCGTGCGCCCGCGCCGTCTCGAGGTCGTCGGTCACGACGACGCCCTTGCCGGCCGCCAGTCCGTCGTCCTTCACGACGTACGGCGCTCCGAACGCGTCGAGCGCCTCCTCGACCTCCTCGGGCGTCGCGCAGACGTACGAGCGTGCCGTGGGGACGCCGGCACCCGCCATCACGTCTTTCGCGAACGCCTTGGAGCCCTCAAGCTGCGCGGCCTCCCCGGAGGGACCGAAGCAGGGGATGCCCGCCGCGCGCACGGCGTCGGCGACACCGGCGACGAGCGGGGCCTCCGGGCCCACGATCACCAGCTCGGCGCCGAGCTCCGTGGCCAGCGCGGCCACGGCGGCGCCGTCGAGGGCGTCGACCGCGCGCAGCTCCGCCACCTCCGCGATCCCGGCGTTCCCGGGAGCGCAGTACAGGGCGGTGACGTCGGGGTCGAGGGACAGGGAGCGGCACAGGGCGTGTTCGCGGGCGCCACCACCGATGACAAGGACCTTCACGGGGTCAGCCTAGCCGCCGCACGAGGGTGCCCTTGTGGGGGCTTCCGAAACGGACGGGGTACGACACTGGTGCGATCCTCCGAGAACCGGGTCCCCCGAGCCCCGAGAGCCGCCCCCCGGAACCGCTTCCGAGGCACCCCCGAGATCCGCCCGAGCCGCCCCGACCCCGGAGACCGACCGCCCGGCGGGCTCCCGAAGCCGGGGTCCGAGCGTGCCTGGATCCGACCGGGCGGGTCCGGGCAGGCAGGTCTGAGCGGGTCAGGGTTCGCTCATCCCCCGGGATGCAGCCGGGGCCTGTCGGCCGAAGGTGATGCGGGGGCGCCGGAGCGCCGGAACAAGGAGAAGTCGCGCCGGTACAGCCCGTACGGCGGGAGGTGGCACCAGCAGGGCGGAAGATGGCGCCGGTATGGCGGGAAGCCGCGCCGGTATGGCGTGAAGCACGGCCGGTACAGCGGGAAACACCGCCGGGTACGGCTGGAGTGCCGCCGGGTACGGCCAGTGCGGCCGGAGGCAGCGGCGGTACGGCGGAGGGCCGTGCCGGAACAGCGTGAAACCGCGCCGGTATGGCGGGCAGCGACGGTACGGACAGTGCGGCCGGAGGCGACGGCCGTACGGCGGGAAGTCGCAGCGGTGCGGCAGGGAGCGGCACTCGGACGGACAGTGCGGCCAGAGGCAGCGGCGGTACGGCCGGTGCGGCCGGAGGCGGCGGCCGTACGGCGGGAAGTCGCAGCGGTGCGGCAGGGAGAGGCGCTCGTACGGACAGTGCGGCCAGAGGCAGCGACGGTACGGCCGGAGGCGGCGGCCGTACGGCGGGAAGTCGCAGCTGTGCGGCGGGGAGCCGCGCTCGGACGGACAGTGCCGCCGGAGGCGGTGGGGTGGGGGGCCGCGTCGGGGGCGGGCCCCTCATTCGTTCGAGAACTCCTCGACCACCGTTGCCCCGAGCTCGCGGACGATCAGGTCGTGGCCCGAGAGGGCGGACTCGTCCAGGTCGGGGTCGTCGTCCTCGGGGGTGTCGTCCTCGGGGGCGACCGGCGGCGGCTCGTACGCCGGGGCCGACGCGGGCGCGGACATGCCCTGGCCCTGGGCACGGCCCGCCGAGGGGCCGGACTGCGGGGCCGGGGGCCCCGAAGCCTGAGCGGACGGCTGCTGGGGCGCGGGGCGCTGGCCTGCCGGAGCCCCGCCGTAACCGCCGGTGCCACCGCCGCCACCGCCGTAGCCGCCGGCGCCACCGCCGTAACCGCCTCCGCCGCCGAAACCGCCGCCCGCCGGAGCGGCCGGCGGTGCCGAGCCGCCCGAGGCGTCAACGATGGCCTCGACCTTCCACTGCACGTTGAACTGCTCCGCGAGCGCCTGCCGCAGCACGTCCTCGCTGCCGCTGCTCGCGAAGTTGTCCCGCGCCCCGGCGTTGACGAAGCCGATCTGCAGCGTCGTACCGTCGAAGGCCGTGACCTGCGCGTTCTGGCTGAGCAGGATCCAGGTGAACCGGCGGCGGTTCTTCACCGCCTCCAGGATGTTCGGCCACAGCACGCGGGGGTCGGGACCACCCGCGGCCGGAGCCATGGCCGGAGCGGGCGTCTGGGGCGCTCCGTGTCCGGCGGCGGGAGGAGCGGGGGCGGTGGCGGGCGCCGGCGCGGGAGCCTGCCCGCTGCCCGCGGGCGTCGCCGTGGGCCAGCCGCCGGGGCGCCTGCCGCTACCGGCGGCGGTCGCGGTCGGCCAGGCACCGGGCGCGGCCCCCGCGGGAGCACCGGCCGGCGGGGCCGCGGGCTGCTCGGGCGCCACGGGCGCGTACGAGGGCGCACTCGCCGGAGCCGGGGAGGTGACGGATGCCGCAGGCGCCACGGGCGCGACGGGCGCGGACGTCCCGGGCATCGCTCCCGGGACGGCTCCGGCCCCCTCACCGGCTCCCACCGGCCCGGCTACCTGCCCTGCGCCCTGTCCCGCCCCCCGGGCCGCCGCACGGGCCACCGCGGGGCCGCCGCCGGGAGGAACCGCCGGTCCGGCCTGCGGGACCGGCACCGGGCCGTGCGCCTCGGGTCCGGGCACGTAGCCCATGGCGGGGGCCGCTCCGCCGCCGGAGAAGTTCACCCCGCGCTCGATCCGGTCGAGCCGGGCCATGAGGGACCGCTCGTCCCCGTAGGCGGCGGGCAGCAGGACGCGCGCGCAGATGAGTTCGAGCTGGAGGCGCGGCGAGGTGGCTCCGCGCATTTCCGTCAGCCCGTCGTTGACGAGGTCGGCGGCCCGGCTCAGCTCGGCGGCGCCGAAGACCCCGGCCTGCGCCTGCATGCGCTCCACCACGTTGACCGGAGCGTCGATGAGCCCCTTCTCCGCCGCGTCCGGAACGGCCGCCAGGATGACCAGGTCCCGCAGCCGCTCCAGCAGGTCGGCGACGAATCGCCGCGGGTCGTTACCGCCTTCGATGACGGTGTCCACCACTTCGAAGGCTGCGGCGCCGTCCCCCGCCGCGAACGCCTCGACGACGGCGTCCAGCAGCGAGCCGTCCGTGTACCCGAGCAGCGAGGTCGCCATGGCGTACGTCACACCGGCGTCGGCGGCACCCGCGAGCAGCTGGTCCATCACGGACATGGAGTCACGCACGGAGCCCGCGCCCGCCCGTACGACCAGGGGAAGCACGCCGTCCGCGACAGGAATCCCCTCCTGCCCGCAGACCTCGCCCAGGTACTCGCGCAGGGTCCCCGGGGGCACCAGCCGGAACGGGTAGTGGTGGGTCCGCGACCGGATCGTCCCGATGACCTTCTCGGGCTCGGTCGTGGCGAAGATGAACTTGAGGTGCTCCGGGGGTTCCTCGACGACCTTCAGCAGCGCGTTGAAACCGGCCGGCGTGACCATGTGGGCCTCGTCGATGATGTAGATCTTGTACCGGCTGCTCGCGGGCCCGAAGAAGGCCTTTTCCCGCAGGTCACGGGCGTCGTCCACACCACCGTGCGAAGCCGCGTCGATCTCGATGACGTCGATGGATCCCCGGCCGTTGCGGGCGAGGTCCTGACAGGACTGGCACTCCCCGCACGGGGTCGGTGTGGGCCCCTGCTCGCAGTTCAGGCAACGGGCCAGGATGCGCGCGCTCGTGGTCTTGCCGCACCCGCGCGGACCGCTGAACAGGTACGCGTGATTGACCCGGTTGTTCCGCAGCGCCTGCTGCAACGGGTCGGTGACATGCTCCTGCCCAATGACCTCGGCGAACGACTCCGGGCGATAACGGCGGTACAGCGCGAGAGACGACACGTCTACGAGGTTATAGGCGCCCACTGACAACACGGACCGTCCTGAGCGCATCCCTGGCGCGAGCCCGGCGGCGTACGGTCCCCGGCCGGCCCGGCATCCGTCCCGGCGGCCGTCCGGTGGGGGTCCGGCGTCGGTCCGTCGACCGTTCCGGAAACGCAAGCGCCCCCCACGCACCCGCCAGAGCCAACCTACCCTTGCTGCCTTCCGGCCCTGGGGGAGTTCAGTCAGATAGCGCCACGTGAGGGGCTCCGCAAAGAGTACAGGATGCCGGGGGTGGGGAACGAGTTCGCGAGCACTCCTCAACGTCTTGTATTGTTTGCCCCGGAGGATTCGCCTAGTGGCCTAGGGCGCACGCTTGGAAAGCGTGTTGGGGGCAACCCCTCACGAGTTCGAATCTCGTATCCTCCGCCAGTGCCTCACCGGGCACTAACGTCGAAGGGCCCCGCTGCTTGCAGCGGGGCCCTTCGACGTTGGACGTCCCGGTTTCCGTCTCAGCCGGGACCCCAGGCCGGGAACTGCCGGCGGGACGCCGTCACCGGCCTCCCTCTCCGGAGCCGCCTCAACCGATCTTCACCGTCTTCGAGACGGTGACCTCGTCGATGTCGCTGGTGCGGACCGTGGCCTTCATCGTCCAGGTGCCGGGGAGGGGGAGGGTGAGACCGTCGGACGTCCAGTAGCCGCCCTTGTCGGTGATCCCCGAATCGATCGGGCCGACCTTCTGTGATTCCAGGGTGAAGGTGAGGCGCAGTTCGGGGACGGTCGCGAGGCCGCCGTCGGGGCCGATGATCACGGCCTGCACGGAGTTCTCGCCCACCCGGCCGGGCGACAGCTCGATCTGGACCTTGCCGTGGCCGCCCGGGGTGCCGACGTCGAAGGGCACCAGTGTCGTCGTCGCGGACGGCCGGTCGGCCGCGGCGGCGACGGCGGCCGTCTCGGCGGCCGCGCGGCCGGGCTGGGTCCCGGTCAGCATCGTCGTGATCACCAGCACCAGGATCCCGACGGTGACCTCGGCGAGCACCGAGCGGCGCAGGCCGCGGTGGTACGCGGTGTCCCCCTGACCAGCCACGGGCCCGTCCCCCGTCGGCCGCGCACCCGTGGGCCCGGCTCCTGCCGGCCCGTCTCCGGTCGATCCCGCTCCCGGCGGTCCCTCTTCCGGCGGTCCCAGTTCCGGCGAAGCGGCGCCCGTCGGTTCCTCCGTCGGTGCGTCCTCGCTTCCGTGCGAGTCCGGTACCTCGGCGGTGGCCGCGGCCGGGTGCGTCGGCGCTCCGGCCGGCACCGCCACCGCCACCGCGACCCGCTCGGCGGGGACGGTGGCGGCGGGCTCCCTCGTCGCGAGCCGGGCGGTCCAGCGGCGCGAGAACGACGCCGCCGCCAGCAGCAGCGCCACCCCGACGAGTTTGACGACCAGGAGCCTGCCGTACGACGTCGAGGTCAGGGCGTCCCAGGAGCCGAGGCCGCGCCAGGACTGGTAGACGCCGGTGATGGCGAGGACGGCGACCGAGGTGAGGGCGAGCCGGGAGAAGCGGGTGACGACGGCCGGGGGGATCAGCTCGGCGGGGCGGTAGAGGGCCGTCAGCAGGGCCGCCAGACCACCGAGCCACACCGCCATGGAGAGCAGATGCAGCACGGAGGAGACCATCGCCACGGGGACCTGGATCCCGGCGGAGGCATGCTCCGCGGCGGCCCAGGTGACCGCGAGCGCCAGCGAGAACAGTCCGCCGAGTACGAGGACGCCCCGCCCGGACTCCCGGTCGCGTAGCGGCGTCCGGAGGGGCACGAAGGCCGCCGCGGCGAGCAGCGCGAGCCGCGCCACCAGCACGATGCCGGGCCTGCTCGTCAGGGTCTCGCTCAGGATCGCCGGGTCGAAGGCGCCGCCCACGCCGGTGCCGCGCTCATAGGGCCCGCGCAGCAGGAGCAGCGCGAACGTGGAGCCGAGCAGCGTCCACCAGCCGGTCACCAGCAGACGCCGTACGGAGCCCGGGAAGCCGCAGGCCAGGACGAACGTGGCCGCGCCGATGAGCAGGGCGAGTCCGCTGTACGCGGCGTCGCGGGCGATGTCGTAGAGGGCGGCGGAGGCGGGGTTCCCGCCGGTGGGCGGCAGGGGCGCGACCGTCGTGGAGGGCTTGCCGATCGAGAAGGTGAAGGCGCCGGAGACGGGGTGGCTGTCCGCCGAGACGACCCGCCAGGCCACGGTGAAGGTGCCGGTGCCGAGGCCGCGCGGCAGGGTGACCGTGGCGGTGTCGGAACGGCCGTCCGCGTGGCTCGGGTCGCCGGTGTGGACGCGCCGGTTCTCCGGGGTGAGCACGCGGAAGGAGTCGTCGAGCAGGCCGATCGACTCGCTGAACGTCAGGGTCACCTCGCGGGGCGCCGACTTCAGCACGCTGCCGTCCTGCGGGTCGGTGCCCGTGAGCGCCGCGTGGGCGGACGCGCTGCCCACGCCCCCGAAGAGCACCAGCACCAGGACGCCGCCCAGCAGGGCCAGGGCCCGTGCGCCGAGCCGTCGCCGGTCTCGCTGCCCGTTTCCGTTCACACGCCGTCTCCGTATCCGCATGTGCAGAGTCTCGGTTACGTACGGACGGGGGCCGCGTCCGGCTCACCTCGGCGCCGTCGGACCCTTCTCGAAGGCCTCCCGCGTGAGAAAGGCGAGCAGGGCTCGCTTCTCGGGCAGACGGACCTCGGGCAGGTCGATCCCGGGGAGCACGATGTCACCGGCGGGGACGAATCCCTGCCGGGTCAGACGGGCGATGGCCTTGGCGTTGCGGGCGTCGGGTTCGACCACGGCCCGCTGCCGGCCGAGTCCGGTCAGGGCGTACGTCAGGAACGCCGCCAGCAGCGTGGAGGACCAGCCCGGCCGCTCGCCGCCGCCGGGGGCCGGGGGGCCGATCAGCAGGTGGATGCCGATGTCGCCGGGCAGGACCTCGTAGCACTCGGAGACCCGGTCGGCCTCGGGCTCGTACGTCTGGAAGAGCGCGGCCGGTACGCCGTCCTTGAGCGTGAGGAAGGCGTGGTGGGTGTCGAGCGAGTCGAGGTGGAGATAGGTCTCCAGTACCTGCTGCTTCGTGAACCCGGTCATGCCCCAGTACGCGGCCCGCTCCTCGGTGACCCAGGCGTGCAGGACGTCGAGGTCGGCGTGCGGGTCGACGGGCAGCACCCGGACCGTGCCGAAGCCGTCGACCCGTTGCTCGTGCACGGCCTCGCGGGTGTCGGCGTACGTCTCAGTCGTCATCGCTCTCCTTGGTCAGCTTGTTCCAGTCGGTGGTCACCGGGGCGAGATCTCCCCTGAGCCACAAGGGGAGTTGGTCGCGGTGGTGGGGCGCGCCGGGAACGCCGTCGGCTCCGAACGGGACCGCCCAGAGGCTGTCGTCCCGGTCGGCGAGGTCCCAGACGTACCGGGCGGCGGATGCGCGGGCGCTCAGGTCGGTCAGTCCGGGTACCGACGAGGTGGACAGGACGCAGTCGTTGTCGCCGGACAGGGCCGGTTCGTCGTACGCGATGCCGGTGAACGCCCGCCAGGGGGCGAGGCGATGGGTGGCGCCCCAGGTGCGGGAGGCTGTCCTGGCGGCCACCTCCTCGACGGCCGCGCGCACCACGTCGTCACGGTCGATGCCGTACAACTCCCGTGCCGTCAGGAGGTTTTCGAGGGCGAAGGCGACTCGCGGGACGAGGGCGAGCCAGGGCAGGAAGATCTCCGGGACGGCGGGCGGCTCGGCCAGTACGGCGAGGGCCGGATGGGCGGCGAGCCGTCGTACGACCGCGCCGCGCACCTCCGCGTACACCGCCGCAGCACCGCTGTCGGCGTCCATGTGCCGGTTCCAGCGCAGGAGTTGGTCCCTGAGGACAGCCGCGTCGGCGGAGAGTTCCCGTGCGGGCAGCCGGTCCAACAGGGCCGCGGCGGAGGCGAGACGGGTGTCCATGTGGATGGCCGGCATGTCCCGCGCCGACCATTTCGCGCCCGCGTCGAGCAGGTGGCGGATCCGGGCGGCGCGGTGCGGCGGCGCGAACTCGACGCCGAGCGGGGCCGCGGGGCCGCGCTGGTTCGCCATCACGGCGAGGCCGTCCTCGACCGGGCCGCACGGCGTCCGGTGCCAACCGGTCCACTCGTGCCCGGCCTCCCAGGCGGGCACGACCCGGATACGGGCGGCCGCGTCGCGCACCGGGACCCGGCCTGCGACGCGGTGCAGCACTCCGCCCTCGGTGTCGGCGGCCTGTACGACGTTCACCGGCTCCGCCCAGGCGTCGAACGCCCGGTCCACGTCGGCGACCCGGCGGGCCCGCAGCAGCGGGAGGAGCGCGCCGAAGCCGAGGTCCCGTATCACGCGGGGCGGGTAGCGGAGGCTGACGGACTCCTCGGCGCCGACGCCCCCGATCACCACGGGCCCGCGCGCCGTCTCGATCACCTCGACCTGCACGGGTTCGCCCCCGGCCACCTCCACCGTCTCCCGGTGCCGTGCCGCGGCCCGCCACACACCGTCGGGACCGAGAGCCTGGACGGTCTTGCCGTCCTCGCTGTCCCCGCTGTCCCCGCCGTCCCCGCCGTCCCCGGCACCCCCGCCGCCCCCGGCGTCCACGAGCCGCAGCCGCTCCCGGTAGAGGTCCTGATAGTCGGCCATCGCGTTGGTGATCGCCCAGGCGACGGTTCCGGTGTGGCCGAAGTGGGCGATGCCCGGGACGCCGGGGACGGCGAGGCCGACGACGTCGAACTCCGGGCAGGAGAGCCGGATCTGCTGGTAGACGCCGGGCTCCTCGATGAAGCGGTGCGGGTCACCGGCGATGACGGCGTGCCCGGTGGCGGTGCGTTCGCCGCTCACCAGCCATCCGTTGCTTCCGGCCGTGCCCGGTCCGTCCATGGCGAACAGGCCGACCGCGTCCGCGCCGAGGCGCCGTACGACCTCCTCGCGCCACAGCTTGGCGGGGAACCCGGCGAACAGGATGTGGGTACCGAGCCAGACCCCCAGCGGGCTCCAGGGCTCCCAGCGCCCGGGAACGAGCCCGCTCGCCGCGAACTCGGGCGCGCGCAGGGCCCCTTCGGCCAGCCCCGCGTTGACCCCGTCGACGTACGCGACGACCCACGCGGCGGTCTCGGGGTCCCGCTCCTCCAGTGCCTCGAAGCAGCGTCGCGCGGTGTCGTCGAGCCGGGCCTGCCGCGCGAACCGGTCCCAGCCGACGGACTCCGCGCCGAGGAACGCGGCCGAGGTGCCCTGGGAGCGGTGCCGTTCGACCTCCAGCTGCCAGGCCCGGTCCCGGGCGGTCACCCGGCCCTGGGCGTGGGCGAGTTCCCGTGCGGTGCCGGCGCGCAGATGCGGGATGCCCCAGGTGTCACGGTAGATCTCGGCGGTCACGGTCCATCCCCCACTCATCCATCCCCGGCCTGCAAGGTTAGGCTAACCTAACTCGACCTCGCCGGGATCGTGCGCACGAGGGTGCGGACCCGGTGAATCCGGGCGGCCACGACCGAGCGTCCCGCCCCCGCACGCGAGATCATCGATCCATGGACGTCACGCTTCACCTCTCCCAGCAGCCCGAGGCCGACGAACTGCTCGGCCGCAGCCCGCTCGCGGCCCTGGTCGGCATGCTGCTGGACCAGCAGGTGCCGATGGAATGGGCCTTCGCGGGGCCGTACACGATCGCCCAGCGCATGGGGGCGGACGATCTCGACGCGAACGAGATCGCCTCGTACGACCCGGAGAGGTTCGCCGCGCTGCTCTCGGAAAAGCCCGCCGTGCACCGCTATCCCGGTTCGATGGGCAAGCGCATCCATCAGCTCTGCCATTACCTCGTCGAGCACTACGACGGGGACGCCGCCGCCGTCTGGAAGGACGCCGCGACCGGCGAGGAGCTCCTCCGCCGCCTCAAGGAACTCCCCGGCTTCGGCGCACAGAAGGCCCAGATCTTCCTCGCCCTCCTGGGCAAGCAGCTCGGCGTCCGCCCCAAGGGCTGGCGCGAGGCGGCGGGCCCGTACGGCGAGGCCAAGTCCTTCCGCTCGGTCGCCGACATCACCGGCCCGGAGTCCCTCGCCAAGGTCCGCGCCCACAAACAGGAGATGAAGGCGGCGGCGAAGGCCGCAGGAAAGTAGCCGGGGCGGGGCCCCTTGCTGCGCGGCGGTGCCCCACAACGCCGCTCCGGCCCGCTCCGGCCCCGGACCCTTGCCCCGCGAGCGCCCGACGGGCTGGAATCAGCGCCGCTTGCGCGCCGTCCCGAAGATCGATCGGGTGATCTCCCGGCCGATCTGCGTACCCACCGAGCGGGCCAGGGACGTGAACAGCCCGCTGACGACGACCCGTTCGACGACGGAGGCGTCCTGCTTCGGGCGGCCCCGGCCGCCGGAGCCCGCGGCTCCCGGGCCGCCCTGGGGGACCGACGCGGGTGAGGGCACCGCCCCGGAGGACGACGGCCCGCTGGAGGGCCTTGGTCTTGCCGGTGCCGGTGGCGCCCGCCACCAGGCCGTGCCGGTTGAGCATCGGCAGCGGGATGCGGATCTGCGCGTCGGGCAGACACATTCCGTCCCAGATCAGCGCGCCGAGATCGAGAGCGGGACCCGCGAAGGCGTAGCCGACGGCGATCTCCAGGGCTTCCCGTGGGAGCGCGGGAGCGCCGGCCACCCGCTCGGGAACGGTCTCAGCGGCAGCCGACGGCATGGTCTCGCTGTCACTCATATCAGACCCATGTTCCCGATTTGCAAGGATTTACGACATCTTTTCCAGCGTCGCACTCCGTCGCCATGGCTGCGCCCGGAACGTCTTGACCGGTAGGCTTTCCGTGTGATCTTCAAGCGCATCGGAAACGGCCGGCCGTACCCCGACCACGGCCGGGAAAGCACCCGGCAGTGGGCGGACGTCGCGCCGCGCCCGGTCCGCCTCGATCAGCTCGTGACGACCAAGGGCCAGCTCGACCTGGAGACCCTCCTCGCCGAGGACTCCACCTTCTACGGCGACCTCTTCGCCCACGTCGTCAAGTGGCAGGGCGATCTGTACCTGGAGGACGGCCTGCACCGCGCCGTCCGCGCCGCGCTCCAGCAGCGCCAGGTGCTGCACGCCCGCGTTCTTGAACTGGACTAATGGCCACGGCTTGACCCCAATGGGTTGAACTGAACGCCGGGCAATGATCATCTAGTAGGCATTGGCGCCCCGGCGCACTACGCTGCGCCCATGAGCATGCTTACTCCCCCTGGCATGGGTGGCCAGTATCGGATCACGGGGGACAAGTACCCGCGGATGCGCCGCCCCCGCGGGCGTCGCAAGTTCGTGTTCGTGAGCGTCGCCTCCGTCACCGTTCTCGGTCTGATCGGCTGGGGGTCTCTGCAGCTCATCGACATCTACACGGGCGGCAGCGAGGCCACGGCGGCGGGCACGAAGGCGGACTGCGCGTCGAAGGTCACGCCCTCGGCGAAGGCCTCCGTGGCCGCCGCCCTGGCGGCCACGCTGCCCAAGCCCGGCCAGATCACCGTGAACGTCCTCAACGCGACGCCCCGCAGCGGGCTCGCCAAGCAGACGGCGGACGAGCTGAAGAAGCGCGGCTTCAAGATCGGCGACGTGGGCAACGCGCCTGCCACGTACGACAAGAAGGTCGCGGGCGCCGGGATACTGCTCGGCGCCAAGGCCGCCGACCAGGCCGCGCTGCCCGTCCTCAACACCCAGCTCTCCGGCGCACAGCTGAAGACCGACGGCCGTGTCCAGGCCACCACGGTCGACCTCATCATCGGCACCGAGTTCAAGGCGCTGACGAAGAAGGAGGACGCCGACAAGGCGCTGACCGTCCTGGCCCAGCCCAAGCCGGCACCCTCCGCCACGAAGAAGAGCTGCTGACTCCGGAGTCGCTCGGGGACGAGAGCCCGCCGACTCCGGAATCGCTCCGCGGTGCCCGCGGAGTTACTCGGCGGCCCCGTACATCCGGTCCCCGGCGTCGCCGAGGCCCGGCACGATGTAGCCGTGCTCGTTCAGGCGCTCGTCGACCGAGGCCGTGACGACGGTGACCGGCGTGCCCGCGAGGTCGCGCTCCATGAGCTCGACACCCTCCGGGGCGGCGAGGAGGACCACGGCGGTGACGTCGTCGGCGCCGCGCTTGATCAGCTCCTGGATCGCGGCGACGAGCGTGCCGCCGGTGGCCAGCATCGGGTCGAGGACGTACACCTGACGGCCGGACAGGTCGTCCGGCATACGGGTGGCGTACGTGGAGGCCTGAAGCGTCTCCTCGTCGCGCACCATGCCCAGGAAGCCCACCTCGGCGGTCGGCAGCAGCCGGACCATTCCGTCGAGCATGCCGAGGCCGGCTCGCAGGATCGGCACGACGAGCGGGCGCGGGTAGGAGAGCTTGACGCCCGTGGTCGGGGAGACCGGGGTCACGATGTCGACCTGCTCCGTGCGCACGTCGCGGGTGGCCTCGTAGGCGAGCAGGGTGACCAGCTCGTCGGCCAGCCGCCGGAAGGTCGCGGAGTCGGTGCGCTGGTCGCGCAGGGTGGTGAGCTTATGGGCGACCAGGGGGTGGTCGACGACGTGAAGACGCATGTCCACAACATTAGCGGGGCTCCCGCCCCCCGCCACCGACCCGCCCGGCAAGGGCTGCCACCCGGCATCACCCGTCCGCTGGCATCAAACCGTCCATCGGAGGGAAGGTGGGAGGGACGGACCTGGGGTGGTGTGCGCATGCGGAACCCGGAAGAGGAGTCCTCCGAGCGGCTGGAGAGCGACGCCGAGCGCAGGAGGCGACGGGCCCAGTTCCTGCGTGACCTGACCGAGGCGCGCGAGCTGCGCGACCGGGTCCAGCCGCGCCGCGCCAAGACGGCCCGACTGCGCCACGCGATGCGCATGCGAACGTTCCGCTGGTAGCGGGCACCCGCCCCGGCCACGGGTCCGCGGACCCCGGCCGTAGCCCCGTGCCCCCGTGATCGCCGACCCGCCGCCCGCCTTGGGTGCCGGCCTGCGCCCCGCCAGGGATGACGGCCGGCCCGCCTTGGGTGCAGACCCGTACCCGCCAGGGATGACGGCCGGCCTGCCTAGGGCGCAGACCCGCACCCGCCGGGGATTTCGGCCCGCCCGCCTCGGCCATCGGCCCGCACCCAGCACGGTCACCGGCCCCGACCGCCCTGATTGCCGCCCCGCACCCGCCGGGGACGTCGGCCCGCCCGCCGCTGGCGGCCGCCCGGGCGGCACGTCGTTCCGGTTGCAAGGCCGTGCGGCGGGGTGCCGCGCACGGGGCGGGTCGGTGGCGGGCCCGCTGCCGGCTCGCCCCGCGCGCGCCCGGGGAGGGAGCCGACGCGCCCACGGGGAGTCCGCGGGCGTTGCCGCCACGCCCGTGGGAACGTCGTCGGCGCGCCCGCGTCTCCGCCGGGAGCACGGCCACCGTGAAGGGTGACGCGCCCGCGCGGCAGCCGATGGCGCGCCGGGGGAGAAAACGGTCGCCCGGCCGCTGTGGAACCGGGCCACGCCCGTGTCCCGAGGGGCCGTGTGGTGGACGTGTCGGGCGGGGAGGTGCCTACACGGCGCGGGCAGCCGCGTACGATCCGCTGTTAGCGATCAAAAGAGGCAGACACAGCAGGCCGAAGACATCCCCTGAACGCTCTGTTTCTGCCACGATTCCGAGTGGGCGGGGCTCGGAGCAGCATTCCTCGCCCATAGCCTCCGCCGGGGGGAACCCCAACCGGCACGCCTATGACCAGTGGGAGAGTCACGGTGTACTTCGCCGCACTGCTCGCGCGCACCGAAGACGGGTGGGAAGCGAGCGATACAGAGCTCGACGATGTGGAAACCCTGTCGGATCTGACCGACCTGGCCCGTGAAGTCTCGGACGAGGACACGGTGCTCGTACTCATCGAGCAGGAGGACGCCTGGTTCGGCGTCGTCCGCGTGGACGGCGAGGAGGACCCTCGTATCTACGTCTCGGACGCCGCCGCGGCCGCCCGTAGCTCGTACGGCGAGATCCTGCTCACGGACGAACTACTAGGACGGGAGCCGGGCGACGACGACGCCGACCTGGACTCCCTCGATCTGGACGGCACTGAGGACGGTGAACCCAGGGACTCCGAGGACGAGGACGACGAGGAGGAACAGGGGAGCGTGTCCGGCGATGCCGTGTCGCACAGCCCCGTCGGGGACCGCTACATCCTCGCGGACCTCGGAGTGAGCGAGAGGGAACTGCTGGCCCTGGACGAAGGCGACGCGCTCAGCACGATCGCCGAAGCGCTGGGAGCGGCAGAGGTCCTGGAGACCGTCCGCTAGGCCGCCGGAAACGGTGGTCGGAAACGGATGGACGGGCCCAGCCCCTCCTTGTCCGCTCCCTGTCAGCTCCTTGTCCGCGAGCCAACCTTCATACCGATGAGCCGGCCCCATCCAGCGGGCCGGGTCTTCGTCTGCCGTTCGCCACGTGCCCTCGCCGGGACCGTGGTGCGGCGGGGGACGGCGCCCGCAGGTCCCTGCCGTCGCACCCGTCGGGATTCCGCTAGGTTCCCCGGGTGAGCACCCCCCACCAGGTACCCCGGCCGCCCGATCCCGTACGAGATCGGTGGCGTGCCCCGATGCGGCTCGCGCTGGACGAGGCGCGGCTGGCCGTTCGGGGCGGGGACGTTCCGGTGGGTGCCGTCGTGCTGTCTCCGGACGGTACGACCGTGCTGGCGGCCGGGCACAACGAACGCGAGGCCACCGGCGACCCGACGGCGCACGCCGAGGTCCTCGCGCTGCGCCGGGCCGCCGCCAGGCTCGGCGAGTGGCGGCTGTCCGGGTGCACGCTCGTCGTCACCCTGGAGCCCTGCACGATGTGCGCGGGCGCCCTCGTCCAGTCCCGCGTCGAGCGGGTGGTGTACGGCGCCCGTGACGAGAAGGCGGGCGCGACCGGCTCCGTGTGGGACGTCGTCCGCGACCGGCGGCTCAACCACCGGCCCGAGGTGATCGAGGGCGTCCTCGCCGAGGAATGCGCCGCTCTGCTCACCGACTTCTTCCGCGACCGCTGACCCGCCGTCGCCGCGCACCCGGCAAGCGCACCCGGCATGCCCTGCCGGGGGCGGGCCGGGCACCGGCCGGGCGGTCGTCCCGCGTCCCGCGCGGAGGGTCCGGGGCCGCCGAAACGGATTTCAGACCACGGCCCACCTTGGGGTAGGGTCTCCCTCGGTAGCGTGTCCGAGCGGCCGAAGGAGCTCGCCTCGAAAGCGAGTGTGGCGCAAGTCACCGAGGGTTCAAATCCCTCCGCTACCGCTTCTGAAGGGCCTCGTCGAAAGACGGGGCCCTTCGTGCGTTCCAGGGCGCGCATTCCGGGGGCACGGGTTTCCGGTGAGCCTGCATTCCGGCGGGCGCGGGTTCCGCGGAGGGTTTCCGGGTGAGGGTCCGGGTGGGGTTCCGTACGGCCCCGGGTACGGAGGAGCCCCCGGCGGCACTCAGCCGCCGGGGGCTCCTCCGTACCCGGAAGGGTTCTCCGCTCCCACAGAGGAGGGGGAAGCGGCGTATCGGGGGCGCCGCTTCCCCCACGGAAAGGACCCGCAAGCCCGCGCCGCCGTCTCGGGGGAAAGTCGGGCGGCGCGGACCCCGCAGTGGGGTCCCTCCGGGCCCCGTGGACTCCTGACGGTTCCTGCCGGGGCTCCCTTCCATCCTGGCCCCCGGGAGCGCCCGCCAGGCCCCGCAAAAGACCTCGACCAGCGGGCCGTTGGTCCTTAAAGGCGGCGTGAAGGTTACACTCACCGCCGGCAGCAGGGGGCCCACGGGCGCAGCAGTCACAGGGGAGGCCGCCATGGCGGTGAATTCGAAGAAGATCGCCATCTATGTGCTCGTGGTCTTCGCGCTGTACGTGATCATCACGGATCCGGCCAAGGCCGCCGACTATGTCCAGATAGCGTTCGAGGGCATATCGAACGCCGCTGGGGCGATCGGCGACTTCATGACCTGGATCGCCGACGGAGCGAAGAACTGACGCCGTCGGGCGACGCCCGCGCTCAGGGAACGCGCGCCCCGGCGATTCCGCGCGCCCCGCGCCGAGCGGGCACGACGGAGCGCGGCGCGGCCGAACAGGGACGCGACCGGGCGAAGACCCACCTCACCACCACCAGGGAGCATCCGTGATCCGCCATCTGGTCCTCTTCAAGCTCAACGACGGTGTCCTGCGCGACGAGCCCCGCGTCGCCGAGGGCGTCGCCGCCTTCCGCGCGCTCGGCGGCCTGATCCCCGAACTGCGGGTCTGGGAGTGCGAGTGGAACATCAGCGACCGGCCCATCGCGTACGACTTCGCGATCAACGCCGCCGTCGAGGACGCCGACGCCCTCAAGCGTTACCTGGAGCACCCGGCGCATGTGGCCGGTGTCGCGCTCTGGCGGGAGTTCGCCACCTGGGTGATCGCCGACTACCCGTTCTGACCGTTTTCGATCGCACTCTTTACCGAGCCCTTGACCGCAACCGGTCAGGGGTTTTTGGCGTCTTACGCCCCAACTCACCTCCAACTCACCTCCAACACGGCGTTATGCGGTGCTTGCACACAGTGCACATGTCTTGTGATGCTATGACCGCTTTTGACGGATGAGTTGACAGATACGTCGACGGATCGTTGACGAATGAAGAGGTGGCGTTGACCGTGTCGGCCAGTACTGCGCCGCCCCAGGAGGAAGCCCCGGCCAAGGCCCAGGCGCCGGCCCTCACGCCCGCCCCGCCCTCCCCCTCGCCCCCGGCGCAGACCACGGGACCGGGCGCCGCACCGAGCGCCCCGAGCCCGGCAGTCGGCCCCACAGCCCGCTCCACGGCCCCACTCAGCCCCGGCCCCACGTCCGGCCCCACGGTCACTCCCGCACCGGGCCCGGCACCGGACCCCGCGACCGGACCCAGCGCCACTCCCGCACCGGACCCCGCGACCAGCCCCACCGTCACTCCCGCACCGGACTCCCCGACCGGCCCGGCGCCGATCCAGGAGGTCACCCAGGAGCGGCGCCGCGGAGCCGACACCCGGGCCCTCACCCTGGTGCTCTTCGGCGAACTCAAGGTGCTGGAGCCGGGCACTCCCGAGCACAACCGGGTCCGCGGCGCACTCATCGAGGCGAATCTGCCGCTCGTCCGCTACGCGGCGGCCCGCTTCCGCTCCCGCAACGAGCCGATGGAGGACGTGGTCCAGGTCGGCACCATCGGCCTGATCAACGCCATCGACCGCTTCGACCCGGACCGCGGCGTGCAGTTCCCGACCTTCGCGATGCCGACGGTCGTCGGCGAGATCAAGCGGTACTTCCGCGACAACGTTCGCACCGTCCACGTACCGCGCCGGCTGCACGAGCTGTGGGTGCAGGTGAACAGCGCGACCGAGGACCTGACGACCGCCTTCGGGCGCTCGCCCACCACCGCGGAGATCGCCGAACGGCTGCGCATCAGCGAGGAGGAGGTGCTCTCCTGCATCGAGGCGGGCCGGTCGTACCACGCCACCTCCCTCGAGGCGGCCCAGGAGGGCGACGGGCTGCCGGGACTGCTCGACCGGCTCGGCTACGAGGACCCCGCGCTCGACGGAGTCGAACACCGCGATCTCGTACGGCATTTGCTCGTACAACTGCCCGAACGCGAGCAGCGGATCCTGCTGCTCCGCTACTACAGCAACCTCACCCAGTCACAGATCAGCGCCGAACTGGGTGTTTCCCAGATGCATGTGTCAAGGCTCCTCGCCCGCAGCTTCGCGCGACTTCGATCCGCAAACAGGATCGAGGCGTAACCGAAAAGAGCGAATCGCTCAAGAACGCTTTTTCTGTCAGTTCAGCGCTGAAAAACCGTCAGACCCCCTTCTTCCAGGGCCGATCCACCCTCTACATGTCGACAAGTCTCTACAGCGTGTTGCCGACATGTGACATTCTGCCGGAAGCGCGTTTGCCGCGGCCTCGCCTCCGGTATTCAGGTGGAGGCTGCGTTCCTCCGACGGGAGCGACTGCCGCGACCGTCCGCGACCCAAAGGGGGTGGCATGTCCGCAGATCAGGGCAGCTCGAAGGTGCTCACGCTCACGAAGAGCGACGCAGTGCCCGAGGCGCACGCCGCGCTTCACGATGTCCCTGCCGCCGAGGCTCCGGAAGCCGTTCTGGTCCCCGAGTCATCGGGCGCCATCGACACCCGGACCCTGTCCCGCTCCCTCTTCCTGCGGCTCGCCGCACTCGCCGAGAACAGCCCGGAGCGCGGTTACGTCCGGGACACCCTCATCGAGCTCAACCTCCCGCTCGTGCGGTACGCGGCGGCCCGCTTCCGCTCCCGCAACGAGCCGATGGAGGACATCGTCCAGGTCGGCACCATCGGCCTGATCAAGGCGATCGACCGCTTCGACTGCGAACGCGGCGTCGAGTTCCCGACCTTCGCGATGCCGACGGTCGTCGGCGAGATCAAGCGGTTCTTCCGCGACACCTCCTGGTCGGTCCGCGTCCCGCGCCGCCTCCAGGAGCTGCGGCTCGCCCTCACCAAGGCCAGCGACGAGCTCTCGCAGAAGCTCGACCGCTCTCCGACGGTCGCCGAACTCGCCGCCGTTCTCGGGGTGTCCGAGGAGGACGTGGTCGACGGCCTCGCCGTCGGCAACGCGTACACGGCGTCGTCGCTGGACTCGCCCGCCCCCGAGGACGACGGCGGTGAGGGCTCCCTCGCGGACCGCCTCGGCTACGAGGACACCGCGCTGGAGGGCGTGGAGTACCGCGAGTCGCTCAAGCCGCTGCTCGCCAAGCTGCCGCCCCGCGAGCGCCGGATCATCATGCTCCGCTTCTTCGCGAACATGACCCAGTCGCAGATCGGCGAGGAGGTCGGCATCTCGCAGATGCACGTCTCCCGTCTCCTCACCCGCACCCTGGCCCAGCTGCGCGAAGGCCTCATCTCCGACTGACCGCCCCACGCAGGGTTCATAATTGACGGATCGTCAGCCACACTGGCGCGATGCGTCGCGAGTCGATACGTGGTCGCCGAGGTGCCCTGCTGGGCACCTCGGCGGCGGTGCTGTGTCTGGGCGGAGCGCTGGCCGCGTGCGGGGGCGGCGGGAGTGGCGGCGGCTATGTCGCCGTCGGGGCCGCGGGAGGCTCCCCCCGGGCGTCCGGGGCGGTGGTGGCACCTTCGGGCGATGTGTCCCTGGCGCCGCTGGACGGTACGGCCGCGAACGGCTCCAACGCCACCGGGAACAAGGGGAGTTCCGGCTCCGGGAAGACGGCGTCGACCGGCGGACCGGGCGGGTCCTCGCCCGACGGCTCAGGTGGTCCGGCGGGCACCGTGGGCCGGACCGCCGGCTCGGGAGGGTCGGATTCCGGTGGGGGTGACCCCGGGACCGGGGCGGACGGTCCGGGAGGCACGGGGGCCGGCGACAACGGCGGGTCCTCTTCGACATCCGGTTCGTCCGCCGGTTCGTCCACCGGTTCGTCCTCGGGAGGCAGCTCCGGCGGTGACTCCGGTCGTACGGGCGGGAGTTCGGGGCCTTCCTCCGCGCCGCCCGCGCCCGGGTCGACGGCGAGTGCCGGGCCCGCCGAGCTCCGCGTCAGCGGCACCTCGCGTGCGGCCGCTGATCAGCGGTGGTGCGAGGAGGTGACCGTCTCCTTCAGCAACACCGGTGGTACGGCGGCGCGTTCGGGCACGGTGACGTTCGGGACGCACATCATCGGGTCGCTCGGGATCGACTGGGCGACGATCCGCTCGGCCGAGGCCCTTCCCGCGCCGATCGCCGCCGGCGCGAAGAAGAGCAAGACCTGGACGGTGTGCGTCGACGCGTGGCGGGTGCCGCTGGGCATGCACATCGAGACCCGGGACGTGTCCGTCCAGTGGAAGTAGGGAAGCAGCGGAAGCGGTGGCGCGGCCCTGCCGGTCGCGTGCCCGCGCCAGGTCGCGTACCCCGGCCAGGTCGCGTACCCCGGCCAGGTCGCGTGACCCCCTCGGTCGCACGCGCCGCTCGGTCGCACGCGCCGCTCGGTCGCACGCGCCGCTCGGTCACGCGTCCCGCTCGGTCACACGCCCTGCTCAGTCACACGCCCTGCTCAGTCACACGCCCCGCTCGGTCACACGTCCCGCTCGGTCACACGTCCCCGCAGTCACACGCCCTGCTCGGTCACACGCCCTGCTCGGTCGCACGCCCCGCTCGGTTACATGAGGGCGAGCCAGGCCACCGCGGCGACGACCACGACGGCGAGAACGACGCCGACGATCAGGCCCACGCGGGGACCCGCGGGAGCGGCCGCCTGCTGCTGCCGGCCCTGGGGGGCCTCGTCGACGAACGCACGGAACATTTGGGTGCTGCCCGCGGGGTCGTAGTTGCCCTCGGGGCCCTGGGTGTTTGCCATAGGCCGGACCCTAGCGAATACGCGGGGGCTGCCCAAGTGCCGGGTTCCCCTTCACACCGATCGTGACGAGTCCGCACACCACCCACGACAGGCCCGCACACCGCCCTCGCACCGCCTCTTCACGCCGAGAGACGGCCCGGCGCCCTGCATCTCGCGCGCCCAAGGCCCGTGGCCCGTCGCCCGTGGCCCGTCGTCACTTGTCCCGCACCCTTCAGCCCGACCCTCTCCGCACCCAACCCCACCTGCACGTTTACGTTTGCCCATACATGCCTTTGCCAAGTTTTTAGCCCTGAAGCCGCCAACTCGTTTGCCTGCGGCAACCAACTTCTTTATGGTTGCCCTAAGCAACGAATACGGGGGGGTGCGATGGCCGAGCAGGCGCAGTACGAGGAACTGGCTCGTCAGCTCAGCGCCATCGGTGCCGTGAAGAGGGACATGGGGCGGATCCTGCCGCCGGAGTGCCCCGGAGGTTCCGCGGCCGTGCTCACGCTGCTCGGCCGGTACGGCGAGATGCGGATGAGCAGGCTCGCGGAGCTGCTCTCGGTGGACATGTCGGTGACCAGCCGCCATGTCGCGCACGTCGCCGACCGGGGCTGGATAGAACGGTCCCCCGACCCGGCCGACAAGCGCTCACGCATCCTGCGCCTCACCGACGCCGGCCAGGAGCAGCTCGACGAGCTCTCCCTGCGTACGTCGCGGCTGCTCGCCGACCGGCTGAGCCACTGGTCCGACCACGAGGTCGGTCTGCTCATCGAGCTGATGGGCCGGCTCCGCGAGAGCTTCGGCGACTGCCGCTCCCCGCAGCGACCGCCCGCGCACCCTCCCCCGTACGCGACAGACGTATCAGCACTGACCACCCGTACACCCGCGTAAGTACGTAAGAAAAGGAAGCCCATGGCAACGACCACACCAGCCGGTGTGCGGGGCTCTCACGCCAAGCACGGAGGCGCCGACGGCGCTCCGATGACGCACCGCCAGATCATGGAGGCGCTCTCCGGGCTGCTGCTCGGCATGTTCGTCGCGATCCTGTCGTCGACGATCGTCACCAACGCGCTCCCCGAGATCATCGGCGACCTGGGCGGCGGCCAGTCCGCCTACACCTGGGTCGTCACGGCCTCGCTGCTGGCGATGACCGCGACCACGCCCCTGTGGGGCAAGCTCTCCGACCTGTACAGCAAGAAGGCGCTCGTACAGATAGCGCTCATCATCTACGTGCTGGGATCGGCCGCCGCCGGTCTGTCCCAGAACCCCGGCATGCTCATCGCGTGCCGTGTGGTCCAGGGCGTCGGCGTCGGCGGTCTGTCCGCCCTCGCCCAGATCGTGATGGCCGCGATGATCTCCCCGCGTGAGCGCGGGCGCTACTCCGGCTACCTGGGCGCGACGTTCGCCGTCGCGACCGTCGGCGGTCCGCTGCTCGGCGGTGTCATCACCGACACGAGCTGGCTCGGCTGGCGCTGGTGCTTCTACGTCGGTGTGCCGTTCGCGATCATCGCGCTGATCGTGCTGCAGAAGACCCTGCACCTGCCCGTCGTGAAGCGGGACGTGAAGGTCGACTGGGCCGGCGCGTTCTTCATCTCCGCCGCGGTCTCGCTGCTGCTGGTCTGGGTCACCTTCGCCGGTGACAAGTACGACTGGGTCTCGTGGCAGACGTACACGATGGTCGCCGGCGCGATCGTCCTCGGTCTGCTGTTCGTCCTCGTCGAGTCCAGGGCCAGCGAGCCGATCATCCCGCTGCGGCTGTTCCGCAACCGCACGATCACCCTGTCGTCCCTCGCCTCGCTCTTCGTGGGTGTCGCGATGTTCACCGGCACGGTCTTCTTCAGCCAGTACTTCCAGCTCGCGCGGGACAAGTCCCCGACGATGTCGGGCGTCATGACGATCCCGATGATCGGCGGCCTGTTCATCTCCTCCACGGTCTCCGGCCAGGTCATCACCAAGACCGGACGGTGGAAGTACTGGCTCGTCAGCGGCGGCTTCCTGGTCACCGCGGGCCTCGGCCTCCTCGGCACGATCCGCTACGACACGACGTACTGGCACATCGCGATCTTCATGGCGCTGCTGGGCCTCGGCGTCGGCATGATGATGCAGAACCTGGTGCTCTCCACGCAGAACCAGGTGGCGCCGTCGGACCTGGGCTCGGCGAGCTCCACGGTGACGTTCTTCCGTTCCCTCGGCGGTGCGATCGGTGTCTCCGCGCTCGGCGCGGTCATGGCCAATCGGATCACCCACTACGTCAAGGACGGGCTGACCGACCTCGGCCCCAAGTACGCGGCCCTGGGCTCCGGTTCGGACTCCAGCTCCAGCATCCCGGACATGGACAAGCTGCCCGCGCCGCTGCGCACCGTGATGGAGAGCGCGTACGGCCACGGCATCGCGGACGTCTTCCTGATCGCCGCCGGCATGGCACTGGTCGCCTTCCTCATCGTGCTGTTCATCAAGGAGGTCCCGCTGCGGACGTCCGGCGCGATGGCGCAGGCCGCCGCGGAGCGGGCCGGAACGCCGGTCGCCGAGGCCCCCGTCGCCGAAGCGGTCGAGGCCGCGGCCACCGCCGCTCTCGCCCCTGCCGTCGCCGCGAGCACGGCCGAGGCCGGTGCCGAGGGCACGCAGCGGCTCGCCGCCGTCGCCACCGCGACGCGGGAGAGCGCCCCGCAGCCCGCGTCCGGCGGGATCAGGGTGCACGGTCAGGTCCGCGGCGCCGAGAGCGCGCCCGTGCCGCAGGCCGCGGTCACGCTGATCTCACCCGCGGGACGCCAGCTCGGCCGCTCGGTCGCGCAGGCCGACGGCTCCTATGCCGTGGACGCGCCCGGTGTGGGCTCCTACGTCCTGATCGCCTCCGCCGACGGATTCCAGCCGCAGGCCTCGACGATCGTCGTGAACGACGAGCCGCTCGCGTACGACATCCTGCTGAGCGGGACCAGCGGGCTGAGCGGTGTCGTCCGGGCCGCCGAGGGTGCCACTCCGGTCAAGGACGCGATGGTCGTCGTGACCGACGTCCGCGGTGATGTGCTGGCTTCCGGAACCACCGGTGAGCAGGGCGAGTTCGCCTTCGCCGAGCTGGTGCCCGGCGTCGTGACGGTCGCGGTGAACGCCGCGGGCCACCGGCCGCGGGCCCTGCCCGTCGAGGTCGGCGGCACCGGGGTCACCCGGATCGAGGTCGACCTCGACGCGGGTGCCCAGCTCCAGGGTGTCGTACGGGCGCCGCACGGCCCGCTGTCGGACGCCCGCGTGACGCTGGTGGACGCGGCCGGCAACGTGGTCGGCACGGCCAGGACCGGCAGCGACGGCGCGTACGCCTTCACCGACCTGGACGGCGGCGAGTACACCGTCATCGCGGCGGGCTACCCGCCGGTGGCGACCGCGCTGACCCTCGGCGGCGGTGGCGTGGACGACCACGAGATCGAACTCGCCCACCCCGGCGAGTAGTCCGAGCCCCGGCCCGTGGGGTGCGCGCGCTCTGAGCGGAGGCGCGCCCCCCGCGGGCCGGTTTTCATTTGCTTCATCGCAAGGAGTTACTGCCATGGGACTG
This sequence comes from Streptomyces sp. NPDC091209, assembly GCF_044757755.1. Classification (NCBI taxonomy): domain Bacteria; kingdom Bacillati; phylum Actinomycetota; class Actinomycetes; order Kitasatosporales; family Streptomycetaceae; genus Streptomyces; species Streptomyces sp. NPDC091209. The sequence goes on along the minus strand of NZ_JBIVVR010000002.1, from coordinate 612,552 downwards.
ACCGCGAAGATCCGTACGCGGGACGGCTGGGCCGTGTCGCACGCGGTCGTCACGGTGACCGACGCGACCGGCGCGCAGGTGCTGCGGGCCGAGGCGGACACCGACGGAGCCGTGCACGACACCACGGGCCTCGCGCCGGGTGCCTACACGGTGATCGTGACCGCGCTCGGATACGCGCCCGCCGCGGCCGGCGCGATCGTCACAGCGGCCGGCCGTGCCGAGGTCGGCCAGGTGACACTGGCCCGCCGGGGCGGCACCGAACTGCCCCCGCCAGGACCCTGGACCATCGACCCGGCGCACTCCTCGATCGGCGTGGTCGCCCAGCACCTGGGCATCTCCAGCGCGCACGGCCGCTTCACGGACGTCGCGGGCCGCGTCGAGATCGCCCCGGACGAGGTGGCCATGTCCCGGGTCGAGGCGACGATCACGGCCGCCTCGATCGACACCGGCAACGGCATGCGCGACGGACACCTGAGGTCGCCGGACTTCCTGGACGTCGAGAAGTACCCGCTGATCACCTACCGTTCGACGGACCTGACACCGGCCGGCTCCGACCGCTGGACCGTGCACGGCGAGCTCACCCTGCACGGTGTCGTCCGTCCCGTCGACCTCGACCTCGCCTACCTCGGCACCGGCGCCGACCCCTGGGGCGGCACCCGCGCCGCGTTCCGCGCGACCGCCGAACTCCACCGCGAGGACTTCGCCCTGCACTACAACCAGATCGTCCAGGCGGGTGTCTCCGCCATCGGTACGACCCTGAAGGTGGAGCTGGACATCCAGGCGGTGCGGGGGAAGTCGCTGCCCGCCGCCTGAGCGCGGCTCACTCGCCCTCACCCTGGCCCTCGCCCTCACCGGCGCCGGCGCCGGTGTCGACGATCCGTCGGGCCAGGTCACGGAGCTTGACGTTCTCCCGCTGGGAGGCCTGTACGAGGCTGTCGAAGGACTCGGCCGCGTCGATGCCGAGCCGTTCCATGAGGATGCCCGTGGCCTGCCCGATCAGATCCCGGGTGCGCATCGCCTCGGTGAGCTGTTCGCGCAGGGTCGCCGAGTCCAGCGCGATGCCGACGTGCGCGGTGAACAGCCGGCCTATCCGGGTGGCCGACTCGTCGAAGACGCGGGGCGCCCGCGCGTAGGCCGTCAGGACGGTCAGCCGGCGCCGGTCGGCCCGCAACCGCAGCGACAGCACCGAGCGCAGCCCGAGGTCCGACAGCGCGGGATCCCCGTCCCCGTCGGCCGCGGCGCTGTCCTCGATCCGGGCCACCGGCGCGGTCCACAGCCGGCTCCAGTGCGGGTGATGCTCGCGGCCCGCGTTCAGGGCGTCGGCGGTGCGCACGACCTCGTGCGTCCAGGCCAGGGTCTGCCGGTGGGCCTTGTGCTCGATGACGGAGATCCCGACGTGCTCGGCGCCCGGCAGGATGTGCACGGCCAGCCGTACGGCGGTACGCAGGGTGGCACGGGGACTCGATGTCTCGTGAAGCTTCTGAGCAGCGGTCGTGAGGCCTTCGGCCAGCTCAAAACCCGTAGCGAAACGGGGCAATTCAGAAAACTCGGACGCAGCCACCACGAACCTCTTCGGCATGCACGGCCAAAAGGCCATGCGCAGGAGAGCTCCGCAGCACATTCCCGACTGCGAGCACAGGACGAAGAGCACTTTAGCCGCTCCGATCAGGTCCGGTGCCGCCCGCCGGCCCACCCCGCGGGCGACCGGGGGGTGGGCGGCCTAGGCTGATCGCATGGCACCCAACATCGCGACGAACACCTCTGTCTCCCTCGACGAGTTGCTGGACTTCGTACGCCCCCGCCACCGGGCCGTCCTGCTCACCCGCCGCGCCGACGGCGGTCCCCAGGGCTCCCCGCTGACCTGCGGTGTCGACGACTCGGGCCGCATCGTCGTCTCGACGTACCCCGAGCGCGCCAAGACCCGCAACGCCCAGCGGGACGAACGGGTCGCCCTGATCGTCCTCAGCGACGAGTGGAACGGCCCCTGGGTCCAGATCGACGGCACCGCCGAGGTCCTCGACTCCCCCGATTCCGTCGAGCCCCTCGTCGAGTACTACCGGAACATCGCCGGTGAGCACCCCGACTGGGACGAGTACCGCGAGGCGATGCGCAAGCAGGCCAAGTCGATCATCCGGATCACCCCCACCCGCTGGGGCCCGGTGGCGACCGGGGGCTTCCCGGCCCACCTGGCGCCCCAGGACTAGGACCCGTCCCACACGCGCCCGGGGCCGGAAGCCGGCACGGGGCTCAGCCCCGTGCCACCATCGCCTCGATCCCCGCGAGCAGCAGCTCCAGCGCGAACCCGAAGTCGCGCTCCCGCATCTCCGACACGGTGTCCCCGCCGCGCGCCTCCATGAGACCGGCCGCGCTCTCGAAGTGCGCCGCGAACTCCGGCTGTTCGCTGATGGTGCTCATGGCCTGCCGGAAGTACTCGTCCTGCGACACTCCCGCCGAGGCGCACCGCTGCACGAAGTGGCCCTCGATCGTCCCGAACCCGTACACGAACTGGAACACCGCCGACATCGCCCCCATCTGCCCGTGCGCCGGCATCCCGGTGTTCCGGATCACCTCCTGCACGCGCAAGGAGAACGCCATGGAACACGGCCCGATGTTCAGGAAGTTCCCCATCAGCGTGGACACCCACGGGTGGCGCACCAGCAGCGCCCGGTACCCGACGGCCAGCGCCCGGAGCCGATCGCGCCAGCTCCCCTCCGACTCGGCCTCCGGCAGCTCCAGTTCACCGAACACGGCGTCGAGCGCGAGCTCCAGCAGATCGTCCTTGGTGTCGACGTACCAGTACACGGACATCGCCGTGACGTTCAGCTCCGCCGCCAGCCGCCGCATGGAGAACTTCGCCAGACCCTCCGCGTCCAGCAACCGCACGGTGGCCCCGGTGATCCGCCCCCGGTCGAGCCCGGACGGCTGGCCGCCACCCCGGGCGGCCCCGCCACGGGCAGCCCTGCCCTCCAGCCACACACTGGTCCGCGCCGGTCGCTTCGCCCTGTCGGCTGCCCTCACCATGGCGCACCCTCCTCGGAACTCGAACCACGGAGCGGGCCGGAACTCCCCGGTCCACCCTCCTCCTCGATGCTAAGCGGGCACCCCACGGACCCGGCCCGCGATCCATCCGAAACAGCCACGAAAGGGCGGTGGCCCGGAGCACACGCGCTCCGGGCCACCGCCCCCGGGGATCCGAGGCCGACCGCCGCCCAGTCATTGATCGGCGGCTGCTCAGCTGTCGCTCAGTTGCCGCTCGTCGACTGCGTCAGGTCGTAGAAGGTGGCCGAACCCACTGTCAACTTCTTGAAGTTGGCCGTGACCCACGAGCTGATCTGCGAGGAGCTGGAAGTGGTGCCGGAGCTTCCGCCGCCGTCCATGCCACCTCCCACTCCGCCGCCCATACCGCCGCCCGAGATGAAGTAGTGGATCCTGCCGTCCGTCACGTACTTCTTGAACTGGGCCAGGGTCGGGGACGGGTCGGTGCCGTTGAAGCCGCCGATCGCCATCACCGGCTTGCCGGTGGCCAGTTGGTAGCTCGCGGAGTTCTGGGAACCGACCGCGGCGGCCGCCCAGGTGTAGTCCGCCGCGTTCTTCGACAGCAGCGTCGCGGCCGCGGAGCTGACGGTCGCGCCGTTCAGCAGTCCGCCGGCACCGCCCATGCCACCCGTACCGCCCTCACCCATGCCGCCGCCGGGCATACCGCCCTGCTGGTTCTGCCCCTGGGTGGTGCCGTTGCCCTGCTGGTTCTGGCCGGGGAAGCCACCGGTGCCGCCCGTCGGGGGCTGGCCCATGCCGCCGCCCTGCTGGCCGTTCGGCGTGGTGCCGTTGCCGTTCGGCTGGTTCTGGCCGCCACCGGGGAACCCGCCCCGCGTGCCACCGCCGCCGGGACCACCGCCGCGGCCGCCCATCATGCTCGCCCCGGCCGGACCGGCCGTCACGATGGATCCCGTGTGCCCGGTGTTCACCGTGGAGAGCGCGTACGCCGTCGGTCCGGCGACCGCGGCCACGAAGCTCAGCCCGACGGTCGCGAGGGCGAGTCGCCGGCCGAGCCTGGTCACGAAGATCAGACCGAGCGCGCCGGCCAGACCGCCGACGAGGACCAGCCACTTGAGCCAGGGGAGGTAGTCGGAGGTGCGGTTGAGGAGGACGTACCCCCAGACCGCGGAGGCGGTGACCGAACCGGCGAGGGTGAGCGACGCCCACACCTTGCCCCGCTCCTCCCACAGCACCGTCGCGCCCATGCCGACCACGGCGGCGATGTAGGGGGCCAGGGCCACCGTGTAGTACTGGTGGAAGATGCCCGCCATGTAACTGAAGACCAGCGTGGTCATCAGCAGCGCGCCGCCCCAGGCGAGGAACGAGCCACGGGCCAGGTCGGTCCGCTTCGCCTTGCGGGTGAGGACGATGCCGGCCACCAGCAGGATCAGGGCCGCCGGGAGCAGCCACGAGATCTGGCTGCCGATCTCGGAGTTGAACATCCGGTTCCAGCCGGTCTCACCCCACATCCCGGTGCCACCGCCGCCACCGCCACCGCCGACACTGCCGGTCTCGTCGCCGTTGATACGGCCGAGACCGTTGTAGCCGAAGGTCAGCTCCAGGAAGGAGTTGTTCTGCGAGCCGCCGATGTACGGGCGGGAGGAGGCGGGCCACAGTTCGACGATCGCGACCCACCAGCCGCCGGCGACGACCATCGCGACCGCAGAGAGACCCAGCTGCGCGAACCGCTTCCTTACCGTCACCGGCGCGCAGACCGCGTACAGCACGGCCAGCGGCGGCAGGATCAGGAAGGCCTGCAGCGTCTTGGCGAGGAAGGCGAGGCCGACCGCGACACCCGCCCACAGAAGCCACTTCGTCCGGCCGTCCTCCAGGCCGCGGATCACGCAGTAGACCGTGACGGTCATGAGCAGCGCGAGCATCGCGTCCGGGTTGTTGAACCGGAACATCAGCGCGGCGACGGGAGTGAGCGCGAGCACCGCGCCCGCGATCAGGCCCGCCGCCGGGCTGAACCGGCGGCGTACGGCCGCGTAGAGGACGCCGACCGTGGCCACGCCCATGAGCACCTCGGGGACGAGGATCGCCCACGAGCTGAGACCGAAGATCCGTACCGACAGGGCCATCGGCCACAGCGAGGCCGGGGGCTTGTCGACGGTGATGGCGTTGGCCGAGTCGAGCGAGCCGAAGAAGAGGGCCTTCCAGCTCTGGCTGCCGGCCTGTACGGCCGCGGAGTAGAAGGAGTTGGCGTACCCGGAGGCGCTCAGGTTGTACAGGTACAGCACCGCGGTGGCGAGCAGCAGGCCGAGGAAGGCGGGACGCGCCCAGCGCGGGTCCTCCGGCCGGCCTCTCCAGACCCGCCGGAAGAAGGGCTGCTCGGGCTCACCGGCCCCGGGCGTGACCGCGGGCGGGGCCGTCTCCGGGGGGAGCGTCGCGGCGGACGGCCCCCAGGCGTGCCCGGCGCCGCGGCTCGTACCCGCGTCGACTCCACCCGCGTGGGAACCGACGGTGCTGTTACCGGTGTTGGTGCCGGTGCTCGTATCGGGCTGTGTCGTCATCGCGCGTTCCTCGGATCGTGATCGTGATCGTGCGGGCGCACCGCCTGCAACTGCATGGTCGAATCCCGCCAGGAGCGGTCCGCGGCCTCTTCGGCGCGGAACGGGGCGGTGTCGTACGGGGACGAGGGCGCCGCCGGGCGCTGCGGCAGCGGCGGATACGCGTCCACGCCGTGCCGTACGGCCGTCGGACGGACCGGCGGGGCCGGCTGGTGCGAGGCCACCACGGGAGACGTCGACGGTGTCCCGCCCTGCCGGTCGGGGAAGACCCAGGCGCGGAAGAGCAGGAAGCGCAGCACGGTCGCCGCGAGGTTGGCGGCGATGAGCACCGCTAGCTCGGTGGAGTGCGCGGGATCGCTCGTCCCCGCGTTCAGCGCGGCGAGGGAGCCGCTGGTCAGGGCGAGCCCGATACCGAAGACGACCAGGCCCTGCGCCTGGTGCCGGACGGCGCCGCCCCGGCCGCGTACACCGAAGGTGAGGCGACGGTTGGCCGCCGTGTTGGCGATCGCCGACACGAGCAGCGCGAGCGCGTTGGCGACCTGTGCCCCCGAGAAGGAGCGGAAGCCGCTGTAGAGCAGCAGGTAGAAGAGTGTGGACAGGCCGCCCACGACGCAGAAGCCGACGAGCTGGCGGGCCAGGCCCTTGGGTACGTCGGTCAGTTCGCGGTCGCGCGGGTCGTCCCCGAAGGGCCGGGCGAGCCGGTCGAGCGACAGGGAGCCGGTGGCGAGGGCCCGTCCCACCCGCCACACCCCCTTGAGGTCGTCCGTCGCGGTCTTCACGATGTGGACGGTCGAGTCCGGGTCGTCGACCCAGTCGACCGGGACCTCGTGGATGCGCAGCCCGGCCCGCTCGGCCAGCACCAGCATCTCGGTGTCGAAGAACCAGCCGGTGTCCTCGATCAGGGGCAGCAGCACCTGGGCGACATCACGCCGGATCGCCTTGAAGCCGCACTGCGCGTCCGAGAAGCGGGCCTGGAGCGAACCGCGCAGGATCAGGTTGTACGTGCGGCTGATGAACTCCCGCTTGGCGCCCCGCACCACACGCGAGGAGCGGGACAGCCGGGAGCCGATCGCGAGGTCCGAGTGACCGGAGATCAGCGGGGCCACCAGCGGGAGCAGCGCGTTCAGATCGGTGGACAGGTCCACGTCCATGTACGCGAGGACCGGCGCGTCGGACGCCGACCACACGGTCCGCAGCGCCCGGCCGCGGCCTTTCTGCTCCAGCCGGAAGGACGTGACCTCCGGGATCTGTGCCGCCAGCCGCGCCGCCACCAGCGGGGTGGAGTCCGTGGACGCGTTGTCCGCCACCGTGATGCGGAACGCGTACGGGAACGTGCGCTTGAGGTGCTCGTGCAGTCTGAGCACACATGGCTGGAGGTCCTTCTCCTCGTTGTAGACGGGGATCACTACGTCCAGGACAGGCGTTCCGGCGTCTCCGGCCGGGAGGTGCTCCCGCGCCGGCAGGTTGCCGGGAGAAGAGTCGGTTCGCATGGGAACGACTCTGGTCAAGCGCCCTGTTGCACCCATGTGGTGGCGCTGTGCTGTGCCTGTGAGTGCGGTTGCCACGATGTTTCGGGGACAAGCGCGGGCAGATGCAGGGTGAACACGGTCCTGCCGGGGACGCTGTCCACGGTCACCGCGCCGCCGTGCGCGGCCGCGACGGCCTGCACGATGGCGAGCCCGAGACCGGTCGATCCGGAGGAGCGCGAACGCGAGGAGTCGCCTCGCGCGAACCGCTCGAAGACGCGGGGCAGCAGATCGGCGGGAATGCCCTGTCCGTCGTCCTGGACGTCCACGCACAGCCACGGCCCGTGCCGGTGCACCCGCGCGGTGACGGTCGTCCCCGGTGGGGTGTGCGTGCGGGCGTTCGCGAAGAGGTTGACCATGACCTGTTGCAGGCGCGCGGCGTCGGCCGACACCAGCGCCGGCTCCTCGGGCAGTTCGAGCCGCCAGTTGTGACCACGCCCGGCGGCCCGCGCGTCGCTCACGGCGTCGATCACGAGGGGTACGAGGTCGGTCTGCTCGTGTTGCAACGGCCGCCCGGCGTCCAGCCGCGCGAGCAGCAGCAGATCCTCCACGAGCAGTGTCATCCGGCCGGCCTCGGACTCGATGCGCCCGAGCGCGTGCCGGGTGTCGGGCCCGGTCTCCTCCCGGCCGCGTCTGGTCAGCTCGGCGTACCCGCGGATGGAGGCGAGCGGGGTCCGCAGCTCATGACTGGCGTCCGCGACGAACTGCCGTACGCGCATCTCGCTCTGCTGCCGCGCGTGCAGCGCTCCGTGGATGTGGTCGAGCATGCGGTTCAGCGCCGCCCCGACCTGTCCGACCTCGGTGTGCGGATCGGACTCGGACTCCGAGACCCGCTCGTAGAGGGTGACCTCCCCGGTGTGCAGGGGGAGTTCGGAGACCCGGGTGGCGGTCGCGGCGACCTTGCGCAGGGGGCGCAGGGCGAGGCTGACGATCACGCTGCCCGCGATGGTGGCGGCGATGAGACCGGCACCGGTGATGCTCACCTCGACGAGGATGAGCGTGTCGATGGTGTTCGTGACGGACTCGGTGGGCAGGGCGACGTAGTAGTTGCCGTGGGCGCCGGTCATATACATGACGCGGTACTCGCTCAGGCCCGGGATGTCCACGGTGTGCGCTTTGCCGTCCTTGGCGACGGAGGCGAGCTCGGCCTTCTGCGCGGCGGTGAGCGGGACGGCCTTCATCCGCTCGAATCCATCGCTGCTGGTGGACTGCTCCGCGGCGACGACCGCCTTGTCGACTCGACCGTCGGTGCCGAGTTCGGCCGCTATGGTCTTCGTCTGCGTTCCGCCCATGGCGACGAAATTGCCGAGCCTGTCCGCACCGGACGCACCGTTGGCGGAAGCCGCCGAGCCGCCGCCGTTGGGGTTCCCGGGACCCTGGTCTCCGTCACCCGGGTTCACGCCCCGGATGTTCCCGGGGGGACCCGAGAGCCGCCGGCCCGCGTCGGTGATCTGCGAGTCCAGCTGCGTGTACAGATGCTGGCTCAGCGCGATGGTCGTCACCGTGCCGATCACGGCGCAGACCACGGCGATGAGCGCGACCGCCGAGACGACGAGCCGCGTCCGCAGGGTGCGCGGCTGTCGTCGCCTTTTCTGCGCTCGCGGCCGTCGTCGTCCGCTCATGACACGGCGGGCTTGATCAGGTATCCGGCCCCACGCCGGGTGTGGATCATCGGCTCACGCCCGGCGTCGATCTTGCGCCGCAGATACGAGATGTAGAGCTCGACCACATTGGCCTGCCCACCGAAGTCGTACGACCACACACGGTCGAGTATCTGGGCCTTGCTCAGTACCCGGCGCGGATTGCGCATCAGGAAGCGCAGCAGCTCGAACTCGGTCGCGGTGAGGTGGATGTTGTCACCGCCCCGCGACACCTCGTGACTGTCCTCGTCCAGGGTGAGGTCACCGACGACGAGCACGGACTCGGACCGCCGGTCCGCGGCGCCGGAACGCCGGATGAGACCGCGCAGCCGGGCCACGACCTCCTCCAGGCTGAACGGCTTGGTGACGTAGTCGTCGCCACCGGCGGTGAGCCCCGCGATCCGGTCCTCGACCGCGTCCTTCGCCGTCAGGAACAACACCGGGACATCGGGCAGCTCCCGGCGGAGCCGGCCGAGCACCGTCAGCCCGTCCATGTCCGGCAGCATCATGTCGAGAACGACGGCGTCGGGCCGGAACTCGCGCGCGGTCTGCACCGCGCCCGTCCCGTCGCCCGCGCTGCGGATCTGCCAGCCCTCGTAGCGAAGGGCCATGGACAGCAGCTCGGTGATCGACAGCTCGTCGTCCACCACAAGCACCCGGACGGGGCTCCCGTCCGGCCTCAGCAGTTCGGTGCGCCCCTGGGGCGAGGTCGTGGTCATAGCGGACACCTTGGTGGGCGCCGCTGAGAGCACCCTTTCGGCAACCTGTGAATTCCCTGAGAAACACACAGGTGCCTCTCAGGGAACTCCTGGGAAGATCACGCGGTTCCCGGGCAGGACACGGTCCGGGGCCCGTCCCGGTCCGGGGAGAGGCGCGGGCCAAGGCTTGTCCCAGCCCGGGCACAGGCGCGAGCAAGGGGCTCACCCCAGCTCAACTCCCGCCCGCCCCGCGCCCGTAGACGTCCACACCCACGCCTACGCCCACGTCAGTGGCGGCCGAAAAGACGTGCGCCGTTCTCGTAGCAGACCGCCCGCAGCCAGTCATCGCCCAGCCCCAGCCGTTCCAGCGCGCGGAGCTGGTGGACGTACGGGTAAGGGATGTTCGGGAAGTCGGTGCCCAGGAGCACTCGGTCCCCGAGGTCCGCGAGCCGGGGCAGCAGGTCGGACGGAAACGGCGCGAGCCGCTCGCTGAAGTCAGTGAACGCCATGGTCGTGTCGAGCCGCACCTCGTCGTACCGCTCGGCGAGGCCGAGGAAGTCCTCGTATTCGGGCATCCCCATATGCGCGAAGACCAACCGCAGCCGGGGATGCCTGCCGAGGACGGCCGCGACCGGTCCCGGCCCGGTGTACTTGCCGGGCGACGGCCCCGATCCGCAGTGGATCACGACAGGAACACCGGCGTCGGCGAGCAATCCCCAGGCCGGGTCGAGGAGTTCGTCCCCCGGGTCGTACGCCCCCACCTGCACATGGGACTTGAAGACACGCGTGCCCGCCTCCACCGCCTCGCGCACATACCCCTCGACGCCCGGCTCGGGAAAGAGTGTCGAGGTGTGCAGGCAGTCCGGGGTCCGGCGGGCGAAGTCGACGGCCCAGGAGTTGAGCCACTCGGCCATGCCGGCCTTGTGCGGGTAGAGCATGGCCGTGAAGGCGCGGACCCCGAACTCCCGGATCAGCGACAGCCGTTCGTCCTCGTCCGCGCGATAGGTGATCGGCCACTCGACGCCGCCGGTGAGCTCACCGAGCCCGTCGAAGTAGTCCCAGACCTTGCGCAGCACCCGCTCGGGCATGAAGTGCGTGTGGACGTCGACCAGCCCGGGCAGCCCGAGCCCCTCCCAGAACCCCCGCACCTCCCGTGCTTCGTCCCGTACCCGGGTGGCCCCCTCGCCGGGCGTCTCCTGAGAGGTCCGGCTCCGCACCCCGGAGTGCGCCTCCCCGCCGCCGGCCGCTCCCTCCCGATCAGTCCCGGGCACGCTCGAACCCATGGCTCCGCTCGACCTTGGCGATGTGCAGGGTGTACCGCTCGTACCACTCGGCCCGGCCGCGCCGCTGTGCCGCCCGGTGCTCGGCATGCGCACTCCATTCCTTGATGGCGTCCTCGTCCCGGAAGTACCCGACGGTGATGGCCAGTCCGCCCGGGCTCCGCGCGTAATCCATCCCCAGATAGCCCGGGATCTGCTCCACCAGCTCCTCCATCCGCTCGGCGGTCTCCCCGTACCCGGCGTCTTCCTCCATCCGAACGGAGGTGAACACGGCGACGTAGTAGGGCGGCTCATGGGCTGCGACAGGCGTGTGAGGGTGATCGCTCATGTCCGACACTCTCCTTCCGGGCGTCCCCGTCGTCCAGCACCTTTCCGAACGGGATCCGAAAGGGATCGAAGTCTTGACCATCGGGCCCAGAGCCCGCCCCTCGTCCCCCTCGATCGGCTGCCCTGCCACACTCACCGCCGCGGACCCCACCGCCACCTCACCGGGCCCGGCCTCGACCGGCCCGGTTCAGAAGAGCCCGTCCTGAACACCGGCGTCGGCCGCCGACAACTCCCTTACGGGAAAGGTGAGGCCAAAGCCCCCGAGCGCGCCCTTGCCCTCACCCTCGCCTCCACCCACGCCCCCGACGCCGGTCAGTTCCCACCCCGTCATCAGCCGAGTGTCGAGAACGACGACTCCGCGCCCGGTGAGGAGGTGGAGATCGGGACCCGCGGCGCCGCACAGCTCACCGCTGACCGCGCCTCCCGCGACCAGTTCGCGCACGACCCCCTGCGCGGGCGGAAGCCCAGCGAGCCCGAACACGTCCGTGTGGTCGACGGGTTCGAAGGCCGCGCGCCGGAGCGACTCCGGCCAGCCTTCGAGATCCCCGACGCGCCCGTGCAGCTCCCGGATCTCGGCGACGCGCTCCTCGGGCCCCGGCAGTGTCGCCCGTACCGCCCTCTTGCCGGCGTACGGAATCCGGTCCGGCACCTTGAGCGCGGCCCGCAACAGCTCCTCGGCCCGGCGGGCCGCCATCAACGGCCCCTGCCCCAGCCAGGTGAAGGTGACAGCGCCCTGCTCCAGGAGACGCGCGGAACCCCGCTCGGCCCGGGTGATCCCCACCTTCACCAGGCCGGGCCCGAACCACGCGAGATAGACGCGGTACGGCCGGGGATCATCGGCCAGCGTGTCGGCGGCCACGGAGTGTGTCCGGTCCAGCCGCGCGCACTCCTCGCACCGCGCTCCCGTACCGCGCGGCGACACGACGGCCCGCACGGGACACGCGTTCCCCCGCGCCCCGACGCACGTCCGCACACCCCCGTCCACCACGCCGAACGCGACCCGCCGCCCCGGAGCCAGCGGGCTCCCGCGCCCCCCGCCCCACACCAGCACGGGCCCGTCCCCGGACCACCGCAACCCCGAACACACCCACACCCGCCGCACTCCGACAACAGTAGTGCCCACCGCTGACAGGCACCCTGACCAGCCAGAACACCCGAAAGCCCCGGCGCGCCGCCGCCGGGAACGGATCCGGAGAACGCAAGAGGCCCCGGATTTCTCCGGGGCTTCTCGTCCATGGACACTCGGCAGGAGTCGAACCGCAGCCTTCCGATCCGCAGGCGAGTGCACCCTCGCTGCACGCAGCGGTCCACAGTCGATCTGCGGTCGGGACCGGTCATCGCTGATCCGAGCAAGATCCGTGACTGGACGCCTTTCGTACATGGACGTCGAGGTCAGGCCTTGATGTCGGAAACAGCCCCGCAGAGCTGCGCGTCTTCCGTAAAGTATCCGGCCGTGACGTCGTATGAGCGGTGGTCCCTGATTACTTCGTTCGGCTCTCTGCTCGTCAGTGTCGTCGCCTTCGGCGCACTGGCGTGGCAGCTCCTCATGCTGGCTCGCGGCACAGGCCAGGATCACGACAGGCGCCGCAAACAGGCGACCATGGAGTACCTCACGGCCACCATGGAGCGGCGAAAGGTGCTGTTCGACGAGGGGATACCCAACGAGCGCGATCACGAGGCCATTTCAGCTCTGATCAGCCTCTCGCTGGCGGGTGACGAGCCGACGACGAAACTGATCACGGCTTACCTCACGACGTTCAACTTCCTTGCTGTCGGCGCACAGTCGGACGCCTTCGACCCAAAAGTCATCGACGAGGCCTGGGGAGGTCTCATCATCGCCGTCTGGAACAACTACCGGCTCTGGATGGAGACGCAGCGAAAGGTGCACGGCGAGCCCCGCGTGTGGGAGAACCTGGAATGGCTGGCCGGCGAAATGACGCCACGCCGACCCGTCGCTGCCGCCGGAGCCGACGGAAACCTGCCCCCGCAGGCACTACCCGTTCCGTAGGGGACCCGGGGGCACGGGGATGTCGGGCTAGAACCTGTCCGGGCCGTCACCAAGACGTTCCGGCTCCGGGGTCTCGTCCACAAAGCCGTGCTCGGCCGGGTGCGTCGGCCGCTGGGCCAGCCAACCCGAGACCCGAGGCCCTCCGTTGATCGCCGCCCCCTCCAGAACCGTGCGGACGTGCGCAAACCCCTGGCGGAGGTAGTACGCCTGCAGATCCTCGTTGGTCGTCCACGCGTCGAGCCGGAGCCATTTGGCCCCGGCTCGATGGGCACGGTCTCCGGCCCAATCGAGCAGACGGCCGCCGACGTTCTGTCCGGCGTGCGTTCGCACGACGGAGAGTTTGTTGATGAACATCGAAGGCTCGGAGAGTGCTCGCTCCGTCCAGAGGCCCGACTCCACCTCGGGGGTCAGGGTGACGGTCGCCACCGTCGCGGCACCGTCCAGGACCATGAAGACAGTCCCGTCCTCCACGGTGTCCAACAGCTTGTCCGCCGGGTACGGGAGTTGCCACTGGTCGGTTCCGCGGCGGGAAAGCCAGGCTGCGGCCTCCGATCGGAAGGCCAGCAGCTTGGACACATCGCTCGGTCGGGCGGGGATGATTCTCACTGAGACTCGTTCTCGCTTCGGGCGGACAGATGGCCGATCTCGTAGTTCATCCGGTTCAAGTCGCCCCGGAGGGTCGTGACGGTGCACCGGACGGGCCGATCTGCCGAGCAGCCCGTCCGCGTCCCGAGCAACACCGGCACACCAGCGCCGCCCTCCAACACATCCTGGACCCGCTCAGCGCTCTCAAGGGCTACTTCGCCACCGATCCGTGGAACGCGTGGGCCCGCTACCGGGGAGACCCTGGGGCTCAGCACGATCACGACGACGCCGGACACATACGCGCAGATGACGGGGACGATCCTGCGGGCCGCGTCCGATCGGGTGGACGACGTGTTGGGCTCCGGCCTTTCCGAAGGTGATCCGGAGGGGGAGAGCGCAGCCCGATCGGCGATATTCGGGGGCGTTGATGGCACCCGCTGATGTCAAAGGCCCCGCCGGTTCAACCGGCGGGGCCTTTGATCTGTGTGCACTCGGCAGGATTCGAACCTGCAACCTTCTGATCCGTAGTCAGATGCTCTATCCGTTAAGCTACGAGTGCTTGTTCTGTTGTGCTTCTGTCTTCGCTCCCCGGGCTTTTGCCCCGCTCGCGGCGACAGGAAGAACATTACATGACTGCCGCCGCCATGTGAAATCCGTTTGCCTCACCCCTTGTGAGCTGGGCAAACGTCCTTCTGGGCCCTCGCGAGCACCCCTCACGCCGGCGCGCTCCGCAGTCCACCGAGACCCGGAACGCCGAAGCCCCGGTCCACTGGACCGGGGCTTCGGATCTTCGTGCGGAGGCGGAGGGATTTGAACCCTCGATGGGATTGAAGTCCCAAACCGCATTAGCAGTGCGGCGCCATAGACCGGACTAGGCGACGCCTCCCGCACAACCGCTCACGCGAGCGCAAGTGGTGCGTGCAGATGATGACACAGACGAGCGCGGTGTCACCAATCGACCCCTACGGTACTAGGCGAATACGCCGCACCGCAAAGCCCCTAACGGCACGCAACCGGGTGGGTCGCCCCGCGTTAGGCAGGTCATGTTGCGCCGACTGCTCCTCACCGCCGCCGTGTCCGCCACCGCCGCGCTCTCGACCGTGCCCAGCGCCACCGCCGGCACCCCTTCCGCCGGCATGCCCCGGGTGTCCCCCGTACCTGTCGTGTCGCCCGTACCGATGGCGTCTCCCCCGTCTGTGGTGTCCCTCCTTCCTGTGGCGCCTCCCGCCGGACCCTTTGAGGCGGTCCGCGGCGGATCCTCGCCGCGGTACCCCGGCGGATCGTCGTCGCTGTTCCCGGGCGGGCCGTCGGCGCTGTCCGATGCCGCCTACGGTGTCGCCCTTCCGGCCCTCATGCCTCCGCCGGCCCGCCCGGAGGACTCCGTCGACCGGCTGACGGTGACCGTCCACGACGTGGGCGGCGGGGCGGACGGGACGTTCGAGGTGGAGTGCCACCCCGCGGGCGGGAGTCATCCGCACGCGGCGGAGGCGTGCGACCGGCTGGACCAGATGACCACCTGGGGCAAGGACACCTTCGCCCCGGTCCCGCCGGACACCCTGTGCACGATGGAGTACGGGGGTCCGGCCACCGCGCATGTCACGGGGACCTGGGCGGGGCGCCCCGTCGACGCGCGCTACGACCGCTCGAACGGGTGCGAGATCTCGCGCTGGAACGCCCTGGTGCCGCTGCTGCCCGGAGCCCGTCCCTAGGACCTGTCCGGCCGCGGACGGGCAGAGGACACGGCGACGTCACGGTGATCTCACGGTGCTCTCACGGTTCCGCCGGGTGAAATGCGTGGTCACAGGTTCTCCGCCGGTTCTGCGTCTCATATGTGTGCGACCTCCCTCTCATCCGGCATCCCGAGCGCAACCAGTGCCCGTAGACTCCCTCGCGTGACACGCCGCGGGCCGGTTGGCAAGATGGCATCCGCGGTCGGCAAGGTGCGGTAACAGGGAGGAAGCGTCTCGTGAGCAGCAGGCCATCCCGAGGCGCTGCTCGCCTCGCAGCCATACTGGACGCGCTGCCCGATGCGCTGGTCCTGGTCAACGCCAACGGGACCGTCGTCAACGCGAACACGATCGCCCTGGAGGCCTTCGAGACCCCGGGCACGGCCCTGGTGGGCCGCGGGCTGCTCGATCTGCTGCCCGAGTTCGACTCCCGGCTGATCCCCGGTTCCATGCGGCGCCCCGACACCACCGACGAGCGCGGACGGACCAAGCCGACCCGGATGATCGCGCGGCGGACCGACGGCACGGAGTTCCCGGTCGAGGTCACCAGCGCGAACCTGGAGAGCGGCCAGCAGGCCTACGACAACCACGCCCCCACCCCCGACGAGCTGCTCATGCTCGTCGTACGCGACCTTTCGGGCACCGTCGACACCGAGGCCGAACTCGCGCGTTCGCAGCGCCAGACCGAGATGATCCTGCGCGCGGCGGCCGAGGGTGTCGTCGGGACGGACACCGACGGGCGGGTCGTGCTCGTCAACCCCGCCGCCGCCCAGATCCTCGGCTACCGGGCCAGCGATCTCGGCGGCAGGGAACTGCACACCCTGATCCTGCACTCGCGGGCGGACGGCGAGCCGTTCCCCTATGAGGGGTCGCCGCTCGCCGACACCCTGCGTTCCGGGCGCAAGCACCGGGTGCGCGGGCAGGTGCTGTGGTCGAAGTCCGGGGACAAGGTGCCGGTCGACCTGACGACCTCTCCGGTACGGGACGGGGACCAGCTCGTCGGCGCCGTCATGACCTTCACCGACCGGCGGCCGTACGACACCCTGGTCGAGGAGAAGGACGCGGCCGTCACCCGGCACACCGAGGAGCTGAAACGGCTCGGCGAGGAGCACGCCGCCGAACTGGAGGAGCTGCGCGAGCGGCACACCGCCGAACTCACCGAGCTGACCGAGGGGCACGAGGAGGAGATCGCCGCCGGCGACGAGCGGTACGCGGCGCTCGGCGAGCGGGAGAAGGACCGCTACGAGGCGCTGAGCGCCCGGCACGAGCAGCTCTTCGCCGTCCTCGGCCAGTCCCTGCGCGGGCCGCTCGACCAGCTCCGCGGCGAACTCGCCAAGCTCGCCGCCGACGACGCGGGGCAGCTCTGGCCGGAGGCCAACCAGGTGCTCCACCACCTCTCGGCCGGCTACTCGCGCATCACGACCCTCGTCGACAACGTCCTCGGCTACCAGCGGCTGGACGCCGGCGTCGAGACGATCTTCCGTACGAACGTCATGCTCGACGCCGTGGTCGCGGCCGGTGTCGACGGGGCCATCGACCTGATCGGGCCCGGCCGTGTGCAGTTCGCCGTGCACGCGCCGCCCATCGAGGCCGAGGTCGACCCGCAGCGCCTCGCGGGCGCCCTCGCCCACCTCATCGCGGACGTCGCGGGAGTCGACGCGACCGGCAACGCTCCGGTGTCGGCGGGCGGTTACATGGACAACACGGTCGTCGTCGCGGCGGCACAGCGCGGCGAGGTCGTACGGATCGAGGTGCGCGGGCCGTACGCCGGGGGAGACCCGGTGCACGAGCCGATCGTGCGCGGGATCGTGCGCGCGCACGGCGGTGTGCTCCAGACGCACGAGGTGCCGGGGATGAGCGGCAGCGCGTACGTCCTGGAGGTGCCCATCGGGGGCGGGGCGGGTTCGGTTCCGCTCGCCACCGGACCGGTGGTCTCCACCGAGGTCGCCCTTGCCGAGCCGACCGCGCAGCAGAGCGGCGGCAGGCGGCGGGCCCGGCGGTCCTCCGTGGACGCCTTCCTGGAGAGCGAGGAGACGGGGGAGTCCGGCCCGAAGGCCGTCGAGGCGGCCGGTACGACCGCTCCCACCGGGCGCCGTCGGCGGCGTGCCGCCGAGGAGCAGGCGGCCGGCGAGCTCCCGCAAGCACCCGAGCAGACGGACGGCTCCGAGGACGGTTCCGGCGGTACCGGGCGGCGCCGTGGCCGGCCCAGCCCCGTCGAGGGCACGGGCGACGCCGCGGCCGAGGGGACGCCCGACGGGGTCTCCGAGGGCGCGGTCGTGATGGCGGGCGAGCACGGGGCGGGAACCGCGGCCGTGGGATCCGGGCTGGGCGGGACGGTGCCTCCGCAGGGGGTGCCGGTGCCCTCCGGACGACGCGCGCGCCGGGACGGCGAACAGAACGCACTGCCCGCGGCGTTGCCGGCGGCGCCCGCCGCGCAGGCCGCTCCTGCGGCGCAGGCACCGGAGGACGGTCCCGACGAGGACGCGGGCGAGCCGACCGGGCGACGCAGGCGTGCGCTGGCCGCGGCGGCCGAGCGGGCCGCCGCGCAGCAGGAGGCGGGCGCCCGTGCGGTGTTCGCGCTGCCGCCGGCTGAGGCGGACCGCTCGCCTGAGTACGTCCAGGCCGAGGCCGAGGCGCAGGCCGCCCAGGCACAGGCCGCGCAAGCCCAGGCCGACCAGGTCCAGGCCGCTCGGGCGCAGGTCGCCCAGGCGGCACAGGCTCAGGTCGCACTGGCCCAGCAGCCCGACGGCCGCCATGACGCGATGCAGCACGACCCCGACGACGATCACACGCCGCCGCAGCCGCACCCCGCCTCCGCTCCCACGGGCCGTCGGCGCGCCCGTCAGGAAGCCGCCCCGGGCCGGCCCGCAGCGGCGCTCCCGGCCCAGAGCGTTCCCGGACAGCCGGTTCCGGCGCTCGGGCAGACGGTTCCGGCGCAGGGACTTCCGGCGCAGGGCGTCCCGGGCGCCGCGACCGCCGGTCAGCCGGTCGCCCCTGGGCGGCCCGCCGTCGCCGCGCAGGCCGGCCCGTCCGGTACCGCGGCTGCGGCGCCCGGTGCCGTGCCCGCCCCGGCGCCCCAGCCGTGGCCCAACGCGAACACCACCTCCGGCATCGGCGTGCAGCCCGCGCTCCCGGCGGCGAACGCGGCTCCCCCGGCCCAGCCGGTCCCCGCCCCGCTCCCCCCGGAGCGCCCGGCACCGCGGATCGCCCAGCCACTGCCCGCCGAGGCGATGCCCGCGTCCGCCCCGGCCGACTCCAACTCGACGCAGGGCCGTGCCATAAGCGTGCGCACGCTCGGTCAGGGCGTTCCGTTCGCCCGCCAGGTCGCGGCGGCCCAGCCGGGCGGCGGCGTCCAGGCCCAGACGCCTCCCCCGCACGGGACGAACGGCGGGGGCCGCCGCCGCAAGCTCGGCACTCCGCCCGAGCCGGTCGTCGAACGCACGGAGACGGCCGCGCGCTCGCTTCCCCAGGGCGGCCAGCCGGGTGCCGGACCCCGGCGCCCCGGCACCACCGAAGGCGCCGGACGGTCGTACGCCATAGGAGCACCGGACGAGAACGCCGCCGAGGGCCCGGAGCCGCTCGACGGTCCCGGCGGTGCCGTCGAGGTCGCCGACCAGCCGCAGCTGCGGCCCGTGGACGACGAACTTCCCCCGGAGCCGCTGGACAACCCGCGGCGGCTGCTCGTGTGGCCGGCGCCCGACGCCACCACCCAGCAGGCGCTGAGCGACCGCGGCTACCGGCCCGTCATCGTGAACTCGCGCGAGGAGGTGGACGCGCAGATCGCCGCGTTCCCGGCCGCGCTGTTCGTCGACCCGCTGACCGGCCCGATCACCCGCACGGCGTTGCAGTCGCTGCGGCAGGCCGCCGTCGCCGCCGAGGTGCCCGTCCTGGTGACGGCCGGACTCGGACAGGCGACGCGCGAGGCGGCGTACGGCGCCGACCCCGCCGTCCTCCTGAAGGCGCTCGCGCCGCGTGACTCCGAGCAGCACCCGCCGCGCGTGCTGCTCATCGAGGAGCACGCGGAGATCGCGCTCGCGCTGACGGCGACGCTGGAGCGGCGCGGGATGCAGGTCGCCCGCGCCTCGACGGACGAGGACGCCGTCACGCTGGCCTCGCAGATGCGGCCGAACCTCGTTGTGATGGACCTGATGCAGGTGCGGCGCCGACGGGCCGGAATCGTCGACTGGCTTCGGGCGAACGGGCAGTTGAACCGCACGCCGCTGGTCGTCTACACCGCCGCCGTCGACCCGGCCGAACTGCCGCGGCTGGCCGCGGGGGAGTCGGTGCTGTTCCTCGCCGAACGCTCCACGAGCGCCGAGGTCCAGGACCGGATCGTCGACCTCCTCGCCCGTATCGGCACCAACTGAGGGCTGTCCTAGCCGTATCCGTAGCCGTAGCCGCGTCCGTATCCGCGTCCGCACGCCCGACCGGCCGGACGCACCCGCGCCCATGCGCCCGTACGTCCATGCGGTGGGGCGTCCGTGCGGCTCTACGTCCATGAACCGCGCGTACGCCGGGCGGGGAGCCCTGAGGCACCCCGCCCGGCGTACGTGTGACGGTCCCCGGGACCGGCCGTGGCCGCCCCGGTGACGCGTCAGAGCTTGGTCACGTCCAGGCTGCCCTCCGCGTACTTCTTGCGGATCACCTTCTTGTCGAACTTTCCGACGCTCGTCTTCGGGACCGCCTCGACGATCGACCAGCGCTCGGGAAGCTGCCACTTGGCGATCTTCCCCTCGCCGGCGAGGAAGGCGCGCAGCGACTCGAAGTCCGCGGTGGAGCCCTCCTTCAGGACCACGGTGGCCAGCGGCCGCTCGCCCCACTTCTCGTCGGGGACGGCCACGACCGCCGCCTCGGTCACGTCCGGGTGGGACATGAGGGCGTTCTCCAGGTCGACCGAGGAGATCCACTCGCCGCCCGACTTGATGACGTCCTTGGCGCGGTCGGTGAGGTTCAGGAAACCGTCGGCGCTGATCGTGCCGACGTCTCCGGTCTTGAGCCAGCCGTCCTCGCTGAACTTGTCGGCGGGGCGCAGCGGTTCGGCGTCGTTGCCGCCGTAGTAGGCGCCGGCGATCCACGGGCCGCGGACCTCCAGCTCACCGGCGGACTCGCCGTCCCAGGGAAGCCGTTCGCCGTCGGGGCCGGTGAGGCGGGCCTCGACGCCCGCCGGGAATCGGCCCTGGGTGAGGCGGTAGGCGAACTCCTCGTCCGTGCCCACGGCGTGGGCCGGCGGGCGGGCGACCGTACCGAGCGGGGACGTCTCCGTCATGCCCCAGGCGTGGCTGACACGCATGCCCAGAGCGTCGAAGGCGGCCATGAGCGAGGGCGGACAGGCCGAGCCGCCGATCGTCACCTGGGTGAGGGAGGAGACGTCCCGGGGCTTGGCGGTCAGCTCGGCGAGCAGGCCCTGCCAGATGGTCGGGACGGCCGCGGCGTGCGTCGGCCGCTCGCTCTCGATCATCTCGGCGAGGGGCGCGGGCTGGAGGAAACGATCCGGCATCAGCATGTTGATGCCGGACATGAAGGTCGCGTGCGGCAGGCCCCAGGCGTTGACGTGGAACTGCGGGACCACGACGAGGGTCGTGTCATGGTCGGTGAGCCCCATCGACTGGGCCATGTTCACCTGCATGGAGTGCAGGTAGATCGAACGGTGGGAGTACACGACGCCCTTGGGGTCTCCGGTGGTCCCGGAGGTGTAACACATGGCCGCGGCCTGCCGCTCGTCGATCTCCGGCCAGTCGTAGACCGTCGGCTTCCCGGCGATCAGCTCCTCGTACTCGTGCACCCGCACGCTCGTCCCGTCGAGCAGCGAACGGTCACCGGGGCCCGAGACCACCACGTGCTCCACCGTCGGCAACTGGGGGAGGAGCGGCGCGAGCAGCGGAAGCAGCGAACCGTTGGCGATGACCACGCGGTCGGCCGCGTGGTTGACGATGAAGACGAGCTGCTCGGCCGGGAGACGCAGGTTCAGGGTGTGCAGCACGGCGCCCATGGAGGGGATCGCGTAGTACGCCTCGACATGCTCGGCGTTGTTCCACATCAGGGTCGCGACCCGCTCGTCGCCCGTCACACCGAGGTCGTCACGCAGGGCGTGGGCGAGCTGGTTCGCCCGCTCCCCGGCTTCACGGAAGCTGCGCCGTTGCGGCTCGCCCTCACCGGTCCAGGTCGTGATCTGCGACTCTCCGTGCACCAGCGCCCCGTGGACCAGAATGCGGGTCACAGTCAGCGGTACGTCCTGCATCGTGCTCAGCACGGCGTCCTCCCGGGGGCGACATTGCCTACGCGGTAGTAATGGGCTGGGCTGATTCTGCTCACATACCGCGCGGTATGTCACTAGGCGAAGGAATGATCGATCAGCTCAGGGCCTGCTGGGACGCCGTTCCGGACCCTTCCTGACGTACGGGGATCAGCTCGGGGTCCTCGCGCAGTTTGCCCAGCGCTCGGGACACCGCCGATTTGACCGTGCCGACGGAGACCCCGAGGACCTCCGCCGTCTGGGCCTCGCTCAGATCCTCGTAGTAGCGCAGCACCACCATCGCCCGCTGCCGCGCCGGCAGCTTCGTGATCGCCCGCCACATCGCGTCGTGCAGCGCCTGCTGCTCGGCGGGGTCGGCGGCCGGCAGCCCCTCCGGCTCCGGCAGTTCCTCGCAGACGAACTCGTCGACCTTGCGCTTGCGCCACTGCGACGTCCGTGTGTTCAGCAGAGCGCGCCGCACATAGCCGTCCAGCGCCCGATGATCCTCGATCCGGTCCCAGGCGACGTACGTCTTCGTCAGCGCCGTCTGCAGCAGGTCCTCCGCGTCGCTCGGGTTCGCGGTGAGTGACCGGGCGGTGCGCAGCAGCACGGGCTGCCGCGCCTTCACGTACGACGAGAAGGACGCGTACGAGCGGGGTCGCGTCGCCCGTGTGGCGGCGTCCGAGGCGCTCGTGCAGACGAGTGTGGTCATGGCTCCACGCTAGGTTCGCCCCCGCCTCCGGCGGATCGGCCGCAGGTCCCGAAGCCATGTCCGCCTCAGGTTGTAGAACTGGGGTTGTCCTCACCTCCTGAAGGTGGACAAGGGGGGCCGTCCTCTGAGGGTTCACCCCTGAGAGACGACCACCGGGGGAGTACGCGGTGGAGCGGGACCATGGGGGAGGGCGGGAGTACGCGGGAGGGCGGGACGCGCGATCACCTGCGGGGGTCTCATCCGTCGGCCCCGAGGATCAGGCCCGACGTGGGAACCCCGGTTCCCGCGGTCACCAGGACGCGCCCGGCGCCCGGTATCTGGTTCACGGACGTGCCGCGCAACTGGCGTACGCCCTCCGCTATCCCGTTCATCCCGTGCAGATACGCCTCCCCGAGCTGCCCCCCGTGCGTGTTCAGCGGCAGCCTCTCCTCGGCGACGAAGTCCGCGGCCTCCCCCGGTTCGCAGAAGCCGAACTCCTCCAGCTGCATCAGCACGAACGGCGTGAAGTGGTCGTACAGGATCCCCACGTCGATCTCCGCCGGGCTCATCCCCGCCGTCCGCCACAGCTGCCGGGCCACCACGCCCATCTCCGGGAGACCCGTCAGATCGTCCCGGTAGAAGCTGGTCATCTGTTCCTGCGCCCGGCCCGCGCCCTGGGCGGCCGCCGTGATCACGGCCGGGGAGTGCGGCAGATCGCGGGCCCGCTCCACGGAGGTGACCACCAGCGCCTGGCCGCCGTCGGTTTCCTGGCAGCAGTCCAGCAGCCGCAGCGGCTCCACGATCCACCGCGAGGCCGCGTGCTCGGCGAGCGTGATCGGTCTGCCGTGGAAGTACGCCGCCGGGTTCGTCGTCGCGTACTTCCGGTCGACCACCGCGACATGGCCGAACGCCTCGGGTGTCAGGCCGTGGGTGTGCAGATACCGCTGGGCCGCCATCGCCACCCAGGAGGCAGGGGTGAGCAGCCCGAACGGCAGGGCCCAGCCGAGGGCCGCGCCCTCCGCCGACGGCTCCCGCCGCTGCACGCCCGAGCCGAATCTGCGGCCCGACCGCTCGTTGAACGCCCGGTAGCAGACCACGACTTCGGCCACTCCGGTGGCCACCGCGAGCGCCGCCTGCTGCACGGTCGCGCAGGCCGCTCCACCGCCGTAGTGGATGCGCGAGAAGAACGACAGTTCCCCCATCCCGGCCGCCTGCGCGACGGTGATCTCCGGGCTGGTGTCCATCGTGAACGTCACCATCCCGTCCACGTCCCCGGGGGTCAGCCCCGCGTCGTCCAGCGCGGCCCGCACCGCCTCCACCGCCAGCCGCAGCTCACTGCGCCCCGAGTCCTTGGAGAACTCGGTGGCCCCGATCCCGACGATCGCGGCCCGCCCGCCGAGACCGTCCCGCTTGCGCACGCTCATGCGACACCGCCGTCGGACGGCGCGTTGTCGGGGGCTGGGGAAGGGGAAGGTGCTGGGGCTGGTGCTGGGGCCAGGAAAGGGGAACGTGCAGGGGCTGGAGCTGGGGAAGGTGTAGGCGCCGGGGCAGGTGTAGGTGTAGGCGCTGTAGGCGCCGGGACGGTTGCGGGACCGGAGTCGGGCGTCGGCGTCGGCTCCGGCCACGGAAGGGGAACCGGAACCGCAGCCGCGGTCGGGACGGTCACCGTCACCGTGCCCATGACGTGCCGGCCGATGCCGTTGGCGCCGAGGATCCTCACGGTGGCCGTGTCGCCCTCGACCTCCTCGATCGATCCGGTCAACACCATGGTGTCCCCCGGGTGGTTGGGAGCCCCCAGTCGTATCGCCACCTTGCGCAGCACGGCGGCCGGGCCGAAGTGGTCGGTCACATACCGTCCGACCAGACCGTTGGTCGTCAGGATGTTCATGAAGATGTCCGGCGAGCCCTTCGCCCGCGCCAGCTCCGGGTCGTGATGCACGTCCTGGTAGTCCCGTGAGGCGATCGCCCCGGCCACGATCAGCGTCCGGGTGATCTCGATCTCCAGCGGCGCCAGCACCTCGCCCACCCTCATGTCCCCGCCTCCCCGTTCGCGATCAACTCCCCCAACTCCTGCAGCACTTCGCCCCCGCCTCCCAGATACGCGTCCAGCTGCCGGCCCCACAGGAAATGCCGGTGCACGGGGTGTTCGAGGTCGGCGCCCGCCCCGCCGTGCAGATGCTGGCCCGTGTGCACCACCCGCTGCCCGGCCTCGGACGCCCACCAGGCGGCCGTCAGGGCGTGCGTGGCGTACGACAGCCCCTCGTCGCGCCGCCAGGCCGCCTCGTACGCCGTCACCCGGATCGCCTCGGTGTCCATGTAGGCGTCGGCGGCCCGCAGTTGGACGCCCTGCTTGGCGGCGAGCGGCCGCCCGAACTGCTCCCGCGCGTTCGTGTGCTCCACCGCCCGTGCCAGCGAGCCCGCGCACACCCCGGCCTGCAGTCCGGCGAAGGCCGTACGGGCCGTGGCCAGCAGGTCGTCGTACGCTCCCTCGGCGCCCAGTGCCTCGCCCGGCGTCCCGTCCAGCGTCAGGCGCCCCGCCGACCAGGGCGCCGTCAGCTCGACCGGCTCCCTCGCCGCCGCCTCAGCGGCACGGACCAGCCAGAGCCCGCGCCGGTCGTCGGCGACGAGCACATGGGTGGCGTCGCGCAGCCACGGCACGACGGGGACGACACCGGTCAGTCTCCCGGACGCCCGCTCCCGTCGCCCCGGGGCCCGGTCCGCCCTCCCCGGCGCCCGCTCCCGTGTCAGCGGCGCCTGCTCCCGCACGGGACCGGACCCGGCGGCCTCCGAACCGGGCTCGGCATCGACCCCGGCGGTACCGATGTCTGCCCCGGTACGGACCCCGGTACCGGCCTCGGTGTCAGCCTCGGCCCGGACACCGGCGCCCGCGCCCGGCCCAGATCCCGACCCTGATCCGGATATCGCCCCCGATCCTGATCCCGATCCTGATTCCGCTCCCGAACCCGAACCCGAACCCGACCCCGACCCCGATCCCGGTCCTGACCCGGGTCCTGACCCCGATCGCGGTCCCGATCCCGAACCCGGTCCTGACCCGGGTCCTGACCCCAGTCCTGACCCCGATCGCCGTCCCGATCCCGGTCCGGAACCTGTTCCTGATCCCGGTCCGGAACCTGTTCCTGATCCCGGTCCGCAACCTGTTCCTGATCCGGGTCCGCAACCTGTTCCTGATCCAGGTGTCGACACCGGCCCGGGCCCCGCTCCGGAGAGCGCGCCGGCCACCACCACCGTCCCCTCGGCGATCCCCGGCAGCAGCCGATCGCGCTGCTCGGGCGAACCGTGTGCCGCCACCGCGAGGAGTCCGTACACACAGGTCGCCGCGAACGGCACCTGTGCCGTGGTGCGCCCCTGCTCCTCCAGCAGCAGGACGAGGCCGAGGAGCCCGATGTCCGCGACCGCCCCCACCAGACCGGCGGCGCACAGTTCCTTCCACAGTCCGGCGTCACTGCCCGTCCCGGCCGCGGTCAGCCGCTCGTGCGTGGAGAGGTCGCCGAAGATCCGCGCGGCCAGGTCCCGGGCCGCCGCCTGTTCCTCGGTGGGCGTGAAATCCATGTCAGCTCCCCCCACCCGAGCGCCCGGCTGACGCGGCGGCCGTCCGGACGGTGCCACCGGGTGAGCGCACCGCCGAGTCGCCCGGAACGCCGTCGCCGCCGGGCGAGAACACGGCCGCGTCGCCGGGAGCGCCGTCATCGTCGGGCTCCTTCTCGGCGCGGAAGACGGGCAGCTCCAACTCCTCGTCGTAACGCTGGAATTCGAGCCGCACGGGCATCCCGATCCGCACCTCGTCGTGCGGAACGCCCACCACGTTGCTCACGATCCGCACCCCCTCGGCGAGTTCGATCAGGGCGACGGCGTAGGGAGGACCGAAGGCCGGGAACGGCGGGTGGTGCATGACGACGTACGAATAGACGATCCCCTCGCCGCGCGACTCGACGGTGTCCCAGTCCGGGCAGCCGCAGGCGCCGCACCCGGGCAGCCACGGAAATCTCAGCGCCCCGCACGCCGTGCAGCGCTGGATGAGCAGCCGGTGCCGCTCGACGCCCTCCCAGAACCCGGCGTTGTCCCGGTTGATCACCGGGCGCGGGCGCAAGCGCCCGCTCTTGGCCTCCGCGGGGCCCGGCGCGTCCCCGGGCCCCGCCGGGCCCTTCGGACTCCGTTGCGCCGGAACGTACTTGAGGATGCGGAACCGGTGCGTCCCGGCGAGTTCTCCCCCGGCCCGGATGTCCATCCGCGTCGTGAGGAAGTACCCCGTGCCCAGCTTGGTGGTCTTGCGGCCCGAGACGGATTCGACCACCGCGTCGAAGGTGATCTCGTCCCCGGGGCGCAGCGGGCGCACATACTCCTGCTCGCAGTCGGTGGCGACCACCGAGGTGTACCCGGCGCCGTCGAGCAGCCGGAGCAGTTCGTCGTACGCCCCGGAGCGGCCGGGGTGCCCGCCGAGGCCGCCCATCGTCCACGCCTGGAGCATGGTGGGCGGAGCGACGGCGTCCGGCCCGTCGTAGGCCGGGCAGGTGTCTCCCATCGCCTCGCACCAGTGCCGGATCATCGGCAGGTTGACCGGGTCCTTGCCGACACCGCCGACCGTGGCCGCGCGTCCCTCGTACCCCTTCAAACGCACCGCCAGGTCGCCCCCGTCGCCGTCGGACACAGCACCGTGAGACACAGCACGGTCGGACACAGCGCCGCCACACGCAGTGCCGGCTCCCGCCGCGGGGCCCTCGCCGCCCGCTCCCCGGCCGCTCACCGCCGCCCCCTCTTCATGCCGAGCCGCATCGTCGCGACGATCTCCCGCTGCACCTCGCTCACCCCGCCCCCGAACGTGTTGATCTGTGCCGCCCTGTTCATCCGCTCCAGTTCGCCGGCCCCGAACGCCCCCGGTGAACCGGAGCGGACCCATGCGTCCGCTCCCACAATGTGCTGACATATTCGGAACACCGCGACCGCGGATTCAGTTCCCATGACCTTCACGCCGCTCGCGTCTCCGGGCGCCGGTCCAGCGGCTCCCAGATCACCCACCAAACGCCAGTTGAGCAGGCGTGATGCCGCCAGTCGGGCATGCGCTTCGGCCAGCTGAAAACGCACCCACGGCTCGTCAACCCTGCGCCGGCCAGTCACTGGATCGGGTGTACGGGCCGCCTCCAGCGCGGCCGCGTAGAAGTCCTCGGCCTGCATGCCGATCGCGGCGAGGGCGACCCTCTCGTGGTTGAGCTGGCTGGTGATGAGTCCCCAGCCGCCGTTCTCCTCGCCGACCAAGTTCCCGGCCGGGACGCGGATCCCGTCGTAGTAGGTCGCCGTGGTGGTCTGGCCGCCGACCGTCTCGATCGGTGTCCACGAGAAGCCGGGGGCGTCCGTGGGGACGAGCAGGATCGAGATGCCCCGGTGCCTCGGCGCGTCCGGGTCGGTCCGGCAGGCGAGCCAGATCCAGTCGGCGTTCTGGGCGTTGGACGTGAAGATCTTCTGCCCGTCGATCCGCCAGTGACCGCCCTCGGCGCCGGCCGCTCCCGCGCCCTCTCCGGCCCCGGCGCCGAACCCGGACTCGGACCCGGTGCCGGTGCCGGTGCCGGTGCCGGACCCGGCCTGCCGGACAGCACGGGTCCGCAGCGAGGCCAGATCCGTGCCGGCCGACGGCTCCGAGTACCCGATGGCGAAGACGAGGTCACCGCTGAGGATGCGCGGCAGGAAGAAGTCCTTCTGCCGCTCGCTGCCGTACTTCATGAGGGTCGGTCCGACGGTGTTCAGCGTGACCATCGAGACGGGCGCACCCGCCCGGTAGGCCTCGTCGAAAAAGACGAACTGTTCGTCCGCTCCACGCCCCTGCCCCCCGTACGCGACCGGCCAGCCGAGCCCGAGCAGACCGTCGGCGCCGATGCGGCGCAGCAGCGCCCGCTGTCGTGCGGGGTCGCCGGCGGACGGTGGCCCGTCCGGCATCAGCTCCCGGAAGTACGTGCGGAGCTCGGCGCGCAACCGCTGCTGGCGCTCGGTGGGGGCGAGGTGCACGGTGGCGGCCCTCCCGGACCTCGTACGAACAAGGTTTTCTGACTGTCCGTCAGATACCGTTGCCTGTCAAGGTCACGGACACCACCCCGAACCGCCCGCGCGCGACCGCCCCGGGCCACCCGTCCGACACTCCCGCCGTCGCCCCCCGCCCGGCCGGCAACACCCCCTGCGCGGGACCCCGTCACGGGTCCGTACGACACCCCGGTCGGGCCGATCCGGCACCCCCGAACACGTCTGCGCGACGGCGCCCTAGCACCGTCGCGCAGACGTTGTGAAACCCCCAAGGAGCACTACCCCACGCAGAAGTCCCCCGGCCGATGGGAGCGCATCGGCCCCCGGCTCACCAGAGCTTGCCGAAGTTGACGAGGACGTTCTCGTCGCCTTGGTTGACGGCCGTGACCGCGGAGCCCTTCACCTGGGCGGTATTGCTCTGATTCGAGGCTCCGGAGCCGACCGCCTGCTGTTGAGCCGTCGAGGAGTTGCCGCTGTTGTCGCGTCCGACCCCGCTGCCCGCGACGGTCGCCACTCCCGCGTTCGACCCGGTGTCCGCGAAGGAGCCGTTGTCGGCCGCCGCGACACCGGTGAAGAGGGCGGCGGTCAGGGGCAGGGCCGCGACGGCGGCGAGGACGCGAGCGGTACGGATGCTTGCCATGTGAATTCCTCCAGAACCGGTTGTACGCACCGGCGGTGAGCCGGGATGTACGGGAAAAACGGCTTGTTCCAAGGCGGTTGGCCGGCCGCCTCGGTGCTGTCCACGACGTCGCGAGTCCAGAGTTGCCCACCGCATCCCCGGCGAAACACCCTGAAAGCCGTGATTCCCCCTCAAGCGTGAGGACATGTCGATAAACCACCTTCACGCCGACAAAGTCCCTGCTCAGCCGCCCGCCGACCGCTCAACCCAAGCGCCGCAAGAGGTGAAGCGTTCCGGCACATTTTCGGCCGATCTCGCCCGGCGCCCGCTCGGCGCCCTCGCACACCCGGAGAGCCCTTCCTTTTTTCGAACACCCGTACGAACATGGATGCATGGCCACCATCGACCGGCGGGCCACCACCCTGGCCCTGGCCCACGCCCTGTCCGCCGCCGAGCGCGGGCTGGCAGTGATCCCGCTGTCCCGTACGAAGCTCCCGGCCCTGCGTTCCCCCCACCGCGACGACCCCGACCCCCTCCCCTGCCACGGCGAATGCGGCCGCTTCGGACACGGTGTGTACGACGCCTCGACCGAGCCCCGGCGCATCCGCGAACTCTTCGCCGCCGCCCCCTGGGCCACCGGCTACGGCATCGCCTGCGGGCTGCACCCGCACCACCTCATCGGCGTCGACCTCGACACCAAATCCGATACGGACTCCTCGGCCGCCCTGCGCGAACTGGCGCTGCGCCATCTCTTCACGATCCCGGACACGGTCGTCGTCCTGACCCCCAGCGGCGGCCGCCATCTGTGGCTGAGCGGACCGCCGGACGTCGTCGTCCCCAACTCGGCCGGCCGGCTCGCCCCCGGCATCGACATCCGCGGCGCCGGGGGCTACCTCGTCGGCCCCGGCTCACGCACCGATCACGGCGTGTACGAGACGGCCCCCGGAACCGCCCGGCTCGCGCCCGCGCCCTGCCCGACCGAACTCTTGCGCCTGCTCCTGCCGCCGCCCGCGCCCCGCGCGCACCACCCCACGGCCACCGCGACCGACCGGCAGGGCCAAGGGCTGGTCCAGTTCGTCCTCGCCGCGCACGAGGGCCAGCGCAACACCCGGCTCTTCTGGGCCGCCTGCCGCGCCTACGAGAACGGGATCGGCCCCCAACTGATCACCCCGCTCGTCCAGGCGGCCGTCCGCACGGGCCTGACCGAACGAGAGGCCCGCTCGACGATCGCCTCCGCCGCACGCATGACGGCCGGTTCGTCCCGGCAGCACTGAGACGGCACCACCGCCGGGGCGCTGACGCGGCCGACGGCCGCTGCACACCGAAGGGGTGCCCCTCCGGAGAGGGGCACCCCTTCTGACCTGCAACCTTCTGACCTGCTACGCGGTGGGTGTGGGATTTGAACCCACGGTGACTCGCGCCACGACGGTTTTCAAGACCGTTCCCTTAGGCCGCTCGGGCAACCCACCCCGCTCCTGCCCGCCAGGGGTGGAGCGGATACAGCGTACCCGGCGCCGCGGGTCCCGCGGAGGCATGGTCCGCACCGGATCCACCAGCGCTGATCCGGCAACGGTGTCACCGGTGCCGTGCCGGCGGGGCCCGGCAGCCGACGCCCGACAACGCCTCGGTTCGGGTACACGAAAAGCCGCTTTCGTGAATACCTCCGCCGCCTTGCGCTCACTCGATTGCCACACATCTGAAGGAGGGGGAGCGGCGTTAGCGAAATATGGCGAAAGCAAGTTCTCTCGCTCCACCCGTCTCCGGATCGACGGCGGAGGGTCCGGCCGCCGCGGCCCGCGCCGTGTCGGCCGGACGGTACACCTACACGCCTGCCGCCGCGTACACCTCGCCTGACGCCCGCGGCACCCTGCACGGAGACGGCGCGCGCATCGAACTGCGGGACACCAGACCGCTGCTCGACGATTTCCTGACGGTGCTGGACGCGGTTCAAGAGGAAATCAACCAGCGGTGGAACGGCCAGGGACGCTCCGGCCGCCACAGCCCTCACGTGACTGGGACGAATTTCCGTGAATGACGACTATCCGAATCTCTCCTTCGCCCGGTACGGACAACAACCCGGATATCCCACCGGGACGGAGACCGGTCAGTACGGCGATCCCGTCGACTCGCTGCACGAACAGGGCTGGGACCCGGTCGAGGAGCTCACCTACCTCCTGCAGGACGCCGCCGCGGCGGAGCAGGAGGTCATCGTGCCTCCACCGCGCAGCGAGCAGACGCACACCGCCGACTTCACCAGTGACCCGATGGACAATCTGGTTCAGATCACTGCCGAGTTGCCGCCCCTCCGGCGGTCCTCGGCCGGACACCGGAAAGTGCGAGTCCGCAATCCCCGCTTCAACTGGCTGCAGACCGTCAGCTTCGTGATCGCCGCGCTCGCCGCCGCCACCGTGTCGATGGTGAGCGTCTTCAGCGGCATGGTGGCCTACACGCCTCTGCAGCACATCGCGTCCAACGCGCAGAGCGGCACGGGGCCTTGGTGGCCCCTTCTGGTCTACGGCCCCTGGATGGTGGCCTCGCTCTCCATTCTGAGAGCCGCCCTGCACCAGCGCCGGGCCGTGCACTCGTGGTACATCGTCCTGCTGTTCTCCTCCGTCGCCATGATGTTCTGCGTGGCCGACGCCCACCAGACGATCACGGGTGTGGCCACGGCCGTCGTACCGGCCCTCGCGTCCCTGAGCTGCTTCCAGCAGCTCGTCCGTCAGATCACGCTGACCCGCCCGCCGCGCCAGACCGTGTCCCGCCATCGGCAGCGCCCGTGCCCGCCGGCTTCCCCGGAACGCGCCGAGGGCAAGAAGGGGTCGGCGGCCGCGAAGACGCCGCACGCCTGATCCGTCCGCGGGGCTTTCCCGCCCGAGGCGGGGCGGACCGGAACGCGGAAGGGGTGTCTCCCGTGGGAGACACCCCTTCTGAGCTGTACGTCTGTTCACCTGCCGAGCAGCCGGCGAGCAACTGCCGATCGCCTGACCGGCCGGCCCGTGGATCGACCCGGTCCGGGACAGGAGCCGAGGGTCAGTTGTCGCCCTCTCGGGAGCCGAGGGTGACGTCGACCGTGTGGGTCTTGCCGTCACGCGTGTAGGTGAGCTTGACGGTGTCGCCCGGCTTGTGGGTCCAGATCGCGCCGATGAGGGTCGGACCGCTGTCGACCACCATGTCGTCGAGCTTGGTGATGACGTCACCGGGCTTGAGGCCCGCCTTGGCGGCGGGGCCGCCCGCCTCGACCGCCGAGGAGCCGCTCGCGCCCTGCTCGGTGATCTTCGCGCCGCCGGTGCCGTCCTCCAGGGAGACCGAGGCGCCGATCTTCGCGTACACCGGCTTGCCGGTCTGGATGAGCTGCTGGGCGACGTACTTGGCCTGGTTGACCGGAATGGCGAAGCCCAGGCCGATGGAGCCGGACTGGCCGGAGCCGCCGAGACCGCCGCTGGTCGACGACTGGATCGCCGAGTTGATGCCGATCACCGCGCCCGAGGCGTCGAGCAGGGGACCGCCGGAGTTGCCCGGGTTGATCGAGGCGTCCGTCTGCAGCGCGCTCATGTACGAGGACTTGCTGCTGGCGCTGCCGTCGCTGGAGGCGACCGGGCGGTTCTTCGCGCTGATGATGCCCGTGGTCACCGTGTTGGAGAGACCGAAGGGCGCGCCGATCGCGATCGTGGGATCGCCGACGGCCACCTTGTCGGAATCGCCGAGGACGAGCGGCTTCAGGTCCGAGGGCGCGTTCTTCAGCTTGATGACCGCGACGTCGTACCCCTGGGCGTGGCCGACCACCTCGGCGTCGTACTTCTTGCCGCTCGGGAAGGTCGCGGTGAGCTTGCCGCCGTCGACCGCGTCCGCCACCACGTGGTTGTTGGTGAGGATGTGGCCCTGGGTGTCGAAGACGAAGCCCGTGCCGGTGCCGCCCGTGCCGCTGGTGCTCTGGGCCTCGATGGTGACGGTGCTCGGCAGCGCGTTGGCCGCCACGTTCGCGACCGTGCCCGAGGCGCGCCTGACCTCGCCGCTGGTGCTCGGGGCGGAGACCGTCGTCGAGTCGGTGGAGTTGTCGTTGTTCTTGGCCAGGGAATAGCCGATGCCGCCGCCCACGCCACCGGCGACCAGCGCGGCCACCAGGACCGCGGCGACCAGGCCGCCGCGCCCGTTCTTCGGCTTCGGCGCGGGCTGCTGATAGGAGGAGCCCCAGCCGCCGGTGCCCGAGCCGCCGCCGTCGGCGTACGACGGGGTGGCGGGCGGCGGAGGCGGCCAGCCCGCCTCGGGGGCGGAACCCTGGGGCGCGGCCTGTCCGTGGGGGTCGGGCCCCTGCCCGGCTCCGGCCGACGCGTACGCCGGCATGCCCGCGGGCGCCGACGGGTGCTCCGGTGCGCCGGGGGTGCCGGGCACCGCGGGAATCGGAGCGGTCGGCGCGCCCCCCGCGTGCGAGGCGCCCTGCGCGGAAGCAGCAGGAGTTTCCACCGGCACGGGAGGTGCGGACGGGGCCGGGGGTACTGCGGTGCCCTCGTTCTCGGTGCTCACAGCTCTTCTCCTCGATCCACGGCTGTTGTTCTCGGTCGCACTCGGTCACGCCCACTCACACTTGTCGATGGCCCGGCGCGATTCAGCTGTGCATGTGCTTTTGTACGCCGTCAGCTTTTCCCACAGGGCGTCAGGGCACCATAAGCGGTGGCTGTGCGTCCGAGGCGATCCTTTATAACGGACCTTTACGGTCGAAAGGAATCAATTGGGACGCATCTCACCTCACACTCACCCCGCGACGATGGCACCATGACGCGGTGACCCTCGCACGACAGCACCCGATTCAGGTCGTCGCCCACCGCGGAGCCTCCGAAGAGGCCCCCGAGCACACCCTGGCCGCGTACAAGAAGGCTATCGAGGACGGTGCGGACGCCCTCGAGTGCGATGTGCGGCTGACCGCCGACGGCCATCTCGTCTGCGTCCACGACCGCCGCGTGAACCGGACGTCCAACGGCCGCGGAGCCGTCTCCGCCCTGGAGCTCGCCGAACTCGCCGCACTGGACTTCGGCTCCTGGAAGAACCGCGACGAGTCGCCCGACTGGGAGCACGCTCCCGGGGGCCTCGAGGACACCTCCGTACTCACCCTGGAGAGACTGCTCGAACTCGTCGCCGACGCCGGCCGCCGCGTCGAGCTGGCCGTCGAGACGAAGCACCCGACCCGCTGGGCGGGCCAGGTCGAGGAACGG
The DNA here is from genome assembly GCF_044757755.1 of Streptomyces sp. NPDC091209. Lineage (NCBI taxonomy): Bacteria > Bacillati > Actinomycetota > Actinomycetes > Kitasatosporales > Streptomycetaceae > Streptomyces > Streptomyces sp. NPDC091209. The sequence continues at coordinate 578,439 of NZ_JBIVVR010000002.1, read as the reverse complement.
CTGCTGCACCTGCTGAAGCGTTTCGGCCTGGACGCCCCCGCGTCCGCCGACGAGTCCGCGGTGCGCGTCATGAGCTTCTCGGCCCGCTCACTGCATCGCGTCCGCGCCGCGTCCCCGACCTTGCCGACGGTCTATTTGCTCCAGTTCGTCTCACCCCGGCTACGGGACGGACGACTGCCCGCGGGTGTCCGGATCGCGGGCCCGTCGATGCGGATCGTACGCAGTCACCCCGGGTACATCGAACGACTGAAACGAGCCGGACATCAGGTGCACGTCTGGACCGTGAACGAGCCCGAGGACGTCGATCTCTGCGTTGAGCTGGGTATTGACGCCATCATCACCAACCGCCCGCGCGCGGTACTGCGTCAACTGGGCCGCTGACCAGGCGCCGTCCCCGGGTGCGCGCCCCACGGATAACACCACGGCCACCCCTCGAAAACCATCGAGAATCGGCCAACCGATTACAGGGAGTGCACCGGCGCGTTCGTTCCGCATTCGATCGTTACGAGTGCGTCAGCAGACGTCGATTGGCCGGTTTCCGGTCCAGTCCAGAGGGGCATCCACTCCGTGGCGTGGGGCGAAGGAGGTCTCGGGGGTGGCGTTGGTGGTGGCACAGGAGGTGCCCACGTCGTCGAGCATGGCCGTACCCCATGGCCCTGCGGGCGTGGGGGAAGCAAGACACCGGATGCGCGATCAACTGCGCGCCGGCGGTGTGGCGGAAACGGTCATCGACGATGCCGTACTGATCCTTTCCGAACTGCTCAGCAATGCCTGCCGACATGGCCGGCCCTTGGGCGACGCCCTCGCGGGCGACGGCGATGTGCGCGCGACATGGCGTATCGACCCGGCGGGACGGCTGACGGTCGAGGTGACGGACGGTGGCGGCCCGACGCGCCCGGTTCCCGCCACCCCCTCGGTCACCGCGCGGGGCGGTCGCGGGCTGAACATCATCACGGCGCTGGCCAAGGACTGGGGTGTACGGGACGACATCCACGGCGAGGTCACGGTGTGGGTGGTCATCCAGGACGACATCGAAACGGCGCGCCGACGCGACGACTTCGCTACGCGCGTCGCGTCACCGAGGGTGTCCGGGACATCGGGACTGGACTTCGTGGACGCCTTCGACGACCTGGACTGAGGCCTGGGCGGGGCACGCGGACCGGCCGCCGGGTTCCGGGACGACGCGGTGCGTTGTCCACAGGATCCCGTCGGTCCCCGTACGAACGGCTAGGCTCGCGCCAGTACGAGACGAGCCGTGATCGGGAGACACCCACGATGGCCAAGAAGCGACCCCAGACGAAGGCCAAGCAGCCGCAGTTGAAGGACGGCGGCGAGATCCCGGTTGTCGGCGCTCGCGAGCCCTGCCCCTGCGGCAGCGGCCGCCGCTACAAGGCCTGCCACGGCCGGGCTGCCGCGCACGCCGTGACCGAGCTGGTGCACCGCCCGTTCGAGGGCCTGCGGGGCGAAGGGGACTGGGTCGCGCTGCGCGAGCTGGTGCCCGCCGCGACCGTCGAGCTGAAGCTCAAGGAGAGCCTGCCCGAGGACGTTCCCTCGGTCACCCTCGCCACGGTCCTGCCGATGGCGTGGCCCGCGCTGCGCCGCGAGGACGGCTCGGTGCTGATCGGCCTGCAGAACGACACGGCGTCCGGCGACATCAGCCGCGACCTGGCCGACACCCTCCAGCGCGCGCTCGTCGCGCCGCCCGGCACCCCGGTCGAGGGACGGCGCGCCCCGGCCGGCGGTCCGCGGCTCCAGGACCTGCTCGACCCCGAAGGCACCTTCGAGCCAGTCGTGCACAGCGGCTTCGAATTCTGGGTCCCCGACGCGGAGAACGCGACGGCCGAGGTGACCGCCTCGCTGGAGCGGGCCAACGCCGCCGCCATCCCGACGGTGAAGCTCTCCGGGGTCGACGCCGCCTACTGGTGCGAGACGCCCGACAAGAACCACCTGCGCTGGGTCATGCCCTACGCGGAGGAGCAGCTTCTGGACGCCCTCGCGCGGCTGCATGCCGAGGGCCGTTCGAGCCTCGGGGAGGGCACCCGGCTGGTCGGTTCCTTCCGTGCGCACGGGCTCACGGTGCCGGTCTGGGACCTGCCTACCGGTGTCACGGCGGACGACGTCGAGAAGCCGGCGGCCGAGTTCGCCGAGCGCCTCACCACCGCTCTGGCCATGGACGCGCCGCTCACGGCGGACGAGCGCCGCGCGCGCGGGGGGCTCACCAACCGCCAGGTGACACTCAGCTGACCCACAGCGGAACCACAGGTCCGGAAACTGACCGACCGGTCAGCTCGTCAGGCCCTCGGAAACGGGTGACTCCTGTCACAACTCCCCGTTGTGACAGGTAAATCCGTGTCCGAATAGCCGAGATCGAATTTGCGAACCGCCGATCTCTTGTTACCGTTCGAGTAGCCCGGTTGCTGGTGCATCCCCCGTCGCCAGCAACCGGGTCTTTCCATGCGCGGAATCCCGGAAGGCGTCAACCGCCTTGCTACCGGCCCGAGTTGCTCCCCGAGCGCAGCAGCAGCGGCGCGTCAGGACCGGCGCCCCTCGCGAACTCCGCGACCGCCGAGTACGCCCCCGGATCCCCCGCGGTGCGTTCCCTGGGCGTCTCGCACGCCCCCGGGTCGTCCTCCGCGTCCACCGCGCAGTCCATCTGCACCGTGCGCCCGCGGGGACCCATCAGACACAGGACCGAGCTCAGCTCGTCGCCGGTCGCGTTGCGGTAATAGGTGCGCGCCCACGTCTCCTCGCCCTGCGTCAGGACGCAGGTCTGTGCCTCGACGCCGTCGGGCGAGGAGAGCTCGGGGCCGCACCGGGCGGCGGTGGCCGGACCGAGGCCGAGGAGCGGGGGAGAGCGCCGGGGTCCGGGCGTCCGCGGCCCGGCGTCCGCGCGAACCGCCGCGGAGTCGCCGTCGCCCACGGAGCCGGCCGAGGCCACGGCCAGCGGCAGGCCGAGGACACACGCCACGACACCGGCCAGCGCCACCAGACGAACCCTTCGGGGGTCCGGCCCGCCGCACGACGGCGTTGAGGCCCTGTGCCCCCGAGAACGACGCTGCATAGGCGGACGATAACGAGCACGGGCGGGCGCGCGGCTCGCCGCGCGCCGGACGCCCCTACAACTCGGGAGCGCTCACACCCGTACGAGTGAGTGCCTCGACGACGGCATCCACCACAGCCTCCACGTCGGGCACCCAGGGAGCGGCCGAACCGGGCAGCGGAGCACGCTCCCAGCGGATCTGGCCCTGGCCCGTCTCGGACGGCGGCAGCGCGATGTAGCCGCCCTCGCCGTGGAAGCGCAGGGAGCCGGGAACGAAGTCCTTGGCGTAGAGCAGTTCGCCGAGCTGCTCCATGGAGTACGGGGCGACGAGGATCGCCCAGCGGGAGGGGGACGCGACGACCGGGCCGAGGCGCATGCCCGTGTGGTCGAGGGCGTCGAGAGCGCGGGCCGCCGCGAGTGCGGGCAGGCTCACCGCGCACGGGGCGCTGCCTCCGGTGGCCAGCACGATGGGGGCCGACGGCCGGTTGGTCCACCACCAGCGCACCATGCGCCGGTCGGTGGTGGCCGCGAGAAGGCCGGGATCGAAGGGATGGGCGCCGGGCACCGTGCACTCCGGGTCGGGGCATCCGCAGCGGGCACGCCCCTGCGGGTCGGCCGCCACACCCGGGAGTACGGGCCACCGCCATTCGGTCGCGAAGGTCAGGGCCGCGCTGAGCATCTCAGGCCTCCCGTTGTTCCGCCTGGACAGGAGCCTGCGTCGCCTTCCGAGGATCTCGCGCATGAGCGCTCGTTCCTTTCCGTTGCACGCCTGGCAACACCGAGGATCACATCACACCAAGTGTCGATCACTTCACTGTGCGTACCTGCTGGCGCATCACACCCCTGCTGGAGACAAGGGGAACCCCTCTGAGCCGAGCATGTGGCTGTGTCCGCGCCCATGCTGCGGGTATCCAAAGCATGGGCATGGCGTGGGGTGGCGGCGCCTGGCGTTTTACGTCCCGCGTATTCCTTGCCGCCTCCGCCACGGGAGGATGGGGCACGGTCGTCGGTGGTTAAGACGCCCGGGTCCGTCGCCAGGTTCCGGGCGGATCTCAACCACCCCTGGCCTTCACCGAGTACGTACCCATCACGACCGCTGTGACGCTCCGTCGAACGAGGCCAGTCGACCTCAATAAGCCGTTACCCGAGTCAGTTTTAGGCCAATTTTGTTTTCCCGCAAGGGTTACCGCCGGTCTCACGGACACCAGGAATCCCAGCAGGACAATGCTGGACATCCCCTCACGAGTACGTGTACATGTGGAGACACCGCTAGCGGCGCAGAACGACATGGGGGTTTGCGATGCTATTGAGCAATACGCACCGGTCGGAAAGCCGGACGTCATGAACGCCCCTCACCTTCCGAAAGTGGCCGGAATCGATTCAACGGTTCCATCGCCCGCACACACTGTCGCGCCGGCGCCCGCGCCCACGGGGGCCTCTTCGGCCATCCCGTCGGCCGGTCCCGGGGCCGCTCTCCAGGACCGCCTCGCGGGCTGGGTCTCGGATCTCACCACGCTCCACGAGCTCACCGAGCGCCTCGCACGCACCGCGACACTGAGCGACGCGCTGCAGGAACTTCTGCGTGCCGGAGCCGCCCTGGTCGGCGCCCGGCGCGGCCTCGTCGTCATGGAACCCGGCGACGGCCTCGGCCCCGACACCACGATCGGCCTCGGCCTGGCCCGAGCGGATCTCGGGCACATCGAGACGGTGCCGCGCAGCTCCATGTCGTACGGCAAGATCCTGGACGGGCTGCCGGGCGGCGAGGGCGAGATCACCCAGCCGGACCTCCTCTCGGAGGACGGGCTCGACCCGCGCCACCGCGAGGTGGCCGCCCGCCTCGGCTACGCCGCGAGCTACGCGCTGCCGCTGTCCACGGAGGCTGCGGGCCGTCTCGGTGCCGCCGTATGGCTCTACGACGAACCCGCCGAACCGGTGGAGCGTCAGCGCCACCTCATCGGCCTCTACGCCCGCTACGCCACGGAGCACCTGGCGCGGGTGCTGGAGCTGGAACGCGCGCGTGCCTGTGTGACGACGATGTCCGCGGAGCTGCTTCCCCCACGGCTGCCCCGGGTCTCCGGCGTCCAGCTCGCCGCCCGGCACCGCACCGGCCCGCGCGGCGGCGGCGACTGGTACGACGCGCTCCCGCTGCCCGACGCCGCGCTCGGCCTCGCGGTCGGCTCCGTCACCGGGTCCGGTCCCAGCGCGGTCGCCGCCATGGGCCGGCTGCGGGCCTCCCTGCGGGCCTACGCCGTCATGGAGGGCGAGGACCCCGTCGCCGTGCTCTCCGACCTGGAACTGCTGCTGCGGCTGACCGAACCCGCGCGCTCCGCGACCGCCCTGTTCGCGTACTGCGAACCCGCCCTGCGCAAGCTCACGCTGGCCGGCGCGGGACACAGCCCGCCCCTGGTGATCGGCCCGCGGCGCACCGAGTTCGTGGAGACCTCCCTGTCCGCGCCGCTGGGCATGCTCGCCTGCTGGGAGGCCCCGAGCGTCGAACTGACCGCCGACCCCGGCGAGACCGTGCTGATCTACACCGACGGCCTGCTGCACCGCACCGGCGATCCGATGGACCGTGCCTTCGCGCGGCTGCACGCGGCGGCGGCGAGTGTCCCGAGGGCGCTGCGCGACGACCCGGGCGCGATCGCCGACCATGTGCTGCGCGGCGTGCTGCCGGACGGTCTCGACGACGGGGACAGCGACGAGGACGTGGTCCTGCTGGCGGCCCGGTTCGAGTGAACGGACGGACACCCGGTGTAATGGGTCTTCCGGCCCTGGGCCCCCTTCAGTACGACCGTACGATGGGGGAGGTCCAGAGTCGTATCAAGGAGGCAGACCGTGTCGGAGGCGCTCACCCCGGAGACCCCGGAAGCCGTGCTCGACGAAGCCGCTGACGAAGCGGGCGAGGAAGAGCCCATCAAGCAGCGCAAGAACGGCCTGTACCCGGGCGTGTCCGACGAGCTCGCCGACAGCATGAAGTCCGGCTGGGCCGACACCGAGCTGCGGGGCCTTGCGCCGATCACGCAGGCCGAGTACACGGCGGCCCGCCGCGCCGCGCTGTCCGCGCGCTTCCCGGGCGAGCGCCTGGTGATCCCCGCGGGCAACCTGAAGACCCGCTCGAACGACACGGAATACCCCTTCCGTGCCTCGGTCGAGTACGCGTACCTCACCGGCAACCTCACCGAGGACGGCGTCCTCGTGCTGGAGCCCGCCGCCGAGGGCCACAAGGCGACGATCTACCTGCTGCCGCGCTCCAACCGCGAGAACGGCGAGTTCTGGCTGTCCGGCCAGGGCGAGCTGTGGGTCGGCCGCCGCCACTCCCTCGCCGAGGCCGAGCAGCTCTACGGCATCCCCGCGTCTGACGTCCGCGAACTGCCGGCCGCGCTCAAGGAAGCCACCGGACCCGTCCGGGTCGTGCGCGGCTACGACGCCGCGATCGAGGCCGCCCTGACCGACAAGGTCACTCGCGAGCACGACGACGAACTGCGCGTCTTCCTCTCCGAGGCACGGCTCGTCAAGGACGCGTTCGAGGCCGGCGAGCTGCAGAAGGCCGTCGACTCCACCGTGCGCGGCTTCGAGGACGTCGTGAAGGTCCTCGACAAGGCCGAGGCCACCAGCGAGCGCTACATCGAAGGCACCTTCTTCCTGCGCGCGCGGGTCGAGGGCAACGACATCGGCTACGGCTCGATCTGCGCCTCAGGACCGCACGCCTGCACGCTGCACTGGGTGCGCAACGACGGCCCGGTCCGCTCCGGCGACCTGCTGCTCCTTGACGCGGGCGTCGAGACCCACACCCTCTACACCGCCGACGTCACGCGCACCCTCCCGGTCAACGGCACGTACACGGAGATCCAGAAGAAGATCTACGACGCCGTGTACGAGGCCCAGGAGGCCGGTATCGCGGCCGTGCGGCCGGGCGCCAAGTACCGCGACTTCCACGACGCCGCCCAGCACGTGCTGGCCGAGAAGCTCGTCGAGTGGGGCCTCGTCGAGGGGCCGGTCGAGCGCGTCCTGGAGCTCGGCCTGCAGCGCCGCTGGACCCTGCACGGCACCGGCCACATGCTCGGCATGGACGTCCACGACTGCGCCGCCGCGCGCACCGAGACGTACGTCGAGGGCACGCTGGAGCCGGGCATGTGCCTGACCGTCGAACCTGGCCTGTACTTCCAGGCGGACGACCTGACCGTGCCCGAGGAGTACCGCGGGATAGGCGTCCGCATCGAGGACGACCTCCTCGTCACCGAGGACGGAAACCGCAACCTGTCGGCCGGCCTCCCGCGCCGCTCGGACGAGGTCGAGGCCTGGATGGCGTCCCTCAAGGACTGACACGGTGCCCGCGAGGGCTGATACGAGACTGATGGCCGGGTGCCCTCCGGGGTGCCCGGCCATCGGTGTGTCCCGGGGCGCCTCCGGACCCCGGCGTGACCACGCGGGCGGCCCTGCCCGGACTCCGGCTTCCGGTCCGGTGCCGGAGTGGACCCAACGGGCCCGTCAGAGGCGCGCGACCGGCAGAGCGTCCACGAACAGCGCGCCCGCGAGCAGGCCGCCGCTGCCCCGGGGGCTCCACCCGCGCGCGTGGAGATCCTCGTCGAGAACGGCCAGGCCCGCACGCCCCGCCTCCGTGGACGTGCCCCCCGCTTCCAGCACTCCCTGGGCGCCCGCCTGGACATGCCGGAGACCGTGGGGCCCGGCGGTGTACAGCAACTCGGTGTCCTGGAGGGTGGACATGACGGTGAGGAGGGCGTCGAGACGGGCGCTGGGTTCGGGCACGCCGGCCGCGCGTGCCGTGGCGAGCGCGTCCAACGCCCTTCGCACGTGGGGGAATCCGGCACGCGCCTCACCGCGCGCACCGGCCGCGCCGTACTTCGCGGAGACGGACGAGCCGCGGGACGGGCGTCGCGGTGCCCGCCGGTCGGCGTGCGCGGCGATCCGCTTGGCGGTCGTGGTGACGTCGGGCCCCGTGGCCCGGGGGTCCAGGGCCGCCGCGGCGACCAGCAGACCCAGGGCCCACAGGGCGCCGCGGTGACCGCCGCCCGTCAGGGCCACCGAGTGCTCGGTGCACCGGCCGATCGCGCCCAGTTCCGCGCGGAGTTCGGGCGTCGCGCGGCCGGTACGGCGGGCGGCCGCGGCCATGGCCGCGAGACCGGGTGCCAGCGCCTTGGCGGACCAGCGCAGGGAACACAGATCCCGCCGGGTGGCCCGAGCGCGGAGGTCGCGCGGGTCGGGCAGCCCGGGCTTGGGTGCCAGCTCCAACTGCCGGGTCAGCGCGGCCACGGCGGCCAGCGCCAGCGCCTCGTCGTCCTCGCGGCTGCTCATCGAGGTACCCCTTCTCATGAGGACGCCGGCGATGAGGGCACCTGGAGACGAGCCGGCTGCGTGCGAAGGAAAGCTAGGCACATCAGCCCTCAAGAACCTGGGTGCAGCCTGTGACGGTCCTGTGGACTCCGGGGCGACCGGAACCCGGACCGGCGAGTGGAGGGGCCCTTTCGGCGGCCGGGGTTCTCCCGACGACCGAAAGGGATCACGGCGAGGCGGCTCGATCAACCGGCTCGGTCGAGCGACGCGATCGGGCGGCCCAGCTCGTCACCGCGGCGCGGCGCGGCTCAGCTCGTCACCGCGGCGCGACTCGGCGCGTCACTGCGGCGCGGCGCGGCTCAGCTCGTCACCGCGGCTCGGCACGGCTCGGCTCGGCACGGCTCGGCTCGGCACGGCTCGGCTCGGCTCGGCTCGGCTCGGCGCGTCAAGCCGGGAGCAGCGAGGGGACCTTCTTCCACTTGAGGATCTTGTCGAAGCTCACCACCGCACCGCCCCGCCCCGGCTTGTTGCCGATGTGGACGTGGTCGGCGAGCTCGCGGATCAGGCACAGCCCCCGGCCGTGCTCCGCGTCCTCCCCGGCCTGGCGGAGCAGGGCGCGGGCGTTCCCGGCGGGAAAACCGGGACCGGAATCGGCGACTTCGATGCGGCACTGATCACCGTCGAGATAGGCCGTCACGCGATACGCCTCGCAGGAGGCACCCCGCACGTCGTCACCGCCGTGCTCGACGGCGTTGGCGCAGGCCTCGGTGAGAGCGACGGAAAGGTCGTACGAGATGTCCGGGTCGACGCCCGCACTCTCCATCGTGCCGAGCAACAGGCGTCTGGCGAGCGGAACACTCGCAGCCTCGCGCCGCAAATGGAGTGACCACCAGATGCTCATGCTCCAGCCTCCCGGCCGCGGCTCGACATACCGTTACGTATTGCCGCAACCACCCGTGCGCAATCGCATACGAGACGTGATGCCGCCCATACGGCCGACGCGCTCTCCCGAGAGGGCGGTGTATGCACAAGCGAGCCGACGCCGGACGACCGCCTTTCGGCCGAACGCCGCGTTGCGGACGGAACAGTCACATGCCGTCAATCGGACCTGCCGCGTGGGGCGTCCGCGCCCAGTGCGATGATGGGCCCGCCATGACTGCCCCCCACCAGCGTTCGGCGCGCTCCGGAGCAGGCCTCCGGACCCTGAGGGCCGCGGTGTTCGCCGCGGTCTGCGTCGTGCTGGCCGCGGCCGGTCACGGGATCGCCTCCTGCGCCACGGTCCCCCTGTGGACTCTGGGCGCCGGCTTCCTCGCGGTCTTCGCCGTCGCCGCGGCGCTGGCGGGACGGGAACGCGCGCTGCCGGGCATCGTGGCGCTCCTGGCATTTGGCCAGACCGTGCTGCACACCCTCTTCGGGCTCGGCCTGCAGGCCGGTACGACGACGGCCACCGGGTCGATGGGCTCGATGAGTTCCACGGGCTCGATGGCTTCGATGGGTTCGATGGCCTCGGGGATGTCGATGTCCGACGCCTCGCTCGTGGCGCGGGCCGCCCACCTGGTGTGCGGCACGGCCGCGACGGCGATCAACCCCGCCGCCGCCCGGAAGATCCTCGTCGACGCGCGGATCGACACCGGCATGACGGGCATGACGTCGTCCATGCGCCATGCCGCGGACGCCGTACCGGCCTCCGCCGGCTCCCCGATGGCGGTGCTGCCCTCCCTGCCGATGCTGCTCGGGCACGTTCTCGCGGCCGTGGTCGCCGGCTGGGTGCTGCGCCGCGGCGACCTGGCGCTCCTGCGTCTCATGCGGCTGTCGGCCCAGGGAGTCACGGAGACGGCGCTCGTACGGTCCTTGCGCGCCGCTCTGACCCTCGTACGCGCCCTGTGTACGGGACTTCCCGGAGCGCCCGCAGTCACGCGCACGCCTCGCACCGCGCTGCTCGTGCCCCTCGCTCCACGGACGACCGCCCTTCAGCACACCGTCGTCCGACGCGGGCCGCCCGTCTCCACCGCACTCGTCCTCGCCGCCTGACACGACGCGCCACCTCACGGAATCCACTGAATTCCCGCGTCCCCGAAGTCCTCGACTTCGCGGACCTCATGGGCTTCACGGACCTTCCCGAAGGGGACGCGGTCGTGCCGCACGCGCGCGTGCCCACCGGGTCTCCCCGGGCACCGTCTCGCCCCTTTCCGCGGGACACCGAGGCACACGCGCGTCCCCTTCGTCACCGGACTGAAAGTGGAGTGTTCCTTTCCATGAAGGCTTCTCGTCTCGCCACCGTCGGCACCGTCGCCGCCACGGCCGTTCTCGCCCTGTCCGCCCCCGCGTTCGCGCACGTCAGCGTGCAGCCCGAGGGTGCGGCCGCCAAGGGCGGCTACGCCGTCGTGAACTTCAAGGTGCCCAACGAGCGTGACAACGCCTCGACCACCCGCGTCGAGGTGAACCTCCCGGCCGACCACCCGCTGGCCTCCGTCATGCCGCAGCCGCTCGACGGCTGGACCGTGAAGGTCACCAAATCCAAGCTGGACAAGCCGGTCACCGCCCACGGCGAGAAGATCAGCGAAGCCGTCACCAAGGTCACCTGGACCGCGGACGGCAAGGGCATCGAACCGGGCTTCTTCCAGAAGTTCCCGCTCTCCATCGGCGCGCTGCCCGAGGACACCGACGAACTCGTCTTCAAGGCGCTCCAGACGTACTCCGACAACGAGGTCGTGCGCTGGATCGAGCCGCAGAAGGCGGGTGCGGAGGAACCCGCGAACCCGGCTCCGGTGCTCGCCCTCTCGGCGGCGACCGAGGAGGGCCATCACGGTTCCGGCGTCGCGGAGGACGCCTCCGCCACCGGGAAGACCGCCAAGGACACAGCCGAGGCGGCCTCCTCCACGGACGGCGGCGACACCACCGCGCGCGTGCTCGGCGTCGTGGGCATCGCCGTCGGCCTGGCGGGCGTGGCGTACGGCGTTCTGGCCGGCCGGCGGCGTACGAACGTCTGAGGTGCCGGCACACACCTGAGGTACTGAGACACAACAGCTCTTGGTGCGCACCGGACGGTCGCGGACGCGGCTCTCCGGACCGACCGGCTCGGCTCGGCCCAACCGGCTCGGCTCGGCCGGCTCGGACCCGCCCCCGGTCACGTCCGACCTGGCAGTTCGGCCTCGTTCGACCCCCGGTGCGCACCGGAGCGCTCACATCTGGGACATTTTTCTATGCGCAAGAAGACGTACGCGGTGGCCGCCCTGCTCGCCGCCGCCGCTCTGACCCTCTCCGCCTGCGGCAGTGGCGACGACGGCAACAAGCCGGTCGCCGTCGTGTCCGCCGAGGCGGGCTCCGGCAAGGCCGCGACCGTCCTCGACAATCCCTTCGAGAAGCCGGACCTCGTACTCACCGACACGACCGGCAAGAAGTACGACCTGCGCGCCGAGACCAAGGGCCGGCCGACGCTCATCTACTTCGGCTACACCCACTGCCCCGACGTCTGCCCCCTGACGATGAACAACCTCGCGGTCGCCAAGAAGCAACTGCCGAAGGCCGAACAGGACAAGCTGCGCGTCGTGTTCGTCACCACCGACCCGGCCCGCGACACCCCCGCCGCGCTCGGCGCGTGGCTCAAGGGCATCGACTCCGACTTCATCGGCCTGACCGGCGACTTCGCCACGATCCAGGCCGGGGCCCGCACCCTGGGCATCACCATCGAGCCGACCACGAAGGACAAGAACGGCAAGGTCGTCTCCGTACACGGCACCCAGGTCATCGCCTTCTCGCCCAAGACCGACGCGGGCTATGTGCTGTACGGCGAGGGCGCCACCGTCGACGACTACACCAAGGACCTGCCCAAGATCGCCGAGGGGAAGAACCCGTGAGGCGCCGTCCGGGCCGTCGCGCGGGGCTCCTCGCCGTCGGCGCCCTGGTCATAGCCGCCGCGGGGACCCTGGCGGGCTGCGGCTCGGGCTCCTCGTCGTCCTCGGCCGGCCCCGAACTCAAGGTCACCGGCGCCTACATGCCCGCCCCGAGCATGGACACCATGGCGGCGGGCTTCTTCACCGTCACCAACTCCGGCGGCGCCGACACACTCACCTCGGTCACCAGCGACCTCTCGGACGACGTGACGATGCACGCGACCGAGGACGGCGCGATGCAGGAGAAGGAATCATTCGCCGTGCCCGCCGAGGGCACCCTGGACTTCGCGAGCGGCGGCAACCACCTCATGTTCGCAAAGCTCACCCACAAGCCCGAACAGGGCGAGAAGGTGTCCGTGGAACTGCACTTCGCCAAGTCCGGCACGGTCAGGATCTCCATGCCGGTGAAGTCCGCGACATACAACCCGAAGACCGGGCACTGAGGGAGGCATCACCGTGACACTGACCATCGCTCCCCGCTTCCGGACCCTCCTGCTGCTGTTCCTCGCCGTCTTCGGCGCGCTCCTGGTGGGCGCCGCGCCCGCCTCCGCGCACGCCGCGCTGACCGGGAGCAACCCGACGCAGGGATCGGTGGTCGACACGGCACCCGCCCAGGTCTCGCTCACCTTCTCCGAGCAGGTCTCGCTGAACGGCAACTCGCTCCAGGTGCTCGACCCCAAGGGCGACCGGGTCGACGCCGGCGGCGCGAGCGACCTCGGCGGCGACACCTACGGCCTGAAGCTGCGCCCGGGGCTGCCCGACGGCACGTACACCGTCACCTACCAGGTGGTGTCGGCGGACAGCCACCCCGTGTCCGGCGCCTTCACCTTCTCCGTCGGCGCGCCCTCGCAGACCTCCGTCGCGTTGTCCGACCAGGCGGTGGGCGGCGGAGTGGTCGGCTTCCTCTACGGAGCCGCGCGCTACTTCTCGTACGCGGGATTCATCCTGCTCGTCGGCGGCGCCGCCTTCGTGCTGGGCTGCTGGCAGCGGGGTTCCGGCATCCGGCCGGTGCAGCGGCTCGTGGTCTGCGGATGGCTCACGCTGACCGCCTCCACGCTCGCCCTGCTGCTCCTGCGCGGTTCGTACGTGGGGTCCGGCAAGGTCGGCGACATCTTCGACCTGACCCTGCTCGGGGAGGTACTGCAGACCAAGTCGGGCGCGGCGCTCGTGTCGCGGCTGCTGCTGCTCGCCGCGGCGGCGCTGTTCATCGCGGTGCTCTTCGGCGCGTACGCCAAACGCGACGAGGACGAACGGGCGGCGGTCACGGCCGAAACAGCGGACGCCGCCGTGGCGCCGGCCGGCGCAAGGACGGCCGGCGCCAAGGAAACCGCCGGTAAGACGGACACCAAGACCGTCGCCGCCAAAACCGTCTCCACCAAAACCGTCTCCGCGAAGACGGCCGACACGAACGCCGTCACCGCTAAGGCGGCCGACGCGGAGGCCGCTGGGGCGAAGGCGGCCGAAACGAGTACCGTCGCCACCGAGGTGACGGGCGACGGACCGGCCGGCGCAGCGGACGGCGGCCCCGCCGACGCCACGGCCGACGAGCTCCCCTCCGACGCCGAGGACCTGGCCGCGGAGAAGAGCGATCTCACCTTCGGACTCGCCGTCGGCGGCGCGGTCGTCGCGGCCGGCCTGGCCGCGACCTGGGCCATGGCCGAGCACGCCTCCACCGGCATCCAGCCCGGCATCGCGATGCCCGTCGACATCCTGCACCTGCTGGCCGTCGCCGTCTGGCTCGGCGGTCTGTCGACGCTGGTGGTGGCCCTGTTCCGGGCACCGGCGGACGCGCAGATCGAGGCGACGGCCGTACGCCGGTTCTCCCGCCTCGCGTTCGGCGCCGTCCTCGTCCTGGTCTCGACCGGGATCTACCAGTCGTGGCGACAGCTCGGCTCCTGGTCGGCGCTCACCGACACGACGTACGGACAGCTGCTGCTCGTCAAGGTCGGCCTGGTGGCCCTCCTCGTGGGCATCGCGTGGATCTCGCGGCGCTGGACGGCCCAACTGGCCGAGACGGCCCCCGAGGCCGTCGCCGCCGTGGTGGAGCAGCGCTCCGCACCGCGGACGCCCGCCACCGTCCCCGCCGACTCCCGGCGCGCCGCCCAACTCGCCCGGCAGCAGGCCGCCGTGGCTTCCACGCGCGAGAAGCGCGTCCGCGACGCCGACCCGCACCGCTCGGGTCTGCGCCGCTCGGTGCTCGCCGAGGCCGGGGTCGCGGTCGTCCTGCTCGCGGTCACGACCGCGCTGACGACCACCGAACCGGGACGTACGGCGGAGGCGGCCCGGCAGGCCACCGCGTCCGCCTCGCAGCGCTCCGGGCCGCTGTCCCTGAAGATCCCGTTCGACACGGGCGGCGAGGACGGCAGGGGCACGGTGGAGGTCACCCTCGACCCGGCCCGCGTCGGCGGCAACGACATGCACGTCTTCGTGGTCCGGCCGAACGGCAAGGCCTTCGACGTCCCCGAGGTGAAGGTCGCCTTCACGCTCACGGCGAAGAACGTCGGCCCGCTGCCCGTGACCCCCGACCGGGTCGCCACCGGACACTGGGCGGCGAGCGGAGTGCAGATCCCCATGGCGGGCGACTGGAAGATCGCGGTGACCGTGCGCACCTCGGACATCGACCAGACCACCGTGAACAAGAACGCGCAGATCGGCTGAACCTGACCATGGCTGACCAGTCCACCCCCGGGACCTCCTCCCCCTCCGCCCGGAAGGCCCCCTCCCCCGAGGCGTCCCCGGCGGCCCCCGGCATCGGCTCTTCCGGCATCGCGACCTCCGGCATCGCGACTCCCGGCGACTCCCCGAAGGGGGTCATGTCGCGGCGCCGGCTGCTCGGCACCGCCGGCGCCACCGGGCTCGCCCTCGGAGCAGCGGGGGCGGCCGTGGGGTACGCGGCGGCGCCCTCCCCCGGGAAGACCGTCCCCTTGACCTCGGTCGGCGCGGACATGGCAATGTTTCACGGGAAACATCAGCCCGGCATCACCACCGCCCTCCAGGCACGCGGCCATCTCGTCGCCTTCGACCTGACGGCGGGCGCGGGCCGCAGGGAGGCCGCCGCGCTGCTGCGCCGCTGGTCGGTGACGGCCCAGCGGCTGATGGCGGGCGAGGCCGCGGCCCATGAGGACACGGATGTCGCGCGGGACGCCGGCCCGTCGTCCCTCACGGTCACCTTCGGCTTCGGGCACAGCTTCTTCGCGCGTACGGGCCTGGAGAAGCAGCGCCCGGTCGCGCTGGACCCGCTGCCCGACTTCTCCTCCGACCAGCTCGACAAGGCGCGCAGCGACGGTGACCTCTGGGTCCAGATCGGCGCGAACGACGCTCTCGTCGCCTTCCACGCCCTGCGCGCGATCCAGAAGGACGCGGGCAGCGCGGCGCGTGTGCGCTGGCAGATGAACGGTTTCAACCGCTCGCCGGGCGCCACCGCCGAGCCGATGACCGCGCGCAATCTGATGGGCCAGATCGACGGCACCCGCAATCCGAAGCCTTCCGAGCCCGACTTCGACGGGCGCATCTTCGTCCCCGCCTCCGGCGACCCGGGATGGATGGCGAACGGCTCGTACGCCGTCGTACGCCGTATCCGCATGCTTCTCGACGACTGGGAGAAGCTCTCGGGCAAGGCCCAGGAGGACGTCATCGGGCGGAAGAAGTCCACCGGGGCGCCGCTGAGCGGCGGCACCGAGACCACCGCGATGGACCTGGACAAGACCGACGCCGACGGAAACCCGGTCGTGCCCGTCAACGCGCACGCCCGCATCACCCGGCCCGACCAGAACGGCGGCGCCGCGATGCTGCGCCGTCCGTTCTCCTTCCACGACGGCATCGGCGCCGACGGGACACCCGACGCCGGCCTGCTCTTCGTGTGCTGGCAGGCCGATCCGGTGCGCGGCTTCGTCCCCGTCCAGCGCAAACTCGACCGCGGTGACGCGCTCTCGACGTTCATCCGCCACGAGGCGAGCGGGCTCTTCGCGGTGCCGGGCGGCGCGGCGGAGGGGGAGTACGTGGGGCAGCGGTTGCTGGAGGGGTGACGGGGACCATCCGTGCCGAGCGCCGACCGGGCTCGGTGCCGGGCTCCGTACCCGGTCCGGCGCCGGGATCCGGGCGCTCAGTGCCGGGCTCCGTACCAGGATCGGGGCGCCCGACCCGTAACGGGCTCGGTGCCGGGCCCCGCAACGGGCACGGTGCCCGGGTTCCACAGGCGTGAGCCGCCGCGTCGGGCGGGGCCCATTAGGGTGACGGTATGTCGGCGACGCGCTACACCTATCTCGGCCCCGAGGGTACGTTCACCGAGGCCGCCCTCCGCACGCTTCCCGAGGCCGCGACGCGGGAGCTGGTGCCCATGGTGTCCGTACCGGCCGCGCTCGACGCGGTGCGCGGCGGCCAGGCCGCGGGCGCTCTCGTCCCGATCGAGAACTCCGTCGAGGGCGGTGTCACCGCCACCCTCGACGAGCTCGCCAAGGGCGACCAGCTGATGATCTACCGCGAGGTCGTGCTGCCCATCGCCTTCGCCCTGCTGGTCAGGCCCGGCACGACCTTGAAGGACGTCAAGACCGTCACCGGACACCCGGTCGCCCAGCCCCAGGTGCGCAACTGGCTGGCCGCGCACCTGCCGGACGCCCTGTGGGAGTCGGCGGCCTCGAACGCGGACGGCGCCCGGCTGGTCCAGGAGGGCCGTTTCGACGCGGCCTTCGCGGGCGAGTTCGCCGCGGCGACGTACGGCCTCGAACCGCTGGTGACCGAGATCCACGACGCGGCGAACGCCGAGACCCGCTTCGTACTGGTCGGCCGCCCCGCCCGGCCGGCCGCGCCGACCGGCGCCGACAAGACGTCCGTGGTGATCTGGCTGGGCGACGACCACCCCGGCGCGCTGCTCGAACTGCTTCAGGAGTTCGCCGTGCGCGGCGTCAACCTGATGCGGATCGAGTCCCGCCCGACCGGCCAGGGCATCGGCAACTACTGCTTCTCGGTGGACGCCGAGGGCCACATCACCGACCGCCGGGTCGGCGAGGCCCTGATGGGCCTCAAGCGGATCTGCCCGCAGGTGCGCTTCCTCGGTTCCTATCCGCGGGCCGGTGTCGCCCTGGAGGACGTACGGCCGCTGCGGCCCGGAACGTCGGACACCGAGTTCGCCGCCGCGTCGGACTGGCTGGCGCGCTGCGCGGACGGCCGGTTCTGAACGGCGGATCCACGCCCGTCCGAACGTTTCCGCACGGTCCTACCTGCTGATTTTCGTCATCCACAGAGGTTATCCACAGGTGCGCTTCTCGACCTGGGGACAAGTCGACAACGAAGCACTACATCATCGACAAATCGGCTACTTGGCCCAAGTCCTTCCACACCCAGGTACGACACCCTTCGTCTACCCTTTTCCATTGATCAACCCTATGGAGGGAATCTTTTACACCCGAAAGTGGGCATACGGAGGGTTTGAACCGGGAATTCCTCAGCCCACGAAGGCTACTCGGAATGATCAATTCCGACATCCACAGATCTTCCACACACCCTGTGGATAACTACCCGAGGGGCCCGGCACCTGTGGACAACCTGGTTCGCAAGTCCCGTCCCCCGCAAGGAAATCCAGTCAACCGGTGAAGGTCCGTCTGCCCCGTTTCAGGGAGTAGGACCCTTTTCCTTGACGTCGTTCGGTGATCAAGGGATTCAGTCCGGCATTTCACTCATACCGTGACAGCCCTCACGCTCTGGAATATCGGGTCGTTGGCCGGAAGCCCGCACCGGTAGCCTTGAGGGGTGATTGACCTTCGCCTGCTCCGTGAGGACCCCGACCGTGTTCGCGCCTCCCAGCGCGCCCGTGGAGAGGATGTCGCGCTCGTCGACTCTCTCCTCTCCGCCGATGAACGGCGCAGGTCGTCCGGCGTCCGCTTCGACGAGCTGCGTTCCGAGCAGAAGTCGCTCGGCAAGCTGATCCCCAAGGCTTCGCCGGACGAGCGCGCCGAGCTGCTGAAGAAGGCCGAGCAGCTCAAGACCGACGTGAAGGCCGCCGAGGCCGAACAGAACGAGGCGGACGACGAGACCAAGCGGCTCCTCCTCCAGCTCGGCAACCTGGTGCACCCCGACGTCCCGGTCGGCGGCGAAGAGGACTTCGTCGTCCTGGAGACGCACGGCACCATCCGCGACTTCGCCGCGGAGGGCTTCGAGCCCAAGGACCACCTGGAACTCGGCGAGGCCCTGGGCGCCATCGACGTCGAGCGCGGCGCCAAGGTCTCCGGCTCGCGCTTCTACTACCTGACCGGCGTCGGCGCGCTCCTGGAGCTCGCCCTCGTCAACGCGGCGATCGCGCAGGCCACCGAGGCCGGCTTCACGCCCATGCTGACCCCGGCGCTGGTCCGCCCGCGCGCCATGGAGGGCACCGGCTTCCTCGGCCAGGCCGCGGAGAACGTGTACCACCTGGAGAAGGACGACTACTACCTGGTCGGCACCTCCGAGGTCCCCCTCGCGGCGTACCACATGGACGAGATCCTCGACGCCGACAAGCTGCCGATGCGCTACGCCGGTTTCTCGCCGTGCTTCCGCCGCGAGGCCGGCACCTACGGCAAGGACACCCGCGGCATCTTCCGCGTCCACCAGTTCGACAAGGTCGAGATGTTCTCGTACGTCGACCCCGCGGACGCCGAGAACGAGCACAAGCGGCTCCTCGACTGGGAGAAGCAGTGGCTGACCGGCCTCGAACTGCCCTTCCAGGTGATCGACGTGGCGAGCGGTGACCTGGGCGCCTCGGCGTCCCGCAAGTTCGACTGCGAGGCGTGGATCCCGACCCAGGGCAAGTACCGCGAGCTGACCTCGGCCTCCAACTGCGACGGCTTCCAGGCCCGCCGCCTGTCCGTGCGTATGCGCGACGGCAAGAAGGTCCAGCCGCTCGCCACGCTGAACGGCACGCTGTGCGCGGTCCCGCGCACCATCGTCGCGATCCTGGAGAACCACCAGCTCGCCGACGGTTCGGTGCGGGTTCCCGAGGTACTTCGGCCCTACCTGGGCGGCCGTGAGGTTCTGGAGCCGATCTCCAAGTGACCAGCACCGCCGGGTCGACGGGACCGTCCGGGGCCACGGGGCCGGGGGCCTTCCCGTACAGGCTCGTCGCGACCGATCTCGACGGGACGCTGCTGCGTTCCGACGAGACGGTCTCGGCGCGCACGCGTGACGCGCTCGCCGCGGTGACCGAGGCGGGCGCGGCCCACATCGTCGTCACCGGGCGGGCGGTGCCCTGGACCCGGCACATCCTCGACGACCTCGGCTACCGGGGTCTCGCGGTCTGCGGACAGGGCGCGCAGGTCTACGACGCGCGGGAGCACCGGCTGCTCACCTCGGTGACGCTGGACCGGCAGCTCGCCGGTCTCGCGCTCGCCAAGATCGAGGCGGAGGTCGGCCCGCTGCTGCTGGCGGCGAGCCGCGACGGTCTCGAGGGCGAGGTGCTGGTCGGCCCCGGCTACCGCAGGCTGGACGGCCCGCTCCCGGTCGTTCCGATCAAGGACGCGGCGGACCTCTGGTCGGCCCCTCTGAACAAGGTGTACGTCCAGCACCCGACGCTCTCCGACGACGAGCTGGCGGCCGTGGCCATGGAGGTCGCGGGCGGACTCGTCGGCGTCACGATGGCGGGCGCGGGGATCGTGGAACTCCTCCCCCTCGGCCTCTCCAAGGCGACGGGGCTGTCCCTGGCGGCCAGGCGCCTCGGCGTCAGGGCCGCGGACACCATCGCCTTCGGCGACATGCCGAACGACCTCCCGATGTTCGCCTGGGCGGCCCGCGGGGTCGCCATGGCCAACGCCCACGACGACCTCAAGGCGATCGCGGACGAGGTGACGTCCTCGAACGAGGAGGACGGGATCGCGGTGGTACTGGAGCGGTTGCTGACGCAGCCGTAGCGGTTGCCGGGACCCGTCTCGGGGTCCCGGGCCGGTAGCTGCCCTCGACGGGTGGCAGGTCGAAGGATGGCTGGTCGGCTGGTGGCAGGCCGCCTGGTGTGTTGGCGGGTGGATGGTCGGCTGGTGACGGGCCGGCGGGTGTCTTCGCCGGGGTGTCCCGGCCAGGTCTTGCGGAGGATGCGCGGATCGAACGCGCGCGGGGTTTCACCCCCGACTACGGCTTAGCAAGCCGGTGCCTTTCCACTCGGCCAATCCTCCGGGTGGGCGGCCCGCGCATGACGCGCGCTCGAAGCGGCCGCCCCGGGCAACTCCCCCTGCGAGCGGGTTCGACGGAGGTAGTGACTACTCCGGAACCCGCCGCGGGCTGCCCTGCCGGGAGCTCGACGTACTGCTCCTGATGAACATCGTCGCGCTCCTCTCCCAGAACGTGGCGCCGGCTTTGTGCGGCGGCGTGAACACAACCACTGTGCCCGTAAGCCGACTTGGGCGCCACTGATTAAAGGCCGCCCCCGTGGGGCCTCACTTGCGGCGCCATCTGCGCCGACGCCCCTTGCTGAAGAACCACCCCGCGGGCGGCTCGTCCGAGCGCCAGGGCTGCGGATCGGGGCCTCCCTCGCGCCAGCGGGCGGCGAGCATGCGCGCGCGGGCCGACGGTTCGGCCGTCTCGGCGGACCGTATGAAGTTCTCGTCGAGCACGAGGTCGTCCCACGGCTCCCCGGCCGTGTCCCCGAGCCCGTCCCCCGACCTGTTCCCGGCCCCGTCCCCCGACCTGTTCACGGACCGGTTCCCGGCCTGTTCGCGGCCGTCACCCCGTGGTTCCTGGGCTGTCATCCCCGTTCCTCCTGGCCGTGCGTCCCCCGTTCGCCCAGTGTGCCCGGACAGGGATGAAGCCGATGTCAACAAAAAAGGGGGCTCCCCGGGCGCGTGCCGGCCACCAGCCGGCACGCGCGCGGAGAGCCCTCGCTCACTCCTCGCCGGCCAGCGTCAGCGACCGCAGCCGCTGTCCCGCGTACCAGGTGGCGAGGACGGTGACCACGATCAGCAGGACCGTCGCGGTCGGCAGGCTCACGTCCGAGGTGACCAGGTCGCCGCCGGTCACCTTGTGGCCCACGGCGAGCGCCCACTGCTGGACGCTGAGCGTGCGCGCGCCGGACACCAGGGACCCGAACAGGGCCTCCCAGACGAGCGCGTAGACGAGTCCGAAGACCACCGCGTGCCGGGTCACGGTCCCGAGGAGCAGGAACATCGCGGCGTAGGCGATCGAGGCGACCAGGGCGGCCACGGTGTAGGCGACGGCGATCTGCTGGCCGTTGCCGTTCAGGATCATGCCCGCGATGAAGGTCGGCACCGCCGAGAAGGCCATGGTGACGGCGATCGCGACGATCAGTTTGGTGAAGATGATCGTGGGCCGCTTCAGGGGCTTCGCCAGCAGATACACCACGGAGCCGTCGTCGATCTCGGGCCCGATCGCTCCCGTGCCGGCGATGACACCGATGATCGGCACCATGGTGGCGAGCGCGAACCCGCCGAGCAGGTCCGAGGCCACCTGGTCGTCGGCCCCGGAGAAGCTCCGGACGGCCAGGGAGAGCACGATGAGCAGGACGGGCAGGACGCCGAGGATGAGGGCCCGTCGGCGGCCGAGCAGGCCCCGATAGGTGAGCCGGGCGACTGTGGGGTCGTACATCTTCGGCCTCCTACGCCGCGACAAGATACGAGAAGACGGATTCCAGCGACTCGTCGGACGGCGACACCGTCAGCAGCCGGATGCCGTGCTCACGCGCGACCTTCGGCAGCAGTGCGGTGAACCGGCCGAAGTCGACCGCCTGGACGCGCAACGCGCCCTCGGCGAGGTCGACTTCGATGCCGGACGTCGACGGGTCGGCGATCAGTGCGGCGGCCAGCGCCCGGTCGTCGCTGGAACGGACCAGGTAGCGGTGCGGGCGGTCGGTCATCAGCCGGCGGATGCGCCGGAAGTCGCCGCTCGCCGCGTGCCGTCCGGCGACGATCACCTCGATGTGGGAAGCGAGTTGCTCCACCTCTTCGAGGATGTGGGACGAGAACAGCACCGTGCGGCCCTCGTCGCCCATGCGGCGCAGCAGATCCATGAGCTGCATGCGCTGGCGCGGGTCCATGCCGTTGAAGGGTTCGTCGAGCAGTAGCAGCGACGGGTCGTGGACCAGCGCGGACGCCATCTTCACGCGCTGTCGCATGCCTTTGGAGTACGTGGAGATCTTGCGGTCCTGCGCGTACTCCATCTCGACCGTGGCGAGGGCCCGGTGGGCGGCCTTCGCGCCGAGGCCGTGCAACTCGGCGTTGGCGACGACGAATTCGCGCCCGGTGAGGAAGTCGTACATCGCCTCGCGCTCGGGGACGATGCCGATGTGCCGGTAGATGTCCTCGTTGCGCCAGGTCGGCTTTCCGTCGAGGGTGACGGTGCCCGTCGAGGGGGCGAGGAAGCCGCCCATCATGTTGATGAGGGTGGACTTGCCGGCGCCGTTCGGGCCGAGCAGGCCGGTGACGCCGGGGCCGATCGTCATCGTGATGTCGTTGACCGCCACCACGTTGCCGAACCAGCG
Source organism: Streptomyces sp. NPDC091209 (assembly GCF_044757755.1). Lineage (NCBI taxonomy): Bacteria > Bacillati > Actinomycetota > Actinomycetes > Kitasatosporales > Streptomycetaceae > Streptomyces > Streptomyces sp. NPDC091209. The sequence goes on along the minus strand of NZ_JBIVVR010000002.1, from coordinate 555,764 downwards.
CGAGACATGGTCGATGTTGAGCGTGGTCACAGCCCGACCTTTCGGTAGCGGCGCATCAGGAGGCCGTAGCAGCCCGCGATGAGACCCAGGACGACGACGAGGTAGACGACGCCCTGTCCGGACGAGGGGCCCACCTCGCCGGGGAAGGCGGAGGAGGCGCCGAGGAACGCCGTCTGCACTCCGTCGATGAGCGTGATCGGCGAGAAGAGCCCGAGCCAGGGGACGGCTCCACTGCTGGACCGCTCGAAGGCGATGGCCTGGACGGTGGAGACCGCTCCGTAGGAGATGGTCAGGGCGGCGATGACGGCCGCGATGCCGAAGCCGCGGCGCGGGGTGATCGCCGAGATGACCAGGCCGATGCCGGAGAAGAGGAGCGAGAGCAGCGCCACGGAGAGCAGTCCCTGTCCGAAGCCCTTGCTCTGGTCGGAGAAGTCGAGCTTGGCCAGCAGCGCTCCCACGTAGAGCACGATCAGTGGGGCGGCCGTGAGGATGAACAGTGCCGAGGCCAGCGCCGCGTACTTGGCACGCACGTAGTCGGCGGTCTCTATGGGGCGCGAGAAGTACAGCGGAACGGTCTTGAAGCGCAGGTCGCGGGAGACGGCCTGGGGGCCCTGCGAGGCGACGTACAGGCCGATGACGGCCTGCATGATCACCGCGTAGCGCGTGTAGTCGACGGGCAGGTCCTTCGCCTTGGTGGCGACCGCGACGGCCACCATGATCAGCGCGGGGACGCACATCACCACGAAGAGCAGCATCGGCAGGACCTTGGACTTGACCGAGCGGCCGAGTCCGTAGGCGCCGCGCAGGGACTGCGAGTAGAGGGAGCGCCGGGCGTAGGCGCGGCCGAGGCGCGGGCCGTCGTAGTTGCGGTAGCCGATGTTGTGGATACGGGTCTGCTCACCCGGCTGGGTGAGGGGTTGCTCAACTGCCATGGCCGACCGCCTCCTTCCGCTGGTCGTCGCCGGTCCGCGGATCGCCGCTCGCCGCTCGCTCGTTCTTCGCCCGCTGCTCGTCGCTGTCGGCGAAGACCTCGGCGATGTGGTGCCTGCGCTGTTCCATGCGGACCAGGCCCAGACCGAGGTCGGCGACCACGTCGCGGACGAGGTCGTAGGTGTCCTCGCTCTCGGTGGTGAGCAGCAGGATGTGTCCGGCGCCCGGCAGCCCGCTGCCGTCGTGGGTCTCGATCCCGCGCGCGTGGAGGACCTCGCGCACCGCGCTCGTGCCGTCCGGGTGCTCGTCGGTGTCGGTGACCTCGATGGCGAGGGTCGTGGTGGTCTGGGTGAAGTCCGTGGTGGAGCTGGAGCGCAGCAGCTTGCCGCCGTCGACGACGACGACGTGGTCGCAGGTGCGTTCCAGTTCGCCCAGGAGGTGCGAGGTGACCAGGACCGAGATGCCGAAGTCCGTGTGGATACGGCGGATCAGTCCGAGCATGTCGTCGCGGCCGACCGGGTCCAGGCCGTTGGTCGGTTCGTCCAGGAAGACCAGCTGGGGGTCGTGGACAAGGGCCTGCGCGAGTTTGACGCGCTGCTTCATGCCCGTCGAGTAGCCGCCGATGGGGCGGTAGCGCTCCTCGTACAGTCCGACATGGCGCAGGGTGTCCGCGGTGCGTTCGCGGGCCGCGGCCGGCGGCAGCCCGGACATCCGCGCCATGTGGACGACGAACTCGGTGGCCGAGACGTCGGGCGGCAGGCAGTCGTGCTCGGGCATGTACCCGACCCGCTCGCGGATGGCGCCGCCTTCGGTGGCGACGTCGAGGCCGAGCACGCGGGCGCTGCCCTCGGTGGCGGGGGACAGACCCAGCAGGATCTTGATCAGTGTGGACTTGCCGGCTCCATTGGCTCCGACGAGTCCGGTCACACCGGGCCCGACGTCCACGGAGAGCCGGTCAAGCGCGGTCACCCGGGGGTACCGCTTGCTCAGGCTTTCGGTCGCGATCACAGTCACGCTTCGACGGTAGTGGCGCACACCACAGCGGTCGTCAGCCCACGGAGGTGGATCCGCGTCAGTCTCCAGTCGTACGGGCCCGTAGGGGTCACCCTCAGGTACCGGCTGCCGGGTGCCCGTCATCCACAGCCAGCCGGTCCGGCCGGCGAGGCCATTGCCGGGCCGAAGCCGATGCCGATGCCGAGCGGCATGTTCGCGGGCAAGAGGTCAGTGTGCGCGGACGAGGCGAAGGACCCGTCGGTTGTCCACAGGCAGCCCCGACCCTATTGACGCAGCCTCTAACAACTGTCACATTCGCCAGTGTCACGTTACGGGCACGTACCGCAATCGGTGCGGACAGGGTGGGACGGTGGCATGGCGACGGCAGTGGCGGGCGAACTCTCGGCGGAACTGCGGGGGTTCAGAGAGGTCCAGCGCCTCGCGTACGCGTGCGCGGAGGCGGTCGCGGCGCAGCTGAAGCCCGGCGTCACCGAGCGCGAGGCGGCGCGCATGCAGCGGGTGTGGCTGCGTGAGCGCGGGGTGCGGGACTGGTTCCATCTGCCGTTCGCCTGGTTCGGTGACCGCACCGCCTTCGCCGGCTTCCGGATCCCGCTGCAGTTCTTCCCCACCGACCGCCGGCTGGAGCCGGGGATGCCCTTCATCCTCGACATGGCCCCGGTGCACAAGGGCTTCACGGCGGACATCGGTTATTCGGGCTCGCTCGGGCCGAACCCCGTGCAGGACAGGCTGCTCGCCGATCTGGAGGCGCACCGCGAGCTGATCCTGCGCGAGGTGCGCGAGCGGCGGTCGCTGCGGGAGATATACGAGGACGTCGACCGGCTCATGACCCGTCAGGGCTGCGCCAACCGGCACCGCGCGTATCCGTTCGGCGTGATCGCGCACAAGGTGGACCGGGTGAAGGAGCGGTCCTGGTCGCCGCGTCTGTTCGGGTTCGGCACCCAGTCACTGAAGGGGCTGGCGAGCGACGCGCTGCGCGGGCACCGGGAGGGCTGGTCCCCCCTGTGGTCGCCGTACAGATTCTCCGACCATCCGCCCCGGCCGGGGCTGTGGGCGGTCGAACCGCACCTCGGTTTCCGGGGTACGGGCGCGAAGTTCGAGGAGATCCTGGTCGTCACGGACTCCGGTGACCCCGAACAGAGCGCGTTCTGGCTCGACGACGATCTGCCGCACGTGCGGCGCTGGGCGGAGGACAAGTGAGTCTCGTGGGCGCGCGCGAGCGCTGGGTGCGGACGGGCGGAATCGAGCTGTGCGTCGCCGAGCTGGGCGACGACAGGCAGCCGACCGTGGTCCTCGTGCACGGCTATCCGGACTCCAAGGAGGTGTGGTCCGAGGTCGCCGTCCGGCTCTCCGACCGCTTCCATGTCGTGCTGTACGACGTACGGGGACACGGCCGTTCGACGGCTCCGCAGCCCCTGCGCGGCGGGTTCACGCTGGAGAAGCTGACCGACGACTTCCTGGCGGTCGTCGACGCGGTCAGCCCCGACGAGCCCGTGCACCTGGTGGGTCACGACTGGGGCTCCGTGCAGTCGTGGGAGTTCGTCACGGTCGCGCGCACCGAGGGCCGGATCGCGTCCTTCACCTCGATGTCCGGTCCGTCCCTCGACCACTTCGGCCTCTGGATCAAGCGGCGCGTGAGGCGGCCCACCCCCCGAAGGATCGGCCAGCTCCTCGGCCAGGGCGCCAAGTCCTGGTACGTGTACATGCTGCACACGCCGGTGCTGCCCGAGCTGGCCTGGCGCGGGCCCCTGGGCAGGCGGTGGCCGAAGATCCTCCAGCGGATCGAGAAGGTGCCCGCGGGCGACTATCCGACCCCGTCGCTGCCCTCGGACGCGGCGCACGGCACGTGGCTGTACCGCGACAACGTACGGTCCCGGCTCGGCCGCCCCCGCGAGGACGCGTACGCGCACGCGCCCGTGCAGCTCGTCACGCCCCTGGGGGACGCCTTCCTGTCCGAGCGGCTCTACGACGAACTGGAGCTGTGGGCGCCCAAGTTGGTGCGCCGCACGCTTCCGGCCAAGCACTGGGTCCCGCGGACCCGACCTGACCAACTGGCCGCCTGGATATCCGAGTTCGCAACGGCCAACGAGGACCGCAAGGCCGGGACGCCCGCACCCGAACCCGTCGCCACCGGCAGGTACGCCGACCGGTTCGGCGGCCAGCTGGTGCTGGTCACCGGCGCCGGCAGCGGCATCGGACGGGCCACCGCGTTCGCGTTCGCCGAGAACGGCGCGCGCGTGGTGGCCGTCGACCGGGACGCGGAGGGGGCGGCCCGCACCGCGGAGATGTCCCGGCTGATCGGCTCACCCGCGGCCTGGGCCGAGACGGTCGACGTCTCCGACGAGCAGGCCATGGAGAAGCTCGCCGACAAGGTCCTCACCGAGTACGGCGTGGTGGATGTCCTGGTGAACAACGCCGGTATCGGCCTCTCCGGCTCCTTCCTCGACACCACCCCGGAGGACTGGAGGAAGGTCCTCGACGTCAATCTGTGGGGCGTGATCCACGGCTGCCGGCTCTTCGGGAAGCAGATGGCGGAGCGCGGACAGGGCGGCCACATCGTCAACACCGCGTCGGCGGCGGCGTACCTGCCCTCGAAGGCGCTGCCCGCCTACAGCACCTCCAAGGCGGCCGTCCTGATGCTCAGCGAGTGTCTGCGCGCGGAGCTGGCCGGGCAGGACATCGGCGTCTCGGCGATCTGCCCCGGCGTCGTCAACACGAACATCACCTCGACCGCGCGCTTCGCCGGGGTCGACGCGGCCGAGGAGAAACGGCGCCAGAAGAAGTCCGCGCGGCTGTACAAGCTGCGCAACTACCCACCGGAGAAGGTCGCCGACGCGATCCTGCGCGCGGTCGTACGCAACGAGGCGGTCGTGCCGGTCACCCCGGAGGCGCGCGGCGCCCACCTCATGCACCGTTTCGCGCCCAGGGCACTGCGCGCGATCGCACGAATGGAGCCACCCCTGTGAGCGAACGATCGCACGACGCGGCGGACAGCCCGGCCGGACCGCCGGAAGACGGCGTGGCAGGACCGCTCGGAGACGGCCCGGTCGGCGGTTCCATGAGCGGCGGCCATCACGCGATCGTCCCGAGACGGGTGTCCTTCGACTGGGAGGACACCCCGCTGCACTGGATCCCTGAGGAGCCCACCGCCACCCACGTCATCAATGTGCTGCATCTGCTGCTCCCGGCCGGGGAGCGGTGGTTCGTGCGGGTCCTCAAGGAGGCGCTGCCACTGGTCCGCGATCCCGAACTCCGCAAGGACGTCAAGGGGTTCATGGGCCAGGAGGCCACGCACAGCGTGCAGCACGCGTACGTCCTCGACCACCTCGCCGCCCAGCGGCTCGACACTTCCGGCTTCACCCGGCACGTCGACTTCCTCTTCGAGAAGCTGCTCGGTGAGGAGCCGCCCCCGGGAGTGCCGGTCCCGGCCCGGGAGTGGCTGCGCTTCCGGCTGTCGGTGGTCGCGGCGATCGAGCAGTTCACGGCGGTGCTGGGCGACTGGGTGCTGACGGCCGAGGGCCTGGACCTCGCCGACGCCGACGAGGTCATGCTCGACCTGCTGCGCTGGCACGGCGCGGAGGAGGTCGAGCACCGCTCGGTGGCCTTCGACCTGTACCAGCACTGCGGCGGCGAGGGCGCGCCCCGGTACGCCCGGCGGGTCGTGGGCATGGCCGTCACCGCGCCGATGATGCTCTACCTGTGGATGTGGGGCACCGCCTATCTGATCCGCCACGACCCCCAGCTCGCCAGCCGGCTGCGCTATTCGCTCGCCGCCCACAACAAGGCGGTGCGCAAAGGGCTGTTGCCGAGCTGGAAGGAGCTCGGCGCGGCCGTACCGCGCTATCTGCGGCGGTCGTACCATCCGTCGAAGGAGGGCTCTCTGCTCAGAGCGGTCGAGTATCTGGCGCAGTCGCCCGCGGCGCGGTCGGCGGTGGGGGCGATCGGGCGGGCGGTGGCCTCCTAGGTCCCAGTGCGGAGAGGGCGGGAGGCGGCGGGAGAGATGAGCGACGAGCCGGGCGGTGCCGCGTACCGTATCGAGGACCTGGCGCACCGCAGCGGTGCCACGGTCCGGACGATCCGCGCCTATCAGGACCGCGGGCTGCTGCCCCGCCCGGAGCGGCGCGGTCGCGCCAATGTGTACGCGGAGGCCCATCTGGCGCGGCTGCGGCAGATCGCCGGCCTCCTCGACCGCGGCTACACGCTGGCCTCGATCAAGGAACTCCTGGAGGCCTGGGACGCCGGCCGGGGCCTCGGCGGGATACTCGGCCTGGTCGCGGAGGTCGACGGCCCGTGGACCGACGAGGAGGCCGCCCGGATCTCCCGGGCCGAGCTGGAGGAGCGGTTCGGCGGCCGTTCTGACGAAGCCGCGGTGGCGGAAGCCGTGGAGCTCGGCGTGCTGGAGCCCGTTCCGGGCGATGAGGACGTCTTCCTCGTTCCGAGTCCTCAAGAGCTTTCCGCGGCGGTCGAGTTGTACACGGCGGGCGTTCCGCTGTCCGCGATCTCCTGCCATCTGCGGGAGTTGAGGGGACAGGTGGAGCACATCGCCTCCCGTTTCCTGGAGTTCACCACGGAGTATGTCTTCGCCCGCTATCTGGGGGAGCGCCCGCCGAGCGACACGGAGGCGGCCGAAGCGGCCTCGCTCGTCCGGCGGCTGCGACCGCTCGCGCAGCAGACCGTTGATGCCGAACTGGCCCGCGCCATGCGGCTCTTCGCCACGCGCCACCTGAGCCGGCACCTCGCGGCCGGGCAGCTCCCGAACGAACCGGAAGGCGTCCGTAGGGTGGAGGTCGCCGCGGGGACAATGCGGGCCGTGGAAGCCCTGGTTGGCCCTGAGCACGCGGCGGCGTTCGTCGCAGCGGCGGCTGAACGAGAGCTGCAGGCACGCACGTTGGACCGGCTGGCCGCAAAGGGCTTGAATCACAGCATTGTTGACGAAATACCTTAAACGGCCGCCGCGTTGTCCACAGATTCGTCAATTCACCTGTGGATAACGCGACTTGGCTGTGGATCAAACCTCCGATCTAAAATCAAATGCGTGATCCGCCTCTCGCCAGGCACGCTGGGAGGATGAAGGAACAGACGGACGACCGAGCGCATGCACCGACAGGCGACCAGACGCGTCACCAAGCGCATGAGCGGTCGCATGATCGGACAGAAGGGCAGGCCGATGAACAGATGGATGAAAAGCGCACCGTGAAGGTGTCGAAGTACCTCTCGAAGCATCTGCGGCACCAGCCCGAGCGGATCGGACTCACGCTCGGTGAGGGCGGCTGGGTCGAGATCGACACACTGATCTCCGCGGCTGCCGCACATGGCTTCCGGTTCACCCGCGACGAACTCGATCATGTGGTGGCCAACAACGACAAGCGCCGCTTCGCCGTCGAGGGCACCCGGATCCGGGCCAGCCAGGGCCACTCCGTCGAGGTCGACCTCGGACTGCCCCCGGCGAACCCACCGGCGTACCTCTATCACGGGACCGTGGCCCGCAGCCTGGACGCGATCCGCGCCGAGGGACTGAAACCCATGAACCGGCACGATGTGCACCTCTCGGCGGACCGGGAGACGGCCACCCGCGTCGGCGCCCGCCGCGGCCGCCCGGTCGTGCTCTCCGTGGACGCCGCCGCCATGCACCGCGACGGCCATGTCTTCCGGGTCAGCGCCAACGGCGTCTGGCTGACGGAGACCGTACCCCCGCGCTACCTGCGCTTTCCCGGCCCGCACTGAATCCCGGGCGCCGGACGACCGGTCCACGGACTGCCCTGAGGCGGCCACGCCCCGGCTCCGTTTACGCTCGATGCATGAGCCTGCGTCTGAGCACCGTGATCCTGCCGTACGTCCGCTGGCACGAGGGCGGGCGTTCCGCGTGGCAGCGTGCGGAGCAACTCGGCTTCCACACCGCGTTCACCTACGACCATCTCTCCTGGCGGACCTTCCGCGACGGCCCGTGGTTCGGGGCCGTGCCGACACTGACCGCGGCGGCCGCCGTCACCGACCGGCTGCGCCTGGGCACGCTCGTGACCTCGCCGAACTTCCGGCACCCGGTCACCCTCGCCAAGGACCTGATCTCCCTCGACGACATCTCGAACGGCCGGGTCACGCTGGGCATCGGCGCGGGCGGCACCGGTTTCGACGCCACCGCGCTCGGCCAGGACCCGTGGACCCCGCGGGAGCGCGCCGACCGCTTCGCTGAGTTCGTTCCACTGCTCGACCGGCTCCTCACCGAGGACTCCGTCTCCTACGGCGGCAATTTCTACTCGGCGCACGAGGCACGCAACATCCCCGGCTGTGTCCAGCGCCCCCGACTTCCGTTCGCGGTGGCCGCCACCGGCCCGCGCGGACTGAGGCTCGCCGCCCGGCACGGGCAGGCGTGGGTGACGACCGGCGACCCGAAGCTGTACGAGACGGGCACCCCCGAGCAGTCGGTTCAAGCCATTCGCGAGCAGATCGGCAGGCTGGCCGACGCGTGCGCCGAGATCGGCAGGGATGTGGCCGAGCTCGACAAGGTCCTGCTCACCGGCTTCACCCCCGATCGGAGCCGCCCCCTGGAGTCCCTCGACGCGTTCGTCGACTTCGCGGGCCGGCACGTCGAGCTGGGCTTCACGGACATCGTGATCCACTGGCCGATCCCCGACTCGGACTTCGCCGCCGACGAGAAGGTCTTCGAGCGGATCGCCATGGAAGCGGTGGCCCAGCTGCACTGACCTCCGCCGCCGCGACCTGGTTCGACAGGCCGTGACGGCACCGGTGAGGACGGTAACCACTCAAGTGTGCGGACCGCCGCACGGCCGTGCGCGCATATGCGGGAGAATGAGCGCGTGACCTCAGCGACTCGCCGGCCCGAGACCCCGGCCTCCACCGTCCCGCCCCGGCTGATCGCCACGGACCTCGACGGCACCTTGTTGCGCGACGACAAATCGGTGTCCGCCCGCACGATCGCCGCCCTCGCCGCCGCCGAACAGGCCGGTATCGAGGTCTTCTTCGTCACCGGCCGCCCGGCCCGCTGGATGGACGTCGTCAGCGACCACGTCCACGGGCACGGCCTGGCCATCGTCGGCAACGGCGCCGCCGTGGTGGACCTGCACGGCGGCCCCGGCACCCATCGCTTCGTCAAGATCCGCGAGCTGACGCCCGACATCGCCCTGGACGTCGTCCAGGTGCTGCGTTCCGCCGCGCCCGGCACCGTGTGTGCCGTCGAGCGGACGTACGGCCTCCATCTCGAACCGGGTTACCCCCTCATGCACATGGAGCCTCCGGAGATCGTCGCCCCCGCCGAGAAACTCCTCGCCGAGGACGCGCTGGACGCCGATCAGCCGGTGCTGAAGGTGCTCGCGTACCACCCGGACATGGACCCGGACGACTTCCTCGCCGTCGCCCGCCCGGCCATCGGCGACCGGGCCAATGTGACCCGCTCGAGCCCCAGCGCCCTGCTGGAGATCAGCGGCCCCGGCATCTCCAAGGCCAGCACCCTCGCGCTGTGCTGCGCCGAGCGCGGTATCTCCCCCGAGGAGGTCGTCGCCTTCGGTGACATGCCGAACGACGTCGAGATGCTCACCTGGGCCGGCCGCTCGTACGCGATGGGCAACGCCCACCCCGCCGTGATCGCCGCCGCCTCCGGACGCACGGTCGCGAACAACGAGGACGGGGTGGCGGTCGTGATCGAGCGGATCCTGGCAGACCGCTCGTAACCGACCGACAGCACGGCCACGGGACCTCCGGACCCTCCCGCAGCACGACCGCGGGGCTTCCGGACCACTCGGCGGCAATACCCGCGGGGCCTCCGGCGCACGTGCCGAAGGCCCCACGGCGGTCGCTTCCGGTCCTGCCGCAGGCATTCGGCGGTCCTACGGCCCTCGTACGGCGGTGGTGCCGGGGTCGCCTCACCGCAACCGCTTGTGCCGCCGACGGACCTACACAACGACCCCGTGCTCCGCCAGCCACGGCACCGGGTCGATCGCCGATCCCATGTCCGGCGTCACCCGCACCTCGAAGTGCAGATGCGGGCCGGTCGAGTTGCCGCTCGTGCCCGACTGCCCGATCCACTGCCCGGTCGAGACCCGCTCCCCCTGGTCGACGGCGACGGACGCCAGATGCGCGTACTGCGTGTAGTAGCCGCCGGGGTGCTCGACCACGATCTCGATGCCGAAGGCACCGCCACAGGACACCTTCACCACCCGGCCCGCCCCGACCGCCCGCACCGGGGTGCCGATGGGCACCGCGAAGTCCTGCCCGGTGTGCCGGTGCGCCCAGTGCTCGCCCCCGCTGCCGAAGCCCGCGGAGAGCTCGTACGTCTCCACCGGCGCGACCCACGCGCGCGTGGAGTCCACCGGCGGCTGGTCGAGACGGGCGGCACCGCGGCACGAGCCCGCCGCCACCGAGGCGTCCGCCCGGCTCTGCAACGTCGACCGCGCCTCGTCGAGCTTCTCCTCGATGGTCCGCTTGATCTCGGCGAGTTCCCCGGTCCGCTTCTCCAGCGCCTGCCACTCGGACCGGGCCTTCTCCTCGTCGGCGGCGAGCCGGCCCTCGGCGCGCCGGCTCTTCGTGACGGCGTGGACGACGGCCAGATCGGCCCGCCGCACGGCACGCTGGCCGCGCATCAGGTCGTCGGGATCCTTCGCGAACAAGATCTGCGCCGTGTACGGCAGCCCACCGCCCTGCCGGTACTGAGCGCTCGCGATCCGGCCCAGGTCCTCGTGCAGTGCCGCGATCTCCTGGCGCTCCTGTACGAGGAGCTGCTCGGCCCGCTCCGCCCTGCCGCGCTGCGCCTCGGCATCCTGCCGCCCCGCCTCGTACTGCCCGGTCGCCACGGAGGCGTCCTCGTACAGCCGCGCCACCTGGGCGCTGATGTCGAGGTCCTCCCCGTCGCCGTCCCCGTCGGCCACCGCCGGCCGGGCCGCGAGAACCACGAGCGCGCACAACAGCGCCGGTACGAAGAGGGGATGGCGACGAGATGAGCGCATGACAGCGATCGTGGCCCGCGCCTCCGGGCCCGGCCTGTTCAAGGCGTACACCTGGGGGACGGGACGTCACGGATGGCCCAATGGCGGAACCGAACGGCCCCGTGCCGACGTGGTGGCCCGCGAACAGGTCTCCCACGCACGGGGATTCAGTGCGGAACCTGCCACACCACCGTCGTACCGCCTCCGTCCGCACCGATCCCCGGCCCGTACCAACTGGCGCCGCCCAGCGACTCGGCACGCCGCTTGAGGTTCTTCAGACCGCTGCGCCGACCGCCGTCGGGGATGCCGACGCCGTCGTCCGCGACGGCGAGGCGCACCCCCGGCCGCCCGTCCGGCAGAAGGACGTTCGCGTCGACGGAGACCTCGATACGGGAGGACCCCGCGTGCCGGAAGGCGTTGGAGAGGGCTTCGCGCAGCGCGGCGATGAGGTTCTTGGCGGTGAGTTCGCCGACCAGTGTGTCGACGGGGCCGGTGAAGCGGTGTCCGGGCTGGAAGCCGAGAGGGACGGCGGCCATGTTGATCTCGCGCAGGACGCGGGTGCGCAGCCCGGACGGCGCCTCCGCGGGGCCCTGCCGGAGCGCGAAGATCGCGGTGCGGATCTCCTGGATGGTGACGTCGAGTTCGTCGACCGCCTTGCCGACCCCGCGCTGCACCTCGGGCACGTTCGACCGGCGCTGCGCGCTCTCCAGCGTCATTCCGGTGGCGAACAGCCGCTGGATGACCAGGTCGTGCAGGTCACGGGCGATCCGGTCGCGGTCCTCGTACACCGCGAGCCGTTCCCGGTTGCGCTGTGTCTCGGCCATCATCAGCGCCAGCGCTGCCTGCGAGGCGAACTGCGTCGCGAGGGTCCGCTCCGTCTCCGTGAACGGGCGCCCTTCGTGGCCTCGCGGGGTGAGGAGCGCCCCGAGGACCCGGCCGTCGCTCTGCAGGGGGAGCATCATGACGGGTCCGTAGGCGCGGGTGAGATCCGTGCGCAGGCGCGGGTCGACGGCCGCGTCCTCCAGGAACACCGGTTTCCCGTCGCGGAGTTCGGCGACCAGTTCGCTCTCCGGCGGGACGACCACGCCGAGCAGCTTCGCAGGGTGTTCCGAGGCCACCGCGACGACCTCCAGGCCGCCCTCCTCGGCGGGCAGCAGTACGATCCCGGCGGCGGATCCGGAGAGCTGGCGGGCCTGTTCGGCGACGACCTGCAAGGCCTCCTCGGCATCGCCGCCCGCCAGCAGGGCGGTGGTGACGGCCACCGAGCCGTCGATCCAGCGCTCGCGCTGCTTCGCCGCCTCGTACAGGCGGGCATTGCCGATGGCGATACCCGCCTCCGTGGCCAGGACCCGGACCATGGTGAGGTCGTCGTCGCCGAAGGTCCCGCCGCCGCGCTTCTCCGTGAGATACAGGTTCCCGAATACCTCCCCCTGCACCCGGATCGGCACTCCGAGAAAGCTGTGCATCGGTGGATGCCCGGCCGGGAACCCGCAGGAGCGGGGGTCGACGGTCAGGTTCGCGAGACGGAGCGGATCGGGGTCGCGGATGAGCGCCCCCAGCAGCCCCTTGTGGCCGTCGGGCATCCGTCCGATCCGTCGGGCGGTCTCCTCGTCGACGCCGTGCTGGACGAAGTCCGCGAGTCCTTCCCCGCTCTCGGCCACGACCCCGATGGCCGCGTACCGCGCGTCCGTGAGCTCGGCCGCGGTCTCGCAGATCCGGTCCAGCGTGGCGTGCAGCTCCAGCCCCGATCCGACCGACCGCATGGCCTCCAGCAGCCGGGGGACGCGTGCGGCCGACTCGTCGGGCAGCCCGTCCAGGCCACGAACCGCCCGGGCCACCGCGTCCGAGCTGCCGTCCGGGACGGGGGAGACCGGCGCTGCTGACACGCCTTGAGCCTAATGAGTCCCCTTTGCGGGGGAAAGTCGAGTCAGGTTTGCAAGGGAAAGCCGGGTCGGGGAGGGCACAGCAAGGCCGCCACCCCGCCACCTCCCCTGGGCTGGGCCACCAGTCACCGCCCCCGCCACCTCCCCGGGCCACCAGTCACCGCCCCCGCGCTCGTCACGGACGACCCGTCCGCACGGCGCTCAAAGGGCCACCGCGTCCACCAGCAGATCTCCCGCGGTCTCCCGTTCCACCATCTCCCGCAGCGGTCCCTCGACGGCCGAAAGCTCCGCGAACGCCCCGCGCTGGATCACCCGTCCCTGAGCGAGGACGATCACCTCGTCCACCGCGTCGAGCCCGGCCAGCCGATGGGTGATCAGCAGGGTCGTACGGCCCTGCGTCGCGGCCAGCAGATCCGCGGTGAGCGCGTCGGCTGTCGGCAGGTCGAGGTGTTCCGCCGGTTCGTCGAGAACGAGGACGGGGAAGTCGGCGAGCAGCGCGCGGGCCAGCGCGAGTCGCTGGCGCTGGCCGCCGGACAGCCGTGCCCCGTGCTCACCGATCAGGGTGTCGAGCCCGTCGGGGAGCCCGTCCACCCAGCCGAGGAGCCGGGCCCGATCGAGGGCGTCGCGCAACGCCGTCTCGGTCGCGTCCTTGCGGGCGAGCAGCAGGTTCTCGCGCACGGTGCTGTCGAAGAGGTGCGCGTCCTGGGCGCACAGCCCGACGAGCCGGCGCACGGCGTCCCCGTCCATCCCGTACGCGTCCGCCCCTCCCAGGGTGTACGTCCCCGCTTCCGTGTCCAGGAACCTCAGCAGCACCTGCGCGAGTGTCGTCTTGCCGGCTCCGGACGTGCCGACCACGGCGACCCTGCGGCCCTCTTCGAGGGTCAGATCGAGGCCGGCCAGCGCGTCCCGGTCCTGTCCCGCGTGCCGGGCCCGGAGCCCCGCCACCCGGAGCGGGAACGGCGACGCGGGCGCCGGCCGCGGCTGCTCGGGTTCGCGTACGGGATCGGTGGCGTCCAGCACCTCGTATACGCGCTCCGCGCTCTTGCGCACCCGCTGTCGGTACTGGACGGCGAGGGGCAGTCCCATGACGGCCTCGAAGGCGGCGAGCGGGGTGAGGACGACGACGGCCATCAGCACACCGTGCAGGCGCCCGTCGGCGACCGCCTGGGCACCCACGAGAGCGGTGGCCGCGACGGTGAGCCCGGACACGAGTGCCGTGAGTCCGTCGCCGAGGGCGGTCGCGGTGGCCGCTCGCGAGGCGATGCGGGTGAGGACGGCGTCCGCTCGCCGTGTCTCGGCAGTACGGGCGGGCAGCGCGCCCGCGACGGTCAACTCGGCGGTCCCCGTGAGCAGATCGGCGACCTGGGTCGCCAGCTCGCCGCGTGCGGGAGCCAGCCGGCGCTCGGCGCGGCGCGCCACGGCGCCGGTCACCAGGGGAACGCCGAGACCGGCCGCCAGCAGACCGACGGCGAGGGCGGCACCGGCTTCGGGCAGCAGCCAGGCGGTGAACCCTACGGAGGCGGCGGACACCAGGACCGCGGTTCCGGCCGGCAGCAGCCACCGCAGCCAGTAGTCCTGGAGGGCGTCCACGTCGGCGACGAGCCGCGACAGCAGATCGCCGCGCCGGGTGGTCCGCAGCCCGGCGGGCGCGAGCCGCTCCAGGCGCCGGTAGACGGCGACCCTCGTATCGGCCAGCATCCGCAGCACGGCGTCGTGCGACACGAGTCGTTCCGCGTACCGGAACACCGCCCGGCCGATTCCGAACGTCCGGGTGGCTGTCACGGCCACCATCAGATACAGCACCGGCGGCTGCTGGGAGGCCCGCGAGATGAGCCACCCGGAGGTCGCCATCAGGCCGACGGCGCTCCCCAGCGCGAGGCTGCCGAGGAGCAGGGCGAGCGCGAGCGGTCCACGGCGGGGAACCGCCATGGCACGGACTCGGGCGAGCACGCCACCCCGGCTCGGCGACGTCGGGGCGAGTGCTTCACCGTCCGCCGAGGGCGCGCCTTCTGGTTCGACTCCCTGGGGCAGCTGTGTGCGGAACGGCTCCGGGGAGCCAGGAGCCTCGACGGGGGCCACAAGTGCCGGCCGCGGCTCGTCGGTCCGGGCGGCTTCCAGGCGCACCACCCGGTCCGCCACCTCCAGCAGGGCCGGCCGGTGTACGACCAGCAGTACGGTCCGCCCCACGGCGAGCCGCCGTACCGCCGCGACGACCTCGGCCTCGGTCGCCCCGTCGAGCGAGGCCGTCGGCTCGTCGAGCAGCAGCACGGGCCGGTCCGCGAGGAACGCCCGGGCGAGGGCGAGGCGCTGACGCTGACCGGCCGACAGCCCGGCACCGTCCTCACCGAGAACCGTGTCGGCCCCGTCGGGCAGCGCGTCGACGAATGCGGCCGCGCCGGCGTCGACGAGAGCCCTGCGCAGCGCCGCCTCGTCCGCGTCGGGTCGTGCCAGCCGGACGTTGTCGGCGATGGATCCGGCGTACAGGTGCGGCCGTTGCGGCACCCAGGCGATCCGCGAGCGCCACTCCGCGAGGTCGGCCTCGGCGAGATCGGCTCCCCCGGCCCGGACCCGGCCCGCGGTGGGCTCGACGAAGCCGAGCAGGACGTTCAGCAGCGTCGACTTGCCCACGCCGCTGGGTCCGACGAGGGCGACCGTCTCTCCGGGTTCGACCGTGAAGGAGACGTCCGAGACCGCGTCCGCGGAGCGCCCCGGGTACCGCACGGTGACGCCGTCAAAGGCGATCTCCCCGGAGGGCGCGCGCAGCGAACCGGACCTCGGCGCCGGGGTCTCCAGCACCGCGAAGATCTCCTCGGCGGCCGCGAGCCCCTCGGCGGCGGCGTGGTACTGAGCTCCCACCTGCCGCAGCGGCAGATAGGCCTCGGGCGCCAGCACGAGGATGACGAGCCCCACATACAGGTCCATCTCGCCGCGGACGAGCCGCATTCCGATGGTCACCGCGACCAGTGCGACCGAGATGGTGGCGAGCAGTTCCAGGGCGAAGGACGACAGGAAGGCGATCCGGAGCGTCCGCATGGTCGCCTGCCGGTACTCACCGGTGATCTTCCGGATCGACTCGGCCTGCGCCTTGGCCCGGCCGAACACCTTGAGCGTGGGCAGTCCCGCGACCACGTCCAGGAAGTGTCCGGACAGCCGGGACAGCATCCGCCATTGGCGGTCCATCTGGCTGCGCGTGGCCCAGCCGATCAGGACCATGAACAAGGGGATCAGCGGCAGGGTGCAGACGATGATCGCCGCCGACACCCAGTCCTCGGTGACGATCCGCGCCAGCACGGCCACCGGGACGACCACCGCGAGCCCCAGCTGCGGCAGATAGCGCGCGAAGTAGTCGTCCAGCGCGTCGACTCCCCGCGTCGCCAGGGCGACCAGTGAGCCCGTCCGCTGACCGCTGAGCCACCCGGGCCCGAGGGACGCGGCCCGTTCCAGCAGCCGCCCCCTCAACTCCGACTTGACCGCGGCGCTCGCCCGGTGCGCGGCGAGCTCGGTGAGCCAGGCCACGACCGCCCGCCCGGCAGCGACGGCCATCAACAGCAGCAGGGGGGTGCGGAGTTCAGCGACGGAGAAACCGTGCTGGAATGCGCCGACCACCACCTCGGCGACGAGCATCGCCTGGGCGATGACCAGCGCCGCTCCGGCGGCACCCAGACCCACGACCGCCGCAAGGAAGAGGCGGGTGGCTCGGGCGTACCGAAGCAGACGCGGATCGATTGGTTTCACGTGAAACACACCCCTGGCTCATCAGGCATGTTTCACGTGAAACATGCCACTACGTCGGATTCAGTGCGACACGTCCACGGCGATGTGCTGCGTGCCGATGCGCTTGCGGAACACCCAGTAGGTCCAGCTCTGGTAGAGCAGGACGATCGGCGTGGCGATCACGGCACACCAGGTCATGATCTTCAGGGTGTAGTGGCTCGACGAGGCATTGGTGACCGTGAGGCTCCAGTCCGCGTTGAGCGAGGACGGCATGACGTCCGGGAAGAGCGACAGGAAGAGCATCGCCACAGCCGCCACGATGGTGAGCCCGGAGAGCATGAAGGCCCATCCCTCACGCCCGGCATTGACCGCCACCAGCGCCGCTACGAGGGCGACCACGGCCACGATCAGCGCGGCCAGCGAGGCGCCGTCACCGTTGTCGACCTGGGTCCAGATCAGGAAGACCAGCGCCAACACCGCCGTTGCCAGGCCGAGTTGCAGTGCCAGCTTCCGTGACCGCTCCCGGATGTCCCCGACCGTCTTGAGTCCGACGAACACCGTCCCGTGGAAGGTGAACAGGGTCAGCGTGACCAGACCGCCGAGGATCGCGTACGGGTTGAGCAGGTCCCAGAAGTTGCCGACGTACTCGAAGTTCCGGTCGATCTTCACTCCGCGCACGATGTTGCCGAAGGCCACACCCCACAGGAACGCCGGGATCAGCGAGGTCCAGAAGATCGCCGTCTCCCAGTTGCGCTGCCAGTGCTCCTCGGACCGCTTCGCCCGGTACTCGAAGGCGACACCGCGCACGATCAGACTGACCAGGATGATCAACAGGGGCAGATAGAAGCCCGAGAAGAGCGTGGCGTACCACTCCGGGAAGGCCGCGAAGGTCGCGCCGCCCGCCGTGAGCAGCCACACCTCGTTGCCGTCCCACACGGGACCGATCGTGTTGATCAGCACCCGCTTCTCGGCGCGGTCGCGGGCCAGCAGCTTGGTGAGGATGCCGACTCCGAAATCAAAGCCCTCCAGGAAGAAGTAGCCGATCCAGAGGACCGCGATGAGTACGAACCAGACGTTGTGAAGTTCCATGACTCAGCAGCTCCCTGAGCCTAGTAGGAGAAGGCCATCGGCTTGTCGGCGTCACTCGAGTCGCCGCCGATCTTGGTGGGCGGGTTGAGGTCGGACTCGGTGAGCTCGGGGGGCCCTGCCTTGACGTACTTCACGAGCAGCTTGACCTCGATGAACGCGAGGACCGCGTAGAGCGCCGTGAAGACGGTCATCGACGTGATGACCTCGCCCTGCGAGACGGTGGGGGAGACCGCGAACCGGGTCTGCAGCACGCCGTACACGACCCACGGCTGACGGCCCATCTCGGTGAAGATCCAGCCCCAGGAGTTGGCGATCAGCGGGAAGGCCAGGGTCCAGATGGCGATGCGCCAGCCCCACTTGGTGAGCTTCGGGCCGAGCGCCTTGTTCTTGAACAGGACCAGATGCGGCACCTCGTCCTCGCCGACCCTCAGATGCTGCGGCAGCATGAACTTCTTGCGGGTCAGCCAGAGTCCGATCACGCCGATCACGAACGACGCCATGCCGAAGCCGATCATCCAGCGGAACGCCCAGAAGGTGACCGGGATGATGGGGCGGTAGTCGCCGGGGCCGTACTTCGCCTGCTCGGCCTTGTTCGTGTCGTTGATGCCGGGGACATACGAGTTGAAGTCGTCGTTGGCGAGGAACGACAGTATCCCCGGGATGGACAGCTCGACGGTGTTGTGGCCCTTGCTGACGTCGCCGTACGCGAAGATCGAGAAGGGTGCGGAGTCCTGGCCGTCCCAGAGCGCCTCGGCGGCGGCCATCTTCATCGGCTGCTGCTTGAACATGACCTTGCCGAGGGTGTCGCCGCTGATCGCGGTGAGCAGACCGGCGATGACGACGGTGACCAGGCCGAGCCGCAGTGAGGTCTTCATGACGGCGATGTGCCTCTTGCGGAACAGGTGGATCGCGGCGATGCCCACCATGAAGGCGCCGCCGGTCAGGAAGGCCGCCGTGAGCGTGTGGAACACCTGGGCGAGCGCGGTGTTCTGGGTCAGCACATGCCAGAAGTCGGTGAGTTCCGCGCGCCCCTTCGCCCTGTTGATCCGGTAGCCGACGGGGTGCTGCATCCACGAGTTGGCCGCGAGGATGAAATACGCCGACAGGACGGTGCCGATGGCGACCATCCACATGCAGGCGAGGTGGAGCTTCTTCGGGAGCCTGTCCCAGCCGAAGATCCACAGCCCGATGAAGGTGGACTCGAAGAAGAAGGCGATCAGGGCCTCGAAGGCGAGCGGCGCGCCGAAGATGTCGCCGACGAAGCGTGAGTAGGCGGACCAGTTCATGCCGAACTGGAACTCCTGGACGATGCCGGTGACGACACCCATCGCGATGTTGATCAGAAAGAGCTTGCCCCAGAACTTCGTGGCCCTGAGGTACTTCTGGTTCTCCGTACGTACCCAGGCCGTCTGCAGGCCGGCGACGAGCGCCGCGAGCGAGATCGTCAGGGGGACGAAGAAGAAGTGGTAGACGGTGGTAATGCCGAACTGCCATCGCGCCAGAGTCTCCGGCGCCAAAGCCAATTCCACGTCGTCAGTCTCCTTACATCGCCGTGGTCACAGCGGCAGTTTGCCCGCTTTATCGCAGACATCACGGGAGCAACAGGACACGCTTGTGAACGCGTTCACATTCACAAGCAATTATGACGCATGGTCGTTCGAGACATGAGGGGTGGGGGGTCCCTAAGCGGGACCCACTGGCCCCCACCGGGAGGGACCAGGTGGCCCAATGCGTGAAAGAGGGCCCCGTACACGGTCGACGCGTACGGGGCCCTCTCTCGCGGCTCGGGTGGGGCGGTGCTCCGCCGGACGGCTACAGCTCCTTGTGGAAACCCTCGGTCGCCTTCAGGAAGATGTCGTTCGCCTCGGTCTCGCCGATGGTGACGCGAACGCCCTCGCCCGCGAACGGGCGCACGACGACGCCGGCCTGCTCGCAGTGGGCGGCGAAGTCGAGGGTGCGCTCCCCCAGGCGCAGCCACACGAAGTTGGCCTGTGTCTCGGGCACCGTCCAGCCCTGACCGCGCAGGCCGTCGACCACCCGGGTCCGCTCGGAGACCAGCGAGCCGACCCGGCCGAGCAGTTCGTCCTCGGCCCGCAGACTCGCCACGGCGGCGTCCTGGGCCAGCTGGCTCACCCCGAACGGCACCGCCGTCTTGCGCAGCGCCGCCGCCACCGGCTCGTGAGCGATCGCGAAGCCGACCCGGAGACCGGCCAGCCCGTACGCCTTGGAGAAGGTGCGCAGCACGCAGACGTTGGGCCGGTCGCGGTAGATCTCCACACCGTCCGGCACCTCGGCGTCACGGATGAACTCGCGGTACGCCTCGTCCAGGACGACCAGCACATCGCTCGGCACCCGGTCCAGGAACCGCTCCAGCTCGGCCCGGCGCACCACGGTGCCGGTCGGGTTGTTCGGGTTGCAGAGGAAAATCAGGCGGGTCCGGTCGGTGATGGCGTCGGCCATCGCGTCCAGGTCGTGCACCTCGCCCGGGGTCAGCGGCACCTGCACCGAGGTGGCCCCGCTGATCTGCGTGATGATCGGGTACGCCTCGAAGGACCGCCAGGCGTAGATGACCTCGTCACCGGGACCGCTCGTGGCCTGCAGCAGCGACTGCGCGACGCCCACCGAGCCGGTGCCGGTCGCCAGGTGGGAGACCGGGACGCCGAACCGGTCCGCCAGCTCGTTCATCAGTCCGGTGCACGCCATGTCCGGGTAGCGGTTGAACGACCCGGTCGCCGCCGTGACGCTCTCGATCACCCCGGGCAGCGGCGGATACGGGTTCTCGTTGGAGGACAGCTTGTACGCCACGGCACCGGCCGCGGCGGGCTTGCCGGGCTTGTAGGTGGGGATACCCGCCAGCTCCGCACGCAGCTTGGGGTTCGTCTCGCTCACCGCAGTCCTCCTCGCGACCACCAGCGGCTCATGACCACCACCGGCTACCAATGCTTCTCACCTTATGAGGATTCGGCGCCCCTGCGAATGGCCTGTGGACAACCGAACACCACCTTGTGTCCGGCCGGGTGATCATCCGCGTACGCCGGACCCGGCCGTCGGCGCCGTACGTCCGGCGGTCCCCCTCGTACGAAGTCGTACGAAAAGGGGGCGCGTCGACAGCCGTCACATGCGCCGGTGGCTCACGCCGTGGCGCGCATCCCTCGTACAGGTGAGTTGAGACCTCTTCGAAACATGGCCCACTTGGCAGGCCCATGCGCGCCGACAAGTCACGTACTGGCATGAGATCGCTCAACTGCCTTTACTTCAAAGGAAGTTAAGCCATTTGGACCATGCAGAAACGTGCCTGTCAACGCGTGCATATGCGTCCGCACTACCCCACCGTATGAGCCCTACTATCGGCTCGCCATGACAGCAGCAGGGAAGCACCAGGTGAGCCGGGCGGAGACCTCCCGCCGAGGCGGTCGGCCGGGCCGGGCGGGTATCAGAGACGTGGCCGCGGCAGCAGGGGTCTCCATCACAACTGTGTCCGATGCCCTCAACGGCAAGGGCCGGCTCCCGGACGCCACCCGACGCCATGTCCGCGAAGTCGCCGACCGGCTGGGCTATCGCCCGTCGGCCGCGGCCAGAACCCTCCGTACCGGCAAATCGGGCCTGATCGGCCTGACCGTCACCACGTACGGGGATGAACCTTTCACCTTCACCGAGTTCGCGTACTTCGCCGAGATGGCCAGAGCCGCCACCTCGGCCGCCCTCGCCCGGGGATACGCCCTGGTCATCCTTCCCGCGACCTCCCGCCACGACGTGTGGTCGAACGTCGCCCTGGACGGAACCGTGGTCATCGACCCGTCCGACCAGGATCCGGTCGTCAGCGAGCTGGTCCGCCAGGGGCTGCCCGTCGTCTCCGACGGCCGCCCCGCGGGATCGCTCCCGGTCACCGCCTGGGTGGACAACGACCATGAGGCCGCGGTCCTCGGCATCCTCGACCACCTGGCCGCCGCCGGCGCCCGACGCATCGGCCTCCTCACCGGCACCACCACGGACACCTACACCCATCTCTCCACCACCGCATACCTGCGCTGGTGCGAGCGCGTGGGCCAGGATCCGGTGTACGAGGCCTATCCGGCGCACGATCCGTGCGCCGGAGCCGTCGCCGCCGACCGGCTCCTCGCCCGGCCCGACCGCCCGGACGCCGTCTACGGCCTCTTCGACCCGAACGGCACCGACCTGCTCGCCGCGGCGCGCCGCTACGGTCTGCGCGTACCCGACGACCTGCTGCTGGTCTGCTGCAGCGAGTCGACGGTCTACGCCAGCACCGAGCCGCCCGTCACGACCCTCTCCCTCAAACCGCGCAGAATCGGCACCGCCGTCGTCCAGCTGCTGATCGACGCCATCGAGGGGGTCGAATCGGACCAACCGGTCGAGCAGGTGATACCGACGGAGCTGATCGTGCGGACCTCGTCGCAGCGCCGTCCGCCCCGTACGACCGTCAGTCCGCCCCGATCACCCGAGCAGGGCTGACGCCCGATGCGCGAAGGGCGGGGCGGGCCCCGCCCAATTCGGGCGAAAACCGCGGTGAACTGGGCTCCTGTTCCGATTCACCACCCCTGGGTCATCACATGGCGCGATCCGCATTCCTATGATGGGCGGACGACACCGCGGGCCGCTGCGACCAGGCAGTCCGAACCGGTGCAGATGCGGCGCGATGGTGGTGGAGGGGTCGATGACTCAGGGGGCCGGTCAGGGACCCGAGGTGGTGCGGACGGCGACGTTGCGCGACTTCCGGGTACCCGGGTACGTCCACGAGACCGGTCCGTATGCGCAGAACACGCCTCAGGGCGAGGGCGCCGGACCCGTCGGGGAGACTGCGCGGTACACGTCGGGCGAATCCTCGCCCTACGCGTCCGGGGGGTCTCCCGCGGAGTTTCCGGGAGAGTTCTCCGAGGGGTACACCCCCACACAGCGCGATCTGCCGGTCATCCATCGGGGTGACACCCTCCAGGTCGCCGTCGACCCCACCGGCGCCCCTGCCCCCGCGCCCGGCACGGGCCCCGGCCCCCTTTACGTCGTCGGGGACGTGCACGGCTACCTCGACCAGCTCGTCGCCGCGCTCCAGGAGAAGGGCCTCGTCGACGCCACGGGCAACTGGTCGGCCGGCACCTCGCGGCTGTGGTTCCTCGGGGACTTCACCGACCGCGGCCCGGACGGCATCGGTGTGATCGACCTCGTGATGCGGCTGTCCGCCGAAGCGGCCGCGGCCGGCGGCTACTGCAAGGCGCTCATGGGCAACCACGAGCTGCTGCTGCTCGGCGCCAAGCGGTTCGGCGACACCCCGGTCAGCTCCGGCGCGGGCACCGCCACCTTCCAGGCCGCCTGGCTGCTCAACGGCGGCCAGAAGACGGACATGGACCGCCTCCAGGACCACCACCTGCAGTGGATGGCCCGCCTGGACGCCATGGAACTGGTCGACGGACACCTCCTGGTGCACTCCGACACGACCGCCTACCTCGACTACGGCGACTCCATCGAAGCGGTCAACGACACCGTCCGCGAAACCCTCACCCGCAACGACGCCGACGAATGCTGGGACCTCTTCCGCAAGTTCACCCGGCGCTTCGCCTTCCGCGACGACGGCGCCGAGGCCGTCCACGAGCTGCTCGGCGCGTACGGCGGCTCGCGGGTCGTCCACGGTCACAGCCCCATTCCGTACCTGCTGGGCGAGGTCGGCCCGGAGGACGGCGAGGCCGGCGCGGGCCCCGTGGTCGAAGGACCGCACGTCTACGCCGACGGGCTGGCCATCGCGATGGACGGCGGAGTGACCATGGCCGGAAAGCTGCTGGTCCAACAACTTCCGCTGGATATGTGAGCGTTCACCGGGCAGGCGTCTCCCCGGGCGGACCACGCCGGCCGGGGGCCAATTTCTGGAAACCCCCTGTCACGGCGTGCCGTCACCGCTCTACCATCGGCTTATCCGTAGCAGGCTCCCCTCCGTTTCTGCCCAACGGCTCGTCAGCGTGCGAGCCACCAGCCCTACGGAGCATCGGGGGATGCAGATGAACAGCGTTCCGCAGCACCTGCTGAGCGAGGACCGCCAGGAATACGAGCGGATCCTCGATGAGGCGCTGCGCTCCGCACCACACCGCCCGGAACTCGCCGCTGTCGGCCAGCGGCTCAACCTCGAACAACTGCGCACCATGGCGCTCAACGCGACCGTCCTCATCACGTCCGCCGCGTCGGACGAGTACGCGCACTATGTGAAGGTCCGCGAGGAACTGCGACGCCCGGTGCGGTCCACCCCGGTCGTGAACGAGGAAGCCGGCTCCACCGAGCCGGGCTCGACCGCGATGGGGCTCGCCGCCACCGTGGGGGAGGTCACCGAGACCGCAGGTGCCGGCGCGGTCGCCGTCGTCGCGGTGCTCGCCCCCGTCCTCGCCGGAACAGCCGCGGTGATCTTCCTGCTCGTCGGCTACGTCCTGAAGATGCTCGATCCCGAGCCGACCATCGCCAGGACTCTCCTGGCCACGGGCTGGGTCTTCGGCGCGGTCACGGCGGCCGCGATTCTGGTCGCCGCGGCCGGACTGCTGCTGACCGCACTGCGCAACAGCTCGTCCTCGCTCCGTGCCGGAGCGGGCGGCGAGCTGACCGAACAGGTCACCCGGGCCAGGGAAGCCTGGCGCGATGCCCTGCTGGAGCGCGGCATCCTGCCGTTCCTCCGGGAAGCTCTCGCGGACCCGGGCTCGGCGGCACTGGGCCGCCCGGCACCGGCTCCCAGCCGTATCCCCCACCTCGGCTACGGCCGGCCGGGGTTCAGCAGCCCCGACGGCGGACCCGCGGCCGGTCCGCGCCCGAGCTTCTCCAGCCCGGACTTCTCCAGCCCGGACTTCGGGGGACCGGAGCACCAGCCCGAGTGACCCGGTCGGCCGACGGCCGGGTTCAAGGGAGGAAAGGGCCCGCGCGCTCGCGCGGGCCCGCACGGCCGTCACGCGTGCGGGCCCAGTACGGCCGCGTCACGCCTGCGCGTTCGTACGGGCAGGCCGCGAGTCCGTACGGCCTTCGCGAGTACCTCGTACGGCTGCCTCGGGTACGGGTCCCTACGGAGCTGCGGGGCGGTCCCGCGGGCGCCGGACGCTGCCTCGGCCCGTCTTCTAGATGATGCCCAGTCGCTGTGCCTCCCTCGTCCACGACGGGAACTCGGACAGCAACCGGTCGTAGAGTTCCGGATCCGGTACGTCGCTGATGTCGTCGACCGCGAAGAAGCCCACATTGTCCACGCGTCGGCCCGGCAGCGTGTCGAACCGCTCCAGAACGCCGTAGTTGGAGCGCCCCAGCCCGACGAACTGCCAGAAGACCGGCTCGTCCACCGCCTCCAGCAGCTCCTTCTCGATCTCCTTGTTGCGGTAGACGCCACCGTCGGAGAAGAAGAGCACCAGCGTGGGATCGGCGGCCGGGTGCTCGCGGACATACGTCCGGACCTCGGCGATCACCTTCTGCTCCTCGTTCTGGATCCCGACCGCCCGCATGTCCACCTGGCCCGGCTGCAGCCCCTTCCGCGGCTTCTTGCTCCGCCGGAACAAGGTCAGTTCACCGACCCGGACATGGCGCTCCAGCCACTCCGGCAGGTCCCCCAGGGCAAGGTCCGGCAGCCGGGCCGGGTTCGACGCGAAGGTCCACGCCTGCAGCTCTCCGTCGTCGTCCAGCTGCGCGGCCACCGCGGCCATGCGCTCCACCACATCGGCGACGACGCCCTTCGAATACAGGAACGACATCGACCCGGACGCGTCCAGGACCAGGATGACGCGGGCCCTGACACCCACCGCCCCGTGCTTGCGCAGACTGACCGCCACCTGCTCCTTGCGCAGGGAGAGCCGCTTGCGCATGTCCACGGGCAACCGCTCCTCGCCCTTGATGAGATGAGGAGCCGAGCCGAAGCCCGGGGACATCGGGGAGGACGAGGGCACCGGCGTGGAAGGGCGCATCGGCGTGGAAGGGGGCGTCACCACAGGGCGGGGCGGAACGGCGGGCGGGGACGCCCGAGGTGTCTCCTCGAACCGGGACGGGGCGCCTCCGGCGCCGACGGCTCCGGAGGGCGCGTCCTTGGCGCCCGTGCTCCCGGGAGCAGCCGGCTCCTCGTCCACGCTGATCCCGAAGTCGGTGGCCAGGCCCGCGAGTCCGGAGGCGTACCCCTGGCCCACCGCGCGGAACTTCCACTGATCGCCCCGCAGATACAGCTCACCCCCGATGAACGCCGTCTCCGTCGTCGCTTCCATGTCGAACAGCGCCAGTTCCTGCCCCGTAGCGGCGTCGAGCAGTCTCAGTCGCAGATCCGACAGCCGGCCGAAGGTGCCCCCGTCGGCGGAGGCGCCTAGGACGACCCGTTGGATCTCCGGCTCCAGAGCACGCAGGTCCACCCCGACGGTGTCCGTGGTCCCGTCGCCCTCCCTCCGCTTCCCCAGATGACGCACGGCACCGGAGGCGTGCCTCGGCTGGTTGTAGAAGACGAAGTCGCCGTCGTCCCGCACCCGTCCGTCCGCACGGAGCAGCAGAGCCGAGGCATCGGCGTCCGGCGCACCGGGACCCCCGGACCAGCTGAGCACGACCTGCACCTCCTGCGCGGCAACGGGAATGTTCGCGCCCTTGCTCATCGATGTCGGTGTCATACGCCCAGTCTGCCTAGAGAATCCGCCATCGGAACCGAGCGATACGCCTACGCGCGGGGAGCGCCTGCCGCATCCGTCGCGGCCCGGACGAACGCGCGAAGCCGTTCGGTCGTGTTGCCCTCCCTCCACACCAGTCCCCGCTCGATCGGCTGCGCGTCGTGAAGGGGTACGTAGGCCACATCGGGCCGGGGGTAGTACTGCCGCGAGTGCTCCCCGACCGGGAGCACGCCCCGGCCCATCGCCACCAGGGTCAGCATTTCGGAGAACGACCCGCCGACCGGGCCCTTGGGAACGGGCCTGCCCGAGGGAGTGCGCTCCGGTGTGCGGTCCCGCTTGAACCCCGCCGAGGTCACCTGTGGGTACTGCACGACGGGGTGTTCCGCGAGCACCTCGACGGACACCCGCTCCTCGCCTGCCAGCGGATGACCGGCCGCCACGGCCAGTACCCGTCTCTCCCGCAGCAGCGCGGGCCCGCAGGCCATGCCGTCGAAGGGGAACGAGGCGAGCAGCACGTCGATCGAACCGTCCAGCAGGCTCGCCCGGGAGTTGGACAGCTGAACCTCCCGTACGTCGACCCGGCAGTCCGGGTGCCGCTCTCCGAACAGGCCGACCGCCCTGAGCAGCGCGGGTGCCGTCCACTCACCGAGGAAGGCGACCCGCAGCTCTCCGGTGACCCCACGGCTGGCGTCGGCTGCTCTTCGCAGCGCCGCTTCCATCCCGGCGACCAAGGGCGTCAGGTCGTCCGCCAGTTGTCGGCCGATCGGGGTGAGCCGGACGGAACGGCTGTTGCGTTCGAACAGCGAGCCGCCCACTCTGCGTTCCAGCTTCTTGATCACCTGGCTGACCCGTCCGGTCGTGATCAGCAACCGCTCGGCGGTCCGGCCGAAGTGCAGTTCCTCGGCCAGCGTAAGAAAGGCCTCGATCTCCAGTCGCTCCAGCATGAATCCCCCGGCGTTAAATCTGGCTCAACGGTCGTACACCGATCTTGCCTTGATGGCGAACTGTCCGCGGCGGATCGTAGAAGGCGTCCACCCGGCCTCCGGAGAGAACCCGACGAGTCCCCCGGACACCCGGGCGCACGGCACGCGTGCCCGGTACCACCCATCACACCCTTCCGAACGGGACCAGATGAACTCGTCAGACATCACCGCCTACGTGAACGAACTCGACGGCCCCCTGCGCGCCATCGGCGAGAGACTCAGGCCTGTCATCGACTCGGCCCTCCCCGACGACTCCGGCGCACTGTGGCACGGCCACCCCACCTGGAGCCTCGGGGACAAGCCGGGCCGGACCCCGGTCTGCCTGCTCAAGGCCTACACGTCGTACGTCACCTTCGGCCTCTGGCGCGGCCAGGAAGTGACCGACCCCTCGGGCCGACTGATCGCGGGAGCCCGCCGGATGGCCTCCGTGAAACTCAGCCGTGCCGACGACATCGACCCCGCCCTGTTCAGCGAGTGGCTCCGCCTCGCCGTCGCCCTGGAGGCGAAGTGACCACCGTGCGCGTGAAGGCCTTCGACCACCTGGTCCTCAACGTCGAGGACGTCGAACGGTCCCTGGCCTTCTACACCGGACTCCTCGGCCTGGCTCCCGTACGCGTCGCCGAGTGGCGGGGCGGCCAGGTCCCGTTCCCGTCGGTGAGGGTCACCGAGGGAACCATCATCGACCTGGTCGCCCACGCCCGCGGGGAGTCCAACGTCGACCACATCTGTCTCACCGTGGAGCCGCTGGACTGGGACGAGGTCATCGCGTCGGAATCCTTCACCGTGCTCGAGGGTCCCGTGGAACGCTTCGGCGCGCGGGGCACCGCCACCTCGGTCTACGTCCAGGACCCGGACGGCAACACGGTGGAACTGCGCTGGTACCCGCAGGACGTCACGGAATGACCGGACCGAGGGCGACGGCCCGGGAACCCGCCCCGGACCGCGCCCCTGTGAAGCGGCTCAGTCGGCCAACGGCAGGTACACGCGGTTGCCCGCCTCCGCGAACTCCCGGGACTTCTGAAGCATGCCCTCGGAGATCTCCGCCGCGGAAGCACCGTCGGCCGTGTCACCGCCGAACCGCTCGTTGATGCTCTGGCTGATCTTCATCGAGCAGAACTTCGGCCCGCACATGGAACAGAAGTGGGCCGTCTTGGCGGGTTCGGCCGGCAGCGTCTCGTCGTGGAACGCCCTTGCGGTGTCCGGATCGAGGGCCAGGTTGAACTGGTCCTCCCACCGGAACTCGAAGCGGGCGTCGGAGAGCGCGTCATCCCATTCCTGTGCACCCGGGTGCCCCTTGGCGAGGTCGGCTGCGTGGGCGGCGATCTTGTAGGTGATGACGCCGGTCTTGACGTCGTCACGATCGGGCAGGCCCAAGTGCTCCTTGGGCGTGACATAGCAGAGCATGGCCGTGCCCCACCAGGCGATCATCGCGGCACCGATGCCGGAAGTGATGTGGTCGTACGCCGGCGCGACGTCCGTCGTCAGCGGGCCGAGCGTATAGAACGGAGCTTCATCACAGATCTCCTGCTGAAGGTCGATGTTCTCCTTGATCTTGTGCATCGGGACATGTCCCGGGCCTTCGATCATCGTCTGCACATCAAAACGCTTCGCGATCGTGTTGAGTTCCCCGAGCGTCGTCAACTCCGCGAACTGGGCGGCGTCGTTGGCGTCCGCGATGGAGCCGGGACGCAGACCGTCACCGAGCGAGTAGGTGACGTCGTACGCGGCGAGGATCTCGCAGAGCTCCTCGAAGTTCTCGTACAGGAACGACTCCTTGTGGTGCGCGAGGCACCAGGCCGCCATGATCGAGCCGCCGCGCGAGACGATGCCGGTCTTGCGGTTCGCGGTGAGCGGCACGTACGCCAGGCGCACGCCCGCGTGGACCGTCATGTAGTCCACGCCCTGCTCGGCCTGCTCGATGACCGTGTCCTTGTAGATCTCCCAGGTCAGCTCCTCGGCACGGCCGTCGACCTTCTCCAGCGCCTGATAGAGCGGCACCGTGCCGATGGGGACGGGGGAGTTGCGCAGCACCCATTCACGTGTGGTGTGAATGTTGCGGCCGGTCGACAGGTCCATGACCGTGTCGGCGCCCCAGCGGGTCGCCCAGGTCATCTTCTCGACCTCTTCCTCGATGGAGGAAGTGACCGCGGAATTGCCGATGTTGGCGTTGACCTTCACCAGGAACCGCTTGCCGATGATCATCGGTTCGGTCTCCGGGTGGTTGACGTTCACCGGCAGCACCGCCCGGCCGGCGGCGATCTCCTCCCGTACGACCTCGGGGTCGACGTTCTCGCGGACCGCCACGAACTCCATCTCGGGCGTGATCTCGCCGCGTCGCGCGTACGCGAGCTGGGTGACCGCCTGCCCGGCGCGCCCCCTGCGCGGCTGGCGCGGCCGTCCGGGGAACACCGCGTCGAGGTTGCGCAGCCCCCCGCGCGGGGCGGTGTGTTTGATCCCGTCGTCCTCGGGGCGCACGGGCCGGCCCGTGTACTCCTCGGTGTCTCCGCGGGCGATGATCCAGTTCTCGCGCAGCGGTGCCAGCCCCCTGCGCACCTCGGTGTCGATGGTCGGATCGGTGTACGGGCCGGAGGTGTCGTACAGCGTCACGGACTGGCCGTTGGTGAGGTGCACCTGGCGAACCGGCACCCGCAGATCGGGACGCGTACCCCCGACGTACGCCTTGTGCCAGCCGATGGATTTCCCGGCCTCGCTGTTCAGGGACGGGGAGGAAGCCCCCTCCGTCTGGCTGGAGGCAGGCGTGCGTACGTCCTTGTCGGTCATGAGACCTACTCCCTACGCCGGCATTACCCGGTAACAGGTTCAGCGGTCGACGCAGCGGCTTCCGTTCGTCGATGTTTCATGTGAAACATCGCGAAGACGGAGGTCAGCGCCCTCTCAGCCCGGTGCTCCGAGCTCCCGCGTGTGCAAAGGTGCCTCCACGCTAGCGTCATATTTGGCGCGCTGAACAGAGGGCCCTTGCCGTTCTTGCGATGATCTGGCGGTGACAACGACGCAGCAGCATCCGTTCCCGCCGTCTGAGCCGCCGCGCCGTCCGGGCTCCGACGACGCGCACAGGCACAACTCCGGCAACGGACACGGGCATGGACATGGGCCGGGTGGTGGTCCGGGTCACGGGGCCGGCGGCGAGCACCACGGTCCCGACGGCGGACACGGAGCGAGTCCCGACGGCGGACACGGCGAGGGTTCCAGCGCCGGGCACGGGCACTCGCACAGCCACGGTCCCGCCGCGCCGGTCTCCAAGCACCTGCGCAAGGTCATCGCCGCGGTACTGATCCCCTTCGCCGCCGCGGTCGCGGTGGGTCTCGTGGTGCTGTGGCCCGGCGGCGCGCCTTCCCACCAACGCACCGGTGTCGGCTTCGACCGGCAGACGCAGCAGGCGACGGTCACCAGGATCGACCAGGTGGACTGCAAGTCCGTGAACGCCTCCGCGGAGACCCCGACGGGCGACACCTCCACCGCCGAGGGCTCCTCCGCCCAGCAGCAGGCCGCGGGTGAATGCAAGAAGGCGACCGTCCGGATCGACACCGGCAAGGACACGGGCCGTACGTTCGTCGAGATCGTTCAGCCGGATCAGTCACGGCAGTTGCACCAGAGCGAGAAGGTCGTCGTCGCGTACGAGCCCTCCGCCCCCAAGGACCTCCAGTACTCGGTCACGGACGCGAACCGGAAGCTGCCCCTGACACTGCTCGCCGTGATCTTCGCCGTGGTCGTCGTGGTGATCGGCCGGATGCGCGGTGTCATGGCGCTGGTCGCCCTGGCCATCAGCTTCATGATCCTGAACTTCTTCATCCTGCCCGCGATCCTGCAGGGTTCGAACCCGCTGCTGGTGGCCGTCGTCGGATCCAGCGCGATCATGCTGATCGCGCTCTACATGTGTCACGGTCTGTCGGCCAGGACATCCGTGGCGGTGGTCGGCACCCTGCTCTCACTGGTGCTGATCGGCCTCCTGGGCTCGGTCTTCATCGACTGGGCCGTGCTGACCGGCAACACCGACGACAGCACCGGCCTGATCCACGGCCTGTACCCGTCCATCGACATGAGCGGTCTACTGCTTGCCGGAGTCATCATCGGTTCGCTGGGTGTCCTCGACGACGTGACGGTGACGCAGACGTCCGCGGTCTGGGAACTCCACGAGGCGAACCCCACGATGGGCTGGCGCGGCCTGTACCGCGCGGGCATCCGTATCGGCCGCGACCACATCGCGTCGGTCGTCAACACGCTCGTCCTGGCCTACGCGGGCGCCGCGCTGCCGCTGCTGCTGCTCTTCTCGATCGCGCAGAGCAGCGTGGGCACCGTCGCCAACAGCGAACTGGTCGCCGAGGAGATCGTGCGCACCCTGGTCGGATCGATCGGTCTGGTCGCCGCGGTGCCGGTGACGACCGTACTGGCCGCACTCGTGGTCGCCGCGGACCGTGAAGGGACGGCGCCCGTCCCCGCGGAGCCGGCGGCTGCCAGGACGTCGGCACGGAGCGGGAAGGGACGTCGCCGCAAGCACTGAACGGCCCGCCGGAAACGCTGAAACCATCCTGCACGGGCGCCCCTTGTGAGGAAGCGTTCCTCCGCTCCGGGCTGCCGGGGCTTCAGCCCGCGCTCTGCTCCTCCGCGAGGATGCGGTCGAGCGCCTCGTCCAGAGACGTGTCGAAACCCGCGAGAGAGCGCTCCTGCCCGAGCGGCACCAACTTGTCCGTCCGGTCGAGAAACGCGACGAGCGGCGCGGCCCCGGACCGGAACAGCGCGTGATCGCCGCCGACCTGAAGCCGGATCAGCACCTCGCCGAACGCCTCCGGGTCCGCCGGAGCGATGTGCACATCGCCGTCACCACACGGCCTGCCGACTCCGTCGATCAGCAGCTCCCGCCCGAACGCCCAGGTCACAGGCGCGTCGCCGGGCAAGTGGAAGGTCAGCCGCACGGCGTACGGATCACCGGTCTCATAGCGCAGCTCGACCGGAATCCGGAAGGACAGCTCCTCGGACACGAGGAAGCTCATCATGACCTCTGCCTGCACCGACTCGCGCATCGCCTACCCCGTCGTTTGCCATCGACTGGCCAGGATTCGTCCCCCTGACACTGCTGGAAATCTTGCTCAACGTGCATGCCGCATTACAAGGAGTGAGTTTTCAGATACTGATAGAGATGGCGAGTGTTCCTAGCAGCCTGCCGACTTCGCTCTGCAACTTCCGTGCCGCGGGCAGCAGTCGGTCGACCTGGTGGGAAGGGAGGGACAGGGCGACGGCCGCGGCCGAACTGCCCGCGGTGACCGGGATCGCGGCGCAGACCGTGCCCAGCGCGTACTCCTGCCGCTCGATCACCGGTTCCATCCGCCCCGTCCGTTCCAGGCGCCGCAGCAGACGGTCCTTGTCACGCACCGTGTACGGAGTGATCGGCTGCACCGGGTAGCGATCGAGGTGGTCTCGCCGGGACTTGTCGTCCAGCTGGGAGAGCAGACACTGGCCGATCGCATGGGCGTGACCGGTCTCACGGAAGTCGGCCCACTCCTCGACCGCGGGGTTCGCCGGAGTGTCGGCGACACACATGAGCTCGATCTCGCCGTCTCGGTAGACCGCCCAGTACACGGGGGCGCCGAGTGCGTCGCGCCAGTGCGCGAGCGTGTCCCTCACCGTGCTGCGACGTTTCTGCTGGGCTCCACTGCTGCTCAGCCGCTCGGCGGCCTCACCGAGGAAGAACAGCCCTCTGTCGCGGCGCAGATAGCCCTCGTGGACCAGGGTGCGCAGCAGGTGGTAGGCGGTCGGCAACGCGAGTCCCGCCTCCCTGGCGAGCTGCTTGGCGGGTGCGCCCTGCTCACGCGAGGCGACGGCCTCCAGCAGACGCATCGCCCGCTGGACCGAGCCGATCAGGGTGGTGGGGTGGGAGTCCAGAGCGGCGTCGGGCTCCGCAGGACGAGTACGGGCGAGCCGTGCCGTCCCCGCGACCGGGGACGGCGAACCGTGGGTCACCGACGGCCTGGTGCGTCCGGTGAGCCCATCCGCAGGCGGGGTGCGCCGAGCAGGCATCTCCGCCGTCGGAGTTCGCTGCGGCGTCGGCTCCCTCGGCGAGGCCGGCTGCGCGCGTGGAAGAGGCGGCTCCCCCAGTGACGTACGCGGCTGGACCGGTGGCACGCGTGCCGCCGCGGGCGTGCCCGATCGCCGGAAAGGGGGAGCGACTGATGGTGCGGGTGCGGTGTCAACCATGGCCAAGGGGCACTCCGAAGCGCGAGGAGGACCGCCCGTGCGGGGAGACACGGGAGGGGGCTGTGCGCTGCCCGCGGGGTCGACCCCGCGTCGAGTTCCGGACTCTAACCGCCCGTCACCGCTCGCATACGGCCTCGCCGAAAACTTCCCCCGGCCGAGGGAACCTTGGGTTCCCTTTCCCCCTTCACCGTTACCTGTCGCTCACCCTCTCGCGCCTCACCAGTCGCCGTGCGAGGAGGAACTCGACATGAACTTCCGCACGATGTAGATCAGCCCGCCGACCAGCGCGACGAAGACGAGCAGCTTGAAGAGCAGGCCGATCACGAAGCCGACGACGGTCGCTATCAGGCCGCCGAACACCACCAGGGCGATGACCGGCACCGCGACCCACTTCACCCACCACGGCATACCGTTGAAGATCTCTCGCATCGCCCTGTCCTTACCTCTCCTAGCCCGTGGCCCCAACGCCGGGACACTGATTCCGGGTTCTTTGATGTCTCGCATCCGATGCTAGGCCGGAGAGGGGGCCGTGCGGTGACCCCGCGTCCCTTGTCCTCCCCTGACCGTCCCCCTAGGGAACCCTGAGACGTGGGTCAGCTCTCGGGCGGAGAGAACACAACCAGGACCCGCAGATCCTCCGTGATGTGGTGGAACTTGTGGCCGACTCCGGCGGGTACGTAGACGACGCTGCCCCGTGCCACCTGGGTGGTCTCCAGGCCGACGGTGATCGACGCACGCCCGCTCACCACGAAGTACACCTCGTCCTGGGCGTGCGGCTTCTGCGGGTCGAGGCCGCCCGCGTCGAGCGCGTACAGCCCGACCGACATGTTCCGCTCCCGCAGGAACTGCAGGTAGGCGCCATCGTTGGCGGCGCGTTCCGCCTCCAGTTCGTCCAGCCGGAATGCCTTCATCGCCCTCGTCCGCTCTTGTGCACCGCAGGCTGTTTCCACAGCCCCTTCTTGCCAGTCGATCTCTCTGCCACGATCAGACACATGAAGAATTTCGTAGTCAAGACACTCGCCAACGCGGGGGCCCTGGCCGTCGCCGTCTGGCTGCTCGACAAGATCACCCTGACGGGCGACAGCACGGGCAAGGAGATAGGCACGCTCCTCCTCGTCGCACTGGTCTTCGGACTGGTGAACTTCCTGGTCAAGCCGGTCGTGAAGGTACTGACCTTCCCGCTCTTCATCTTCACGCTCGGCCTGATCACCCTTGTGGTGAATGCCTTGATGCTGCTGCTCACCTCGTGGCTCGCCGACAAGCTCGACCTGAGCTTCCACGTGGAGGGCTTCTGGACCGCCGTCCTGGGCGGCCTGATCATCTCCGTCGTCTCCTGGGCGCTCAATGTCGTCCTGCCCGACAACGACTGAGAGAGTCCGATGACCTACCGCGTCTGTTTCGTCTGCACCGGCAACATCTGCCGCTCGCCGATGGCCGAGTCCGTCTTCCGCGCCCACGTGGTGGAAGCCGGACTCGGGGAGCTGGTCGAGGTCGACAGCGCGGGTACGGACGGCTGGCACGAGGGCGACGGCGCCGACGAGCGCACCGTCGCCGTGCTGGAAGGGGGCGGCTACGAGAGCGGCCACGCGGCCCGGCGGTTCCAGGCCTCGTGGTTCTCCCGTCTCGATCTCGTCGTCGCCCTGGACACCGGCCATCTCAAGGCCCTGCGCCGCCTCGCGACCAGTGCCGAGGACGCGGAGAAGATCCGGCTGTTGCGCTCGTACGACCCCACGGCGGCCGGCGACCTGGACGTCCCCGATCCGTATTACGGACATATGGACGGCTTCGAGGAATGTCTTGAGATGGTGGAGGCGGCGAGCCCAGGTCTGCTCGCCGCGGTACAAGAGCGAGTGGAGGGACGATCGGCATGACGTCAGGGGATTTCGTCACGGCGAGCGGCGAGGGCACGGACCCGGCGGAAGAGAGTGGGAGCACCCGGGCGACGACGCCGGGCGACGGCACACGGGCGGTGCGTGCCGGGCTGCCCGAGCCCGTCAAGTACGAGCCGACTCTTCCCGGCCCGGTCTTCGCCGCGCACTTCCATCTGCCCGGTGAACCCACCGGCCCGTACACGTACGGCCGTGACGAGAACCCGACCTGGACGCTCCTGGAGCGTGCCATCGGCGAGTTGGAGGCGCCCGGACTGGACTCCGTCGAAACGCTCTCCTTCCCCTCCGGCATGGCAGCCATCTCCGCGGTGCTCTTCTCGCAGCTGCGGGCCGGCGACATCGTCGTCCTGCCCGACGACGGTTATCAGGTGCTGCCGCTGGTGCGCGAACAGCTGACTGCTTACGGCATCGAGGTGCGCACCGCCCCCACTGCCGGCGATGCCCAGCTGGAGGTGCTCGACGGCGCGAAGCTGCTGTGGATCGAGACCCCGTCCAACCCGGGTCTCGACGTCTGCGACCTGCGACGCCTCGTCGCCGCCGCGCACGCGCAGGGCACGCTCGTCGCCGTGGACAACACCCTGGCCACCCCGCTCGGACAGCGCCCGCTGGAGCTGGGCGCCGACTTCTCCGTGGCCAGCGGCACCAAGATGCTCACCGGGCACGGCGACATCCTCCTGGGGTACGTGACCGGGCGGGACGCCGCTCTGATGGCTCCCGTACGACGTTGGCGCAAGGTCGTCGGCGCCATCCCCGGCCCGATGGAGGCCTGGCTGGCCCACCGCTCGCTCGCCACGCTCCAGCTCAGGGCCGACCGGCAGACCGCCACCGCGAGGACGATCGCCGAGGTCCTGCGGGACCGGCCCGAGGTGACGGGGCTGCGCTACCCGGGCCTGCCCGACGACCCCTCGTACAAGATCGCTTCGCAGCAGATGCGTCGCTTCGGATGCGTGGTCTCCTTCACGCTGCCCTCGCGCGAGCGTGCCGAGCGTTTCCTCGACGCGCTGCGCCTGGTGGACGACGCCACCAGCTTCGGCGGGGTGCGGTCCACGGCGGAGCGGCGCGGCCGTTGGGGCGGGGACGCCGTCCCGGAAGGCTTCATCCGCTTCTCCGCCGGCGCCGAGGACCCCGAGGACCTGGTGGCGGACGTGCTGCGGGCCCTCGACGCATCCGCCGAGTGAAACGGCCATGACGGCGGGATCAGTACCCCCGCTACGTATTACGGACGGTCCGAGCCTCCCCCCTCGTGGCTCGGACCGTCCCGGTTCCGCGCGCGAAGAACCGCGCGAACAAGGCTAGTTGACTCTGTGTCAGTGTCCAATCACAGTAGCGACAGAGACCTATCGACTTATTTATAGTTGGGGCTCGCGCGGGGGTGCTGAAAGGGGAGGGGCACCATGGACTTGGCCTTGCTGCGCACTTTTGTGACAGTGCACCGGGCCGGTTCCTTCACTCGCGCCGCCGCGCTGCTCGGCCTGTCCCAGCCGGCCGTCACCTCGCAGATCCGCACACTGGAGCGCCAGTTGGGGCGGCCTCTGTTTCTGCGGCAAGCGCGCGGGGTGACCCCCACGACCATCGGCGACGAACTCGCCCACAAGGCGGCGCCGCATCTCGATGCCCTCGTGGAAATAGCCGAGACCGGACTCGACGAGGACTCTTCCCTGCGCACACTGCATCTCGCGGGGCCACCGGAGTTCACCGCGGAACGCGCGTTGCCCGCTCTCACGGAACTGACCGGCGACGACGGACAGGGTTTCGCGCTGCGCGCCTCCTTCGGCAACGCGGAGGAGACGATGGAGGGACTCGCCGCCGGACATCATGATCTGGCCATGACGACGGCCCAACCACGGGGTGCGCTTCTCACCGCGACTCCGCTCTGCGACGAAGAGCATGTCCTGGTCGCCGCTCCGCGCTGGGCCGCGGAAATCGGTCCGGGCAAGCTCCGCCGCAAGGGGGCCCACGCACTCGAGGACTTCCCCATCGTCGAGGTCCACGAGTCGCTGCCGCTCGTCGCCCGCTACTGGGCCTCGGTCTTCGACTGCCGGCCGGCCGCCGCCGGCACGGTTGTCGTCCCGGATCTGCGGGCGGTCCTCGCCTGCGCCACCGCGGGCGCCGGCCTCGCCGTCCTGCCCAAATATCTTTGCTCCGAAGCCATCGAGCGCGGAGACGTCGTGGCGCTCCTCGACCCCGCGGTGCCTCCGCTGCGTACGTACTTCCTTGTCGTCCGGACCGGAACGCTGGCGATGCCGCACATCGCCCGGGCGCACGAATGGTTGCTGCGGGCGGCCTCCGACTGGAGCTGAGGCGGGCACGGACCGGGAACCGCTTCGCAAGGCAACACGGCCTGCCGCCGAGGACCGAACGGCGGCGCCGCGGGCGAAGTCCGTCCCCAGTTCCTCGGGGCCCGGGAAGGGCTCCAGGACCTTTCACGCGGAATCGCGGCCGCGCGAGGTTTCACGTGGAACCAGCCGGGCCACATTTCTCCCATGACCGTCCGACCCGTGGTCAAGCGAACCGCTCGCGCCGTCCTGCTGGACGGTGACGACCTGATCTTGATCAAGCGCACCAAGCCCGGCGTCGATCCCTACTGGCTCACACCGGGTGGCGGGGTCGAACCGGAGGACACGACTGTCGTCGAAGCACTCCATCGTGAGGTGCACGAGGAACTCGGCGCCAAGATCGTCGATGTGGTGCCCTGCTTCGTCGACACGGTCGAGCACATCGGCGACGACGGCGGCGCGACCGGGGTGAAGGTCCAGCACTTCTTCGTCTGCCGGCTGGAGTCCATGGATCCCGCACTGCGGCACGGTCCGGAGGTGGACGAGCCATGCGGTGAGTACGAGATCGTCCGCGTCCCGTTCACCCGGGTCGGGATCGCCTCCGTGCACCTCGTACCGCTGTCGCTGAGGCACTATCTCGACGGGAACATCGAGGGCGTACGTGCCATGCACGCACCCGACCTGGGCTGACGCGAGGAGAAGCCGTCGCGGGGTCAGTCGCCTGTCGTGACGAGTTCTTCCACCGAGTCGTGGCGGATACGGTCCGACGGGATGCCGATCTCCCTGAGTGCGTCGACACCGCTGCGGATCATGCCGGGCGGCCCTGACAGGTAGGCGTCGTACTCGTTCCACGGCCCGTACTCGCGTACGGCGTCCGGCAGCTGGAGATGGGCCCGCCGGTCGACGACGGGGCGCACCGAGAGCCAGGGGTGGGTCCGCTGGAGCCGCAGCATGGTGTCGATGTCGTAGAGGTCGTGATCGGTGCGAGCCCCGTAGAAGACCTCGACGGGTCGGCGCTCCCCGTGTTCGGCGACGTCCTCGACCAGGGCCTTGATGGGTGCGATGCCGGTTCCGCCACCCAGACAGAGCAGGCCGCTGTCGGTGGTGTGGTCGACGGTCATCGAGCCGGACGGCGGCCCCAGCCGGATGACATCGCCGGGCCGGGCTCGGTGCACCAGCGCGTTGGAGACCCAGCCCGCCGGAACCGCCTTCACGTGGAGCGTCAGCAGGCCGTCCGGTCGGGGCGCCGAGGCGAAGGAGTAGTGCCGCCAGATCCGTGGCCACCATGGCGTCTCCAGGCTTGTGTACTGCCCGGCGAGGAACGGGTACGGCCGGTCGGGCCGGACCGTGACGACCGCGACGTCCGGTGTCCGCAGGTCGTGGGACACCACCTCGGCGAACCACCAGGCCGGAGCGCGCAGCTCGTCCGCGGCGGCCGCGTCGATCATGACCTGGGAGATCGTCGTGTACGTGCGCACCCAGGCCGCTTCCATCTCGGCGTCCCAGACCGCCGAGGCGTACCGGCCGAGCGAGCCGATGAGGCATTCGCCGACGGCCGGGTAGTGCTCGGGCCGGGTGCCGTACTTGCGGTGTCCCCGGCCGAGGCTCTGCAGATACGCGACGAGGACCTCGGTGTTGTCGATGTGCTCGGCCGCGGTGAGCAATGCCTTCAGCAGCCGGTCCCGCTGGGTGTCCATCGCGACGGGGAAGAGCGGGCGCAGTTCCGGGTGGCGCACGAAGAGCAGCGCGTAGAAGTAGGAGGTGACCTTGTCGGCGATGTGACCGACCTCGGCCATCGTCCGGCGGATCAGCACGGCGTCGGGTGACGCCTCGGGGTCGGGAGCGGGCTGTCGGCCCGTCACAAGGGGCTCAGGGAGGGCGTCGGACCGCGGAGGGCCGTGCTGGGGTTGCGGGGATCCTTGCTCGGGCGCGAAGGTCCCTGAGGGCCGCAGAGAGCCGAATTGCGTCTGTCCGGGACCCGACCGAGGCCGTACCCCTTCGTGGGCGGGTTCCGGCTCGAAGTGCCGCAGCTCGGACGGTGCCGGCGGAAGGAAGCGCTTCACGGCCGGAACGGGCTCGGCCTCCGGGGGCTCGGAAGGCCGCGTTCCAGGAGATGCGGCTTCGCGCGGTCGCGACTGCGGGAGGTTTGTCCCATGAGTTCGCGTCTCGGTGGGAGCTGTCCCGTGGGGCACCGGCGCTGTCCCACGAGCTGGCGAGAGCGCTTCGCCGGCCGGGGATATTCGTTCCTGCTGGGGTGTTCGCCGTCCGGCCCGCTCGGTGTTCTCCTGTCCGGAGGCCGGTAGCTCGGGGACGGCCCGGCCCGGTTCCCCCCGCGTCGAGGACGAACGGCCCACCGGACGCATCGCGGCCAGTCGTCGGCCGTCGGATGCCCCCTGGTCACCGCTGGGAGCCGACGGCTCATTGCGCGGCGTGAACCAGCCGCCCCCGCCGGCGCCGCCTGAAGTGCCGTTGTCGGCCGACGTGGTGGTCGGAGCGTCCATGGTCTGCCTCGCCTCGAACATCTTCGGTCGGTCTGCGCACCTCCTCGGTCGGAAGATGCCTGTCTTTCCCCCGCAGCCGGTTTGCTCCCCTTCCCGGTTCAGTCCTTGTCGGCCCAATGCGGTCACATTGAAGCCGGATACCCACCCCGTACGAACAAGAAAGGAA
Source organism: Streptomyces sp. NPDC091209 (assembly GCF_044757755.1). Classification (NCBI taxonomy): domain Bacteria; kingdom Bacillati; phylum Actinomycetota; class Actinomycetes; order Kitasatosporales; family Streptomycetaceae; genus Streptomyces; species Streptomyces sp. NPDC091209. The sequence goes on along the minus strand of NZ_JBIVVR010000002.1, from coordinate 515,573 downwards.
AGAGAGCGGCATTGGCCGCAGCGCCCTCATCGAGCATCGCACTTCGAGTCAACGCCCGGCCGCATAAGGGAAAACGCAGGTCTTCGATCTCTCCGTCCCGTTAGGCTGTTTTGGCCTGCGTTGCCATTCGCGCCACGCAGAACACGCGCACTCAATTACCGGGCATGACACGTCAATTGATAGGCGCCGCAGTCGGTGCGACTCACCCCGGACTCTTCACAGAGATGGTCCGTGACCTGCACCTTTGCCGCGGCGCTGAGAGCACCGGTCGCATCCAACGGCTCCACGAACGGACGGCGGGAAAGCGCGAGCCATGGACCGCATGCGCTCCTTTCGAGCGCCGCGGTCTCGGCTTCCCGTCCAAGCTGCCGGGAAACCCGCAAGGGCGCGGGCTGCCGTGGAGCAACGTCCCAGCGAGGTAGAAGAGATGCAGCCCCGCCATGTCTGTCGAGGCCACTGAAGCCGCCGTTGGTCAGGGCCGAGGTTTCACGTGAAACAGCTGGTCCCTCACTACCGCTGATGCGGCATACGACCGAAGCTGATGGGACCGTCGGGAAAGCGGTGGACGTCAGAGGCCTGTGTCGGACAGCCTGGTTGTGTGTCGATTCCTTCCCTCACCGTTCTGCCCGTTCGTCGTCTGACGCCCCGCGACCTCGCCGCGTGCGCCGACTTGTCCGAGAACCGGGGCTGGCCCCGTGAGGAGCACAAGTGGGGTCTGCTGCTCGCCGCGGGGACCGGATACGGGATCGATGACCCCGCCTGCGGTCTCGTCGCTGCTTGCGTGGTGACCACCTACGGACCGCGCGAGCGCCCCGAACTGGGTGCGATCGGCATGGTCCTCGTCGCCGAGCGGTACGCCCGTCAGGGTGTCGGCCGCCGTCTGATGCGGCACGTCGTCCAGGAGATGGGCACCATCCCGATGACCCTGCACGCGACCGTGTACGGGCGCCCGCTCTACGAGGAGTTGGGGTTCAAGGTCACGGGCGGGGCCGAGATGGTCCGTGGGGTGTTCGCTCCTGGCGACCCTGGGCCCGAAATCCTCACCCGGTCGGCGACAGCGGGGGACCTCGCCCCCATCCTCCGGCTGGACGAGGAGATCTTCGGGGCCGACCGCACCCACATGATCACGCGGCTGCCCGCGTTCGCGGACCAGCTGCGAGTGGCCGAGGAGAACGGCCGGATCATCGGCTACGCGGCCGCCTGGCCCAACATGACCAACCAGGTCGTGGGCCCCCTGATCGCACGGGACACGGGGACGGCGAAGGCTCTCGTCTCCTCACTCGCCGCCCACACCGACCGTCCGCTGCGCACCGACGTCGACGTGCGCCACGAAGAACTGCTGATCTGGCTGAAGGAACGCGGGCTCGCCTCCGTCGGATTCAACGCGGTCATGACGTACGGGATCCCGGAACTGCCCGGTGACTGGACCCGCCGCTTCGCGCCGCTGACCGTGGCCGCCGGATAGGGTCCGGACGCCTTTCACAGCAAAGGCGCCGATCCCCGGAACAGGTGAGGGGACCGGCGCCTCCGGACTGCCATACGTCGGGCGGGTGCCGCGACTGCCGAGTGTCAGACGAGCGATTCGACAGCGACGGCGGCAAAACCGTGGTCCTGATCGGGCATTCCGCCGCCGACCCCGATCGCGCCGATCAGACGGCCGTCACGGTGGACCGGAACGCCGCCCGCGATGAACAGCAGAGGGCGGTCCAGCGCGGTGGGCAGGGTGTGGAACAGACCGCCGGGCAGCACCGCGTCGACGAGATCGGCGGTGGCCGAGTTCAGCTGGAGTGCCGTGTACGCCTTGCGCGTGCTGGTCTCTCCCGAGATCAGTACGGCGTGGTCGTCGCGCCGGAAGGCGAGCAGGTGGCCGCCCGCGTCGAGGACGGTGACGCTGACCCGAACACCGTCGGCCTCGGCGGCACGACGGGCCGCGGCGACGAGAACCTCGGCGTCCTCGATGGTCAGGGGGGAAGCGGCAGTGGTGGTGCTCATCAGGGTTTTCTCCTTGCAGGGGCGTGCTGTGTCGAGTCGGGGACGTGCTGGATCGAGAACTCGCGGGAACGGCCCTGGTCCTGTGACGGGCCTGATCCCGGTCAGTGGTGGACGGCTGTCCGCGGTTCGGCGGGGACACCTCCGGCGACCACGGCACTGGGGAGAGCCGTGCGGCGCTCCAGAGCGGCCGAGAGGACGGCCAGGACGAGCGCACTCGCGGCGAGAACCGCACCGACCCAGTTGGGAGCGGTGTAGCCGAGACCCGCCGCGATGACGACGCCGCCGAGCCACGCCGCGAGGGCATTGCCGAGGTTGAAGGCGCCGATGTTCACGGCCGAGGCCAGAGTGGGGGCGCCGTGCGCCTGGTCGAGAACACGCTTCTGCAGAGGGGGCACGGTCGCGAAGCCCAGGCCGCCGATCAGGGCGATCGTGACGGCCGCCAGGACCTTGTTGTGCGCGGTGACGGTGAAAAGGGCGAGCACGACGGCGAGGCCGCCCAGAGACACGTACAGCATCGGCATCAGCGCGCGGTCGGCGAACCTGCCGCCGAGCAGGTTCCCGCCGACCATGCCGAGGCCGAAGAGGACCAGCAGCCAGGTGACGGAACCGTCGGCGAAGCCGGCGACGTGCGTCATCATCGGCGCGATGTACGTGACGGCCGCGAAGACACCGCCGAAACCGAGCACGGTCATCGCCATCGCGAGCAGGACCTGAACGTTCTTGAAGGCGGCCAGTTCGTGGCGCAGACGCACTCCCTCGGGCCTCGGCATCTCCGGAACCAGCTTGGCGATCCCCAGCAGCCCGATGACACCGAGCGCGGCGACTCCCGCGAACGTGACCCGCCAACCGGCGGTCTGCCCGATCAGCGTGCCCAGCGGGACACCGACGACATTGGCGATCGTGAGCCCGCTGAACATCATCGCGATGGCTCCGGCCTTCTTCTCCGGTACGACCAGCTCGGCGGCGGCCACCGATCCGATGCCGAAGAAGGCACCGTGCGCGAGAGAGGCGACCACCCGGCCCGCGAACATCAGCCAGAAGACCGGAGCCACGGCGGAGATCAGATTGCCGAGGATGAACAGACCCATGAGCACCATGAGCATCCGCTTGCGGGACACCTTGGTGCCGAGCGCGGTCATGATCGGCGCGCCGATCACCACACCCAGGGCGTAGCCGGTCACCAGCAGTCCGGCCGTGGGGATGGAGACCCCGAAGTCTCCGGCGACCTCGGGCAGGACGCCCATGATCACGAACTCGGTCGTTCCGATCCCGAAGGCCCCGATCGCGAGGGCCAGTAGCGCGAGAGGCATGATGGGGCACCCCTTCCAGAAGATTGCATGAGCGCTTTGCCTGCGTTCACAATAGTTGCAGACGCGGGCTATCTGCAACAGCTGGCTATTGCGCCTGTGCTCTATCCTGGTTCTCAGCCACTCCGGGACGGAGGAAGACGCCATGACAGCCACGGACCCCGCGCTCACCGCCCTCGCTCAGGGCTGGTGCGCCCTCTCCTTGCTGCACGGGAGGATCGAGGCCCATATCGAACGAGCCCTCCAGTCCGAGCACGGGCTCAGCGTGCGCGAGTACTCCCTCCTCGACGTCCTCAGCCGACAGCACGACGGCGACGGTGGTCATCTCCAGATGAAGCAGGTCGCGGACGCCGTCGTACTCAGCCAGAGCGCCACCACGCGGCTCGTCACCCGGCTCGAGGACCGAGGGCTGCTCGCCCGCTATCTCTGCCCGACCGACCGCCGAGGGATCTACACGAATGTCAGCGAGGCAGGATTGAAGCTCCTCGCCGAGGCGCGGCCCACCAACGACGCCGCCCTGCGCGAGGCCCTCGACGACGCGGCCGAGAACCCGGAGCTGGTGCCCCTGGTCCGGGCCGTGGAGTCGGCGAGCGTGCCGGTGCACCCCGTGCCCTCGGTGAGCGTTTCCTCATAGGGTTCGCTCATGGCAGATCTTGAGATACGAGCCGCGGTCGCCGACGACGTGCCGACCCTTGTCGCGATGCTGGCCGACGACCCGCTGGGTGCCCGACGGGAATCGCCCGACGATCTGACCCCGTACCTGGGCGCCCTGGAACGTCTGAGCCGTGACCCGAACCAGCATCTGGTCGTCGCCGTCCGCGAGGGCCGCGTTGTCGGCACCCTGCAGCTCACCGTGATTCCCGGCCTGTCCCGCAGAGGAGCGACGCGCTCCATCATCGAGGCCGTACGCATTCACGCGGACGAGCGCGGCAGTGGTCTCGGGACGGAGCTCATCGAATGGGCGGTCAAGGAATCCCGCCGCCAGGACTGCCAGTTGGTCCAGCTGACCTCAGACGCCTCCCGCACCGACGCCCATCGCTTCTACGAGCGGCTCGGCTTCGAGGCCTCGCACGTCGGCTTCAAGCTCCAGCTCTGACGGGGCGGCCCTGCCTGCCGCGTCGACTCCGCACAGCGGGAGGCGGTCTGTTTCACGTGAAACAGACCGTCTCCATGGCCGCCTCCGGTCCGGTGGCGCCTACTCCACTCCTCGCCAGCCCTCCGGGTCCACTCCACCCGGCACAGGAGCGGTCTCGTCGTACGGCTGCCGCGTGAAGACGAACGACCCGAGGTCCAGATGACTCACGGAGCCATCAGGCCGTCGTACGGGCCGCAGAAGCTCACCCGCGTAGTAGCCGTCGAGCCCCGTCCACGTCCCGTCGCCGTTCGCCCGGAAGCGGGCACCCCGGCCGACACCCGAGAGCGCGCCCAGCACCAGCCCCCCATCGGCCGGCAACCGCAGCCCGAAGGCCTGGGTCCCCCAATACCACTGACCCGCCAACTCCAACACGTCATGGTCGACTTCGCCCATCGGGCGCCAAGGCTCGGGGATCCGCGGCTCCGCCTCCGCGACGATCCGCACCAGATCGGCGGCCACGGTGAACACGGGTGGCCCCGAGGTGCAGTTGGACAGCACCACTGCCGCCACGTCGTCCTCCACGCTGATCACCAATCCGGCGAGGAAGCCCGGCAGGGAACCGGAGTGCCCCACGAGGGTCCGGCCGTCACGGTGCACGATCTGCAGGGCGAGTCCATAGGAGGACCCCGAGGCCAGCTCCGCGGTCTCGGGCGGCGCGGCAGGCGCACGCATCTCCCGGACCGATGCCGCGCTCAGCACCCGGTCGTCGCCCTGGGCGAGAAAGACGGCGAAGCGGGCCAAGTCCCCTGTGGTGGACCACAGTTGCCCGGCCGGAGCCATGCGCCCGAGGTCCTCCGCGGGCTCGGGCATCATCGCGTCCGCCCAGGGATGAACCGCCCATCCGCCCGCGTGCGGCGCCTGCGGGCTGCCACTCGTACGGTGCAGGCCGAGCGGTTCGAGAACCTCGCGGCGCAGCACTTCCTCCCAGGGTGCGCCGCGCAGTTCCTCGACGAGCGCTCCGAGCAACGTGTAGCCGGGGTTCGAGTAGTGGTGCCGGCGGCCGACCGGATGCCGGAAGGGCTGCTCGCCCAGTACATCGGTCAGTTCGGGACGCAGCGATCCGGGTGTGCGCTCCCACCAGGGCGCGGGTGACTCGGCGGCCAGCCCTCCGGTGTGCGCGAGCAGTTGGGAGATGGTGACCTCCCCCGCGCCGGTGCCGGGCACATGCTTCTCCAGCGGGTCGCCGAGGTCCAGGACGCCTTCGTCGCGCAGCCGCAGCACGAGAACGGCGGTGAAGGTCTTGGTGATGGAGCCGATCCGGTACTGGACGTTCTCGTCCGGTCCGTGACCGTCCACCGAGGTCCGCGCCCCGTTCCATACCGCTCTCCCGCCCCGGACCACCGTCGCGACGAGCGACGGAGCTCGCCCCTCGCTCTGCGCGACGGCAATCCGGTGCAGCAGGGCCCGGCGCGTGCCGGGAAGCAGATCATCGTGGGGTGTCGTCATGGCACCAGTCCACCCGCCCCGGCGCCGGACGTCGAGCGGATTGCCCCGAAGCGGGCCGGCAGAGCGCCTGTAGGGTCTCGCCGCTCGTGACATGTCGATCTTGCGCGACCTGGGCGTTCTTGGCTGTCTCACGGCCTTGTCACGCATGATCGGTCTCCAATCCGTGGCATTCCTCGCGAGGGCGAGGTCGAGATCAGGCGGCTTGCCCGTGTCGGCCGAGTGCACCAGGCTGAGCCCCGAGCACGAGGGCTACCGGCGAGCCCAGATCGCGCACCGATGAGTTTCCCGCGCCGCGCTGGTCTATACGCCGGACACCCACGGACGGAAGGCTGGGCCATGCGGAAACTGATCTACGGCATGAACCTGACCCTGGACGGCTACATCGCCGCGGCCGGCGACGACATCGGCTGGAGCGGACCGCCGAGTGACGAGCTGTTCCAGTGGTGGCTCGACCACGAGCAGGCGAGTGGCCTGTCGCTGTACGGGCGCAAGCTGTGGGAGGCGATGAGCTCCTACTGGCCGACCGGCGACCAGCAGCCCAACGCCACCCCGGCGGAGATCGAGTTCGCGCGGAACTGGCGGGACACGCCGAAGGTGGTGTTCTCCTCCACGATCGACAAGGTCGACTGGAACACCCGCCTGGTCACCGGCGACGCGATCGCCGAGATCACCCGTCTCAAGGCCGAGGACGGCGGCCCAATGAACATCGGCGGCGCAACGCTCGCCGGGGCGGCCATGCGCGCGGGGCTGATCGACGAGTACGTGATCGCCGCCCATCCGGTCCTGGTGGGCGGCGGCACGCCGTTCTTCACCGCGCTGGACGGCTGGGTGAACCTGAACCTGGTGGAGACACGGACGCTTCCCGGCGGCGTGGTCCTGACCAGGTACGAGACGAGGCGCTGAGCAGCAGCACCCACGCGCTAGTCCCACGGTGATGCCGCATACGACATCGGTACGACACGGCCCGTGAGATGACGACATCAGCCGCGAGACCCCACAAGGCGCCGGATCAGGTCTGTGCCATGTCCACGAAGCGCGAGTAGTGGCCCTGGAAGGCCACCGTGATCGTGGCCGTCGGACCGTTACGGTGCTTGCCGACGATGATGTCGGCCTCGCCGGCGCGGGGGGACTCCTTCTCGTACGCGTCCTCACGGTGGAGCAGGATGACCATGTCCGCGTCCTGCTCGATCGACCCGGACTCACGCAGGTCGGAGACCATGGGCTTCTTGTCCGTGCGCTGCTCGGGGCCACGGTTGAGCTGCGACAGCGCGATCACCGGCAGTTCCAGCTCCTTGGCCAGCAGCTTCAGGTTTCGTGACATGTCGGAGACCTCCTGCTGGCGGCTCTCGGACCGCTTGCCGCCCGACTGCATCAGCTGCAGATAGTCGATGACGACGAGCTTCAGATCGGCGCGCTGCTTGAGGCGGCGGCATTTGGCGCGAATCTCCATCATCGACAGGTTCGGGGAGTCGTCGATGTAGAGGGGGGCGGCCGAGACGTCCGGCATACGGCGGGCGAGCCGGGTCCAGTCCTCGTCGGTCATGGTGCCGGACCGCATGTGATGCAGGGCTACACGTGCCTCGGCGGACAGCAGGCGCATCGCGATCTCGTTACGGCCCATTTCGAGCGAGAAGATCACGCTGGGCATGTTGTGCTTGATCGAACAGGCCCGGGCGAAGTCCAGGGCCAGCGTCGACTTACCCATGGCGGGACGGGCCGCGATGATGATCATCTGCCCGGGGTGCAGACCGTTGGTCAGCGAGTCGAGGTCGGTGAACCCGGTCGGGACACCGGTCATCTCCCCCGAGCGCGATCCGATCGCCTCGATCTCGTCGAGCGCGCCCTCCATGATGTCGCCGAGCGGCAGGTAGTCCTCGGTGGTCCGCTGTTCGGTGACGGCGTAGATCTCTGCCTGGGCGCTGTTGACGATCTCGTCGACGTCGCCGTCGGCCGCGTACCCCATCTGCGTGATGCGCGTGCCCGCCTCGACCAGGCGGCGAAGAACCGCGCGCTCGTGCACGATCTCCGCGTAGTACTCGGCGTTCGCCGCGGTCGGGACCGTCTGGACCAGCGTGTGCAGATACGGTGCGCCGCCGACCTTGGTGATCTCGCCGCGCTTGGTGAGCTCGGCAGCGACCGTGATGGGGTCGGCCGGCTCACCCTTCGCGTACAGGTCGAGGATCGCTCCGTAGATGGTCTCGTGCGCCGGCCGGTAGAAGTCGTGGCCCTTGAGCACCTCGACGACGTCGGCGATGGCGTCCTTCGACAGGAGCATGCCACCGAGGACGGACTGCTCGGCGTCGAGGTCCTGCGGCGGTACCCGTTCGAAGGACGATCCGCTGTTTTCCCATGACCCGTTGTCCCGGTCGTGCTGTTCGTCGCGGCCTCGCCCACCGTTTCCACGGCGACGGGACGAGGGCAGACGATCACTGGGACCACTGTCCGCCCAGGGGTCGTCCAAGGGCTCGGAAATAGTCACCGAGCCACCTCCTCCCGTCCGCAGAGCGGACCTAGCAGTGCCTTTAATTTCTACGGCACGGCACTGACAAGTGAACTGCCCAACTCCGGTTCTCACGCGTCGGTTTTGCGTGCTTTCCGAGGACGGAAGAGAGAAGGGGCGCCGCACCACGTTAGGCCCGCGGGCACCGTCAGCCAATCTGGTTATCCACAGGCCATGTGGACGACGGCCCCGATGCTGTGGAGAACTCCACGAAACCTGTGCACGACCCGGTGGACAGCCCTGTGAACAAGCCCTCAACCCTTCGAGAGGACCCGCTCTGACCTGGCACTTTCCCATCCACCGGCTGTGCAGAAGAAAAACTTCCCCACCCGGATCAAGATCGCTGCAAACAGTGCGTCACGACACACCCGACACGACAGAGAGTAAGGGTCCTTCGCCCTTTGCATCTCTTACCTGTGGAAGATTAGATTGATGCTCATGACACAGGCTTCCGCGGCACCCAGAGCCGCCCGACGCCGGCACGACCGAGAGATCGTCGCGCTGGCCGTTCCGGCCTTCGGCGCGCTCGTCGCCGAGCCTCTCTTCGTGCTGGCCGACAGTGCCATCGTCGGCCATCTCGGTACCGCGCAACTGGCCGGACTCGGCGTCGCCTCGGCCCTTCTCATGACAGCCGTCGGAGTCTTCGTCTTCCTCGCCTATGCCACTACGGCCGCAGTCGCCCGCCGAGTGGGCGCCGGCGATCTACGGGCCGCGATCCGCCAGGGCATGGACGGCATCTGGCTCGCCCTGCTCATCGGCGCGGCCGTGATCGCCGCCGCGCTGCCCACCGCCCCCTCCCTCATGGACTTGTTCGGCGCCTCCGACACCGCCGCTCCCTACGCGACGACCTATCTGCGGATCTCGGCATTCGGCATCCCCGCCATGCTCGTCGTGCTGGCCGCCACCGGAATACTGCGCGGACTCCAGGACACGAAGACTCCGCTGTACGTCGCCGTCGGAGGCTTCGTCGCCAACGCGGTCCTGAACGTCGTCCTGGTCTACGGCGTCGGCCTCGGTATCGCCGGCTCCGCCTGGGGCACGGTCATCGCTCAGTGCGGCATGGCCGCCGTCTATCTGTACGTCGTCATCCGCGGAGCCCGGCAGCACGGCGCTTCCCTGCGGCCGGACGCCACCGGGATACGGGCCTGCGCCCAAGCCGGCACCCCGCTACTCGTCCGTACGTTGTCGCTCCGCGCGATCCTTCTGATCGCCACGGCTGTCGCCGCCCGGCTCGGGGACGCCGATATGGCGGCGCACCAGATCATCCTGTCCCTGTGGAGCCTGCTCGCCTTCGCGCTCGACGCCATCGCCATCGCGGGACAGGCGATCATCGGGCGCTACCTCGGCGCGGACGACGCACAGGGAGCCCGTGAGGCCTGCCGCCGCATGGTGCAGTGGGGGCTCGTCACCGGAGTCGTACTCGGTCTCCTGGTCATCGTGGCTCGCCCCTTGTTCCTTCCCCTGTTCAGCGGTGACCCGGGGGTACGGGACGCGGCGCTACCCGCTCTGGTGATGGTTGCCGTCTCCCAGCCGGTCTGCGGGATCGTCTTCGTCCTGGACGGCGTGCTGATGGGAGCGGGGGACGGGCCGTACCTGGCCTGGGCGATGCTGCTCACGCTGGCGGTCTTCGCCCCCGTGGCCCTGCTCGTTCCCCTTCTCGGGGGCGGGCTGACCGCGCTCTGGGGAGCGATGACCCTGATGATGACGATGCGGCTGGTGACCTTGTGGCTGCGTTCTCGGTCGGGTCGCTGGATCGTCACGGGCGCGACGCGCTGACGTACACCGACCGTTTCACGTGAAACGAGGGTTTCACGTGAAACAACGTTGCCCGGCATCCACGGGGACCTACGCCGCCACGTTCAGGAGAAGCCGGCTCAGGAAAGGCAGAAAGGCCGCACCCCAAGGGGTGCGGCCTTTCTCTCAGCTATGCCGAGCGCTGCACTCAGGCAGCGACAACCTCGATGTTGACCTTGGCGGCAACCTCGGGGTGCAGACGCACGGACGTCTCGTGGGCGCCCAGGGTCTTGATGGGCGAGCCCAGCTCGATGCGGCGCTTGTCGACCTCGGGGCCACCGGAAGCCTTGATCGCCGAAGCGACGTCAGCCGGGGTGACGGAGCCGAAGAGACGACCGGCGTCGCCGGAGCGAACGGCCAGACGGACCTTCACGCCTTCGAGGCGGGCCTTGATCTCGTTGGCCTGCTCGATGGTCGCGATCTCGTGGATCTTGCGAGCACGACGAATCTGCTCGACGTCCTTCTCGCCACCCTTGGTCCAGCGGATCGCAAAGTTCCGCGGGATCAGGTAGTTGCGAGCGTAACCGTCCTTGACGTCAACGACGTCGCCCGCGGCACCGAGGCCGGAGACCTCGTGGGTAAGGATGATCTTCATGTGTCGGTCACCCTTCCTTTATCGCGCGGTGGACGTGTAGGGCAGCAGCGCCATCTCACGGCTGTTCTTCACAGCCGTGGCGACGTCACGCTGGTGCTGCGTGCAGTTGCCGGTCACGCGGCGGGCACGGATCTTGCCGCGGTCGGAAATGAACTTCCGCAGCATGTTCGTGTCCTTGTAGTCCACGTACGTGACCTTGTCCTTGCAGAACGCGCAGACCTTCTTCTTCGGCTTGCGCACAGGCGGCTTCGCCATGGTGTATCTCCTGTGTGATCAAGAAGTGGGAGTACGGCCCACCCTCGGCCCTGAGGCCTAGAAGGGGGGCTCGTCCGAGTAGCCGCCGCCAGAGCCGCCGGAGGAGCCGCCGGAGCTTCCGCCCCAGCCGCCACCGCCACCGCCCTGGTTGCCACCGGCGGGAGCGCCGGTTGCCCAGGGGTCGTCGGCCGGAGCGCCGCCGCCCTGCGGAGCGCCACCGGAGCTTCCGCCCCAGCTGCCGCCCTGCTGGCCGCCACCGCCGCCGTAACCGCCCTGGCCACCCTGGCCACCTCGGCCCGTGGTCTTGGTGACCTTGGCCGTGGCGTTCTTCAGGCTGGCGCCGACTTCCTCTACGTCCAGCTCGTAGACCGTGCGCTTGACGCCCTGGTTGTCCTCGTAGGACCGCTGCTTCAAGCGGCCCTGCACGACGACGCGCATGCCGCGCTGGAGCGACTCGGCGACGTTCTCCGCCGCCTGACGCCAGACCGAGCAGGTCAGGAACAGGCTCTCGCCGTCCTTCCACTCATTGGTCTGACGGTCGAAGGTGCGGGGGGTGGACGCGACACGGAACTTCGCGACCGCCGCACCGGAAGGGGTGAAGCGCAGCTCGGGGTCGTCGACAAGATTGCCGACGACCGTGATGACGGTCTCGCCTGCCATGGGGGAACCTCTCGGCGGGTTTGCTGCTGGCTGCTGGTGCTGCTACTCGATGCCCGAAATCAGCTGAGCTGGAGAGCTCAGTGGGTCTCGGGGCGGAGGACCTTGGTCCGGAGGACCGACTCGTTCAGGTTCATCTGGCGGTCGAGCTCCTTGACGACCGCAGGCTCGGCCTGCAGGTCGATGACCGAGTAGATGCCCTCGGGCTTCTTCTTGATCTCGTACGAGAGACGACGACGGCCCCAGGTGTCGACCTTTTCGACCTTTCCGCTGCCCTCACGGACGACGGAGAGGAAGTTCTCGATCAGGGGGGCGACAGCGCGCTCTTCCAGATCGGGGTCGAGGATGACCATCACTTCGTAGTGACGCATGTGGAACCCACCTCCTTTGGACTCAACGGCCACGGTCGTTCCGTGGCAGGAGGGTTGTGATGCGTACGCAACGGTATCGGCCGCCACTGACAATCGGTTCGCCGATCGGCGAACCGAGCGGCAATCCCTGTCGTGACCTGGCTTGAGCCTGGGCAGACACCGGTGCAGAGGGTACAGAGTACCTGCACTCCGGCTTCCGGTTGAAATCCTGCCGGGTTGGCCGTCAATCTGTACACATCGGGTGTGTATGGCGCTACGATGCGCCGCTTCCGCAGGAGGTGCCTTATGGCACAGGTATTGCGACCCAGCACCACCGGCTCACTCTTCGCCACGGACGGCAAGCCTCATCCGCTCCAGGACACCTTGCTCGTGGTGACCCTGGTGTGCGGAGTCCTGGCCTTCGTCACGTCGATGTTCCACAGCCTCCATCTGCTCAGCTCCTGGGCCGGCCTCGCCGGGATCCTCGCCGGTGCCTACGGCCAGTTCGTCTCGGAGACGACCCGCGAGCGCTTCGGACTGGTCGTGGGACTCGGTCTCTCGGGCGTCGGCTTCTACCTCGGCCTGGCCCACGGCGGCCTCTTCGGTGGTGTGATCTGAGTCGAACGTCCGTTTTCCCCTGACCTCGGAACGCCTCACACCGCGTCCCCGGGGTCCAGGTTGCATACGGCCAGTCGGGGCGCTCACAGGGCGCAGTAGGCTTCGGCGCGAGAGCCGGAGCCCCTGTACCCATGGGGACACACCAGCCCGAGGAGCGCCCCGAATGAGCCTGACCCTGAGGACCATCAGCCGAGAGCAGCATCTGGCATACATCCAGAGCCTGCCCGCGGCCAGTCACATGCAGGTCCCCGCCTGGGCAGACGTAAAGGCCGAGTGGCGCTCCGAGAACCTCGGATGGTTCGACGAGAGGACCGGCCAGATGGTCGGCGCGGGCCTGGTGCTGTACCGCCAGCTGCCCAAGATCAAGCGCTATCTCGCCTATCTGCCCGAGGGTCCGGTCATCAACTGGTTCGCACCGAACCTCGACGACTGGCTGCAGCCGATGCTGGCGCACCTCAAGCACCAGGGCGCCTTCTCCGTGAAGATGGGCCCGCCGGTGATCATCCGGCGCTGGGAAGCCACGTCCATCAAGGGCGGCATCCAGAACCCGGACGTGAAGCGCCTGCGCGACATCGAGGCCGACTTCATCGAACCGCGCGCCTTCGAGGTCGCCGACAAGCTGCGCCGCATGGGCTGGCAGCAGGGCGAGGACGGCGGGGCCGGCTTCGGCGACGTCCAGCCCCGCTACGTCTTCCAGGTGCCGCTGGCCAACCGTTCCCTCGAAGAGGTCCACCGGAACTTCAACCAGCTGTGGCGCCGCAACATCAAGAAGGCCGAGAAGGCGGGCGTCGAGGTCGTCCAGGGCGGCTACCAGGACCTGGAGGAGTGGCAGCGGCTGTACGAGATCACCGCGCTGCGCGACCACTTCCGGCCCCGCCCGCTGTCGTACTTCCAGCGCATGTGGACGGCCCTCAACACCGAGGACCCCAACCGCATGCGGCTCTACTTCGCGCGTCACGACGGAGTGAACCTGTCGGCCGCGACGATGCTGGTCGTCGGTGGACACGTCTGGTACTCCTACGGCGCCTCGGACAACATCGGGCGCGAGGTCCGGCCCTCGAACGCGATGCAGTGGCGCATGCTGCGCGACTCCTACGCCCTGGGAGCCACGGTCTACGACCTGCGGGGCATCTCCGACTCGCTGGACGAGACCGATCACCTCTTCGGCCTGATCCAGTTCAAGGTGGGCACGGGCGGAGAGGCCGCCGAGTACCTCGGCGAGTGGGACTTCCCGCTCAACAAGCTGCTCCACAAGGCGCTCGACATCTACATGTCACGCCGCTGAGCCACCCCGAATCGCATGCCGGGCCGCTGAACCAGCCCGGCATCGCCCCATCGGCCCGGCGAATCAGCGACAATTCCATTTCATACCTCTGATACACGGCAGCCACGAGAAAGGTTCCGGGACCGGCCATGGCGCTCACGCTCTACGTCGACACCGCGCGCTGGCGGGCACACCACAAGCAGGTGTCCGAGCAGTTTCCGGGGCTCGTCCCCGTCTGCAAGGGCAACGGCTACGGCTTCGGCCACGAACGGCTCGCGGACGAGGCGACCCGCCTGGGCTCGGACATCCTCGCCGTCGGCACCACGTACGAGGCCGCCCGGATCAAGGACTGGTTCGGCGGCGACCTGCTGGTCCTGACGCCGTTCAGGCGCGGCGAGGAGCCCGTACCGCTGCCCGACCGCGTCATCCGCTCCGTGTCGTCCATCGACGGCGTGTACGGCCTTGTGGGCGCCCGTGTCGTCATCGAGGTGATGTCCTCGATGAAGCGGCACGGCGTGAGCGAGCAGGATCTGCCGCATCTGCACTCCGCCATCGAGAACGTCCGGCTGGAGGGCTTCGCGATCCACCTGCCGCTGGACCGCACCGACGGCTCGGACGCCGTCGAGGAGGTCATCGGCTGGATGGACCGACTCCGCGCGGCCCGCCTGCCCCTGCACACGATGTTCGTCAGCCACCTCAAGGCCGAGGAACTCGCGCGACTTCAGCAGCAGTTCCCGCAGACCCACTTCCGCGCCCGTATCGGCACGCGGCTGTGGCTGGGGGACCACGAGGCCACCGAGTACCGCGGGGCCGTCCTCGACGTCACCCGCGTCTCCAAGGGCGACCGCTTCGGCTACCGGCAGCAGAAGGCGGCCTCGGACGGCTGGCTCGTCGTCGTGGCGGGCGGTACGTCGCACGGGGTGGGTCTGGAGGCCCCCAAGGCGCTGCACGGCGTCATGCCGCGGGCCAAGGGTGTCGCACGCGCCGGCCTCGCGACGGTCAACCGGAACCTTTCTCCGTTCGTCTGGGCCGGCAAGCAGCGCTGGTTCGCCGAGCCGCCGCACATGCAGGTCTCGATCCTCTTCGTGCCCTCCGACGCCTCGGAGCCGAAGGTCGGGGACGAGCTGGTGGCCCATCTGCGGCACACCACCACGCAGTACGACCGCGTCGTCGAGCGCTGACCCCGGGTTCGACGCGCTCCAGCACAGCGGAAAGGCCGTACACGGACACCGTGTACGGCCTTTTGCTTGGTTCTTCCGTGGCCTTCTCCCCGGCCTGTTCGCTCAGAGCGAACGGTCTCCGGGTGCCGTGTCCCCGCCCCACTCGACCTCGGCGAACCCGTCGAAGTGTGCGGCGTGCCGCGCCGGATGGGCGGCCGCGCCGAGAACGAAGACGTCCTCGGCGCCGTCCAGCAGCCCGCCCGACGGGTCGTCCTCCCCGGCTCGGCGCACCACGTCGCGATCCGGCATGAAGATGTCCCGCACGACCACCGCGCACAGGTACAGCGTCCCCAACAGGTGGACGGCGATAGCGACTTGGTATCCGTCGGTCGGCAGGCCCTTATGGGCGTCCCCGCTGGTCGTGTACGCGAGATACATCCAGATACCCAGGAAGTACGCGACCTCGCACGCCTGCCAGATCAGGAAGTCCCGCCAGCGCGGCCGAGCAAGCACAGCGAGCGGGACGAGCCACAGCACGTACTGCGGCGAGTAGACCTTGTTCGTGAGGATGAAGGCCGCGACGATCAGGAAGGCGAGCTGGGCGAAGCGGGGGCGGCGGGGGGCGGTGAGCGCGACGGCGCTCAGACCCGCGCAGATGATCAGCATCATGATCAGCGCCCAGGTGTTGGCCGTGTCGGGCGTGATCGCGATCTTCAGCCACTGTGAGATGAACAGGAAGACCGAACCGAAGTCGACGCCGCGGTCATGGCTGAAGGTGTAGAACTTCGCCCAGCCCTCGGGGGCGAGGTACATGACCGGAAGGTTCACGGCCAGCCAGGCGCCGACGGCACCGAGCAACGCCGTACCGAACTCGCGCCACTTGCCGGCCCGCCAGCACAGCAGGAAGAGCGGCCCGAGGACCAGGAACGGGTAGAACTTGGCGGCCGTGGCGAGCCCGATCAGAACACCGAAGGCGAGCGGGCGCCCCCGCGACCACATGAGCATCGCGGCGGCCAGCAGGGCCACGGCGAGGAGATCCCAGTTGATCGTGGCCGTGAGCGCGAAGGCGGGCGCCAGAGCGACCAGAAGGCCGTCCCAGGGGCGACGCCGGTGGGTGCGCGCTGTGCATACGGCGATGACCGCCGCGCACACCATCAGCATCCCCGCATTGACCATCCAGTAGACCTGCTCCTGGTGCTGGATGCTCCCGCTGCCCGGAGTGAGCCAGGCCGCGACTTCCATGAACACGCCGGTCAGCACCGGGTATTCGAGGTAGTCCATGTCGCCGGGGATCTTGTCGAAGTACGGCACAAGGCCGTCGGCGAAACCCCGCCCCTGATAGAGGTGCGGGATGTCCGAGTAGCACGCATGCGTGTACTGCGAACTGGCTCCGAAGAACCAGCCGCCGTCGTAGCACGGCAGCTTCTGGACCATACCGAGGACGAACATGCCGATCGCCACCAGCGCGACGACCCGCACGGGCGTCCACCAGGACGTCCCGAGCAGGGCCCGCCGCCCGATAGGGCCGCCGATCAGCTCACTACCGCTGGCGGCGACCTCGTCCTCCCTGGTCGGCCGCACCAGCTCCGGCTCGTGCACGCTCACTCGCGTCGTCTCTGCACTGGGCATGCCGCACATCCTGCCGTACGTGTCTAGGAATAGGCCGAGGGCCGCCCCACCTTGTCGGTGCGGCGGCCCTCGTTTCACGTGAAACGGTGTGTTTCACGTGAAACACACACGGAGGCGGCTATCCGTTCGACACTCCGAAGAGGCCTCCGCCGCCATTGCCATTCGTATTGCCTCTAGTGGTCGAGCTGCTGGTGGATTCCGATGGTGAGGCGCTCACTCCACCGTCGGCGCCACCTGTGCTGGTGCCACCTGTATCGGTCCCACCAGTGTTGTTGCAGGTGAAGTCGAACTTCCTGCAGGTCTCGCTCGCCGAGGGCGAGGGAGACGTCAAGGTCTCGCTGGGGGTCGGCGTCGGAGACGGGCTCGGCGACTCGCTCACCGTGGCCGAGGGGGTCGGCGACGGGCTCGGAGTGTCGTTGAGGACCACACCGATGTCCTCGGGCACCGGGAAGGTCTCCACCTTCTGCCCCTTGAGCGCGACCTCCATGTAGTCCCGGAAGATCTGGGACGGGAACGATGCACCGTGGATGGTCTGCTCGCCACCCGTGCCGTACATCGGCAGGAACTCGCGGTTCTTGTTGGTCTCGTCGTCGTCCAGGCGGTACATGCCGATCGCCGTGGACAACTGCGGGGTGTAGCCGACGAACCAGGCGGACTTGTTGCCGTCGGTCGTACCGGTCTTGCCGGCCACCTCGCGGCCCGTCAGCTGGGCGTTGGTACCTGTGCCCTTCTCGACCACGGTCTTCAGGACGTCGGTGACATTGTCGGCGACCGCCGGGGTGAACGCCTCGACGGTCTTCGCGACACGGTCGTGCTGGAAGACGGTGCCGTCCTTGTTGGTCACCTTGTCGACCGAGTACGGGTCCCGCTGCTTGCCGCTGGCCGCGAAGGTGGCGTACGCCCCGGCCATACGGATCGCACTCGGGGAGGAGGTACCCAGGGAGAACGACGGGAACCTGGCGCTGGCGAGGCTCGATTCCTTGATGCCCGCGCTCAGGACCGCGTCCTTCACCTTGTCCAGGCCGACATCCATGCCCAGCTGGACGTAGGCGGAGTTGACGGACTCGCGCATCGCCTCACGCAGGTCGATCTTGTAGGAGGGCGGGTTGAGGGACTGATGGCCGTCGTTCTGCTGCAGCCACTCCTTGCCCTTGTCGTCCGTCCAGTCCGTTCCGTTGTAGTCCTTGATCTTGAGCCCGTTCTTGCTGCTGTACAGGCTCTTCGGCGACACGATGGTGCGTTCGTCCTGCGCCTGTTCCGAGTGACCCTTGGGATCCCTGGCACCCCAGGTCATGGCAGCCGCCAGCACGAAGGGCTTGAAGGTCGAACCCACCTGAGCACCGGTCTGGTCGGCGTTGTCGGTGAAGTGCTGGGTCGCGTTCACACCGCCGTAGATGGCCTCGATCGCACCGCTGTCCGGGTTGACGGACGCCCCGCCGAACTGGACGAACTTGTCATTTTTCGGACGCAGCTTGGGCTTGATGTTGGCCTTCTGCACCTTCTTCACCGCGGCCTCGAGCGCGTTGACCTTGGCCTTGTCGAAGGTCGTGTGGATCTGGTAGCCACCCTGCCGGAGCTTGGTCTCGGTGATCCCGGTCTTGTCGCTGTTCTTGATCAGGTACGTGTTGGCCAGGTCGACCAGATAGCCGACCTGCCCGCCCAGCGCGGCGTTGGACCGGGGCTGCTGGATCTTCGGGAACGTCTTGAACTCGGCCCGCCGCGCCGCGCTCAGACGGCCGTCCTTGACCTCCTGGTCGAGGATCCATCCCCAGCGGGCCTCAGCACGCTTGCGGTTGGCCTCAGCGGTGGCGGCCGGGTCGATGCCCGGGGCGCCTGCGGGGTCGTAGTAGGTGGCGCCCTTGAGCACCGCCGCCAGGAAGGCGCACTGGCTCGGGTCGAGCTCCGTGGCGTCCTTGTTGAAGTAGGCATGCGCCGCGGCCTGGATGCCGTAGGCGTTGCGCCCGTAGTACGCGGAGTTCAGGTAGCCGGCCATGATGTCTTCCTTGGGCACCTTGGCCCCGACCTTGATCGAGACGAACAGCTCCCTGAGCTTGCGGGAGATCGTCTGCGACTGGTCCTGAAGCATCGCGTTCTTCACGTACTGCTGGGTGATGGTGGAACCACCCTGCGTCTGACCGCCCTTGGCCATGTTCACGAAGGCACGGGCGATACCCATCGGGTCGACGCCGCTGTCGGTCTCGAACGTCTTGTTCTCGGCCGACATGACCGCCCAGCGCATCTCCTTGGGGATCTGCGCGTAGCCGATGATCTGGCGGTTGGCCTCACCACCCGTGGCGACCATCTCGCTGCCGTCGGCATAGAAGTAGACGTTGTTCTGCGCCTTGGCGGTCTTGCCGATGTCCGGGATACCCACCAACGCGTACGCGACGCCGGCTGCGGCGACCATGCTGCCGCAGAAGCCGATGAACAGACCCGTCACGAGCTTCCAGGACGGCACCCAGCGCGCGGCACCGTACTTGCCGGCGCGCGGGTAGTCGAGGATTCGTTTTCTGGCAGGCTCCGGAGCGCGGCCTCGGCCGCGTCCTGGCCCACCGGGGCCCGGGGGACCACCGCGTCGGCCGCCCCCTCCTCCGGGGCCACCGGGTCCCGCGCCGTCGGCGGCTCTGCGCCGGCCTCCGTTGTTTCCTCGCTGTGTGGCCCGCCGTGCCTCGGCACGGCTGCCGAACGGGCTCTCTCCACCCCCCGAGTCATACGAATCGGAAGGAGACCCGGTGGCGTCTCGCGGTGCCTCGCGGCGGTCTGCGGACGGGCCGGACTGTGGCTGGCCGCGCCGGGCCGCGGCACGTCCGCCGCCCTGCGGCTGCGGCGGTTTGCGACGGTGCTCGCTCATCGAACGACTACTCCTCGGGCAGGCGCACCTTTGCGCGCCTGGAAACGGCGGCTGGTTTCCGGTCCCCCCGAAGTACGGATGCGGTCGATCGTGCATTCACCCGTACTGCACCAAAGACGTTGACGTTCTCAGACGTCACTCGGTTCCCGGTGGTGTCCATGCCGCACAGACTACGCACCGTCAAAACCCACCTAGCGCCGAAGTTCACCCCAAACCAGGCAACTTGCTTCGTATGAATCGGTGATGTGACGCCGTTCACTCTGCTCCCGCTTGTCGCATCCTCAAGGTCGTTCTATCGTGCTGATGTATCGAGTCGATACATCAGCACGGCATAAAGACCGTGCGACGAGGCAGCGACAGGGAGGAGGCGACGATGAGCCGGCGTTCCGGGATCCTCGAGTTCGCCGTACTCGGCCTGCTCCGCGAGTCCCCGATGCACGGCTATGAGCTGCGCAAACGGCTCAATACGTCACTAGGCGTGTTCCGTGCCTTCAGCTACGGAACGCTCTACCCCTGCCTCAAGACGCTGGTCGCCAACGGCTGGTTGATCGAGGAATCAGGATCCACACCCGAAGATGCCCTGACAGCAACGCTCGCGGGACGTCGCGCCAAGATCGTCTACCGATTGACGGCTGAAGGTAAGGATCACTTCGAGGAACTTCTCGCGCAGACGGGTCCCGACGCGTACGAGGACGAGCACTTCGCCGCTCGCTTCGCCTTCTTCGGGCAGACGTCACGCGACGTACGCATGCGCGTACTGGAGGGCCGCCGCAGCCGCCTGGAGGAGCGCCTCGAGAAGATGCGCGCCTCGCTGGCGCGCACCCGGGAGCGCCTCGACGACTACACGCTTGAGCTCCAGCGCCACGGAATGGAGTCCGTGGAGCGCGAAGTGCGCTGGCTGAACGAGCTCATCGAGAGCGAGCGGGCCGGACGGGACGTCAAGCGTCTCGCCACCGAAGGCTCCGCTCAACAGGACAACACATCTGGAGAGACGGGCGGCCTGCCCCGGAACCGGGACAGCACCCGGCCGGATCCGTCCGACGACACCGCCACGTGAGACCCATTCGGGGTTTCACCGATATACACAGGGAGCAACCGGAATGGGTTCGGTTCGCGTAGCCATCGTCGGCGTGGGCAACTGCGCCGCCTCGCTGGTTCAGGGCGTCGAGTACTACAAGGACGCCGATCCGGCGGCCAAGGTACCCGGCCTGATGCACGTCCAGTTCGGCGACTACCACGTCGGTGACGTCGAGTTCGTCGCCGCGTTCGACGTCGACGCGAAGAAGGTCGGCCTCGACCTCTCCGACGCCATCGGTGCCAGCGAGAACAACACCATCAAGATCTGCGACGTCCCGAGCAAGGGCGTCACGGTCCAGCGCGGTCACACCCTGGACGGTCTCGGTAAGTACTACCGCATGACCATCGAGGAGTCCGCCGAGGCGCCGGTCGACGTGGTCCAGGTCCTGAAGGACAAGCAGGTCGACGTCCTCATCTGCTACCTGCCCGTCGGTTCCGAGGCCGCGGCGAAGTTCTACGCCCAGTGCGCCATCGACGCCAAGGTCGCCTTCGTCAACGCCCTCCCGGTCTTCATCGCCGGCACCAAGGAGTGGGCGGACAAGTTCACCGAGGCGGGCGTCCCGATCGTCGGCGACGACATCAAGTCGCAGGTCGGCGCGACCATCACGCACCGCGTGATGGCGAAGCTGTTCGAGGACCGTGGTGTCCGTCTTGAGCGCACCATGCAGCTCAACGTCGGCGGCAACATGGACTTCAAGAACATGCTGGAGCGCGACCGCCTCGAGTCCAAGAAGATCTCGAAGACGCAGGCCGTCACCTCGCAGATCCCCGACCGCGACATGGGCGAGAAGAACGTCCACATCGGTCCCTCGGACTACGTGGCCTGGCTCGACGACCGCAAGTGGGCGTACGTCCGCCTCGAGGGCCGTGCCTTCGGCGACGTCCCGCTGAACCTGGAGTACAAGCTCGAGGTCTGGGACTCCCCGAACTCGGCCGGTGTCATCATCGACGCCCTGCGCGCCGCGAAGATCGCCAAGGACCGCGGTATCGGCGGCCCGATCCTCTCCGCGTCGAGCTACTTCATGAAGTCCCCGCCGGTCCAGTACTTCGACGACGAGGCCTTCGCCAACGTCGAGAAGTTCATCAAGGGCGAGGTCGAGCGCTAAAGCACAGTTTTGTGCTCGCTGTTGAGGGTCCCCGGGCTTCTTGCCCGGGGACCCTCCTCGTATGTGAGGCTGTGCCCCATGGCCGTCGTGCGTGACCTGCGCGTCCTCCTGCGCTTCCAGGGGTTCAGACGCCTGCTCGGTGTACGACTGCTGTCCCAGGGCGCCGACGGCGTCTATCAGGTCGCGCTGGCCACCTACGTGGTCTTCTCACCGGAGAAGCAGACCTCGGCGGCCTCGATCGCCTCCGCGATGGCGGTACTGCTCCTCCCGTACTCCCTCATCGGCCCCTTCGCTGGGGTGCTGCTGGACCGCTGGCGGCGTCGGCAGGTTTTTCTGTACGGCAATCTGCTGCGCACGGCACTGGCGTGCGTGACGGCCGTTCTCATGCTGAGCCACGTACCCGACTGGCTCTTCTACGCCTCCGCGCTCTGTGTCACCGCGGTCAACCGCTTCGTCCTGGCCGGGTTGTCGGCCGCGCTGCCCCGTGTCGTCGACATAGACCGGCTGGTGCTGGCCAACTCGCTCTCACCGACCGCCGGAACGCTCGCGGCGACCATGGGCGGAGCTCTCGCGTTCGCCGTACGGCTGGGTGTCGCCGACTCCGACGCGGCGGTGGTGCTCGTAGGAGCGGCGCTGTACCTGTGCGCGGCTCTCGCCTCGCTCCGTATCGCCCCGGAACTCCTCGGGCCCGACCGGGCCCTGGCCCACCCACACCTGGCCACGGTCCTCGCCGGCACCGCACGAGGACTTGCCGCGGGCGTACGCCATCTCGCGGAACGCCCACGGCGAGAGGCGGCCTGGGCTCTCATGACGATGACCCTGATGCGCTTCTGCTACGGCGCACTGACGGTCATGGTGCTGATGCTCTGCCGCTACGCGTGGGCATCCGGCTCGGACGACGGGCTCGCGCTCCTGGGACTGGCTGTGGGCGTCTCCGGAGCCGGCTTCTTCGTCGCGGCCGTGGTGACCCCCTGGGCGGCCGGACAACTGGGCCCGGGCCGTTGGATCGCCGTCTGTGCCGGCGCAGCCGCGATTGTGGTGCCCCCGCTCTGCCTCCCGTTCACCCCCGCACCCACTCTGGTCGCCGCATTCATGCTGGGCGTGACCACGCAGGGCGCGAAGATCGCCACGGACACGATCGTGCAGTCCGCCGTGGACGACGGCTTCCGCGGCCGGATCTTCTCCGTCTACGACGTCCTGTTCAACGTCGCTTTCGTCGGAGCCGCCGCAGTAGCCGCTCTGATGCTGCCTTCTGACGGACGGTCGGTGTCCCTCGTCGTCACCGTGGCGACGGTCTACGCATCAATTGCGGTCGCTATGGGGCGCTTTGAACTTCAGTAAGTGTCACATCAGTGCCACAGAGTCACTTCTGACTACTGCGCTGTCAGAGGGCCCCGATAACTTACGTGCGTCTTACTTTGCATCACGCGCCTAAGTTCTAGGGGGACCCCAGTGACAACTCCGCCACCCCAGGGCCAGAACCCATTCGCCCAGGGCCAGCCGTCCTACGGCCCGCCGCCTCAGGGACAGGCTCCGTACGGCCAGCAGCCCCCGCAGGCCTACCCGCAGCAGCCTGGCCAGCCGGGGTTCCCGCAGCAGCCGAACGCCGGTTTCGCCCCGGTCCCGCCGCAGCGTCCGAAGCGCGGCTTCCGGCAGTACCTGCGCATCGGCATCGTGGTCTGCGCCGTCATAGCCGCCGGCGTGGGCTACCTGGCGAGCCGGCACGACCCGGACACCGCCAAGGTCGGCGACTGCATGAGCATCAGCAACCCCGACAGCACCACGGACCCGGGCCTGAAGGTCGTAGATTGCGGCAACTCCAAGGCGAAGTTCAAGGTTGCAGAGAAGAAGAGCGACAACTCTGGCTGCGACCGCACCAAGTACGCCGAGTACACCGAGACGGGCGGCAGCAGCGACTTCACCCTCTGCCTGTCGGAGCTCGCCGCCAAGTAGCTCCTGTATGGGACGGGAAGGGGCGGTGTTTCACGTGAAACACCGCCCCTTCCCGTCGCCCGGGTCATGTTTCACGTGAAACATGACCCGGCGGCCACTCCTCAGCCCTGCTCGGCCCACCACTCCTTGAGCGCCGCCACGGCGTCGTCATGCTCCATCGGGCCGTTCTCCAGTCGCAGCTCCAGCAGGAACTTGTACGCCTGCCCGATCGCGGGACCCGGACCGATGCCCAGGATCTCCATGATCTCGTTGCCGTCGAGGTCGGGGCGGATCGCGTCGAGCTCTTCCTGCTCCTTGAGCTGGGCGATGCGATCCTCCAGCCCGTCGTAGGCGCGGGAGAGCGCGGCCGCCCTGCGCTTGTTGCGCGTGGTGCAGTCGGAACGTGTCAGCTTGTGGAGACGGTCGAGGAGGGGACCCGCGTCACGGACGTAGCGACGAACCGCGGAGTCCGTCCACTCACCGGTGCCGTACCCGTGGAAGCGCAGATGCAGTTCGACCAGACGTGAGACATCCTTCACGAGGTCATTCGAGTATTTGAGCGCCGTCATCCTCTTCTTGGTCATCTTGGCGCCCACCATTTCGTGGTGGTGGAACGAGACCCGCCCGTCCTGCTCGAAGCGGCGCGTACGCGGCTTGCCGATGTCATGGAGCAGCGCGGCGAGCCTGAGAACCAGATCGGGCCCGTTCTCCTCCAAGGCCATCGCCTGTTCCAGAACGATCAGCGTGTGCTCGTAGACGTCCTTGTGCCGGTGGTGCTCGTCACTCTCCAGCCGCAACGCGGGAAGCTCGGGGAGCACGTGGTCCGCGAGCCCTGTGTCCACGAGCAGCGTCAGGCCCTTGCGCGGGTGGGCGGACCGGATCAGCTTGTTCAGCTCGTCCCGTACCCGCTCCGCCGAGACGATCTCGATACGTCCGGCCATGTCCGTCATGGCGGCAACGACCTCAGGCGCCACCTCGAAGTCGAGCTGTGCCGCGAACCGTGCGGCGCGCATCATCCGCAGCGGATCGTCGGAGAAGGACGCCTCCGGGGTGCCCGGGGTACGCAGAACGCGAGCGGACAGGTCGTCCAGACCGCCGTACGGGTCGATGAACTCCTTCTCCGGCAGCGCGACGGCCATCGCGTTCACCGTGAAGTCGCGGCGCACGAGGTCTTCCTCGATGGAGTCGCCGTAGGACACCTCGGGCTTGCGCGAGGTCCGGTCGTACGCCTCGGAGCGGTAGGTCGTGATCTCGATCTGGAACGACTGCTCCCCATCACCCACGCGAGCGTCCTTCTGGGCCCCCACCGTGCCGAAGGCGATCCCGACCTCCCACACCGCGTCCGCCCAGGGCCGGACGATCTTCAGCACGTCCTCGGGTCGGGCGTCCGTCGTGAAGTCCAGGTCGTTGCCGAGCCGACCGAGGAGCGCGTCCCGGACCGAGCCGCCGACCAGGGCGAGCGAGAACCCGGCCTCCTGGAAACGGCGGGCGAGCTCGTCGGCGACAGGAGACACCCGCAGCAGTTCACTCACCGCGCGGCGCTGCACCTGGCTCAGGGCACTGGAATTGTCTTCGTTGGCGTTCGGCACAACAGAAAAGGGTACGTGGCCGAGGCCCCCGGGAGCGCCCGGATAAATCCCACACCCGCGCCCCACTTCTTTTCGCGGGCAGAATAGGCGCACATACAGGACAGTCGGCATCCTTTGCCGATCTTGTGGACCACTCCGTGGCACTTACTCTCAGCGCACCTCGTTACCATGCGTGGACGCACATTCCGACGACCACTGACGACGACGAGGGACGGGCGAGCGCGTGGCCGAGGCGGCAGACTTCCAAGGGACGAGTCCCTCACCTGCCCGCCGGTGGCTCCGGCGCGGCGGTGCACTGCTGGCCGGGGCGCCGCTGCTGGCCGGGCTGCTCCAGCTGCCCCTCAGCACGCCCTCTCAGGCCTCTGAGAGAGCCGCTGTGGCCACTGCCGCGGGTTCGTCCGGCCCTGTGGACGTCAGCCTCGACTCGCTGAGCCCCAGCGCCCCCACCGACGGCGACACGATCACGGTCTCGGGCTCGGTCACCAACACGAGCAAGCAGACGGTCACGGACGGCCATGTGGGTATCCGTGTGGGACCGTCGCTGAACACCCGCTCCGCCATCGACACCGCCGCGAAGCGCACCAGCTTCCAGCCGGGCCTCGACGCGCTGGAGGTCGGGGGCAAGTACGTCGCGAAGGTCACCAAGCTCACCGCGGGCAGCTCGCAGAACTTCAGCATCTCGGTGCCCGTCAAGGACCTCGACCTCGGCTCCGACGGGGTCTACCAGCTCGGCGTATCGCTGACGGGCCGGACCACCGCACAGCCGTGGGACCAGGTTCTCGGCATCAAACGGACGTTCCTTCCCTGGCAGTCCTCCGCCGCGGACACGAAGACGAAGACGACGTACCTCTGGCCGCTCATCTCCACCGTCCACCTCACGGCGGAGACCGGTTCGGACGCGCAGCAGACGCCTGTCTTCAAGAACGACGACCTGGCCAAGGAGATCGCCCCCGGCGGACGCCTGGACCAGCTCCTGTCGCTGGGCAGCGAGCTCGATGTCACCTGGGTGCTCGACCCGGACCTGCTGGCCTCCGTCGACGCGATGAGGGGCGGCTACCGGATCCAGCAGGAGGACGGCACGACCATCGCCGGGAGGAACCAGGCGGTGGCCAGCGCCTGGCTCGACAAGCTGGAGAAGACGGTCCAGGACCGGAGCGTCGTCGCGCTCCCCTTCGCCGACCCCGACCTCGCGTCGCTGGCCCACCACGGCAAGGACGTCACCGGTTCCCTGAGTCACCTCAAGGACGCCACCGACGTGGCGGCCGGCACGGTGGAGACGATCGTCCACGTGAAGCCGAGCACCGAGTTCGCCTGGCCCGCGGACGGCGCGGTGGACCCGTCGATCGTCAAGGTGGCCACGTCGGCCGGCGCGGACAAGGTGATCGCGCGCAGCGACAGCCTGCGGGAGACGGGCGGTCTGTCGTACACGCCCAGCGCCGCCCGTCCCATCGGCGGCGGAACGACGGCGGTGGTCGCGGACGAGCGGCTGTCGACCGCGTTCGAGGGCGACATGATGAAGGCGGACAACTCGACTCTCGCCGTCCAGAAGTTCCTCGCGCAGAGCCTGATGATCAACCTGCAGGAGCCGAAGGACGCGCGCAGTATCGTCGTCGCTCCGCAGCGCATGCCCACCGCGAGCCAGGCGCAGTCCATGGCCGAGGGGCTGCGGGCGCTGCAGCAGGGGAACTGGTCGGAGTCCCAGGGGCTGATCGAGGCCGCCAAGGCCAAG
Organism: Streptomyces sp. NPDC091209; assembly: GCF_044757755.1. NCBI lineage: Bacteria > Bacillati > Actinomycetota > Actinomycetes > Kitasatosporales > Streptomycetaceae > Streptomyces > Streptomyces sp. NPDC091209. The sequence continues at coordinate 488,587 of NZ_JBIVVR010000002.1, read as the reverse complement.
CCCGACCCCGGCGCCACCACGAAGGTGCCCTCCGCGTCCTCGTACCCCTCGGCACTGCGCAAGCGGGAACTGCCGCGCGCGGCCTTCGAGCGGATCCAGGAGACACAGGCCAAGCTCGACAAGTTCCGGATGATCCTGACCGACGAGTCCCGTGTGGTCACCCCGTTCGGGCGGGCCATAGACCGGGGGATGTCGGCTTCCTGGCGCGGTCGCACCACTGAGGCGGCGGACTTCCGGCAGGGCGTGGAGACGTACCTCGACGGGCTCATGGGCCTGGTGCATCTCATCAAGAAGTCGGACGCGAAGCTCTCCGGCCGCAGCGCCACGATCCCCGTGACCGTCCAGAACAATCTCGTGCAGGGCGTCGGCCATCTGGTGCTGCGCCTCACGTCGCAACAGCCCACCCGTCTCAAGATCGGCAACGGCCCGTACGACGAGCAGCCGATCCAGGTCTCCGGCGAGCACAGTCAGTCGGTCAAGTTCACGACGTCCACCAAGGCCAACGGCCCGGTGCAGGTCGTCGCCCAGCTGTACACGGAGGACGGGCAGCCGTACGGCGACCCGGTTCCCTTCGAGGTGAAGGTCACCGAGATCACCTCTACCGTGATGCTCGTCATCGGCGGTGGAGTCCTGCTTCTCGTGCTCGCCGGTTTCCGGATGTACACGCAGCGTAAGCGCGCCGCGGCCCGGCAGGCCGAGGAGGACGCGGAGAACGGCCTCGATGCAGGGGGCGAGAGCAAGGACACGGACGGCACCGTGGACACTGACACCACCGCAGACTCCGAGGCCGGTCCCGAACGGGCTTTTGACTCGGAGTCCGGGGCAGACGACCCGGAGCACCCGAGTGACCCAACACCGGACACCGCACCGGAAAGCGCCGACCCGTCCGGCACGGGTGAGAGAGTGGACCGTTGAGCGATGTCGTGGCCGGTGGGCCCGGGGACGATGAGGTGGGGCAACCATGAACGCGCCGTACGACGGTGACCGCGGCCAGGGTGCGGGCTCCTCGGGCTACCCCGAGGACTACCCGGACCAGCACGCGGGCCGCTCCGGTTACCCCGAGGGCACGCCGGAGGCCGGTCAGATGCCGCCGGGGTCTCCCGCGGACATGTACCTCCAGGACGCCTACGACCAGGATCCCTACCGGGCGCAGGACCTCTCGGCCCAGGACCCGGTGGCGGAGGCGCTCTACGACCGTGCCGCGCACCCTCCGCCGGCGCCCGGAACGTACGCCCCCCAGCAGCCGCTCTACGCCCAGCCGCCGGCGTCGCAGTACGCGCCCGACCCTCGGGTGTGGGCCCAGACGCCCCCTCCGGAGCCGGCCGGGCCGACGCGCCACCTGCCGTACGGGGACGACGCCCGGACCACCCAGTTCGTGGGGGTGGACGACCTGGTCACCCAGGCCGGCGAGGAGCAGCCCGAGCCCGACGCCTTCGCGCATCTCTTCCGCGATCAGCAACAGGGCGGCGTCCGTCACGCCTATGCCTCCCCCGCGGTCCCGGCACCGGCGCCCGAGCCGGCTCCGGCCGCACCTCAGCCTCCCGCAGCCGCTCCGGCGAAGTCCGGCGGTCGCGCCTCCGGCTTGCTGAAGTCCAGCGCCGTCATGGCGGCGGGCACGCTGGTGTCCCGTCTCACCGGCTTCGTACGCACCATGATCATCACCGCCGCGCTGGGAGCGGCGACGCTCGGCGACGCCTGGACCGTCGCGTACACCCTGCCGACGATGATCTACATCCTGACCGTCGGCGGCGGACTCAACTCGGTCTTCGTGCCCCAGCTCGTGCGGTCCATGAAGGAGGACGAGGACGGCGGTGAGGCGTACGCCAACCGCCTGCTGACCCTCGTCATGGTCGCCCTCGGTGTGATCGTCACCGCGGCGGTCTTCATCGCGCCGCTGCTGATTCAGCTGATGTCGGACTCCATCGCGAGCGACCCGGCGTCGAACAACGTGGCCGTCTCCTTCGCCCGGTACTGCCTGCCCACGATCTTCTTCATGGGTGTGCACGTGGTTATGGGCCAGATCCTCAACGCCCGCGGGAAGTTCGGCGCGATGATGTGGACTCCGGTCCTGAACAACATCGTCATGATCTTCACCTTCGGCATGTTCCTCTGGGTCTACGGCAGCGCCCGGCACTCCGGCATGACGGTGAACAACATCCCGCCGGACGGGATCCGTCTGCTGGGCATCGGAACCCTCCTCGGCCTGGTCGTGCAGGCCACGGCCATGGTTCCGTATCTGCGCGAGGCCGGGTTCCGGTTCCGTCCGCGCTTCGACTGGCGGGGCCACGGGCTCGGCAAGGCCGTCAAGCTCGCCAAGTGGACCGTGCTCTTCGTTCTCGCCAACCAGGCGGGCGTCCTCGTCGTCACACAGCTGGCCACAGCGGCGGGCAAGGCCTCGGGCAAGGACGGAGCGGGCATCCTGGCCTACGCCAACGCCCAGCTGATCTGGGGCATGCCGCAGGCGATCATCACGGTCTCCGTCATGGCGGCCATGCTTCCGCGGATCTCGCGAGCGGCCCACGACGGTGACCCGGGAGCCGTCCGAGACGACATCTCGCAGGGTCTGCGGACCTCGGCGGTGGCGATCGTCCCGGTGGCCTTCATGTTCGTGGCCCTGGGCATCCCCATGTGCACCCTGCTCTTCGGTTCCAGCGGCATCGAGGCCGCACAGTCCCAGGGCTATGTCCTCATGGCCTTCGCCCTCGGTCTGATCCCGTTCTCGGTGCAGTACGTGGTCCTGCGTGGCTTCTACGCCTACGAGGACACCCGCACCCCCTTCTACAACACGGTCATCGTGGCCGCCGTCAACGCCGCCGCCTCGGCCCTCTGTTACGTGGTGCTGCCCGCGCAGTGGGCGGTCGTCGGCATGGCCGGCGCATACGGACTGGCGTACGCCGTCGGCGTCGGCGTGGCCTGGCAGCGACTGCGCAGGCGGCTGGGCGGCGACCTGGACGGGGCACGCGTGCTGCGCACGTACGCGCGTCTCTGCCTGGCCTCCCTCCCTGGCGCCGTGGTGGGCGGGGCCGTAGGCTTCGCGATCACCCAGGTTCTCGGGCACGGTGTGATCGGTTCGATCGCCGCGCTCGTCGCCGGATCGATCGCCCTGCTCGGTGTCTTCTACGTCGCCGCGCGCAAGATGCGCATCGAAGAACTCAACTCAATGGTCGGAATGGTCCGCGGGCGCCTGGGTCGCTGAGGCGGGGGTACGCGCACAACCATCGTCCGTCGCCGTGTGTCGTGCATAGCGCCGGACTGTGGGCACAATTGGTTTCTGCGTCGGACAGCGCGCAATGGATGGGGAGGCAGGGACGACGGTGGCGGAACGGAGCACGGCTGCCGTCGACGTGGCAGACAACAGCGGTGACGAACCGCTGACCGCCAAGGCGGACCAGACCACGTCCGACGGGGTGGCCCACAACCGGGAGCAGGAAACGGACAGCGAAGAGGCACAGGGGAGCGGCGGGACCGAGAGTCCCGGAAAGGCCTCACCGCCCGAACTGCACAGTGGTCACAAACTCGCCAGGCGTTACCGCCTCGAAGAGTGCGTCACCCGTCTGGACGGTTTCAGCAGTTGGCGCGCGATGGACGAGAAGCTCCGCCGTGCCGTCGGGGTGCATCTGCTGCCCGCCGATCATCCGCGGGCCCGCTCGGTCCTGGCGGCGGCCCGTTCCTCCGCCCTGCTGGGCGATCCCCGATTCGTCCAGGTCCTGGACGCGGTCGAGGAGAACGATCTCGTCTACGTGGTACACGAGTGGCTGCCGGACGCCACGGAGCTCACCGCACTCCTCGCCTCGGGTCCCCTCGAGGTGCACGAGGCCTACCAGATGGTGAGTCAGGTCTCCCAGGCCATGGCCGCCGCGCACCGCGAGGGCCTCGCCCATCTGAAGCTGACCCCGGGGGCCGTGCTGCGCACGTCCTCCGGCCAGTGGCGCATCCGCGGGCTCGCCGTGAACGCGGCGCTGCGCGGCATCAGTTCGGACACCCCACAGCGCTCCGACACAGAGGCGATCGGCGCACTCCTGTACGCCGCCCTCACCCAGCGGTGGCCGTACGAGAACGACGCCTACGGCCTGTCAGGGCTGCCCAAGGGCGTCGGTCTCATCGCACCCGACCAGGTGCGGGCCGGTGTCCACCGGGGCCTGTCGGAGCTCGCGATGCGCGCGCTCGCCAACGACGGTGCGACCGCCTCCCGCCACGAGTCCCCGTGCACCACGCCCGAGGAGCTCGTGAAGGCGATCAGCGAGATGCCCCGCATCCGCCCGCCGGAGCCCGCTTTCACCGCACCGCCCGAGTACCAGCGCACGACGTACCAGCAGGGCACGTACGGCCGTCAGTCGCCGCGTCCGGGCACCACCCAGCCCGTGCCCGCACCGCCGCCCCCGCTGCAGAGCCGTACCGGCACCGCCCTGAAGTGGGCCGTCTCGGCGCTTCTCATCGCCGCACTGGGCCTGGGCAGTTGGCAGCTCGCGGACGCGCTGATGCACCACAGCAAGTCCGACGACACCAAGAAGACCCAGACGACGGACGGCAACGAGAAGAGCGGCGACCAGACCGAGCCGGTCAAGCCGATCGCCATCAAGGACGCCCAGGAGTACGTCGCGAAGGGCGGCGCGCAGGCATCCGGTGACGTGGGCAAGACCTTCGACGATGACAGCTCGACATACTGGCGGAGCAAGAGCTTCCTGGACGGTCCGGACATGAAGCCGTCCTACAAGCCCGGTGTCGGTATCGTCTACGACCTCGGTTCGCAGCAGACGGTCACGGCGGCTTCCATAGGGCTCCGGTACCCCGGTGATCACACCACGATCACCCTCTACGCGACCGACTCGATGGGCTCCTCCACATCAGTGGATGCGATGACGAAGATCGGGACGCTCACGACGAACGCGACCAGCGCGAAGATCACAGTCAGCAAGAAGGCGAAGACTCAGTACGTGCTGCTCTGGATCACGGCGATGCCCTACGCGTCCGGTGACCAGTACAGCAACGCCGGCTACAAGCAGGCCATCACGGATGTGAAGTTCACCGGCTGACGTTCGTCGACGGAGGGGAGGGGGTCCGATGGCCGATGAAGCCGCTTATGGCGAAGCAAGCGATCAGGACCTCCTGGCCCGCCATGTCAAAGGCGATCCTGACGCCTTCGGTGAGATCGTGCGGCGGCATCGTGACCGGCTCTGGGCGGTGGCCCTGCGGACGCTGGGAGACCGCGAGGAAGCCGCTGACGCGGTCCAGGACGCGCTCGTCTCGGCCTACCGGGCCGCCCACACCTTCCGGGGCCAGTCGGCCGTCACGACCTGGCTGCACCGCATCACGGTGAACGCCTGTCTAGACCGAGCCCGTAAGGCGGCCTCCAGGAGGACGTCCCCGGTCGATGACACCCAGCGCCTGGAACAGCTCCTCGAACCGCACGAGTCCGCGTCCGCGCCGGCCGAGCGCAATGACCTCCACCGCGAACTCATTGGGGCCCTGGGCACTCTCCCGGCCGACCAGCGCGCCGCCCTCGTCCTGGTGGACATGCAGGGCTACCCCGTGGCCGAGGCCGCCCGCATCCTCGATGTGCCGACCGGCACGGTGAAGAGCCGCTGTGCACGGGGCAGAGCCAGACTGCTTCCCCTGCTCACCCATCTCCGCACGGAGAACGCCGGTGACGAGGGGACCAAGAAGTCGGGCGGCGGACGGAACCGGACGCAGGGGACATCCGTCCCACCCGCAGCGGGACCGCACGAGCCGGGACCCCGCGACGCAGGGCCAAGCGATTCAGCGGCTGTGAAGGGCGGAGGTGGGCGAGCGTGACATCCACGACGGACAAGGCCGGGCACCCGGACGTCGCGGAAATCTCCGACCTCACCGAGGGCCTGCTCTCGCCATCACGTACCGAGGACGTACGAGAGCATCTCGATGGATGTGTGCTCTGCGCCGACGTGTACGACTCCCTGGAGGAGATCCGCGGCCTGCTCGGCGCTCTGCCTGTTCCCTCGCGCATGCCCGACGACGTGGCCGGGCGTATCGATGCCGCTCTGGCCGCGGAAGCCCTGCTGAGTGCCACAGCGCCCGATGAGGCCTCTGCCGCGGACGACGACCTCACTCATGTTTCACGTGAAACGTCGGCTGCCGGCGCTCCTTCGGGACATCCTCGAGCGGCCACCGGACCCGGTCGTCCTCATCGAGCGCGTCGTGGGCGCCGCAGGACGGTCCTCCTCACTACCGCCTTCGCGGCCGCCGCCCTGGGGCTGGGCGCGATCCTTGTACAGACGCTGGGCGGCGACAGCTCCGGCAAGACCTCCCAGACAGCAACGCAGCAGGAGCCGGGGGCGCGCTACACCTTCTCCGACAAGACGCTGAAGAGCGAGGTATCGGGCCTTCTCGCGAAGAACACAAAGTCGGGTAACAGCTCGGCCAGTGCGAAGCCCTGGGGTGTCGAGTCGCAGGACGGCGGAACCGATTCGGGCGGGCCCAAGACCCTGATCACCCCCACCCCCGCCGTGCCCCAGTGCGTCGAGCAGGGGACCGGGGACCCGGGGGTCCTCCTCGCCGCCAAGGAGGGCTCGTACCAGGGGACCGGCGTCTATCTCCTCGTGGTCTCCGATGCCTCCGACAAGTCGAAGGTCACGGCCTACCTCGTCGACTCCTCCTGCGAAAAGCAGGCTTCCCCGTCGCCCGGGAAGCTCCTGCTGACGCGGTCGTACGCGCGGCCCTGAAAACGTCGGCTTCAGGTTCCCGGGCCCATCCACCGGCCCCGTCCCGAGCCTCTCGTCAGCGCGCCCTGATCCTTCGGAGCCTGGCAGTGTGCCGCCCAGACGCCGCTTGGCATCCCCCGTCCCGCAACCCGTCTCCGTGTGCCCTGACACAGCGGGAATTGAAGCCCCTTAGGATCCGTTGGGTGGGGTGAGAGTACTGAGAGATGCTCCCACCGGTACGCAGCAGTCTCCAGAGACGAGGAATCAAGTCGTGAGCGACGTCCGTAACGTGATCATCATCGGGTCTGGGCCCGCCGGCTACACGGCGGCGCTCTACACCGCGCGCGCGTCGCTGAAGCCGCTGGTGTTCGAAGGCGCCGTCACCGCAGGCGGTGCGCTGATGAACACCACCGAGGTGGAGAACTTCCCCGGCTTCCAGGACGGCATCATGGGCCCCGAGCTCATGGAGAACATGCGCGCCCAGGCCGAGCGCTTCGGTGCCGAGCTGGTCCCGGACGATGTCGTCGCCGTCGACCTGACGGGCGAGATCAAGACCGTCACGGACACCGCCGGCACGGTGCACCGCGCCAAGGCCGTGATCGTCACGACGGGCTCGCAGCACCGCAAGCTCGGACTGCCCAACGAGGACACGCTTTCCGGGCGTGGCGTCTCCTGGTGCGCGACGTGTGACGGCTTCTTCTTCAAGGACCACGACATCGCCGTGATCGGCGGGGGCGACACCGCGATGGAGGAAGCCACCTTCCTCTCGCGCTTCGCCAAGTCCGTGACCATCGTCCACCGCCGGGACAGCCTCCGCGCCTCCAAGGCGATGCAGGAGCGTGCTTTCGCCGACCCGAAGATCAAGTTCATCTGGGACAGCGAAGTCGCCGCGATCAAGGGCGACCCGAAGCTGGCCGGTCTGACACTGCGCAACCTCAAGACCGGCGAGACCTCGGAGCTGCCGGTGACCGGTCTGTTCATCGCGATCGGTCACGACCCGCGCACCGAGCTCTTCAAGGGCCAGCTCGACCTGGACGGCGAGGGCTACCTGAAGGTCGCCGCACCTTCGACCCGTACGAACCTGACCGGTGTCTTCGGCGCCGGTGACGTAGTCGACCACACGTACCGCCAGGCGATCACCGCGGCCGGTACCGGCTGCTCCGCCGCCCTCGATGCCGAGCGCTACCTCGCCGCCCTTGCGGACAGCGAGACAGCCGCCGCGGCCGCCACCGTCTGATCCGCCCTCCCTCCTCCCACCGCACCAACAAGTTAAGGAGCCCGCCGTGGCCGGCACCCTCAAGAACGTGACTGACGACTCCTTCGAGCAGGACGTCCTCAAGAGCGACAAGCCCGTCCTGGTGGACTTCTGGGCCGCCTGGTGCGGTCCCTGCCGTCAGATCGCCCCTTCGCTGGAGGCGATCGCCGCCGAGCACGGTGACAAGATCGAGATCGTCAAGCTCAACATCGACGAGAACCCGGCCACGGCCGCCAAGTACGGCGTCATGTCGATCCCGACCCTGAACGTCTACCAGGGTGGCGAGGTCGCCAAGACCATCGTCGGTGCGAAGCCCAAGGCCGCCATCGTGCGCGACCTCGAGGACTTCATCTCCGAGTAGTCGTTGACCGCCGCACACGCGGCGCGTGTTTCACGTGAAACACGAATGGGCCAGCCCGTTGGGGCTGGCCCATTCGCTTTATCTGTCTGAGGGACAAGGACGCCGGTCGAAGCTCCGCGCGTGCGGGTCAGGCGGCCGTCACAGGGGTCGAAGCGCAGGCTCCTTCTGTACCGCTCCGAGGAGACGGTCCAGCGCCATCTCCACGTCTTCCTTCCAGGAGAGCGTCGTCCGCAGTTCCAGCCGCAGACGGGGGTACCTGGGGTGAGGGCGTACGGTCTTGAAGCCCACGGCGAGCAGATGGTCCGCAGGGAGCACGCAGGCGGGCTCCTTCCACCGGGCGTCCCCGAAAGCCTCGATCGCCTTGACTCCCCGACGGAGCAGATCCTTGGCCACCGTCTGGACCATCACCCGGCCCAGTCCCTGTCCTTGATAGCCCGGCATGATGAACGAGGTCATGAGCTGCACCGCGTCCGCCGCCACGGGGCTCGTGGAGAACGCGGTGGAGCGGGGTACGTAGGCCGGCGGCGCGTAGAGCACGAAGCCCACCGGCACGTCGTCCACATAGGCAACCCGGCCGCAGGATCCCCAGTCCAGCAGAACCGAGGAGATCCACGCTTCCTTCTCCAGCGCGGGCGTGCCTGCCTTTACCGCGGCTTCGCTGCTGACAGGGTCCAGTTCCCAGAAGACACACGCACGACAACGCTGGGGAAGGTCCGGAAGGTTGTCCAGCGTGAGCGGTACGAGCCGACGCCCCATGAAGGATGTTCCTCGCTTCCTTCGCCCGCGGCGTCACGGGCGGCTGTCAGATGGCTCCGCTCTCTGAGCAGGCTGCCGACGAATCCGCCGACCGCTCCCAGGCCCAGGCCTGCGGTCACCAGTCCGGTACGGCTCACGGTTTGCATGACCCCCGCCTCCCCGATGAAGGTGCTGCCAGGTGGATGCGCCATACCCAATCGCATCGTATCGACGATGCGATTCCATCGATACCGCCAGAAAGCAAAGAGCGGGCCGTGTTCCGGTACACACCGGACACGGTCCGCTCTCCTGATGGACCGATCGGACATCGGTCCGCCAGAACGCCGACTCAGTCTTCCGCGTCGACGGAGTCGTCGTCCAGAAGGCTCTTCTGAAGGACCGGTCCCTCGCCCGGGGCGAGAGAGCCGAGGATGCGCTCAAGGTCATCCATCGAAGCGAACTCGACAGTGATCTTGCCCTTCTTCTGCCCCAGGTCGACCTTCACACGTGTCTCGAAGCGGTCCGAGAGGCGTGTCGCCAGATCACTCAGAGCCGGGGAGACCCGACCGCCGGCCCGCGGCCCCTTGGAGCGCTGAGCCGTCTGCGGCCGCGACCCCATGAGGGTGACGATCTCTTCCACGGCTCGCACCGAGAGCCCCTCGGCGACGATGCGGTGAGCCAGGCGGTCCTGCTCCTCCGAGTCGTCGACGGCAAGGAGCGCCCTTGCATGCCCCGCGGAAAGAACCCCGGCGGCCACACGACGCTGAACCGACGGCGAGAGCTTCAGCAGACGCAGGGTGTTGGAGACCTGCGGACGCGACCGTCCGATCCGGTCCGCGAGCTGGTCGTGCGTGCAGTTGAAGTCCTTGAGCAGCTGGTCGTAGGCCGCCGCCTCTTCCAGCGGGTTCAGCTGGGCCCTGTGCAGGTTTTCGAGGAGCGCGTCCAGGAGGAGCTTCTCGTCCTCCGTGGCCCGCACGATCGCCGGAATGGCCTCGAGCCCCGCCTCGCGGCAGGCCCGGAAGCGGCGCTCACCCATGATGAGCTCGTAGCGCGTCGGACCCACCTGACGGACGACGACAGGCTGGAGAAGCCCGACCTCCTTGATGGAGGTGACAAGCTCCGAGAGAGCGTCCTCGTCGAAGACCTCACGCGGCTGCCGCGGGTTCGGCGTGATGTAGTCCAGGGGCAGTTCGGCGAAGTGAGCACCGACGGGCGCCGGAAGCGTCTCCACGGCTCCGTTCGGCGACAGCTCCTCGGTTTCATGTGAAACAGGCGGCAGCGTGGTCACCTTCGCCGCCACCACCCCGCGCTCCGCTGTGAGTACGGGACCGGCGGTCGGCGAGGAGGATGCCCCACTCGCCGAAACTCCCGGACGCTCACCTGTCGGAGCCGCAGGGATCAGTGCGCCAAGGCCCCGCCCCAGACCTCGTCGTCGCTCGCTCACTGGATCCCCTCCACCATGTTCTGATCGTTCTGTCCGCCCACATGGGCATGTTGCGCGTCGTACGCCATCCCGACTCCTCGGAGAGCGATTTCGCGCGCGGCCTCAAGATACGAGAGAGCACCGCTCGAACCCGGATCGTAAGTCAGAACCGTCTGCCCATAGCTCGGGGCCTCCGAAATACGGACCGAGCGCGGAATGCTCGTCCGCAGCACCTCCTCGCCGAAGTGGCTGCGCACCTCCTCGGCGACCTGGGACGCGAGGCGCGTCCGGCCGTCGTACATGGTGAGCAGAATCGTCGAGACGTGGAGGTCGGGGTTGAGGTGCCCCCGGACCAGGTCGACGTTGCGCAGGAGCTGTCCCAGACCTTCCAGTGCGTAGTACTCGCACTGGATGGGGATGAGGACTTCCGCTCCGGCGACCAGCGCGTTGACCGTCAGCAGACCGAGCGACGGCGGGCAGTCGATGAGGATGTAGTCCAGCGGCTGCTCGTACGCCAGGATCGCTCGCTCCAGCCGGCTCTCACGGGCCACCAGAGAGACCAGCTCGATCTCCGCACCGGCGAGATCGATCGTGGCGGGGGCGCAGAAGAGACCCTCGACATCAGGAACCGGTTGTACGACCTCGGAGAGCGGCTTGCTGTCGATCAGCACGTCATAGATCGACGGGACCTCGGCGTGATGGTCGATACCCAGTGCAGTGGAGGCATTGCCCTGAGGGTCGAGGTCGATCACCAGGACCCGGCCACCGTGCAGGGCCAACGAGGCGGCAAGGTTGACCGTGGTCGTGGTCTTACCCACCCCACCCTTCTGGTTGGCGACCACCATGACTCGGGTCTGCTCGGGCCGTGGCAGGCCCTCACCGGCGCGACCTAGCGCCTCCACAGCCAGCTGGGCAGCACGACCGATGGGAGTGTCGTCCATTGGGGGCGGTGTTTCACGTGAAACATCCTCCCCCATCGACTCGGTACGGGGACCGGGGACCGGATCGGTCATCGGTCCCGCGATGTTGGCGTCGGACCGCAAGGATTCACTCTCCTCGACTTCAGGCTCGCAATGAACAGAGCCTCCCATGCCATCGGGGTCGTGAACCAGCGAGGCCCGTTGTTCTGTGGAGAAATCCACCTCTGTGGACAACTCACGACCACCTCCGAGTGATCCGAGAGGCCTCCGGTCGCGAGGTTCGGCCGCAGCGCGGCCCCGACTGATGATGCCGTGCAGCAATGAGCGACGTTTCACGTGAAACACGATGCCCAGCCGCCCGGATCATCGCGGCGCGACACTCCGATACCTACTGGTTTGGCAGCTTTTGTGGAGTACGCCCGATCGATAGGGCCGGCTCAGTGGAAGTGAGAAACAACTCCCGCCCTGAACAGAGAAACTCCCGGCTCCGTCGTGCGGGAACCGGGAGTAGGAATGCTCACAGCGTCCAGGATCAGCGTCGGCGCCGCGTCCGGCCCGTCCTGGCGGCCTTGGCCCGCTTCGCCGCGAACCGCACACCGCCGGGACTCTCGCCCACTTCGACCCGCACCACGGTGGAGAGCGGGTCCACGATGCCCTCACCGACATGCAGGATGGATGTCTCGACAGCACCGAGCTTGCTCAGTGCCGTGGCGGAGGCCTTCAGCTCCTCCTCGGCGGTGTCGCCCTTGAGGGCCAGCATCTCTCCGTACGGGCGCAGCAGCGGGATGCCCCAGGCCGCCAGCCGGTCGAGCGGGGCAACCGCCCTGGCGGTCACCACGTGAACCGGCTGCAGCTTCCCCATGACCTCCTCGGCGCGGCCGCGCACGACGGTCACATGGTCGAGACCGAGCATTTCCACGACTTCGGTGAGGAAGGTCGTCCGGCGCAGCAGGGGCTCCAGCAGCGTGATCTTGAGATCTTCCCGGACGAGCGCCAGAGGAATGCCGGGCAGTCCGGCCCCGGAACCGACGTCGCACACGGTGACGGCCTCGGGCACGACCTCGGAGAGCACCGCGCAGTTCAGGATGTGCCGCTCCCACAGCCGGGGCACTTCACGGGGGCCGATCAGCCCACGCTGCACTCCCGCCTCGGCCAGCAGTTCCGCGTACCGGACCGCGTCCGCGAAGCGATCACCGAATACCTCGCGCGCCTGCTCGGGCGCGGGGGGAAGCTCCGCTGCCTCCGTCACGGGGGACCGTCCTTCCGTACCGCTTGAGCGCACTGAGCGCTGATCACCAGGACTATCAGGCTGACAAAGTTCGGCCCCGCCTGCGCAACAGACGGGGCCGAAGGAACGTACGTACCGATCAGGCGGGGAGCACGACGACGAAGCGCTGCGGCTCCTCGCCCTCGGACTCGCTGCGCAGGCCCGCGGCCTTGACCGCGTCGTGCACCACCTTGCGCTCGAAGGGCGTCATCGGGTCCATCTTCACCGGCTCACCGGAGCTCTTGACCTCGGCGGCGGCCTTGGCACCCAGCTCGGAGAGCTCCTCGCGCTTCTTGGCCCGGAACCCCGCGATGTCCAGCATCAGCCGGCTGCGGTCCCCGGTCTCCCGGTGCACGGCCAGACGCGTGAGCTCCTGGAGCGCCTCCAGCACCTCGCCGTCCCGGCCGACCAGCTTGTGCAGGTCTCGGCCGCCCGAGTCGCTGATGATCGAGACAGCGGCGCGGTCGGCCTCGACGTCCATGTCGATGTCGCCGTCGAGATCGGCGATGTCGAGCAGACCCTCGAGGTAGTCCGCCGCGATCTCGCCCTCCTGCTCGAGGCGGGTCAGGGTGTCGCCCTCAGCGGCGGCGGAGGTGGTGCCTTCCGTCACGGGATGGACTCCTTCTTACTTCTTGGACGGGGACTTGGGCCGCTGCGGGCCCTTGCGCTGTCCGGACTGGGCCTTGCTGCGGGTACCGGAGCCGGGCTTGTTACCGCTTCCAGGGGCCGGCTTCGCGGCGGAGGGCTTGGCATCCTGCGGCTCGTCGGACTTGCTCAGCGAGGTCTTCGGCTCCGGCTCCGGCTCGTCCGTCGGCCCGCTGCTGGTAGCGGCGCCCGACTGACGCTGCGACTTGGACTGCCGCTTCGGCTGCTGACGCTTGGGAGCGGCAGCCGCGGTGGTCGTCGTGGTGCCGTCCTCGGACTCGATGACGACCGCGTTCTCACCGGTCACCACAAGGCCGTCGGGCTGGGCCACGAGGCCCGCCTTGGTCAGGCTGTTGATGAACTTGCGCTCGAACTCGTTGCGGTCGCGGCCCTTGGCGACGATGGCCTTGACGATGGCCTTCTCGCTGCGGCGACGCGTCTTGCCGTGGCTCGTGACGTGCTTCTGCAGGCGCTCCAGGTAAGCGGCCTGAGCCTTCGAACCCGGGGTCGGGTTGTTGCGGATGACGTACATCTGCTGGCCCATGGTCCACACGTTGGTGGTCAGCCAGTAGATGAGGACACCGACGGGGAACCGGATGCCGAAGAAGGCGAACATCACCGGGAAGACGTACATCAGCATCTTCTGCTGCTGCATGAAGGGCGTCTTCACCGTGGTGTCGACGTTCTTCGTCATCAGCTGACGCTGGGTGTAGAACTGCGAGCCCGACATCAGCACGATCATGATCGCGGTGACGACACGGACGTCGGTCAGTGTGGCGCCGAGCTGGGCGACCGTCTCGGCGCTGTCCGTGAACTTCGCGGCGAGCGGGGCACCGAAGATGTGTGCCTTACGGGCGCTGGCGAGCAGCTGATCGTCGAGGACGCCGATCGTCTTGCCCGTCGCGATGCCGTTGAGCACGTGGTACAGGGCGAAGAAGAACGGCGACTGCGCCAGGATGGGAAGGCACGAGGAGAGCGGGTTGGTACCCGTCTCCTTGTACAGCTTCATCATCTCTTCGGACTGGCGCTGCTTGTCGTTCTTGTAGCGCTCCTGGATCTTCTTCATCTCGGGCTGCAGCGTCTGCATGGCCCGGGTGGCCTTGATCTGCTTCACGAAGAGCGGGATCAGGCAGATACGGATCAGGACCACCAGGGACACGATGGACAAGCCCCAGGCCCAGCCCGTGTCAGGACCGAAGATCTTCCCGTACACGGCGTGGAACTGGACGATGACCCAGGAAACAGGTGTCGTGATGAAGCTGAAAAGACTGGCAATCGTGTCCACTAATCAAGCTCCTTGAGCATGGGACGGGGTCTCGGCGGCCGGGCCCGGGGCAGTGGTGTCCCCGGTGGCCGGTTCGGCGGCGGAGGTCCCGCCCTTGCGTGCACGCCAGGCGTTACGCAGCAGTTCGTGCCACCGCGGACGCTTGCGTTGCGGAACATGGTCCACACCGCCCAGCGACCACGGATTGCACCGGAGGATGCGCCAGGCGGTAAGTGCCGTTCCCTTGATCGCACCGTGCCGGTCGATGGCTGTGTAGCCGTATCGGGAGCACGACGGGTAGTACTTGCAGACCGGCCCGAGCAACGGGCTGATCGTCCACTGATACAGCTTGATGAGTGCAAGCAGTGGGTACTTCATCGCGCGCCCCCTCCCAGCAGCCGCTGCAGGGCGGCATCCAGGTCTCGGGCCAGCTGTTCATGGTCGGCGTCACCCGCACCGGGCAGCGCTCGTACGACTACCAGGCTACCGGGGGGCAACAGGGCGACTCGGTCGCGCATCAGATGGCGAAGCCTGCGCTTCACCTTGGTGCGTACGACCGCTCCGCCCACGGCTTTGCTCACGACGAAACCCGCACGCGTCGAGGGAGCGCTCTCCCCAGGCGCGTGCGGGTCCGGTTCACCGCTACGTAGATGGACGACGAGAAGCGGGCGTCCGGCCCGGCGTCCTCGGCGTACCGCGGTCGCGAAGTCTTCGCGCCGCCTCAGCCGATGCTCGGTAGGCAGCACGAGATCATGACCTGTAAGTAATCAGGCGGACAGGCTGGCGCGACCCTTGCCACGGCGGTTCGCGAGAATCGCGCGGCCGGCACGGGTGCGCATCCGCAGGCGGAAGCCGTGGGTCTTGGCGCGACGACGGTTGTTCGGCTGGAAGGTGCGCTTGCTCACTAGGGGGCTCCAGAAAGAATCGGTGGTGGCGGGGTGCCGTCCTGGCTGTCACCGTGCGCCCACGAGGAAACTCGCATTACGCCCGAGTGCACCGCTTCCCGATCACTCTTCGCGATCTGTGCCCATCGGAGGCAGGCGGCAGCAGCCATCGACAACTCGACCTGGTTACGGTACGCGCGGCTACGCCATCCGGTCAAACCAGTCCCTGACAGGAGACACTATCCACAGGCTGGGGACAACAACTTGAACCGCACCGGTCGCCCTGACTACCGTGGCTGAACTCCGATTCGTTCCCTTCTCACCGCCCCAGCGGTTTTGATCCCCCGCCCCAAGCGACTGATTTCCCAACCTGTTCCCAGAACCACACGTTCGTGGGACCCGTGAGAGAGCGTGCCCCGTGGCTGACGTACCTGCCGATCTTGCCGCAGTGTGGCCACGCGTACTGGAACAACTTCTGGGCGAGGGCCGCGGGCAGGGTGTCGAGGCGAAGGACGAGCACTGGATCAAGCGCTGCCAGCCCCTGGCTCTGGTCGCGGACACCGCCCTGCTCGCCGTCCCCAACGAGTTCGCGAAGAACGTACTGGAGGGCCGTCTCGCCCCGATCGTCAGCGAGACGCTCAGCCGCGAGTGCGGCCGACCCATCCGAATCGCCATCACGGTCGACGACTCCGCGGGCGAGCCCGCCCCGCCCCGCTACGAGGAGCCCGAGCTCCCCGGCGGGTCGGGCCAGAGCCGTGACACGTACGAGAACCAGGGACGCGACGACCGGGGCGCCTACGACGCCGGTCAGGGCCGCGACGACCGCGGCACGTACGAGGGCGGCCAGAACCGCGACGACCGGAGCCCCTACGAGGGCCAGGGACGGGACGAGCGCGGCGCCTACGACGGCCAGGGCCGCGAGGACCGCGGCGGCTACGACGGCGGCGGTCAGGGCCGTGACGAGCGCAACACGTACGAGCCGCAGGGGCGCGACGACCGCGGTCCGTACGACTCCCGTCGCGACGGGTACGAGGGGTACGGCCGCCACCGCGCCGACGACCACCGAGGCGGCCGCGCCGAACCGCTGCCCGGTGCCCCGGGAGACCAGCTGCCGACCGCCCGTCCCGCGTACCCGGACTACCAGCGCCCGGAGCCGGGCGCCTGGCCGCGCCACGCGCAGGACGACTACGGCTGGCAGCAGCAGCGCCTCGGCTTCCCGGAGCGGGACCCCTACGCCTCGCCGCCCCAGGACTACCGGCCGCAGTCGATGGACCGCTCGCCCTACGAGCAGCAGCGCCAGGACTACGACCAGCGTTCCGACCGCCGTGATCTGCAGGACCCCTCCGGCGGCCAAGGACGCAGGGGCGGCCCGTCGCTGCCTTCCTCGGGCGGTGCCCCCGGGTCGAAGGCCGCGCAGCCCGCGCCGGCCTCCGGTCCCGGCGAGCCCACCGCGCGGCTGAACCCGAAGTACCTCTTCGACACGTTCGTGATCGGCGCCTCGAACCGGTTCGCGCACGCAGCGGCCGTGGCCGTCGCCGAGGCGCCGGCGAAGGCGTACAACCCCCTCTTCATCTATGGGGAGTCGGGACTCGGCAAGACGCACCTGCTGCACGCGATCGGGCACTACGCGCGCAGCCTCTACCCGGGTACGCGGGTGCGGTACGTGAGCTCGGAGGAGTTCACCAACGAGTTCATCAACTCCATCCGCGACGGCAAGGGCGACAGCTTCCGCAAGCGGTACCGGGAGATGGACATCCTGCTCGTCGACGACATCCAGTTCCTCGCGGACAAGGAGTCGACGCAGGAGGAGTTCTTCCACACCTTCAACACGCTCCACAACGCGAACAAGCAGATCGTGCTCTCCAGCGACCGGCCGCCCAAGCAGCTGGTCACCCTGGAGGACCGGCTGCGGAACCGCTTCGAGTGGGGTCTGATCACCGACGTCCAGCCGCCCGAGCTGGAGACCCGTATCGCCATCCTTCGCAAGAAGGCCGTGCAGGAGCAGCTCAACGCCCCGCCGGAGGTCCTCGAGTTCATCGCGTCCCGGATCTCGCGCAACATCCGCGAGCTGGAGGGCGCGCTGATCCGGGTGACGGCGTTCGCGTCGCTCAACCGGCAGCCGGTGGACCTCGGTCTGACGGAGATCGTCCTCAAGGACCTGATCCCGGGCGGCGAGGACTCGGCCCCCGAGATCACCGCGACCGCGATCATGGCGGCCACCGCCGACTACTTCGGGCTCACGGTGGACGACCTGTGCGGCTCCTCGCGCAGCCGCGTCCTGGTGACGGCGCGGCAGATCGCCATGTACCTGTGCCGTGAGCTCACCGATCTGTCGCTGCCGAAGATCGGCGCGCAGTTCGGCGGCCGCGACCACACGACCGTGATGCACGCCGACCGCAAGATCCGCGCGCTGATGGCCGAGCGCCGCTCCATCTACAACCAGGTCACCGAGCTCACGAACCGCATCAAGAACGGCTGACGGAGGCCGGCACCCGCGCCGGCTCCGCAGTCGCAGTCGCGGTCGGCGAGCGCGGCCGGCGGCGGTCGGTCGCAGTTGCTCCGCCGGGCCGACACACGGTCGTACGTGCCGAAGGGCGCCCAGGGACATCCTCCCGGGGCGCCCTTGGTCGTTCCCGGAACGGCCCAGCCGCGCGCTCGACGAGGTCCAAACACCCCCTCCGAAGGCTTCGTTCACGACTCTTGAGGGGTTCGACCCCCGTTTCCGAGGGTTCCCGCCCCGATTTCACCGCTACCGGCCCGACACCTGCTGTTCGAATCCGAGCCTGGTTACGGCCACTCTCCACAGATGTGGTGACTTTCTTCCATCCACATCCTGGGGACTGGGAAGTTGTCCAGATCGTTTCCACAGGTAGCACTGTTGAAAGACCATCAGACCAGGTCAGCCGCCTGTGGATTCGTGGACGAAGACTCTCCACAGGCTGTGGACGAAGAGCGGATCCACAGGCTGTGCGGGAAGTTGTCCACCGGTGACCCACAGGCCGGGGCCAGTTGTCCCCAGCGATCTCCAGCTTCTCCACACCTCTGTCCACTGTTCGGCAACGCGCCGCGCCATCTCACCGCGTCGAGTGAAAGGCGTCACACCGAGGTGCCGGATTGGCCTGTGGGGAACGTGGGTAAAGCTGGGGACGGCGCTGGG
Source organism: Streptomyces sp. NPDC091209 (assembly GCF_044757755.1). NCBI lineage: Bacteria > Bacillati > Actinomycetota > Actinomycetes > Kitasatosporales > Streptomycetaceae > Streptomyces > Streptomyces sp. NPDC091209. The sequence continues at coordinate 469,999 of NZ_JBIVVR010000002.1, read as the reverse complement.
GAGAAGTGACCCCAAGCTGTGGATCGAGTGTGCAGAACTTTCCGCCGTCCACAGACACCCCCGGTTGTCCACCGCCTCCGCCCACAGGGTCGGTGGACAAAAAAACGCATCTGAGCTGCGAAAACGGGGTTATCCACGGTTTCCACAGGCCCTACTACTAAGACCAACTAGAGAGAGCCTGAGAACCGTTTCGAAGTGGGGGCTGTGCACAACTCGCCGTCGGAGGCTCAAGTGCCGCTCGGCACGACTTGACCCCGAGAGGCGCCGACTGTCAGCGCGGTGCGTCAGACTGTTCCCCGGTGTCCTTCCCCTCAGCGGTCCGAGCGACACCGAGTGAGACGACGAAGGCCAGCAGGGCGAGAGCGCCGGCAACAGACGGAGGCGGCAACGGTGAAGATCCGGGTGGAACGCGACGTACTCGCGGAGGCAGTGGCCTGGGCGGCACGCAGCCTCCCGGCCCGTCCGCCGGCGCCTGTCCTCGCCGGCCTTCTTCTGAAGGCCGAGGAGGGCGCACTGAGCCTCTCCAGCTTCGACTACGAGGTCTCGGCGAGGGTCTCGGTGGACGCGGAGATCGACGAGGAGGGCACGGTCCTCGTTTCCGGCCGCCTCCTCGCGGACATCTGCCGGGCGCTTCCCAACCGGCCGGTGGAGATTTCCACAGACGGTGTACGGGCGACCGTGGTCTGCGGCTCCTCGCGGTTCACACTCCACACCCTGCCTGTGGAGGAGTACCCGGCACTGCCCCAGATGCCGTCGGCCACCGGCACCGTTCCCGGTGAGGTCTTCGCCTCGGCCGCCGCCCAGGTGGCCATCGCCGCCGGGCGGGACGACACGCTCCCCGTGCTCACCGGTGTCCGCATCGAGATCGAGGGCGACAAGGTCACCCTGGCGTCCACCGACCGCTACCGCTTCGCGGTCCGCGAGTTCCTGTGGAAGCCGGAGAACCCGGAGGCGTCCGCGGTCGCCCTGGTGCCCGCCAAGACGCTCCTGGACACCGCCAAGGCCCTCACGGGCGGCGACAGCGTGATCCTGGCGCTGTCCGGCTCCGGCTCCGGCGAGGGCCTGATCGGCTTCGAGGGTGCCGGGCGGCGTACGACCACCCGTCTGCTCGAAGGCGACCTCCCGAAGTACCGCTCGCTGTTCCCGACGGAGTTCAACTCCATCGCCGTCATCGAGACCGCCCCCTTCGTGGAGGCCGTCAAGCGTGTGGCCCTGGTCGCCGAGCGGAACACCCCGGTGCGACTCAGCTTCGAGCAGGGCGTGCTGATCCTGGAGGCCGGCTCCAGCGACGACGCACAGGCTGTGGAAAGGGTCGACGCCCAGCTGGAGGGCGACGACGTCTCGATCGCCTTCAACCCGACGTTCCTGCTCGACGGCCTGAGCGCCATCGACTCGCCGGTGGCCCAGCTCTCCTTCACGACGTCCACGAAGCCCGCCCTGCTGAGCGGCAGGCCCGCCCTGGACGCCGAGGCGGACGAGGCATACAAGTACCTGATCATGCCGGTGCGTCTGTCCGGCTGACCCCGGAGCCCGCCGGTCCCCACGGGCCCGGCGGGCCGCACCACGCGTGGGGCATACGTCTGAGCGGCTATGCCCACAGATGTGCGTGAGGTCCCCCGGTGCCCGAAAGGCGTGGGTGGTACCCCCAGGTCTAGGCTCGGACCAGGTACGAGAGTGCCCTCACGTCACGTCGCATACCCCTAAGGAACAACTGATGGAGCTCGGTCTCGTCGGCCTCGGCAAGATGGGCGGCAACATGCGCGAGCGGATCCGCCGCGCAGGTCACACCGTCATCGGATACGACCGCAACCCGGACCTCGCCGATGTCCACAGCCTGGAAGAGCTGGTGGGCAAGCTCAAGGGGCCGCGCGTGGTGTGGGTCATGGTCCCGGCCGGCGCCGCCACCCAGTCCACCGTCGACGAGCTGGCCGCCCTGCTGGAGCCCGGCGACATCGTCGTGGACGGCGGCAACTCGCGCTGGACGGACGACGAGAAGCACGCCGTCGAGCTGGGCATCAAGGGCATCGGTTTCGTCGACTGCGGCGTCTCCGGCGGTGTCTGGGGTCTGGAGAACGGCTACGCGCTGATGTACGGCGGCCACGCCGAACACGTCGCCAAGGTCCAGCCGGTCTTCGACGCGCTGAAGCCCGAGGGCGACTTCGGAGCGGTGCACGCGGGCAAGGTCGGCGCGGGCCACTTCGCGAAGATGGTCCACAACGGCATCGAGTACGCCATGATGCAGGCCTACGCCGAAGGCTGGGAGCTCCTGGAGAAGGCCGACTCCGTCACGGACGTGCGTGAGGTCTTCCGCTCCTGGCAGGAAGGCACGGTCATCCGCTCCTGGCTGCTCGACCTCGCCGTCAACGCGCTGGACGAGGACGAGCACCTGGAGAAGCTCAAGGGCTACGCACAGGACTCCGGCGAGGGCCGGTGGACCGTGGAGGCAGCCATCGACCACGCGGTGCCGCTCCCCGCGATCACCGCGTCGCTCTTCGCCCGCTTCGCCTCGCGGCAGGACGACTCGCCGCAGATGAAGATGATCGCGGCGCTGCGCAACCAGTTCGGCGGCCACGCCGTCGAGAAGGCCTGATCGACGCCCCGGGTTCTCCGCACCCGGGGTGACCCGGTTGTCCACAGCCGGGGACGAAACCCGAGAACCGGGGTCCGGCCCGGACCCCGGGGACCAACCGAAACACCACGCTGGGGGAGGTCGGCGAACGACCATGCACGTCACGCATCTGTCGCTGGCCGACTACCGCTCGTACGCCCGGGTCGAGGTCCCGCTCGATCCGGGCGTCACCGCGTTCGTGGGTCCCAACGGACAGGGCAAGACGAACCTGGTCGAGGCGGTCGGCTATCTCGCGACCCTCGGCAGCCACCGCGTCTCCTCCGACGCGCCGCTCGTCCGCATGGGCGCCGACCGGGCGTTCATCCGGGCCAACGTCCGCCAGGGAGAGCGCCAGCAGCTCATCGAGCTGGAGCTGAACCCCGGCAAGGCCAACCGCGCCCGCATCAACAGGTCCTCGCAGGTCAGACCCCGTGACGTACTCGGCATCGTACGAACCGTCCTGTTCGCGCCCGAGGACCTTGCCCTCGTCAAGGGCGACCCCGGAGAGCGACGCCGGTTCCTCGACGAGCTGATCACCGCCCGCTCCCCGCGCATGGCGGGCGTCCGGTCCGACTATGACCGGGTCCTCAAGCAGCGCAACACCCTCCTGAAGTCGGCCGCGCTGGCCCGCCGGCACGGCGGCCGCACCATGGACCTGTCCACGCTCGAAGTGTGGGACCAGCACCTCGCGCGCGTGGGCGCCGAGCTGCTGGCCCAGCGGCTCGACCTGGTCGCCACGCTCCAGCCGCTGGCCGACAAGGCCTACGAGCAGCTGGCGCCGGGCGGCGGGCCCGTCGCCCTGGAGTACAAGGCGTCCTCGCCCGGCATCGTGGGCCACGCCCGCGAGGAGCTCTACGCCCAGCTCATGACAGCCATGGAAGAGGCACGCAAGCCGGAGATCGAACGCGGCGTGACCCTCGTAGGACCCCATCGGGACGATCTGGTCCTCAAACTCGGTCAGCTGCCCGCCAAGGGATACGCCTCCCACGGAGAGTCCTGGTCGTACGCGCTGGCGCTGCGCCTGGCCTCGTACGACCTGCTCAGGGCCGAGGGCAACGAGCCGGTGCTGATCCTCGACGACGTGTTCGCGGAGCTGGACAGCCGCAGGCGCGAGCGCCTGGCGGAACTTGTCGCACCCGGCGAGCAGGTCCTCGTGACGGCGGCCGTGGACGACGACGTGCCGCATGTTCTGGCCGGGACGCGGTACGCCGTGTCCGAGGGCACGGTGGAGCGCGTATGACGGAGAACACATCGGGAACGGGTGCCGAGGGCGCGTCCGGCGCCGCACCCCGCAAGCAGACCCCCGAGCCGTCCGGTGTCGACCTCGCGCGCGTGGCGCTGCGCGCCGCGAAGGAGCAGGCACGCGCGCGTGGGGACGCGGCCCAGCAGAAGAAGCAGGCGCGGCGCGGTGGTGGTCTGCGCTCCGGCTCGGGTGCCGACGGACGCGACCCCATGGCGCTCGGCGCCGCCATCAACCGGCTGCTCAGCGAGCGCGGCTGGGAGGCCCCGGCCGCGGTGGGCGGTGTGATGGGCCGCTGGCCGCAGATCGTCGGTGACGACCTGGCCAACCACTGCGTGCCGCTGCGTTACGACGACGACCCGGCCGAACGGGTGCTGACGGTGCAGTGCGACTCGACGGCCTGGGCGACCCAGCTGCGCCTGCTGGCACCGCAGTTGGTCGCGCGGCTGAACCAGGACCTCGGCCACGGCACCGTGCGCCTGCTCAAGGTGCAGGGGCCGACGGGCCCCCCGCGCCGGTACGGGCCGCTGCGCGCCCCGGGCAGTACGGGGCCCGGCGACACCTACGGATGACCGGCGGACGGCGGCGGGCAGGTCCGCGAAGGGCAGCCACGCGTCCTGACGCCGCTCACCCGAGGCGGTGACCGGCGGCGTGGTACCTGCGGACATCGCCGAGAACGTCGCCCTGTCCTTCGACCGCCGCTGATCGTGACGGATTCCGGGCCGCCGGACCCGTCCGCTCCCGACTGCGGCTGTTCCGGCGCGCGACCGAGCACCATCGCGGCGGATCGTCCGGCGCGGCAGGCTCGGGCGGCGCCGGTCGGCGCCAGGTCGGCCGCTCCGGCCTCGGGCCGCCGGTGATCGTCACCACGCCGGGCCGCGGATCCGGCTGACAGCGAACGAATTCGAGCCGTCGCCCGCGGCGCGGCCGGGCCACGGTGCGCCCCCGATCGGCATGCGCGCGGTCGCCGTACGTCGGATGCGGCTGCCCCGTGCCTCGCGCTCAGGTCCTCCGCCGACCCCGCTCGCGAGTGACTCGCTGTCCTCCCGGATCCGCCGTGGCGGCGGCCGCCGCCGGGCGCCGCGCCCCGCCACCCCTGTCGGCTGATCTGACAAACCATCGATCGTCGCTGGTCAGCGGCGTATCAGAGGCGGACCGGAGCGCACCGCGACCGTCCGGAAGGACGCCCCTCCACGGGCTCCGTCCGACCGCCGCGGGCAACCGAACGCCATGGCGGACATCGACCTGACTCGTCAGTAGCCAAGGGTTGACACCTCGAAGCGCTGAGTGCCGCTGTAAGCCTCTTTGGGCCCGGGTCCGTATATGGGGAGTCGGGCGAGACCGGTTCAGGGCGGCACATGCGGACTCAGGTACCGGCAAACCCCCATCACTGTCGGCGCTACCGGTAGACTGGAAGCTAATCCCGCCCCACTAGTGGGACGCACCGAGCAACGCTGACCAAGGCTTACCACCGCAACACGCCGCAGCCGCTCCGGCCACCCGCCGGGAGTTCGGCTTGTGCTGTGCCAGAAAGGGCGCTTCGTGGCCGATTCCGGCAACCCCAACGAGAACATCCCGTCCACCGACATCGGCGTAAACGGCGAGGTCACAGCCTCGTACGACGCCAGTGCCATCACCGTCCTCGAGGGTCTGGACGCGGTCCGCAAGCGACCCGGCATGTACATCGGTTCGACCGGTGAGCGTGGACTCCACCACCTCGTGTACGAGGTGGTGGACAACTCGGTCGACGAGGCGCTCGCCGGCCACGCGGACACGATCGACATCACGATCCTTCCGGACGGCGGCGTACGCGTCGTCGACAACGGCCGCGGCATCCCGGTGGGCATCGTCGCGTCCGAGGGCAAGCCGGCCCTCGAGGTCGTGCTGACCGTCCTGCACGCGGGCGGCAAGTTCGGCGGCGGCGGCTACGCGGTCTCCGGTGGTCTGCACGGCGTAGGCGTCTCCGTGGTGAACGCCCTGTCGAGCAAGATCTCCGTCGAGGTCAAGACGGACGGCCACCGGTGGACGCAGGAATACAAGCTGGGCGTCCCGACGGCTCCACTGTCCAAGCACGAGGCCACGCACGAGACCGGAACGTCGGTCACCTTCTGGGCCGACGCGGACATCTTCGAGACCACGGAGTACTCCTTCGAGACGCTCTCGCGGCGCTTCCAGGAGATGGCGTTCCTCAACAAGGGTTTGACGATCAAACTCACTGATGAGCGCGATTCGGCGAAGGCCGTTGCCGGGGCGGACGAGGCGGGCGCCGACGAGAAGGACGAGGTCAAGACCGTCACGTACCACTACGAAGGCGGCATCGTCGACTTCGTGAAGTACCTCAACTCCCGCAAGGGAGAGGCGGTTCACCCCACCGTCATCGACCTCGAAGCGGAGGACAAGGACAAGAGCCTGTCCCTCGAGGTCGCGATGCAGTGGAACAGCGGCTACAGCGAGGGCGTGTACTCCTTCGCCAACATCATCCACACCCACGAGGGCGGTACGCACGAGGAGGGCTTCCGTGCGGCGCTGACCTCGCTCATCAACAAGTACGCGCGCGACAAGAAGCTGCTTCGCGAGAAGGACGACAACCTCACGGGCGACGACATCCGCGAGGGTCTGACCGCGATCATCTCGGTCAAGCTGAGCGAGCCTCAGTTCGAGGGCCAGACCAAGACCAAGCTGGGCAACACGGAGGCGAAGACCTTCGTCCAGAAGGCGGTCTACGAGCACCTCAACGACTGGCTGGACCGCAATCCGGTCGAGGCCGCGGACATCATCCGCAAGTCCATCCAGGCGGCCACCGCGCGCGTGGCGGCCCGCAAGGCGCGCGACCTCACCCGCCGCAAGGGCCTCCTGGAGTCCGCGTCCCTGCCGGGCAAGCTCTCCGACTGCCAGTCGAACGACCCCATCAAGTGCGAGATCTTCATCGTCGAGGGTGACTCCGCCGGCGGCTCGGCCAAGTCGGGCCGGAACCCGCAGTACCAGGCGATCCTCCCGATCCGCGGAAAGATCCTCAACGTCGAGAAGGCGCGGATCGACAAGATCCTGCAGAACCAGGAGATCCAGGCGCTGATCTCCGCCTTCGGCACCGGAGTCCACGAGGACTTCGACATCGCGAAGCTCCGCTATCACAAGATCATTCTGATGGCGGACGCCGACGTCGACGGCCAGCACATCAACACCCTGCTGCTGACCTTCCTGTTCCGCTTCATGCGGCCGCTGGTCGAGGCCGGGCACGTGTTCCTGTCCCGTCCGCCGCTCTACAAGATCAAGTGGGGCCGGGACGACTTCGAGTACGCGTACTCGGACCGCGAGCGCGACGCGCTGATCGAGCTCGGTCGCCAGGCGGGCAAGCGGGTCCGCGAGGACTCGATCCAGCGCTTCAAGGGTCTCGGTGAGATGAACGCCGAGGAACTGCGCATCACGACCATGGACCAGGAGCACCGCGTGCTCGGCCAGGTCACGCTCGACGACGCCGCCCAGGCCGACGACCTGTTCTCGGTCCTCATGGGCGAGGACGTCGAGGCGCGCCGCGCGTTCATCCAGCGCAATGCCAAGGACGTCCGCTTCCTCGACATCTGAGTCGGTCTCAGCTGACCGCGTCAGAAAGGATCTTCACCAGCAATGACCGACGAGAACACACCGAGCAATCCTGAAGCGGGCGACATCGCCATGCGTATCGAGCCCGTCGGGCTCGAGACCGAGATGCAGCGCTCGTACCTCGACTACGCGATGTCCGTCATCGTGTCGCGCGCGCTGCCCGACGTGCGGGACGGTCTCAAGCCCGTCCACCGCCGCGTCCTGTACGCGATGTACGACGGCGGCTACCGGCCCGAGAAGGGCTTCTACAAGTGCGCCCGCGTCGTCGGCGACGTCATGGGCACCTACCACCCGCACGGCGACTCCTCGATCTACGACGCGCTGGTCCGTCTCGCGCAGCCGTGGTCGATGCGGATGCCGCTGGTGGACTCCAACGGCAACTTCGGCTCTCCCGGCAACGACCCGGCCGCCGCCATGCGGTACACCGAGTGCAAGCTGAAGCCGCTGTCCATGGAGATGGTCCGCGACATCGACGAGGAGACCGTCGATTTCACGGACAACTACGACGGCCGCAACCAGGAGCCGACGGTCCTGCCGGCCCGCTTCCCGAACCTGCTGATCAACGGCTCGGCGGGCATCGCGGTCGGTATGGCCACCAACATCCCGCCGCACAACCTGCGCGAGGTCGCGGCCGGTGCCCAGTGGTACCTGGAGAACCCCGAGGCCTCCCACGAGGAGCTCCTGGACGCCCTGATCGAGCGCATCAAGGGCCCCGACTTCCCGAGCGGCGCCCTGGTGGTGGGCCGCAAGGGCATCGAGGAGGCGTACCGCACGGGCCGTGGCTCCATCACGATGCGCGCGGTCGTCGACGTCGAGGAGATCCAGAACCGCCAGTGCCTGGTGGTGACCGAACTCCCGTACCAGGTCAACCCCGACAACCTCGCCCAGAAGATCGCCGACCTGGTCAAGGACGGCAAGGTCGGCGGCATCGCCGACGTACGGGACGAGACCAGCTCCCGTACCGGCCAGCGGCTCGTGATCGTCCTCAAGCGGGACGCCGTCGCCAAGGTCGTCCTGAACAACCTCTACAAGCACACCGACCTGCAGACGAACTTCGGCGCGAACATGCTGGCGCTCGTCGACGGTGTGCCGCGCACCCTCTCCTTGGACGCGTTCATCCGCCATTGGGTGACGCACCAGATCGAGGTCATCGTCCGCCGGACGAAGTTCCGGCTGCGCAAGGCCGAGGAGCGCGCGCACATCCTGCGCGGCCTCCTGAAGGCCCTGGACGCCATCGACGAGGTCATCGCGCTCATCCGGCGCAGTGACACGGTGGAGATCGCGCGAGAGGGCCTGATGGGCCTCCTGGAGATCGACGAGATCCAGGCCAACGCGATCCTCGAGATGCAGCTGCGCCGACTGGCCGCTCTGGAGCGCCAGAAGATCGTCCAGGAGCACGACGAGCTCCAGGCCAAGATCCGCGAGTACAACGAGATCCTGGCCTCGCCGGTGCGTCAGCGCGGCATCATCAGCGAGGAGCTCGCCGCGATCGTCGAGAAGTTCGGCGACGACCGCCGCTCCAAGCTGGTGCCCTTCGACGGTGACATGTCCATCGAGGACCTGATCGCCGAAGAGGACATCGTCGTCACCATCACGCGCGGTGGCTACATCAAGCGCACCAAGACGGAGGACTACCGCTCGCAGAAGCGGGGCGGCAAGGGTGTCCGCGGCACGAAGCTGAAGCAGGACGACATCGTCGACCACTTCTTCGTGTCGACGACGCACCACTGGCTGCTGTTCTTCACGAACAAGGGCCGGGTCTACCGCGCCAAGGCGTACGAGCTCCCGGACGCCGGCCGTGACGCGCGTGGCCAGCACGTCGCCAACCTGCTGGCCTTCCAGCCGGACGAGGCGATCGCCGAGATCCTCGCGATCCGCGACTACGAGGCGGCGCCCTATCTGGTGCTGGCCACGAAGGGCGGACTGGTCAAGAAGACGCCGCTCAAGGATTACGATTCGCCCCGCGCGGGCGGCGTCATCGCGATCAACCTTCGTGAGACGGAGGACGGATCCGACGACGAACTGATCGGAGCCGAACTCGTATCCGCCGAGGACGATCTGCTCCTGATCAGCAAGAAGGCGCAGTCGATCAGGTTCACCGCGACGGATGACGCTTTGCGACCGATGGGCCGTGCGACCTCGGGCGTCAAGGGTATGAGCTTCCGCGAGAGCGACGAGCTGCTCTCGATGAATGTTGTTCGACCCGGTACGTTCGTGTTCACTGCCACAGACGGTGGGTACGCGAAGCGGACCGCCGTCGACGAGTACCGCGTCCAGGGTCGCGGCGGCCTCGGTATCAAGGCCGCCAAGATCGTCGAGGACCGCGGCTCCCTCGTCGGCGCGCTGGTGGTCGAGGAGACCGACGAGATCCTCGCCATCACACTGTCCGGTGGTGTGATTCGTACGCGAGTCAACGAGGTCAGGGAGACGGGCCGTGACACCATGGGCGTCCAACTGATCAACCTGGGCAAGCGCGATGCCGTGGTCGGCATCGCTCGTAACGCCGAGGCCGGTCGTGAGGCGGAGGAAGTCGACGGCGACGACGCCGTGGACGAGACCGTCGAAGGCGTCGAGGCCATCGGTACGGAAGAGGGCGAGCCGTCCTCGGCCGAGTAGCGCGAGGAGTGAGTCGTCGTGAGCGGAGCCACGGGCGCCGGATCGACCGGTACGGAAACGGACGGCGGCCGTGGCACCGCCATGGATGAGACCGACTCCCATGACTCTCATGGATCCCAGGGGGGAACTGTGACGGATACCCGAGGCCAGCAGGCCCAGCAGTACGCGGGCGGGCAGGCGGCCCCGGTCGGGGCGCCCGTGACCCCGAGCGCGCCGCCGGTATCGCCCCCGGCGGCATCTCCGCTGCCGGGCGAGCGGCAGGGGCAGCAGCCCGCGCAGCCGTATCATCCGCCGCAGGCGTACCCGGCGCAGCCGCCTTCGGGCGCGGTCCGCCGGCCGCGCACCGGGGCGCGGACGACGCCGCGCACGCGCAAGGCGCGGCTGCGGGTGGCCAAGGCCGACCCGTGGTCGGTGATGAAGGTCAGTTTCCTGCTCTCCATCGCGCTCGGTATCTGCACGATCGTGGCGGCCGCGGTGCTGTGGATGGTCATGGACGCGATGGGCGTCTTCTCGACCGTCGGCGGCACGATCTCGGAGGCGACGGGCTCGAACGAGTCCAACGGCTTCGACCTCCAGTCGTTCCTCTCGCTCCCGCACGTCCTGCTGTTCACGTCGATCATCGCGGTCATCGACGTGGTGCTCGCGACCGCCCTGGCGACCCTCGCAGCGTTCATCTACAACCTCTCCGCCGGCTTCGTCGGCGGCGTCGAGCTGACCCTCGCAGAGGACGAGTGAGGGTCCGTTCAAACGCCCTCTGACTATCGATTTTGGGACTGGCCGCGTCGTGCGCTAATCTTCAGAGGTCAGCGCGCGGGACACACTCCGCAGAGCGCGGCGGGGCTATAGCTCAGTTGGTTAGAGCGCATCCCTGATAAGGATGAGGCCACAGGTTCAAATCCTGTTAGCCCCACAGCATGAAGGCCCTCGACCGTTCACGGTCGGGGGCCTTTGCGTATTCCGTGCGGGGGCCTTCACGAGGGGCTGGGGGCCGAAGCGGTCCTTTGGCCGTCCGACGGAAGTCACCGCCACGTCGACGGTTCCTTTGAGCCCTGAAAGCCGGATGGGGTTCTTCCGCGGGCGCATGTGATCGGTCCTGCCGCACGGAGATTCCGATCCTGGACATCGGCCTGGTGACCCACCGGTGATCGTGACGCCTGCGTCCTGGCCGAAGGAGCCGGTACGCGATGTGCGCAGGAGGGCTCACGGCGGCGCAATGTCGAAGGCCCGGCGACTCTTCCGAGTCGCCGGGCCTTTGCCCTGGGTGCTTTGTACGCAAGTTCGCCGCTACGTCAGGGTGTCTGTGAGGGGTTGCGGGCAGAACGGCCGGAGGCCGCGGGGTTCAAGGAGGGCAGGAAGCCGCGAGACGCGAGGAGGGGCAAAGGGCCGCGGGGTTCATGGAGCCCGGGGCCGGGAGACCTGAGAAGTGTCTGGGGACGGTGTCCCGTGCTGTCCGTCCGTACCGACTTCCGTCCGTACCGACTTCCGGCTTCCGTCCGTACCGACATCTGCCGTATCGACGTCCGTCCGTACCGACTCCTCGTGCGGTGCTCCCGCTCGTCTCAGCGGGCTTCTCGGCGCTGGAGCGGTACCGCGGGCGTGAGGGCCTCCACGGGCTGCGTGCCGGGCGCCACGAGGGTCTCGGGCCCGGAACAGGTGCCGGGGTCTGCGAGGCCTTCCAGGCTGCCGGGAGCGGCGGCGTCCGCCGTGTCGTCGCCGGCCGGTGCGCGGTGGCGGCAGCTCGGCGAGGAGCCGTGTGCCTCGGCCCGGATCCGTTGCTTCATCGTGGGGGGCAGGGCCCGACTGTAGGACCAGGCCCAGAAGGCCGTCGCCGGGGCGATCGCCGGGGCGGTCACCGAGGTCTCGGCGTTGCGGGCCGGGCCGGCCTGCGGTACCGCGGCGGCCGCGGTGGTCGTGACGAATCCGAGCGTCGTGCACAGCGCCAGGAAGGCGGTGACGATCGCGGTCCACAGCTTCATGACCTTGTTCTGGGTCACGGCCCCTCACTTTCGGGTCGGGCGATTTGCGTACTTTCCTCATGATGTGTATGCGGGCCGTGAAGTGGTGGACCTGCACCCGTGGCGCGTTGATGTTCAGATGAACACCACCCGGATGGCCGCAAACGACCAGGAAAATACGTAGATGCCCTCGAAAGTCACTTTCTGTGATGTGTGATCACCCTGCGATCGGAGCGGTCGCATCCCGTTCTATCGCTGTGCGTGGGGCCGCAGTTGAGGGCTGATCCAGGTCACCGATCGATATCGGTCGGTGTGTATAGTCGGGCGCCAGAAGTCCCCTACGTCAACGAAAGACGAGGTCGCGCGGTGAAGAAGCTTCTCCTGGTCGCACTGGCCGCCATCGGCGGGCTCCTCGTGTACCGCCAGATCCAGGCGGATCGCGCCGAGCAGGATCTGTGGACGGAGGCGACTGACTCCGTGCCCACGGGTTCGTGAGTACAGACAACAGTCTCGGAGCAGACCCCGGCCGCCTCGCGGTCGGGGTTTTGTGTTTCCCGGAGCCCTGTCGCTTCACGAAAGCAAGCGAATCCGTTGCACGGGCAAAAAGCATGGACTTGCGGCCGCTCCCTTTCGGCCGCTCCCACTGGTAGCCCGGGTGTCGCCGTGGCCGACGGGGCAGGATGGTCCGCGCCAGGGGGCTACGACGAGGGGTGGCGCGTGATGGGGCGGCGCACGGAGGGCCGGCGGGGCGGGGGCCGGTGCGCGAGTTCGTGGCACGGCCGGATGCTCGCGGCCACGGCAGCGGCGGCCGCGCTCTGTGTGGCCCTCGCACCCGCGGGCCGGGCCGTCGCGGCCGATCCCGGGGCCGCCGATGCGCGGACCTCCGCCGAAGACGCGAGGGCGGCCGCCGACGGGACGCCCGCGCCGTACGCCTTCGCCGAGGACGCCACCACCGTCACGGGCACGAGCGACTCGACGGACGCGGTACGACTGGAGCCGGGCCGCACGTACAAGAGTTCCGTAGGAGTTGCGGGGAGGGACGGCAGGCTTTACTACCGCCTCGAACTCGATGCCGTCTCCAACGCGTACGTCGCCGCCACCGCCGTCCCCCGGCGCGGCGCGACGGTCTCCTACTCGGACGGCCTCAAGGTCTCCCTGCAGGACGACAACGGCCGCAACTGCTCGTTCTCCGGCACCGTCCACTTCGGCGCCACCCAGAGCCCGCACCCCGTCGCCGCCTGGGCGTCCCGTGAAACGAGCGGCAAGCAGTACGCCTGCCAGTCGGCGGGAACGTACTACGTGGTCGTCGAACGCACCGGAGCGGCGGGGACCACGGGCGGTACGACGGGTTCGGCCGGCACGCCGGCTTCCTCGTCCCGCCCGTGGGACCTGGAGCTCAGTTATGTCTCGGAGCCCGGTCTGAAGACGGCGTCCGGTCCGACGAGTGCACCGGACGTCTGGAACTCCGCGTCGCCCGACGCCCTCGTGGGGACCCCGAAGCACCGCGCGGGGGGCGCCGGGTTCAGCGTCGCCGTCCCGCTCGGGCAGGGAGTCTGGAAGGACGACATCAGCCCGGGGCAGACCCGGTTCTACAAGGTTCCGGTCGACTGGGGACAGCGGTTCTACGCCACCGCGGACCTGGGCAGCGCGAGCCGTGGCGAGGGCTATATGGGCACCGCTCTGGTCATGTCCCTCTACAACCCCGTACGCGGCTTCGTCGACGGCGTCGGCTCCGGATACGACGGCAGCCAGCGCTCCGCCGCGCTCGACCCCCTTCCCCCCGTCGCCTACGAGAACCGCTACGCCCTCAACGACCGCGTGAGCGGCATGCGGTTCGCCGGCTCCTACTACCTCGTGGTCCATCTCGCCGCGCAGGTCGCCGACCGCTTCGGCGAGGGGCCGTTCGGGCTGACACTGCGCGTGCGCGTGGCCGGAGCGGCGCGGACGGGGCCCGCCTACGCGGGGCGGGCGACGCCCCGGGACGTGTTCGCGGTCCCGGTGGGGAACTCCGGCAACGCGGCCGACGACGGCGCGTCGGGCACCGGGGACGGCGGCGGCGCCGGCCGAAGGGGAACCATGAAGCTGGTCGCCGCGGGCGGCATCGGCGCGGGAAGCCTGCTGATGGTGATCCTCGGAGTGTGGACCCTGCTCGCGCGCCGTCGTGCGGTGCGGACTCCGGGGCCGGCCCCGGAGGACGCGGACACGGCCCCGGCCTCGCTTCCCGCGCCGCCGCCGACGTCGGCACCGGCATCTTGGGAGCACGGGGCTCCACAGGGCTGGTAACGCTCCCCGCTCGGACCACGGGTCGGGCCCGTTCGTCCCGTCAGGTCCGGGTCAGGGCCCAGAACCCCACCGCGAAACAGGCCAGGGCGAGCAGCAGCATCGGCACCGCGACCTTGGCGGGCGGCCCCGGACGCGGCCGTGCGCGTCGTCCTCGGCGTTCCGGAACCGCCGCCGTCCGGGGCGGAAGCTGAACGGATCGAGCGGTGTACGAAGCGGTCGGGGCGTACGCGTGCTGTGGCATCGCGGCGGACGGGATCGGGGCCGGGGGCCGATGCTGGGAGGGCCCCTGCGCGGGAAGGGGCGCGGTAGGGGGAGTGGGCGTCGGGGTCGGGTCGAAAGGCGCCCGGGAGAACGGGGCGGCCGTCGGCGGGGGGAGCGGGACCGGGACGGGGGGAGTGGGAGCCTGGGCCTCCGGCCACATCTGCTGGGGTTGCCCCGTCTGGGGGTTCCGGGGCTGCTGGAGCGGATGCGCTGCCTGCGGTCGCCGCGGGGAACCGGCCGTGGTGGCGGGTCGCGGCGGCGGCAGATGGAAGCTGCCGGTGTCCGACATCGAGGACGGTCGGGGGGAGGTCCCGGGGGTGGGATCCGCCGGGTCGTCGTCGGGGGCGGCAAGGGAGCGAGCGTCCTCGGCGACGGGCCGGGACCGTACGCCGCCGGGGGCGGGCAGGGGCCGTACGCGCTCAGGGGCCGGCTCGGCCCCCGCGTCCTCGGCGGCGGGTCGAGGCCGTACGCCGTCCTGAGCAGGCCACTGCTCCTGTCCTACGGAGCCCCGCGCAGGCTCCTGTGCGGAGCCTTGCCCCGGGTCGGCGGAACGGGATTCCGGGCGTACGGCGCCGGTACCGAGATCGCGACGCCTGTCCTCGGCGCTGGTCGCGGGCCGGACGACGAAGTCGGGACCGGAGCCGGCCTCAAGGTCAACACCGAAGTCAGTGCCCAGGTCAGTGCCCGGGTGAGTGCCGAGATCAGTGCCGAGGCCGGCGCCAAGACCGAAGTCCGATCCGGAACTTGAGCCGGAGTCGTCGAGTCCGGGGTGAGCCGCTGTGGTGTCCGGAAGGCCGCGGGAGGACAGAGTCCGCGGGCCCGCCTCCGAGATGTTCCCCGGGTCCAGGGGACCCGCCGGGCCGAACCTCTCGGGCAGGGGCCCGAGTTGGTCGAAGACCTCGATCAGCTCGTCGTCGGGTCCGGGCTCGGGCAGCAGCTCGACGGCTGCGGCAAGGGCCTTGCGCGCCCCCGTTGCGGTGCGGAAGCGAGCGTGCGGATCGGGCTGGATGAGCATCGCCACGACCTGCCACAGCGGTTCCGGTATGCCCCGTGGGGCGGATGGCGTGCCGTGCTCGGCGAAGTACTCGATCAGCGCCTTGGCATCGGGCTTGGTGCCTTCCAGGAGGTACAGGGCGACCAGGCCCACGGCGAACAGGTCGGCTGGAAAATCGGGTTCGGAGCCCAGCATCTGCTCGGGTGCGAAGTAACCCGGCGTTCCCACCACGTAGTTGGTCTCGGTGAGCCGTGGTTCGCCCAGTCGCATGGCGATGCCGAAGTCGGACAGCCGCAACCGCGGCCGGGCCGTCCCGGTCGCTTCGAGGAGCACATTGGCGGGCTTGATGTCGCGGTGCACAACCCCTTCCGCGTGGACGGCGGCGAGACCCGCGAGAAGCTGGTCGATCAGGGTGCAGACGAAGGAGGGAGGCAGCGGGCCGTAGTCGTTGACCAGATGGACCAGAGAGCCCCCGGCGACCAGATCCATGGTGAACAGGACCTTGTCGTCGTCGGCGGCCCAGCTGGCGGGCGCCAGCACATGAGGATGGTCGATCCGCATCGCCTGTTCCCGCACGAACCGCAACAGCGCGTGCGCGTCGCTCTGCTGGAGCACCTTGGCGGCGACATAGCGGCGCCGCCGGTGGTCCCAGGCCCGCCACACGGCGCCGACTCCCCCGCGCCCGATCGGGTCGACCAGTTCGTACCGGCCTGCGAAGACCTCACCCATGGTCGTACGTCGCTCCCCTTCGGCGATCGGTCCGGAGACCTCTTCCGAGGTGCCCGGCTGCGTGACCTGCGGCGGCTGGAAGGCGTCACGGCCTCCAGCGCCGGGCGGTCGGCGGCCGGGCTCGGCTCAGCTCTGGTGGGACTGGTAGTGCGCGACCGCGTCGGACGTACGGCCGGCACCGTAGACCCGGAGGAACTCTGCCAGTTCCGGGTGGGTCGGGGCGAGGGTGTCCGCCGCGTCGATGATGTCCCCGGCGGCGGCCACCGACCGCAGCAAGGACTGGATCTCCCGGACCACCCGCTTGACCGTCGGGGCTCCCGAACTGGTCGTGGACTGTGTGGTGTTGCTGAGCACCGATCCCCCCTGGGACTTCTTGATCTCGTCCATCCGCTCGGTCGCCTCGGCGGCGCTGACGCTCCCGTCGGCGACCTGCCCCGCCAGGTCCTGCAGGAGCTGGACACGCTGGACCACCGCGGGATTGCCGATCTTGGCCCGCTGACCGCTCATCAGCTGCGACAACATGGGCGCGGAGAGCCCCAGCACCCCGGCAAGACGCGCCTGGTTCAGACCCAGGTCCTCTATGAGCCTACGGAAGAGCGCCCCCAACGGCTCCCCGTACCAGTTCCGCTGCAGCTCCCGGGCTCTCGCGGTTGCTTCCTGCTGTGCGGCGTCCATTGCGTCTCCCCATCGCTTCCCCAAGTACCGCGGTTCGCGACAGCGAACCACGTCGAGCATCTTACGGAGAGTGGTCGTCCACGGGGACCCCCAATATTTTGTGAGATCCCCTGGGTGACCCGGTACTCTGGTCTGCGGCGCCCGTCGACGGATGGTTCTCGTGGTCGGACGCTCCTCTTAGGGGGCCTTAGCTCAGTTGGTAGAGCGCTGTCTTTGCATGGCAGATGTCAGGGGTTCGACTCCCCTAGGCTCCACACCCCGGACCGGTCAGACGCCTCATAGCGGCGGCTGACCGGTTTTCGTATGTCCCCTTATGGTCCGCGCCCGCGCCCTTGGCGAAGCGGTTCTCGGACGGGACGGAACCGACATGAGCCGCACCAGTGACGCGCGTCACACGTGCGGCTTTGCAGGCGTTGCATTTCTTTGCGCAAACACAATGGCCGGGACGAGGTCTGTGGCTCCGCTGTGCGGGACGCCGGTCCGACGCCCAGGCGTCGAGCGCTCGGGCGGGACCCTTGTGTGAGCTGCCGCGCGGGCTGCCGAGTGACGGGTTCGGCGCATTCCGTTAACAACATCTCCATGGATGCTGCACACGAGGACCGTTGCAAACGTCATCGCGGACCGTGCGGGTAAATCCTCCGCGGGGCGCCCGCGGTCCCTCGCGGCACTGTTCCACGTGAAACATCGCCGCGGGGCAGGAGACCGTCAAGTCTCCTGCCCCGCGGCGATGTTGAGTCGGGTTCAGCGGCGGTCGTCGCGCTCCGCGGCCTCTTCCTCGGCTTCCTTGACCTGGACCTCGGGATCCAGGTCGGACTGGCCGCTGCCGTCGACCGACGAGAGACGTCCGGGCTCGGGCACCTCGGTCGCGGCCGGCGGTTCGACGAGCCAGTCGGGGTTGGCCTGCTTGTCCCACCACTTCCAGGCGGCGAAGGCGCCACCCGCCAGAATCCCCAGCACGGCCAGCCCCTTCACGAGACGGCCGGCCCTCGCCCGCCGCTCATGCTTGCGGAGCAGCTTCTGGATCTCCTGCGGAGTGACCTGGCCGCGCAGGGCGGCGATGGCCGCCACGCCGCGTGCCGCGGCCTCGTCCCGGACGGGCTGCGCCGCGGCCACCGCCTGCTCGAACTTCGGCTTGGAGTAGTCGGCGGCCTGACGAGCCGCCCTGCGGGTGCGGATGGCCGCTTCCTGGGCGGCCTGGTCGACCTTCGGTGGCACATGGGTACGGGCCTGCTCAAGGCGCGGCGCGAGACGGGCGTCGTACTGGACGCGGGCCTGTTCGGCGGCCTGCGACACCTTCGGCGCGAGCCGTACACGCGCTTCGCTCGCGTAGTACGAAGCCCTGTCCTTGGCCGTGTCGGCGTAAGGCGCCACCACTTCCGCGGCGTGCAGCACGCTGTCCTTCGCCGAGCCGGTCGCGGCGCGCACGCTGTCGATGCGGGTCACGGGTTTCCTCCTCCTCGGTGGCGTACGTCGGGGGTACCGGGTACCCCCAAAGACACACAGTTCACCTTTCCGCCCCTGTGGGGATCATGCCCGCACAAGGAGTCGGGGGCATGTGAGGGCGGGCATCCGTGTCACGGGTGCCGACTCCCGGAGACTCCCGGGACGGAGCCGGTCAGGTGTCGATCAAGTGAGATAGCGGATCAATACGGGGCAACGGGAGCTTGTCGTCGACAATGCCACGGATCGCCTCGGCCCGCTCCCGTCGCGGCGGGACTCGACCGGTTTTCTGCCCGCCCGGCGTCCGTACGTGCGTCCGGAGGTGGCGGTCGGGGGCCTGACGGCCCGGTCCGTGCGAGGATCGGGCCGTCAAGAGAAGGCAACGGAAGGCACATCGTGGCCGAGCAGCTTTACGCCACCCTGAAGACCAATCAAGGCGACATCGACATCCGGCTCCTGCCGAACCACGCGCCCAAAACGGTCCGGAACTTCGTCGAACTCGCCACGGGTGAGCGTGAGTGGGTCAACCCGGAGACGGGTGTGAAGTCCACGGACAAGCTGTACGACGGCACGGTCTTCCACCGGGTGATCAGTGGCTTCATGATCCAGGGCGGTGACCCGCTGGGCAACGGCACCGGCGGCCCCGGCTACCAGTTCGAGGACGAGTTCCACCCGGACCTTCGCTTCGACAAGCCCTACCTGCTGGCCATGGCCAACGCCGGCCCGGCCACCAACGGCTCGCAGTTCTTCATCACCGTCTCCCCGACGGCCTGGCTGACCCGCAAGCACACCATCTTCGGCGAGATCACGGACGCGGCCAGCCAGAAGGTCGTGGACGCCATCGTCGGCGCCCAGACCAACCCGCGCACCGACCGTCCGCTCAACGACGTCGTCATCGAGTCGGTCGTCGTCGAGACCCGCGAGCGCTGAGTCCCCGCCGGGCTTCCTGCCCTTGAGCCCGAAGGCTCCCGCAGGGAACCAAACGCCCCGTTCATCCGTAAGGATGGACGGGGCGGTGCGTTGCGCACCCGGACCCGTTGTGACCGCGTGCGAGCCGCCGCACGGAGATTGAGGGGACGCCATGGACCAGCTGCCCGGCAGCCCGCAGGGCCCGCGGGACCAGGGACCGCAGGACGCCGGGAGCCCGCCCGGCTGCTACCGGCACCCGGACCGCGAGACCGGCGTCCGCTGCACCCGCTGCGAACGCCCGATCTGCCCCGAGTGCATGGTCAGCGCCTCCGTCGGCTTCCAGTGCCCCGACTGCGTCCGCGGCGGCTCCGACGCCGGCCACGCCCCGGCGGCCAGCCGGCCCCGCACGCTCGCGGGCGGCACGGTCGCGGCGGACCCCCGGCTCGTCACCAAGGTGCTGATCGGCCTCAACCTGGCGATCTACCTCATCCAGATCTCGGTGGGCGACGCCTTCACCAACAGCTACACCCTCTTCGGCCGTGCCGTGCTCTCCGGCGATGTCCAGGGCGTGGCCGAAGGCCAGTGGTACCGAATGCTGACGTCGATGTTCCTGCACGGCAGCCCCACGCACATCATCTTCAACATGCTCAGCCTGTGGTGGGTCGGCGGCCCTCTGGAGGCGGCCCTCGGCCGCGCCCGCTACATCACCCTCTACTTCGTCTCGGGCCTCGCGGGCAGCGCGCTCACCTATCTGCTCGCCGCCCCCAACCAGCCGTCGCTCGGCGCCTCCGGCGCGATCTTCGGCCTGTTCGGCGCCACCGCGGTCCTGATGCGCCGGCTCAACTACGACATGCGCCCGGTCATCGCCCTGCTGGTGATCAACCTGATCTTCACCTTCGGGTGGAGCAACATCGCCTGGCAGGCACACATCGGCGGTCTGATCGGCGGAGTGGTCGTCGGCTACGCGATGGTCCACGCCCCGCGTGAGCGGAGGAACCTCGTCCAGTACGGGGTCGCCGGGCTGATGCTGGTCGCGGTGGTCGTCACTACGCTGCTCAGAACCGCTCAGCTCACCTGAGATGGGCTTCGGCTCACCTGAGAAGTGATGTTGTCCACAGACCGTGGCGGATCTTGTGCACGCTGTGCGGGAACAACTGTGCCCCCTGTCACTGACCCGGGTTTTCCCAGGTCGGACAGGGGGCGAACAGGTTTGCGGATACCGGTGGACCAGTCACATCGGCGTCAACCGCGGATGAGTTATCCACAGATCGTCTTTCTTTTCCACCTGTGGACAACAGCTGTGGATAACTCAGTGGATAGCCGTGGGCAGAGCTGCCGCCCCGGTCGTCTCCATGTGGGCGAAGACGGTCACTTCCACTGGGTGGAGACGCCGAATCCGGCCGCGATGAAGCCGAAGCCGACCACGATGTTCCAGTTGTCGAGCGCGTCGATCGGCAGGGAGCCGTCCGTCACGTAGAAGACAACGATCCAGGCGAGACCGATGAGGAACATGGCCAGCATGGCCGGTGCCACCCAGGTATTGCTGGTCAGCTTGATGTTGGTCGCCTGCTTCGCCGGGGGCGGCGTGTAGTCGGCCTTCTTGCGGATACGTGACTTCGGCACGAGGGTCTCTCCTGTCGATGCGCTGCGTGGCCGCGCAGGGAACTTGGGCGGGCTCCGGGGCAGCGTACAAGGGGACACTGAGCGCTCCCCCGGGCGTCCGTTAGCGTAGTGCTTCCGCGGCGCCGAAGGAGATAAGGGTACGTTGAGCAATTCTGCCGACTCCCCCGGGACGGATTCCAGTCCTGGCGGTACGCACCGTTTCCGGCCCGTACGTGTCCTCACGGTGGCCGTCTTCGCCCTCGCGGGCCTCATTTTCTTCACAAGCTTCGATACGGCCAAGGGTACGAACATCCGTACGGACGCGTCCATGCTGAAGCTCTCCGACCTGATCCAGGAGCGCAGCCGCAAGAACGCGACGCTGGACGAGTCCAACGGCGCCCTGCGCCGCGACGTGGACACCCTCGCCGGCAGCGAGGACGGCAGCAGCGGCGCCAGGGACGCCAGGCTCGCGGCGCTGGAGAAGAACGCGGGCACCCAGAAGCTCAAGGGCCCGGCCGTCACGGTCACCCTCAACGACGCTCCGCCCAACGCGACGGCGAAACTTCCCGGCTATCCCGAACCGCAGCCCGACTACCTCGTCATCCACCAGCAGGACCTCCAGGCGGTGGTGAACGCCCTCTGGCAGGGCGGAGCCCGGGGCATCAAGGTCATGGACCAGCGGCTGATCTCCACCAGCGCCGTGCGCTGCGTCGGCAACACCCTGATCCTCCAGGGCCGCGTCTACTCGCCCCCGTACAAGATCACGGCCATCGGCGACCCTCAGAAGCTCCAGAAGTCGATCGCCGCCTCTCCGGCGATCCAGAACTACATGGTGTACGTCAACGTCTACGGGCTCGGCTGGAAAGTCGAGGAGGACGGGACGGTGACTCTTCCCGGCTACTCGGGCACAGTGGATCTCCACTACGCGAAGCCCGTGGAGTAGGTGCCGGACCTCGCGGAGCAGTGGGCGAAGCCTGTTGAGCTAGCTGTCGCCGGGGGGACCTTGTGTCGGTGCGAGTGGTCGTCAGGACGATCAGCGAGTTGTGCCTCACCGTCGGCACCCTGATCGTGCTCTTCGTGGTCTACGTGCTGTTCTGGACGGGGGTCCAGGCGGACAGCGCGATGAACCACCAGATCGATGTGCTCCAGAAGCAGTGGTCGAAGGGCGCGGTGACCCCGGCACCGAAGACGCCGCCGGGCTCTTCGGGGTCCTCCGGATCTTCGGGCTCCTCCGGTTCCGCGGGCTCTTCGGGCGGCACGGGTGGGTCCGGCGGCACGGCCAGCGAGAGCCCGAAGGCACCCGGCCCCTACAAGTACGGCGGCCCGTTCGCGGTCATGTACATCCCGCGGCTCGGTTTCACGTGGAACAAGCCCGTGCTCGAAGGCACCGCCACGCAGGTCCTGAAGAACGGGCTCGGCCACTACCGGGGCACCGCCCAGCTCGGCCAGGAGGGCAACTTCTCGGTCGCCGGTCACCGGCGTACGTACGGCGATCCCTTCAAGGACTTTCCCGAGCTCCGCCGGGGTGACGCGGTGGTGCTGACGGACGGGTCGACCTGGTTCACGTATCGGATCGACAAAGGCCCCTACAAAACGGTGCCCTCCGACATTGAGGTGATCGACCCTGTGCCACGTAAGTCCGGGTATACGCGTCCGGGACGCTATCTCACGCTGACCACGTGCGATCCGGAGTGGGGTCACAGTCACCGGTTGATCGTCTGGGCACACCTTGATTCCACACAGCCTGTGGAGGCAGGGAAACCGGGGGCTCTGCGCCGTTAGTCTGTTGGCGTACGGCGACGGAAGGGACGGCATGTACGGCTGGATCTGGCGGCATCTGCCGGGGAGCGTATGGGTGAAGGCGCTGGTCGCACTCGTGCTCGTCCTGGCAGTGGTCTACGTGCTCTTCCAGTACATCTTCCCCTGGGCCGAACCGCTGCTGCCCTTCAACGATGTGACGGTGGACAACCAGTGAGCACGCGCATCCTCGTTGTGGACAACTACGACAGCTTCGTCTTCAACCTGGTCCAGTACCTGTACCAGTTGGGCGCGGAGTGCGAGGTGCTGCGCAACGACGAGGTGTCGACCGCGCACGCCCAGGACGGCTTCGACGGTGTGCTCCTGTCCCCGGGGCCCGGCGCTCCGGAACAGGCCGGTGTCTGCATCGACATGGTTCGGCACTGCGCCGCGACCGGGGTGCCCGTCTTCGGTGTCTGCCTCGGGATGCAGTCGATGCAGGTGGCGTACGGCGGTGTGGTCGACCGCGCGCCCGAGCTGCTGCACGGAAAGACCTCGCTCGTGGAGCACCAGGGCAAGGGGGTCTTCGCCGGTCTGCCGTCGCCCTTCACCGCGACCCGCTACCACTCGCTCGCGGCCGAGCCGGAGACGGTCCCGGCCGAGCTGGAGGTCACGGCCCGTACGCACGACGGAATCATCATGGGCCTCAGACACCGTGAACTCCCGGTCGAGGGTGTGCAGTTCCACCCGGAGTCGGTGCTGACCGAGCACGGCCACCGGATGCTCGCCAACTGGCTCCTCGAGTGTGGCGACAAGGTGGCCGTGGCGAGGTCGGCGGGGCTCGCCCCGGTGGTGGGCAGGGCCACGGCGTGACCGCGCTGCGCCCCGAGCGCGACAGCTCCCCCTACGGCGGCGAGGCCGCGTACGGGGGTGCCGGCGCGTTCGAGGCGGCGGTCGGAGGGCTCGCGGACCCTCTGACGGATCCGCTGCCCGGCCAGGGTCAGGGCCCGGCACAGGGCGCGCAGCAGCAGGCGTACGGCTCGGGAGGGTACGGACCCGACTGGTACGCGGCGCAGCAGCAGGCGCAGGCGGCTCAGTTGCAGGCCGCGCAGGCCGCTCAACTGCAGGCCGCCCAGGCGCAGGCCGCACAGGCCGCTCAACTGCAGGCCGCTCAAGCGCGTGCCGCGCAGGCCCAGGCTGCTGAGGCGCAGGCCGCTCAGGCCCAGGCGGCTCGGACGCAGGCCATGCCTTTGGGGCCGGCGTCGGCACCGTCGTACGCGGACACGTACGAGCGGACCTACGCCCCGCAGTACCAGGAGCCCGCGGCGGTCCAGCACCGCGGACCGGTGACCGCTCCCCGGGCGGAGCCGGTCGCGCCGCACCCGCCGTTGGACGACGAGACCGTCGCCCTGCGCCTTCCCGGCATGCCCGGATGGGCGGGGGGAGGCGTGCGTGCGGCCGGCGGCGGGGCGGTCCCCGCGTCCGGAGGCCGTGCGGCCCGCCGTAAGGCCGCCAGACGCCACGGACGGCACGGAGGGGAGCAGGAGCCCCACGAGCCCCAGGAGGCGGCCCAGGAGGCCGCTGGGGCCCCGCGGAGCCGGATGGACGCCCGGCGGGCGGCACGGGCGTCGAAACCCGGCGCGGGGGTCCTCGTGAGCCGGATGGTCGGCGAGGTGTTCATCACCACCGGCGTGCTGATGCTGCTGTTCGTGACCTACCAGCTGTGGTGGTCGAACGTGCGGGCGCACGAGCAGGCGGGCAGTGCCACGCAGCACCTTCAGCAGGACTGGGCGAACGGCAAGCGGAATCCGGGGACGTTCTCGCCCGGCCAGGGCTTCGCCATCCTGCACATTCCGAAGCTGGACGTGGTCGCGCCGATCGCCGAGGGCACCAGCAAGACGGACGTGCTCGACCGCGGAATGGTCGGCCACTACGGCGAGGCACCCCTCAAGACGGCGATGCCCGATGCCAAGACGGGCAACTTCGCGCTCGCCGGTCACCGCAACACCCACGGCGAACCGTTCCGCTACATCAACCGGCTCAAGCCGGGCGACGACATCGTGGTCGAGACGCAGGACGACTACTACGTCTACAAGATGACGTCGATCCTTCCGGTGACGAGTCCGAGCAACACGAGCGTGCTCGACCCGATTCCCAAGGGTTCGACCTTCACCGCGCCGGGCCGCTACATCACACTCACCACCTGCACACCGGAGTTCACCAGTAAGTACCGGATGATCGTCTGGGGCAAGATGGTCGAGGACCGGCCGCGCAGCAAGGGCAAGCCCGACGCGTTGGTCGGCTGAGGACAGCCGTCGACGCACGCACGAACCGATGAACGCGTACGGGCGTCACGCGCACGTGAGACAAGCTGAGACACACCAGACGGGGCAGATGAACAGTGGCAGCGAGGACCGACCACGACGAACGCGCCGGATCGGAAGCCGGGTACGCGGCCGCCGGTGACGTAGCCGGGGGGCGTCGGCGCATCGGATGGTTCGCGATGACGGTCAGCGTCTTCGGTGAACTCCTCATCACCGTGGGGCTGGTGCTCGGCCTGTTCGTCGTCTACTCGCTGTGGTGGACGAACGTCGTGGCCGACGCCCAGGCGCACAAGCAGGGCGACAAGGTCCGCGACCACTGGGCGCAGGCCCCGAGCGGTCCGGGCGCCCTGGACACCAAGGACGGCATCGGCTTCCTGCACGTCCCGGCGATGAAGAACGGCGAGGTCCTCGTCCAGAAGGGCACGTCGACGAAGGTCCTGAACGAGGGTGTCGCCGGCTACTACACGGACCCCGTCAAGGCGTCCCTGCCGATGACCGGCAAGAACGGCAACTTCACGCTCGCCGCCCACCGGGACGGCCACGGCGCCAAGTTCCACAACATCGACAAGATCAGCAAGGGCGACGCGGTCGTCTTCGAGACGCGGGACAAGTGGTACGTCTACAAGGTCTTCGACATCCTTCCGGAGACCTCGAAGTACAACGTCAAGGTGCTTCAGACGGTCCCGAAGGAGTCGGGCAAGGCGAAGCCCGGCCACTACATCACCCTGACGACCTGCACTCCGGTGTACACCTCCCGCTACCGCTATGTGGTGTGGGGCGAACTGGTCCGTGTCGACAAGGTCGACAGCGCGCGGACGCCACCGAAGGAACTGCGCTGATGCGACTGGACCGGTCGAGGTACGTCCGGGGGAAAGTTGCCTGGCACGGCGCTAGCATGGCGAAGGCCCGAAGCCGCAACCAATCCTTGCGGCTTCGGGCCTTTCCGCGTTGCGGTGCGGTTACTCCAGAACCGCCAGTGCCGCTCCTGCGCTCCACTCCTCCAGCAGACCTCGGTGTACGGCCGGGATGCCGCCGTCGGTGGCGACGTCCAGGGCGTCGCGAGTGAAGGGGCACGTCGCAACGAAGAGGGCCACCTCCGAGCTGTGCAGAACCTTTGCCGCGCCGACGAACTTCTGGACGTCGGGGCTGGTGACGGAGAGGTAGGGCGCGAATCTCTTGCACTGGACGGCGAGGGTTCGCCCGTCGGCCGTGCGACCGGTGATGTCGACGCCCCGGTCCCCGTTGCGGCCTCGTACGACGACGGCGGAGCAGCCGTCGCGGCGCAGCAGTTCGGCGACGTACTCCTCGAACTCGCGGCCGTTCATGGCGTCGATGGCCGCCATACTCCGGCGAGAGGTCGGTCCTCCCGAGGACCTTCCAGTCGCTGCAACCGGGCGTGATGGTGGCGCAGCCGCCGCTCGACGGTTTGGACCCCTGCTCGCAGTGCGATCAGTTCGCCGCGGTGCTCGCCTGATGTCTCGATCAGAGCATTGAACATCGGGACAACGGTTTTGCCGAGGATGTGGGTGATGCGCTGGTCGATGCGGTCGTCGAGTGAGCGGGTATCCCTGGGGAGAGGGTTATCCACAGGATGCTGCGTGCGCGCCAGGTACTCCATGTCGAGGAGGTACGTACGCACTTGACGTGCGACTTCGCTGTCCCGGAGCAGCATGGCGACGTTGAGGACGGCTCGACGAGAGAAGAGAGCAAAGGACCGGGTGCGTGACTGGATCCCACTGAGGTCCTTGAAGGACCTCAGTTCATCGCCAGCCAGCAGACGGTAGCCGTTGGTCTCCAACTCGGCCCGGTGGTCTTTCACGAGGGACTTGATTGCTTCGAGGCCTACCTCGAAGTACGCGGCCACCATCGCCGTCGTCACATGCATGCCGTCCGGCAGGAGCGACAGCGCTTTGACCTTGTCGAGGACTTCCGTCCGGTTCCGCACGCTGCTGCGCAGACTGCCCGATTCCAGCAGCACTGATTCGTTGATCACGTTCTGCCCTTCTCGTGGTGGCCGTTCGGCCGGGGCAGAGCTTCTATTCCGCCCCATCCCGTCAACGAGTCGGGAAGTATGAAGAAACGGTCGAATTTCGCACACCAGGTCGCCAGTGGGCCGCAGCCTTGTACGTCACCAGGCCGACGGAAAGGGCCCCGGCACTCAAGAGTGCCGGGGCCCTTTCCGTCGGTTGCCCGAGTACGGTCCTTGGTGGGGCTCAGTTGCCGCCGATGAAGCCGCCACCGCCGTTGTTGTTGCCGCCGTTGTTGTTGCCCAGGTTGACCGTCGTCAGGACGACCGTCGTGTTGTCCGGGCTGTCGACCGGGCTGTTGGCGTTCGGGCTCTGCTGGAACACCCTCGCGTTGTCGCTTCCATCGCTGCCCTGGGCGATTTGGACGTTGTTGAAGCCGGCCTGCGCCAGAGTCTGCTTCGCCTGCTGCACGGTCTGGCCGACCACGTTCGGCACGGTCGACTGCTGCTTGGCCTTGCCGATCTGGATCTGCACCTGGGAGTTGGGGTCCACCTGGGTGCCGTTCGTCGGGGTCGTCTGGATGACCTTGCCGACCAGGTTCTGGTCGTCGGTGTCCGTGTCGACGCACACGCCGACGAGGTTGTTGGCCGTCATCTGTGTCTTGGCCTCGTCGCAGCTCTTGCCGGCGACGTCCGGGACGACCGACTGCTTCTTCTCCTTGGCGATGGTCAGGGTGATGACCGACCCCTTCTCCACCTCTTCACCGAGCTTCGGGTTCTGGTCCAGAACGGTGTTCGGGGTCTCCGTGGAGTCCTCGGACTTCGTCTTGATGGTGAACCCGTACTTGTCGTCTCCGAGGATCTGCTTGGCCTCGTCCAGGGTCTTGCCCGTGACGTTCGGCACCGCCACCTTCGGCGCTCCGGTCGACACGACCACACTGATCGTGTCGCCCTTCTTCACCGTCGAGCCGACCGCCGGGTCCTGCGAGCAGATGTTGCCCTTGGGCTCGTTGTCGCACGGTTTGCGGGTCGGGGAGAGCTTCAGCTCGCGGTTGTCCGCCATCTTCTTGGCGTCCGGCAGCGTCTGGCTCACGAAGTTGGGCACCTCGAACGAGTCGTTGCCCGTTCCCTTGCCCGAGAAGGCGTACTTTCCGATCAGGATCGCGCCGATCAGCACCAGAACGCCCGCGACGACCAGGAGGATCGTCGAGGTGTTGTTGCCGCCGTTCTTCTTCTGACGGCGGCGGTCCGGGCGGTCGTCGTAGCCGTAGCCGCCGTCGTCCGGGTTCATGGGCGGCAGCATCGACGTGGCCTGGGCGTCCGAGGAGCGCAGGGCCGTCGTCGGCTGGTCGTCGCCGTAGCCGTAGCCGACCGAGCCCATGGCGGCGCTGGCCGCGACGGGCTGGCCGTCGAGGCAGGCCTCGATGTCGGCGCGCATCTCGTCGGCGGACTGGTACCGGTAGTCCGGGTCCTTGACGAGGGCCCGCAGCACGATCGCGTCCATCTCGGGCGTGATCTCGGGGTCGAAGACCGACGGGGGCTGGGGCTCCTCGCGCACGTGCTGGTACGCGACGGCGACCGGGGAGTCGCCCACGAAGGGCGGGCGCACCGTCAGCAGCTCGTACAGCAGGCAGCCGGTGGAGTAGAGGTCCGAGCGGGCGTCGACCTGCTCGCCCTTGGCCTGCTCCGGCGAGAGGTACTGCGCCGTGCCGATGACCGCGGCCGTCTGCGTCATGGTCATGCCGGAGTCGCCCATGGCGCGGGCGATGCCGAAGTCCATGACCTTGACCTGGCCGTTGCGCGTCAGCATGACGTTCGCCGGCTTGATGTCGCGGTGGACGATGCCGGCGCGGTGCGAGTACTCCAGGGCCTGGAGGATGCCGATGGTCATCTCCATGGACCGCTCGGGGAGCAGTCTGCGGCCCGAGTGCAGCAACTCGCGCAGCGTGGACCCGTCGACGTACTCCATCACGATGTACGGGATGGAGGTGTTGTCGATGTAGTCCTCACCCGTGTCGTAGACGGCGACGATCGCGGGATGGTTGAGCGAGGCGGCCGACTGGGCCTCCCGGCGGAACCGAGCCTGGAACGACGGGTCACGTGCGAGGTCAGCTCGCAGCGTCTTCACCGCCACCGTGCGCCCGAGCCTGGTGTCATGTGCGAGGTAGACCTCTGCCATGCCACCACGGCCGAGCACGTGGCTCAGCTCGTACCGGCCGCCGAGGCGACGCGGCTCTTCCATAGCTACCTACCAGCCCTCTCCGTCGGTCCCGACCGCACCTTTGTGTGGTCCGGCGGTGTGCTGTCCGGGCATACGGTACCCGGATCGCCTTGTGTGACCTGGCCAAGACCATCACCTGTGACAGGACCGGTATCGCAACGTGCACCGATGTGATGGAGACGTGAGCGGGGTCACTTCCTGCTGTCGATGACCGCCTTCATCACGTCCCTCGCGATGGGGGCGGCGAGACCGCCGCCCGTGATGTCGTCGCGGTTGGCGCTGCCGTCCTCGACGACCACGGCCACGGCGACCGGCGAGCTGCCGTCGGGGAGCTTGGCGTACGAGATGAACCACGCGTACGGCTTCTCGCTGTTGGCGACACCGTGCTGGGCGGTACCGGTCTTGCCGCCCACGGTGACACCGGAGATCTGGGCCTTCGTGCCCGTGCCCTCCTTGACGACCGTCTCCATCATCGACTGCAGGATCTGGGCGTTGGCCTCGGAGAGCGGCTGGCTGAGCTTCTGCGGTTCGGTCTGCGAGATGACGTCCAGGTTGGGCGCCTGCAGCTTGTCGACCATGTACGGCTTCATGAGCGTGCCGTTGTCGGCGACGGCGGAGGCCACCATGGCCATCTGCAGCGGGGTCGCCGCGGTCTCGAACTGGCCGATGGAGCTGAGCGCGGTCTGCGGCCGGTCCATCGTCTTGGGGAAGACGGAGGCGTTGGAGCGCACCGGTGTGAGCTGCTCGGAGTTGAAGCCGAACTTCTCGGCCTCGGCCAGCATCTTCTCCTTGCGGAGGTCGGCGCCGATCTTGCCGAAGACGGTGTTGCACGAGAAGCGGAGTGCGATCCGCATGCTCGCGTTCTTGCAGGGGATGTTCCCCTCGTTCTTCAGCTCGGTCGTGGTGCCCGGGAGGATGTACGGCAGCGGAGAGTCGGTGTGCTGGTCCGCGGACGTGTAGAGGCCGTTCTCCAGTGCGGCCGCCGCGGTGACCACCTTGAAGGTGGAGCCCGGCGGGTAGGTCTCGCGCAGCGCCCGGTTGAGCATCGGGTCGTCGGGGTCGTTCTTCTTCTGGAGCTTGTTCCAGGCCTTCTCGTCGCTCCCGGAGGTCCCGGCGAAGGCCGAGGGGTCGTAGGAGGGGGTCGAGGCCAGTGCCAGGATCGCGCCGGTCTGCGGGTTGATCGCGGCGACGGCGCCCTTGCCCCGGCTCAGCAGGCCCTCGTACGCGGCCTTCTGAGCGGCGCCGTTGAGGGTGGTGACGACGTTGCCGCCCTGCTTCTTCTTGCCCGTGACCATGTCGAGGGTGTTGCGGAAGAAGAGCCGGTCGTCGTTGCCGGTGAGGATGCCGTCGTCGAGCTTCTCCAGCTGGGAGGCGTCGAAGGCCTGCGAGGCGTACCCGGTGACCGGCGCCCACATGGGGCCGTCCTTGTAGGTGCGCTTGTACTCGAAGTCGTTGATGCCGTTCTTCTTCGACTTGGTGGCCCCGGTGACGGGGTTGCCGTCGACGATGATGTCGCCGCGCGGGGTGGCGTAGCGCTCGATGGCGACGCGGCGGTTGTTCGAGTCGGTCCGCAGGCCGTCCGCCTGGACGTACTGGACGTAGTTGTCGCGGAGCAGGAGGGCGAGGACGAGCAGTCCGCAGAAGATCGCGATCCGGCGCAGGGGCTTGTTCACGGGCGGACCACCTGGGTCATCTCGGCGTCGGGGCTGGGGGCGGGTGCGGGCGCCGGGCGGCGGGCGGTGTCGCTGATCCTGATCAGGAGGCCCATCAGTGCCCAGTTGGCGATGACGGAGGAGCCTCCGTAGGCCACGAACGGCATGGTCATACCGGTCAGCGGGATCAGGCCCATGACGCCGCCGGCGACGACGAAGACCTGGAGCGCGAAGCCTCCGGAGAGGCCCACGGCGAGGAGCTTGCCGAACGGGTCGCGGGCCGCGAGGGCGGTGCGGATGCCCCGCTCGACGATCAGGCCGTAGAGCACCAGGATCGCCATGATGCCCGCCAGGCCCAGTTCCTCGCCGAAGCTGGCGAGGATGAAGTCGGAGTTGGCGGCGAACCGGATGAGTTCGGAGTGGCCCTGTCCCCATCCGGTGCCGAGCGTGCCGCCGGAGCCGAAGGCCCAGAGCGCCTGCATGGACTGCTCGGTGTGGCCGCCGACGTTCTGCCGGCTCAGCATGAACTCGTGCATGGGGTCGAGCCAGGCCTGGACGCGCTGCTGGACGTGCGTCTCGAAGGTCGCCACACCGACCGCGCCGGCCGCGGACATCAGCAGACCGAAGACGATCCAGCTGGTGCGCTCGGTGGCGACGTACAGCATGATGATGAACATTCCGAAGAACAGCAGCGACGTACCGAGGTCGGTCTCGAACACGAGGATCAGGATCGAGATGAACCAGACCACGAGGATCGGGCCGAGGTCGCGGCCGCGGGGCAGGTACAGACCCATGAAGCGGCGGCTGGCGAGGGCCAGCGCGTCCCGCTTGACCATGAGGTAGCCCGCGAAGAAGATCGCCAGGACGATCTTGGCGAACTCACCGGGCTGGATGGAGAAGCTGCCGACGTGGATCCAGATCTTGGCGCCGTAGATGTTGGCGCCGAGGCCGGGGACCAGCGGCAGGAGCAGCAGCACCAGGGCGCCGACCATGGAGATGTAGGTGTAGCGCTGCAGGACGCGGTGGTCCTTCAGGAAGATCAGCACGGCGACGAACAGGGCGATGCCCAGCGCGGTGTACATGAGCTGGCGGGGTGCGGCGGTGCCGGCCTGCTGGATCGACTGCAGCAGCTTGGACTGGTCGAGGCGCCAGATCATCACCAGCCCCAGGCCGTTCAGCAGCGTGGCCAGCGGCAGCAGCAACGGGTCCGCGTACGGGGCGAACTTCCGTACGACGATGTGGGCCACGCCGGCCAGCAGGCCGAGGCCCAGGCCGTAGCTCAGGAGGCCGGCGGGCACCTTGCCGTCGATGGCGAGGCCCACGTTGGCGTAGGCGAACACCGGGATGACGACGGCGAACACCAGCAACGCCAGTTCGGTGTTGCGTCGGCTCGGTGTGCCGATCGAACCGATGGTCGATGTGTGGTGCGTCGGCGTGTTCGTACTGCTGCTCATGGTGTGACAGGGCCCCTCACGGCTTCTTACTGCTTACCGCACAGCGAGACCAGCTTCTGCTCCTCGGTGGAGAGGCTGGGGCCGGGTGTGGGAGTGGGTGCGGTCGTGGACTGGGAGGACGAAGGTGCCGGGCTCGACGGGGTCGGGCTCGGGGTGGACGTGGCCTTGGACGTCAGAGAGGTCTTTGTGGTTCCCGTGGTCCCACCTGCCTTGCCCTGACCGGTCGTCGCGTTGTTCTGGCTCTCGGCGGAGCGACGCAGTGCGTCTTTGCGGCAGGCGGAGGCCTGCACGGCCAGTTCGTCGATCTTCGACTGCGCGTCGGAGAGGCCGCCTTCGGCGATGGTCGCCTTGACCTGCTTCTGCTGGTACGGCGGCAGGTACTTGAGTTCGATCTCGGGGTGATCCTTCTCCACCTTCGAGAGCGAGACCCAGGCCAGGTCCTGGCTGATGCCGCGGTACAGCGCGACGTGCTCGTTCTGGGCGCCGACGTAGTACTGCGTCTGCGTCCAGCGGTAGCCGCCGTACAGGCCGCCGCCGATGACGGCGAGCGTCAGGACGACGTAGAAGGATCTCTTCAGCCACCTGCGTCCGGTGCGCGGCTTGATGAAGTCCTCGTCGGTGTAGTCGCCGAAGCCGCCCGTGGAGACGTAGCCGGTGGTGTCGCCGCTGCCGGGCGGGCCGAACTCGCCGCCGCCGCCCTGTCCGGGCACGGGCCGGCCGAGGCCCGAGGCGCGGCCGGCGGGGGTCTGCATGGCGCCGTTGTCGTGCAGTTGGTGCTGGTTCTCGGCGACGGCGCCGACCACGACCGGGGTGTCGGAGAGCTGTGCGGCGAGGGTGTCGCCGGAGTCGATGTCGAGGACGTCGGCCACGATGACGGTGATGTTGTCCGGGCCGCCTCCGCGCAGGGCGAGCTGGATGAGCTCCTGCACGGTCTCCTGCGGGCCCTGGTAGCTGGCGAGGGTGTCTTCCATCGTCTGGTGGGAGACGACGCCGCTGAGGCCGTCGGAGCAGATCAAGTAGCGGTCGCCGGCACGGACTTCGCGGATGGAGAGGTCCGGCTCGACATGGTCGCCGCTGCCCAGCGCGCGCATCAGCAGGGAGCGCTGCGGGTGGGTGGTGGCTTCCTCCTCGGTGATGCGCCCCTCGTCGACGAGGCGCTGCACCCAGGTGTGGTCCTGCGTGATCTGCGTGAGGACACCGTCCCGCAGCAGATAGGCGCGGGAGTCGCCGACGTGGACGAGGCCGAGGCGCTGGCCGGTCCACAGCAGGGCGGTGAGCGTGGTGCCCATGCCCTCGAGCTGCGGGTCCTCCTCGACCATCAGCCGGAGCTGGTCGTTGGCGCGCTGCACCGCGGTGCCGAGCGAGGTGAGGATGTCGGATCCGGGTACGTCGTCGTCGAGCGCGACGATGGTGGAGATCACCTCGGAGCTGGCGACCTCACCGGCGGCCTGGCCGCCCATCCCGTCGGCGATCGCGAGGAGACGGGGACCGGCGTAGCCGGAGTCCTCGTTGCCCTCGCGGATCATGCCTTTGTGCGATCCGGCGGCAAAGCGCAGTGACAGACTCATGCGCACCTCGCCCGTCGGCTCCGGGTACATCCGCACGGTGCCCACCCTCCGGTCGGGAGCGCGCCGGGGTCCCTTGTGTGGACCGCCGCTGCGTGCTCGCTCCGCTCGCTCATTGTCGTACTACTTCCGCAGCTCGATGACGGTCTTGCCGATGCGGATCGGCGCGCCCAGCGGAATGGGCGTCGGAGTCGTCAGCCGGCGCCGGTCGAGATACGTGCCGTTCGTGGAGCCGAGGTCCTCGACGATCCACTGGCCGTCCCGGTCGGGGTAGATCCTGGCATGCCTGCTGGACGCGTAGTCGTCGTCCAGCACGATGGTGCTGTCGTGTGCGCGGCCCAGGGTGATGGTCTGCCCCTGGAGCGCCACTGTCGTGCCCGTGAGAATTCCCTCGGAGACGACCAGCTTGGACGGTGCTCCGCGGCGCTGCCGGCCGCCACCGCTGGGCGGTTGCTGCTGCTGGCGCTGCTGCGGAGGCGCGGCAGGCCGCGCGGCCTGCTGAGGCCTTGCGGCCTCCCTGCGGGAGCCGCGCTGTGTGACGCGCGTTCCGAACAGGTCGCTGCGGATGACCTGCACGGCCACGATCACGAACAGCCACAGTACGGCTAGGAAACCCAGCCGCATGACCGTGAGGGTCAGCTCTGACATTGCCCCCGCTTCACCCTTCGGCTTGCCGGTAAATGATGGTGGTGCTGCCCACGACGATCCGCGAGCCGTCGCGGAGCGTAGCGCGGGTTGTGTGCTGCCCGTCCACCACGATGCCGTTGGTGGACCCGAGATCCTGGATCGTCGAGGGCGTTCCGGTCCGGATCTCACAGTGCCGGCGGGATACGCCGGGGTCGTCGATCCGCACGTCGGCTTCAGTGCTGCGGCCCAGCACGAGCGTCGGGCGGGAGATCTGATGGCGTGCGCCATTGATCTCGACCCAGTGCCGCGTTCGGCCACCCGCCGCCGGGCCGGCCGGGGGTCGGGCACCCATGGGTGCCGCGCCCGGACGGCCGCCGGGCGGCGGCGCGGACGGCATGGGGGGAGCGGCCGAGGGAGGGTAGCCGTAGCCACCCTGGGCTCCGCGGGGAGCCGCCGGGGCGGGGCCCGCGGGGGCGCGCTCGGGGGACTGCTGATTGGCGGAGGAGGCGAGCGTACGGCTGCGGACCCGGTACAGGCCGGTGTCGAGGTCGTCCGCCTTCTCCAGGTGGACCTTGATGGGGCCCATGAACGTGTATCGCTGCTGCTTGGCGTAGTCGCGGACCATGCCCGCGAGCTCGTCGCCGAGCTGGCCGGAGTAGGGGCTGAGCCGCTCGAAGTCCGGCGTGCTCAGCTCGACGATGAAGTCGTTCGGGACGACGGTCCGGTCGCGGTTCCAGATCGTGGCGTTGTTGTCGCACTCGCGCTGGAGCGCTCCTGCGATCTCCACGGGCTGGACCTCGGACTTGAACACCTTGGCGAAGGTGCCGTTGACCAGACCTTCGAGACGTTGCTCGAACTTCTTCAGGACTCCCATGGGGCACCTCCTCCTTCGTTGCCGCCCTGGTACAGCTTGCTGTCGTCTTCCTGGTCCTGCTGGCCTTGCTGGTACTGCTTACTGATCGTATCCACGCGTCGGGAAATCGGCTGGTTCCCCCTGTCGGCCCGGTCGACGGGTTGTCGACGCCTTCCGAAGTCCCCTCCCGAAGTTCCCTGAGAGGCCCCTCTTCGAACTCTTCCCGGCACTGCTTCTGCCATGGATCGTAGAGGCGCCCCACGACCAGTGTCCCGCACCGGGCTGTGCAGCCCGTCCGACTCCTGGGGAGATGCGCTGGACCGGTACGAGGTTGATACGTGAACCGGTTCTGTCTGAAACCTGTGACGTACGCCGGAGTGCCGGTGGGGAGGTGTCCGCTCCGGAGCCCGGGAGCCGCCCGTGCCGCGAGGCCGGGCGGCGCAAGGGCACCGGGCCTGCGGATGCCGGGCGCGGGGGCGGTGAATGCCGGGTGCGAGGGGTGGGGAAAAGGGATGTGATTCCACCCCTGACAGCGTGCTAATCTTCTGGATGTCGGCAGGCGCTCGCACCACTCGGTGGGAGACGGACGACACACCCAATGCGCGGGTGGCGGAATAGGCAGACGCGCTGGATTCAGGTTCCAGTGCCCGAAAGGGCGTGGGGGTTCAACTCCCCCCTCGCGCACCAGTTGAAAGCCCCTCAGGTCCTCGACCTGAGGGGCTTTCACGTTGTCCGGGGCGCTTCCTCGGCCGTTCCCGAGAACCTGGCGCGAGGTCGCGCGCGGGGGAGCGCGGGGCAGCGGCGGGGGTGCGGACGGCTCGGGGCCACGGTGAAGTGTGACGATGCTCTCATGCGGGTGGTGGGGAGTTGTCCGGACGGCGGCCCGGTGAACGGGCGCCACTGAACCCGCGGATGCTTCGGCGCGAGAGGTTCGAGAACGGTGACGGTCGCGACGGTTCGAGAGCCGTGACGGGCGTAACAGCCGGGGCGGGTGCGACAGCCGAGGCGTGAACGACCGGCAGCCCCGGCGGACCGGCGCAGGGGAATCGGTGAGGGGAGCCCGGTGGAGTGGAGCCGGGTGGAGCGGAGCCCCGCAGGGTGAGTCGTCCGGCCCTGCGGGGCTGGGGCATTGTGCCGCCGTGGGGTCTCCGGTGGGCGGAGCTACGGCGGTCGTCGGGTGCCGGGTTACGCGGCGAGGCGTTCCGCGACCTTCTTGGCCCGGGCGGCCGCGTCCTCGAGGGCCTGCTTCCGGGACGCCTCGAAGAGCGGGACCAGCTCGGCCATCGCCGGGTTGTGCGGGGCCATGGTGAGCTCCGGGACGATGAAGTCCACGTCGAAGGCGAGCATGTCGCGCAGCACGGCCTCCAGGTAGTTCCGCACGTACTCGAAGCCCTCGCGCGGAGTGCCCGGCGCGTACGAGCCGCCGCGGCTGGCGACGATGGTGACCTGGGTTCCCTTGATCTTCGAGTCCTCGGTCATGGCGGTGCGTCCGATGAGGACGATGTTGTCCAGCCATGCCTTGAGGGTCGAGGGGATGGCGAAGTTGTACATGGGGGCGCCGATCAGCACCGCGTCCGCGTTCTCCAGCTCCTCGATGAGCTTGAGGCGGGCGGCGAAGGCCTCTGCCTGGCCAGGGGTGTGCGTGTCCGGGGCCGCGAAACCGGCGGTGTGGGCGTCGGCCGTGATGTGCGGCACAGGGTGCGCGGCGAGGTCGCGGTAGACGACCGTGCCGCCGGGGTTCCGCTCCTCCCAGGCCGTGCGGAAGGCGTCCGTCACGGCACGGGAGGTGGAGGCGCCGTCCGGGAAGACGGACGAGTCGATGTGCAGGAGGGTGGCCATGGAGATCTCCAGACAAACGTGATGTATCGAGTGGGATCGGGACGGGTGCGGCCCGGGACCGAGGTCAGGGCGCCGACCCCCGGGCGGGGTCGCTGAACCGGGTCCAGGGCAGGGCTGTCGAAGGGAGCCGAGTCGCCGAAAGGGCTTCTCTTTCGTTCCTAACTAGAAATAACACAGCTACTTACTTTTTTTCATCCCCTTGTGGAGACGCAGTACCCTGGGCCCATGGCAGAACCGGGAAGCCACGACGCGGGGCCGTGTCAGAAGGTCGACGACGGCATGACCCGTGTCTTCACGCTGCTCGGAAAGCGCTGGACGGGTCTCGTCGTCGCGGTCCTGATGCAGCACCCCGTCCATTTCGCCGATCTGCGCCGGGCGATCCCGGGCATCAGCGAGCGGATGCTCTCGGACCGGCTCACCGAACTCGGGGCGGCCGGCCTGGTCGTGCGCGAGGTCAACGAGGGTCCCCCGCTGCGGGTTTCGTACCGTCTGACGGAGGCGGGAGCGGCGCTGGAACCGGCCCTGAAGGAGCTGGGTTCCTGGGCGGAGAGGTATCTGCCGGAGAGCGGACCCTGCCCGGGGCGGACGCGCTAGCCGCGACAGCGCCCCGGGGTGTGACCCGACTCGCTTGAGATGTGCGCGGGGTTGCCGCGTCGGTGCCGCCGTTCGAGCCGCGTGCGCGGGTGCGTTCCCGGCTTCGCGCCCGGGTGCCGGTCGAGTTGTCCACAGGGTCTGACGCGTTTTCCCGACCGGCTGTACGGTCAGCACGAGTTGATGTTCGTGTGCGGGGGAGGCGGTCGTGATGGCCGAGGTCGGTACAGCGGGTACGGAACGACAGACGGGGCAGGCCGGGCTGGTCGAGCAGGCCGGTCCGGAGCGGCGGGGCCGCGGCGGCCGGCCCGGTGCCGGGTCCGCGG
Organism: Streptomyces sp. NPDC091209; assembly: GCF_044757755.1. Classification (NCBI taxonomy): domain Bacteria; kingdom Bacillati; phylum Actinomycetota; class Actinomycetes; order Kitasatosporales; family Streptomycetaceae; genus Streptomyces; species Streptomyces sp. NPDC091209. The sequence goes on along the minus strand of NZ_JBIVVR010000002.1, from coordinate 431,932 downwards.
CGGAGCCCGAGGGACGGCCGGCGGCCGAGGGCGGTCCGAGGGTCGAGGAGGCTTTCGGGGCCCGGCGGTTCGCTGTTCCGGGGTTCGCCGCCTGGCCGGTGAAGGGCTCCCCCAAGGACGAGGGGAAGACCCTGCGCGGGCGGGTGCCGCGCGCGGCGCACGCCGAGTTCCTGGTGGACGCCGACCGGCCGGACGCCGTGACCGCGGTCGAGGAGTCCAACCGGGGGCGGCTCTGCGAGCTCACCCCGATACGGGTCGGCAGGATGGCGGCCACGCCCTTCGCGTTCCTGCGCGGTTCCGCGGGCCTCATGGCGTACGACCTGGCCCGCACCCCGATGACCGGCATCAGCGCCCAGATCTGCGGTGACGCGCACGCGGCGAACTTCGGTCTTTACGGGGACGCGCGCGGCGGCCTGGTCATCGACCTGAACGACTTCGACGAGACGGTGTACGGGCCCTGGGAATGGGACCTCAAGCGGCTCGCCACCTCGCTCGTGCTCGCGGGCCGGGAGGCCGGTGCCGACGAGGACACCTGTCGGGCCGCCGCGCGCGACACCGTGGGCGCGTACCGCCGCACCATGCGCCTGCTGGCCAAGCTGCCGGTGCTGGACGCGTGGAACGCCATCGCCGACGAGGAACTCGTCTCGCACACCGACGCCCACGACCTGCTCGGCACGCTGGAGCGGGTCTCCCAGAAGGCGCGGGCGAACACCAGCGGGCGGTTCGCCGCCAAGTCGACGGAGGCCGTGGAGGGCGGTGGCCGACGGTTCGTGGACGCGGCGCCCGTGCTGCGCCGCGTTCCCGACGCGGAGGCGGCGGCGGTCGCGGCGTCCCTGGACCACTATCTGACGACGCTCTCCGAGGACCGCCTGCCCCTGCTCGCCCGTCACGCGGTGCACGACGTCGCCTTCCGGGTCGTCGGCACCGGCAGCGTCGGCACCCGCTCGTACGTCGTACTGCTCCTGGACCACCGCGGCGAAGCCCTCGTCCTCCAGGTCAAGGAGGCCCGCCCCTCGGCGTTGCTCCCGCACCTCGCGACCGCGGGCCACCCGATGCCCGAGGTGGCTCACGAGGGCCGCCGTGTCGTCCTCGGCCAGAAGCGCATGCAGGTCGTCAGCGACATCCTTCTCGGCTGGACCTCGGTCGACGGTCTCCCCTACCAGGTACGCCAGTTCCGCAATCGCAAGGGCAGCGTCGACCCCGCCGCCCTGGCCGCCGACCACATCGACGACTACGGCCGCATGACCGGCGCCCTGCTGGCCCGCGCCCACAGCCACAGTGCCGACCCGCGCCTCATCGCCGGGTACTGCGGCAAGAACGAGGAGCTGGACGAGGCCATCGCCTCCTTCGCCGTCGCCTACGCGGACCGCACGGAGGCGGACCACGCGGCCCTGGTGGCGGCGGTCCGAAGCGGACGGCTCGCTTCTGAAGCGGGGGTGTGACCCCGGGGGGAGCCATCGGGCTGCCCGGTAGGACGGCCAGCCCGATAGGACGGGCTGCCCCACCGGACGGGGTGGTCCACCGGGCAGGGGCGTTCACCGGAGGCCGGTGCCTGGAGCCGGTGGTCGGGATGATCGGGGTGGTCCACCGGACAGGGCGTCCACCGGGTGTCGGTTCCCGGGGACGGGATGATCGGGGTGGTTGGGGTCATTGTGGTCGTTGTGGCCGGTCAGGTGGCTGTAGAGGCCGGGAACGCAGTGAGCCGCGGGGGAGTGTGGCCTACGCTGGTCGGGTGACGACCCCGGAAGCCGATCAGAGCCAGTCCGAGCCCACCTTCGAGGGGGGCCGGGAATTCTCCGGTGCCCCGGAGGGCGAGACGCCCCAAGCCTCCCCCGGCGACGACGGCGGCATCACGGACACGGAGGGCGCGGACGCCCCCTCCGGTGCCGGGAATGCCGCCGGGAGCGAGGTCCACACCGAGGCTCGGAACGAGGCCGAGGGCGAGGTCCCGGGCGGAGCCCGGCCAGAGGCACAGCCCGAGTCTTCGTCCGCGGGGCGGAGCGAGGCGCGGACCGATGAGGGTCAGGGCCCGGCCCAAGGTGAGGACACCCGGCCCGAGGCCCGGCTCGAGCGGGCCGTGCGAGCGGCCGAGCAGGCGTTGATCGAGTTCGAGATCGCCGTGGAGACCTTCCGCGTCGAGGTCGACAACTTCTCCCGGCTGCATCACCAGAAGCTCGGCCCGATGTACTCCCGTCTCGACGAACTGGACGCCGATATCGCCGAGGCGCGTGCCGCGCGCACCGGCGACCCGGAGGACATATTCAAGGCGCACGAGGCGCGGGCGCGGGTCATGCCCATGCCGGGTGTCGAGGAGCTGTTCCACGGCTGGATGGACTCGGACGGCCTGTTCCCCGAGGCCGTGGCGATGCTCACGGACCAGCCCGTGCGGCCCCCGCAGCGGGTGCGTCCCAGCGAGGAGGCCCGCAAGCTCTTCCGCGAGCTGGTCCGCAAGGCCCACCCCGACCTGGCGCAGGACGAGGACGAACGCAAGCGGCGTGACGAGTTCATCGCCCGCGTGAACAACGCGTACGCCAGGGGCGACGAGGCGTTGCTGCGGGAGCTGGCCCAGGAGTGGGCCGCCGGGCCCGCGCCCGCGGAGTGGAAGCCGAGCCGCAGCGAGGAGCTCTACGCCCGCCTCGAGTGGCTCTCCCAGCGCAAGGAGATGCTCACCTTCGTCGCCCGCGAGCTGGAGGAGAGCGCCATCGGCGCCATGCTCAAAATGGCTCCGGAAGACCCGGACCGTCTTCTGGAGGAGATCGCCGAACAACTGCTCACGCAGGTCGGCGAGCGCGAGAACGAGCTGGCGGAGCTGATCGCCCAGGCTCCCTGAGCTTGGCCGTCGGCGCGGTCGGGGTCGGGTAGCGTCGGAGGCATGAGTTTCGGAGCTGGTGTGCCCACGGTCGGGGTCGACAATCTCACGGTCGACGACTTCCTGCTGGACGTCCGGGAGGACGACGAGTGGGAGGCAGGTCACGCCCAAGGGGCGCTGCACATCCCGATGAGCGATTTCGTCGCCCGGTACGGCGAGCTGACCGAGGCGGCCCCGCAGGACGGCCGGGTCAACGTGATCTGCCGCTCCGGTGGCCGTTCGGCCCAGGTCACGATGTACCTGGTCCAGCAGGGCATCGACGCCGCGAACGTCGAAGGCGGTATGCAGACCTGGGAGGCCGCGGGCCGCGCGGTCGTGAACGACAAGGGCGAGCCCGGCTTCGTGCTGTAGCCGTCCGGCGCTCCCGTCTCCGGGAACGGGCCTCTCATCCCAGGGGGTGCGCCGCCAGCAGATCGCCAAGGGCCTCTTCGTGTGCCGCCGCCGGGCCGAGTGACAGTTCCAGATGCTTGGCCCAGGCGTGGTACCGGTGCAGTGCGTACTCGGTGTCGGCGCCGAACCCTCCGTGCAGATGCTGGGCGGTCTGCACGACCCGGCGTACTCCCTCGGACGCCCAGATCTTGGCGACGGCCACGTCACCGCCGGCCGGCAGCGCACCCCCGGCTCCCGTGCCGATCCGCCAGGCGGCCTGCCAGAGCGTCGCCTCCATCGCCCGCAGGTCGATGTAGCGGTCGGCGGCCTGCACGGCGACCGCCTGGAACGTGGCGACCGGAAATCCGAACTGTTCCCGCTTGCTCGTGTACGCGCTCGTCATCCGGAGCACTTCCTCCCCGAGCCCGAGCGCCAGCGCACAGGTGCCGGTGACCAGCAGGTCGCGCAGCCACTCCCACGCCCCCTCCGCGTCGATGACATCGCGGGAGGCGATCCGGGCGGAGTCCAGCCGCAGTTCACCGAGCCGCTCACCGGTCGTGGAGATCTGCTCGGCGAGTTCGGCTCCTTCATGGCCGCGGGGAACCAGGGCGAGGACGGTCCGGTCGGCGTCCGTCTGCGCGGGCACGGCGATGAAGTCGGCGTCGCGGGCCCAGGGGACGGCCGTCTGCACACCGTCCAGCACCCACGCCGTGCCGTCCTGCCGTGCGGTCACGGCGCGTTCGGCCGGGTCGTGACCGGTCCTGCCGTTGGCGGCGACGGTCAGCACGACCTCGCCCCGGCCGGCCCGCGCCGACAGTTCCGCCCTCAACTCCTGGCCGCCGTAGCGCTGTACGGCCGCGCTCGCCGCGCTGTTCTCCAGCAACGGCACCCGTGCCAGCACCCTCGCCGATTCCCGCAGTACGAGACACAGCGCGACCGCGTCGAGGCCCGCCCCGCCGGACTCCTCGTCGAGCAGCAGGCTCAGCAGGTCCGCGTCGGCGAGCCTCGCCCACAGAGCCCGGTCGAAGTCCTCCGCGACGGCACCCGCGGTGAGCGCGGGACTGGGCACCGCGTTCGGGGAGACCCCGGCGAACACGGCCTTCGCCGCCTCGACCGCCGCCTGCTGCTCCTCGGTGAAGGTGAAGTCCACGATCCCGTCCTCCCGCACGCCGGACCAACGACCAGACAGGACGCCTGATCTGACGGTGCGTCAAGATAGAACAGGTTCTACGAGAAGGGAACGGCCCGCGACCGGTCACCGGGCCCTGCGGCCGAACTGTCGGCCGCCTCGGCGACGGGGCTCAGCGGTCGAAGTCCAGCTCCACCTTCTCCGTGGCCGGGTGGGACTGGCAGGCCAGTACGTACCCGGCCTCCGTCTCCTCCGGTTCCAGCGCGAAGTTGCGGTCCATCCGCACCTCGCCGGAGACGAGGAAGGCCCGGCAGGTGCCGCACACGCCGCCCTTGCAGGCGTAGGGCGCGTCCGGACGGTTGCGCAGCACCGCGTCCAGCAGCGACTCGCCGTCCTGGACGGGCCAGGTGCCACCGCGTCCGTCGAGCCGTGCGGTCACCGTGCTGTGCGCGGGAGTTGGTACGGCGGAAGCGGTCGTGGTGCCGGCGTCCACGTGGAAGATCTCCTCGTGGATGCGCGTCCGGGACACCCCGAGTCCGCGCAGCGCCCGCTCGGCGCCCTGGACGAGCCCCATCGGCCCGCACAGGAACCATCCCGCCACCCGGTCCACGGGCAGCAGCGCGGGGAGCAGTCCGGTCAGCCGCTCCTGGTCGAGCCGCCCGGACGGCAGTCCGGCCTGCTGCTCCTCCCGGGAGAGGACCGTGACGAGCTGGAACCGCTGCGGATAGCGGTCCTTGAGGTCGGCGACCTCCTCCAGGAACATCGTCGAGGCCGACGTACGGTCGCTGCGTATCAGGCAGAACCTCGCATCCGGCTCCCGCGCCAGCAGCGTCGAGACGATCGACAGCACCGGGGTGATCCCGCTGCCGCCCACCACCGCCGCGTACAGGCCGGCCGACGGCTCCAGGGTGAAGCGTCCAGCCGGAACCATCACCTCCACCTCGTCGCCGACCGTGATCTCCTTGAGCGCGTACGTCGAGAACGCGCCGCCGTCCACCAGGCGCACACCGACCCGCAGTGTGCGCGGTCCGTCGCCGTCGGAGGCGGGCGCCAGGGAGCAGATGGAGTACGTACGGCGTATCTCCGTGCCGTCGACCGTGCGGCGCAGGGCCAGATGCTGGCCGGCGGCATGCCGGAAGTCCTCGCGGAGCTTCGCGGGCACCGCGAAGGTCAGGGCCACGGAGTCGTCGGTGATCCGGTCGACCGCGGCCACCGTCAACGGGTGGAAGCGGGCCATCACAACTCCTTGAAGTGGTCGAACGGTTCGCGGCAGGACAGGCAGCGGCGCAGCGCCTTGCACGCGGTGGACGAGAAGCGGCTGAGCAGCTCGGTGTCGGCCGATCCGCAGGACGGGCAGCGGACGGGCTCCAGTTCCGGTTCGGCGGTGACCGTCCGGGTGGGCCCCAGATCGAGCGTCACCGGGCCCGTGGGACGGCCGCCGCGCGGCGGCGCTATCCCGAACTCCCTTAGCTTGCGGCGGCCTTCGTCCGAGATGTCGTCCGTCGACCAGGCGGGGCTGAGCACCGTGCGCACGGACACATCGCGTATGCCGTGCTCGTGCAGCACCCGCTCGATGTCCGCGGACATCGCCTCGACCGCGGGACAGCCGGTGTAGGTCGGGGTCAGCTCGACCTCGACGGAGTCCGCGCCGCGGACATGCACGGCGCGCAGCACGCCGAGATCGTCCAGGGTGAGGACGGGCAGCTCGGGGTCGAGCACGGAGCCGGCCAGTCTGCGCAGCTCCTCCTCCAGGGCGGTCGTTGTCACCATGACGCCCCCGGGTGGCTGCGGTGCAGATGCTGCATCTCGGCGATCATCCGTCCGAAGGACTCGGTGTGCAGACCCTGGCGTCCGGCGCCCGCCGCCCATGCCCCGGACTGCGGTCCCTCGGGGACCGACAGCGTGGCACGGCGCAGGGTGGCCTCCACGGACTCCTGCCAGGCCGCCCGCATCCCCTCCCAGTCGATGTCGAGGCCCTCGATCGGCTGGAACATCTCGCCGGTGAAGCGCCACAGCGCCTCGCACGCCCGGCTCATCCGCTCGCGGCTGGCGTCCGTGCCGTCGCCGAGGCGCAGCGTCCACTGTTCGGCGTGGTCCTGGTGGTAGGCGACTTCCTTGACGGCCTTCGCGGCGAGGGGAGCGAACTCGCTCTGCCCGGCGGCCAGTCGCGAGTAGAGAAGTCGCTGGTAGGTGGAGAAGTAGAGCTGGCGGGCGATGGTGTGCGCGAAGTCGCCGTTCGGCTGCTCGACGAGCTGAAGGTTGCGGAAGGCGCGCTCCTCGCGGAGATACGCCAGCTCGTCCTCGTCGCCGGCCAGGGACAGCAGCACGCGGGCCTGGCCGAGCAGGTCCAGCGCGATGTTGGCCAGGGCGACTTCCTCTTCGAGGACCGGCGCGTGGCCCGCCCACTCCCCCAGGCGGTGCGAGAGCACCAGGGCGTCGTCGCCGAGGGCCAGGGCGGCCGCGGTGTTCACGGTGAGCGTCACAGGTGCTTCACCCCTTCCGGGATCTCGTAGAACGTCGGGTGCCGGTAGGGCTTGTCCGCGGACGGCTCGAAGAACGGGTCCTTCTCGTCGGGCGAGGAGGCGGTAATGGCGGCGGACGGGACGACCCAGATCGAGACGCCCTCGCCCCGGCGGGTGTACAGGTCGCGGGCGTTGCGCAGTGCCAGCTCGGCGTCCGGCGCGTGCAGGCTGCCGGCGTGGGTGTGCGAGAGCCCGCGGCGCGAGCGCACGAAGACCTCCCACAGCGGCCAGTCGGTGTTCGTCATGCTCGGGTCGCTCCTGTCTCACCGGTCGTCCTCGCGGAGCCGCCGGTCCCGCTCGTGTGCTTGTCCGCGTACGCCGCGGCCGCCTCCCGTACCCACGCGCCCTCTTCGTGGGCGCGCCGGCGCTGGGTGATCCGCTGCTCGTTGCACGGGCCGTTCCCCTTGAGGACCTCCCAGAACTCCGTCCAGTCGATGGCGCCGAAGTCGTGGTGTCCCCGCTCCTCGTTCCACACCAGGTCGGGGTCGGGCAGGGTCAGGCCGAGGGACTCGGCCTGGGGTGCGGCTATGTCGACGAAGCGCTGACGCAGCTCGTCGTTCGAATGGCGCTTGATCTTCCACGCCGTCGACTGGGCGGAGTGCGAGGACTCGTCGTCGGGCGGGCCGAACATCATCAGGGAGGGCCACCACCAGCGGTCGACCGCGTCCTGTGCCATCGCGTGCTGCTCGGGGGTGCCCTGGCTCAGGGCCAGCAGCAGTTCGTACCCCTGGCGCTGGTGGAAGGACTCCTCCTTGCACACGCGGACCATGGCGCGCGCGTACGGGCCGTACGAGCAGCGGCACAGGGGGACCTGGTTGGTGATCGCCGCGCCGTCCACGAGCCAGCCGATGGCACCGACGTCCGCCCACGTCAGCGTCGGGTAGTTGAAGATCGACGAGTACTTCTGGCGGCCGGAGTGCAGCTTGTCCAGCAGCTCGTCGCGGCCGACGCCGAGGGTCTCGGCCGCGCTGTACAGGTACAGCCCGTGGCCGGCTTCGTCCTGGACCTTCGCCATCAGGATCGCCTTGCGGCGCAGTGAGGGCGCGCGCGTGATCCAGTTGGCCTCCGGCTGCATGCCGATGATCTCGGAGTGGGCGTGCTGCGCGATCTGGCGGACCAGGGTGGAGCGGTAGGCGTCGGGCATCCAGTCACGGGGCTCGATGCGTTCGTCGGCCGCCACCGCGGCGTCGAAGACGGTCTCGTATGCCGCTGTGCGCGCCGCCTCGTCGGCGGCTTCGTCCGCCTGTGTGCGGGCCGTGTGGTGCGCTGATGCTGTCGCCATGCGGTCCCCCTCGACCTCTCACTCCCGACCGACCGATCGTTCGGTCCGCTCGCATCAATGGTCGGTCGAGCGTCGTATGGTGTCAACCGCTGTGGATAACCTCGTGCGCGTGGCGTGGCCGTTGTGACACAGGGGGCTGTGCCGCACGGTCGGCTCTGAGTACGGTTCGCTTGCGAACGTCGTGGCGCGTGCCGACGCGGCGGTACGGTGCCCGCAGTCCGGCGGCCGACCGTCGGATTCGGGATCGTGAATCGGGGCGGGATGGACGCGAACGACGAGGGCTCGACGCCCTCGATGCCTGAGCCTGGTCCGGGCGCGCCCGAGGCGGCCGCGCCCGGCGGTGCCGAGTCCGAGAATGCGGCGTTCGCTAGAGCCGCGTCCGAGAGTGCCGCGCCCGCCGAGGGCATCGGCGCTATGTCGTCCTCGGGTGAGCCGGCGTCCGGCGCTCCGGCGGTCGACGAACCGGCGTCAGGCGCTCCGGCGTCCGACGAACCGTCCTCGGACGAGACGGAGTCCGAAGCGGCCCCGTGGGTGGGGTCCGCGGCCCCCACGGGCCTGGCGGCCCTCTCCCTGCGCTATCAGATCGTCGCCGCACTCGCGCTGGCCCTCGTGGCCGTCGTCTCCGGTGTGCACCTCGGCATGGTGTTCCTGCATGTCGCGCCCTCCAACACCGTGACCAAGCAGCACGGCCGCGCGATCGACGAGTGGATCTACCCCGAGTTCGAGCAGAACTGGAAGCTCTTCGCCCCCAACCCGTTGCAGCAGGACATCACGGTCCAGGTCCGCGCCCTGATCCGCACTCCGGACGGCACCGCTCGCGAGACCGGCTGGTACGACCTGTCCGCGCTCGACGGACTCGCCATCGACGGGAATCCGCTGCCGAGCCACACCGAGCAGAACGAACTGCGCCGTGCCTGGGACTTCTACGCCGGTACGCACGACAGCGAGAACCGCCCCGCGGGCCTGCGCGGCGACCTCTCCGAGCGCTATCTGCGACGCATCGGCGTGCTGCGTCTCGACCGCGAGCACGCAGGCGGCGAGGGCGCCGTCATCGAACGGGTCCAGTTCCGCTCGCTCACCACCGACGTGCCGCCTCCCCCGTGGAGCGAAGAGAAGGTGTCCGACCGGCCCGTCGTCCGTGAGCTGCCCTGGTGGGCCGTTCCCGAGAGCGACCGCGTGGACGGCCTGACGGAGGCGAGCGCCCGATGAACCGAATCGCTCCGACGATCGCGCGCGGCATCGCCCGCGTCACGGAGTCCGCGCTCGGCCCGTACCAGAGCGCAGTGATCCGTATCGGCTTCGCCGCCACCTGGCTGCTGTTCCTGCTGCGCGAGTACCCCCACCGCCAGGAGCTGTACGGGCCGAACGCGCCGTGGAGCTGGGACCTCGCGCAACAGCTCGTCGCGAGCAACCACGCCTTCACGGTTCTGATGTGGTCCGACAGCCAGGTGTGGTTCGAGATGGTCTACGCCGTCGCCGTCCTCTCCAGTGTCCTGCTGCTGGTGGGCCGGCGGACCCGCGCCATGTCGGTGCTCTTCATGATCGGCGTGCTGTCCCTGCAGAACCGCAGTGTCTTCGAAGGGGACGGTGGGGACAACGTCCTCCACCTGATGGCGATCTACCTGGTGTTCACCCGCTGCGGCCAGGTGTGGTCCCTGGACGCGCGGCGCGACCGTCTCGCCCGCGAGGCACGCGCGCGTGGCGAGCGGGCCGGGCCCGACCTGGCCGGCCCCGCGCTGTGGGCGGCGCTCGGGGTCGTACTGGCGGTGGCGACGGGCGCGGGACGGATCGACGGGGGTGTCCTGGGCGGCTGGCTCACGGTCCTGTGGGGACTGTGGGCGGTGCAGGCCCTGTGGTGGACCGCCGGCCGGGTCGCCCGTACCGCGGAGCCGCGCGTCCTGCTGGACGTCGTCGCCAACCTCGTGCACAACGCGGCCCTGATGATCATCATGGTGGAGGCCTGCCTGATCTACGCGACCGCCGGCTGGTACAAGATCCAGGGCTCGCGCTGGCAGGACGGCACCGCCGTCTACTACCCGCTCCACCTGCGGTCCTTCTCGCCGTGGCCGGCTCTGTCCGACCTGCTGTCCGCGCACGGCACGATCGTGATGCTGGTGACGTACGGGACGGTCGCCGTCCAGGTCGCCTTCCCCTTCACCCTGTTCAACCGGCGGGTCAAGAACGTCCTGCTGGCGGCCATGATGACCGAGCACGCCGTGATCGCCGTGGTCCTCGGGCTGCCGTTCTTCTCGCTCGCGATGATCGCCGCGGACTCCGTGTTCCTGCCGACGTCCTTCCTGCGGCGCCTGGGCGGACGGGCGGCACGCGCGCGCGGTCGGCTGTTTCCCGGCGGCGCCCGTACGGTGCCGGGGCCCCGGGAGTCCGAGCCGGGCGTTCCGGAGGAGCCCGAGCACACGCACGTAGGCTTCACGGCATGAACGATCCGGTACGTGTCTGGCGGCAGCTCCGCGACGATTCCGTCCTGCTCGACGGCTTCCACGCCCTCAAGCACGCGGTGCGTTTCGGGGCGCGGGTCCCGGTCGCCGTCACGACCGACCGGCGGGCGGTCCTCGACCTGGCCGACGAGCTCGCTCCCGACGTACGCGCCGTTCTCGACGAGCTCCTGACCGAGGTCCCGGAAGCGGCGTTCACGGCCCTCGTGCCGCGTCCGCACCCCACCTCGGTGGCGGCTCTCGCCGTACGTCCCTCACGCGACGCCAGCCTGGAGACGCTGGCCCGCACACCCCGCACCGCGCCCGTGGTCGTCCTCGACAATCCGCGCAACCTGGGCAACGCGGGCGCCGTGATCCGGCTCGCCGCGGGCTTCGGCGCGACCGGGGTGGTCACGACGGGCACGCTCGACCCCTGGCACCCCACCGTCGTCCGGGGCGGGGCCGGTCTGCACTTCGCGACCGCCGTGGAGCGTCTCGCGGTGGACGAGCTGCCGCCCGGCCCGGTGTTCGCGCTCGACCCGGAGGGCGAGGACATCCGCGGGTCCAAGCTCCCCGACGACGCCCTGCTGGCCTTCGGCTCGGAACGCAGCGGTCTGTCCGCCGAACTGCGGGACCGGGCCGACCACCTGGTCTCCCTGCCGATGCGCCCCCAGGTCTCCAGCTACAACCTCGCGACCAGTGTGGCCATGACGCTGTTCCACTGGAGTGCCACCGGGGGCGCACCGGCGTAAGGACCTACACCTCCCGGCGCACCTCGACCACCCGGAAGCGGTTCGCCACGAACGCCCCGTCGCACAGCGCGGCGTTGGCCGCGCCGTTGCCGCCCGAGCCGTGGAAGTCCGAGAAGGCGGCCGTCTGGTTGACGTAGACCCCGCCCGTGAGGTTCAGGGAGAGCTGGGCGCACTCCTCCAGACAGGCCTCCTGCACCTCGCGCTCGAACGTCTCGTCGGTGGTGTACGCGCCGACGGTCATCGCGCCCTTGTCCCTGATGGTGCGGCGCAGCAGCTCCACCGCGTCCGCCGCCGAGTCGACCGCGACGGCGAAGGAGACCGGCCCGAAGCACTCGTTCATGTAGGCGGCCTCGTCCGTGGCGCCCTCGGCGTTCTCCCAGTACTTGCGCGCGCCGTCGAGCTTCACCATGACGGGCGAGCGCACGACGGCGTCCGGGAACTCCGGGTTGTCGATCCGCCGTGAGGGCAGGGCGACTTCGCCGAGTTCGGCGGCGGCCTCCAGACGGGCCTTTACGTCCGGGTTCACGATGGCGCCGAGCAGCGCGTTCGCGCGGGCGTCGTCGCCGAGGAGTCCGCCGACGGACTTCGCGAGGTCGGCGACCACCTCGTCGTACGACTTGTCGCCCTCGTCCGTACGGATGCCGTCGCGGGGGATCAGCAGGTTCTGCGGGGTGGTGCACATCTGGCCGCTGTAGAGCGACAGGGAGAACGCCAGGTTGGACAGCATCCCCTTGTAGTCACCGGTCGACTCCACGATCACCGTGTTGACGCCGGCCTTCTCCGTGTAGACCTGCGCCTGGCGGGCGTTGCTCTCCAGCCAGTCGCCGAAGGCGGTGGAGCCGGTGTAGTCGATGATCCGGATCTCGGGGCGGGTGGCCAGCGTCTTCGCGATGCCCTCGCCGGGTCGCTCGGCGGCCAGCGCCACCAGGTTCGGGTCGAAGCCCGCCTCGGCGAGCACCTCGCGCGCGACCTGCACGGTCAGCGCGAGCGGCAGCACCGCGCGCGGGTGGGGCTTCACCAGGACCGCGTTGCCGGTGGCCAGGGAGGCGAACAGGCCCGGATAGCCGTTCCACGTCGGGAAGGTGTTGCAGCCGATCATGAGCGCGATGCCGCGCGGGACCGGGGTGAACTGCTTGGTCAGCGCGAGCGGGTCGCGCTTGCCCTGGGGCTTGCTCCACTCCGCGGTGTCGGGGGTGCGGACCTGCTCCACGTACGCGTACGCCACCGCTTCCAGGCCGCGGTCCTGCGCGTGCGGGCCGCCCGCCTGGAACGCCATCATGAAGGCCTGGCCGCTGGTGTGCATGACCGCGTGCGCGAATTCGTGGGTGCGGTCGCTGATCCGCTTGAGGATCTCCAGACAGACCACGGCGCGGATCTCCGCACCCGCGTCGCGCCAGGCGCGCATTCCCGCGCGCATGGCGGGCAGCAGGGCGTCGATGTCCGCGTGCGGGTAGGTGACGCCCAGTTCGATGCCGTACGGCGACACCTCGCCGCCGACCCAGTCGTCCGTGCCGGGCTGGCCCAGGTCGAGGCGGGTGCCCAGGAGGGCGTCGAAGGCGGCTTTGCCCTCGGCCATGCCCAGGCTCCCGTTCTCGCCGTACGCCTTGGGATGCTCGGGATGCGGGGACCAGTACGCGCGTGTGCGGATCACTTCCAGCGCCTGATCCAGGGTGGGCCGGTGCTGGGCGATCAGCTGGTGCGCGGTGAGTTCGGCGGCCATCAAGGACCAACTCCTCGTCTCAAGAGCTCCTCGTCGAGCTCGCGAGCTGGGCAGGAATGGACAGTCAGAGTTAGAGTAACCGAACGATCGGTCGGGACAAGGGGGTCCGCCGCATCTGTGGAAAACGGCGTGCGGGAGGATCGCGCACATGACAGCACTCGACCTCAGCAGCCCCGTGGCAGTCGTCGGCACCGGCACCATGGGCCAGGGCATCGCCCAGGTCGCGCTGGTGGCGGGCCACCCGGTGCGGCTCTACGACGCGGTTCCCGGTCATGCCGCGGCGGCGGCCGAAGCGATCGGCGCCCGTCTCGACCGGCTCGTCGCGAAGGACCGGCTCACCGGCGCCGACCGGGACGCCGCGCGCGCCCGGCTCCAGCCGGCCGCGAGCCTCACCGACCTCGCGGACTGTGTGCTCGTCGTCGAGGCGGTACTGGAACAACTCGACGTCAAGCAGCGGCTGTTCAGCGATCTCGAAGACATCGTCGGGGACGACTGCCTGCTCGCCACCAACACCTCCTCGCTGTCCGTCACGGCCATCGGCGGCGCGCTGCGCAACCCGGGACGCCTCGTCGGGCTCCACTTCTTCAACCCGGCGCCACTTCTGCCTCTCGTGGAGGTCGTCTCCGGGTTCGCCACCGACGTCACCTCCGCCACGCGCGCGTACGAGACGGCCCGCGCCTGGGGCAAGACGCCCGTCGCCTGCGCGGACACACCCGGTTTCATCGTCAACCGCATCGCGCGGCCCTTCTACGCCGAGGCCTTCGCGGTCCACGAGTCCCAGGCCGCCGACCCCGCCACCATCGACGCGGTCCTGCGCGAGTCCGGTGGTTTCCGGATGGGCGCCTTCGAGCTCACGGACCTGATCGGCCAGGACGTCAACGAGTCCGTCACGCACTCCGTGTGGCAGTCCTTCTTCCAGGACGTGCGCTTCACTCCCTCGCTCGCCCAGCGGCGGCTCGTCGAGTCGGGCCGGCTGGGCCGCAAGACGGGCCACGGCTGGTACGACTACGGGGACGACGCCGAGCGGTCCGAGCCGCACACCGCGGAGAAGGCGCAGCCGCCCGCCTACGTCGTCGCCGAGGGCGACCTGGGCCCCGCCGCCGAGGTCCTCGGCCTGATCCGCGAGGCGGGCATCCAGGTCCGGGAGGACGAGGAGGACCACGGCACCCGCCTGGTGCTGCCGAGCGGCGGCCAGCTGGTCCTCGCCGACGGCCAGACCTCGGTCGAGTTCCGTGACGTCGTCTACTTCGACCTCGCGCTCGACTACCGCAAGGCCACCCGGATCGCCCTGTCGGCGTCCCAGGACACCGCTCCCCAGACGCTCTCCGAGGCCATCGGCCTCTTCCAGGCGCTGGGCAAGGACGTCAGCGTCATCGGGGACTGCCCCGGCATGATCGTCGCCCGCACGGTGGCCCGGATCGTCGACCTCGCGCACGACGCGGTCGCCAAGGGCGTGGCCACCGAGGAGGACATCGACACCGCGATGCGCCTCGGCGTCAACTACCCCCTGGGCCCCTTCGAGTGGAGCCGCAGGCTCGGCACGAACTGGTCGTACGACGTCCTGGACGAACTGCACGTACGCGACCCCTCCGGGCGCTACGCCCCGTCGCTGGCGCTCTACCGCCACGCGTACGCCAACGAGAAGCGGGAGGGCACCCAGTGACCACCGCCAAGCGGGACACCTACACCCCCGAGACGCTGCTCTCCGTCGCCGTCCAGGTCTTCAACGAGCGCGGCTACGACGGCACCTCCATGGAGCACCTCTCCAAGGCGGCCGGCATCTCCAAGTCGTCCATCTACCACCACGTCGCGGGCAAAGAGGAACTGCTGCGGCGCGCGGTGAGCCGGGCGCTGGACGGCCTCTTCGAGATCCTCGACGAGGAGCACGCGCGCGTGGGGCGTGCGGTCGAGCGCCTGGAGTACGTCGTACGGCGCATGGTCGAGGTGCTCACGTCCGAGCTGCCCTACGTGACCCTGCTCCTGCGCGTGCGCGGCAACACGGGCACCGAGCGGTGGGCCCTGGAGCGGCGCCGCGACTTCGACCACCGGGTCGCCGAGCTGCTGAAGGCCGCGGCCGCCGACGGGGACGTACGCGGTGACGTCGAGGTCCGGCTCGCGACGCGGCTGGTCTTCGGAATGATCAACTCGCTCGTGGAGTGGTACCGCCCCGACGCGCGGGGCATGGGCGCGCGGGAAGTGGCCGACGCCGTGGTGGTGCTGGTCTTCGGAGGGCTCCGGCAGGAGTCGTGAGGCCCCACGAGTCGGGCAGTCTCGGGTTCGGGCAGGAGCCGTGAGGCCCGGGAGCCCGGCGGTGCCGGGCTCGTGCGGGAGCCCTGGGGTCCCGGAGTCCGGCCGTGCCGGGCGCGTGCAGCCGCTGTGGGGGGCCCTGGGCCCCGGCGGCCTCAGCCCTCCGGCTCCAGGTCCTCCTCCTCGAAGACCAGCAGGGTCCGGCTGCTGAGCACCTCCGGGATGGCCTGGAGACGGGTGAGCACCAGTTCGCGCAGCGCCCGGTTGTCCGGCGTGTGCACCAGAAGAAGCACGTCGAAGTCACCGCCCACCAGAGCGATGTGCGAGGCCCCGGGGAGCACCCTCAGCCGCTCCCGCACCGTGCGCCAGGAGTTCTGCACGATCTTGAGGGTGATGTACGCCGACGTGCCCTGCCCGGCGCGTTCGTGGTCGACGCGTGCCCCGAAGCCGCGGATCACACCGTCCTCGATGAGGCGGTTGATCCGCGCGTAGGCGTTGGCCCGTGACACATGGACCCGTTCGGCCACCGAGCGTATGGAGGCACGGCCGTCCGCCTGCAGTATGTGCAGGATGTCCTGGTCGATCGCGTCGAGCGGACGGGCGGGCGGAGCGACGGGGCCTGCCTCCGACGGCTCGGCCATTTGTTCAGGTGCCATGTCCCCCCGCCTCCCTACCATGGACGTACTGCGTCCATCTCAGGCTGCGCAGAACCGTTTGTCCACAGCCTGGTGGTGCCTGTAGCCAAAATGTGCCGACGACCGAACAATCGGTAGGTGAGGCGGGTCACATCCGTGACGCGTCCGAAGCCGCTCCCACGAGGAGGTGCCGTCATGACGGTCATGGAGCAGCGAGGGGCCTACCGGCCCACGCCGCCGCCCGCCTGGCAGCCCCGCACCGACCCCGCGCCGCTGCTGCCCGACGCGCTGCCCCACCGCGTCCTCGGCACCGACGCGGCCGCGCAGGTCGACCCGGTCCTGCTGCGCCGTCTGCACGCGGAACTGGTGCGTGGCCGCCGGTACAACGTCCAGGCCACCGCCCTCACCAAGCAGGGCCGTCTCGCGGTGTACCCCTCCAGCACCGGTCAGGAGGCCTGCGAGGTCGCCGCCGCGCTCGTGCTGGAGGAGCGCGACTGGCTCTTCCCCAGCTACCGGGACACCCTCGCCGCCGTCGCCCGCGGCCTCGACCCCGTCCAGGCCCTCACCCTTCTGCGCGGCGACTGGCACACCGGCTACGACCCGCACGAGCACCGCGTCGCGCCCCTGAGCACCCCTCTCGCGACCCAGCTCCCGCACGCCGTGGGCCTCGCGCACGCAGCCCGCCTCAAGGGCGACGACGTGGTCGCGCTCGCCCTGGTCGGCGACGGCGGCACCAGCGAGGGCGACTTCCACGAGGCGCTGAACTTCGCCGCCGTGTGGCAGGCGCCGGTCGTCTTCCTCGTGCAGAACAACGGTTTCGCCATCTCCGTCCCGCTCGCCAAGCAGACCGCCGCCCCGTCACTGGCCCACAAGGCCGTCGGCTACGGGATGCCGGGCCGCCTGGTCGACGGCAACGACGCGGTGGCCGTGCACCAGGTCCTGAGCGAGGCCATCGCCCACGCGCGCGCGGGCGGCGGTCCCACGCTCGTCGAGGCCGTGACGTACCGCATCGACGCCCATACGAACGCCGACGACGCCACCCGCTACCGCGGTGACTCCGAGGTCGAGACCTGGCGCGCGCACGACCCCATCGCGCTGGTCGAGCGCGAGCTGACCGAGCGCGGTCTGCTCGACGAGTCCGCCCTGAAGGCGGTGCGCGACGCCGCCGAGGCGATGGCCGCCGACCTGCGCGAGCGCATGAACCAGGACCCGGTGCTCGACCCCATGGATCTGTTCGCCCATGTGTATGCCCAACCCACTCCTCAACTGCTTGAGCAGGAGAGCCAGCTGAGAGCGGAGCTGGACGCCGAGGCGGACGGCACCCTCGGAGCGGGCCCGCACGGCCCGGAAGGAGCCGGGCGATGACCACCGTTGCCCTCAAACCGGCCACCATGGCGCAGGCGCTCGGGCGCGCTCTGCGCGACGCCATGGCCGCCGACCCGGCCGTCCATGTCATGGGCGAGGACGTCGGCACCCTCGGCGGTGTCTTCCGGGTCACCGACGGGCTCGCCAAGGAGTTCGGCGACGACCGCTGCACGGACACCCCGCTCGCCGAGGCGGGCATCCTCGGCGCGGCGGTCGGCATGGCCATGTACGGTCTGCGGCCCGTCGTGGAGATGCAGTTCGACGCGTTCGCCTACCCGGCGTTCGAGCAGCTGATCTCGCACGTGGCGAAGATGCGCAACCGCACGCGGGGCGCCATGCCCCTGCCCATCACCATCCGCGTCCCTTACGGCGGCGGCATCGGCGGGGTCGAGCACCACAGCGACTCCTCCGAGGCGTACTACATGGCGACCCCGGGCCTCCATGTCGTCATGCCCGCGACCGTCTCCGACGCCTACGGGCTGCTGCGTGAGGCCATCGCCTCGGACGACCCGGTCGTCTTCCTGGAGCCCAAGAGGCTGTACTGGTCGAAGGATTCCTGGAACCCGGACGAGCCGCCGGCCGTTGAGCCGATAGGCCGCGCGGTGGTGCGGCGCCCGGGCCGGAGCGCCACACTCATCACGTACGGGCCGTCCGTGCCCGTCTGCCTCGAAGCCGCCGAGGCGGCGCGGGCCGAGGGCTGGGACCTCGAAGTCGTCGACCTGCGCTCCCTGGTGCCGTTCGACGACGAGACGGTCGCGGCGTCGGTGCGGCGGACCGGGCGAGCGGTCGTCGTGCACGAGTCGGGCGGGTTCGGAGGACCGGGCGGGGAGATCGCGGCCCGCGTCACGGAGCGCTGCTTCCACCACCTGGAGGCGCCGGTGCTGCGCGTCGCGGGGTTCGACATCCCGTATCCGCCGCCGATGCTGGAGCGGCACCACCTGCCCGGCGTCGACCGGATCCTGGACGCCGTGGGGCGTCTGCAATGGGAGGCGCAGAGCTGATGGCACAGGTGCTGGAGTTCAAGCTCCCCGACCTCGGGGAGGGCCTCACCGAGGCGGAGATCGTCCGCTGGCTGGTGGAGGTCGGCGATGTCGTCGCCGTCGACCAGCTCGTCGTCGAGGTCGAGACGGCCAAGGCGATGGTGGAGGTCCCCTGTCCCTACGGCGGCGTGGTCACCGCCCGCTTCGGCGAGGAGGGCACGGAACTGCCCGTGGGGGCACCGCTGCTGACCGTCGCCGTGGGCGCCCCGGCCGGGGGCGACGGCGGCGAGCCCCACACGGACGACCGGAGCGACGAGGGCTCCGGGAACGTGCTGGTGGGTTACGGCACCGCGGCGCCCCCGGCGCGGCGCCGGAGAGTACGCCCCTCGGGTGGGGTCACGGCCGGTGGCCCACGCGCGGCCGGTGAGCCGACGGGGGTACCGTCCCCGACGGGCCTGGGCGCTTCGCCCGCCCCGGCCGAGCCCGCCCGGCCCGAGCCTGTCCGCCCCGAGCCCGCCCTTCTTGAGTCGGCGCGCCCCGAACCAGCCCGCCCCGAGCCCGTCGAGGCGCCGCGACCGGATGCGGCAGGCCGGACACCCACCGCCCGGAACGGCGTCGCCGCGACCCGCGGTGACGGCCCCGTGCCGGTCATCTCGCCCCTCGTGCGACGGCTCGCCCGGGAGAACGGCGTGGATCTGCGGGAGCTGGAGGGTTCCGGCCCCGAAGGACTCATCCTGCGGGCCGACGTCGAGTACGCGCTGCGTGCGGCCGCGGCCGGCCGGCTGCGATCGTCCGCCACCGCGGAGCACCATGCTCCGGGGGCCGGACCCGGCCTCGACGCGCCCGCCGCGGCGCCCTCGTACGACCGCGCGCCGGCTTCGGCATCGGCTTCCGTGACCTCGTACGCGGACATCGCGTCGGTCGTGCCCGGTGCGGCCGGTGTCTCCCGGGGCACCGCCCCGCAGGGTGTCCGGATCCCCCTCCGGGGTGTCCGGGGTGCCGTCGCCGACAAGCTCTCGCGCAGCCGGCGCGAGATACCCGACGCGACCTGCTGGGTGGACGCCGACGCGACGGAGCTCATGCGGGCACGCGGGGCGATGAACGCCGCGGGCGGCCCGAAGATCTCCCTGCTCGCCCTGCTGGCCCGGATCTGCACCGCGGCACTGGCCCGGTTCCCCGAGCTCAACTCGACGGTCGACATGGATGCCCGCGAGATCATCCGCCTCGACCAGGTGAACCTGGGCTTCGCGGCCCAGACCGAACGGGGGCTCGTGGTCCCCGTCGTACGGGACGCGCACACACGGGACGCCGAGGGGCTGAGCACGGAGTTCGGCCGGCTGACCGAGGCGGCCCGGACCGGGACGCTGACGCCCGCGGACCTCACCGGCGGCACCTTCACGCTGAACAACTACGGCGTGTTCGGCGTCGACGGCTCCACGCCGATCATCAACCACCCCGAGGCGGCCATGCTCGGCGTCGGCCGCATCATCCCCAAGCCCTGGGTGCACCAGGGCGAGTTGGCGGTGCGCCAGGTCGTCCAGCTCTCGCTCGCCTTCGACCACCGGGTGTGCGACGGCGGTACGGCGGGCGGTTTCCTGCGCTATGTGGCGGACTGCGTGGAACAGCCGGCGGTGCTGTTGCGCACCCTGTAGTCCCGGGGATCCCGTCACCCCCGTCCCCAGGCCGTGCCCCGGGGGGTGGCACCCGCCCTTCGGACACCCATACTCGGGGCATGACCGCTTACGAGCCCGAGGGCGCGACCGGGCGATCTGGCGGCTCCGGCCAGCGGGGCGCCCCCGGTGCCGATGCCGGGTACGACGCCGTCGTGCTCGCGGGGGGTGCGGCCCGTCGGCTCGGCGGTGCGGACAAGCCAGGCGTCCGGGTGGGCGGCCGGGCGCTGCTGGACCGGGTGCTGGCCGCTTGCGCCGGTGCCACCCGCACGGTGGTCGTGGCCGAACCCAGGTCCACCGCACGCCCCGTGGAGTGGGCCCGCGAGGACCCGCCCGGCGGGGGACCGGTGGCGGCGCTGGACGCCGGCCTGCGGCACACCACGGCCTCCCGCGTCGTCGTGCTCTCGGCCGACCTGCCGTTCCTGGAGGAGGGGACGGTACGGCGCTTGCTGGACACCCTTCGCGCTGACGGGACCCAGAGGACCCAGCCGGCCTCCGCGGAAGGCCGCCCCGACCCCGATGGGCTCGGCACCCACCCTGACGGTGTTCTCCTCACCGACCCCGACGGACGGGATCAGCCGCTCGTGGCCGTATACCGCGCGCAGGCGCTGCGCCGTGAGCTGGCCGTGCTCGCCGCCGCGCACGGGGGACTCGGCGGCCTGCCGCTACGACGGCTCGTCGCAGCCCTCGACCTCACCCGTGTCCCCGACCCCGTCGCGTCCTTCGACTGCGACACCTGGGACGACATCGCCGCCGCTCGAGCACGCATCAGGGAGCATGGGCACGTGCTGGATGAATGGATTTCCGCAGTCAAGGACGAGCTGGGCATCGACCTGGACGTCGACACCGGCGTTCTGCTCGACCTGGCCCGCGACGCCGCCCACGGAGTGGCCAGGCCGGCCGCCCCGCTGACCACGTTCCTCGTCGGATACGCGGCCGCGCGGGCCGGCGGAGGACCGGAAGCGGTCGCCGAGGCCGCCCGCAAGGCCGTCGCACTCGCGCTCCGCTGGACCGACGAGGACACCCCCGACGCCAAACCGGAGGCGGACACCGCGTCTCCCGGCACCCCCACCACCCCCGCCGGAGCCACCCCGACGGCCCCCGCCACCGAGCCGGACGCCGGATGACCGCCGCCCGCTCCACCCGGGACAGCCACGGCAGTCAAGACAGCCAGGATGCCGACGACTTCGACGTCGAGGAGGCGCTCGCCCTGGTCAAGGGGACCGGCAGCCGTGCGCCCGGCGATGCCGGCCGAGCGGACAGCGCCGTCCTCGGCCCTCGGGGAACCGACGGCGCAGCGGTCCCCGCGCCCGACGCGCGGAACAGCGGCAAGAGCGAGCAGACCCACCACCGGGCCATCCCGTGGCCCGAGGCCCGAACCGTCGCCGAGCGTGCCGCCCGGTCCCTGCCGGGCCGTACCCCCGTCCCGGTCCCCCTCGACGCCTCCCTCGGCCTCGTCCTCGCAGCCCCCCTGACCGCGCTCACGGACCTGCCCTCCTTCGACACCTCCGCCATGGACGGCTGGGCCGTCGCCGGACCCGGACCCTGGGAGGTGCGGGAGGACGGCGTACTCGCCGGGCACGCGGAGCCGGAGCGGCTCGGCGACGGCGAGGCGGTCCGGATCGCCACCGGGGCACGCGTCCCGCGGGACGCGACCGCCGTCCTGCGCAGCGAACACGGCCGTCTCGACGACAAGGGCCGGTTGCACGCGGGCGGCACGCACGCCTCCGGCTCCGCCCGCTCCCGGGGAATCCCGGCGATCGCCCACGGGCAGGACATCCGCCCGCGGGGTCAGGAGTGCCGCAGCGGCGACCAGTTGCTGCCGCTCGGAGTGCTGGTCACCCCCGCCGTACTGGGCCTCGCGGCGGCTGCCGGGTACGACACGCTCGCCGTCGTGCCCCGCCCGCGTGCCGAAGTTCTCGTCCTCGGTGATGAGTTGCTGACCGAGGGACTGCCCCGGGAGGGATTCATCCGGGACGCGCTCGGTCCCATGCTGCCGCCGTGGCTGCGGGCGCTCGGCGCCGAGGTCGTCGCGGTACGCCGGCTCGGCGACGACGCCAAGGCGCTGCACAAGGCGATCACCGGCTCCCGGGCCGACCTGATCGTCACCACCGGCGGTACAGCCGGTGGCCCCGTCGACCACGTCCACCCCACGCTGCGCAGGATCGGCGCGGAACTGTTGGTGGACGGCGTCAAAGTACGGCCGGGACATCCCATGCTGCTGGCCCGCACCCGGGAGGACCAGTACCTCGTCGGCCTGCCCGGCAACCCCCTCGCCGCCGTCTCCGGACTGCTCACGCTCGCTGAGCCGCTGCTGCGCACCCTGGCCGGACGCGCGGCCCCGGAGCCGTACACGCTCCCCCTCAAGGAAGCCGTGCAGGGTCACCCGTACGACACCCGGATCGTCCCCGTCTCGCTGCGTGGCGACCGGGCCGCGCCCCTGCACTACAACGGCCCGGCGATGCTGCGGGGCATCGCCGCCTCCGATGCGCTCGCCGTCGTACCGCCGGGCGGCGCGCGGGCCGGGCAGGAGTTGGAACTCATCGATCTGCCGTGGGCCACCGCGGGGATCGAGGCGTGCTTCGACTGAGCCGGCCGACGGCGGGAGCGGGCATGAGTCCGAGCCGGGAGTGTTTCACGTGAAACCTCCGATGGCGCTGCCGGTCAACGGGTGGGTGCTGCCTGCCTGATCGAGATCACGCGGTCTCCGGCCTGGAGACGTGCGGCTTGCGGCTCGGCGTAGTCATAGAGGGTCTTCCCGCGTACGACGGCCACGACCAGATCCGTGGACTCTCGGGCTGACCGACCGACCTCGTCCACTGCCACGGGACGTTCCACGATATCGAGTCCACTCCCGTAGGTCATCAGATTCTCCAGGGTGTCTGCCACATGGGGGTTGACCATGGACGCGCCGAGGAGGCGTCCCGCGGAACTGGAACTGGTGACGACTGTGTCGGCTCCGCTCTGCTTCAACAGCGGAACGTTCTCGTCTTCGCGCACCGCGGCGACGATGGTCGCGCGCTTGTTGAGCTGGCGCGCGGTAAGCGTGACCAACGCAGCGGTGTCGTCGCGCTGCGGGGCAACGATCACCTGGGCGGCACTCTGCAACTCGGCCTTTCGAAGGGTCTCGGACCGGGTGGCGTCTCCGAGTACGGACACCAGCCCGTCACTTCCGGCGGCCTCCACGGCCTTTCGTTCCGGATCGACAACAACGATCTTGTCTTTGCGGATGCCCTGCCCCAGAAGCGTCTCGATGGCCTGCCGGCCCTTGGTCCCGTAGCCGACGACGACCACGTGATCCCGCATGCGGGAGCGCCACCGATGGACACGTACCTGCTGGCGGGTGCGCTCGGTCAGCACTTCGAGCGTGGTGCCGACCAGGATGATCAGGAAGAGGACGCGCAGCGGCGTGATGACGAAGATGTTGATGAGCCGGGCGGTGTCGCTGACCGGGGTGATGTCCCCGTACCCGGTGGTGGAGAGGGTGACGGTCGCGTAGTAGGCGGCATCGAGGAAGTCGATGCTGCCGTCCGCGTTGTCGTTGTAGCCGTCGCGGTCGAGCCAGACGATGAGCGTCGTGACGAAGAGGACCACCAAGGCCATGGCCAGGCGCCGTAGAACCTGCTGGAGAGGCGGCACGCTGCTCTCGATGGGCATCGTGATGGAACGTCCGGCCTCGGCATCGTCCAGAGCCTCGGCCCGTGACCGGTACCAGAGAGACCGGAGAATCGAGAACTTTCCGGTCCTGGAGGGAGGTTGCTCCTCGTCGTTCATTGCCTGCCCCTGCGACGGCGATCCACCGAGCCGGCACCATGATTCCGGATCAAGCCGCATAAGCGGCGCAAGGGCAATCGCCGGCATGCCGGTTGTGCCTGAAGGGGGCAACCGTCGGTCGACGACGGAGAGTGCGGCGGTTCAGGAGTTCTTGATCGCGGAGATCTCGAACTCGAGCACGATCTTTTCGCTGACCAGGACACCGCCGGTTTCGAGCGCGGCGTTCCAGATAACGCCGTAGTCCTTGCGGTTGATGGTGACCGAACCTTCGAGTCCCACACGCAGGTTGCCGAACGGGTCGGTGGCGGTGCCCTCGTAGGTGAACGGGATGGTCACCGGATGGGTGACGCCCTTGACGGTGAGGTCGCCGGTGACGGCGAAGCTGGTGTCGTCGCTGCGCTCGACGGAAGTGGAGACGAAGGTGATCTCCGGGAACTCGTCCATGTTGAGGAAGTCGTTGCTGCGCAGGTGCTCATCGCGCTGGGCGTTGCGGGTGTCGACGCTGGTGGCCTTGATGGTCACTTTCCCGGTCGACTTGGCCGGGTCCGCACCGTCGAAGTACGCGGTGCCGTCGAACTCGTTGAACGCGCCACGAACCTTGGTCACCATCGCGTGCCGGGCCACGAATCCGATCCGGCTGTGCGAGGCGTCGAGGGTGTAGTGCCCGGTCAGGGCGGTCAGGTCGGTCGGAGACGTAGTCACGGGACCTCCCGGGAGAGATGGAACATTAGCGACATATTCAAACGTAGCAGTCATTAATTGCCTATGACGTGGTGGGTGATATCCGGTCGGTGAGGGTCATATGGCAGTGCTGCGGGCCGGTCCAGGGCTGTCCCCGCAAGCCGCCCCGACGCGCTCACCGCACAAGGTCGTTGTCCACGTTCTGAAGGTGCTTTCACGAAACCGCTGGAGGGCGGCCTTGAGGGATCACACCGTTGTTGTCGGGTTCGGGACCAAGGGGCGGTCGGCCGTTGAGACCGTCTGTGCGACCGGGCTCAAGAAGGAACAGGTCGTGGTCGTCGACCCGAGTCCGAGAGCGGTCGACGCGGCGACGGCCGACGGGTACGCGGGAGTGATCGGGGACGCCACGCGCAGCGATGTGCTGATGCGCGCCGAGGTCCACAAGGCACGGCAGATCATCATCGCCACGCAGCGGGACGACACCGCGGTCCTGGTCACTCTGACGGCCCGGCAGCTCAATCGCGGAGCGAAGATCGTCGCCGCCGTCCGCGAGGAGGAGAACGCGCCACTGCTCCGGCAGTCCGGCGCCGACGCGGTCATCACCAGCGCCAGCGCGGCCGGCCGGCTGCTCGGGCTCTCCGTGCTCAGCCCCGCCGCGGGCATGGTGATGGAGGACCTCATCCATCAGGGCAGCGGGCTCGACATCGTCGAGCGGCCCGTGACGAAGGCCGAGGTGGGCAAGGGCGTCCGGGAGACCGCCGACCTGGTGGTCAGTGTCGTACGGGGGCATCGCGTCCTTGGCTACGACGATCCGGACGTCGGCGCGCTGCAGCCGACGGACCGGCTGATCACGATCACGCGGGTCACCCGGAGCACCCGGAGGACGCCGGGCATCCGGCCCCTGCCGCAGGAATAGGCGGCACCTCTCAGGAGTAGCGTCCCTCCTATGTACGCGATCACGATTCCTGAACCTGGTGGGCCCGAGGCGCTGGTGTGGGACGAGGTCCCCGATCCGGTACCGGCCGAGGGCGAAGTGCTGGTCGAGGTGGTGGCCAGCGCCGTCAACCGAGCCGATCTGCTGCAGCGGCAGGGCCTGTACAACCCGCCGCCCGGGGCCTCCCCCTACCCCGGACTCGAATGCTCGGGACGTGTCGCGGCGGTCGGCACGGGCGTCCTGGGCTGGGCGGTCGGCGACGAGGTGTGCGCGCTGCTCTCGGGCGGCGGATACGCCCAGAAGGTCGCCGTCCCGGCCGGGCAGCTGCTGCCCGTACCCGCGGGACTTGACGTCCGGCAGGCCGCGGCGCTGCCCGAGGTGACGTGCACCGTCTGGTCGAACGTCTTCATGGTCTCCCACCTGCGTCCCGGCGAGACCCTGCTCGTGCACGGCGGCTCCAGCGGCATCGGCACCATGGCGATCCAACTGGCGAAGGCCGTCGGCGCGAAGGTCGCGGTCACGGCGGGCACCAAGGAGAAGCTCGACTTCTGCGCGGAGCTGGGCGCGGACATCCTGATCAACTACCGCGAGCAGGACTTCGTCGAGGAGATCGAGCGGGCCACCGGCGGGGCGGGGGCCGACGTCATCCTCGACAACATGGGCGCCAAGTACCTCGACCCGAACGTGCGCGCCCTCGCCGTCAACGGACGGCTCGCCATCATCGGCATGCAGGGCGGCATCAAGGCGGAGCTGAACATCGCCGCCCTCCTGACTAAGCGGGCCGCCGTCAGCGCGACCTCGCTGCGCGCCAGGCCGCTGAGCGAGAAGGCGGCGATCGTGGCGGCGGTACGCGAGCACGTGTGGCCGCTGATCGACTCCGGCCATGTCCGTCCGGTCATCGACCGCGAGCTGCCGATGAGCGACGCCGCGGGGGCGCACCGGGTGCTGGAGGAGAGCAGCCACATCGGAAAGGTGCTGCTCGTCGCCCCCTAGCGCACGCCCAGGCGTGCCGTATCTGTGTGCTTCGGGGCGGGCGTGCCCGCACACCTCAGGCGCGGCGCGCCCGCAGGGCCAGGAAGGCCAGCCCCAGGCCCAGGCCTATGAGGATCAGGCCGCTGCCCAGCGGCAGTATCTCCAGGGCCGGGTCGGGCGTGGTGCCGGGGCCCACGACGCTCTGCTGGACGGGGGCCGCTTCGCTGCTGCTGGAGGACTCGGGGGCCAGGCTCGGATCCGTGAGCCCCGGGTCGGTGTCGGCGGCGGGTGCCGTGTCCTGGAGGTCCGGGGTGTTCGGGCTGTCCTGGCTGTCCGGCGTGTCCGGCTCCGAGCGGCCGGGCCGGACGCGCCCCTCGCCCGCGAAGCTCCCCGCACGGGAGGGGTCCGCCGTAGGAGTGGGCCGGGCGGGTTCGGAAGCGGCGGGCCCGGCCGCCTCCGAGGCGGCGGTCCCGTCGGCGGACGGAACCGGGCCGGCGCTGTAGGAGGGGGCCCCGGAGCTTGCGGACGGCCCGGAGGCGGTGGGGCCGGCGGTGCCCGAGGTGGCGGTCCCGTCGGCGGAGGGGACCGGGGTGGCGCTGTACGAGGGGGTCCCGGCGCTTGCGGGGGCGGCGTTCGTGAGGGGGCCGGCGCCGTTCAGCAGGGCGGCCGCCAGCAGTCCGGCCGTGGGCAGGGTGCGGAGCCATGGAGTCACGTCGGTGACCCCCTCCCGGTACGGTTCGCCAAGACGGGTGCCGTGATCGACGGAACCAGCCTCACATGACCCCGTGATCCCGGCATCTCGACAGAAAGTGACCTCATTCGCGCACTTCAGGGGCCCTGGCACCGCGACTCCTGGCGAACTGGGCCCTCGTACGTGGTGGATCACCGTGTACGGGGGGCACCACCGTGATGGAGTACGTGGGTGCGAGAGAATGGCGGCATGGAGATGCCGAGGAACGAACGGTCGCCGGAGAACCCTCAGATCCTGGTTGTCGGCCAGGACGGGATGGCTCTCGGCGGCACCGGGGACGAGGACTCCCGCGAGATCCCGGTGACGGAGATGGTGGAACAGCCCGCCAAGGTGATGCGCATCGGCAGCATGATCAAGCAGCTGCTGGAGGAGGTGCGCGCCGCACCTCTGGACGAGGCCAGCCGGGTCCGGCTCAAGGAGATCCACGCGAGTTCCGTCAAGGAGCTGGAGGACGGTCTGGCCCCGGAGCTCGTGGAGGAACTGGAGCGGCTCTCCCTGCCCTTCACGGACGAGGGGACCCCCAGCGACGCGGAACTGCGGATCGCGCAGGCTCAGTTGGTGGGCTGGCTCGAAGGGCTCTTCCACGGGATCCAGACGACCCTGTTCGCGCAGCAGATGGCGGCCAGGGCGCAGCTTGAGCAGATGCGCCGTGCCCTGCCGCCGGGTGTCGGCGGTCTGGAGGGCGACGAGGACCCCCGTACGGGAGGCCGCTCGGGCGGACCGTACCTGTAACCACCCAGGTCACCGAGCCACCCAGGTCACCGAGCCACCCAGGTCACCGAGCCATCCAGGTCACCTGGCCGTCCCGGTCACCTGGCCGTCCCGGTCACCTGGCCGTCCCGGCCGACAAGGCCACCCCAGCGAACAAGGTCACCCCGACCGAAACGGGCCCGGCACCGAAGTGCCGGGCCCGTTCCCGAATCCGCTGGTGAAGCACCTTCGTCCCGCTCGGACCTGACGGGCCGCCGCCCGCACGCCCGAACCGCTTGGCGCGCGTTCAGGGATTCCTCAAGAGGGGTTGCCCGAGGACACCTTGAGCTCGATCTCGGGCATGTTCTTGGGGTCGACGTTGTCTCCGGCGGAGGGGAACTGGTCCATGACCGTGTCCTCGCCGTACGTGTTCTCGTCCACCCGCGTGATCTTCATCTGCCAACCGGCGGCCTGGAAGCAGGACTTCACCGAGGTGAGGTTCTTGAAGTGGAAGTCCGGGACCTGGATCTTGGCCGGGTCGTCGTACGCTTCCTGCGGAGCCGTGCACTTCTCGGTGTCGATCGTCTTCGAGGTGTCCGGACCCTTGTGCCCCGCGACCGCGGTGGACGACTGGCTGGGGGTGCCGCCGCCCTTGTTGTCGTCGCCGGTTCCGGCGTTCATGGTGAGCGCGGTGATCAGGCCGCCGATCGCGATGAGCGCGACCACGACCGCGCCGATCACGACCGCCCTGTTGCTCCCGCCGTCGCCCGGCCCACCGGGGGCGTGCTGGGGCGAGAGGTTGTAGGGCGGCGGGGTCGACGTGCCGTGCTGCCCGGAGTACGCGGACGTCTGCGGCGGAGTCGGGTAGCCGCCCTGCTGCGGGTAGCCGTACGCGGGGGCGGGTGTCGGCGCGCCGTACGGGCCCGGCTGGTACGGCATCTGCACGGGGCCGGGTGCCGGGGTGCCCTGGTCGACCGGCGGGAAGACGGCGGAGCCGACGCCCGAGCCGCTCGGCGTCTGGGCGCCCGGCACGATGTTCGGCGCGGCGGCCTGGAACGACTGGGCGACGCGCAGGCACTCGTCCCGCATGATCTCGGCGCTGGGGAAGCGTTCGTTCGGGTTCTTCTTCAGCGCGCGGGCGATCAGCGCGTCCACCGCCGGGGGCAGCGAGCGGTTGACCGAGGAGGGCGCGACCGGCTGCTCCTGGACGTGCGCGTAGGCGATGGCCAGCGGCGAGTCCGCCTCGAACGGCAGCCGCCCGGTGACCAGTTGGAACAGCATGATGCCGACCGAGTACAGGTCGGACCGGGCGTCGACGCCCCGGCCGAGGGCCTGCTCCGGGGAGAGGTACTGCGGGGTGCCGACGACCATGCCGGTCTGCGTCATGGAGGTGACGCCGGACTGCATGGCGCGGGCGATGCCGAAGTCCATGACCTTGACGACGTTGCGCTTGGTCATCATGACGTTGCCCGGCTTGATGTCCCGGTGGACCAGGCCCATCTCGTGGCTGATCTCCAGGGCCGCCAGCACATCGGCGGTGATCTTCAGGGCCTTGTCGGCGGGCATCGCGCCGTACTGCTGGATGTCCGCGTCGAGGACCGAGCCGAGCGGCTTGCCCTCGATGTACTCCATGACGATGTACGGCGTCGTCATGCCGTCGAGGTCGTCCTCGCCGGTGTCGAAGACCGAGACGATGTTCGTGTGCGTGAGCTTGGCCACCGCCTGTGCCTCGCGGCGGAAGCGCTCGCGGAAGGCCTGTTCCCGGCCGAGTTCGGTGTGCAGCGTCTTGATCGCGACCTGGCGGTCGAGCACCGAGTCGTAGGCGAGATGCACCGAGGCCATACCGCCCTCGCCGAGCAGATCGCGCAGCTGGTAGCGGCCGCCGGCGACCGCGCGCCCCGCGTACCGGCCCTGTGCGCCGTCCTGGCTCATGTTCTGCGTCCCCCGGCATCGGTGATCGATAGGCTTATTCCGGGCCAAGTCTGCCCGAGGGCACGGACACGTCAAGCTCGGTGCCCGTTCCGTGACCGTCTGAGAAAGAAGCGTCGCGGAAGCGTTACAGGTGGCGTACGGCCGGTACACGGAATGGACACCGACGGACCTTCGAAGGGTTGGCCGGCCGGTCCATCTCACGTTCATCTCGGACCGGTGTCATGCGCGGAACCTGTAGCGTGGCCCGACGGAGACCGTAACAACCACCGCGCAGACCGCGGGCAGAAACGACGGCGAGGACTGATGGCACAGCAGCAGCGCGCTCAGGGCCCGTCCGACCCCGAGGCGACTGGCGGCGGTATGTCAGATGCGCCGGAGATGTGGGGTAACGGCGGGTTGGTCGGCGATGGCCGGTATCGGCTCACGCACAGACTCGGCCGGGGCGGTATGGCCGAGGTGTTCGCCGCCGAGGACGTGCGCCTGGGGCGGACGGTGGCGGTCAAGCTGCTCCGTTCCGACCTGGCCGAGGACCCCGTGTCCAAGGCGCGTTTCACACGCGAGGCACAGTCGGTCGCGGGGCTCAACCACCATGCGGTCGTCGCCGTGTACGACTCCGGCGAGGACGTGGTCGGGCACGGTGTCGTCCCGTACATCGTGATGGAGATCGTCGAGGGTCACACGATCCGCGATCTGCTGATCAACGCCGAGGCCCCCGGGCCCGAGCAGGCGCTGATCATCGTCTCCGGTGTCCTGGAGGCGCTCGCCTACTCGCACCAGCACGGCATCGTGCACCGCGACATCAAGCCGGCGAACGTGATCATCACGGAGACCGGCGCGGTCAAGGTGATGGACTTCGGCATCGCGCGCGCCCTGCACGGCGCGCAGTCGACGATGACGCAGACCGGCATGGTCATGGGCACCCCGCAGTACCTCTCCCCGGAGCAAGCGCTCGGCAAGGCCGTCGACCACCGGTCCGACCTGTACGCGACCGGCTGTCTGCTCTACGAACTCCTCGCGCTGCGGCCCCCGTTCACCGGGGAGACGCCGCTCTCGGTCGTCTACCAGCACGTCCAGGACATCCCGATGCCTCCCTCGGAGGTCTCGGGCGAGGTACCGCCGGAGCTCGACGGGCTCGTCATGCGCGCCCTCGCGAAGGACCCGGACGACCGGTTCCAGACCGCCGAGGAGATGCGCGGACTCGTCCAGTACGCGCTGCAGATGCTGTACGACCAGGGCAGTCACACCGGCACCTGGAACACGGGCCCGGTCACCGTGCACGACGGGCTGCACGCCGCGGCGTCCGGTTTCACCGGTACGGCCGCGCTTCCGCACCCCGGGGACTCCGGGACCACGCAGATCCCGGCGCCGCTCATCCCGCCCTACCGGGGCGGCGGTGACGACGGCGGCTTCGAGGGGCGCGGCAACCAGGGCGGTGGCCGCGGCAAGCTGTGGATCCTCGCGGTCTTCGCCGTGATCGCCATCGCGGCGGGTGTCGCGCTGGCGCTCAACAACACCGGCAACGGCGGGGGCGCGGGGACCGGCACCTCGCAGCCGCCGGCGGCCACGCACTCCAGCAAGAGCGACGACTCCACCAAGCAGCCGACCGACGCGGCCACGGACCAGTCCACGGACGACACCTCGGACGACTCGACCAACACCGGCGGCGGCACGGACTACACCCCGTCGTACGAGCCGACCCAGCGAACCACCAGCCAGCCGCCGTCGTACCAGCCGACCGACGAGCCGACGAAGCCGGCGCCGACCACGACGGCCCCGACGACCGAACCGACCGCTCCGACGACGGATCC
Organism: Streptomyces sp. NPDC091209; assembly: GCF_044757755.1. Classification (NCBI taxonomy): domain Bacteria; kingdom Bacillati; phylum Actinomycetota; class Actinomycetes; order Kitasatosporales; family Streptomycetaceae; genus Streptomyces; species Streptomyces sp. NPDC091209. The sequence goes on along the minus strand of NZ_JBIVVR010000002.1, from coordinate 400,418 downwards.
GGCGTCCAGCGATCCGGCGGGCGGCGGCACCGAGTCCCCCGCCGCGGGGACCGTGGGCTGACCTGACCCGGCGGGTCCGGACGGATCCGGGAAGAGCACGCTCTCCGCGCGCGGGGAGCCCACGACGGGCTCCCCGCGCGCGGCGCTGTCCGGGCGTCCGGCGCCGCATCGTTCACCGGCGCCGCATTGTTCAGTGGTGCTGCTGTTCCGCCTGTATGCGCGCCACATAGGCCGCCGCTTGCGACCGGCGCTGCATTCCCAGTTTGGAGAGCAGGCTCGACACATAATTCTTGATCGTTTTCTCGGCGAGGTGCAATCGCTCTCCGATCAGACGATTGGTGAGCCCTTCTCCGATCAGGTCGAGGATCTTGCGTTCCTGGTCGGTGAGGCGGGCGAGCCGGTCGTCGCCCCTGGTGCCGCCGCCGTCCCGCAGCCGCTCCAGGACACGCGCGGTGGCCGCCGGGTCGAGCAGGGATTTTCCGGCCGCGACATCCCGTACGGCCGCGAGCAGCTCATTGCCGCGGATGGCCTTGAGGACATAGCCCGACGCGCCCGCCATGATCGCGTCGAACAGGGCCTCGTCGTCGGCGTACGAGGTCAGCATCAGGCATTTGATGTCCTCGTTCGCGGAGAGGATCTCGCGGCAGACCTCCACGCCGCTGCCGTCCGGGAGGCGCACGTCCAGGACGGCCACGTCCGGGCGGGTGGCCGGGATCCGGACCAGTGCGTCGGCCGCCGTACCGGCCTCACCCACCACTTCGATGTCGTCCTCGACCGAGAGCAGTTCGTGGACCCCGCGGCGGACCACTTCGTGGTCATCGAGGAGGAATACGGTGATTTTCCCGATTTCACGCACGCTGTCAGTCTCACACACGATCATGGGCATTGCCCCAGGTGAACTCTTCCCGAGTCCGGGGTGGCCGGGATAACGTGCCGGTGTTCCGGCCCCCTGCAAGGCTGTAACCAGTGCTGTGACCAGCGACTGTTCCCGATCTGCTCGATCTAGTAGGAAATCCACGTATCCAAGTACTTGGATTTCCTAGCAAAATCGCAGGTCAGGAGGGGTTTCACAGAATTGTGAAGCACTGGGTAACGTGACTGTTGCAGGGCGCTCGCCGGGGCACCTGTCACGTCTGTTCCCGGCCGAGTGGCACCCACCCCGTGCACGGGTGCCGGAACAGGCGAGCCGCTCCCCCGAGCTCAAACCGCGAGCGAGGGGGACCCCAGCCTTCCGGCAACCCCGGGGGCCGGACCGACGGAGGAGCACACGTGACCGTGGAGAGCACTGCCGCGCGCAAGCCGCGACGCAGCGCCGGTACGAAGAGCGCTGCGAGCGCCAGTACGACCGGTACCAAGAGCGCCGCGAGCAGGAGCGCAGGCGCGGCCGCCAAGAAGTCGCCGGGCGCGACGGGCGGCGAGCCGGAGCTCGTTCAGCTGCTGACCCCGGAAGGCAAGCGGGTCAAGGACGCCACGTACGACCCGTACGTCGCCGACATCACCCCCGAGGAGCTGCGGGGCCTGTACCGGGACATGGTCCTGAGCCGCCGCTTCGACGCGGAGGCCACCTCCCTGCAGCGCCAGGGCGAGCTGGGCCTGTGGGCCTCGATGCTCGGCCAGGAGGCCGCCCAGATCGGTTCGGGCCGGGCCACCCGCGACGACGACTACGTCTTCCCGACCTACCGCGAGCACGGCGTCGCCTGGTGCCGCGGGGTCGACCCGACCAACCTGCTCGGCATGTTCCGGGGTGTGAACAACGGCGGCTGGGACCCGAACGGCAACAACTTCCACCTGTACACGATCGTCATCGGCTCGCAGACGCTGCACGCCACCGGCTATGCCATGGGCATCGCCAAGGACGGCGCCGACTCGGCCGTGATCGCGTACTTCGGTGACGGCGCCTCCAGCCAGGGCGACGTCCTCGAAGCCTTCAACTTCGGGGCGGTCTACAACGCTCCCGTGGTGTTCTTCTGCCAGAACAACCAGTGGGCGATCTCCGAGCCGACCGAGCGCCAGATGCGCGTGCCGCTGTACCAGCGCGCGCAGGGCTTCGGCTTCCCCGGCGTGCGCGTGGACGGCAACGACGTCCTCGCCAGCCTCGCGGTGACCCGCTGGGCGCTGGAGCGGGCCCGCAACGGCGAGGGCCCCACCCTGGTGGAGGCGTACACCTACCGCATGGGCGCGCACACCACCTCCGACGACCCGACGAAGTACCGGGCCGACGAGGAGCGCGAGGCGTGGGAGGCGAAGGACCCGATCCTGCGCCTGCGCGCCTACCTGGAGGCCGCGGGCCACGCCGACGAGGCGTTCTTCGCGGAACTCGAGACCGAGAGCGAAGCGTTGGGCAAGCGGGTGCGCGAAGTCGTACGGGCCATGCCTGACCCGGACAAGTTCGCCATCTTCGAGAACGTGTACGCGGACGGGCACGCGCTCGTCGACGAGGAGCGCGCCCAGTTCGCCGCCTACCAGGCGTCGTTCGCGGACGCAGGGGAGGGCAAGTAGCCATGGCGACCGAAAAGATGGCGCTGGCCAAGGCGATCAACGAATCGCTGCGCACGGCCCTCGACGCCGACCCCAAGGTCCTCATCATGGGCGAGGACGTCGGCAAGCTCGGCGGTGTCTTCCGGGTCACCGACGGGCTCCAGAAGGACTTCGGCGAGGAGCGGGTCATCGACACCCCGCTCGCCGAGTCGGGCATCGTCGGCACCGCGATCGGCCTGGCCCTGCGCGGCTACCGCCCGGTCGTGGAGATCCAGTTCGACGGGTTCGTCTTCCCTGCGTACGACCAGATCGTCACCCAGCTCGCGAAGATGCACGCGCGGGCGCTGGGCAAGATCAAGCTCCCCGTCGTCATCCGCATCCCGTACGGCGGCGGCATCGGCGCCGTCGAGCACCACTCGGAGTCCCCCGAGGCGCTCTTCGCGCACGTGGCGGGCCTGAAGGTGGTCTCCCCCTCGAACGCCGGCGACGCCTACTGGATGATGCAGCAGGCCATCCAGAGCGACGACCCGGTGATCTTCTTCGAGCCGAAGCGGCGCTACTGGGACAAGGCCGAGGTCAACAAGGACGCCATCCCCGGTCCGCTGCACAAGGCGCGGGTGGCCCGCGAGGGCGCCGACCTCACCCTGGTCGCGTACGGCCCGATGGTGAAGGTCTGCCTGGAGGCCGCCGCGGCCGCCCAGGAGGAGGGCAAGTCGATCGAGGTCCTGGACCTGCGCTCGATGTCGCCGATCGACTTCGACTCCATCCAGGCCTCGGTCGAGAAGACCCGCCGCCTGGTCGTGGTGCACGAGGCCCCGGTGTTCCTCGGGACGGGCGCGGAGATCGCGGCCCGTATCACCGAGCGGTGCTTCTACCACCTGGAGGCGCCCGTCCTGCGGGTCGGCGGCTATCACGCCCCGTATCCGCCGGCCCGCCTGGAGGACGAGTACCTTCCGGGCCTGGACCGCGTGCTCGACGCCGTCGACCGCTCGCTGGCGTACTGAGGAGAGAGTCGTGACGACGATGACTGAGAACGCGTCGGGACTCCGCGAGTTCAAGATGCCCGACGTGGGCGAGGGACTCACCGAGGCGGAGATCCTCAAGTGGTACGTCCAGCCCGGTGACACGGTCACCGACGGGCAGGTGGTCTGCGAGGTCGAGACCGCCAAGGCCGCGGTCGAACTGCCGATCCCGTTCACCGGTGTGGTGGCCGCGCTCCACTTCCCCGAGGGCACGACGGTGGACGTCGGCCAGGTGATCATCGCGGTGGACGTGTCCGGTGGCACGGCGCCCGCGCAGGCGGCCCCGGCCGTCGGGCAGGCACCCGCCGTTCCTGCCGTTCCCGCTGCTGCCGCCGCTCCGGCGGCGGAGGCGGCCCCCGCGGAGGAGGCCAAGCCCGAGGGCCGCACGCCGGTCCTCGTCGGGTACGGCGTGGCGGAGTCCTCCACCAAGCGGCGCCCCCGCAAGGGAGCCGAGACCCCGGCCCAGGGGAGCGAGACGCTCTACGCGGCCACCGCCATCCAGGGCGAGCTCAACGGCCACGGGCCCGCGACCCAGCAGCGGCCGCTCGCCAAGCCGCCCGTCCGCAAGCTCGCCAAGGACCTCGGGGTCGACCTGGCGACGGTCACCCCGTCGGGCCCGGACGGCATCATCACGCGGGAGGACGTGCACGCGGCGGCAGCCCCGGCGCAGGCACCCGCTCCCGCTCCGGTCGCCGCCCCGGCCCCGGCTCCGCAGGCCCCGGCTCCCGTCCAGCCGCAGGTTCCGGCCCCGGCCGCGTCCTACGACGGCGCGCGGGAGACCCGGATCCCGGTCAAGGGTGTCCGCAAGGCGATCGCCACCGCGATGGTGGGCTCGGCGTTCACCGCGCCGCACGTCACCGAGTTCGTGACGCTCGACGTGACGCGCACGATGCGGCTGGTCGAGGAGCTCAAGCAGGACAAGGACATGCAGGGGCTGCGGGTCAATCCGCTGCTGCTCGTCGCGAAGGCCCTGCTGGTCGCGATCAAGCGCAACCCCGGCGTCAACGCGTCCTGGGACGAGGCCAACCAGGAGATCGTCCAGAAGCACTATGTGAATCTGGGCATCGCCGCCGCCACCCCCCGCGGTCTGATCGTGCCGAACATCAAGGACGCCCACACCAAGACCCTGCCGCAACTGGCCGAGTCGCTGGGCGAGTTGGTGGCCACGGCCCGTGAGGGCAAGACCTCACCGGCCGCGATGCAGGGCGGCACGGTGACGATCACCAACGTCGGCGTCTTCGGCGTCGACACGGGCACGCCGATCCTCAACCCCGGCGAGTCCGCGATCCTCGCGGTGGGCGCGATCAAGCTCCAGCCCTGGGTCCACAAGGGCAAGGTCAAGCCCCGTCAGGTCACCACGCTGGCGTTGTCCTTCGACCACCGCCTGGTCGACGGCGAGCTCGGCTCCCGGGTGCTCGCCGACACCGCGGCCGTCCTGGAGCAGCCCAAGCGGCTGATCACCTGGGCGTGAGCCGACCGGCCGGCAGGACGTGGGTCCCGCCGGCCGCCCGGAAGTGATTCCGTAACCGCCGAGGGCGCCTCCTCCCGTAGGGGAAGAGGCGCCCTCGGCATGGCCGAGCCGGTTTCCGGCCGGCCCGCGACACGAGAGGGGCCCGCCGCGCACAGTCCGGCAGGCCCCTCTTTTCGCTCTTTGTCCGTGCGCTTCTCGCTGTCCGCGTGCCTTACTTGGCGAAGCTGTAGTTCATCAGCTTGGTGGCGTCCGACTCGCGGGCCGGGATGGACGTCGAGGCGAGGACCGTCCCGATGACCGTCTTGCCGTTGCGGGTGGCGGCGAAGACGAGGCAGTAGTGGGCCTCGGGGCCGGAGCCGGTCTTCACGCCGATGGCGCCGCTGTAGCTGCTGAGCAGTCCGTTGGTGTTGACCCACGGCGCCATGGTGCGCGTGGTGTTGACCTTCGTCACCGTCTTCGCCGTGTACGACTTCGTCTTGACGACGGTCCTGAACGTGGAGTTCTTCATGGCGCTGCTGGCGATCTTCGTCAGGTCGCGCGGTGTCGACCAGTTGTTGCCGTTGCCGATGCCGTCGAACGAGTCGAAGTGCGTGTGCGCCAGGTGCAGGCTCGTCGCGGCCGCGTTCATCTTGCCGATGAACGACTTCACGCGGGCGGCGGTGCTCGTGCCCGTGCCGAACTTGTCGGCGAGCGCGTAGGCGGCGTCGCAGCCCGACGGCAGCATCAGACCGTAGAGGAGCTGACGGACGGTGACCTTGTCACCGACGATCAGGTGGGCCTGCGAGGCGTTCTTGGCGACCACGTAGTCGCTGTACGTCTTCAGGATCGTGACCTTGGCGTCCAGGTTCAGGTTCGGCTGGGCCAGAACCACCTTGGCCGTCATGATCTTCGTGGTGGAGCCGGTGGACAGCGGGGTGTCCGCCGCCTTCGTGTAGAGGGTCGTGGCGGTGCCGTCGTTCATGACGTAGCCGCCCTTGGCGACGATCGTGGGCGTGGCGACCGCGCCCGCGGGCGCGGCGCCGAAGGCTCCGGCCGCCAGCACGGCGCCGGTCGTGAGGGTCACAGCGGCGGCCCTGCGGAAACGCGTGCCCTTAATGCCGGTAATCAAAATAAACGCTCCGTATGCGCGAAATGCCCCTGAGAGAGCGGCACATGGCAGTGCCGTCTCACGTTCGGACTCGCGGGGCGCGCAAAGGGATGTATGGCAAACGGGTGGGATTCATGTGACCTGAGTTACAGCCAGGGGCAGTTGGGGTCCGCATGCTGAAATGCCTCCGGGGATGCGTACGTGTTGTATCTATGATGTGCGCATGCCTTCAGCCCCACCCGCGCCGACACGGCCTCCCATGAAGCAGCCGCCCGCGGCCGACCGCGTCTACGCACACGTCAAACAGGGTGTCCTGGAGCGCCGTTACGAGGGCGGAGCCCTGCTGACCGAGGGCGAACTCGCCGAAGCCGTCGGTGTTTCGCGCACCCCGGTCCGTGAGGCGCTGCTCCGCCTCGAAGCCGAGGGACTGATCAGGCTCTACCCGAAGAAGGGCGCGCTCGTCCTGCCGGTCTCCGCCCAGGAGATCGCGGACGTGGTCGAGACCCGCCAACTCGTCGAGGAGCACGCCGCGCGCAAGGCCGTACCGGCGTCGCCGCAGCTCTTGGCCCGCCTGGAGGAACTGCTCGCCCGGCAGAAGGAGCAGGCCGCCGCCGGGGACCTGGCCGCCGCCGCCGTCACCGACCGCTGCTTCCACGCCGAGATCGTCCGCAGCGGCGGCAACGAGATCCTCTCCCGGCTCTACGACCAGCTCCGCGACCGGCAGTTGAGGATGGGAGTCGCCGTCATGCACGCGCACCCCGACCGGATCACCAAGACGCTCGTCGAGCACGAGCAGATCCTCCGGGCGCTGCGCGCAGGCGACGCCGACGCGGTCGTCGGCCTCATCCACGGACACGTGAGCTGGTTCTCCAACCTGGCGCGGGGCGAGGTCCGATGAGCTCCGCGGCCACGCTGCCCGGCGATCCGCCCGGCGGCCGGCGCGCGATCGCCGTCTGGGGCATCGGCGTCTCGGTCTACTTCGTCGCGGTCATCTTCCGTACGTCACTGGGGGTGGCCGGACTCGACGCCGCGGACCGTTTCCACGTGGGCGCCTCCGCCCTGTCCACCTTCTCCATCCTCCAGCTCCTCGTGTACGCGGGCATGCAGATACCGGTCGGGCTGCTGGTCGACCGGCTCGGCACCAAGAAGGTGCTGACCATCGGCGTGGTGCTGTTCACGGCGGGGCAGCTCGGCTTCGCGTTCTCCTCGTCGTACGGCATGGCGCTCGCCTCGCGCGCCCTGCTGGGCTGCGGTGACGCGATGACGTTCATCAGCGTGCTGCGGCTCGGCACGCGGTGGTTCCCCGCCCGGCGCGGACCGCTCGTCGCGCAGTTCGCGGGTCTGGTCGGCATGGCCGGCAACCTCGTCTCGACGCTCGTGATCGCCCGGCTGCTGCACGGGCTGGGCTGGACGGCCGCGTTCGCCGGCAGCGCCGCCGCCGGTGTGCTCGTCCTCGTCCTCCTGCTGCTGTTCCTGAAGGACCATCCCGAGGGTCACGAGCCGGAGCCGTTCCCGCACCGGGGTGCCGCGTACGTCCGCCGGCAGATCGTCGCGTCCTGGCGCGAACCCGGCACCCGGCTCGGTCTGTGGGTGCACTTCACCACGCAGTTCCCGGCGATGGTGTTCCTGTTGCTGTGGGGGATGCCGTTCCTGGTCCAGGCGCAGGGCCTCTCGCGGGCCACGGCCGGAGAACTGCTGACGCTCGTCGTCCTGTCCAACATGGTCGTCGGGCTGGTGTACGGGCAGATCGTCGCCCGGCACCACACCGCGCGGCTGCCGCTGGCACTGGGCACGGTCGCGGCGACGGCCGTCGTGTGGGCGGGGGTGCTGGTGTACCCCGGCGAGCACGCGCCGATGTGGGTGCTGGTCGTGCTGTGCAGTGTGCTCGGCGCCTGCGGTCCTGCCTCGATGCTCGGCTTCGACTTCGCGCGGCCGGCGAATCCGCCGGAGCGTCAGGGGACCGCGTCGGGAATCACCAACATGGGTGGTTTCGTCGCCTCGATGACGACGTTGCTGGCCATCGGTGTCCTGCTCGACGCCACCGACGACAACTACCGGATCGCCTTCGCCGCCGTGTTCGTGCTGCAGGCGGCCGGGCTGAGCCAGATCTTCCGGCTGCGGAAGCAGGCGGCCCGCCGGGAGCGGGAGCGGCTGGTGGCCAGCCGGGTGGAGACGGTGCACGTACCGGCGTGACGGCCGGGCATGCCGCCCGCTGTCACGTGACCGCTGCCGGGCATGCCGCCCGCTACGACCGCCCGCCGCCGGTTGTCCCGACCTGGGTGTTCGCCGTCCGTACGGAGCCCGCGCGCCCCGAACGCCGGAGGGGCCGAACCCACCCCTGCCGTCCGGGCGCGCCGGAGGGCCCGGGTCCGTCCGGAGAGCGCGGACGAGCAGGTCGGCGTGACGCGGGAGGTCCCGGTACGGCGCCCCGGATTCGGGACGGCTCCGAATTCGGGACGGACCCGGACACGGGAGGGGACCCGGACACGGGAGGGGACCCGGACACGGGAGGGGACCCGGACACGGGAGAGGACCGGGCCATGTGGGACGGGGCCGCGCACAGGACGGGCCCCGGACACGGGAGGGGACCCGGAGACGGGAGAGGACCGGGCTATGCGGGACGGGGCCGCGCTCAGGACGGGCCCCGTACACGGAAGGTCCCCGGACACGGGAGGGGACCCGGACACGGGAGAGGACCGGGCCATGTGGGACGGGGCCGCGCACAGGACGGGCCCCGTACGCCGAAGGTCCCCGGATATGGGTACGGTCCCGGATTCTGGAAGGCCCCCGGGGCACCGGAAGCGCTTCCGGACACCGGAAACGTTCCCGGACACGGGAACGGTGGAGCGAGGTGGAGGGGCGTGGACCGCCCCGCCCGGCCCCGTTACGGCGTGACGGTGAAGTTGCGCAGGATCGCGGCGGTCAGTTCCGGGTCGCCCTCGGTCTTGACGCGGTCGGACACGGCGTCGGCGTGGACGCGGCCACAGGCGAGCCGGACGAAGGTCTCCCAGTCGAGGGCGAGGCTCGCCGCGGGACCGAGGGAGGGCGAACCGTCTATCGATCCGCGACCGTCGGCGTCGATACGGACGGTACGGAGGAACTCGACGGGACCGTGCACGTCGAAGACGACCGCGGAGTTCGCCGGCGCCCCCGCTTCCTTGGCGACGACCTTCGGCAGCGCGGACAGCAGCTCGTCGCGCACGATCTGCGAACCGGGGGAGTCGAGGTTCCCCGGCCGGCCCAGCGTGTACCGCAGGTCCTGCTCGTGCACCCAGACGTCGAACGCGCGATTGCGCATCGCCTGTTCGAGGGTGACCTCGGTGCCGAGAGGACCGCGCACCTTGGCGTCGGGCTGCCGCGACTCGTTCCGCAGCTGCCGGTTGCGCCGGATGACCGTGTACTCCAGCTCGGAGGTCATCTCCGGCGCCGTGTGGTGGCGGCGCACGTCGACCTGCATCTCCATGTACCGCTGGTGCTCGTTCGTCACGTGGTAGAGATCGCGGGGAAGTGTGTGGATCGGGCGGGGATCGCCGAGCATCTCGCAGTCCAGGCCGATGACATGCGAGACGATGTCGCGGACCGACCAGCCGGGACACGGAGTCCGCCGGTTCCACTCGCCCTCCACAAGCGGCTGCACCAGCTCGGATATCGCTTCGATCGAGTGGGCCCAGGCGTCGGCGTAGGACTGAAGACTCGGATGCAGACTCACGGAACGGGACCCCTCGGGCGGTTGGACGCGGGCAGTGCACAGGCAGCGGGTGTCTTGGGACGCTAAGTTACGCTGCTGTGAGGCACCCCGGCAGTGCTTTCGTGTGACGATCGTAGGCCCGTATGGACGGCTCGAATGCCAGGACGGTGGTAGTGTGCGCGCCTCGCTCCTCCAGATCGACGTAAACGACCACGAATCGGTCGCCGCCCGCAGACTCCGAGTGGCTGATCTGGTACGGGATCAAGCCGGAGTCGATCTCGTCGTGCTCCCCGAGCTGTGGACCACCGGCGCCTTCGCCTACGAGGAGTTCGGGGCGCAGGCCGAACCGCTCGACGGGCCGACCCACGAGGCGATGAGCAAGGCGGCGAGCGACGCCGGCGTGTGGCTCCACGCGGGCTCGATCCCCGAACGCGCCGCGTCCGAGGCCGGCTCCGCGTCCGAGGCCCCCCTCTACAACACCTCCCTCGTCTACTCCCCCTCGGGCGAACTCGTCGCCGCCTACCGCAAGATCCACCGCTTCGGCTTCGACGAGGGCGAGGCCGTGCTGATGGGAGCGGGCACGGAACTGGTGACCGTTCGGCTGCCGGAGACCGTCCTCGGCCTGGCCACCTGCTACGACCTCCGGTTCCCCGAGCTCTTCCGCGGGCTCGTCGACGCGGGGGCGCAGACCTTCGTCCTGTCGGCCGGCTGGCCCGAGCGGCGCCGCTCCCACTGGACCCTGCTCGCGCAGGCGCGCGCCGTCGAGAACCAGGCGTACGTCCTCGCCTGTGGAACGGCCGGTACGCACGCGGGAGTTCCGCAGGCCGGTCACTCGATCGTGGTCGACCCGTGGGGCGAGGTCCTCGCCGAGGCGGGCTCGGACGAGGAGATCCTCACCGTGGACTTCGACCCGGCGAAGGTCGCGACGACACGCGACCAGTTCCCGGCCCTGAAGGACCGCCTGCTGGGCCTGGACATCCCCGCCCGCTGACGGGAGCCGTTCGCCCGCGCTCCCGTTCGTCGGCACTGTCGTTCGCGGGCGCCGTCGTCCGCCCGCGCTGCCGTTCGTCGGCGGTCCCGCTCTCCGGCGCGTTCGGCCGAGGCCGCGATCAGTCGTCCCCCCGTTCCTTCTCCGCGAGGTGGATCACGCACACCGCCACGGCGATCAGCAGCGCCGCGTCGGCGTCCTCCCGTACGACGTCGACGCCGTAGGTGTCGCGGAGGTGGAGCCAGCGGCGGGAGATCTGGGCGAGGAGTTCGTTGTCGTAGTCGACGGCGAACTCCCGGTCGAGGATCTTGCCGCTGACGTCGAGTTCGGTGCCGTCGACCAGGGACACCCGATAGTGATTGCGGAGGAGGGACAGGCGCTTGCGCTTGATGGTCGCGAGCGGGTCGCCGTCCCGCTCGATGATCATCGTGTCGCGCAGCGCGAACATCTTCTGGTGGATGTCGATCAGGACGCGTCCGCGGGTGTCCTTCAGCTGGAAGGTGTCCCGCAGCCGCATGGCCTTGCCGTCGACGAGGAAGACCTTGTTCCCGTGGTCGTCCTCGATCCAGTAGTCGTCACCGAAGCCGAGCAGCCGGTCGCGTACGAGGTATCTCATGCAATGACCGGTTCCCCGGTGGGCGGTCCGAAACGCCGGCGGTAGGCCGACGGGCTGAGTCCGGTCGCCCGGCGCACCCGCTCGCGCAGGTTGGCGGCGGTCCCGAGCCCGCTGCGGTCCGCCACCACGCCGAGCCGGACCTCGCCCCGCTCGATGAGCCGGCAGGCGAGGGCGACCCGCTCCGCCGTCAGCCAGGCCAGCGGTGTCGTGCCGAGCTGGGCGCGGAAGCGGCGGTGCAGCGTCGCCGGACTGACGGCGGCGCGCGCCGCCAGGTCGCCGACCGTCAGTGGCTCACCGAGCCGCTCCTGCGCCCAGGCCAGCAGGGGTGCCAGCGACTCGTCGGGCACGTCGGGCAGCGGCCGCTGGACGAACTGGCGCTGGCCCCCGTCGCGGTGCGCGGCGAAGACCAGCCGGCGCGACACCGCGTTGGCGATCTCCGCGCCGTGGTCGCGCCGCACGAGGTGCAGGCCCAGATCGAGGGCGGCCGCGCTGCCCGCCGCCGTGAGCAGGTCACCCTCGTCCACGAAGAGCACGTCCGGATCGAGCAGCACCTTCGGATGCAGGTCCCGGAAGACGTCTGTCCAGCGCCAGTGGGTGGTGGCCCGCCGCCCGTCGAGCAGCCCCGCCTCGGCGAGCGCGAACGTCCCGGTGCAGAAACTCACGACCCGCGCCCCGCGCGCGTGGCTTCGCCGGACGGCGTCCAGGACGACGGCCCGGCGCGGTACGACGTTGTCGGGCCGGCCGGGGACGACGAGGGTGTCGGCGTCGTCCACAGCGTCGAGGCCGGGTACTCCGCTCAGGGTGAAGAACCCGTGGTTCATCCGGACACCGGGCGTGGGGGTGCACAGGGTCAGTTCGTAGAGCGGCTCCGGGCGGCCCAGCTCGGGCCGGGGAAGCCCGAACAGCTCCGTCGCGACGCCGACTTCGAAGGGGTTCGTCCCCTCGTCGACGATCACGGCGACGCGATGGGGACGACGCGCGGGCGGTTCTCCCCGTCCGCTCCCGGAAGGGAACTCCCGAGCGGACGGAGGCTGCGAGGATCCTTGCGGCATACGCGATTTCTAGCACTCGCGGGTGCGCGGTGGAGTGTCGAGGATGAGCGCATGACCAGCGAACCCGCCCGACGCGGCGACCCCGTCTCCCTCTCCGCCGCCCTCGCCTCCTTCACCGACCTGTGGAGTCCCCGCATCGTCACCACCGTCAACGACTACGACGTGCGCGTCGCGAAGGTCGAGGGCGAGCACGTCTGGCACGTGCACGATCACACGGACGAGTTCTTCCTGGTCCTGGAGGGCGAGCTGACCATCGCGCTCCGGGAACCGGGCGGCGAGCGGACCGTCGTCCTCCCGAGGGGTTCCGTCTGCACCGTCCCGCGCGGAACCGAGCACAAGCCGTCCGCCCCCGGCGGCGCGGCGATCCTCCTCTTCGAACCCACCGGCACCCTCACCGTCGGCGACCGCCACGACGAGATCCCCGCTCACGTGGACGCCACGACGGGGCACGCGCTGGACTGACGACGACGCCTTCGGCCGGACCGTGGCGGCCACCGCCCGACCGGTTGTCGGCGCCGGGTGGCACCCTTGATCCATGAACGACTCCGCCCAGGCAGCCGCCTCGACCCCCGCCCGCCGTCGTGCCCGCGTCCGCGCCCCCGAGCTGATCGGCAAGGGGGGCTGGCTGAACACGGGAGACCAGCAGTACACCCTCGCCGACCTGCGAGGGCGCATTGTTCTGCTCGATTTCTGGACGTTCTGCTGCATCAACTGTCTGCACGTCCTGGACGAGTTGCGGGAGTTGGAGGAGAAGCACCGGGACACCGTGGTGATCATCGGGGTGCACTCGCCGAAGTTCGTTCATGAGGCGGAGCACCAGGCGGTCGTCGACGCCGTGGAGCGGTACGGGGTGGAGCACCCGGTTCTCGACGACCCGGAGCTCGCGACCTGGAAGCAGTACGCCGTGCGGGCCTGGCCGACGCTCGTGGTGATCGATCCCGAGGGGTACGTCGTCGCCCAGCACGCCGGTGAGGGGCATGCGCACGCCATCGAGCGCCTGGTGGAGGAACTGGAGGCCGAGCACGAGGCGAAGGGCACCCTGCGGCGCGGTGACGGGCCGTACGTGGCGCCCGAACCCGAGCCGACCGTGCTGCGCTTCCCCGGCAAGGCGCTCGCCCTGCCGAGCGGAAATCTGCTGGTCAGCGACACGACCCGGCATCAGCTCGTGGAGCTGGCGGAGGACGCCGAGACCGTCGTACGGCGTATCGGGTCCGGCGTGCGGGGCTTCGCGGACGGCGGTGCCGAGGAGGCGGGGTTCAGCGAGCCGCAGGGGCTCGCGCTGCTCGACGAGGGCGCGGTCGTCGTCGCGGACACCGTGAACCACGCGCTGCGCCGGGTCGATCTCGCGACCGGCGCGGTCAGCACCCTCGCGGGCACGGGCCGCCAGTGGTGGCAGGGCTCGCCGACGTCCGGACCGGCGCGCGAGGTCGATCTGTCCTCGCCGTGGGACGTGGCCCTGTTCGGCGGGAAGGTCTGGATCGCCATGGCCGGTGTGCACCAGCTGTGGACGTACGACCCGGCGGCGGAGACCGTCGCGGTCGCCGCGGGCACGACGAACGAGGGGCTGGTCGACGGGCCGGGGCCCGAGGCCTGGTTCGCGCAGCCTTCGGGGCTCGCCGCCACCGAGGACCGGCTCTGGCTGGCCGATTCGGAGACGAGCGCCTTGCGCTGGGTGGACCTGGACGGTGCCGTGCACACCGCCGTCGGCACCGGGCTCTTCGACTTCGGGCACCGTGACGGGGCCGCCGAACAGGCGCTGCTCCAGCATCCGTTGGGAGTCACCGCGCTGCCCGACGGCTCGGTCGCCGTCAGCGACACGTACAACCACGCGCTGCGCCGCTACGATCCGGCGACGGGTGAAGTGACCACGCTGGCAACGGACTTGCGGGAGCCGAGCGACGCCGTGCTCGTCGGGGACGACATCGTGGTGGTGGAGTCGGCCCGGCACCGGCTGACCCGGCTGCGGCTGCCCGAGGAGGCTGTGCGGGTGGCGTCGGTCGCCCATCGGACCCGGCGCGCGGCCACCGATGTCGCCCCGGGAACCGTCCGGTTGGACGTGATCTTCCAGGCCCCGGCCGGACAGAAGCTGGACACCAGGTACGGCCCCTCCACCCGGTTGCTCGTCTCCGCCACCCCGCCCGGGCTGCTGCTCGCGGGCGAGGGCGCCGGCACCGATCTCTCGCGGTCCGTCGAGCTGAACCCGGCTGTCCCGGAGGGCGTGCTGCACGTGTCGGCGATGGCCGCGTCCTGCGACGACGATCCGGACAACCCGTACCCGGCCTGCCATGTCCACCAGCAGGACTGGGGGGTGCCGGTCCGCCTCATCGAAGGCGGTGCGGACCGGCTGCCCCTGGTCCTCGCGGGCATGGACGACCAGGAGACGGGGCAGGGGGCCTGACGGTCAGCGCGCGTGGGTGCGTGGGTTCGGGGTTCCTTACGGGCGCAGGGCACGTGATGGCCCGGCGTGCCCTGCGGCTCAGTGGCGGCGCGTCCACCGTGCCAGTTTGTACATGGCCATCGTGGCCGCCACCAGCGTGGTGGCCGCCACGACCAGCGCCATGCCGTTCATCCACGTCCCCCCGGTGGAGGCCACCGCGGCCCCGCCCGCTCCGGCGGTGCTGGCACTCATCAATTTCATGTACACGGTCGTTCTCCTGGGAGTGCTCTTGCGGTGGGACGAAGGGGAGGGCGGCTCACGTGGCCACCCACTTCTCCTCGCTGCGGCGCATCAGACCCCACAGTGAGAAGAAGTAGACGGCGTGCTGGAACATGTCGTAGAGCATCTCCGGGATCAGCAGCGCGGCCACCAGAACGGCCCGGGGTCCGGCGCGGCGTACGGAGACGGTCTTCTCGACGAAGAAGATCAGGCCGATCGCCGTCCAGAACGGCGAGAGGCCGGGCCAGCCGTACAACACCGTGTACGCGACCATGTAGGTGAGGTAGACGAACAAGGCCAGCGCGCCGAATCCCATCAGGAACTGCTGCAGGAAGTAGCGGGCGGTGACCCGGGTCCAGCCGTAGTCGCGGAGGTTCTCCAGGGCGCCCCGCTGCCAGCGCAGCCGCTGGTGCCACAGCTTGGGCAGGGTGGTCATGACCTCGGTGGTGACCGCGCAGCCGGCCGGGGACATGGCCCGGTAGCCGAGGGTCTTGACGGCCTTGGTCATCTCGTCGTCCTCGGTGAGCGAGGCCAGGCTGTAGTAGCTGCTGCCGCCGCCGATCCGGCCGGAGAGGCGGGCGGCGCGCACCTCGCGCAGCACCTGGGCCCGGAACACCGTTCCGGTGCCGGTGAGTACCTGGGCCTTGCCGCCGGTGCGTTCCAGCTCCCAGGCGTAACGGTGGAACTCCATGCGCTGGAGCTGGCCGAGGAATCCGCCGCCCGCCTCGCCGTAGAAGACGCCGCCGACGGCGCCGACCTCGCGGCTGAAGGTGGCGAGGGCGGTCTCGACGAACCTGGGGTTCAGGACGGTGTCCGCGTCCTGGACCAGCAACAGGTCGTGGTCGTCGAGCCGGGGCAGCGTCGAGGCGATGGCCTGGTTGAGGGCTCCGGCCTTCTTGTGGGTGTTGCCCGCGGTGTGGAAGACCTGGGCGCCGTGGGCGGCGGCCACGGTGGCGGTGTCGTCGGTGCAGTTGTCGGCCACCACCACGATCAGGTCGGGGCGCCGGGTCTGCTGCCACAGGCCGTCGATGGCGGCGGCTATGCGGTCCTGCTCGTTGTGGGCCGGGATCAGTACCGCGAGGCGGGGGCCGTCGGCCGGTTCCTCGCCGGCGGCGTGGCGCCGCGGAAGGGGGATCCGCGAGCCACTCGCGCCTGCGTCGGTGGAGAGACCGCCGGACAGTGTCGGACCGTGCACGGCGGACTCCCCTATCGCGAAGGATTGTGTGGCCTTATGGCCCCAAGAGCTTCAATTCTTCACGATATGTGCATGTTTTGACAGGCAATGGAGGGGTGCGCTCTGTCACGCCTTGTCCGTATCCATCCCTGAAATGCACTTAGGTCGTGATACGCCTCATATGCCGTATCCGTCGGAATAGCCGTTCCGGTGGTGGCGCTCGTCCTCCACGACGGTCGTCGTCGGCGGTACGACCACTCGCCTGCGCCTGGCGATGCTGCCGAAGCTCGCCACACCGATCAATCCGGCGATCATGAGGATCACGCCGACCACGTGAAGGTCGACCCCCTGCATGTGCCAGTCGGTCGCGAAGGTGAGGATCGCCCCTGCGGCGATCAGGATGATGCATCCGCCCAGGCCCATGGGTGTCGCCTCCTTGAATAAGCAACTCGTAGTCGTTCCGGACCCGTTCCGGGTACCCGGGACCCCGAGAGACATGCGGAGGCGATCCCTCACGTCACGGCACGCCGTCCCTCACGACGGCGTGCCGAACCCCCTCTGCGCCGCGGAGGACTATCCCTCCAGGAACGCCACCAGCGCGTTGGTCAGCAGGAACGGGTCGTCGGCGCCGCAGAGTTCGCGGGCGCTGTGCATGGAGAGGATGGCCACGCCGATGTCGACCGTCCTGATGCCGTGCCGGGCCGCCGTGATGGGGCCGATGGTGGTGCCGCAGGGCATGGAGTTGTTGGAGACGAAGGACTGGAACGGCACTCCGGCCTTCTCGCAGGCAGCGGCGAAGACCGCGCGGCCCGAACCGTCGGTGGCGTAGCGGTTGTTGACGTTCACCTTGAGGATGGGGCCGCCGTTGGCACGCGGGTGGTGGGTCGGGTCGTGGCGCTCGGCGTAGTTGGGGTGCACGGCGTGACCGGTGTCGCAGGAGAGACAGACGGTGCCGGCGAACGCGCGCGCCCGGTCCTCGTAGGAACCGCCGCGTGCGAAGACAGAACGTTCCAGCACACTGCCGAGCAGCGGTCCGTCGGCGCCGGTGTCGCTCTGCGAGCCGTTCTCCTCATGGTCGAAGGCGGCGAGGACCGGGATGTACGAGAGTCCGGCGTCGGCCGTCGCGACCGCGGCCAGTGCGGCCGTGGACGCGTGCACGGACAGCAGGTTGTCCATGCGCGGTCCCGCGAGCAGTTCCTCGTCGCGGCCCAGGTAGGAGGGGGGCTCGATGGAGTGGGTCATCAGGTCCCAGCCGGTGACCTCGCCCGCGGGCAGCCCCGACTCCTCCTCCAGGAAGCCGATCAGATCGCCCTCGCCGGTGTCGCCGAGTCCCCAGACGGGCTGGAGGTGCCGCTGCTTGTCGAGCTTGAGCCCGTCGTTGACGGAACGGTCCAGGTGGATGGCGAGCTGGGGTACGCGCAGCAGGGCGCGGTCGATGTTGACCAGACGGGTCGAGCCGTCCCGCAGCGTCAGGCGTCCGGCCAGGCCCAGGTCCCGGTCGAGCCAGGAGTTCAGCAGCGGGCCGCCGTAGATCTCCACGGCCACCTGGCGCCAGCCGTGCGCCCCGGTGTCCGGCAGCGGCTTGACCCGCAGGTTCGGGGAGTCGGTGTGCGCGCCGATGATGCGGAACGGGGTGTGCGGCTCGGCGCCCTCCGGCACGTACCAGGCGATGATCGCCCCTCCGCGCAGCACGTACTTCCCGCCGCTGGTCCCTTCCCACGCGTCGGTCTCGGCGACCTGACGGAATCCGGCCTTCTCCAGCCGCTCGGCGGCGGTCGCCACGGCGTGGTACGGCGTCGGGCTCGCCGCGAGAAAGGACATGAGGTCGTCGGTGTGGCCGCGGTCGAACCGGGTGGGTGCACTCATGGGTTCACCTTAACGACGCACGAGGGCCCGCTCCCGGGGTTGGGAGCGGGCCCTCGTAAGGGGGATGTGAAGGGCGGACACCTTGGGACACGTGACGGGCCGGACAGGTGTCGTGTCGGCGCCCGCCCGGTCTCCCGGGAGCCGGCGGAGAGGCTTAGAAGGCGGCCTCGTCCAGCTCCATCAGGTCCAGGTCGACGACCTCGGCGAGCTTGCGGGCGCCGGTGACGCCCGGCAGGACGTTGGCGGCGAAGAACCTCGCGGCCGCGATCTTGCCGGTGTAGAACGCCTTGTCCTTGGCGGAGGCGGTCTCCAGCTTCTCGGCGGCGACGGCGGCACCCCGCAGCAGCAGGTAACCGACGACCACGTCGCCGGAGGCCATCAGGAGGCGGGTGGTGTTGAGGCCCACCTTGTAGATGTTCTTGACGTCCTGCTCGGTGGCCGCGAGGTCGGTGAGCATCAGGCCGACGATGGCCTCCAGCTCGACGGCCGCCTTGGCGAGCTGCTCGCGGGCGGCGGACAGCTCCTCGCCGCCCGTGCCGAGCGCCAGGAACTTCTTGATGTCCTCGGCGAGGGTGTTCAGGGCCGCGCCCTGGTTGCGGACGATCTTCCGGAAGAAGAAGTCCTGGCCCTGGATCGCGGTGGTGCCCTCGTACAGCGTGTCGATCTTGGCGTCGCGGATGTACTGCTCGATCGGGTACTCCTGCAGGAAGCCGGAGCCGCCGAAGATCTGGAGCGACTGGGCGAGCAGCGCGTAGCCCTTCTCGGAGCCGTAGCCCTTCACGATCGGCAGGAGGAGGTCGTTCAGGGCCTCGGCGGCGGCGGTGTCCTCACCGGCGGCCTCCAGGACCTGGATCTCGTCCTGGACCGCGGCGGTGTGCAGCACCAGGGCGCGCATGCCCTCGGCGTACGCCTTCTGCGTCATCAGCGAGCGGCGCACGTCCGGGTGGTGCGTGATGGTGACCTTGGGCGCGGCCTTGTCCATGAACTCCGCGAGGTCGGGACCCTGGACGCGCTCCTTGGCGTACTCCAGCGCGTTCAGGTAGCCGGTCGACAGCGTGGAGATCGCCTTCGTGCCGACCATCATGCGGGCGAACTCGATGATGCGGAACATCTGACGGATGCCGTCGTGCTTGTCGCCGATCAGCCAGCCCTTGGCGGGGTGGCGGTCGCCGAAGGTCATCTCGCAGGTGTTGGACGCCTTGAGGCCCATCTTGTGCTCGACGTTCGTCGCGTACACGCCGTTGCGCTCGCCCAGCTCGCCGGTCTCGAAGTCGAACTCGTACTTCGGGACGAGGAAGAGGGACAGGCCCTTGGTGCCGGGGCCGGCGCCCTCGGGGCGGGCGAGGACGTAGTGGAGGATGTTCTCCTCCATGTCGTGCTCACCCGAGGTGATGAAGCGCTTCACGCCCTCGATGTGCCAGGAGCCGTCCTCCTGCTGGATCGCCTTGGTACGGCCCGCGCCCACGTCGGAGCCGGCGTCCGGCTCGGTGAGCACCATGGTGGAGCCCCACCGCTTCTCCACGGCCATCGTCGCGATGTGCTTCTGGACCTCGTTGCCCTCCTCGAAGAGGATGCCGGCGAACGCGGGGCCGCTGGAGTACATCCAGACCGCCGGATTCGCGCCGAGGATCAGCTCCGCGTACGCCCAGATCAGGGAGCGGGGAGCGGTGGAGCCGCCGATCTCCTCGGGCACGCCGAGACGCCAGTACTCGGAGTCCATGAACGCCTTGTACGACTTCTTGAAGGAAGCCGGGACCGGCGCCGTGTTGGTCTCGGGGTCGAAGACCGGCGGGTTGCGGTCGGCGTCCACGAAGGACTCGGCCAGCTCGTTCTCCGAGAGGCGGGTCAGCTCCTCCAGGATGCTCTTGGCGGTGTCCGTGTCCATCTCCGCGAACGGGCCGGTGCCGTACAGCTTGTCGCGCCCGAGCACCTCGAAGAGGTTGAACTCGATGTCGCGGAGATTCGACTTGTAATGCCCCATGGCGACGGCTCCGTTAAGGGATCGGCGAGGCACTGACTCCTCGCATCTGGTTCACGTACCAACAAGTAGCTTCGATGATGCTACCCGTCAGTAATAAGAAGCAACCCCGGGTGGGCCATATGTGGCCCACTACTCTTTGACGCATGTACGGCTACGAGCAGAACGCGGGCGCCCAGCAGGGGTACGTCCCGCCGCAGCAGCAGATGCCCGGCCAGATGCCTGGCGGACAGATGCCCGGCGGGTACGGCCAGCAGCCGCCCCTGTATCCCGAGCCGTCCCCGCCGTCCCTTCCGGACGCGGTTCGCGCGTTCACCACGGGGTCCATGGCCGCCGAGGACTTCCAGCAGGTCTTCGCCACGTCGAAGGTGTACTGCCCGCGCGGGGACAACCCCGGATTCCTGGCGCTGCACAACACCCAGCAGCCTGTCATCCCGATGTTCACCTCGCTCAAGGAACTGCGCCGGTACGCGGGCAAGGAGTCCAAGTACTTCGTGATCACCGGAGCCGAGGTGATCGACCTCCTGCCCACGGGCTACGGCTTCGTGATCGACATGGAGGGCGAGCACCGGATGGTCTTCGACGCGAAGGCCGTGGAGCAGATGGTGGACTTCGCGATGCGCCGTATGTACGGCTGACGGGCCGCCGCGGGCCGGGCCGGTGGGCCACGGTCCGCACGCTCGCCGGCCCGCCGCGCGGAGGGCCGGTGGCCCGCCGTCCGCGCGGCCGCGAAGCCTCACGAAACACGTGACGCCCGGAGGGAATGCCCTCCGGGCGCGCGTCGTTACGGGTAGCAGAAAGTTCAATCCTCAACTAAACTCGAAGCACAAGGAGGTACCGACATGCCCGCAGTGACTGTCGAGAACCCGCTGGCCCTGCCCCGAGTGGCCGCGCCCGCCGAGGCCGTGGAGCGTCCCGTGCTGGCCGTGACGACCGCGCCCAGTGGCTTCGAGGGTGAGGGTTTCCCGGTCCGCCGCGCGTTCGCCGGGATCAACTACAAGCATCTCGACCCGTTCATCATGATGGACCAGATGGGTGAGGTGGAGTACGCGCCGGGCGAGCCGAAGGGCACCCCGTGGCACCCGCACCGCGGCTTCGAGACCGTGACGTACATCATCGACGGCATCTTCGACCACCAGGACTCCAACGGTGGCGGCGGCACGATCACCAACGGTGACACGCAGTGGATGACGGCCGGTTCCGGTCTGCTCCACATCGAGGCGCCGCCGGAGCACCTCGTGATGTCGGGCGGGCTCTTCCACGGGCTCCAGCTCTGGGTGAACCTGCCGGCCAAGGACAAGATGATGGCCCCGCGGTACCAGGACATCCGGGGCGGCACGGTGCAGCTGCTCAGCACCCCGGACGGCGGCGCGCTCCTGCGCGTCATCGCCGGTGAGCTCGACGGCCACCAGGGGCCGGGCATCACGCACACACCGATCACCATGGTGCACGCCACCCTGCGGCCCGGCGCCGAGATCACTCTGCCGTGGCGCGAGGACTTCAACGGCCTCGCGTACGTCCTCGCCGGACGCGGCAGCGTGGGCGCGGACCGCCGCCCGGTCCACACCGGCCAGACCGCCGTCTTCGGCGCGGGTTCCTCGCTGACCGTCCGCGCGGACGAGAAGCAGGACTCCAACACGCCGGAGCTGGAGGTCGTCCTCCTCGGAGGCCGGCCGATCCGTGAGCCGATGGCCCACTACGGCCCGTTCGTGATGAACACCCGCGACGAGCTCCAGCAGGCCTTCGAGGACTTCCAGAAGGGCCGCCTGGGGACGATCCCGGCGGTGCACGGAATGTCGGAGGGCGGGCTGTAGGCCCGGCCCGAGGCCTTCCGAGGTCCTCGTGAGGGATTGAGCACGGGAAGCCCCGTCCGCCGTATCGGACGGGGCTTCCCCGTGCCCCGCGGGAGCGGTGCCTCCGCGGGCCCGCTCCCCCGTTCGGGCTCTCCCGGGCGCCGGTTCGGCTGACGCATGGTCAGCTGGCAGGGTGCAGCTACTCCCCGAGGGTGCCCGGCGGTTGGCGGCCTGGTGCGTCGTGATCCTGCTGGCCGCCGGGGTGGGCTGGGTGGGGATCCTGCTGTGCGGTGAGTTCCGTACGGCGGTGGTGCCGGTGCTGCTCGCGCTGCTCGGGACCGCCCTGCTCGGGCCGCTGTATCGGCGGATGGTCAAGGCACGGATCAACCGCTCGCTCGCCGCCGCTCTGACCTGCGTCGCGGTGGCTGTCGTGGTCGGCGGCGCCGTCTACGTCGTCGTCGCCGCGCTCATCCACACCGGCGGGCAGATCGTGTCCTCGCTCCGGCAGGCCTCGCGGTCCGTCGCCCAGCACTTCGGCGCGGCGGGCACCTCGCTCGACGACCTCGCCGCCAACTCCAAGGACCTCCTGGCCAAGTTCGGCGGCACGGCCGCGTCCAACGTCGTCAGCGGCGTCAGCGTCGTGGCCGAGACCCTCGCGATGGGTTTCCTCGCCCTGCTGCTCGTGTTCTTCTTCCTGCGCGACTCGCACCGGGTGGCCGGATCACTGCGGTCGCTCGCGCCCCGGGGGACCGCCGACGTCGTCGAGGCCATGGCCCGGCGCGCCTACGCGGCCGTCGAGGGCTTCATGCGCGGGACGACGATCATCGCGCTCATCGACGCCCTCTGCATCACCGTCGGACTCCTGGTCCTGCGCGTCCCCGGCGCCGTCGGGCTCGGCGCGCTGGTCTTCGTGGGGGCGTACATCCCGTATCTCGGCGCGTTCCTCTCCGGCGCGGTGGCCGTCCTGGTCGCGCTGGCCGACCGGGGGTTCGTCATCGCCCTGTGGACGCTCGGGCTCGTGCTCGCGATCCAGATGCTGGAGGGATACGGCCTCCAGCCGATGATCCAGAGCCGGCAGGTGCAGATGCACCCGGCGGTGGTGCTGCTCGCGATCACGGCGGGCGCGTCCGTCGCGGGTGTCCTCGGCATGCTGCTCGCCGTACCGCTGACGGCGGCGGCCTTCGGCGTGCTGCACGAACTCCGTGTGCTCTACGAGCCGCCGGAGGAACCGGAAGGACCGGGGGCGCCGGGATTCCCCGGGGTGCCGGGGGCACCGGGACCGTCCGAGGACTCGTAGCCGTCAAAGGCCACCCGGCCGTCCGCGACGACGGAGCCGTTCTCGGAGGGTGAGCCGTTCTCGGAGGGCGAGCCGGCCGCGGGGCCCGCGGCCGGCGGTCCGCCGAAGTCCGTGTCCTCCCCGAGCTCCTCCCACGCGTTGAGCAGCGCGGAGTCGTCCGAGGTCCCGGGTTCACCGGAATCCGTGTCCGGGGCCTCGGAGAACTCGAACCAGATGCTCTTGCCCTCGCCCCGTGGGTCCACCCCCCACGCGTCCGCGAGCATTTCGACGAGCACCAGCCCGCGTCCGGACGAGGCCAGCTCCCCCGGATGGCGCCGGTGCGGCAGGTCGTCGCTGCCGTCGGTGACCTCGACGCGCATCCGCCGCTTGGCCGGCTCGCCCGTCACCTCGGCGACCAGCAGCGCGTCGGCGTCGGTGTGCACGAGGACGTTGGTGACCATCTCGGAGACGAGCAGGACCGCCGAGTCGAGCTGGTCGGCGGAGGCCCAGTCGTGCAGGAGCTCCCGAAGCTGCTGACGGGCGTCCGCGATCCGCTCGGGCTCGGCCTGTGCGACGGTCAGCATCGTGCGGCGCACCGTCGGCCGTACGGTCGGGGCCGTGTCGCCGTAGGCGCCCTCCACACCCAGCCGGGACAGCAGCAGCACCGCTATGTCGTCCTCGCGCCGGTCGGCCAGCGGACCGGTGGTGTGGTGGGAGGAGGGCCCGTGTACGGCCTGCACGAGCGCGTCGGCGAGCGCCTCTATATCGCCGTCGTGGGATTCGAGCGTCCGGCGGATACGGCGCCAGCCGGTGTCGAGGTCGTGGCCGCCGGTCTCGATGAGCCCGTCGGTGCAGATCAGCATGGTCTCGCCCGGCTCCAGGACGAGCCGGGTGGTCGGGTAGTCGGCGTCCGGGTCGATGCCGAGCGGCAGTCCGCCCGCCGTGGGCCGCGTCAGCACCGTCCTGTCCGCCATGCGTATCGCGGGGTCGGGATGCCCGGCGCGGGCGATGTCGAGCGTCCCGGTCGCCGGGTCGACCTCGACGTACAGACAGGTCGCGAAGCGCACATCGGCGGGATCCGCCGGGCCCTCGCCCTCGTCGGTGCCGCCGCTGGACCCGTAGGTCACCGAGTCGGTGACCCCGTAGAGAAAACGCGAGGCCCGGGACAGCACCGCGTCGGGGCGGTGGCCCTCGGAGGCGTACGCGCGCAGGGCTATCCGGAGCTGACCCATCAGGCCCGCCGCGCGGACGTCGTGGCCCTGGACATCGCCGATGACCAGGGCATAGCGGCCGGCGGGCAGCGGAATCACGTCGTACCAGTCGCCGCCGACCTGGAGGCCGCCGCCGGTCGGGACGTAGCGCGCGGCGACGCTCATGCCCGGCATCCGCGGGCCGAGCGTCGGCATCATCGAGCGCTGCAGGCCGTCGGTCAGCTCCCGCTCGGTCTCGGCGGCCCCGGCGCGCGAGAGGGCCTGCGCGAGCATGCGGGCGACGGTCGTGAGGACCGAGCGCTCGTCGGGCGTGAAGGAGACGGGATACGTGAAGGCGGCCATCCACGCGCCCATGGTGCTGCCGGCGACAGTGAGCGGCAGGAACGCCCACGACTGCCGCCCGAAGCGCTGGGCGAGCGGCCAGGACGCCGGGTAGCGCTCCTTGTAGTCGTCGGGGGAGGAGAGGTAGACCGCACGGCCCGTACGGACGACCTCCGCGGCCGGATAGTCCGTGGCCAGCGACATGTGCGAGAAGGGTCCCTCGTCGCCCGGCTGGTGCCCGTGATGGCCGATGATCGTCAGCCGGTCGCCCTCCGCGCCGAACACGGCGAGTCCGTCCGGTGAGAAGCCGGGCATGGACAGCCCCGCGGCCACCCTCAGTACCTCCGCCGTGGACCGGGCCTCGGCCAGCGCCCGTCCCGCGTCCAGCAGGAACGCCTCCCGCGAGCGGCGCCAGTCCCCGGTGACCGGGGTGCGCGCGGCGGCTCCCGGAGGCTGTGTGCTGACCTCCTGGAGGGTGCCGATCAGCTCGTACTGTCCGGTCTCGGGGTCGACGAGGGGCTTGGCGCGGCTGCGGACCGTGCGGAGCACCCGGCCGTGTTCGTCCATGATCCGCACCAGGGCCTCGGCGAGCGTGTCCTCGGCCGCCGCGAGCTGCACCACCCCGTCCATCTCGTTCCAGTCGACGGGATGGACATGGGAGCGTACGCCCGCCTCGGAGAGGGTCGTCCGCTCCGCGGGCATACCGATGAGCCGCGCGGCCTCCGCGTCGAAGGTGACGAGACCCGCGGCGTTGTCCCAGCGCCACACGCCGGTCGCCAGGGTGGCCAGGACGTCCCCCACGGCGGGCAGGGGCTCACCAGTGCGCATGCGCCCACTGTAGGAACAGGTGATCCGTGCCTGCCACCCATACCGTCCGGGGCGCCGACCCGTGGCCGAGCGGTCAATGATGGGGAGGTGATCCTGGGCTGCCCGGTACCCTGGGGGTGTTTCACGTGAAACACGCCCTCAATCCGCGAAGACTGGATGAAACGACGATGCATCGGTACAGGTCCCACACCTGCGGCGAGCTCCGCGCCTCTGACGTCGGCAGCGACGTCCGGCTGAGCGGCTGGCTGCACAATCGCCGAGACCTGGGTGGCATCCTCTTCATCGATCTGCGCGACCACTACGGCATCACGCAGCTCGTCGCCCGCCCGGGCACGCCCGCCTACGAGGCCCTCGACAAGGTCTCCAAGGAGTCGACGGTCCGCATCGACGGCAAGGTCGTCTCGCGCGGTACGGAGAACGTGAACCCCGACCTGCCGACCGGTGAGGTCGAGGTCGAGGTGAGCGAGGTCGAGCTGCTCGGTGCCGCCGCCCCGCTGCCGTTCACGATCAACGCCGAGGACGGGGTCAACGAGGAGCGGCGCCTGGAGTACCGCTTCCTCGATCTGCGCCGCGAGCGCATGCACCGCAACATCCTGCTGCGTACGGCCGTGATCTCCGCGATCCGTCACAAGATGACGGCGCTGGGCTTCAACGAGATGGCGACCCCGATCCTCAGCGCCACCTCCCCCGAGGGCGCGCGCGACTTCGTGGTCCCCTCCCGGCTGAACCCCGGCAAGTTCTACGCGCTCCCGCAGGCGCCGCAGCAGTTCAAGCAGCTCCTGATGATCTCCGGCTTCGACCGGTACTTCCAGATCGCGCCCTGCTTCCGCGACGAGGACGCCCGCGCGGACCGTTCGCCGGGCGAGTTCTACCAGCTCGACGTGGAGATGTCCTTCGTCGAGCAGGAGGACGTGTTCCAGCCCATCGAGAAGCTCATGACGGAGCTGTTCGAGGAGTTCGGCGGTGACCGTCACGTCACCTCGCCCTTCCCGCGCATCCCGTTCCGCGAGTCGATGCTGAAGTACGGCTCCGACAAGCCGGACCTGCGGGCCCAGCTCGAGCTCACCGACATCACCGACATCTTCGAGGGCTCCGAGTTCAAGGCCTTCGCGGGCAAGCACGTGCGCGCCCTCGCGGTGCCGGACGTCGCCGGTCAGTCGCGGAAGTTCTTCGACGGCCTCGGTGACTACGCGGTCGAGCAGGGCGCCAAGGGCCTGGCCTGGGTACGCGTGGGCGAGGACGGCTCGCTGACCGGCCCGATCGCCAAGTTCCTCACCGAGGACAACGTCGCCGAGCTGACCAAGCGCCTCTCCCTGGCCGCCGGCCACGCGGTGTTCTTCGGCGCGGGCGAGTTCGAAGAAGTCTCGAAGATCATGGGCGCGGTGCGGGTCGAGGCCGCGAAGCGCTCGGGCAACTTCGAGGAGAACGTCTTCCGCTTCTGCTGGATCGTCGACTTCCCGATGTACGAGAAGGACGAGGACACCGGCAAGATCGACTTCTCGCACAACCCGTTCTCGATGCCGCAGGGCGGTCTGGAGGCCCTGGAGACCCAGGACCCGCTGGACATCCTCGGCTGGCAGTACGACATCGTCTGCAACGGCGTCGAGCTGTCCTCCGGCGCGATCCGGAACCACGAGCCCGAGATCATGCTCAAGGCCTTCGAGATCGCGGGTTACGACCGGGAGACCGTCGAGGAGCAGTTCGCGGGCATGCTGCGCGCCTTCCGCTTCGGCGCCCCGCCGCACGGCGGGATCGCCCCGGGTGTCGACCGCATCGTCATGCTGCTCGCGGACGAGCCGAACATCCGCGAGACGATCGCGTTCCCGCTCAACGGCAACGCGCAGGACCTGATGATGGGCGCGCCCACGGAGCTGGACGAGACCCGCCTGCGCGAACTGCACCTCACGGTGCGCAAGCCGCAGCCGAAGTAGCCGCTACCGAGGTGGTCACGGCCGAAGTGGCCGCGGCCGAGGTAAGGCAAGCTTTTCAACTGGCCTGATCGCAAAGGGGCTTGAAGTCGACGTCGATTTCAGGTCCCTTTCGCGTGCCCGCAGCAAAGACCGCTGTTTTCTCAGCCTGCTGACAGCCTTCTTGCCTAACTTCCGGGCGCATGACAGTGAATGGACAGCACCAGGAACCCCAGGTCCCCCAAGTACCCCAGGAAAGCGGTGAACTGACGCGCCGCAAGGTCGTGGTCGTCGGCGCGGGTGCGCTCGCGTTGGTCGGCCTCGGCGGCAGCGCCTTCGCGGCGAACGCGGTCGCGCAGGACAGAGAACCGGCGGCCGGGGAGAGCGCCGAGGCCTGCTACCGATTGACGTCGGAGGCCGTCGAGGGCCCGTACTACATCGACGCCGACAAGATCCGCCGGGACGTCAGAGAGGACCGCGAAGGCATCCCCCTGCTCCTCAGCCTCAGGGTGATCGACTCCGAGACCTGCAGGCCGATCCGGAACGCGGCCGTCGACATCTGGCACTGCGACGCCGCAGGCGTCTACTCCGGCTACGAGAACCAGGGCAACGGCGGCGGTGGCGGCCCCGCTCCCACCGGCGAGCCGCCGACCGGTGCGCCCACGGGTGCGCCCCCGACCGGTATGCCGGGCGGCGGCCACCAGGAGCCGACGGACGACACACGCTACCTGCGCGGCACCTGGCGTACGGACCGGCACGGCCATGTCTCCTTCAAGACGGTCTTCCCGGGCTGGTACCGGGGCCGCGCCGTCCACATCCACACGAAGGTCCACGTCGACGGCACCTGGACCGACGCGGGCTACGAGGGCGGCCACACCTGCCACACCGGCCAGTTCTTCTTCGACGAGGAGTCCGTCCTGGCCTCGGCGGTGGTGGAGCCGTACTCCGCCAACGCCGCCGAGCGCACCACGCTCACCGAGGACACGATCTACGACCAGAGCGGTGCCCAGGGCGGCCTGCTCAGGCTGCACTACGACAAGCGGGACATCACCAAGGGCGTCCATGCGTCGCTCACGGTCGGCGTCGACCCGGGCGCGACGGAGGACGGCCAGGGCGCGCCGCCCCAGGCGAGTGCGTCGGCGTCACCATCGGCTTCGGCGAGCTGACGGACTGACGGACTGACGGACTGACGGACCGGCGGTCTCCGGTCCCCGCCCGTCACGGCCGGGGACCGGACCCTCCTGGAAACCTCACCGGAGCCCCATAGGAATCCAGAGGGGCCGCCCCGCAGGTCCGCCCGCAGGCTCTGGGTCGTCTCCGGCGGCGCTGACGGCAACTCGTGCATCGAGCTCGCTCGCGGACAGGTTTGCTGATCCTCCGCGCTGATCTATAAATAAAGCAAGGCAAGCCTTGCTTTATGTTTACTGGAAAGGCCTGGAAACAGCTTTCCCGCTATGCTCTTTTGCGTGCGCATGGGATTCCATAGGCCTTTCTCACGCCCCTGACAGGCCCGCCTCCTAGCGTCCCTGCCCATGACGGGAAACGCCGAGAACAGCCATGAGAACGAGCAAGGACCCAAGCACAAACGCGATGTGACGCGTCGTAAGGTCGTCGTCGCCGGTGCCGGTGCGGTCGCCGCTGTCGGTGTGGGCGGGACGGTCGCCGCCGGCGCCTTCGCCGGGGAGACGAAGGGGAAGGGTGCGACCGCCTCGGCGAGCGCCAGCGCCTCCGAGCTCTGCTACAAGCTCACCTCCGAGACCACCGAGGGCCCTTACTACATCGACGCGGACAAGATCCGCCAGGACATCACCGAGGACGAAGAGGGCATCCCCCTGACCCTCAAGCTCAAGGTGATCGACGCGGACACCTGCAAGCCGGTGAAGAACGCGGCGGTCGACATCTGGCACTGCACCGCGCTGGGCATCTACTCCGGTTACGAGGCGATGGGCAGTGGCGGTGGCGGTGGCACCCCGCCCTCCGGATCCCCCTCCGGATCCCCCTCCGACGCCCCCTCGGGCACGCCCACAGGTGAGCCCCCGTCGGGCGCTCCCTCCGGCGGCACCGGCGGCGGCCACTCGGAGCCGACCGACGACGAGCGCTACCTCCGGGGCACCTGGAAGACCGACAAGCACGGCTACGTCACCTTCAAGACGGTCTTCCCGGGCTGGTACCAGGGCCGCGCCGTCCACATCCACACGAAGGTCCACGTCGACGGCACCTGGACCGACGCGGGCTACGAGGGCGGCCACACCTGCCACACCGGCCAGTTCTTCTTCGACGAGAAGTCGGTCCTGGCGTCGGCCGAGGTGTCCCCGTACTCCACGAACACCGCCACCCGCACCACCCTCACCGAGGACATGATCTACCCCCAGAACGGCCATGAGGGTGGCTTGCTGTACCTCAAGTACGACAAGAAGAACATGGCCAAGGGCGTCCACGCCGACCTGACGATGGGTGTCGCCCCGGACGAGACCCACGACAGCACGGACACCCAGCCGAGCGCGTCGGCCTCGGCGTCCTGACCCCTCCCGATACACAGGGGCCCGGAACACCACGGGTTCCGGGCCCCTTGACTCCCTGACAGGCGGGGGCCCGGAGCGCCCTGGTTCCGGGCCCTCCCCGTGCGGGGCTTGATCAGCTCTGCTCCGAAGTGCTCTCCGGGCCGCGCGGGGCTTCGCCGAACAGTTCTTCGGCATGCGCGACCGTGCCGGCCCGGTCGAGCCAGTCGCCGAGACGGTCGAGGTCGGTGCAGGTGGTGATCCGCGTACGGACGTCGTCGGAGACGGTCAGCCCGCGTACCTCCAGCACCCGAAGGACCCCCTTCGCCTCCCCCTCGGCCACGCCTTGGATCATGCCTTCCGCCTTGCCTTCAGCCTTGCCTTCCGCCTTGCCCTCGAGATAGGCCGTCTCGCGGACGGTTCCCCTGCCGGGGAAGTAGGTGACGAAACTCAAGATTTCCCTCCATTTATTGCCGGCGGGGGTATTCCCCAGATTGACGTCGAGGAACTCGTAGAAGTAGTCGGAGGCTTGCCGGTCCATCCCTTGCAGGGCGCGGCCCAGCGCTTCCAGTA
Organism: Streptomyces sp. NPDC091209; assembly: GCF_044757755.1. Lineage (NCBI taxonomy): Bacteria > Bacillati > Actinomycetota > Actinomycetes > Kitasatosporales > Streptomycetaceae > Streptomyces > Streptomyces sp. NPDC091209. The sequence goes on along the minus strand of NZ_JBIVVR010000002.1, from coordinate 369,935 downwards.
TGGCGTCGATGTCGTGGCTGTGGGCGTGAGCGAGGGCGGAAAACGCAGCCATCGCTGGCTTTCGTGCAGCGGTTCTCTCGTCCGTGATCACCGGGAGGTTGTCGGGTCCGATGACCATGGGGTACGTCCGCTGGGCGGTCCAGCCGCGGGCACCGCAGTCGAAGGGGCCGGTCGCCCACTTGGTCGTGGCCCGATCGCGGCAGATGACGAGAAGCAGCACCGGCAGGCCGTACTTGGCCTGGAGACAGGCGACGTAGTAGGCCCAACTCGACGCCTTCTTCGGGTCTCGTCGCTCCTGCGCCTCGACGGCCAGCAGGAAGTCGTCCCCGTCGGAAGGGCCGACGCGCAACACGGTGTCGATGCGGCGCTCGACCGGCTTGGTCTCCGTCGCGTCGGGGGTGACCGCGTCCACCGTCGCCTTCTCGGGTAACGCGATACCCAGTGCCCCGAAGACGGGGGCGAGGATCTCGGGCCGGACGTCGACGGATTCGCCGGGGCCAGTTCGATGATGCTGTACGCGGGCGGTCGGGTGACGGCTTTGGACACCGCGCAGCGGGACGCGCCCTACGGTTCGGTCTTCCTGGATGCCTCTGCTCAGCTCCTGGTCATGCGAACACTCTTCCGTAAGGTGGAGTCGGCCTCTCTGGAGCCCGCCAGGTCGCGGGACTTCATGCACCGCCTGGCGAAGGAGATCTGAGTTGTGACCCAGTGGCAGAAGTCCTCGTTCTCCGGACCCGGCGATGGCAACGAGTGCGTGGAGCTCGCCTGCGTGGAGGGCACGCTGCTGCTCCGCGAGGGCGACGATCCGGACCGAATGCTTTCCGTCAGCCGACAGGGGCTGGCCACGCTTCTGGCTCGGCTTCGCGTGAACCGTACCTGGTGATCATCCGCGTCCGTGGTTCCCGGCCTCGCGCGGATCAAGGGCCCCGACGGTGAAGGTCAGGGACGTGCGGCAGGGCCGGGAACGGGAAGTTGCTCAGACGTCGTACGTGCCGTCCCACGGTTCGGCGAAGCCGAGGCGGTCGGGGTACAGCTCGGCCCAGGCCTCGCCCTCGTCCACGCCGGTCAGCAGGCCGAACAGCACGCCGTCGACGGTGAGCTGGAACGGTCGTATCGCGATGTCCGTGTACGAGCGCCGGGGCAGGCTGCGCAGCAGTTTCGCCAGGTGGACGCGGGCGCGCGACAGCACCGAGTATTCGCCCTGGGCGGCCCGTTGCTGTTCGGCCCACGTGCCTGCGCACCAGACTTCCGAGTCGCGGTAGCGGCCCTCGGCGTCGAAGGTGTGGAGCACCACGTACAGACGTTTGTGCTCTTCCCAGCCGTCATCGGGACGGAATCCTTCGGGGAAGGCGTACGTGATCGACGCCAAGAACTGACCGTCCGCGTACCGGCCGATTGTCTCGGTGCGGTGCTTCGGTTCGTAGGCGATCGGAATGACCTCGGGGACTGCCATGGCGGAAACCATACGGGTGGTCGAGGGCCTTGTGGCGCCGGGGTCCGTTACGGATCGGCGGCATCGGACAGAGGGTGGCTTTCCCGGCTCTTTGCCGGGTCTTCACCATGCGGCGGCAAGGCCTCCAGCAGGTTTCCGACGGCCTGGCAGCGGCCTCGGAGGGCGCGGCCCGGGTTCGGGTGAGGAGAGGGGCCGGATGCGTCCTCCAAGGCCACTCCTGGGCTCCTTTGCAGGTCGGGAGCCTCGGGGCGAGGGCCGGTGCCTGCTCCGGGCGGCCGCACGGCATCGTCTCCGGCAAGCGAAGAGCCCGGAAACTGTTCGTTCCCGGGCTCCTGTCGAGCGGGCGCCGTTACTCCGGCACGCCGCCGAAGCGCTCCTTGTACGACACCAGGTCCTCGTCCGTGATCTTGGCGAAGAGGACCGGGGGAACGGTGAAGGGGGTGCCGGCGGGGAGGAAGGCCAGGGCGCGGGCCTCGTCCGGCGTCACCCAGGTCGCCGTGTCCTCCGCGAGGGCGAAGGCCGAGCGCATCGCGCGGGCGGACGCCGGGATGAAGGGTTCCGAGACCACCGAGTAGAGGTGGATCAGGTTCATCGCCGTACGGAGCGTCAGCGCCGCGCCCTCGGGGCTGGTCTTGATCTCCAGCCAGGGGGCCTTCTCCTCCAGGTAGGAGTTGCCCGCCGACCACAGGGCGCGCAGCGCGGCGGCCGCCTTGCGGTACTGGAGGGCCTCCATCTGGGTCTCGTACTCCGCGAGCAGGCCCGCGATCTCCACGCCCAGCTTCGCCTCGGCCTCGCCGGCCTCCGAACCCGCCGGGACCTCCTCGCCGAAGCGCTTCTTGGAGAAGGACAGGACGCGGTTGACGAAGTTGCCGAGGGTGTCGGCCAGGTCTTTGTTGACCGTGGCCGTGAAGTGCTCCCAGGTGAACGACGAGTCGTCCGACTCGGGGGCGTTGGCGATGAGGAAGTAGCGCCAGTAGTCGGCCGGCAGGATGTCCAGGGCGTGGTCCGTGAAGACGCCGCGCTTCTGGGACGTGGAGAACTTCCCGCCGTAGTACGTCAGCCAGTTGAAGGCCTTGACGTAGTCGACCTTCTTCCACGGCTCGCGCACGCCCAGCTCGGTGGCCGGGAACATGACGGTGTGGAAGGGCACGTTGTCCTTCGCCATGAACTGCGTGTAGCGGACCGGGTTCTCGCCGGAGTCCGCGTCGTACCACCAGGACTTCCAGTCGCGGTTCTCCGTGTCCTGGTCGGACCACTCCTTCGTCGCGCCGATGTACTCGATCGGGGCGTCGAACCAGACGTAGAAGACCTTGCCCTCGGCCGCCAGCTCGGGCCAGGTGTCGGACGGGACCGGGACGCCCCAGTCCAGGTCACGGGTGATCGCGCGGTCGTGCAGGCCCTCGGTCAGCCACTTGCGGGCGATGGAGGAGGCGAGCTGCGGCCACTCGGACTCGTGGCGGGCCACCCACTCCTCGACCTCGTGCTGGAGCTTCGACTGGAGGAGGAAGAGGTGCTTCGTCTCGCGGACCTCCAGGTCCGTCGAGCCGGAGATCGCCGAACGCGGGTTGATCAGGTCCGTGGGGTCCAGGACGCGCGTGCAGTTCTCGCACTGGTCGCCGCGGGCCTTGTCGTAACCGCAGTGCGGGCAGGTGCCCTCGACATAGCGGTCCGGGAGGAAGCGGCCGTCGGCGGGCGAGTACACCTGGCGGATCGCGCGCTCCTCGATGAAGCCGTTCTCGTTCAGGCGGCGCGCGAAGTGCTGGGTGATGTCGCGGTTCTCCGGGCTGGAGCTGCGGCCGAAGTAGTCGAAGGCCAGCTCGAAGCCGTCGTACACGGCCTTCTGCGCGTCGTGCGCCTGGGCGCAGAACTCGTCGACCGGCAGGCCGCGCTCCTTGGCCGCCAGCTCGGCGGGGGTGCCGTGCTCGTCCGTCGCGCAGATGTACAGGACGTCGTGGCCGCGCTGGCGGAGGTACCGGGAGTACACGTCCGCCGGGAGCATGGACCCCACCATGTTGCCCAGGTGCTTGATCCCGTTGATGTACGGAAGGGCGCTGGTGATGAGGTGTCGAGCCATCGCGGGCTGCTCCCAGGTCGCTGCGTGGGGCGACGATCGCGTCGGATTTCCGGTGGGCGGGTCGTCGCCGGTGAACCTTGAAATCGTATCCGACATGGGTGGGCCGCCCGCTTCCCGCTTTAAGGCGTGGGAAGGGGCGGCCCGGTGATGCGGTGTACGGAGGTTACGGGCGCCAGTTCTCCAGCACGCCGTCGTAGACCTCGACGTCCGTCAGCTCGCGCGGGGTCGGGCCGGCGTGGAAGAAGGCCGTGTTCCCGGTCTTCAGCTTGCGGAGGTAGTCGAAGGCCTTGTTGTCGTGCTCGCCGAAGGCCACGAAGGAGAAGAAGACGCCCGGGTGGTCCTTCGCCGCGTCCGTGAGGGACTGGGTGGCGGGGGTCTTGGCGTCCGGGGCGCCGTCCGTCTGGAAGATCACCAGCGCCGGGTCGGTGGTGCCCGACCCCTGGTAGTGGGTGAGGACCTCCTCCACGGCGGCGTGGTAGCTCGTACGGCCCATGCGGCCGAGGCCGGCGTGCAGGTCGTCGACCTTGTTCTCGTGCTCGGCGAGCGTGAGAGCGCCGGTGCCGTCCAGCTCGGTGGAGAAGAAGACGACGTGGACGGTCGCCTCCGGGTCCAGGTGGGCGGCGAGCGCGAGGGCCTGCTCGCCGAGGGCCTGGGCCGAGCCGTCCTTGTAGTAGGCGCGCATGGACGACGAGCGGTCCAGCACGAGGTAGACCTTGGCGCGCTTGCCGGTGAGGTCCCGCTTCTGGAGGGCGGTACCCGCTTCCTGGTACGCCGTGACCAGGGCCGGGGCTTCCTCCTTGACGTGGGCCGCCGTGACGGCGGGGGTACCCGGCGTCGCCGCCCCGGCTCCGCCCTCGGTCACGTCGGCTTCCGCCTCGGCTTCGCCCTCGGCCGCGACCGGCTCCGCCTCGGCGGCGTCGGCTTCCGCCTCGGCGGCGTCGGCTTCCGCCTCGGCTTCGCCTTCGGCGTCCTCGTTCCCACCCGCACCACCCGTGCGGCTCTCGTCGTCGGCTGCGGGTGCCACCTGTGGGACCTCGCCGCCGTCGGCGACCGCGGGCTCGTCCACCTGCGCGGCCACCGGGGTGACCTCCTCGGCGACGACCGGCTCGACCTCGACGACCGGCTCGGCCTCGGCCACGGGCTCGGTCTCGACGACCGGCTCGGCCTCGACCGGAGCCGCAACCTCGGCAACGGGCTCGGTCTCGACGACCGGCTCGGCCTCGACCGGAGCCGCAACCTCGGCAACGGGCTCGGTCTCGACGACCGGCTCCGCCTCGGCTTCCGCCTCGGCGACAGGCTCTTCCTCTGCGACGGGCTCGGCCTCGGCGACCGGCTCGGCAGCGGCTTCCGCCTCGGCCTCGACTCTGGGTTCGGCCTCTGCGACCGGCTCCGCCTCGGACTCGACGGCGGTCTCGGCTTCGATCTCGGGCTCGACGACGGCCTCGACCTCGGGCTCGTCGGCAGGTTCGGGCTCGGTGACCGGCTCCGCCTCGGGCTCGACGACGGCCTCGGGCTCGGTGACCGGCTCTGCCTCGGGCTCGGCGACGGCCTCGACCTCGGTGACCGGCTCCGCCTCGGCTTCGGCGACCGGCTCGACCTCGACCTCGGCGGCAGGTTCGGCCTCAGCGACGGGCTCGACCTCGACCTTGGTTTCGGCGACCGGCTCCGCCACCGCGACGGGCTCGACCTCGACCTCGGCCTCAGCGACCGGCTCGACCTCGGCCTCGGGCTCGACGACCGGCTCCGCCTCGGCGGCGGGCGGCTCGGCCTCTGCGGGTGGTTCCGGGGTTTCCTCGGTCGGGTGCTCTGCCGCAGGGGTTTCTTCCGCGGGCGTCTCTTCAGCGGAAGCGGAAGGAGACGGGGTCTGCTTCGGCACCGTGACGTTGTCGAAGGCGGCCGACACCAGTTCGTCGACCACGGAGGGCTTGGGCTCGGACGCGGGAGCCGGAATCTTCGGCTCGGCCTCCGGCGCGTGGGTGGAGGCCGGCTCGGCCTCCGGAGAAAGCGTCGGCTCCGCGGCGGGAGCCGGGACCGTCGCGGTCGACGTGGCCTCTCGCGAGGTCTCCGCGTCGGCGTCACGACCCTTGCGTGAGCGGCCGATCGCATTCCGCAGGAGAGTGAGAATGCCCATGTGCGCAACCCTTCGCGTGAGTTGATCCCGTCAATCCCTGGCCAGGACGGACACGTAAGGTTAGCGGCCATAGATGGTGATCTTCGGCAGGGGCGGCACACCGGACGACCGTCACGTCAACCCCCTTGCAGCGCGCACTGGTTCACTTTCCTACCACGGGGATTTGTCGGAATTCGGCATTCCGTCGCGCACCCTTCCCGGTGTCACGCTTGTATTAACGGATCGCAAGGGGAGGGTAAAGCGGCTCCGGACTCCGCCACGGCTTCGGTCAGTGCGGCGAGGCGATCGATCTGGCCGCCGCGACCTCCTGCCGCACCGGTTCGAGCACGCTGCCCGAGGGCCCGGTGAGTTCGGTGCGCACGGCGACGAGCACGTCCGTCTCGCGCAGCCCCTCGGACAGTTCCCGGAGCTGGTGCGCGATGGTGGAGATCTCGGCGGCGGACGGCTCGGCCGCGCCCTGTTTCACGCGGACCCGGGCGGCGGTCGTCGCGTCCACGATCCGTTCGACGGCGACGACGAGCGGCATCCAGGCGGCGGCTCGGCGCCCGCTCGGGGGCGGTTCGGTCAGCGCGCGCTGGAACTCCGTACGGATGGAGGACAGGTCGCGGTACAGACGGCGTCTGCTGCGGGCGCGCGCCGCGGGCTCGGCCGCGTCCCCGAAGGCCAGCTCGACATAGCCGGCGGTGTCGGCGACCGCGTCCGCCAGCCGGTCGCCGACCCGGGCGTGCCAGCTCTCCGGCCAGAGGAGGTAACCGGCCACCAGGGCGATCGCGCAGCCGATGAGGGAGTCGACGAGTCGGGGGACGATGAGCCCGGTGCCCTGGTGGTTGAGGATGTCGGACAGCAGCAGGATCACCGGGGTGATGGCGGCGGTCTGATAGCCGTAACCGCGGGGGGTCAGGGCCGGGATGAGCGCGGCGAGCACCATCAGCACGGGCACGTCCCACCAGCCGCGCGGCACCACCGTCAGCACGGCCGCCGCGACCACGAGGCCCGCGACCGTGCCGAGCGCGCGCAGCAGGGCCCGGGAGAAGACCGAGCCGTAGTCGGGCTTCATGACGAAGGTGATGGTGAGCGCCACCCAGTACGAGCGCGGCACCGCGACGGTCGAGATCAGCACCTGGCCGAGGCCGATGCACAGGGCGAGGCGGGTGCCGTAGCGCCAGGAGGCCGCCGACAGCAGGACGTTGCGGGTGACGCGGGCGGCGCGGACGCGGAGCGCGGCGGGCCGGCCGAGACGGTCGTCGAGGGTGTGCCGGCCGGGGGACCGGTCCGTCACGACCGAGGCGGCGTGCCGCAGCGCGTGGTCGACGGCGCGCGCGGTCTCGTCGGCCGGGGCGGGCAGCCGCAGTTCCAGAGGGTCGGTTCCGCCGGTCTCACCCGTCCCGCCCGTCTCGACGGTCTCGGCGAGTCGGCGTACGGCGGCGGGGATCGCGGCGGGCAGCGGCTCGCCCCGCTGGTGGGCGGCGGGGGCGGCCTCGACGACGGGGGTGACGGCGTTGAGCTGGGCGAGCAGCCGGACGAGGTCGGGGCTGCGGCCGTGATGGAACGCGCGCCGGGCGAGGACGATGTCGTACGACTCGTTCAGGGACTGGGTGACGGCGGTGCGCAGGCGTTCGTAGTCGTCGGTGCCGCTCGCGGCGAGCAGGTCGGCGACCGTGCGGTAGGTGCTCGCGACGGCGGACCGCTCCGGCACCCCCGAGCGCAGCGGCCAGGCGAGCAGGGTCAGCGCGAGGACGAGGAGCCCGCCGCCGGACATCAGCAGCGGGGCGAGCCACCAGGCGCCGGGCAGCGGAAGCCCGGCGCCGATCACGCAGTTGAGGAGCAGCAGCAGTCCGGTGACGGACGCGACGGCGCCGATCGACGAGATCATCCCGGAGACCAGGGCGACCCCGGTCAGGGTGGCGACCGCGACCCAGCCGTGCCCGAAGACCGCGGCGCCGATCGTGACGCCGATCGCGCCGAAGAACTGCGGGAAGGCGATGTTGAAGATCCGCATGCGGTACGCGTCCGCGGTGTCGCTGATGACTCCGGACAGCGCGCCCATGGAGGCCAGGGCGCCGTACGCGGGCTGTCCGTAGGCGAGGCCGATGGCGAGGGGGAGCGACAGGGCGACGGCGGCGCGGGCGACGGCGGCCCGGTTGACGGGCACCCGCTGCGGTTTGAGGTTCCTGACCAGCCAGTCGGGAGGGGTGAGGCCGATGGGGAACTCGCGGGACATGTACCGAGTATGGCGGTTTTCCCGGGGGCGGACCGGGCTCGGTCCCGCTGGTGGAGGGTGAGGCCGATGACGAGGGCACGGTGGTCGCTGCCGCCGATCCGCAGGAAGGCGGCTCGCCCGGCGGAGAAGTCGGCGGAGAAGTCGGGGGAGAAGTCGGGGGAGACGAGGACGTGGTCGATCTCCCGGTACGCGGGCTGTTCCGCGTCCGCCCGCTCAGCCGCCGCAGCGTCCACCTCCCGGCCTTCCGCTCGTCCGCGTGGGGTGTCCGAATTCTCCCCTGGAGACGGGTGCGGCGGTGGAGAGTCGCGAAGGCTGCCGGGTCAGGCCCCCACGCTGGTCGACTGCTCGGCCGGAGTCTGCAGGGGCGCCTCGGCCGCCCGCCGGTAGCGCGCGTACGCGGCCAGTGCGGCGGTCAGTGCCACCGCCAGACCCACGGCCAGCAGCAGCCAGCTCACGAACCGGAGGGTGTCGGTGAGGGCGTCGTACACCGCGCCCGCGGCCGTGCGGGACACATCGGGCGGCAGGTCGTCGAGGGTGAGCCTGCGGCCGACGGTGATCGCGACACCGAGCAGCGCGGCGCCCAGCGCGGTACCGAGGCCCGTCGCGAGGACCGCGCGGCGGCGGCGCACGGCGATGACGATCCCGGCCGCCGCGAAGACGACCGACGCCAACGGCAGCCAGAAACCGGCGACTTCGAGCACGTGGAACCCCTTCCGGAGCTGGGCCAGGTCCTCGGCCTCCAGCACGGTGACCTCGGTGTGCTCGACGGGGATCCGGTCGGCCAACGGCATGTGGTCGTCGGCGAGTCGGCGCTTGACCCGCTCGGTGACGGGCGCGAGGTCGACGGTCACCGCACCCTCGCGGTCCTCGCGCAGCGCCCGCATCACGGCGTCGTGCGCGGCCATGTTGGCGGCCTCCCACGCCGTGCGGTACGCCTCCGTCTCCGTGAACGAGCGCACGGCGTCCCGCACGAAGTGGTTCACCGGCCCCTGGAGCCTCGGCCGTACGTGGACTTCGCGCAGGATGTCGTCGGTGACGCCGGCCGCGATGGCGTCCCGGACGTCGTCGTCGGCGGCGAGCGGCGCCATGGTGGCCTCGTACCGCTCGGAGTCGCCGAGCCCGTACGTCGCCCACGTCGACAGCGCGCCGAGCGGCGCGAGGAGGCAGGCGAGCACGATCAGCACGGCCGACAGAGCGCTCCGGACACGAGGGGACACGTCTTCAGGACAAGCCCCCGGGCGGCCGTTCGCGACCCGGGTGACTGTAAATGGGCGCAGCCGACCAGCCGTACGGGGAGCCGGCCCACCCGCGAAACGATGCCCCGAACCCGGCCGACGGCCCTTCGGGGGTGTCGCTCACCCCTCCGCATCCCAGTGGCCCCAAGGGGTTTGGCCGCTCCGGTGGAGCCCTCACCCGAACGGGTGTTTCCTGGATCTGGGGAAAAGGAGGCCGATATGCGCACCACCCCGGCCCTGCGGACTCTTGCCGCGGCCCTGCTCAGCGGCGGTGTACTGACCGTCGCGGCCGCCGGCACCTCCATGGCGGCGGTTCCGTCGGCGCACACCGGTGACGGTGGCGGCTCCGGCAGTCCTGTCTGGGGCACCGTCGTCTCGCGTGGAGAACTGAACGTGCGGCTTCAGCCCAGCACCAGGGCGCCCGTCGTCGGCTCGCTCTCACCGGGCAGCCAGGACCGCGTCCAGTGCGCGGTGAGCGGGCAGAGCGTGTCAGGGAACACGAGTTGGTACTGGCTCGTCGGTGCCCATGCCTGGGCCAGCGCGGCCTTCGTCGACACCGGCGGCCGGTGGGTGCCGAGTTGCTCGGACCCGTGTCCCGACCAGAAGGACGGGACGTGGCACAACGCGCACTGGGACGACAGCGGCCGGAACCCGGCGAACGACCCCGGCTGGAGTGTGACGGCCTCCGGTTCCTGGAGCTTCACCGTCTCCAGCGCGTGGAGCTGGACCGTGTCCGGCTCCTCCTCGAACTCCTGGGACTGGGTCCCAGGTGGCAGGTGAGTAGGTGAGTGAGGGAGACGCATGAGGCCCCGGCGATCCGCCGGGGCCTCATGCACCTCGTGTGCCGTTCCGGCGTCCTTCCCGGGACGCCGGAACGGCACACGGACGACGTCAGCCCGTCTTTCCCTCCGCGTCCTCGTGCGTGTAGTAGCGGTAGAAGGCCACCGCGTACACGCCCACCGCCACCGGCAGTGACATGAACACGGACCGCAGGACGGTCGCGTCGGTCTGGCTGTACAGGAAGCCGAACGCGCAGCCCGCGAACACGGCCCAGACCAGCGCGTGCATCTCGCGGCGCATCAGCGGAGCCAGCGTGCGGGCGCCGATGTAGGCCGCCGCGAACGCGATGGCGCACACGAAGCCGAACAGCACGTTCCAGCCCGTGATGGCACCGGCGTCCCGGTTGATGGCAGCGGCCCAGAAGCCGTAGACGAGTCCGCCGGCGACGGGCACGCCCCACTTCGCGATCGTGTGGGTCGGTTCCCCGAAGACGTCGGTCGATCCGGATGTACGTGGTGTCCCTGACACGGGTGCGGCTTGAGCCATGGAAGGACTCCTCTCTGCTCGCCCCCGCCTTCCAGGTCACACCTCGCCGGAGCCCCTGGCAAGTCGGGACGAGACCCCCACGGGACCCCCCGCCGAACGCCCTCCCGTCCTGTCGCCGGGATGCGGTGATCATGGTCGCGTGCTTCGCTGAGGTGCATGAAGCTCGTACTTTTTGGTGCCACCGGCATGGTCGGCAGCCGTATCGCCACGGAGGCCTCGGCGCGCGGACACCAGGTCGTCGCCGTCAGCCGGTCCGGACAGTCCCCGGTGGCCGGGGTCGCCGCCACGTCGGCCGACGCCTCGGACGCGGCGAAGGTCGCCGAACTGGTGGCCGACGCTGACGCGGTGGGGTCGGCCTGCGTCCCGCCCCGGGACGGCTCGGATCCCCGCGAACCCTTCCTCGCGCTCAACCACTCCCTGGTGGAGGGCGTCCGGTCGGCCGGGGTGCAGCGGCTCGTGATCGTCGGCGGCGCGGGCACCCTGGAGGTCGCGCCCGGTGAGGCCGCCTGCGACCAGCCCGACTTCCCCGAGGAATACCTGCCCGAGGCGCTGGCCCACCGCGACGCCCTCGCCTACCTGCGGACCGACGTCGACGACCTCGACTGGACCTACATCTCACCCGCCGCCGAGATCGGACCCGGCGAACGCACGGGCGAATTCAGGATCGGCGGCGACCGCATGCTGACCGACGCGGAAGGCCACAGCCGGATCAGCGCCGAGGACTACGCGATGGCCTTCGTCGACCAGCTGGAGATGCCCGTTCACCCGCACGGCCGCATGTCCGTCGCCTACTGAGAGCACGAACAAGGAGGCGGTACAGCGAGGTGGCCGACCGGAGATCCGTACTCGGCCCACTCCCGCACGCCGGGCCGCTGGACGCCGTCCAGCGGCAGAGACCGCTGCGGGTGCGCGGGCGCAGCGTCGCCTGGGCACCGCCGCTGCTGCTGCTCCTCGGCATCGCGCTGCTCGACGCGAACACCTCCGGCAGATTCCGGATCATCTCCTGGGTCGTGCTGGTACCGGCCGTGGCCTCGGCGATCTGCGGGGTGCTGGGCACCGTGGCCCTCGCCCTGTTCTCGCTGTTCACCTACAGCGTCGTGGACACGTCGTGGCCGCACCAGTACCAGACGGGTCTGCCGGATTTCATCCTCGTCCTGGTGGGTGGCGTCCTCGCGACCCTCGCCTGCTCCCTGCGGATGCGGGGCGAGCGGCGCATGCTGCACATGCGGGACGTCGCCGAGACGACCCGGCGCACCGTGCTGCGCCCGATGCCGCCGGGCTTCGGTGGCCTGGACCACGCGGCCGTCTACCTCACCGCCGACAGTGACGCCCGGGTCGGCGGCGACTTCTACGACATCCAGCCCGGTCTGCACGGCACCCGTCTGCTGCTCGGCGACGTCCAGGGCAAGGGACTCGGGGCGGTGGAGGCGGCGGCCGCGCTGCTCGGCACGTTCCGCGAGGCGGCGTACCACGAGCGGGTCCTCGACACGGTCGCCGGACGGCTGGAGATCCGGATGCTGCGGCACGTCCGCTACCGCGCGGCGCTCGGCCGTGACGAGGGCGACCGTTTCGCGACCGGGGTCCTGGTCGCCTTCCCCGAGGACACGCCGGACACCGTCGAGGTCATCAACTTCGGCCACGAACCTCCGCTCGTGGTCACCCCCGGCGGCCTACGGAGCCTGCCGCCAGGGGACGGACTCCCGCTCGGCCTCAGCGAGTTGACGCTCGCGCCGCCGCCGGTGCTCCGTGTCCCGCTGGCACCCGGCGAGACACTGCTCCTGGTCACGGACGGGGTGACGGAGGCCCGTGACGCGGCGGGCGACTTCTTCCCGCTCCGCGCCTTCCTCGCGCGGGCGCTCGCGCGGGACCCGCGCACCGCCGACCCGCAGCTCCTCGTGGGGTTCGTGCGCGACGGCACCCTGGAGCACTGTGGCGGCCGGCTCGCCGACGACACGACGATCTTCGCCGTACGGCGCCGGGCGCGCGGCGAGCGGCGGATCTAGGACCTGTCCGGCCGGAGCGGCGGACGGGGGCTTCGCGGACCTGGGCGGGCCGGGCGTTCGCTCTCTTCGCGTCCCCTCTTTGCATGCGCAGCCGTTACGGTGCTGAGGTACCTGTTCGATGGGGGAGGGAACCTATGCCCGGAACCGTGCTGCTTCTCGCCGCTTCGCCGGTGGGCAAGGGGTGTCTGGTGGACGCGGCCTCCGTGCTCCCGGTGCTCGCGGCCGTCGCTCCGTCGGTGCTGTCGGGCACCGACACCGCGAACGTCGTCGAACTGGCCGACCCGTTGGAGCCGCAGGCCGTGCTGACCCGGCTGCGCGCGGCGGCGACGGCGCCGGGACCGCTGACGATGTTCGTGACCGGACAGCTCCAACTGGACCGCAGACAACGGCGTCCGCACCTCGCGCTGGCCCGCACCACCCCGGCGACGGTCCGTTACACGGCCTTCCCCTGGCACTGGGTCACCGAGGAACTCCGGCTGCGCCCACCGGGTTCGACGACCGTGTTCATCGATCTGCACGCGGACGCGGACACCTGGACGCTCCTCGCCGGGCGCCCTCTCACGGCGGGCCCGTCGACCGAGCTGTACGGCCGCGTCGCCCCGCCGCCGCCCCGCCGCAGGGTGGCGCAGCCGACGTACATGAGAGCCGTCGCCACCCTTCTCCGCAGCGGCCACCGGCCTCCCCTCCTCCAGCTCCACGAGCAGGCCCTGACGAGGACGTCCGGCGAGGAGACCGACCGGCGGGCGACGGCGGACCTGGTGTTCGCGCCCGGGCAGCGGTGGGCCGGGCAGCCATGGCCCCCGACACCGGGGTTCACGACCGTGACCTCCGTGCCGCGCGTCCCGCCGCCCCCGCCGCTTCCCCCGACCGCGCAGCCCGCGCCGACCGCGCCACCCGTGGATCTCCCCGGCCAAGCGGTTCAGCCGGTGGGCTCACCGCCGTCCGATCCCCACGAGGAGATCACCGCCGCCGTGCGGGACGGCCGGCACGAGGAGGCTCTCGATCTGGCGGGGCGGCGGGAGCGGGAGGCGCTGCGCGCGCACGGGCACGGTTCCGAGCAGGTGCTGCACTGGATGGAGGTACGGGCCGACCTGGCGATGTTCGCGGGGGACCCGGAGCGCAGTTGTCGTGGCTGGCTGGCTCTCGCGGGGACCCGGCTGGACGCGGGGCAGGCGCCGGACGCCCCGGAGGTGGAGTCGGCCGTGGACCGCGCCCACCACCAGTGGGGCCGTATCGACGATCCGGCGCGGGCCCGTGAACTCGGCGCGGAACTGGCCCGGTTGAGGCTGCGCGTGCCCGGCCGCCGGGAAGGCGCGCTCGACCACGTGAGGCAACAGCTCCGCCAGTTGCAGCCGCAGGCCCTTACCCCGCAAGCGTGAGCCCGCAGGCTCCCGGGGGAGTTCAGCCGCCGGCCGACAGCGAGGCCAGCGCCCCCGACACCAGGGTCCGTACGCCCGGCGCGACCGTGCTGAGGTCGGGGGCGAAGTGCGGACTGTGGTTGCTGGGCACGGCCGCGAGCCGGGTCATGAGGTCGTCGCCGCCGGGAGCCGCGTTCCAGACGTCGGCCGGAGTGCTGGTCACGAACCAGTAGGAGTAGGGGATTCCACCGGCCGCGAGCCGTGGGAAGTCCTCGCTGCCCATGGCCGGACCGGGGTCGAGAACCGTCCCGGCCCCGAAGACCTCGCCGTGCACGGCGGCGATCCGCCGGTCGGTGTCGGCGTCGTTGACCGTCATCGGGAAATCGCTGCCGACGGTGATCCCGGGCTCGCTCGGGCAGCCCGCCGCCGCGCACTCGCCCGCCGCGACGCGCCGCACGGCGGCGATCATTTGCTCCCGCACGTCCTGCGACTGGGTCCGCAGGTTCAGGGCGATCCGGGCCTCGGACGGGATGATGTTGTGCCGGGTGCCGGCCTCGATCCGTCCCACCGTGAGCACGGCGGACTCCCGGGCCGCGATCTCCCGGCTGACGACCGTCTGGAGCCGCGTCACGATGTACGCCGCCGTCACCACCGGGTCGACGGTCGCCTCGGGCCGCGAACCGTGTCCGCCCCGCCCGTGCACGACGATGTCGATGTCGGTCGAGGCGGACATGATCAGGCCCGGGGAATGCGCGTACAGCCCGGCGGGGCCGGGCGCCACGTGCTGGCCGAACAGGACGTCGGGCCGCGGGAAACGTTCGTGGAGCCCGTCCGCGACCATGCGCGCCGCGCCCTCGCCTGTCTCCTCGGCGGGCTGGCCGACCAGCACCAGCGTGCCGGACCAGGTGTCGCGCCCGGCCGCGAGCGCCTCCGCCGCACCAGTCAGCCAGGTGACGTGCAGATCGTGACCGCAGGCGTGCATGACCCCGTCGGTCCCGGAGGCGTACGGCAGCCCGGTCTCCTCGGTGACGGGCAGCGCGTCCATGTCGGCGCGCAGCAGGACGGTGGGCCCGTCCCCGTTCCGCAGGACGCCCACGACGCCCGTGCCGCCGACGCCCTCGGTCGTGTCGTACCCGGCCTTGCGCAGCCGCTCCGCGAGGGCGGCGGCCGTACGGTGTTCGCGCAGCGACAGTTCGGGATGCCGGTGCAGGTCCCGGTAGAAGTCCTCCAGGGCGAGGACCGGGAGGTCGGCGGTGAGGTCCAGCGCGGTACGTGCGGCTGCAGAGGTCACGGGGCCAGCGTAGGCGCCGCGTGTCCCTCGTAAGGGGGGATTCGCCGCTGTCGTACGACCCGACCGCGGTGCGACTGCCGACCAGACCGCGGCGCGACTGCCTACCCGGTCGGGAGGACGCCCGCGGGGCGGGTCACCCCGGGGTGCGGACCGCGCTGTGGCACTCGAACCAGACGGTCTTGCCGCGTCCCGGCAGCGGATGCCATCCCCACCGGTCGGTCACCGCGTCCACGATCAGCAGCCCGCGCCCGCCGTCCGCGGGTTCGCCGTCCACAGCTGTGGACAGAGATGGCCGATGCGTCCGGGGTGGCCGCGGACAGGTGTCGGTCACCTCCACCCGTACGCCGTCCGCTCGCCGCAGCATCAGCAGTGCGGCGCGCCGGTCGGGCACATGACGTACGACGTTCGTGACCAGCTCGGTCAGCGCCAGCGTCGCCGCCTCGGTCAGCTCCGGCATCTCCCAGGCGACCAGATACGCCTTCAGGATCCGGCGCAGCTGCCGCGCCGAGTGCTCACCCACGGTGAAGCGGATGCCGTACCTCGCGTCGATCGTCCCGTTCGGCAGGTCAGTTGCATGATTCACGACTCCAGCGTGGAGCCGGACGATTACGCTTGGCTACAAGGCGAATGGAACGCCGCCCGGCGTTCGGACCCGGGGGTGACCGCCCATGCCCAACATCCGCGAACTGGACCCCAGCGCTTCCCCGTTGGACTACTTCGGCTCGGAGCTGCGCCGGCTGAGGGAGGCCGCGAGGCTGAAGCAGGGCGAGCTGGGCGACATCATCTTCTGCACAGGCTCCCTGATCGGTCAGGTCGAGACCGCCCACAAGGTGCCGACCCGGGATTTCGCCGAGCGCGTCGACGCGGCCCTGCTGACGGGCGGGGCGTTCTCCCGTCTCGTGGGGCTGGTCCTGCGAAGCCAGTTGCCGACGTGGTTCCAGGCCTATGCGGAGATGGAGGCGAGGGCCGCCTATATCTCCACGTACCAGTGTCAGTTGGTGCACGGCCTTCTCCAGACGGAGGCGTACGCACGCGCCGTGCTGGGCGTCGACCACACGGACAGGCTCGACGAGATGGTGGCGGCGCGGACGGAGCGCCAGCGGATCCTGAAGCGCGAGCAGCCGCCCGTTCTGTACGCGGTGCTGGACGAGGCGGTGCTGCACCGGCAGATCGGCGGCCGGGAGGTCATGCGAGAACAACTCGCCCACCTGTTGGGTCTCTTGGGCCGTCCGTGGACCCAGCTCCAGGTGCTGCCGTTCTCGGCGGGGGAGCACGCCGGAATGATGGGCTCGTTCAAT
Source organism: Streptomyces sp. NPDC091209 (assembly GCF_044757755.1). Taxonomy (NCBI): domain Bacteria; kingdom Bacillati; phylum Actinomycetota; class Actinomycetes; order Kitasatosporales; family Streptomycetaceae; genus Streptomyces; species Streptomyces sp. NPDC091209. The sequence continues at coordinate 353,545 of NZ_JBIVVR010000002.1, read as the reverse complement.
CTGCTGCGCTTCGGCGACGACCCGGACATCCACTACAGCGAGAGCTACGACGGCGGCCAAATGACGGCCAACCCGCAAGTGATCAGGGAGCGTTCGCTCGGCTACGCTCGATTGCAGGCCGAGGCCCTCTCTCCGAGGGAGTCGGCTTCACTGATCGCTCGGCTGATGGAGGAACGCCATGGGGAACAGCCCGGATCTGACGCGTGCGCGGTGGCGTAAGTCGACGTACAGCGGAAGCAGCGGCGGTGATTGCATCGAGGTGGCCTCCCTGGCCACCCGCGTAGCCCTCCGCGACTCGAAGGACCCCGCCCTCGGCGTCTTCACGGTCGGGGCCGTTGCCTTCGCCGCGTTTATCGGGGCAGCGGTGGACGGCACCCTGCTCGGCTGATGGAGGAACGCCATGGGGAGCAGCCCGGATCTGACGCGTGCGCGGTGGCGTAAGTCGACGTACAGCGGAAGCAGCGGCGGCGAGTGCGTCGAGGTGGCCTCCCTGGCCACCCGCGTAGCGCTCCGCGACTCGAAGAACCCTGCCCAAGGGGCCTTCACGGTCGGGGCCGGTGCCTTCGCCGTGTTCGTCGGGGCAGCGGTGGACGGTGCCCTCTGACAGGTGTGGGCCCGGGGCAGGTCAGGTGGACGTCGGCGTGCCCCGGTCGCCGTCTACGGGGCGATGCGTGAGGCGGTGTGCGCGGCGGGCGCCGGTTCGGCCGCTCTCGCCGGGCCGATGTTCGCCGCCGTGACCAGCGCGGCGACCGCGATGACAGCGGCCAGAAGCCCTCTGGAGTAGCGCGCGGAAATACGTCGGAGCATGGGGGACCTCGCAACAACAGCGGCGTATTAAGCATGCTTAATCCGCCGCTTAACGTAGAGGCTCCCGGGCTCCCGTCGCAAGAGGGCACCTGAGGTTGGACAGTAGTCAAAAGCTGGACTGGCTTAACTCGGCTTAATGGCATGCTTGACCCATGGCGGAGCGGGACGACCCTGAGATCATCGGGCGCAGGGTGCAACAGCTGCGTACGGAACGTGGTTTGACGCAGAAACAGCTCGCGGAGCCCGCGTACACGCCCGCGTACATCTCCACGCTGGAGGCAGGCCGGGTCCGGGCCTCCGAACCCGCGCTCCGGCACATCGCGGGCCGGCTCGGGGTCGCGTACGAGGAACTGGCGACCGGGCGGCCCGCCCACCTCGCCACCGACCTGCGGCTGCGGCTCACCGACGCGCAGCGCACGCTCGCCACCGGAGAGGCCGAGCCGGCCGCCGAGGTCTACGCCGCGCTGCTCGCGGAGGCGGAGGCCCTCGGGCTGGTTGCCGAGCAGGCCGCGGCGCTTCTGGGGCTCGGCGAATGCGCCCTGGACACAGGCGACTTGGAGACGGCGCAACGGCGCTTCGAGGAGTCCGAGCAGCGGCTCGGGGACGCGCCGCTGCCGCAGCGGGTGCCCGCCGTGCGCGGCCGGGCTGTCTCCCACTACCTCGCCGGTGAACTCCGTTACGCCTGCTACCTGTTCGAGTCCACCCTCGACGAGCTCAACCGGACGGGCCTGCACGACCCCGAAGCGCTGCTCCTCCTCTATACGGGCGTGATCGCGCCCTACATGGACATGGGCGCGCATGCTCGTGCCGCCCAGGCGGCCGAGTTCGCGCTCGCCCTCGCGCCGCAGGTCGGGGACCCGGCCCTGGTGGCGCGGATGCACCGGTCGGTGGCGCGGACGATGATCGCCGAGGGGCGGATCGTCGAGGCGGACGCCTCCCTCGCCAAGGCCGCCGAGCTCTACCGGCAGCTCCAGATCCGTACCGAACTCGCCAACTGCCACTGGATGCGCGGATACCTCTACGCGCAGAACGGCGAACTGGAGCGTGCCGAGGGAGAGTTGCGCGAGGCGCAGGCGATGCTCTCCGCCAAGCGGGCCGCGCTCTACACCAGCCAGGTCGCGGTGGAACTGGCCGACGTGCTGCACCGGCGCGGCAAGTCCGACGAGGCCGGTGAGCTGCTGCGCCAGGTGCTCGGTGATCTGCATTCCGAGCGGGGTGCCATTCACTCGGCCGCCGCGCACCGCCTGCTCGGCATCATCGCGGAGGACGCCCGGGACACCGAGGCGGCGGAGGAACACTATGTGCGGGCGATGAGCCTGCTGGAGCGGGCGGGCGCGGCGGGCGACCTGGCGGACCTGTGCCGGCTGCTGGGCGACCTGCTGCGGCGCACCGGCCGGGTGGAAGCGGCTCTGGACGCCTACCGCACCGGCCTCGGCCACCGCACCGCCCCCGGCACGACCACCCTCGGCCCGGCCCCGGCCCAGCCCCCGCTCTGACCCCGACCGTCGTGGCCGACCCCCTCTGGCCTGGGACGGGGTGGCCTCCCTCTGCCGACAGATGCCGTGGGCGAACCGCCGTGGCGGCGGGCGTGGCGGGCCGACCCTCTTGGCGTCAGGCGGGACGGTCGGCGCGCTGCCTCGGCGGCGGACGCCGGGGGTGGACCGTCTTGGCGTGGGCGTGGGCGTAGGCGGCCGTCCTGGCCTCGGGCGCGGTGGCCGACTCCGCTGGCCCCTGACGGGGCGGCCGACACCCGCTGGCGTCCGATGCCTGCGCGGACCCCTCCGCCCCCGGACTGGGTTGGCGGCCCGCACCGGGCGTCGGGCGAGGTCGGCCGGCCGCTCCACGTCGGACGCCATGGACCCGGCGGGGGCGTCAGGCCATGTCGTCCACCGCGTCCTTCGCTTCCTTCAGGCCCGCCCCCGTGGCCTCCCGGTAGGCCTTGATCGCCTGGATCTTCTTGCCTTCGCGGACGAGGGCGATGACCTCGGGCAGGTGCGGGGGCTCCTCGCGGATGCTGAGCCGGTCGAGTATCAGGTCGAGCTGGTGCTCGACGTGGGCGATCCTGCGGTCGGTGCGGGCGAGCTTGCCTTCGAGAGCGGCGAAGCTCGCGACGATGAGCCCGGCAAGTGCGATAAGAGCTGTTAATTCCATGAACGCCGATCCTAGAGCGCCTCGCCCGGAGAACCGATGCGGCGCAACAGGCCGAGCAGTGTGACCCGTTCGACTTCTTCGAGCGGGCCGAAGGACGTCGTGAGGACCTCGTGCGCGACGGCGCGGCCCGCCGCGAGGATGTGCTCGCCGGCCTCCGTCAGGTGGTGCTCGATGCGCCGGCCGCGACCGGGCCGCCGCTCGATGAGGTGCTGGGCCGCGAGCCGGGAGGCGAGAGTGCCGAAGGACTGGTCGCCCTGGAAGGTCGCGACCGCCAGCTCGTGCGCGGACGCGCCGGGAGTGCGGGCGATCGCCCGCAACGCGTCCCACTGCGCCAGCGTCGTGCCCACCGCCGCGAGGCGGGTGTCGAGCGTGCGGTGATGCCGGTACTGCGCCTCCTTCACGGCACGCCCCAGCTCTTCGAGGTCGACGGGAGCGGGGGTCCCGGCCGCCTCGGCGGTGTCCCCGGGCCCGGGGTTCTCCTGGTTCGCGGTCATGGGCGCATCCTAATCCGGAATCTAAGGTTGCGTATATACGTATGCGTAGATACCGTGGGGCGCATGACCGAGACACGTACCCGTACCGTCCACCCGCGCCCCGACCTCCCCCTCACCCTCACCGAGACCGGCCCCGCCGACGGCCGGCTCGCGCTCGTCCTGCACGGCGGTGGCGGGCCCGCCACCGTCCAGGGCATCGCCGCCCATCTGGCCGGCCGGCACGGCATGCGCGCCGTGGTTCCGACGCACCCGGGCTGGAACGGGACCGAACGTCCCGACTGGTTCACCGGCGTCGACGACCTGGCGATCGCCTATCTGCACTGGCTCAGGGACGAGGGTCACCGTGACGTCCTCGTCGTGGGCTCCTCGCTCGGCGGCTGGACCGGGGCCGAGATGGCCTTCCGTGACGAGGGCGCGGTGATCAGCTCGCTGGTGCTGGTCAACGCGGCGGGCGTGGCCGTTCCCGGAGAGCCGGTCCGTGAGATCTTCGGGCTCCGGCCGGACGAGATCGCCGCGTACTCGTTCCACGATCCGGCCCGGTTCGCCGTGGACCCCGCCACCCTCACCCCGGAGCGGATCGCGGCCCAGCAGGCCAACATGGCGACCATGCGGGTGCTGGCCGGAGACCCGTACATGCACGACCCGAAGCTCCTGAACCGGCTCGGCCGGGTGCGGATCCCGGCCCTCGTCCTGTGGGGCGAGAGCGACCGTGTCGTCACGCCCGCGTACGGGCAGGCCTACGCGCGGGCGTTCGCGCGAGGACGGTTCGAGGCGATCGCCGAGGCCGGTCACCTGCCGCACATCGAGCGGCCCGAGGCGACGTTCGCCGCCCTCGACGCGTACCTCGACGGGCGCATGGATGTCCCTGTCGGTGCCGGGAGCGCGACCGCCTAGCCGCCCGGGGTTCCGGAGCCCGGCGCCGCCGAGCCGGTGGCCGTGCCGGCGCCCGCCGTCACCGAGCCCCCGTGAACCGCTGTCGGGTTCGGCGAGGAAGGCCCGCCGCTCGACGGCCTGATCTCGACGACCGAGCCCGGCGCGAGACGCTCGTACAGCCACTTGGCGTCGGCCTCGCGCAGGCCGATCCAGCCGTGGGACACCTGGAAGCGGCCCTGGCCGTCGTTCGTCATGGCGCCGACGAAGTTCGTCCTGCCGTCGGGGTCGACGAGTTCGATCGCCCAGGAGGCCTTGAAGCTGTACGTGCCGCCGAGGCCGACGGTCTTGCCCGAGAACATCATGGACGGTTCCTTGCCGGCGACCGTCGACCGGAAGTCCGGCACATAACCCGTCAGGTTGTCGGAGGTGAGCGTCAGTTCGCGGCCGGCGACCGAGATCACCCGCCGGCCCAGGTCGATCGTGGCGTCCGGGGCCGCCGACGACGACGGGCTCGGGGTGACGGTGGGGCTCGCGGCCGGGGGCGGATCGTGACGCGTGCCGCCGCCCGGGCTCAGCGAGAGGACCAGGGCGAGCGCTCCGGCCACGGAGACGCCGGCCGCGGCCAGTGCCGTACGGCGGCGGCGCCGGCGGCGTACGGCCCGGCCGCGGATCTCCGCACCGGTCAGCGTCGGCGGCCTCTCGCCATCGGCCGCCAACTCCCGCAGGTCAGAGGCGAGTTCACGGGACACGGTCGTCCTCCCTCTTCCCCTTGTCCGGCGTACCCGCGGAGTCCAGCGAACGCGCGGAGCCGGCCGAGTCCGCCGAATCGTCCGTGAGCACCCGTGCCAGCGCGGCCCGGCCGCGGGAGAGCCGGGCCTTGACCGTGCCGACGGGGGCACCGGTTTCGGAGGCTACCTGCTCGACACTCAAGTCGCACAGATGGTGCAGAACGATCGCCATCCGCTGTGCTTCGGGCAGCGTACGCAGCGCGGCTATGAGCGCGGTGCGCTCGGGGCCGGGGCCCGGGGTGTGGTCGGCAGGCGCTGTGCGCCGCACCAGCTCCAGCCAGCGGCGCGCACGACGCCAGCGGCTCACCGCGAGCCGCGTCGCCACGGTCCGTATCCACGCCTCGGGTGCCCCGTCGGCGAGGAACTCCCGCCGTCGGTCCCAGGCGCGGACGAACGCCTCCTGGACGACGTCCTGCGCTTCGCCGTGGTCCCCCGTGAACGCGTACAACTGGCCGGTCAGCCGGGGAAACGCGGTCGTGTAGAACGCGTCGAACTCTTCCTCGGTCATGACCCCCGCCGGAATTTCCGCAGTTTCGACGGCCGTGTGCAACCCGGCCGACCCCCTCGTGCGTACAGGTCCCGTACCTCGCACATCGAAACACACCGCAGGGGGATCACCATGACCACGGGACCGAGAGGCGGCCGCGGCCGGTTCGGCCGCGCCTGGAGCGCGGCGGCCGTGTGCGCGCTCGCGCTCACCGGATGCACGGCGCAGGCGGCGGCCGACGGCAGCGGGGGCACCGGAGTCGGGCCGGGCGGCGGGCCGGCCGCCACCGGGACCGCCGGCCCCACGGGCGAGGCCCGTCCGAAGCCCTCCGCCACACCGCCCACGTCCCTGACGGGCGCGCACGTCAACATCGCCGACGGGCAGACCGTGGGCGTCGGCATGCCGATCTCGGTGACCTTCGACCACCCGATTCCGGTCGCCGAACGGGCGGATGTGGAAAGGCAGTTGAAGGTGACCGCCGATGTCGGGGGATCCTGGGGCCGGGTCAGGGACCGTAACCTCGCCGACGGACAGCGCGTCGACTTCCGGCCCCCCGCGTACTGGAAACCCGGCACGGCGGTCACCGTCCGGGCCGGCGCCGGAATCACTCGGCATTTCACGGTGGACCGCTCCCTCGTCGCCACAGTGGATGTCCGTACACACTTCATGACGCTTGATACGGCCGGTTCGTCGCGCCGTGTCCCGGTCACCGCGGGCGCGCCGGGCATGGACACCTGGAACGGCACGATGGTCGTCTCCGACAAGGCGCCCAGGGTCTTCATGAACTCGCGGTCCGTCGGCTACGGCGACGCGTACGCGGGCTATTACTACTACGCCGTGCACCTCACCGCCTCGGGCACCTACCTCCACCAGAACCCGAAGGCGAACACCTACGGCGGGGTCCGGAACGTCACGCACGGCTGCGTCGGACTCGCCACCGGCGGCCCCGCGAAGCGGTTCTACGACGAGGTCATCCCCGGCGACGTCGTCAAGGTCGTCGGCTCGCGGGACACGGTCGCGGTCGGCAACGGCTACGGCGACTGGAACCTGAGCTGGGACCAGTGGCGGGCGTCGAGCGCGCTCGACTGACCCCCTTCCGCGCGGATGACGCACAGAGGCACATCCGTGCGAAAAATCTCCGGCCGGTGTCATCCGGCCGGTGGGCGCCGGGAGTTTGTAGGAGGGGAGAGGCGCCCTTGCACCGTCCGAACACCAGTCACATCACGAGGAGTTGTCCGTTCATGGCAGGGATTCAGAAGTATGTCGTGGCCGCCGCGGTCGCCGCCGCGCTGATCGGCGCGCCCACGGCCGCGTACGGCGTCTCACCCGGGAAGGCGGCGCACGCCTCCGCCCCGTCGGCGCCGGTCATCGTCCGGTCGGCGCACGCCACCCCTCTCTCGGTGGCGAAGACCGCTCCCACCGCCCGGATCGTCGCCCCCGGCGAGCACGTCGTGGCGCCCGGAGGCGCCGAGTTCTGGCTCACGGCGGAGGGCAAGCACTGGACGATGCCCGGCGACCCCGATCCCCTTTTCACGAGCGTGGTCGACGGCAACATCGACCTCCACACGCCCGGTGTCTCGGCGTACACCGAGGTCTCCGCCGACGGCCACGCCACTCTCTCCGGCGTGTACTACGGCGGCACGGGCACCGCCTCGCGCGTCACGGTGCGGACCACCGCCGGGACCCTGCACGGCAAGCTCCTGGAACTCGCGGGCCATCCCGGCTGGGGCGTCTGGTACGTCAGCGCCGACCTGCCGGCCGGCAGCGTCGACGGCTTCGAGGTCCGCCACATCGTCGTCCGCGACACCGAGGGAGAGGTCTACTCCCGGCTGGACCTGAGCTGAGCACGCGGGCAGGGGAGCCGGGCCGCGCAGGCTCCGGCTCCCCTGCCCACCGCACCACCCCCCACGCACCCGACCCGAGGGACCGCAGGTCGTGCCGCACAACCTCACTGCCACCTCCCCAGTCCACGCCGACAGTGGTGACTTCGCCGCGTACGCCGGTGCTGCCTGGCCCCGCCTGGTGCGCACCGCGCACCTGCTCACCGGCGACTTCCACGACGCCGAGGATCTCGTCCAGACCACGCTGGCCAAGGTCTACGCCCGCTGGCGGCGCATCCCGAGCGACGACGTCGACTTCTACGTACGCCGCTCGCTGGTCAACAACAACATCAGCCGGACCCGCAAGAGACGGGTCGCGCAGCTCCTGATGCCGTTCGTGCCCGAGCGGGCGCACCAGCGCGATCCCGGACACGCGGAGACCGTCACCCAACGGGCCGCTCTGGACACCGCGTTGGCCGCGCTGTCGGCACGGCAGCGCGCGGTCCTGGTGCTGCGCTACTGGGAGGACCTGGGCGAGGCCGAGACGGCTCAGCTGCTCGGCTGCTCGGTCGGCACCGTCAAGACCCATGCCCGGCGCGGCCTTCAGGCGCTGCGCACCCACCCGGTGTTCGCCGGCCGCCACCCCGTCTCCGGAGCACGCTCATGAACCTCTCGTCCCGTTCCGCGCGCATGTCCGCCGAGGCCGAGCGGCTGCGCGAGGTGTTCGCCGACGCCGCGTACGACATCACACCCTCCGCCGTGCCGCTCGTCGCCATCGAACGCGAGGGCCGCCGGCGCCGGCGCCGCCGCAGGACCGTCGTGCTGGGGGCCGCCTGCGGCGCGCTGCTCGTGCCGCTCGCCGTGGTGGGACTCCACGACGGCGCCGGCCTCGGGTTCGGCGAGTCGGCGAGCTCGCCCGCCGCCCAGGGCCACAGCGCGACCCCCTCCCCCGCGGAGACCGCCGGGCGGGTGCGGGTCGTGGCATCCGGCGAGCGGGTGCGGGTGGCCTCCGGCACCGAGATCTGGCTGACGAAGGAAGGCTCGCACTGGACGGAACCGGGCATGCCCGTCCAGTCGCACGGCATCACGAGCGCCTACCCCGATCCGAGCACCCCCCGCGTCTCGCTCCAGGCGTCCTACTGGAACGACGGCCGCACGCTCTTCTCCGGGGTCTTCCGCGGCTCGGGCGAAGTGGCCCACGTCGAGGTCACGACCGCCGCGGGAGTCGTCCACGCCACCGCCCTGACCCTCGCGGGCAGGCCCGGCTGGGGCGCCTGGTACGCGGTGACCTCGGCGCCGCCCACTCCGGCGCCGGACAACGCGCCGTCCGTGGATCCCCTGAGAGTCACGGTGTACGACAGCTCGGGCGCGGTCCTGGCGAGCCAGGGGTACCGACCGTGAGGGGGCTGCGAGGCGGCAGGGGCCCGCATGGTGTGCGGGGCTCGCGAGATGTGACGGGCGTGCGAGGTGTAGGGGGCTCACAAGGTGTGACGGGCTTGCGTGGTGAGCGGGGCTCGCGAGATGTGACGGGTCTGCGAGGTGTACGGGGCTCACAAGGTGTGACGGGTCTGCGAGGTGTAGGGGGCTCACAAGGTGTGACGGGTCTGCGCGGTGTGCGGGGCACACGAGGTACGAGGGGTCCGCGAGCCGTGCCGGGGACGCCGTCCTGGAGGGGGACGCGGGCCGAGAGCGCCGCTCCCGGGCACGGCGGGCGTCCGGGCGCCCGCGTCCGGTCCGGCCTCGGCCGCATCGTCCGCGCCCGGCGCGTGAAGGCCCGCCGCACCCGCGGCCGCCGGCTGCGCCACACGCTGACCGCCCTGCTCGTCCTCGTGCTCACGCTCGTCGGCGCGGGGCTGGTGGCGTACCGGCTCACCGGGATTCCCAAGCCGCACCCGGAGACGGCGATGCAGAGCACGGTCTTCACCGACACCCGGGGCGACTATCTGGGGCGGCGCGGCCCGGTGGACCGGCAGGAGGTCCCGCTCTCCCAGGTGCCGCGCTATGTACAGGAGGCGGTGATCGCCGCGGAGAATCGTTCCTTCCGTACGGACACCGGGATCTCGCCGACCGCGATCGCCCGGGCGGCCTGGTCGACGGTGAGCGGCGGCGGCCGGCAGGGCGGCTCCACGATCACCCAGCAGTACGTGAAGAACGCCCTGCTCAGTCCCGAGCAGTCGCTGTCCCGCAAGGCGCGCGAGGCTTTGATCGCGATCAAGCTGGACCGCACCGTGTCGAAGAACGAGATCCTGGCGGGCTACCTCAACACGGTCTACTTCGGCCGCGGTGCCGCGGGCATCCAGGCCGCCGCGCGCAACTACTTCGGCGTGGACGCGTCCGCGCTGTCGGTCAGTCAGGGCGCCGCCCTCGCCGCCGTCATCAACATCCCCTCGTACTACGAGAAGGCGGGCTCGGACGCCGCGGTGACGGCGAAACTGACGCGCCGCTGGGAGTGGGTGCTGGACGCGATGGCCGACAGCGGGGCGATCACGCCGGCCCAGCGCGCCGCGGCCCGCCTCCCCGCGTTCCGCTTCTATCCGCCCGGGGCCACGGACGGCCAGCGCCAGTATCTGATCGACGCCGCCTCCGCGGAGGCCGCCGACCGGCTCGGCATCACCCGGGACGAACTGGCCCGCGGCGGTTACACCGTCCGCACCACCTTCGACCTCGCCGCCCAGGACGCGGCGGCGGAACCGGTCGCCGACCCGACGGGCGCCAAGGGCGTCGTCCTGCACTCCGCGATCGTCGCCCTGGTGCCGGGCGACGGCGCGGTCCGGGTGCTGTACGGGGGCGCGGACTACGCCCGGCAGCCGTTCAACGACGCGCTGGCCGGAGCGGTGGAGGCGGGCACGGCGCTGGAGCCGTTCACCCGGGTGAAGCTCCGCCCGCCGCTGACCGCGCTCGTGAAGCGCGCCGCGCCCACTCCGCTCTCGCTGGCCGCCGCGTACGCCGCGGCGGCGTCCGGTGGCACGTACGCCGAGCCGTACACCGTCCAGCGGATCACCCGGGACGGCCGCACCCTCTACACCGCCCGCCCGCACACCCGCACCGCGATGGACCCGTTCTCCGCGCGGCTCGTCGCGAAGCTCCTGCACTCCGCCGGCGGGTCCTGGGGCGTGTTCACCGGCGGCGCCGGAACCCGCACCCTGTGGCAGACCATGTACGACGCGAAGCTGTCCACCACGGTCGCCCTCTTCGCCCAGCATCCCGCCCACGGCCGGCACCCGGCCCGTATCGCCCAGCTCCCGTCGACGGCGACGAACACGGCCGCCAATGTCGTGGCGGGCGTCATGAACCGGCTGGATCCCGTCATCGTGTGGCCGAATCAGGGCGCCAGGGCGACATCCGGGGGCTGACGGGAGGACAGGCCGCGTACACCGAGAATTAGGTTCAACAGCCAACTGTCCGCTTCATGAAGATCGCATCCCTCGCCGGAGTCGTCCTCGCGCTCACCGCCGTCTCCGTGACCGCCCCCGCCGCCTCCGCCGCCCCCGACCACCGCGGACCGTCCCACGCCCCGGCCCACGCCGCCTCCCAGCGCATCCCCTTCACCTCCGCGACCGTCACCGCCGGTGACGACGGTTCGTACCGCATTGTGTGGCGGGCCCCCGGGGTGCGCCAGGTGGTCGTGCGCGCCGCCGGGCGGGTCGTCGCGCGGGGCGGCGCCACGGGCGACGTCACCGTGCGCGGGCTGCCCGCCGCCGACCGGCAGTGGTTCGACCTGGTCCCGGAGCGCGGCGGCTCCCTGCGCCTCGCCGACCGGCTGATCAAGCTCGACGGCGCGGTCAACTTCCGTGACGCGGGCGGCTACCGCACCACCGACGGCCACTGGGTCAAGATGGGCGAGATCTACCGCTCGGACGCCCTGAACAAGCTCGGCGACGCCGACCTCGCGAAGCTGAAGCGTCTCGGCATCCACGCGGTGTACGACCTGCGGATGGAGTCGGAACGTGCCTCCGGCCCCGACCGTGTGCCGGCCGGCGCCTCCTACACCGTCGCCGACGTGCTCGCCGGGTCCCCGACGTTCACCTCCCTGCCGGCCACCGAGGCCGACGCCGTCAAGATGATGGTGGACGGCGAGAAGTTCATGGTCAGCGGCGACACCGCGCGGGCCGCCTACACGACCGTCTACGCGGGCGTGGCCGCAGGCGACGGGGTGCTCTACCACTGCACCGCCGGCAAGGACCGCACCGGCTGGTCCAGCGCGGCGCTGCTCACCGCCCTCGGCGTCCCGCGCTCCACGGTGATGAACGACTACCTCGCCAGCAACACCTACCGCGCCGCCGCCAACGCGGCCACGCTCGCGATGATGCCCCCGGCCCAGGCGGCCGTCTACAAGCCCCTGCTCGACGTCCGCCCCGAGTACCTCAACTCCGGCTTCGACGAGGTCCACGCCCGGTACGGAGACTTCTCCGGGTACCTGAGGAAGGGCCTGCGCATCGACTCCGGGGAACTGCGCGACCTGAAGCGCGAACTCCTGGTGGGCTGATCCGGCATCCCCCGTTCCGGGGGTGGTGACCGGGGTGTGTGCCGGCGCACGCCCCCCGGGGAACCGTTCGTGGCACCGCCCCGCGACGGCGGGTCCCGCCCGTCACGGACCCGCCGTCGCGGCCTGTCCGGTGCACCACAGGCTCGCCCGGTGAACGGCCCCGCGCGGCGGAAAGATCGCGGAACCGCCGCCCCGACGGCTGACCTCATGGAACGCGGGGCCTGCCGGGCGGGGACCGCGCACCGGGGTCCCCGCCGACCGTGTCGCGGAGCGGTCCGGGACGGCGAGTCGGAGCGGGATCGAGACCATCAAGCCCTACCGCCCGCCGGAATAGGGCCCATACTGGAATCACGATGAGTAAATCCTCCGCGCCCCGGCGCCACCTGCCCACCAGCCCCTTCGCCGCACCCGTCGTCCCCGTGGCCAAGGAGTTCAGCCTCGGAGACCGCGTCTCCCACGACCAGTACGGCCTGGGCACGATCGTCGGCGTCGAAGAGGGCATCGCGATGCTCGTCGACTTCGGCGCCCGCCAGGTCCGCGTCCTGAGCCCCTACTCCCGGATGGACCGGCTCTGACGCACCCGCAGTGATGTGACACCCCGGCCCGCCACCTCAGCCCGCGGCAGCCCCACCACAGGTTGCCGGGGCCGCGGTGCGCGGCCGTAGAGGCCGGCCACGTGCGTCACCCATGGCCGCCCGGCACCACCGTTCCTCCCCACCCCCTGTACTCCGAACTCCGAACGGCCCACACCGCATGCCTCCCGCCGGGCCCCGGCCGAGGCCAGGTCCGATGACCTCTGCCGCGCGTGACGAGCTGCCGTTCGACGACGTCGTCACCCCTCGCGCGGTTCCAGACCCCCGGTGCGGTAGACGTACAACGGCGCTCTCACCCACCGCGCCCTGCCGGTCCACCACACCTCGAGGCTGCTCCGTGTCGCTTCGGCCCTCAGCCCTGTGTCGGGGCGGGCGACTTCCCCGCGAGGACGTCCGTCAGACGGTTCGTGCCCGCCTTGACCGCCTGATCGGTGGACTGGTGTTCGGTACCGGAGAGGCCGCCGTTGGTGAGGGACAGCGCGCTGTCGCCGACCTGCACGGCGGCGAAGTCGAGCGTCAGGGTCTCGGGGTCGCCCTCCAGCTCACCGCTCATCGTCACCCGGAGCCCCTGGCGGGCGTCGCCCACATCCGGAAGCACGGTCGAGACGACCTGGACGGTCTGCCGGTCGCCCGTGCCGTTGACGGCCGTGAACTGGTCACAGATGTCCGGCAGCGTGCTCAGCCACTTCAGTTGCGCGTCCAGCGAGCTCTTCCCGTACGAGGCGACCTCGTAGCGCATCTGGGCGTCGTTGTCGCTGTCGTCGAAGCCGGTGACGGCACTGGCGCCCTGCGGCTTGCCGAGCAGGTTCTCGGCGTGCAGACCGTCCAGCAGCTTCTGGCACTGCTTGGCGTTCGCCTTGTCGGTGATGAAGTCCGCCTCGTCGACCTTGCTCTTGAGCAGCGCGTCGTTCCAGGCCGCCACGCCCTTCGACTCCTCCCACTGCGCACCGAGGTCGGAGTTGGTGATCAGCGCGGACTGGGCCTCGGTCTTGGTGAGCTCACGGACGGAGGCGGAGGGCGAGGGCGAAGCGGCGCCGGACTCCTCGACGACGGGGGAGGCCGGGACGGTGGACGCGGTCGCGGGGGACGCGGGGGCGTCCGTAGGGCCGGAGACCGAGCCGTCGCCCCCGCCGTTCGAGCAGGCGGCCGTCGAGAACAGCATCCCCGCGGTCAGGGCGGACGCGAGGAGACAGGACGGACGGTTCATACGGAGGCCTCCCGAGGACGGTCCCGAGGTCGGGCTGTGTCCCTCCACGCCATCACCGGCCGGGGTCTCCCACCAGCGCACCGGGCCGTCCGGGTGAGGGCGGCGCGCCGATGTCACCGGGCCGATGCCGGGTGCCCCCGGCCGGTACCGGACGGGATCTGCCAAAGTGGAAGGTGATGCACGCGCCCCAGGGAAGCACCATGAGCCCCACCGACCGGTTCGACGACGACGACTACCCCGCCTACACGATGGGCCGCGCCGCCGAGCTGATCGGCGCCACCCCCGCGTTCCTGCGGGCCGTCGGGGAGGCCGGACTGATCACGCCGCTGCGCTCCGAGGGCGGCCACCGCCGTTACTCCCGCAATCAGCTACGGGTCGCGGCCCGCGCCCGGGATCTCGTCGACCAGGGCACGCCTGTCGAGGCGGCCTGCCGGATCGTGACGCTGGAGGACTGTCTCGACGAGGCTCTGCGGATCAACGCGGAGCTGCGCGGGTCGACACCGCAGGACGCCTGAGCGGGACGTCAGAGGCCCTCGGAGGCCGTTTCTCGGCCGGTTCCGGGATATCTGCTTCGGCCAATACAGAATTTGGTGCACGGGCCCGCGAGGTTTTGATATTCCCCACGCCCGGGTGAGATAGTGCGCCCCCTTCGAGGCCCGTAGCGTGCTACTGTCGATTTCAGTTGCAGTTGTGGTTCCCAAAGTTTTTCCGGTGCATTCCGGTTGGGGTAATCATCACGGCGACGCAGGTCCACACAGTGTGGACCTTCGAGCTTTGCCCCGAAGGAGATTTGACATGGCTACTGGCACCGTGAAGTGGTTCAACGCGGAAAAGGGCTTCGGCTTCATCGAGCAGGATGGCGGCGGCGCCGACGTCTTCGCTCACTACTCGAACATCGCCACCTCCGGCTTCCGTGAGCTCCAGGAAGGCCAGAAGGTGACCTTCGACGTCACGCAGGGCCAGAAGGGCCCGCAGGCGGAGAACATCGTCCCCGCCTAGTCCGGGACACCGGATGGCCGGCGTCCGCACCGCAAGGTGTGGGCTCCGGCCATCTGTTTTTTGCGGTCATTGAAATGGCGATGAATTTTCGGCGTCTTCTGCCCCTTTTCGGCGGCGCCGAACTCCGCTCATCGGTTCGACCGCGCCGAACGAATCGGCCCCGCCCGCCGATGGCGTAAGCCCCGTCGCTACACCGCCAGGACCGCGCGGACGGTCTTGCCGCCCGGGCCCGTGCTGACGACCTCCAGGCTGTGGGCGAGCTGCTGGACCATCGCCAGGCCCCGGCCGCTTTCCGATTCCGCGTCCAGCACGCCCACCTGCGGCCGTCCGGGACTGTCGTCGTGGACCTCGACCGTCACCCGCCCGTGCCCCAGTTGCAGACGCAGCCTGCAGCCGCTGCGGCCGTAGCGCACCGCGTTGGCGACGAGCTCGGAGGCGATCAGCGTGGCATCGTCCACCTGGTCCGCGGTCGGCGACGCGAGCCGCGGCCGCGGCCGGGTCAGAAAAGCCGTCGTCAGCTTGCGGGCCCTGCCCGCCGAGACGGCCGTACGCGGCAGTGTGTACTCCACGCGGGCGGTCGGCCGGACGGTGCGCTGGTGCGCACGCATGACTGACACCTCTCTTCCCCCTCTCAGGACAACCAGCACCCGGCCGACGGCTCCTCCCCGTCGACCGGGACCCCGCGCGAGACGATGCGCGGCCGGTCCTGCCCTCGGGTGATGCCCCACCCGGGCGATCCGCAACCAACGACCCGCGTCACAAAGCCGCCACGGGCTTCGCGCGGGCTGCGCACGGGTCTCGCGCGGGCCTGTTCAGCGTCCCGAGTCCAGCAGGTGGAAGTCGTCGTAGTCGAAGCCGGGCGCCACCACGCAGCTCACCAGAACCTCCTCGTCGCCGGCCGGGCGGGCGGACTGCCAGACACCGCCGGGAACGAGTGCCTGGGGGCGCTCGCCCGCCTCGACACGCGGGCCGAGGCGGACAACCTGCGGGGTGGACTGGGGAGTTGTCCCGTCGCCGCCGAGCAGCACGTCCAGCGGGCCGCCGCGGTGCCACAGCCACAGTTCGTCCGAGCGGACGGTGTGCCAGGCGGAGGTGTCGCCGGGCGCGAGGAGGAAGTAGATGGCGGAGGCCGCGGCGCGGGGGCCGGGGTAGCCGTCGGGCCGGAAGGCCTGCGGCGCGGTCCAGGTCTCGACGAACCAGCCGCCCTCCGGGTGAGGTTTCATGTTCAGGGCGGCGGCCAGTTCCGGAATCCCGGTATCAGGAGAAGTCACCCCCTGCCTCTATCACGCGGTCGGAAGGGGGTTCAACCAACTCCCGGTGGACACACGCGGATGTCTGACAGGGTGTGGGTCATGGCGACCCTTCACAGAAAGCTGCTAGGTCTGCTTCCCCGCGTAGGGGTGCAGGTGCTGGACCTCGGATCGGGAGCCGCGGTGGTCTACCGGCGCGGTGTGCGCAGACGCGTCGCGCTGGGCAAGGGCGCCGATCTGGTGCTGCGCGGGCGGACCGTGGCGTGGAAGCACGTCCCGCTCGGTGGCACCGGCGCCCGTCTCCTGCTCGACGAGAAGGAGACGGCGGCCGACGAACGCAAGTTCCAGCTCTCGGCCGCGGCCTATCTCTGCGGGCAGCACGTGACCGCCCTGCTCGACCGGTACGAGGTGAACTGCGTCTTCGACGTGGGCGCCAACTCCGGCCAGTACGGGCGCCAGTTGCGCCGCCTCGGCTACACCGGCCGGATCGTCTCCTTCGAACCGACCGCGGAGGCCTTCGGCAAGCTCCGGGAAGCGGCCGAGGGGGACCCCGACTGGCAGGTGTACCAGGTCGGCCTCGGCCGGGAGGACGCCACCCAGTCCATCCATGTGGGCTGGAACACCATGAACTCCCTTCTCCCGCCCAGCGATTACGGCAAGGACCGCTACAAGCGCTTCGCCAGGACCCGTACCGAGGAGATCGAGGTCCGCCGTCTCGACGGGATGATGGACAAGGCACTCGCCGGGATCACCGACCCCCGCCCCTACTTGAAGATGGACACCCAGGGCTACGACCTGGAGGTGTTCGCCGGCGCCGGAGAGCGCGCCGCGGAGTTCGTGGGGATGCAGTCGGAGGTCGCCACGCTCAGGCTGTACGAGGGCAGTCCCCGGATGGCCGAGGCCGTCGCGGTCTACGAGGAGAGCGGCTTCGAGATCACCGGCATGTACCCGGTGTCGCGGGAGGAGGCGACCGGCCGGGTGGTGGAGTTCGACTGCGTGATGGTCCGCGCGACGGCTGTCCCGGCGGGGAAGTAGCGCCCCGGACGGGCGGTGCGGTGGCGGGTGCCCGGCGGTGCTCGTGGCGGGACAGCCCTCAGGCCGGATAGGCGTGTGTCTGGGCCGCTTTCACCGTGGCCCAGACGGCGGCGCCCGGACGCAGGTCGAGTTCCGCCGCGGCGACCGTCGTCAGGTCGGCGGCGAGCGGGAGTTCACCGGTGAGTGCCGCGCGGATCTGGTCGCCGTGCGTCTCCAGACCACCCACTCGGCACTGCCACAGGTTGCGGGCGCTGGAGCCGGTGGGGCGGTCGCGGTGGAGCGTGACGGCGCTCGGCGGGAACGCCACGAAGACGGGCCCGTCGAGCGACTCGGTCGTGGTGATCGCCGGGCCCGCCGCCAGCCGTACGGTGTGGCCCCCGGCCTCGCCCCGGTAGAGGTTGAGGCCGACGAGCTGGGCGATGTAGTCGGTGCGCGGCCTGCGGGCGATGTCGGAGGGGCTGCCCTCCTGGACGACGAGGCCGTCCTCGACGACCACGAGCCGGTCGGCCAGCACCATCGCGTCCAGCGGATCGTGCGTCACGAGGACGGCGACGGCCTCGAAGTCGGCCAGATGGTGCCGGAGTTGCGCCCGTACCTCCAGGCGCGTACGGGCGTCCAGCGCGGCGAGCGGTTCGTCCAGCAGCAGCAGCCGGGGGCGGGTGGCGAGGGCGCGGGCGACGGCGACCCGTTGCGCCTGCCCGCCGGAGAGCCGGCGCGGTCTGGCCCCGGCGTGGTCGGCGAGACCCATGCGCTCCAGCCACGCGGCGGCCTGGGCCCGCGCCTCCGCCTTGGGCACACCCTGACAGCGCGGCCCGAAGGCCACGTTGTCGAGCGCGGACAGGTGCGGGAAGAGCAGATAGTCCTGGAAGACGACACCGACGGGGCGGGACTCGGGCGGCGTACGGTCCAGGGAGACGCCGTCCAGCCGCAGCCGGCCGCCCTCGGACAGCGGGGTGAGCCCGGCCAGCGCGCGCAGCGCGGTGGTCTTGCCCGCGCCGTTCGGGCCGAGCAGCGCGACGACGTCACCGGGGGCGACGGAGAGGTCGATGTCGAGGCGGAACGAGCCGCGCCGGACGACGAGACGGGCGTCGAGGCCCTTGTCGGTCGTGGGGTTCACGCCCGTCGGGACGTCCGTCATGATGTCCCCGCCGTCATCCAGCGGTCCCGCAGACCGGCGAGAACCGCGATCGACACCGCGAGCAGGACGAGGCTCAGCGCGATCGCGGCGTCGGGGTCGCTCTGCAGGGCCAGATAGACGGCCAGCGGCATGGTCTGGGTCCGGCCCGGGAAGTTGCCCGCGAAGGTGATCGTCGCGCCGAACTCGCCCAGCGCGCGGGCCCAGGCCAGGACGGAACCGGCGGCGATGCCCGGCGCGATGAGGGGCAGGGTGACCCGGCGGAACGCGGTGAAGCGGGAGGCGCCGAGGGTCATGGCGGCCTCCTCGTAGCGCGGGTCGGCCGCCCGCAGGGTGCCCTCCACGCTGATCACCAGGAAGGGCATCGCCACGAAGGCCTCGGCCACGACCACCCCGGCCGTGGTGAAGGGCAGCGTGATCCCGAACCACGAGTCGAGCAGCTTCCCGGCGACGCCGTTGCGGCCGAGGGCCAGCAGCAGTGCGACACCGCCCACCACCGGGGGCAGTACGAGCGGCAGCGTGACCAGGGCCCGGACGAGCCCGCGCCCGGGGAACTCCGTACGCGCCAGCAGCCAGGCGAGCGGCACCCCGAGCAGCAGGCACACCGCGGTGGCCGCCGTGGCGGAGAACAGGGACAGCCGGAGGGCCTGCCAGACCTCGGGCTTGGTCAGCTGCTGCGGCAGGCTGCGCCAGGGCGCCCGGACGAGCAGCGCGAGGAGCGGGAGCAGCAGGAACGCGAGCCCGACGAGGGCCGGCAGCAGGAGGGGAAGCGGCGCCGCGCCCCGCACCCGGCCCCGCGTCCGGCCACGCCCGCGCCGCGGCCCACCGGTGAGGGTGTCGGCCGCGGCGTCGGACTGGTCGAGCGAGGTCACGGAATCACTCATGGCTTCAGGAGACGGGGTTCGGGCGTCGGCGGGTGCCCGGACGCGGCTGACAGGGGCGGATGTCAGGACGTGGGCTGCAGGAAGCCGGCGGCCGTCAGCACCTTCTGGCCCTCGGCGGACCGCACCAGCTCGATGAACGCCTTGGCCGCGGCCGCGTTCGGCGCGTCCTTGAGCAGGACGATCGGGTAGTCGTTGATGGCGTCGGCCGACTCGGGGAACTCCACGCCCTCCACCTTGTCACCCGCGGCCTTCACATCGGTCTTGTACACGACCGCCGCGTCGGCCTCCTTCAGCTCCACCTTGGTCAGGGCGCTCTTGACGTCCTGCTCGTAGGAGGCGGGGGTGAGCTTCAGCTTGCTCGCGGTCAGCGCCTTCTGCGCGGCGGCGCCGCACGGCACCGTCTTGTCGCACAGGACGACCTTGAGGCCGGACTTGGTGAGGTCCTTCAGGGAGGCGACCTTGTCCGGGTTGCCGGGCAGGGTCGCGATCTCCAGCTGGTTGCGTACGAAGGTGGCCGGGGTGGCCGCCGCGTCGTTCTTGTCGGTGACGATCGCCATCGTCTTCGGGCTGGCGGCGGCGAAGACGTCCGCCGGGGCACCGCCCGTGATGCTCGCCGCGAGGGTGTCGCTGCCGCCGAAGTTGAAGGTGACCTTGGTGCCCGGATGTGCCTTCTCGAACTCCTGGCCGAGGGCCGTGAAGCTCTCCTTCAGGGAGGCGGCGGCGAACACGGTCACCGTGCCGGAGAGCTTCGTCGAGGAGGACGCCGAGGCCGACGACTTCGCCGTGTCGGAGGAGCCGGACGTGCTGTCGGAGGAGGAGCAGGCGCTCAGGGCCAGCAGCGCGGCGGCACCGACACCGGCCACCTGCAGGGTCCGGGTGGTGCGGCGGGTCCGGCGCGCGGATCGGGTCATCACGGGTCTACTCCCTCGGAAACTCTGAGGCTCGCTGAAGCCTCCGTCGTGATCTTCAGTCATGAGCTCACGTTCTGTTATGTGCCGATCATACTTCCGCATATGCGAGCTGTAAGTCTCCTGTCGCATCGCATGAGCTGTGCGTACGGGCTTCGGATGTACGCATGTGCGTTTGTGCCGGACCGTTCGCCGGGTACGGTCTTGCGGGAGGTGCTGCCCAGTGAGCCAGTCCCTGACACAGCCGACGCCGCCGGCTCCCCCGCTCGCGGAGCTCGCGCTGACCGGCGACCTCGCCCGCCCGGTCCGGCTGACCGTGCCCGACCTGCTCATGTGGCCCCAGCGCCGGGTCCGGGTCAGCTTCGAGTGCGCCACCAGCGGAGTGCGGCACCACGGCTTCGAGGGCCCGCTGCTGCACGACGTGCTGCGGGACGCCCGGCCCCGCTTCGATCCGGCCCGCCGCAAGGACCGGCTGCGCTTCCTCATCGCGGTGGCGGGCGCGGACGGCCACCACGCGCTGCTCACCTGGGCCGAGATCGACCCCGACTTCGCGGCCGCTCCGGTGCTGCTCGCGGTCGGCGTCGACGGCAACCCGCTGGACCGGGCGGGCCCGCAACTGGTCCTGCCTCAGGACCGCTGCGGGGCCCGGCACATCAGCGGCATCAACGTCATCCGGGTGGACGGCCGTTACCCGTCCTGGTCCGACGAGACCCCCGCCTGACCGCACCGCCTGACCGCACCGCCGGTCCGGCCTCGCCGCCGCCCGCCCGGCGCGGGGCCGGGTGGATCCGGGTCCGTGACCGGAGGGTCCGGGCCGAGAGTCCGGCGGCCGGGGTCGTGAGCCGGGCGGTCGGGGTCGCGAGCCTGGAGGCTGGCGGTCGGGGCGGCGAGCCTGGAGGCCCGGTGCGCGAGCCGTCAGCCGGGGTCGTACGCCCGGCGCGGGGCCGGGTGGGCGCCTGGGTCGGGAGGCCGGCCGGGGCGTGACAGGCCGCCCCGCGTCTGCGAGCCTGGCCCGCCTACGGGAGGTGGCGCGTGCTGCTGCGTCAGCTGGAGTATCTGGTCGCGCTCGCCCGGGAGCGGCACTTCGCACGGGCTGCGGCGGCCTGCTTCGTGTCGCAGCCGTCGCTGTCCGCCGCGATCCGCCGGCTCGAACACGAGCTGGACGTGCCGATCGTGCGCCGCGGCCGACGGTACGAGGGGCTGACCCCGGAGGGCGAGGTCGTCCTCGCCTGGGCGCACCGGATCCTGGCCGAGCGGGACGCCCTGCGCCAGGAGCTGTCGGCGCTGCGCGGCGGTCTGACCGGCACCCTGCGCCTCGGCATCGTGCCCACCGCGCTGCCCGCCGCCTCCCTGCTCACCACCCCGTTCTGCGAGCGCCACACACGGGCCCGGGTCAGCCTGGAGTCGCTGTCGTCGGCGCAGATCACGCACGGGCTCGACGCGTTCGAGCTCGACGCGGCGATGACGTATCTCGACGACGAAGACCTGCGGCACGTACGGCGCTTCCCGCTGTACGAGGAGCGGTACGTGCTGCTCACCCCGGTGGACGGTCCGCTGGCTGGCGCGAAGAGGGCCCGCTGGGCGCAGGCGGCCGCTCTCCCGCTGTGTCTGCTGAACCCGCGGATGCGCAACCGCCGGATCATCGACGAGTGCTTCGCCGCGGACGGCGCGCGGGCGGCTCCGGCGATCGAGTCGGACACGGTCGCCGGGCTGTACGCGCACCTGCCCGGGGGCCGTTGGTCGAGCGTCATCTCGCACGCCTGGCTGCATATGTTCGGGGTGCCGCAGGGGATGCGGGTGGTACCGCTGGAGGGGCCCGCGCACGGGCCCCGGGTCGGCATCGTGGTCGCCCGGCACGAGCCCGAATCGGTGCTGGCGCAGGCGCTGTTGAGGGTGGCCCGGGAGGCGGGGGTGCGCGACGCGCTCGACGCGCTGCTGAAGACGCATCTGGGCGGGGCGGGTTCATAGCCCGCGGCTATCAGCGCATAGCAACGTTCGCTTTGACCAGCGTATTCGACTCCGAGGATGGTGAAAGAACCTTACGTACAACGGAGTTGAGGAGAGCCGCGACATGGCCAAGGTGCTCTGCGTGCTGTACGACGACCCGGCCGACGGATACCCGACGACGTACGCCCGGGACGACCTCCCCGTCATCGACCACTATCCCGGCGGTCAGACCGCGCCCACCCCGAAGGGGACCGACTTCGTCCCGGGGCGGCTGCTCGGCAGCGTGACCGGCGAACTCGGGCTGCGCCGCTTCCTGGAGGAGCGCGGTCACACCCTGGTCGTCACCTCCGACAAGGACGGCACCGGATCGGTCTTCGACCGGGAGCTGTCCGACGCGGACGTCGTCGTCTCGCAGCCGTTCTGGCCCGCGTACCTCACCCCGGAGCGCCTCGCCGCCGCCAAGAACCTGAAACTGGCGGTCACGGCCGGGATCGGCTCCGACCACGTCGACCTCGACGCGGCCATCGCGCACGGGGTGACCGTCGCCGAGGTGACGTACTGCAACAGCATCAGCGTCGCCGAACACGTGGTGATGACGACGCTCGCCCTCGTCCGCAACTACCTGCCCGCGCACCAGGTCGTGCTCGACGGCGGCTGGAACATCGCGGACTGCGTGGCCCGTTCGTACGACCTGGAGGGCATGCACGTCGGTACGGTCGCCGCCGGACGGATCGGGCTCGCGGTGCTGCGGCGGCTCGCGCCCTTCGCCGTGAAGCTCCACTACACGGACCGCCACCGGCTGCCGGAGGCCGTCGAGCGGGAGCTCGGGCTCACCTTCCACCCGACCGCGGCCGACATGGTCCCGCACTGCGACGTCGTGACCGTCAACGCGCCGCTGCACCCGGAGACCGAGGGCCTGTTCGGCGACGGGCTGCTCGCCACGATGAAGCGCGGGGCGTATCTCATCAACACGGCGCGGGCCCGGATCGTGGACCGGGACGCGGTCGAACGAGCGCTGGTCAGCGGCCAGTTGGCGGGGTACGCGGGCGACGTCTGGTACCCGCAGCCGGCACCCGCCGACCATCCCTGGCGCACGATGCCGCACCACGGGATGACCCCGCACATCTCGGGATCCTCGCTCTCCGCGCAGGCCCGCTACGCGGCGGGCACCCGGGAGATCCTGGAATGCTGGCTGGACGGCACCCCGATCCGCGACGAGTACCTGATCGTCGACGGGGGCGCGCTGGCCGGGGCAGGAGCCCACTCGTACTCGACGACGGTGTCCTGAACCCGGCGGCACCCCGTACTCGACGACGGTCTTCCGGACGTTGAACCGGCGGCCGCTCAGGCGCGGTCGATGTGCACGTTCGTCGACTTGACCCGGGCGGTGGCCTCCACGCCGACCTCCAGGCCCAGTTCCTCGACGGCCTCCCGGGTCAGCAGGGAGACCAGCCGGTGCGGTCCCGCCTGGATCTCCACCTGGGCCGCCACGTCGCCGAGTTTGACGGCGGTGACGATGCCGGGGAAGGCGTTGCGGACGGACGTGTAGGAGGTGACGCCCTCCTCACCACCGGCTCCGGCCAGCTCCACCGAGAACGCGGCGAGGTCGCGTCCCTCGATGAGGCGCCGTCCGCTGTCGTCCCGGTGCGTGGTCACCCGCCCGGCGTCCGCCCAGCGCCGGGCGGTGTCGGGGCTCACCCCGAGGAGCCGGGCGGCCTGGCCGATCGTGTAGGACTGCATACGCGCGACGATAGGCAGGCGGTCCTCGCACCTGCAAGCCGAACCCCGGGAGGGGCGCGAGCCGTTCTGAACAGGGCGGCAGCGGGTTCCGGTCAGGGCGGCGGCCGTTCCGGTCAGGGCGAAGGGCCCTGCCCGGAACGTCGCTGCCGTCAGTCGAGCGTCGGCACTCCCGAATGCTCCACCTTGATGTGCCTCGCCCAGAACTCGCCGAAGGCCTTCTTGATGACGGGCTCGGCCTTCGCCGGGCGGTCGACGCCGAAGATCACGTAGCCGTCGACGTCGGGGCCCACCGTGTACAGCTTGAACCGGCCGTCCCAGCGGTGCTTGGCGTGGCCGACCCGGTCGACCAGGGCGTAGGTCTGCCGCTGGGTGACGTCCGTGTCGTGGATCCGCACCTTCACCCCCTTGATCGCGTGGCCGCAGACGTCCGCGTCGAACGCCTTGGACGCCTTGGACGCCTTGGACGGGATGCGGTACACGTTCACGGCGTTCCCGCGCTCGTCGACCGACACCCCGGTGAAGACGTTCTTGTAGCGTGTCGTGCCCCTCTTGTCGGCGTAGATCGTCACCCGGAGCGGGAAGGACTCCCTGCCGGGCAGGCCGTGCGCCGGCCGGGTGCCGACGCACACGGTCGTGTGCTCCGCGACGGGCGTCCGATCGCTTCCCGCGTCGGCGCCCGACCCCTGAACCGTCACGAGTGCCACGGCAGTTGCCGCCACGACGCCGCCGCTCGCCCTGATCCTGCTTCGCTTGTTCATGTGGTCCTCCCCGTCCGCCATCCGGTCGGTACGGGGACGTGGCAGGGGCCGCATCCGTTCAGCGGGAACCGCAAGGCCGGTCCGCCCCTCCTATCAGTCGTACGCCCCGGGTGGCTCGGAGAGGAGCCTTCGTTGGCCCGTCAGCTGTCCCGCCGCAGATTCATCGTCACCACGCTGGCGGCGTCCACCTTGACCGTCGCCGCGCCGCTCGGCTGCGACGCCTCCCCCGCGGAGGGTGCCGAGCCCGCCGCGGGCCCCTCCGACGTGCTGGTGACCGGCACCGACGACGAGATGCTGGTCCTGGAGGTCACCGCGGCCAACAAGGTCGTCGTCCGGCTGCCGAGGGTGGAGGTCGGCCAGGGCATCACCACCGCGGTCGCCATGATGATCGCCGAGGAGCTGGACGCCCGGCTCGCCGATGTCGAGATCCCGCTCGCCGAGGCCCGGAGGAGCGGCAACCAGTTCACCGGCGGCTCGAACTCGGTCGGTTCGCTGTACGGGCCCGCCCGCGCGCTGGCCGCCACCGCGCGCGCCAGGCTGGTGACCGCCGCCTCCCGTCGCTGGCACCTCCCCCCGAAGACGCTGCGCACGCGGGACACCATGGTCGTCGCGCCCGACGGCCGTACCGCGACGTTCGGATCGCTGACCGCGGCAGCCGCCCGGATCCACCGGCCCGCCGTGTCCACCGATCCCAAGCCGGCCTCCCGGCACCGGGTGATCGGGCGGCCGACCTCCCGCATCGACGCGCGGGACATCGTCACCGGCCGGGCGAAGTACACCGGCGACCTGGCGGTGGACGGGGCGAAGCCGACCGTGGTGGCCCGGCCGCCGACGCTCGGCGGGAAGGTCCGCTCGCTCGACGACCGGGCGGCCCGCGCGCTGCCCGGCGTCCACGCCGTCGTCAGGATCGAGGGAGGGGTCGCCGTCGTGGCGGACACCTTCCACCACGCCTTCAAGGCCCGGGACGCCCTGCGGATCACCTGGTCGCCGGGCCCGCTCGCGGCCCTGTCCGACGCGGCGGTACGAGCCCGGCTGCGGGCCGCGGTCCCGCCGCTCGGCCCTCCGCCGCTCGGCACCCTGCAGGTGGGCGGCGAGTTCGAGTTCGCGTTCGTCGGGCACGCCCCGATGGAGGTGCTGACCGCGGTCGCGGACGTACGGGCGCACAGTGCCGAGATCTGGTTCTCCTCCCAGACGCCGATGGACGCCCGCGACACGATCGCCTCGGTGACCGGGCTGCCCGCCTCGAAGGTCCGGGTCCATGTCCTGCGCGGCGGAGGGTCGTTCGGGCGCCGGCTCACCTACGACGCCGCCGTCGAGGCGGCCCTCGTCTCCAAGGCGGCCCGCCGTCCGGTGAAGCTGATGTGGAGCCGTAACGACGACATGCGGCACGGCCGGATGCGCCCGGCCAGCCACCACCGCATCCGGGCCAGCCACGCGGGCGGCCGGGTGGTGGCGTTCAGGCACATGACGGCGTCGGTGAGCGAGTCGTACGAGAAGCCGGGCGTCACCGCGCAGGGCGGTGTCACCACCATGGGCGCCCGGGCCGGCGGACCGCTGCCCAGCGACAGCGGGCTCTACAACTTCGGCCGTGTGTCCGGCGATTCGGGATCGGTGGGTCTCGCCATGCCGCTGGGCGCCTGGCGTTCCGTGGACTCCGGGACCGTGCGCACCGCGGAGGAGATCGTCGTCGACGACATCGCCCGGAGCCTCGGCCGGGACCCGGTGGCGTTCCGGCGGACCACACTGCGCGGCAAGGCGGTCAGGGCCGTGCTCGACCGGGCGGCGGAGGCCGGACACTGGGGCCGGACCATGCCGGACGGGCACGCGCAGGGCGTGGCCGTGCACGAGGAGTACGGCTCCTGCGTGGCCTGCCTGGTCGAGATCGACGCCGTCGACCCGAAGAATCCGCGGGTCACCAAGGTCGTGATGGCCGCCGACGTCGGAACGGCCGTCAATCCGCGCGGACTCGAGGCCCAGCTCATGGGCACCGCGATCGACGGCATCTCCACGGTGCTCACGGCCGGCCTGCACCTCGACGCGGGCGCCGTCCGCGAGGGCAGCTTCGCCGACTTCCACTGGGCCCGTCAGCGGCACGCCCCGCTGCACTTCGAGGCGCACATCGTGCCCTCCGGAGGAGACCCCGGAGGGGCCGGTGAACTCGGTGTCCCGGCGGCGGCCGGCGCGGTGGCCAACGCCTACGCCCGTGCGACGGGGACCCGCCCCCGCCGCTTCCCGATCAACTTCTGAGATCTCGTTCCGACCTCCTCCGACCCCTTCCGGCCCCTTCCGAGAACTCTGTCCGACCCCCTTCCGACCCCCTTCCGAGACCCGTTAGAGGTGCAGGTACCGATGCCGCTCCGGAGAGAGTGCTGATGCCGTCCTACTCGTTCGTCCTCAACGGGAAGCAGGTCACCGTGGAGGCACCGGCGGACATGCCCCTGCTGTGGGTGCTGCGCGATCTGCTGGACGTGACCGGGCCCAAGTACGGCTGCGGTGTCGGTGTCTGCCGGGCCTGCACCAGCCATCTGGACGGCGCGGAGATCCAGCCCTGTGTCGTCCCGGTCGCGGACTGCGTGAACCGCGAGGTCACCACCATCGAGGGCCTCGCCGACGGCGACACTCTGCACCCCGTCCAGCAGGCCTGGCTCGACTGCGACGTCTCCCAGTGCGGCTTCTGCCAGCCGGGCCAGATCATGGCCGCCGCGGCCCTGCTCGCGAGGACGGCGGACCCCACGGACGCGGACATCGACCGCATCGAGAACGTGTGCCGCTGCGGCACGTACTTCCGTATCCGCGAGGCGATCAAAAAGGCGTCCGCGCAAGGCGGTTGAGGGAGTCGCGTGCAGACCTGAGGGCGGAATCAGGGCCGTACGGCGACGGCCGCGATCCCGTGGGGAGGGGTCGTGCCGGGATCAGCGGCCGCGGCCCCCCACGGTCGCGCAGGCGCGCAGGAAGAGGGCCTCGACCTGGGCCATGTGCTCGATCTCGGCCGGGTCGACGCTCTCGTCGGGGGCGTGGATGAGACAGCGGGGTTCCTCGACGCCCATGAGGATGATCTCGGCGCGCGGGTAGGTCTCGGCGAGGACGTTGCACAGCGGGATGGAGCCGCCCTGGCCGAGGAAGGCCATGGGCTTGCCGTAGACCTCGTGCATGGCGCGGCCGAGCGCGGTGTAGGCGGGGCCGTCGGTGGCCGCCCGGAAGGGGGCGCCGGCGCTCTCGTCCTCGACGGTGACCCGGGCTCCCCAGGGCGCGGCCTCGGTGAGGTGCCGGGTGAGGGCCGCGCGGGCCGCCAGCGGGTTCGTACCGGGCGGGACGCGCAGGCTCACCCGGGCCCGTGCGGTCGCCGGTACGGCGGCGGCGGAGCCGACCACCGGGGGGCAGTCGATGCCGAGGACGGTGACGGCGGGGCGGGCCCACAGCCGGTCGGCGACCGTGCCGGTCCCGGTGAGACGGACGCCGTCCAGCACTCCGGCGTCCGCGCGGAACTGCGCCTCGTCGTAGCCGACCCCCTCCCAACTGCCCTCGCAGTCCAGGTCGTTGATACGGGTCGCACCGGTGGTCGGGTCGCGCAGGGCGGCGAGCAACTGGATCAGCGCGGCGAGCGCGTCCGGGGCGGGGCCGCCGAACATGCCCGAGTGCACCTCTCCGGCCAGCGTGTCGACGGTGACGACGACGTTGGCGAGGCCGCGCAGGGTGACGGTGGCGGTGCCCGTGCCGACCTCCGCGTTGCCGGTGTCGCACACCAGCAGCGCGTCGGCGAGGAACTGCTCCGGGTGCTGGACCACGTACTGCTCCAGACCGCCCGTGCCCTGCTCCTCCGACCCCTCGGCGACGAACTTCAGGCCCACCGGGATGTCGTCGCCGAGCGCCCGCAGGGCGGTCAGGTGCATCACGATGTTGCCCTTGCAGTCCGCGGTGCCGCGCCCGTACCAGCGGCCGTCGCGTTCGGTGAGGGTGAAGGGCGGGGTGGTCCAGGCGTCGTCGTCCAACGGCGGCTGCACGTCGTAGTGGCAGTACAGCAGGACGGTGGGCGCGCCGGGCGGCGGCGGGCGGTGGCCGATGACGGCGTGGCTGCCGTCGGGCGTCTCGGCGAGGTGGACGTCCCGCAGGCCCGCCTCGGTGAAGGCGTCGGCCACCCATCGCGCGGCCCGGTGGCACTCCTCGGGCGGGTACTGGCGCGGGTCGGCGACGGACGGGATGGCGACCAGCTCGGCCAGGTCCGTCCTGGCCCGGCCCATCAGCCCGGCCACCTTCTCGGCGAGTTCGGACACGGTCACCGCCTCACCGTGTTGTCGGTCTTCAGGGTGTCGAGCCTGTCCTGGAACGTGTCCAGCTTGTCCGGGCAGTAGATCTTCAGGATCGCGGCCTCGGCCTTGAGCGCACTGCCGTCGCCGATGACGGGCCGCTGGCCGACGAACGCGGCGCCGTTCGACACGTTGATCTTCCACAGGGCCGACTTGAGGGCGCTGGCGGGGTCGTCGCAGACCAGGCCGCCGTCGGTGCCCAGGACACTTGCGATCAGTTCGGTGTCGGGGCGGGGGAGGCCGGCCGCCACGGCGGCGTCGGCGAGTTCGTTGGCCTTGCTCGCGGCCTTGCTGTTCGTCGTGATGGCCGCGTAGCGCACGAGTCCGATCACGACGAGCGTGAGCAGCACGACGATCGCGCCGAGGTAGATCCACCTGTGCTCGGACGCGAACCGGGTGGGACTCATGACCCCGCCTCCGCCTCGCGCGCGGCCTCCGTCTGCCAGCTCGGCTTGCGGAACTTCAGGAAGGCCCACGGGATCACCAGGCCGAGGAGGCCCAGACCGCTGCCGATGATGACGACGTACACCAGCACGCTGCCGCCGCCGAACTGCGAGGGCGGTACGAAACCGATGACCATGGCCGCGGCCGAGGACAGCAGCCCCACGACGCACGTCAGCCTGAGGGCGGGGACGCGGTAGCCGCGCGGGTGGTCGGGCTGGTTCTTCCGCAGGTTCATCGCGGCGACGAACATCAGCAGATAGACGATGAGATACACCTGCGTGGTGATCGTCGAGAAGATCCAGTACACGTTGGAGACGTTCGGGATGAACGCGTAGCCGAGGGCGATCACCGTGGTCACGGCACCCTGGGTCACCAGGATGTTCTGCTGGACGCCGAACCGGTTCAACTGTTGCAGGAACGGCGGCAGATAGCCCTCGGCGCGGGAGATCTGCAGCAGGCCCTTGGACGGTCCGGCGAGCCAGGTCAGCATGCCGGCCAGCGAAGCGGAGATCAGCATCACCGCCGCGATCGGGGTCATCCAGCCGATGTCGAAGTACGAGAAGAACGCGTCGAAGGCCTGCATGACACCGGCGGTGAGGCTGGTCTGGTCGGCGGGCACCACCCAGCTGATGGCCAGCGCGGGCAGGATGAAGATCAGCAGCACCAGGCCCATCGCCAGGAACATCGACTTCGGGTATTCCTTCGCCGGGTTCTTCAGCGACGACACGTGGACGGCGTTCATCTCCATGCCGGAGTACGAGAGGAAGTTGTTGACGATCAGCACGAGGCTGGCGAGGCCCGTCCACTCCGGCAGCAGATGGCTGGCCGTCATGGGCGCGGCCGAGGGATTGCCCTGGGCCAGGAAGACCATGCCGAGCACGACGAGGATCGTGCCGGGGATCAGGGTGCCGATGACCAGGCCCCAACTGGACAGCCCCGCGAGGGCCTTGGTGCCGCGTGAGGAGATCCAGACGCCGGTCCAGTACAGGACCATGATGACGATCGCGGTGTACAGGCCGCTGGAGGCGAGGGCCGGATCGATGACGTACGCGAGGGTGCTCGCCACGAAGGCCAGCAGGCTCGGGTAGTAGAAGATCGTCATCGCGAACTGGCACCACACGGCGAGGAAGCCGAGCGGCTTGGACAGCCCCTCGCTCACCCAGCGGTAGACACCGCCGTTCCAGCCCGAGGCGAGCTCGGCGGAGACCAGGGCGGTCGGCAGCAGGAACACGATCGCCGGGACCAGGTAGAGGAACACGCAGGCCAGCCCGTAGACCGCCATGGTGGGAGCGGCCCGCAGACTCGCCACCGACGCCGTCGTCATCAGCGCCAGCGTCAGCCAGGTGAGTCGGGGCGCATCCGGGATCGTGGCGTGCGCGGCCCGCGCCGACTGCCGTGGCGCGTCCGCGGGCATGTCCATCGAGCTCATCGGACCCCTCCCTGTTCATGGGTCGAAAGCGATGGGGCCAGCCTTCGCGCGGATGAGTGGCGCCGCGCGCCGGGTGAGCCGTCCGAGTGAGCGGCGGCTCTCCCGGTTTTTCTCACCCGCTCGGGTGGGCAGTGTTTCTGGCCGGTGGCGGTCGTCCTCGCCCGTTCGGGTGGGCCTGGTGTTCGGAGCGACCCTCGCCCAATCGGCGGACGCCGAGCGCTGAATCGTTCCGCCTCCTCGCCCGACCATGATCACGCGCTTGATAGCCTCCCCCTCCCCGAACACCTGTCCGTCCGGGGCGGTTCCGTATCGCGTACGCGCAGCGAAGAGGTGGGAATGAACCCTGGCAGACGAACCGGTGCCGTGGCAGCACTCGTGGGGGCGCTGGCGCTCACCGCGCTGACGGCCCCGCAGGCGCAGGCCGCGAGCACCGGCATCACCATGTCGAACGTGGTCGTGAACAACGGGCTGCCGATCGTGGTGGGCACCTCGGAGGTGAAGAGACCTCCGGTCACGTTCGACATCGCCCTGCCCTCCGGTTACACGGTGGAGGGCCCCTTGGGCTGGGCGACCGATCCCTACCTCTATCACGGCACCACCGCCGCGGCGGGCGCCGATGGCGGGGGCATCTACGTGGCGGGTTACACCTGTTTCGAGAAGAGCGCGCGCACGGCGCGCTGCGAGGGCGAGCTGTACATCGAACCGCGCTACCGCCTCGACTCCAACGGTGACGCCACCACCTGGAAGATCGGGCTGGCCTTGCGCCTGTTCAAGTCCAGCGGGTCGCTGAAGGCCGAGGAGTACAAGACGGCTCCCGGCAGCGTCTCGGTCAGGCGGTGGGCGAAGGTCACGGCGAACGCCTCGCCGGAACCGGTGGCCAAGGGCAGGACGCTCACGGTCACGGGCAGTCTCACCCGTGCCGACTGGGTGAAGCACACGTACACGGGCTTCGCCGGGCAGTCGGCGAAGCTCCAGTTCCGCCCGAAGGGCGGTTCCACGTACTCCACCGTGAAGACGGTGACGTCCGGTTCCACCGGGGCGCTGAAGACCACCGTCACGGCGACCACCGACGGCTACTGGCGCTGGACCTTCGGCGGCACGTCCACGACGGGCGCGGCCACGGCCGCGGGCGACTTCGTCGACGTGACCTGACGAACCGCCTTCGGGCCGGCCCCGGAGCACCCGGGGCCGGCCCGGACGGTCACCAGCCCGTCAACACCAGGTGGTTGAGGAGCAGGGCCAGCGTCGCCTGCGCGACGAGCCAGGCGCGGGGCCGGGGGAGGAACGCCCCCGCCGGGAGCATCCACATCACGAACGGCAGCCAGATGCGCTCGGTCTCCGCCTTGCTCATCCCGGAGAGATCGGCGATGAGAAGGGCGAGCAGCGCCCCGACGACGAGGACCGCGAGCCGCGGGGCACCGCCGACGTCAGCGCGAGCGTCGACGGCGGGGTGGGCGGCGACGTCAGGGCGAGCGTCGACGGCCGGGTGAGCGCCGGTGTCGGCGACCATGCCGGCAGCACTGCCGGATCCCCTGTTCGGGCCCGTGCCCGGCCCGGTGCCGGGGCGGTGTTCCCGCGCTGCGCCGGGCCGGGGGGCGAGGCCCGCGGCGGTCGGGCCGGCAGGGGAACCTCGATCCGCGCCCGCGCCTGGTCCCGTGTCCGTCACCGTTCCGGCGCCCGCGCCAGGAACGGCATCCGTGACCGCGCCTCGGCCCGTGCCCGGGGTCGCGCCGACGGGAGTCGGGGTCCCGTGGGTGGCTGTCGCGGTGTCGTGTGCGGGGACCGCGGATCCCTCGGGCGCCGGGGCTGTCGGCCGGAGTGCGGACGACCGGACCGGCGATGCGGAGTGCGCCCGGACGCTTACCGGCGCCGCCCCGATCCGTACGACCGCCGCCCCCGCCCTGCGCAGACCCGCCACGGTCGCCGGTCCCGCGATCAGCACCGTGCAGGCGAGATTCGCCCAGACCCAGTAGCCGTACGGCCGGATACCGCCCGCCCCTTCGTAGTAGCGGGTGACCAACAGGCGGTACGCCTCCCACCAGTTGAAGCCGAGCAGGGTGAACACCAGCGGTACGACGGTGAGTCCGGCCAGGGTGTACGGGAGCGGGCGGAGCCTGGAGCGGCGGCCGAGCAGCAGGACGGCGCAGGCGATCACGGAGATCAACGTCAGCCCGTACGAGAGATACGCGGTGAGGCCGAGGAGGAGTCCGCAGGCGAGGCCGGTCGTGCGCGGCCGGTGTCCCGTGACCGCGAGGGCGAGCAGGGCGAGGGCCCAGGCGGCGACGGCCGCGAAGTAGCCGTCCGCCGAGGTGCCCATCCACACGGCCGCCGGGGCGAGGGCGAGGAAGGGTGCGGCGCGCCGGGCGAGAGCCTCCCCGGCCAGGACGCGCACGGTGACGAGCACCGCCACTCCGGCCGTCGCGCCGACCGTGACGCACCAGACGCCCGCCCAGGCCCCGCCGCCGAGCCCGATCCGGTCGAGGAGGACGAAGGTGAGGGTGGCGGCCGGCGGATGCCCGGCGATGTGCGCGGGCCAGTGGTCGGGGGAGTGCAGCAGGATGTGGTGGGTGAAGTCCCGCAGGGCGGCCGGGATGTCGTGGAAGCGGTTGACCGGCGAGATGACCTGGAGATATTCGTACCGCGTGGTGAGACGCCGGGCCACGCCCCGCTCCCAGCCGTCGATCAGCGCGAGGGAGAACGTCCACGCCGTCGTCGTGGCCCACACGGCGAGGAGCAGCCTCCGCCAGGGCAGCCGGGCGGCGAGGAGGGGTCCGTACGCCACGACCGCGACGGCCACGGCGACGGCGGGCGCGGTGCCCGGTCCGACATGCGGCCCCCAGTGCCCGTACAGCGGCGCCGCGCTGACGAACAGCGTGCCGTCGCTGTGCTCGATGACATAGCCGACGACCACCGCCGTCAGGACGAGCAGCGCGGCGGCCAGCGCGGCGGCCAGGTCGCGCAGGACGTCCCGGGGCCGGTCGCCGAGCAGCGCGCGGGAAAGGCCGGGTGACCGGGCCTGGGACCGGGCCCGGTCACCGGCTCGGGCTCCGGCCCGGGACAGGGTCCGTGACAGGCCCCGGGGAAGTGCTCGGGGAACGGCCCGGGGAGGAGCCGGCGGAGGACCCGGCGGAGGACCCGGCGGAAGAGCCCGGGAAGGGGCTTCGGGGCGGTCGCGAGGCTGATCGCGGGGGAGGTCGCGGTTCACACTCGCACGCTAGGCCGGGAGACTCCCCCGGGCGGGGCCACTGAGGTGGACGTCAGAGTTTCGTCATGGTTTGAGAACCCGTTCGGGGGGTGCCCCCGGCCTACGGTCGGGGCATGCCACGGTCTCCCTCGTCCCCCGCGTTCTGGCGCAGCCCGCTGCGCGGCCCCTGGTTCACCTCTGTGCTCGGCGTGGTGCTGCTCGTCGGGATCACGGTGCTGTTCGTGACCGGGCTCCTCTCGTACGCGGCCTACAACCCGAACCTCTCGGCGGTGAACGACAAGACCCCCGACAAGGGGATCCTCGGGTTCTACCTCTTCTCCTGGCCGACCGGCCCGGTCTGGCTGTACCGGCTCACGCAGGGCGTGCACGTCACACTCGGCGTCGCCCTGATCCCCGTCCTGCTGGCCAAACTGTGGTCGGTCGTACCGAAGTTGTTCGCGCTGCCGCCGGCCCGCTCGCTCGCGCACGCCCTGGAACGGCTCTCGCTGCTGCTCCTGGTCGGGGGCGCGCTCTTCGAGTTCACCACCGGCGTCCTGAACATCCAGCTCGACTACGTCTTTCCCGGCTCCTTCTACACGCTGCACTTCTACGGAGCCTGGGTGTTCATCGCGGCGTTCGTGACGCACGCGGTCCTGCGCGTGCCGACGGCCTTCCGCAACCTGCGCCAGGTCCGCCGTCCGAGGCCGCGGCCGGAGCGGGTAGGCCCGCGGCCCGGGCCGGAAGATCCGCATCCGGGGCAGGCAGATCCGCGACCGGGGGCTGGCCCGTTGGCCGACGCGGGTGAACCGGCGCGGCCCGAGGACGAGTTGGTGGCCCCCGATCCTCTGCCGCCCACCGTCTCGCGGCGCGGGGCCCTCGGGTTCGTCGGAGGCGGGTCCCTGCTCCTGGTCGCCACCACGGCGGGCCACGGCTTCGACGGGCCGCTGCGCGAAACGGCGCTGCTGGCTCCGCACGGCGGCGCCGAACCGGGCTCAGGACCCAATGGCTTCCAGATCAACAAGACGGCCGCGTCACGCGGTATCACCGCCACGGAGACCAGCGAAGAGGCCTGGCGTCTGGTCGTCGCGGGAAAGGGCCGGACCGTCCGGCTGAGCCGCGCCGAACTCCAGAGGCTCCCCCTGCACAGCGCCGCGTTGCCCATCGCCTGCGTCGAGGGCTGGTCGACGTCCGATCAGTGGTGGCGGGGCGTGCGGCTGCGGGACCTGGCCGGGCTCGTCGGCTACGACAGGGACGCGGCCCCCGACGTACTCGTGGAGTCGTTGCAGCGGCGCGGGGCGTTCCGGGTGGCGGCCCTGCGCGACAACCAGGTGCGCGATCCGCTTTCCCTGCTCGCCCTGTTCGTCAACGGCGAGGACCTGACCCCCGATCACGGCTACCCGGCGCGGATCATCGTTCCGGCCGCGCCCGGTGTGCTGAACACCAAGTGGGTGGCCCGGATGACGTTCGGAGACCTGTGATGCGACGCCTTGACCCGCGACGCCTTGAGCTGCGACGCCTTGAGCTGCGACGCCTTGAGCTGCGACGACGACTTGGGGGGCTGCGCCCGGCGACGCGTCCACGGCTCAGCCGGGAGCTGATCGGCAGTCCCTTCCAACTCCTTCTGCTGGCTTGCTCGTTCGCCCTAGCCGGCTACGCCGGGGTGCGGCTGCTCGCGGCCGACTGGTCCCGGGTGGCGCTCTGGTTCGTGGGCGCGGCGGTGCTGCACGACGTGGTGCTGGTGCCGTTGTACGCCGTTGCGGACCGGGCCCTCTCGGAGACGCTGGACACGACCGGACACCGGGACCGGACGATGTACGTCCGTGTACCGGCGGCCCTCTCCGGTCTTCTGCTGCTGGTGTGGTTCCCGCTGATCAGCGGGCAGATCGCCGACCACTACCGGTCGGCGACCACCCTGCCGGCCGACGGCTTCCTGGCCCACTGGCTGCTGATCACGGCGGTGCTGTTCGCTGGGTCCGCGCTGTTGCTCGTCCTGCGGTCCTTCCGGGCGTCCCGCCGCGGCCCGTTGCGCAGGGCCACGAAGGACCGTCCGCCCGCCGCCCACTGAGCGTCCGTGCGCCATCCGGCGCGGGCCGCGTGCCGGAGCAGGGCCGGGGTGCCGAGCCGGGCCCACGGGAAGGCGCCCCGGTCGCCCGACGCACCTCCCGACGCGCCCTGGCCACCGCCCACGCCCTCGCTCCCGCTCTCGGCCGCACGGTCGTCCTCGCTCCCGTCCTCGGTCTCGTCCTCGGCGTGCGCGGCGCGGACGATACGGACGTCGACGCGTTCGTCGACGTCCGCGCCCGCCACGGTCTCGGCGATCAGCAGGCCGCCGGGGGCGAGGAGTTCGGCCGTGCGGCGCAGGAGGGCGGCCGGGTCGCCGCCGATGCCGATGTTGCCGTCGACGAGCAGGGCGGTGCCCCAGCGGCCCTCGCCGGGGAGCGGTTCGAAGACCGACCGGTGCAGCGCCTGGCCACCGAGCCGTACCGTGCGGGCCACGGCGGCCTCGCTGACGTCGATGCCGAGGGCGGGGCGTCCCCGCGCGGCGAGTTCCGCGACCAGCCGTCCCGGCCCGCACCCCACGTCGAGCACGGCGCCCTCGCAGTACGCCAGTAGCTGCAGGTCCACCGCGTCGGCGCGGGCGCACCAGCGCTCCACCTCCAGGGGAAGCAGCCAGCCGTCCGTCCGCCGCAGGAACAGCGGCCCGCGGCCGGCACCCAGCGCGTCGGCATAGGGATCGCCGGCCCACGACCGCGCGGCGGGCCCGCCCAGATCCCGACCCCCGACTCCACCCTCGCCCCCGCCACGACTTCCGCGCGCCTGGGTCCCGGCCCCGGCCCCGTTCCCGCTCCCGGCGCGACCACCGGTCCCGGACTCGGTCTCGGTTCCGACCTCGGTCCTGGTTCTGGTCCCCGGTCCGCTCGCGGTGGCCGGGAGCGGCACGGAGTTCCGTGTACCGCCCGCACCCCGCGCGGTCGTCCCGCGTGCGCCGCTCATCGTCCGGTACCCCGCTGTCCGGCTACCGGGTCGATCTCCCGGCCGGTGCCGACTCCGGCCGGGAGTCCGGCGGCCCGCACGGCCTTGAGCCCGGCGATGAACCCCGGGGCCTCGTCGGCCGTTGCTCCCGAGGCCTGAGCTGAGGTCTGAGTTGAGGCCTGAGCTGGGGTCTGAGTTGAGGCCTGAGCTGAAGTCTGCGGCGAGGTCTGCCCCGGGACCTGGCCCGGGAGCTGCCCCGGGACCTGGCCTGAGACCTGCCCCGGGACCTGGCCTGAGGCCTGGCCCGGGAGCTGCCCCGGGAGCTGCCCCGGGAGCTGCCCCGGGACCTGGCCCGGGAGCTGCCCCGGGACCTGGCCTGAGACCTGCCCCGGGACCTGGCCCGGGACCTGCCCCGGGACCTGGCCTGAGGCCTGGCCCGGGACCTGCCCCGGGACCTGGCCCGGGACCTGCCCCGGGACCTGGCCTGAGACCTGCCCCGGGACCTGGCCCGGGACCTGCCCCGGGAGCTGCCCTGGGACCTGGCCTGAGGCCTGGCCCGGGAGCTGCCCCGGGACCTGGCCTGAGACCTGGCCCGGGGCCTGGTCCGGGATCGGTCCCGGGAGTGGCTCGGTCGGCTTGCTCGCGGGCGGGCGGGGAACGTGTCCGGCAGCCGGTGCGGACACCGTCCCGAGCCGGCCCAGCTCCGCGGCGAAGCCCCCTTCGGGCGCCTCCGCCGCGACCGCCGTCGCGTCCGCCGCCGTGTCGACGTCCCGCAGGCGGGGCAGATCCCGTACCCGCAGCCCGGCTCCGACGAGCCGTTCCCGCTGCACGGCACCCGTGGTGTGTGTCGACATCGGCACGCCCCGAAGCAACTCGGGGTCCGGCTCGGCGAGGCCCAGCGCCCAGAAGCCGCCGTCCTCGGCCGGCCCGAAGTAGGCGTCGCAGTCCGCGAAGTCCACCGTGAGCAGGGCGGGCGTCACCTGAGGTGTGTCCATGCCGATGAGCAGCGCGGGCCCCTCGCAGCCCGCGAACGCCGCGGCCAGCCGCTCGTCCAGCGTGCCCGCGCACTGTCGTACGACATCGAAGCCGTCCGGAAGCCAGGGGCCGGGCGCTCCGTCGAGCACGAGGACCCGGCGGCTCGCGGGCGTCGCCGCCACCGCGCGCAGGGTGTCCACGAGGGCCGCCTCGGCGAGCGTCGCGGCTTCCCGGGGAGTGAACGGCGGTGTGAGCCGGGTCTTCACCCGTCCAGGACGTGGTTCCTTGGCGATGACGAGCAGGGTGACGCTCACTGGGCGGTTCCTCCTCGGGAGGGTGCGAGGGCCGACGCCGGAGACGGCGCCGGGGCCGGGGCCAGTACTTGGGCTCCGGCCCGCGCTCCGGTCCGGGCCGCGGTCTGGGCCCGGTCGAGGGACGGGGCCTCGGTGTCGACCGGGACGGGTACGGGCGGTTCGGCCAGTACGCGGCTCATGTCCCGTACCGCCTGCCAGGTGCCGCGCCAGGTGCCGGTGACCTTGGAGACGCCGGTGCGGGCCAGATACGGCACGTCGTGCTCGGCGACGCGCCACCCGGCGTCGGCGGCGCGGACGACCATCTGGAGCGGATAGCCGCTGCGCCGGTCGGTGAGTCCGAGGCCGAGCAGCGCCTCGCGGCGGGCCGCGCGCAGCGGACCGAGGTCGTGCAGACGCAGGCCGGTGCGGCGCCGGAGCATCCGGGCCAGCGCGAGGTTGCCGGCACGGGCGTGCGCGGGCCAGGCGCCGCGCCCGCTCGGCCGGCGCCGACCGAGCACGAGGTCGGCCTCGCCGGCCCGGACCTCGGCGACGAACGGCAGGAGCAGGGCCGGGTCGAGGGAACCGTCGCAGTCGCAGAAGCAGACGATGTCCGCGGTGGCGGCGGTCAGCCCGGCGTGGCAGGCGGCGCCGAACCCGCGGCGCTCCTCGCGTACGACGGTGGCGCCGAGCGCGCGGGCCAGTTCCGCGGAGCCGTCCGTGGAACCGTTGTCCACGACCAGCGCGCGCCAGCCGGCCGGGATCCGGGAGAGCACCCAGGGCAGGGCGCCGGCCTCGTTCAGACAGGGAAGGACCAGGTCGACGTCCGGGTCCGGTACGGGAAAGGTCGTCACGGGCTTCACCTTACGAACGTGAAAGGGATATACCGGACTTCATGTCCTTACGAAACTCGGACGTCGGCCTCGGCGAGCCGCACCGGACCCGGCCGGGTGGGACGCTGGATGCATGCATCGACCGCACGAATCCCCAGGTGCCGGACCCGCCCCGAGCGTGAACGGGGACCCGGGACCGGTTCCGGACACTCACCCGGGGACCGTTCCGGACACTCACCCGGGGCCCACCGCGAGTCCTCACCCGGGGCCCACCGTGGCTCCCCACCGGGAGTCCGGGCCGAACGCCCCCTCGGGGTACGCGTCGAGCCCTCCCCCGGGGTACGCGTCGAGCAACCGCACCGGGCCCGCCGTGAGTTCTCCGGGAGAGTCCGCCGCGCCCGCCGCCGCCTCTCGCGCGGCGGCCACCCGGGTCCTCGTCGTGGACGACGACCCGACCGTGGCCGAGGTCGTCTCCGGGTACCTCGACCGCGCCGGCTATCTCGTGGACGGTGCCGCGGACGGCCCCGCCGCGCTCGCCCGGGCCGCCGCGCACCGGCCCGACCTGGTGGTGCTCGACCTGATGCTGCCGGGCATGGACGGCCTGGAGGTGTGCCGTCGGCTGCGCGCCGAGGGGCCCGTGCCGGTCATCATGCTCACCGCGCGCGGCGACGAGGACGACCGGATCCTCGGCCTGGAGGTCGGTGCCGACGACTACGTCACCAAGCCGTTCAGCCCGCGGGAGCTGGTCCTGCGGGTCGAGTCCGTGCTGCGCAGGACCCGGCCGGGGGCCGCCGCGCGCCCGCTGCGCGCCGCCGGTCTCGCCATCGACCCGTCGGCCCGCCGCGCCACCAAGCACGGCACCGAACTCGCTCTCACCCTGCGGGAGTTCGACCTCCTGGCCTTCTTCCTCCGGCACCCCGGACGGGCGTACGCCCGCGAGGACCTGATGCGCGAGGTGTGGGGGTGGGACTTCGGCGACCTGTCGACGGTCACCGTCCACGTGCGCCGGCTGCGCGGCAAGGTCGAGGACGATCCCGCACGGCCCCGCCTGATCCAGACGGTGTGGGGCGTGGGCTACCGCTTCGACGACACGGAGGCGGCGGCCGGGACCGCCACCCCCGGACCGCCCCACCCCGCGCCCGAGGAAGAGGCCCGCTCGTGAACGACATACTCGTCATGGCCCTGTTCGCCTTCCTGGGCGCCGCCGCGGCCGGTCTGCTCGGCGTGGGCGCGCTCCGGCTGCTGCGGCGCCGCTCGCTGACCGCCTCCGTCGCGGTGGTCGCCGCGGTGGCCGTCTGCGCGATGCTCGCGGGAACGCTGGCGGTGGCGTGGGCGATGTTCCTGTCCCCGCACGACCTGAGCGTGGTCACGACGGTCATCACCATGGCGGCCGTCGTCTCGCTGGCCACCGCGCTCCTGCTGGGCCGCTGGGTCGTCGCCCGCAGCAGGGCGCTGACGCTCGCCGCCCGCTCCTTCGGCGACGGTGGCGACTTCGCGGCCCCCGAAGGTCCGGCGACCGCCGAACTCTCCGCGCTCAGCCGTGAGTTGGCGGCCACCAGCCGCAAGCTGGCCGAGTCCCGGGACCGCGAACGCGCCCTGGAGACCTCGCGCCGCGAGCTCGTCGCCTGGATCTCGCACGACCTGCGCACTCCGCTCGCCGGGCTGCGCGCGATGTCCGAGGCCCTGGAGGACGGTGTGGCGGCGGACCCGCACCGCTATCTGCGCCAGATCCGTACGGAGGTCGAACGCCTCAACGACATGGTCGGCGACCTCTTCGAACTCTCCCGGATCCACGCGGGCGCCCTCGCCCTCTCGCCGTCCCGCGTCTCCGTGTACGACCTCATCGGTGACGCCCTCGCGGGAGCGGACCCGCTGGCCCGCGAACACGGCGTACGTCTGGTCGGGAACCGCATCGAGCAGGTGCCGGTCGAGGTGGACGGCAAGGAGATGAGCCGCGTGCTCGGCAACCTCCTCGTCAACGCGATCCGCCGTACGCCCGCCGACGGCACGGTCGCGGTCGCCGCCGAACGTTCCGACGTGGGCGTCGTCCTGTCCGTCACCGACGGCTGCGGGGGCATCCCCGAGGAGGACCTTCCGCGCGTCTTCGACACCGGCTGGCGCGGGACCCACGCCCGTACGCCGCCCGCCGGAGCGGGTCTGGGCCTCGCCATCGTCCGAGGCATCGTCGAGGCCCACCGGGGCATGGCCGCCGTCCACAACGTCCCCGGCGGGTGCCGCTTCGAGGTCACCCTCCCGATGGCGGGGGTCTGAGCGACGCCCCGGCCCGCGGGCCGGGGCGTCGCTTCCGAGAGGTCCTGGCGAGCGTCCGGTCCGCCCGGTCCTGGCGGGCGTCCGGTCCGCCCGGTCCTGCCGGGCGTCCGGTCCCCGCGGTCCTGGCGAGCGTCCGGTCCTGCCGGGCGTCCGCGTTCCGAGCGGTCCTGCCGGGCGTCCGCGTCCCCCGTGGTCCTGGCGGGCGTCCGCGTCCCCCGCGGTCCTGGCGGGCGTCCGCGTTCCGAGGTGTTACGCCGCGCGCAGCGGCGCCGTCGCGAACTCCCGCATTCCCTCGGTGAATCCGATCTCCGCCTTCCACCCCAGCTCGGCCCGCAGTCGGGCCGAGTCCGCGGTGATGTGCCGTACGTCCCCGAGCCGGTACTCCCCGGTGACGACCGGCTGGGGCCCGCCGTACGCGTCCGCCAGGGCCCGGGCCATCTCGCCGACCGTGCGCGGCTCGCCGCTGCCGGTGTTGTAGACGGTGAGGGCGCCGTCCCGTGAACTCGCTTCCAGGGCGGCCACGTTGGCGGCGGCCACGTCCGACACGTGGACGAAGTCCCGCCGCTGTCCGCCGTCCTCGAAGACACGCGGGGCCTCACCGCGGGCGAGCGCGGACCGGAAGAAGGAGGCGACCCCCGCGTACGGGGTGTCGCGGGGCATCCCGGGGCCGTAGACGTTGTGATAGCGGAGCGACACCGCGGTGCCGTCCGTCGAACGGGCCCAAGCCGCCGCCAGATGCTCCTGCGCCAGCTTGGTCGTCGCGTACACATTGCGCGGGTCGGCGGGAGCGTCCTCGTCCACCAGACCCGGTGTCAGTTCCTCGCCGCAGCGCGGGCAGCGCGGCTCGAAGTGCCCCGCGTCCAGATCGGCGACGGCCCGCGGCCCCGGCCGCACCACCCCGTGCCACTCGCAGGCGTAGCGTCCCTCGCCGTACACGACCATCGACCCGGCGAGCACGAGCCGCCGTACCCCGGCGTCCGCCATCCCGGCGAGCAGTACGGCCGTACCGAGGTCGTTGCGCGACACGTACTCGACCGCGTCGCCGAACCCGACGCCCAGGCCGACCATCGCGGCCTGATGGCACACCGCGTCCACGCCGTTCAGCGCTCCCGCGACGGCCCCGGCGTCGCGCACGTCGTGTCCGTCCCGCAGGTCGAACACCACCGCCTCGTGCCCCCGCGCGCGCAGCGCCGCGACGACCTGACCTCCGATGAACCCGGCCCCGCCGGTAACCAGTACACGCATGGAACGAACGCTAGAACCGCCACCCCGTCCGGCGTCCCCACCACGCCCACCACGTCACCGCTCCGTAAGACCTGGACCGGCGGCGGGATCCGTGCCGACGGCATGCCCGGCACCGGCGGGTTCCGGCCCGGGGCGCGGCGGCGGGTGCTCAGAGGCGGAGCAGCCGTTGGGTGATCTCGCGGTACTGCCGCAGCGCGTGCCGGAGTTCGTCGGACTGGGTCTCGGGGTCCTG
This sequence comes from Streptomyces sp. NPDC091209, assembly GCF_044757755.1. Classification (NCBI taxonomy): domain Bacteria; kingdom Bacillati; phylum Actinomycetota; class Actinomycetes; order Kitasatosporales; family Streptomycetaceae; genus Streptomyces; species Streptomyces sp. NPDC091209. The sequence continues at coordinate 311,003 of NZ_JBIVVR010000002.1, read as the reverse complement.
GCCGTGCCAGCCCTCGTGAAGCGCGCGCCGCCGTTCCGTGAGGGCGCTCATGAGCTGGGCCGCGGCCTCGTCGAACGCGGTCTCGGCCTCCTCCAGTGCCTCGCGGGGGCTGTGCGCGAAGGTGTTGAGGGCGTGGTGGAGCCGCTGGGTGAGTTCGGTACGTTCCTCCGCCCCGAGCAGCGGTTCCGGGCCCGGCGTGCGACGTCCGGCCGAGCCGGGTTGCCTGTCCGGGGGCTGCTGGGCGCGTGTCTGGTCGTACATATCGTGGGCCACTTCCTGTACGTCGTACCGGCGGGGCGCGTAGGGGGATCGGGTGGCGACGATCATGTCGCAACGAGCGTGTCGTGCCGATCGGGTGTGACGTCGTGTCGTGACGATCGTGTCGCGACGGTCATGTCGTGACGGCCATGTCGCGATGATCGGATGGTGACGATCGGGTGGTGACGATCGGTTCGGACGTTCCGGAAGGGGCATCACCGCGGTGCTCAGAGCCGCCACGGTCACCCGAGGGGCACGGGCCGCACACCGGGTTGTCAGTCAACGCCGGGCGACCCTCTGTGTCAACGCGATCCCGTTCCCGGTCGCGGACACTTCACCCGGGGGCGCCGATCAAGGGTGTCGGCCGGGGGTGTCGGTCGGGGGTGTCGGTCGGGGGACGGCTCCGCGCGGTCGCGTCGGCCGGCCCGTCCGCGGGCGTGTTCAGCCCGCGCTGGATCCCTCCGGTGCCGCCTGCGCGGCGCGCCGGTACTCGGCGTTGATGCGCTGAGCCTCTTCGAGCTGGTCCTCAAGAATGACGATGCGACAAGCGGCCTCGATCGGGGTCCCCCCGTCGACGAGTTCCCGCGCTCGGGCGGCGATCCTCAGCTGATAGCGGGAGTAGCGACGGTGGCCGCCCTCCGAGCGGAGCGGAGTGATCAGGCGGGCCTCACCGATGGCTCGGAGGAAGCCCGGTGTGGTGCCGAGCATCTCGGCCGCCCTGCCCATCGTGTACGCGGGGTAGTCGTCGTCGTCGAGACGACCACTGAGTGGAGTGTCCGTTGTCATTTCACCTCTTTGTGGCACGCGTCGAGGGGCCCCGCCGCCGTACGGCACCAGGGCCCCGAAGGAAATTGAACACCATCTGCCGGCTCTACTGCGGAGCCGACCGTCTGTTTCCGCTACCGGGCCCGGGTGAGGGGCGGGTCAGCGGGGATCGTGTAGGCGTGACCGGGAACCACCGTCCATTCCGGGTTCTTGCGGTACCCGGACCGGGATGCTCTCGGGCCGGGCGATCCTGATGGCGTCTGCTTCCTCCGTCCTTCCGCTGTGTCGGTCACCGGCCGGACCGGCAGCGAACTCCTCCGGCCCGACGATGTCTGCACAAGAAACCCTAATCACGCCACCGGCCGATGTCTACCGTGGCAAAGACAGATTTCAAGATGCTCGGGGTCAAGATATTCTGTGTCACGCAGTGACCGGCGCGGCGGTCGGGGGGTCGCTGAATAGAATCGACTTCCATGTCGAACCCTGACGAGCTCCTCGTTGACATCTCCGCCATGGTGGAGTCCGGGCACAGCACGCAGATGTCGTTGACCGTGGTCGTCGGCGGTGCTGTCATCACCGGCCGGCTGGCTCCCGAGGCCGTGTGGCGGGAGCGGGTGTCGGAGGTCCTGAAGGACTCGGACCGCCTCGGCCCGTTCGCCGACGTGTTCGCCCCCGACCGGACGGCGGGCCGGGGCGACCGCGCCGCCGCGCCGACCCATCTGCACTTCCATCTCGCCCGCATCCTGCAGGGCAGCGTCGGGATTCCCGACACCGGCGGGATGTACCGCGTCGCGATCGAGGACGTCAGCGCCTGGACCGTGGGCGACTTCAGCTACTCCGACCAGTGAAACGCGATGAGGGCCCCGCCGACCGTGTCGGCGGGGCCCTCATGGCTGTCCTGATGCAGGCGCGGACGTCCTCAGAGCTCGAGCGGCTCGGGGCTGCCGAGCAGCGCCGAGGCGTTCTGGAGCGGGCTGAGGACGGGCGCGGGCGGGGCCACCTCAGGGGTACGGCAGGTGAAACCGAGACGGGCCATGGCCCGGGTCACTTCGCCGCTCGTGAAGTCGCGGCGGTCCTGGCGGGTGATGACCTCGCCCACCTGCTTGACGGGGTAGTGGCAGCGGCCGATGATCACGGACTCACCCGTGATCGGCTCGGGCTTGATCCCCTTCATCGACTCCAGCACACCACTCTTGGTGAGGTCGAACGGGAAGCGGGCGATGACACAGCGCATGATGCCTCACAGATAGCGGGAAATAGGCCCGAGCGGCGAGCCGGGCCGAGCGGGCCGGCCGGGGACGGCAGGACGCTCAGGGGGAGGGGACGAGAGGGGCCGGGGTGCGGCGGGGGACGAGGACGTCGCGTACGCGGACGCGGTCCGTGTACGCGGAGCCGTCGCGGACCAGGGCGAGCTGGGCCTCGGTGACCGAGCCCGTGCACTGGTCGTCCTCGTCGCAGACGAGGAGATACCCGACACGGGCGCCCGCCATGACGGACAGCGCCACCTCGACGGTCATGTCGCCCCGCACCCGCGGCCCGGAGGCGTCCCCCGGGTCGACGACGACGGTCGACACGGCAGGGGTGACGGCCGGTGCGGCCGGGGTGACCTTTACGACCCATGCGGGTCCCGCGGAACGCGGCTGCGTCTGAACGAGCGCCAAGGGGGTGCCTCCTGCGGGGCGAGTGCGGGCAAGCGACGACGGGCGACGGTGAGCGACCGGTGGCCGGTCGCCGGTGATCAGTCACCGGCGACCGGCATGTCGCGGTCCTGGGCCGCCGGCTGTCTGCCGTCCGGCGTCAGGTGTCGGCCGTCGGCCATTGGGTGGGGTGCGGTGCTGTCGGGCGGGGGCCGGCCGTCGGGCGTCAGCTGTCAGCTGTCTGGCCGTCAGCCGTCCGACCGTCGGGCCTCGACCGCCAGCGGTCAGCGGTCAGCCGTCTGGCGTCGGCTGTCAGCCGTCTGGCCGTCAGCCGTCCGACCGTCGGGCCCTCGACCGTCAGCCGTCTGGCCGTCTGGCCGTCCGACCGTGTGGCGTCGGGCCGCCGGGCTGTCTGGCATCGGGCCGCCGGGCGTCGGGCCGTCTGGCCTCCGACCGTCAGCCCTCAGCCGTCTGGCTTCAGCCGTCGGGTCCTCGGGCCTCGGTCGTCTGGCCTTGGCCGTCGGGCCGTCTGGCCAGACGACCGTTAGCCGTTAGCCGTTAGCCGTTAGCCGTTAGCCGTTAGCCGTCCGGCGTCCGGCCTTGGCCGTCGGCCCGGACTACTGCTGGGGGGTGCGATGCGTGACGGTGCCGGTGGATCGGCCCTGGCCGGAGCGGCCGCGCCGGCCCCGGGAGGAGGGCGAGGCGCTGCGGCGGGGGCGTTCCGTGACCGGCGCACGGATGACGACCGGCACGCCCGAGGGCGCCTGGGCGCCGGTGATACGGCTCAACTCCGCCTCACCCGAACGCACTTGGCTGGTCTGCGGGGTGATACCGGCGGCGACCATCAACCGGCTCATCTCGCGGCGCTGGTTGGGCATCACCAGCGTCACCACACTGCCGGACTCGCCGGCACGGGCCGTACGGCCGCCACGGTGCAGGTAGTCCTTGTGGTCCGTCGGCGGGTCGACGTTGACGACGAGGTCGAGGTTGTCGACGTGGATGCCACGCGCCGCGACATTGGTCGCCACCAGGACCGTCACGTGCCCCGTCTTGAACTGGGACAGAGTCCGGGTGCGCTGCGGCTGGGACTTGCCGCCGTGCAGGGCGGCGGCGCGGACACCGTTGCTCAGCAGGTGCTCGGTCAGCCGGTCCACCGCGTGCTTGGTGTCCAGGAACATGATCACCCGGCCGTCGCGCGCGGCGATCTCGGTGGTCGTCCGGTTCTTGTCCGAGGCCTGCACGTGCAGGACGTGATGTTCCATCGTCGTGACCGCGCCCGCGGACGGGTCGACGGAGTGGACCACCGGGTCGGAGAGGTAGCGGCGGACCAGCAGATCGACGTTGCGGTCCAGGGTGGCGGAGAAGAGCATCCGCTGCCCCTCCGGGCGCACCTGGTCGAGCAGCGCCGTGACCTGCGGCATGAAGCCCATGTCGGCCATCTGGTCGGCCTCGTCGAGGACGGTGATGGCGACCTGGTTCAGCCGGCAGTCGCCCCGCTCGATGAGGTCCTTGAGCCGGCCCGGCGTCGCGACGACGACCTCGGCCCCGCCGCGCAGGGCACCGGCCTGGCGGCCGATCGACATCCCGCCCACGACGGTGGCCATCCGCAGGCGCAGGGAACGGGCGTACGGGGTGAGCGCGTCGGTGACCTGCTGGGCGAGCTCTCGGGTGGGCACCAGGATCAGGGCCAGCGGCTGCCTGGGCTCGGCGCGCTGACCGGCGGTACGGGCCAGCAGTGCGAGGCCGAAGGCCAGGGTCTTGCCCGAGCCGGTGCGGCCGCGGCCGAGTACGTCACGGCCCGCGAGGGAGTTCGGCAGGGTCGCGCCCTGGATCGGGAACGGGACGCTGACGCCTTCGTGGCCGAGCGCCGCGAGCAGCTGCTCCGGCAGGGCGAGGTCGGCGAACGACTCCACCGGGGGCAGCGCGGGCGTGATCGTCACCGGCACCGCGAACTCTCCCTGCGGGGAAGCCTGTTGGCGTCCGTAGCCCTTCGACCGGCTGGGGCCGCTGGAACGGCCCGAGGACGGGGCGCCGAATCGACTGCCGCCGCTCCTCTTGGAGCCGGCACCCTCGGTGCGGGTGCGGGAGTAGCGATCGTTGGTGCGCGTGCGGTTCATGCGGAACCTTCCTTGACCGGGCGCGTATCAAGGAATTCCCGCAGCGAATGAGCAGCGCAGAGAATCGCGAGAACGAGCCGAATGAAATTCAACACCGAATCGGATCGGTGAGATCTCTCACGGGATGTGCTGCCGGACAGGCGGCGCTATCCCGGAAAAAGAGGAATGGAGAGGGTGAAACGGAGTGGAGCAGGGTGAAGAAAAGCGAAGGAGATCGAAAGGGACCGAAGGGAAACGGACGGGGAGCGGGAGTGAAGCGCCGGACGACGTGCGACAGAACACACGTGGACCGGACACGGCCCTTACGCGACCCCTACGCAGACCTTACGCGGCCCTTACGTAGGCCCGGAGTGGGCCAGGAGCGGGAACAGGTGCCGACGCGGTTCGGGAGCGGACCGAGAGCGGACGAGGAGTGGACCGGATACGGCCCGGGCGCGGGACCGGTGGCGGTAGAGGATCGGGAAAAGAGCCGAAAGGTCCGGGCGCGGGCGCCGCTCCCACGCGCTCGCTTCCCGAGCGGTGGGCGGGGATTCCCACACCGAGGGCCGTCGCCCGGAAGGGCGGGCCGTCGTGGACCTGGTCCGATCCTGAACTCCCGGAAGCGTGGTCGCGGGTCGAACTCACCGCGGACCGCCGGGACGTCTGCACCGGAAACGCGCGAGCTGGGACCCGCACCCCAAGGTGCGGGTCCCAGCTGCGTCATGCGTGAGGGTGTCAGGCGGGAACGATGTTCTCCGCCGTCGGGCCCTTCTGGCCCTGCGCGATGTCGAAGGAGACCTTCTGGCCTTCCTGGAGCTCACGGAAGCCCTGCGCGGCGATGTTCGAGTAGTGGGCGAAGACGTCGGCGCCGCCGCCGTCCTGCTCGATGAAGCCGAAGCCCTTTTCCGCGTTGAACCACTTCACGGTGCCAGTAGCCATGTCAATTCTCCTTTGGGACGGTGCTCGGAGTCCGCACAGTGCCGACTCCGTGTCGCCGTGATGATTACCCCGCCGGAAATGACCGGATACAAAAGAACTCCACCCTGCACGAAGCGGGTGGATGTTCACAAGTTTTTTGGGAACCACAACTGCAACTGCTATCGACAGTAGCACGGCACGATCGATTGTGCGCGGCGGATAACTTCGCCCCGCCTGTCGATCAAGAAATTCTCATCGCGTCCGCCGTCGATTTCTTACGTCGCCGCCACAGATATTGGCTCGCCCCGGTCGTAGCGTTTCTGTCCCGGGATCATGCGGTGGAGTTCGGAGAATGTGACGACAATCGACCCTCGCCGTCACCGCCCGGCCATGAGCGCGTCGCGCGTCACGGTGACGGCACCCTACTCCGCATCGCGCGACGGTGACGGTCACCCGTCGGGACCGGCCGTACGAAGGGAAAGGCCGCCGCGGGACGGGCCCGTACGGATGGGTTCGTCACCGTCGGGACGGCCCGTATGCGGAATCGAGACCATCCCGCGTGCTTCTCCCCGCAACTCCCGGGCGGTCCCGCGCTGTCCTGTGGGGCAGAACCCATGGCCGGGCGAAGCCGGCCCGGGAGAAGCCGTCGAGAAAAGGATGGGTCATGCCCGGTCTCAGAGTGACGTCGGCGATGGCGCTGGCGGGCGGAGTCATGCTGCTGACGGGGTGCCAGGCGGGCACGGGTTCCGCCGCGGGTGCCCCCGGTTCCTCCGCGGCGGCCTCGGCCGGAGCAGCCGTACGCGCGGACGCCCCGGCCACGTCACCCTCGTCGAGTCCCGCCGGCGCGTCCACGCCGTCGCCCGGCTCGGTCACCGCCTCCGCCGCTGCGACCAGCCACCCGCCCACGGCCGTCGCCGGCTGTCGCAACCTGGCCGTGAGCGACGAGGTGAAGGCCGCCGTGACCCGGGTGTACCGGCACGACGTCACCCACTTCACGCACATCGAGCCGGTGCCGCACGTGTTCTTCTACGGCCGGTGCGGCACCGTCCATTACGCCGCCACCCGGTTCGGGCTCACCGCCGGGGCCACGCAGGCGGAACTCGTGGGCATGCAGGACGAGGGCAGTGCCGTCAAATACTTCCGCAGCTCCGGCGGTGGCTGGGCCTACATCGCGAGCGACGGCTTCCCCGCCGGGCCGCACGGCTGCGCGGACATCCCGGCGATCCCGCACGCCCTGGCCACCGCCTGGGGAGACTGCTCGATCGCGCACTGACAGGCGCGCATTGATCGATCGCGCACTGACAGGCGTGCACTGATCGGTGGCGTGAGCCGCCCGTGCGGCCGCCGCCTCCGCTAGAGGCCCCCGGCCGCGCCGCGGTGGCGGTGCTCCGGCTCGGCGTGGCGGTCGTCGGCGTCGTAGCCGTCGTCCTGACCACGAGGACCGGATGCGCGGTGGGCTTGTTCCACGGTCCGGGGTATGTGTCGGCCGCTTCGGCGGGCCCGGTCGAGCAGGGCTCGTCGGCCCGGGCCCACCAGTGCCCGAGGTCCCCGGCCCGCCGTGCGGGAGGCGCCGGGGCCGCCGGTGCTCACGGCGACGGCACCACCGTCGGGATCGCGGACGGAGCGGCCGTCGCCTCGCGCGCGACGGCGGCGAAGTCGACGTATCCGGTCTTCTCCAGTACCGAGATGTGGTCGAGCTCGGCCTGGTTGGTGTCCGTGGCCAGCTCTCGCACCAGCGTGTTGCGGGTGCTGCTGCGCACCTGCGCGAGCGCCTGGAAGATCCTGCCGTGCTCGTCACGCAGCAGGTTCGCGAACTTCTGCCGGTAGTCCTCGCCCTGGGCCGCCGACAACTCGGCGAGCCAGCCCTGCTGTTCCGCGGTCGGCTGGGTCGGCAGCACGATGGCGAGGTCGGCCGCGACCGTGCGGACGCGCTTGTCGAGGTCGGTGTGGCCGGCCACCAGATGGCCGCCAGCGTCCTTGATCGCCTTCGTGGGGGCCCGCTTGACCGCCTCCCGGCCCGCGGGTATCTCCCACAGCCCGTCCAGCTCCACCTGCACCACGAGGTCGCGATCAGCGGCGCTCAGTGGTCCCCACGGTGTGCTCACCACGGGGCCGGGGTCGGCCACGGCGGCCTTCAGCGCGTCGAAACGATGAGGGTACGAATAGAACACCGGGTACGCGAGTGAGCCGATCGTGGCGCCGATCGCCAGCACCATGAAGATCGAGACGAAGCTGCGTCGCACCTGAGCCTCCCTGGGGACCGACTGGTTCGCGGAACCTGTACGCCGGCTGGTGCGGTCCGTACCGGCCGGAGCCTCATTTGGCGCGTACCGAGTGCTCCGGCCCCTGCCCCGCACGGGGGAACGGGAGTTGTGGTGGCTGGGGCACCCGGCCGCCGCGCCAGAAGATCACTTCGCGGCCCGGGACCGATAGGGCCGAACGGCCCCTGAAGCCAGGGCCGGACGGACACCGCGGGGTCCTGCCGCACCGGCACACCCTCGCTCCGGCCGGCCGGGCCGCCCCTCCCCTGCCGCTCGGCCGTTGCCTGACCCGGCGGCGGCGGAAGCTGTCGTCGATCCTCGTCGGCGATGCCCACCTGCGGGATGCGGCGCACTCCCCTCCGCGAGGGGCACGTGGGACGGAGGGGGCCGATGGACCCTCCAAGCAGGGCCTTCGCGAGGGCTGTTCGGCCCTACCGGGCCCCCGTACCCCGGCATTGATCATGAGGCGCGGCCGGGAAGCGCCGCCGTGTTCCCCCTCGTACGCGGGCATTTCCCGGCTCGTCGACGCCCTGGTGGGACACGCGTCATGGGCGGGACACAAGGAGAAGGGGAGGGAGTCGTCCGGTGGACGAGGCACAGACACACCAGGTGGACGGCGTGCGACCGCGCGCCGCGGTCTCCGTGGCCGAGGAGACGCACGCGGCCGAGGAGGTACACGCGGCCGGCGAGATGTCCGCGGCCGGCGAGGCGTCCACGGCCGGCGAGGCGGCGGGGCGGACCGGACGGACACCCGCCCGTCCGTCGTGGGTGGAGTGGCTGACGACCACCGATCACAAGAAGATCGGGACGATGTACCTCGTCACCGCGTTCGTGTTCTTCGGCGTCGGCGGTGTGATGGCGCTGCTGATGCGCGCGGAACTGGCCCGGCCCGGACTGCAGATCATGTCGAACGAGCAGTTCAACCAGGCGTTCACGATGCACGGCTCGATCATGCTGCTGATGTTCGCGATGCCGCTGTTCACCGGCTTCGCCAACTGGATCATGCCGCTCCAGATCGGCGCGCCCGACGTGGCCTTTCCCCGGCTGAACATGCTGGCCTACTGGCTGTTCCTGTTCGGCTCGTCGATCGCGGCCTTCGGCTTCCTCACCCCGGGCGGTGCCGCCGACTTCGGGTGGTTCCTGTACGCGCCGCTGTCCGACGCCGTCCACTCGCCGGGGCTCGGCGCCGACATGTGGATCATGGGCGTCGCGCTGTCGGGCTTCGGCAGCATCCTCGGCGCGGTCAACTTCATCACCACCATCGTGTGCATGCGCGCCCCGGGCCTGACCATGTTCCGCATGCCGATCTTCGTGTGGAACGTGCTGCTCACCGCCTTGCTGGTCCTGATCGTCTTCCCGGTGCTGGCCGCGGCCCTGTTCGCGCTGGAGTGCGACCGCAAGTTCGGCAGCCATGTCTTCGACCCGGCGAACGGCGGCGCGCTGCTCTGGCAGCACCTGTTCTGGTTCTTCGGCCATCCCGAGGTCTACATCCTGGCGCTGCCGTTCTTCGGCATCGTCTCCGAGGTGATCCCGGTCTTCTCCCGCAAGCCGATGTTCGGCTACATGGGCCTGATCGGCGCCACCATCGCCATCGCGGGCCTGTCGGTGACGGTGTGGGCGCACCACATGTACGTGACCGGCGGTGTTCTGCTGCCCTTCTTCTCCTTCATGACCATGCTGATCGCGGTACCGACGGGGGTGAAGTTCTTCAACTGGATCGGAACGATGTGGAAGGGCTCGCTGTCCTTCGAGACACCGATGCTGTGGACCACGGGCTTCCTGGTCACGTTCGTCTTCGGCGGACTGACCGGGGTCATCCTGGCCTCGCCGCCGCTCGACTTCCATGTCTCCGACTCGTACTTCGTCGTGGCGCACTTCCACTACACGGTCTTCGGCACGGTCGTGTACGCGATGTTCGCCGGGTTCCACTTCTGGTGGCCGAAGATGACCGGCAAGATGCTCGACGAGCGCCTCGGCAAGATCACCTTCTGGACCCTCACCGTCGGCTTCCACCTCACCTTCCTCGTCCAGCACTGGCTGGGCGTCGAGGGCATGCCGCGCCGCTACGCCGACTACCTCGCCTCCGACGGCTTCACGGCCCTCAACACCCTTTCCACGATCGGTTCGTTCCTGCTGGGCCTGTCGGTCCTGCCGTTCCTCTACAACGTGTGGAAGACGGCCAAGTACGGCAAGAAGGTCGAGGTCGACGACCCGTGGGGGTACGGCCGTTCGCTGGAGTGGGCGACCTCCTGCCCGCCGCCGCGGCACAACTTCACCTCGCTGCCGCGGATCCGGTCCGAGTCGCCGGCGTTCGACCTGCACCACCCGGAGATCGCCGCGGCCGAGGCGGTGAGCTGAGACATGGCGCAGCCCGTTCTGGCGCTGGGCGCCGCGCTGCTGACGGTGGCCGGCAGTGTCTGGTACGTCCCGGCCCTGACCGATCTGCGCGCGGGAGCCGACCGGCCGCTGTCCCGCCGTCGCGCGGCCGCGGCCTGTGTGAGCGCCTGGAGCACGACCGGGATCGTCGCCGTGCTGTTCATGGTGACCGGGGTGTGGTGGATCCCCGGCGTCACCGCGGCGGCGGGTGCGGCCGTCGCCTCCGGCTTCTGGGCGGGTGCGGCGCTGCGACGCCGGGGCGAGGCCGAGGAGGCGGCCCACCGATGGGCGCAACTGCGGTGGAGCCTGCCCCCGGCCGCCGCGGACCGCTCCCGAAGGAACCGCACCGCGTTCACCGCCCTGGTCGGCGCCGGACTGGCCACGGCCGTGGCCACGGCGACCCTCCTGCTGACCGTCGGCCCCGACAACGGCCCGTACTGGCTGACGGCCGCCGTTCCCGCCGCACTGGTCGGCCTGTTCCTCCTGATCGCGGTCACGGTGACGCACACCCACGCGCCCGCACAGCCGCGCCCGGCCCCTGGCCGTACCGCCACGGACCCCGCACGGCCCCTGCGCGACGGGGGCGCCCGGATACGTCCGGGCAGGCACCCGGTACGCGGTGAGTGACTCAGGGGAACGGCGGAAGGGGCCCGGGTCGACGACCCGGGCCCTCGTCATGGCGGACCAAACGGCACCAACGGCACCAACGTCGCCATCCGTCAGGCAAGGCGTCGGAGTGCCCAACCGTCCGTCACTCGGGCCGAGTTGGACTCGGGCTGCTGCGCCTGACCCGCTGTCAGGATCCGGCCCACCTCGTGCTACGTTGCGGCCTCTTGATCGTGAAGGTGATGTGGGGGCCTTTCATGAAACTGGCGCGCTTCTCGTCGTCGACCGCCGCGGCGCTGCTCCTGGGGCTCACGACGGTCGTCGGACCCGGCGCCGTGGACTCGTACGCGGCGTCAGGCATACCGCTGCCGATCGCGCACTTCGCGCACATGGTCGTGGACGCTCCGCACGGGCACCTGTTCATCAGTGGCGGCGCGGGTACCGACGGCATCCTCGTCACCGACCTCGACGGCGGGAACCCGACGACGATCGGCGGAGAGCCGGGTGCCACCGGTCTCGCCCTGTCCGACGACGGATCCGCGCTGTACGCGGCTCTGCCGGGCCAGGACGCCATCGCGGCGATCAGCACGAACACCCTGACCGAGTCCGCCCGTTACGACACGGGCACGGGAACCCGTCCCGACTCGTTGGCCGTCGCCGGGGGCACCCTCTGGTTCGGCTACGGCACGGCGGGCGACGGCGGCATCGGATCCGTCGACACGGCCGGCACGGTCACCTTGCGGCAGGATTCCGGCAGTTGGCCGGCGCCGCCGATGCTGACGACGACCCCGACGCCCTCCGGCGTGCTCGCGGCCGCCGCGCAGACGGGCGACACCTCCGCCGTCGTCACGTACCGGGCCGAGGGCGACGCGCTGACCCGGCAGGCCGCGAAGGCACTGCCCGTCCCCGACCTGAGCGACTTCGCGGTCACGGCGGACGGCCGGCACCTGGCCGTCTCGTCCTGGGTGCACGCGAGCGCCGACCGGTACCGCACCTCGGATCTGGCGGTGGACGGGCGATTCACCGAGATGGTGGCCTCGAAAGCCGTCGCCGTGGCCCCGGACGGCACGCTGGCCGGCTGCGGCTGCAACTACGAAGTCCGGCCTTTTCCGGAAACGGGCGAGGGCTTCTACAACGACTACGACTACGGATACGGCTACGGGTTGAGCCTGCCCGCTCACGGCCTCGCCTGGTCACCGGACGAGACCCGGCTCTACATCATGGGCGTGGACGACTCCGGGGGAACCCCGACGCTCCGCGTCGCCCGTGATCCGGAAACCGCCTGGGTCCTTCTCAAGGGAGTTTCGACCACCACTCCGCTCGCCCCCGGCGAGGCCTATGCGTTCCGGACCAGCTTCAATTCGCCTCTCGACCTCGGTGCCGGGGTGTCCATCATTCCGGGCACCGTACGGATCACGCGCTACGACGACGCGGATCCGGACGGCGTGCTCGTCCAGGACGCGACCACCACGCGGGCCAACGTGGCCGACTTCTTCGGTTCCTATCACGTCGCCGGCACCGCTCCCCTCAGCGGTCCGCTGAGCTTCCACGTCGACTACTCCGGAAGCGGCCACTACGCCCCGGCCGGCCAGACCTTCGACGTCCCCGTCGCGAAGTACGCGCCCACCATCGCCCTGCCGTACGTGACCGGCGGCGGCCGTGCCGCACCGCTGACCATCACGGGGAAACTCGCCTGGCCGCACGCGCATGTGACGACCGGAGCCGTCCACGTCGTCAAGACCGACCCGGCGCACCCCTCCGGCTACTCGATGGGCACCGTGCCCTTCACCGCCGACGGCGGTTTCACCTTCCACGACGTCCCGCAGACCGGCGGCGCGAACACGTACGCCTTCAGCTACGACGGTGGCACGTCGTACCTCCCGGTCAGCACGTGGGCGACGGTGGACGTGTCCCGCGCCACTCCGAGCCTGAGCGTGGCGACCGACGCGAAGGCGTACCGTCCCGGCGCGACCGTGAAGGTCACCGCGCATCTGGGAACCACGTACAACTCCCGCTCCGTGACGCTGTACGACCAGCCCGCGGGCGCGTCGCGGGTGCGGCTCAAGAGCGGCAGGGTCGACGCGCACGGGAACCTCGTCGCGTCCTACAAGGTCTCCCGCAACACCGTCTTCAGCGCGGCCTTCACCGGTGACTACCGCTACGCACCGCGCACGGTGACCACCGGAACGACCCTGACTCCGACGGTACGGACGCAGACGCAGTACCCGATCTCGACCACCCGCGTCGGCTCCACCACCTACCAGGTCTTCTACAAGTCCGAGATCAACATGGGCTTCAACGTCCAGGTGAATCCCCATCAGTCCGGCGGCTGCATGACGGTGTACGTCGAGCACTACTACTCGGGGGCCTGGCACCAGAGCACCTCGGAGAGCTGCGTGCCCCTGTACTCCGACGGCTGGTACGGCTACGCCCGGGCTCTGAAGCTCTTCACGAGCAATGACCGCTTCCGCATCCGCGGCCACTACACGCCGCCGGCCAAGGGCGCGCAGGCCAGCGGCGTGTGGACCCAGTGGACCTACCTCACGGTCCGCCCGGGCAGCCCCTCGTAAGGCCGAAGTCTTCGAGCGGGCGCCCGGGCGGAGCGGGCCCGCGCAGGGGCAGGCTCAGCTACGGCCGGCTTCCTGCCGGATCGCTTCGGCCTCCGGGCCGGTTCCGGCCGCGCGGCGTTCCTGGACCTGGGCGTAGGCCATGAGTCCGAACAGGGCGACGAGCAGGACGGCAGACGAGCCGGCGGTGCCGAGGTCGAGTCCGCCCTTGGCGAGCGGCTTGGTGAGGAAGTCGCCGGCGGTGGCGCCCAGCGGGCGGGTCAGGACGAAGGCGATCCAGAACAGCAGGACGTTCGGCACCGCCGGAACCCCCATCAGCGCGATGAGCACCGCCAGCAGCCCGGTGATGAGCAGCGCCCCGCCCAGGTAGCCGAGTCCGGAGCTGTCGGAGAGGAAGTCGCCCATCGAGGTGCCGAGGGTGTTGGAGACGAGGATCGCCGACCAGAACAGGGACTCACCGCGGAAGGTGACGATGTCGCGGATCTCGAACGTCATCCCGCTCAGTTTCCAGGCGAGGAAGATCGCGAGAAGGACCGAGATCAGGATGGCGGCACCCTCGGGGTAGCCCAGACCGAGGCCCTGCGGTCCCCAGCCGAGCGATGTGGCGCCGCCCGAGAGGTACTTGGTGCTGGCGTCGCGGTTCATGAAGTCGGACATCGTGGTGCCGGCCATGCTGGTCGACAGGATCACGGTCCAGTAGAAGAACGGGTTGTACCGACGGGACCTGAGCTGGATCACCAACGTCACCACGAACAGCAGGAACAGGGCGATCGTGGTGACGAAGTAGCCGAGTTTCAGGGTCTGGGCGAACAGATCGCCCGCCGTCTCACCCAGGGTCGTCGCGGCGATCTTCATGATCCAGAACGCCAGAGTGACCTCGGGCAGCTTCTTCATCACGGATTTCGTCGACATCAAGAGCGTGCTCCTGCGGTGTGTGGGGGATCCGATCTCCGTCGAACCCTGACAAGTCCGACCTGAACGCGTCCTGAACACGGGCGGCATGAGTATTGACGTACTGCGGCCGCGGTGCTCTCGCCGAGAGTCTTCGCATCGTCTGCACCTCGCCTAGCGGGACCTGCCGGTCCGACTCGAACGCCCGCGCGGGAAACGGCGGAGCGCCGAGGAGTCGTCGGCACACCGGATGACTTCCGGTTCTACGATCTACGGAGCCCGCCCACAGCGTGTTCACAGGCCACGGCACGGCACCTCCCGCACCGGAGTCGCTTTCCCCCGGCTCACCTTCCTGACCAGGCGACTCTCCGCGCGTTGGGCAACACCGTTCCGCCCATGCCCCGTTGCCGGACCCGGCACGACGGACGGCGGCGGCTCCCGGGGGGTCGATTCAGCGAGCGGTCGCGTTCAGCAGCCGTTGGAGGGGTGAGAAGCGGGCGGTGCTGTCGCCTGCAGGGTCCAACCGGGCGGCTCGGAACCGGGTCCACCGATCAGTAGGGCCGAGGCCCGGCCACCGCTGGCCACCTTCCTGTGCCACGCCCAGGTGCCCTGGCCGATCGAGGCCTGCTCGAACGTCCACCCCAGACCGCGCATGGCCCGTTGCACGTAGGCGACCACCCGAGGCGCGGAACCGCCGTCGGTGAAGTCGACAACGACGGTCGCCGGATCCCAACCGTAGGTCGACCTGATTCCGTCGCACGAGTCCCATTGCGGCTTGACGCTCTGCTTCTGCGTGACGTGTGCGCCCGGCGGTACCACGGACAGCACCGGGTGGATCGCCTCGAGCCGTCGATGCCCGGGATCAGGGTCCCCGACCGGCGACGGAGCCCCGCCGCATCCGGCCAGTGCCATGACTGTCGCGACCACGGCGGCAGACGCAACGCGGTACGCCGGACGACCCTCCAACCCCCACATGAAGGCAAGGATCACATGCTCTTGCGGAAAGTCCACCCTGTCTGCCGCACGGCAGCGATGCCGGCCGGCACCCCTGGGCCCGGATCAGACGGTGTCTATCCGCCAGGCGATCACACCGGTCGATCCCTCGGCCCCGTCGACATCGATGTGTACCGGCTTGTGCACCGTGATCCGCTGCTGGACCACTGACCGATCGCACGGCACCTTGGTCTCTGTGCCCGTGTCAGCCGGTACGAATGTCAACCGGGCGCTTCCGCTGCCGAGGCAGACCAGGTCGAGCCGGTAGGTCTTGCCCTCGCTCAGGGTGGGCTCGGTGTGGACTCCGTCGTCCACCCGCTCCGCTCCGGCCTCGATCATCTGTCCACCGGGGACGGCGGCCAGGACCGCCCGGGCCTGCTCGGCGAGCTTCTTCTCGGACGACCCGATGGCCGTCCGGGACCCGCTCGGCGCGGACGGCGACGGCGGAGCGCTGACGGCCGTCCCCTCACCGCTGCCGGACGTGCACGAGGCGAGCAGGAACGCCGACGCCACCACGGCCCACGCGGCCAGCCGGGTGCGGGGGTTCGAACGGGTCATGACGAGGTCTCCAGGTACGTCCAGCCAGCCACTGATGTCGGCAGTGTCGTGTTCCCGTGACCGAGTTCCTCGACTCCGCGGGCCCCAACACGTCGGCGATTCTTCCAGTTGACCTTGTATCCCCAGCACGGGTGCCGTCTCGGCCGCCGGGGACGTCCGAAAACCGCTGTGGCTTGAACGCCTGTCCCCCGAGCGAGTGGGCGGCGGTAATCGAACGCGCGTTTTGGCTCGTCACCTTAGAGTGAGCTGGTCGACTCCTGCGGTGGATGAGCCGGGAGTTGATCCTCAAGGGGAAGAGACAGGGGGCAAGCGATGTCCGGCTTTTTGGGTGGGCGGTTCCGAAGACCCGCTGCGTTCGGAGTGAGTGGGGCGTTGGTGACGGCCTCGGTGCTGCTCGCGCCCGTCGCGAGTGCCGTGGAGGGCGAACCCGCCACGGTGGGCGTGGTCTTCGCACACGACCCGGCACACCACGGCGCGCCGAGTGCCGAGTTGGGGGACGGCGCTCGCGTCGAACTCGTCGGCGGACGGAACGTCCGGGTCACGGAGGACCCGGCAGGCTCCGGGGGACGCCGGGCCCGCTACACGGTCGCCGCCGTGAACGGCACGCTCTCCGTACGGCCGACGGGGAAGTCCGCGGCGGACCGCACGGCCGCGAAGCTTCCCCTGGCGGCGACGGGCACGGGCACGGTGCGCGGCGCTCTCAAGACGGCGACCGCCTCCGCGTCGACGTACACGGTGAAACTGAGCATCACGCACGCCGACGTCAGGTCCAAGCTCTTCTACGTCTGGAACCGCAAGACCTGGACGTCGTACGCCGTCAACAGCGACACCGCGGGCGGCACGGCGAGCGTGAAGCTGCCGCCGGGCGACTACTTCTCGGTGGCGATGCACAACGACTGGCTGGAGCCGAGCTACCTGCTCACCCGTACGTTCACCGTCGGTTCGGCCGCCACCACGGTCACCTTCGACCAGAGCGCGGCGAAGGAGACCGCGATCCGTACCGACGACACCACCGCCACCCGGGACTCCTCCGCCGCGTGGATCAGCGTCCCGGGCGGGGACCTGGCGGGCTTCGCCGGTGGCGGGCCCGACAAGGTGTACGTCACCCCGTTCTCGGTGCCCGGCGTCTCGCTGCGCCTGCACGAGGTGCTCGGCAAGAAGGGCGCGTCCGCGAGCGTCCCGAGCCCCTACCGTTACGACCTGACGCGCAGCTTCACCACCACGGTGCCCGCCTCGCCCGTCACGACGGTCCGTACCGCCGCCCTGGCGAAGAGCGTCACGAAGGTCAACGCCCCGGGCACCCGCACCACCGCGTACCTGGAGAGCGCCCCCTCCCTCGGCGAGTGGACGGGCGTGTTCATCGGCGCCGCGGTGCCGGTCGCCGGTTCCGTCACCGAGTACGCCACCCCGGGCATCACCTACAGCCGCCTTCTGACCTACGGCACCGGTGAGCTCAACCTGAACCTCCCGGATCGCACCCTGCCCGCCGGTACCAGTACGGGCGAGGTCCTGGGTGCGGCCCCGCTCCAGCCGGTGCGCGGCCAGGCGATGGGCTCGCAGCGGTACTTCGGGAAGATCTCGCTGTCCGAGCCGAGCGTCTTCGGCGACACCGCGGGCCACACGGGCAACGACTTCCGCGCGACCTATGCGTACAAGCTGACGTCCGACGGTGTCACCTACGCCCAGGCCTCGGGCCTCGACAGCTCCCACGGGCTGATGTCGTCGAGCCTGCCGTCGTTCGAGAGGACGTACGCGCTCGACGAGACCGTGCACCGCCGCGTCCCGTACGCCCGGTTGTCCACGGACGTACACAACGAGTGGACGTTCCGCTCGGGCTATGCGGAAGGCAAGGAACTCCCGCTGATCGACGCCCGGTTGAAGGTCTCGGGGCTGGACGGCCTGGGGCGCGCGGCTGCCGGAGCGGTACGGATCGACGCGAGCGCGAGCACCCGCAACACGGCGGCCGCGGAGGCGAACACCAGGGTCACGGGCCTCGCGTACTCCACGGACGACGGCACGAGTTGGACCGACCTGCCCGTCGCGGCCGACGGCTCCGCCACACTGGACGTACCCGCCACCGCCTCCTTCGTCACCCTGCGCGTCACCGCCGTCGACGACCAGGGCGGCAGCCTCCGCCGCACCATCGTGCGGGCGTTCGCGGGCCCGGCCCCGCAGAGCGCCGAGACGGTGGGCGCGACCCGCATCTCGAACGTCGTGGTGAACGGCGGGAAGCCGGTCGAGCTGACCGACGCGCCGCTGCAGGAGTTCACGGCGAAGTTCACCGCGACCGACCCGTCGGGGATCGCGAGCGGCGACATGTACCTCTACCGCGGGTCGTACGGCACTCCCGACGCCGTCCTCTACGGCACGTGGCCGGCGACCTGCACCAAGGTCGACGCGACCACGTCCACCTGCGAGGCGCAGTTCGCCTACATCCAGCCGCGCTGGACCCTCGGCCGCAACTCCCTCGCCGGTGTCTGGAAGGCCGCCGCCTGGGCCGAGTCCGCGGACGGCACGGGGCACGTCGATCTGCCCGCCGCCAAGTCGCCGTCCGTGGTGCGCGACGCGACGGTGACGGCCAACGCTTCCCCCGAGCCGGTGGCCAAGGGCAAGACGCTCACCATCACGGGCAAGCTCTCCCGCGCGGACTGGGAGACGCTCGGCGGGTATCACGGATACGCCGGACAGAAGGTGACGCTCCAGTTCAGCAAGAAGGCGACGTCCGGGTACACGACGGTGAAGACGGTCTCCACCAGTAGCACGGGAGCCCTGAAGACCACGGTGAAGGCGTCGACGGACGGCTATTGGCGGTACACCTTCACCGCCACATCCACCACCGCGGCCGCCACCTCTTCCGGCGACTTCGTCGACGTCCGCTGACCTCGCTCACCTTGTCGGGCCCCCGGATCGATTTGTCGGGACCCCGGATCGATCCGGGGGCCCGACCGCCTACCGCCTCGGTCCCGCGAAGGCGGTGCGGCCGCCGGGATCGCCGTACACCACATGGCGACCGAGGACGGAGCGGGCCGGACGGTGACGTTCAGCGTTCTGCGGGCCGGTCGTGAAAAGGATCACCCTTCGCGACCCTGGAACCATCCCAGGCGTACGGGCGTGCAGATACGGGGGAGCGCCTGGGATGCCGCGCCCCGTCGGGACAGGCCCGCACGGGCCGACAAAGGGATACGAGTACGGACTGCATGGATTCGATCCACGACGACGTAGCGGAGTTCGCGTTACTGCTGACACGGCTGAAGGAGCGCACCGACCGCAGCTACGCGGCACTGGCCCGGCGACTGGACGTGCACGCCTCCACCCTGCACCGCTACTGCTCCGGAGAAGCGGTCCCGCAGGACTTCGCCGGAGTCGAGCGGTTCGCCGTACTCTGCGGCGCCTCCCCCGAAGAACGCATGGAGCTGCACCGCCGGTGGATCATGGCCGCCGCCGCGCGGCGACGAACACGCCCGTCCGACACCCGGCAGGCACCAGCGCCCCACACCACCACGAGTGCGGCGGCATCGATCGCCCCCGTGAGGGATGCCGCATCGGCCGTCTCCGCGAGCGGCAGCGGCCCGGCCGTGGAGGCGCCCGGGCCGATCTCACCGGCCGGCCGGCGCCCCGGGCCGGCCTCACCGCCCAGGCCGCGGCCTCACGGCGGGCGCCCCCGACGACGCCCCGTACGGTCGATGGCACTGGCGGCCTCGCTCGTCGCCGCGCTCCTCGGCCTCACCGCATCCGCCGCCGGACCCCCCGCCGCGTCGGCCACACCCAACGGCAACCCCAAGCCGAACCGGGCAGGCGCCGGCACGGCCCCACCGGTGGCCCCGCTCACCTGGACCGCCAACTCGCACACACTCGGACTCACCGGTTGCGGCGAGGACTACGTCGTCGCCAAGCCATCGCGGCAGGTCCCGCCACCCCCGCACCCGGAGGACATCGCGGCGTGGGCCGCCTCCCAGCGGGCGGTGCACGGGGGCACCACCGGTGTGCGGATCACGGTCCAGGGACGCGGCGCCGCCGCCGTCGTCCTGGAGGCCATGCACGTGCGCGTGGTCAACCGCGCCACCCCCGCCGCCGACCGGGGCGTCGTCTACTCCTTGAGCGACGGCTGCGGCGCCGGCCTCGTCCCCCGCTTCTTCTCCGTGAACCTCGACGCGCACCAGCCCCTGGCCCGTTCGACGCCCGGGGACAACGGGGCGGGCACGCCGATCCCCGCGATCGACTTCCCCTACCGGGTGTCCCTGCAGGAGCCCGAGGTCCTGGTGGTCTCCGCGCTCAACGAGTCCTGCACCTGCGACTGGTACCTCGACCTCGACTGGTCCTCACAGGGCCGCACGGGCACCGTCCGCGTCGACGACCACGGTCGCCCCTTCCGCACCACCAGCACCAAAGGACTGCCCGGCTACCGGTACGACCGCATCGACTACGACCCCGGCCGCTGGGTACCGATCCCCGCCGCCAACATGGCCGCAACCGGCGACTGACGAAGCGACAGGTCACGCGGCCCGCCCGGCAGCACAACCGGGGGAGCGGGGTTGTACCCAGTTACAGGCCCGGCCCCACTCCCAGGATCGGGGGAGGGGCACAAGACGGTCGCCAGGGTTTCGGGCCGGTGCGGGCCATCAGCGCTGCCGGTCCCACCTCCGGCCGAAGCCGGAAGCGGACCGGGCGGAGTGGCTGCGCCGTCAGCGGGCGCTCGTGGTGCGGATGTCGGTGACATCGCCGAACACCGGCTCCAGCTCCACGACGAGGTTGGTCGTCACCGTCGGTGACTCCCCGCCGCCGAAGGTGTGGGTGACGACGATCTCACGGCTGTTGCCGCCCTCGCTCACCGTCCACTGCACCGGGACGTTCTGGGCCCGCAGGACGCCGTCCACCTTGTTCTTCTTCTCCCAGGCCTCCAGCTGCTTGGCGAAGGCGGGCGTGAGGTAGTGGGCGCGCAGCGTCTTGGCCAGTGCGGTGTCCGGGCCCGCGGGGTCGTCCTTCGCGTCGACGTACGCGCCGTAGAAGTCGGCGATTCGGGTCACCGAGTCACCGGTCGTGCCACTGACCGACCGCACCGCGGCGGACGCCTTCGCGGACGCCTTCGTGGATGCCTTCGCCGGGGTGATGCTCGTGGTGCGGATGTCGGTGATGTGGCCGGTCGGCTCCTGCTGCACGACGAGGTCGGTCGTCGTCGTCGGCGACTCCCCGCCGCCGTAGGTCAGGGTGACGACGACCTCGAGGCCGTTGGCGCCCTCGCTCACCGTCCACTGTGCCGGGACGTTCTGGGCCCGCAGGAGACCGTCCACCTTGTTCTTCTTCTCCCAGGCCTCCAGCTGCTTGGCGAAGGCGGGCGTGAGGTAGTGGGCGCGCAGCGTCTTGGCCAGTGCGGTGTCCGGGCCCGCGGGGTCGTCCTTCGCGTAGATGTACGCGCCGTAGAAGTCGGCGACCTGGGTCACCACGTCACCGTTGAAGCCACTGACCGACCGCGGCGCGGCCGACGCCTTCGCGGATGCCTTGGCGGGGGCGCGGACGGCGGCCTGCGCCGCCGCCTGCGTCGACACACCGAGCCCGACGGCCAGGACGAGACCGGCGGCGAAGACCGCACGGCGGCCCGGACGACGAGGTGTGTGGGTGTTCCTGCTCATGTCGTGTCTTCCTTCTTGGTTGGTGGTCCGTAGGGTGTCGCTCCCGGCCCGCGCCGGCTCTCCCGCCGAACGCGCCCGCTGACGTCCCGCCACCCGTCCGCGTCCGATCCGAGGACATGACGGCCCGATCGCCCGAGGGGGCGGGAGCCGGCCGGATGTCCCCGCCCCGAGGTCGCGGGGCGCCGGGCGCCGCACGTCGGGCACCAGGGCACAGAGATGCCCGGTACGCAGGCACAAGGCGGGAGTCGTCACCAGGCTGCTACCGGGGTCTCGATCCACCCCGTCCGGTGCGACACCCACAGCTTCGAAGACACCGAGGACCCACCGCAACCACCACCGCCCAACCCGCGACGACGCAACCATCCCACCCACCCTGACCTGCGCAAACACGCACTGCCTGAGACGCCGTCCTGGGATGCGGAGACGACCCGTCGCCGTCCCGGGTGAGGGTCTGGCCGTGTGACAGCGCAGGCGAACAGCGGCGGACAAGCGCGAACGTCCGCGGACCACCGCCGTACGTGAGACACCGCAGCCCACGCAGACTCCGGCCGTGCTCACCCCTGCGGACTCCGGTGACCACCGACCGAGAGTCGACACGGCCTGCCGGGACGTGTCTTGTCTCGGCTGATGCTTGATGCCGTCGCGACTCAGGGGTGTTCGACGTCGAGTCGTTCTGCGGCGTCGAGCAATTGCTCGGGCAGCTTCGAGTCGGCGGCCGGCACCTCGATGCCGATGAGGCGCCCGCGATCGTCGAAGTCGAGGTTGATCATTCCGTCCACCGAGACGGGATCGCGGGGGTAGCAGCGCGCGGCGGGTGTTGCTGGATCGGTGAGGTACAGGTACGCCGCGTTCGCCTGACGGTCGTAGGTAACTCTGACGTCTGCCATGGGGGCACCCTGAGCACCCTCCGCGAACGTCAACTGACCCTGGACGCCTCGGCTGGGATGCGCCACAGGGGAGCGGCGTGCTGTTCCGGACGGCTGCCTGAGGGGGAGGGCTCCGAGGTCCCGGCGCTGCCTGCCGCTGAAGCCTCGCGGACCGGTGAGGGGGCGGGCCCTTGCCGTCCGAAGGGCGAGCTCCGCGATGCGGGCCGCGTGAAACGGGGTGACGGCTGGTGAGCTCGGACGCGCCGAGGGCGGAGGTGTTCGGGCGGTCGCCGGCGTGGATGTACGTGGTACTGGAGGTGCCGGTGATCGTGATGATGCCGGTGGTTTGACTGCCGTATGCGTGCCGTATGTGTGCCGTCTGCGGCTGGATGCCGCTTTTGAGACCAGCGTTATCTGATTCTGGACAGAATCGATGGCCGCTCTTTACAGATGTAGTCGGCACTAATCAAAAATGATCGGAAGCTTGAGGTGCGGTTCACTCGGTGCGGCTGACCACACCGCTCACGTTCAGGACCTCGTGACATCCCTGCGCCTGGCGGCCGGTGGCCGGAGTGCCCGGCTTCGCGCAGGTGACTTCGATGGTCACGGTGTTGTTCGCGGGGATCTTGATGGGGGTGACCCAGTGGTAGTCCTGGTTGCGGAAGGTTTCCAGGGCGATCGTGGTGATCTTGCGGTCGCCGAAGTTGATCGTCATCACCCCTTCATCACCCTGGAAGTTGGCGACGACGATGTCCGTCACACCGA
Organism: Streptomyces sp. NPDC091209; assembly: GCF_044757755.1. Taxonomy (NCBI): domain Bacteria; kingdom Bacillati; phylum Actinomycetota; class Actinomycetes; order Kitasatosporales; family Streptomycetaceae; genus Streptomyces; species Streptomyces sp. NPDC091209. The sequence continues at coordinate 287,819 of NZ_JBIVVR010000002.1, read as the reverse complement.
AGACGCTCTTCTCGGGCACCTTGTAGGTGCCGGTATCGGTCTTCCCGCCGGAGGTCTTCAGGTCGATGGTCGCCGAGCTCTGCTGACCGTCGCCGACAGCGGTGCCGTTCCCGGTCGAGGTGCCGTCGCCGCCCGCTCCGGAACCGTTGGCCTTGCCCTGACCGCCGGGCGAGGCGCTCGCACCGCCGGAACCGCTGCCGGGTGTCTGCCCGTTGCCGCCCTGTTCTCCCGCGGGCGTGGGGCGCGGCTGGACCACCTCGTTGGCCGCCTCCTTCGCGGCGCTGCGCACCGCCGGGCGGACCAGTGTGAACCAGGCGAGCAGCAGCGCGAGCAGGGCCGCGAGCACGGCGAGCAGCCACTTCGGGAAGATGGGGATCTGGACGAACTCCGCGTCCAGCGGCGGCCGGTCGGCGGTCTCGTCCGGCCGGGTCCCGTCCGGGTCACCGGTCTCCGCGGTGGCCAGGGTGAACGGCCACACCACCGGGGAGCCGAACCACACGGGCTTGCCCGTACGGACCCGCAGCCCGACCTCGACCGACTCGCCGGGCTCCAGCTTCGGCTCGGCCGGGTTGAAGGCGAACGACAGCTCCTCGCCCGCCTGGCCGGGGGTGAAGCCCACCTGGACCGGGGTGTTGCCCTGGTTGCGCACCGCGAGCCGGTAGCGGCCGCGCAGCCAGCCGCGCCGGCGGCGCGGGGCCAGCTCGGTCCGCAGCTCGTGGAACTCCTCGATGTGCACGGTGGTCTCGGGGACCGTCACCGCGTCGGGATGCTCGGTCGGCAGGACCCGTACGCCCAGGGGCAGCTCGCCGGCGCGTATCTCCGGGGAGCGTGGCGGCTCCAGACGGATCGTCACCGTCTCGGAGGCGCCGGGGTAGAGGGAGACCCGCGGGGGTTCCACGGTGGCCCAGGAGGCACAGTCCCCGACGACCTCCAGGCTGTACGCCTCGACGATGTCGCTGTCGTTGCGGACGGTCAGACTGGTCGTGGCGGTGCTGCCGGGCGCCACCGTCACGGCCGGGATGTCGAGGCTGGGCGCACCGGGGCCGGAAGAGGCTGCAGAAGGCGTCACGCGACCACGGTAGGAGCGCGCCCTGGCCGCCACGAGGGATACGAGGGCAACACGCGGGCAGTCGCGATGCCTCTGAGGCCCAAGTCAACTCCCTTACGCTTGTAAGTCGTTGATGTGGCCCGCCGTCGTGCCCACTCCGCTTTCCGGCCTCTGCGGCGATCGCCGCGCCTCCCGCGTTCCCGCACCCCCACGCACTCATGAATCAGGTGGTAACCCGGCCATGTTCCGTTCGGACGAGAACAACCCGGCCATACCGGCCGCCACGGCACCTGTGGCCGCCCAGGACCGGGCCACGCACCAGTCCTCCCACTCCGATCGTCCGGTCCGGGTGACCCTGGCCGTCTACGCCGCCGACCCGGTCCTGCGCGTCGGCGTCGTCCAGCAGTTGCGTCAGCGCCCCGAGATCGACCTGCTCGACGACGCCGACGTGGAGCGGGCCCAGGCGTCGCTGGTGGTCGTGGACCACGTCGACGACGATGTGGCCGCCCTGCTGCAGCGGCTGCGGCACAACACCGGCAGCCGTACGGGCCTCGTGGTCGGCACCCTCGGGTCCGGCGCACTGCAACGCGTCATCGAGTGCGGCGTGTCGGCGGTGCTGCGGCGCGCCGAGGCCGACCAGGACCGGCTCCTCCACCTGGTCCTGGCGATCGCCAACGGGGAGGGCGTGCTGCCCGGCGACCTGCTCGGCAAACTGCTCAGCCACGTGGGAAGCCTCCAGCGCTCGGCGCTCGACCCGCGGGGCCTGTCCCTGTCCACGCTGACCACCCGAGAGGCGGACATGCTGCGCCTGGTCTCGGAGGGCCTGGACACCGCGGAGATCGCCCGCAAGACCGCGTATTCCGAACGGACCGTCAAGAACGTCCTGCACGAGATCATCACCCGGCTGCAACTGCGCAACCGGGCCCACGCGGTCGGCTACGCACTGCGCAACGGATTGATCTGACAACGGCCCGCGACGGGCCGGTCCGACGACGCCCGGGCACCCCGGCACTGCCCGGGGGCCCACCGCACTGCCCGAAAGCGCACCCCGCGCTTCCCCCGGGTACGGCCCCGCCGCCCTGCCGCGTCGCGTGCGGCCGTCGCACAGTGGCAGGGGTACGTCCAGATGCTGCACCAGACTGCGAGGTGGACCGTGATGCGCACCGCCGGCCCCGGTGGGCGGTACCGCCCGGGGAGACTCGGGGCGTCGTTGCTGCTGCTGATCCCGCTGCTCGCGGTGACGGCGGCCTCCGGACAGGGCAGCGCCCAACCCCGGCCGCAGGCGGCTGCCGACACCACCGGCACCCGGGTCGCCTACGCCGGTACCGGGCACCGCAGCCTCGGCACGGTCGCCACCACCACCTCCAGCACCCCGCTGTTCGGTACGGGCCCGGCCCACTACGACGTCCAGCCGTCCGCCCTCGGTGACCAGATGGTCTTCGCGAGCCGGCGCGACGAGAAGACCCCGCAGATCTACCTGCGAGCCGCCGACGGTTCCGTACGACGTCTCACCTTCGGCATGGACGCGGCGCACCCCCGGCTGACACCGGACGGGCAGTCCGTGGTGTTCGACGCGGCCGGGTCCGGGGGTCCGGACGGCGGGACGCAGCGCGACCTGTGGCTCGTACGCACCGACGGCACAGGTCGTCTGACGCGGCTCACCGACACGCCCGCCGACGAGGAGGGCCCGACGGTCTCCCCCGACGGGAAGCAGCTGGCGTACTCCAGTGACGGCGACGTGTCGGTGGGACGGCAGATCTACGTACGGCCGCTGGCGGGCGGCACCCCCACCCGGATCACGGGTCCCGCGAACGGCACGGCGTCCGAGCCGGCCTGGAACCCGGTGAACGACGACGAGAACCGGGACTGGATCGCGTACACCGCCACGACCACCGTCGACGGGAAGAGCGTGCCCCGGCTGCGGGTGGCGAACGCGGCCGGGACCGGCGACGAGCCGCTGTTCGGGGGTGCGTACGCGACCTGGCGTGCCCACGGGGCGGCGTGGAAGCCCGACGGGGACGGGGTGGTGTTCCTGAGCCCCGAGACCACCTGTACGTGCGAGGGCGACTACGACCATGTGTTCGGTTCGCTCGCGCACTCCGACCAGGAACCCGCGCTGGTGCTCAACGAGGACCGGGAGGTCCTCTCGCCCACCTGGCTCGGCCCGCTCGACGGCGGCGGCGTGGTGGTGGAGCGCACCTCGGCGGCAGCCCCTGACAAGAACCACCCCGGCGCCCACGTGGTGACGCTGCAGGACATCCGGGCGGACGGGGCCGACCCCCGTGACCTGGGGCTGACGATCCTGAACGAGGACCCGGCGGCCGACACCAACACCGATCCCGCCAAGGACCCGCTGTTCCGGCCGGCGTCCGGGTTCGACCCGTGGACCGAGCGGCAGAACTACACGCCGGACGGACGCCGGATCGTCGTCACCCGTTTCGAGACCGACGCCGACGGCCGGCGGATCGAGCGGATCTGGATGGTGGACGCCGACGGTTCCAACGCGGCGCCCATGCCGCTCAAGGACCGCGCCGCGACGGACTGGGACACCGACCCGACGTTCTCCCCGGACGGCAAGTACCTCGCCTTCACCCGGACTTCGCCGGGCGGCGTCGGTGAGGCCGCGGGTCCCAGCAGCATCCTCATCGCGGACGCGACCACCGGGGCGATCACCGGCAAGGTCACCCCGCCGGCCGGACAGCTCCAGGGCCAGGACGCCCAGCCCACCTGGTCCTCCGACGGCACCACCCTGGCCTTCACCCGCAACTTCGAGATCAACGGGGGCGGCGGCAACAAGCACATCTGGACCGTGCCCGTGAACGACCTGTCCCGGCAGGACGACCTGAGCGCCAAGATCTGCCCGGGTGACTGCGAGGTCATCGACGACAGCCCGGCGTTCTCCCCGGACGGTCTGCGTATCGCCTTCAACCGCAAGAACGGCGCCGGCCGGATCGACGAGCAGAACGGCATCCTCCTGACGTCGCTGACGGGCGCCGGCTGCCAGGTGCTGCTGCCCACCGCCGCCCGTGACCTGCCCGGCGCCTGCGGCCGGGAACTGCCGGAGAACACCGGCCCGTTCCAGCCCCGGGACGCCGCCTGGACGGCCGACGGCAAGGGGCTGGTGATCAGCGCCCGCCCCAGTCGTCCGGTCAACACCCCCGAGAAGCTCAAGCTCCTGGACATCGCGTCCGGCAAGCTCACGAAGCTCACGACCGAGCTCGCGGGCCGGCAGAAGGAACCCAGCGTCCAGCAGTCCGTGGACCTCGCGGTCCAGGCGCCCGGCACCGCCCCGGAGGTCACGGTCGGCGACTCCACCACGGTCCAGGTCGGCGTGGTGAACAACGGACCCGCCGCCTCCCCCGGCACCACGCTCACCATCGCCCCGCCCGCCGGTGTGCAGGTCACGAAGGTGACCTGGCCCGGGCACACCTGTGACGCCGCCTCGCTCCAGTGCAACGTCGGCGTGGTGGAGCCGGGCGGCACCGTCCCGGTGACCGTCACCCTCACCGGGGTCACCGCCGGCGACCAGCCGGTCGACTGGTCGGTCAGCGGTACGGTCCTGGACCCGGAACCCAGCGACAACGCCGGCCGGACCGTGGTGCCGGTGCGCGAGGCCACGCCGCCCCCGACGCCCACCCCGACCCCGACGCCCACTCCGACGCGGACTCCGACTCCGACACCCACCGTGCCCCCCAAGGCGCCCGAGCCCGACGCCGGGCCCGGGGTGAGTGTTTCGGCCCGGCCCAACCCCGGCTATGTCGGCGGCCGTGTCGTGGTGACGTACACCGTGCGCAACGGCCGCAACGCGCTGGCGACCGGGCTGCGGCTGCGCATCGGCCTGCCCAAGGGCATCCCGAACAGCGGCCCGCCGGAGGGCTGCGACCGCTCCTGGGTGTGCGCGCTGCCGGACCTGACGCCGGGCGCGAGCACGGTCGTACGCGTCGTGCTCAGCCCCGACAAGGCGCTGACCGGCCGTGTCACCGGAGTCCTCACCACCACCGGGACGGACGCCGACAAGAACGACAACACCGCCCGGCAGCGGCTGCGCATCCTCCAGCCCCGCATCGTCGCGGTGCCGGCGATCGGCAGGCCCGGCTTCGTCACCTCGGTGCGCGGCAAGGACTTCCCGCCGGGAGTGCCGGTGCGGTTCACCTGGAATCCGGGGATCACCGCGGCGGCGGCGCCGACCGTGCCGAAGTCGGACGGCACCTTCATCGGCCAGTTGCTCATCCTCGCCAAGGACCAGACCGGACCGCGCACCATCACCGCCAAGGGCCCCGGGTTCTCACCGGTGAAGACCGACTTCCTGGTGGTCAGCGGCAGCGTGCAGCCGCCCGACGAGGTGACCCGCCGGTGATCCACGAGGTCGACGAGGGGTTGCGCCGGCTGCTCGGCGAGTCGGGCCTGCAGGCGTCGGGCATCGACGTGGTGTTCGACGCCCCCACCCGGGACTGGGCGGCGCGCCGCAGCGCCCCGACGGTCTGCGTCTTCCTGTACGACATCCGCGAGGACGCCGTCCGGCGCGGCAGCGGCGCCGGGGAGGTGTACGACGCGGACGGGCACCTGGTGGCGCGGCGCACCCCGCCCCGCTGGTTCGAGCTGACGTACCTGGTCACGGCGTGGGCGAGCCGCCCGCAGGACGAGCACCGGCTGCTCTCGCAGGTGCTCGCCACGCTGGTGGCCACCGACACGCTGCCCGCGCGGCTGCTCACCGGCACGCTCGCCGAACTCGGCCTGACCGTGAGCCTGGACGCCGGAGGGGCCGGGCTCGACGCGCCGGCCGCCTCCGATGTGTGGTCGGCGCTCGGCGGAGAGCTGAAGGTGTCGCTCGGGGTACGGGTACGGGCGCCGCTCGCCGGGGTGAGCACGGCCGTCGCGCCGCCGGTCACCGAAGGGCTCGTCGTGCGCTCCGCCGCCCGCGGAGAGGACGGCGAAGCGGCGCCGGGACGTCGGCTGCGCTACAGGGAGACGACGGACCCGGGCGCGGACGGCTTCGCCGGCCCGCGTGAGCGGGGCCCCGCCCCGGCCAGGCGGCGCCACCGGGGAGACCGTCAGCCGTGACCCACACCGCCGAACCCGTATCCGTCACCGAACCCGTATCCGTCACCGAACCCGTAGCCGCCGACGCGGACCACCTGTGGGCGCGGCTTCGCGCGGTCGAGGAGCGGGTGCGGCACGCCGTGGCCGTCCGTCGTGCCGGCGATCCCGATCCCGACGACCCGTATCGGGGGCAGTACCTCAGCCCCGAGGCGGTGGCTCGCATCCTGGACGAGCCGGGTGGTCTCGACGTACCCGCCCAGGAGCCGTGGCGCCCGCCGGCCGGGTCCGTTCTCGACGGCCTCGCCCGGCGGTTCGGGCTGTCCCCGCTGGAGCTGGACCTGCTGCTGGTCGCGGTGGCGCCCGACCTGGACGCCCGGTTCGAGCGGCTCTACGGCTATCTCAACGACGACCTGACGCGCCGTCGGCCCACGGTCGGGCTCGCCCTGGAGCTGTGCGGGCTCGCCGGCGCGGCAGCCGCCCGGTTCCGGCTCGCCCCCGGGGCGCCGCTCGTCGCGAGCGGTCTGCTGGAGGTCACCGAGCCGGAACGGCCGCCGCTGTCACGGGTGTTGGCCGTCCCCGACCGGGTCACCGCGCACCTGCTGGGCAGCGCGCGGCCCGACGCCCGGCTCGCCGGGGTGCTCGGCGAGGCCCGCGAGGACCCGACCGCCGAGGCGGCGGAGGTCCACCGGACGGCGGCCGCGGCCGGGACCGGCATGGGCCTCGTCCATCTGCGCAGCCGGGGCGGCGACGCCGAGGGGCTGGCCACCGCCGCCTTGCACGCGGCCGGGCTGCGCCCGCTCGTCCTCGACGCGGTGGCCCTCGCCCGGCGCCCCGGCGACGTACCGGAGCTCGCCCGGATCGCCGCCCTCGAAGCCCGTCTGACCGGTGCCGGGGTCGTTCTCGGCCCGCTGGAGTCGCTGCCCGCGGAACCGGGCGAACGAGCCCGGACGTTGGGGGCGCTGTGCGCGGCGCTGCGCGGGATTCCCCTGTTCACGCACGGCACCGGCACCTGGGACCCGCTGTGGGCGGCCGACACCCCCGTCGTCCTGGACGTGCCGGCGCCGTCGCCCGAACGGCAGGCCGAGCGGTGGCGGCACGCCCTCGACCATGCCGCGGGTGACGGCTGTGCGACCGGCGACGTAGAAGCGCTCGCCGAGGCCGTCGCCGCGCACCGCCTGGACTCCGGGCAGTTGCGCCGCGCCGCCGACGTGGCGACGCGTACGGCCGCCCTCGCGGGCCGCCCGGTCCGCGCCGACGACCTGCGCACCGCCGTACGGGCCCAGAACGGCGCGGGGCTCGACCGGCTCGCCCGCCGGGTGGAGCCGGGCGTCGGCTGGAACGATCTGGTGCTGCCGCCGACCACCCACCGGCGGCTGCGCGAACTCGCGCTGCGGGCCCGCCACCGCGAGCAGGTGCTCGGGCAGTGGGGGATGCGGCCCGGCGGCGGCCGGGGGCGCGGCGTCATCGCGCTGTTCGCCGGCGAGTCGGGTACCGGCAAGACCATGTCCGCCGAGGTCGTCGCGGCGGACCTGGGCATGGACCTGTACGTGGTGGACCTGTCCACAGTTGTGGACAAGTACATCGGGGAGACCGAGAAGAACCTGGAGCGGATCTTCACCGAGGCGTCGGCGGTCAACGCGGTGCTGCTCTTCGACGAGGCCGACGCGATCTTCGGCAAGCGCTCGGAGGTGAAGGACGCGCACGACCGGCACGCCAACATCGAGTCGGCGTACCTGCTCCAGCGCATGGAGTCGTTCGACGGCATCGCGGTGCTGACCACCAACCTGCGGGCCAACCTGGACGAGGCGTTCACCCGCCGCATCGACGTGGTGGCGGACTTCCCGGTGCCCGACCCCGGCCAGCGCCTCGCCCTGTGGGAACGCTGCCTGGGCGAGCGGCTGCCCCGGGCCGGCGACCTGGACCTCGCCTTCTGCGCGGACCGCTTCGAACTCGCCGGCGGCTCCATCCGCGCCTGCGCGGTGACCGCGGCCTACCTCGCGGCCGAGTCCGGCGAGCCGCTCACCATGCGGCAGACGGTCACCGCGATCGCCCAGGAGTACCGCAAGCTCGGACGGCTGGTCCTGGAGAGCGAGTTCGGGCCGTACCTCGCGGAGGCCACCGGCGCCTGAGGCCGGTGGCGTCCTGCCGCCCCGTCAGGACTTGACCTGGAGCGTGGCGTTGCTGAGATCCACGCTGTTGGGCAGCATCGCCTGCGGACGCAGGAGGTCCTTGAGGAGGAACCTCATCAGTTCCGTACCGGACATGTTCTTCAGCCGTTCCGCCAACGCGGGGTTGACCTCCTCCAGCCGCATGATCTCCAGCACCGCGCGGTCCACCAGGCCGGGCACGATGTCCCTGCCCTTCAGGGTGTTGGAGCGGAGCCGCTCCTTGTACTCCTTCTTCCCTTCGCCGGAGCCGTAGGTCATCGTGCTGTGCTCGTCCGCCCCGGCCTGGATCTTCGCGTACGAGATCTGGGCTCCGCGCTCCGGGTCCCGCTCCTGCTGGGACAGCTCCATGATCTTCATGAGGTCCACGTCCGCCTTGCCGGCTCCGAGGTCGAAGTTCCGCACGGGCAGGGAGAATTCGGCGGGCATCTTCTCCTGGCGAGTGGCCAGCTCGCTCTTGGTGGCCGAGGGGTCGGTGGGCTTGGCGTTGATCGTCGGATACTCCCGCTGGGCGAAGTCGCTGAGCATCAGCCAGCCCTGGGACTCCAGGGGTGAGTCCGCGAGCGGAATCTCGAAACGGGCCTTTCCGAACCGGGTGTCACGGAACTCGCTGCCGGGCGCCTCCAGGAAGAAGAAGACGAAACCCTCGTTCGCGAGGACGTGCTTGTCGTAGCCCTCGGAGTTGTTGGGCGCGGCGGGGTCCGCCTTCAGCAGCTCCGTCTTCGACTTGATCTGGCCTGCCTGCTGCAACTGCTGTGCGCGTTCCGCGTCCTTGGTGTAGTGGATCAGCACGCTCTGCCGCAGGGCGGTGCCCAGCGCCTGCTCGACGCCGCTCACCCAGTCCTTGCGCCCGCGGCTCGTGATCTCGTTGGCCATTCCGGCCCGGTTCATCTCGGAGAGCTCGCGGAAGTAGCTCGGCCCGCTCATGGCGAACGCCACGGCGCTGTCGGCCCAGGTCTCCTCGTTCCAGAGCAGGCCGTTCGCGGTCATCGCCTCGAAGGGGCCGCGGGCCTCCGCCGGGAAGTCGGCGTCCCGGCCGATCTGTTCGGTCACCCGGTCGTTCTCGGCCTTGAGGGCCGTGCGGGCCGCGGTCAGGAAGTGCCTGGCGGACGCGGTCTCCCGGTCGGGCTTTCCTTGGAGGTTGTCCTCGGCGCTGCTGACGGCCAACAGCAGCCCGATCACCTGCTGCGCACAGTGCATGGGGTCACGCTTGGGATCCCGGTCGTACTCCGCGATGTCCTGGCGAATCTCCGCCAGCTCCTCGGACTCCTGCGCGGGAGCTCGAGAGAAGGACTTGAGGAAGGACGACAGGGAGTTGCCGCCGGCCCCGACGGCCGGCAGGTTGCCCGAGAGTTCCTCCATGCCCTTGCGCTGGATCACCGCCGCACCGGAGGACGCGGGCGCCGCGGTGTCCGCCTCGGCCCGTTGCACGGGCGCGGGCCCCGTCATGATCCGGTGCGCGTTCGCCTCCGCCTCCCGTTCGAAGCGGTCGGAAGGGTCGGACACGCGCAGGCCGTTGCCGTGGTCCGTGCCCGCGACCGGACCCTGCCGCTGCTGCACGACGTGGGTGAGCTCGTGGGCGAGGGTGTGCTTGTCGCCGCCCCCGGCGCCGAGGACGACATGGCTGCCGGAGGTGTAGGCGCGGGCCCCGATGGCGTGGGCCGAGCGGGCGGCGGCGGTGCCGGTGTGCAGCCGTACGTCGGAGAAGTCGGTGCCGAACCGGGACTCCATGTCCTGGCGCACCGGCGCGGCGAGGGGTTTGCCGGCGGAGCCCAGGACCCCGTCCACCCCGTGGTCGGGCTGCTCCACCACGGGTGCGGGGTGGGCGCGGCGGGCGATCATCGCGGTCACCGCGGCGTTGCCCGCGCCGCGCTGCGCCACCTGGAGCGCGTCGGGGGTGAGCGGCGGCGGCATGGCGGCGCCGCCCGGGGACGTTTCCCGACGGGCGGCGGCCGGGCCGCGTGCGGCCTGCCGGGTCTCTGCCTGCTCGTTCTGCTCGGTGTGCGCCCCGGACGTCCGCACTTCGCTGCCTCCTCGTCGGCCGCACCCCTGCTGCGGCCCCCAGTGGACCCCCCGGGCGAACGGGACGTCCAGGTCCGTACGGGCAGAACGAGGGCAAGTCCGGGCGGCAGTCGGTCGGTTCACACAGGCAGCGGAAGGCAGTGATCCTGCCCCTCACCAGGTCCCCGCGGCCCTGTCGTCCCGGCGGATCCCCGAGCAGACTCGGCCTGGACACAGGTGACCGACCCGTAGGACGCGAAGGAGCAAGCATGCCGACGTACCTCACCCCGGGCGTGTACGTGGAGGAGGTGCAGTCCGGTGCCCGACCGATCGAAGGGGTCGGCACGGCCGTCGCCGCGTTCGTCGGGTTCGCCGAGCACGGCCCGTTCCACGCGCCCACGCTGGTCACCAGCTGGGACCAGTACACCCAGCAGTTCGGCGGCTTCACCGAGGGCGCCTACCTGCCCCTCTCGGTCCACGGCTACTTCGCCAACGGCGGCGGCGCCGCGTACATCGTGCGGATCGGCGGCCGGGCCGAGGACGCCTCCGCCCCGTCGGTCGACGGCGGCCGGCGCGGCACCAAGGCCGCGGTGCCGGTGGCCCTCGGCGGCTTCCTCGTCGCGGCCAGGCCGGGTGTCACCGGGGTGTCGGTCGAGGTCGCCGACGCGGACGGCGAGAACACGCCGGAGGACCGCTTCAAGGTCCTGGTCCGCCAGGGCGACCAGGTCGCGGAGACGTACGAGGCCTCCACCCGCAAGAACGTCAAGGGGTACCTGGTCAACCAGGCCCGCGCCTCCAAGCTGATCGAGGTCACCGAGCAGCAGGGCGCCAGTCAGGCCAGGCCCGCCGGCCAGACCCTGGCTGTGCCGGACGGCCCGGCCGCGCCCGCCGCGAACGGCTCCGGCGAGGTGTCCCGCCTCAACCCGGCCGAGTACGTCGGTGACGCCGCCGCCCGTACCGGGTTCGGCGGCCTGGAGACCATCGACGAGATCACCATGGTCGCCGTGCCGGACCTGATGAGCGCCTACCAGCGCGGCGACATCGACGCCGAGGGCGTGCGCACCGTGCAGCTCGCGGTGATCTCGCACTGCGAGCAGATGGGCGACCGCGTCGCCGTCCTGGACACCCCGCCCGGCCTCTCCGCCCAGCAGGTGCGCACCTGGCGCAACGACGAAGCGGGCTACGACTCCCGGTACGCCAGCCTCTACTACCCGTGGGTGCGGGTCTTCGACCCGGCCGCCGGACGCAACACCACCGTGCCGCCGAGCGGCCACATCGCGGGTGTGTGGGCGCGCAGCGACGCCGAGCGCGGTGTGCACAAGGCGCCCGCCAATGAGGTCATCCGCGGCGCTGTCGACCTGGAGCTCCGGCTCAGCAAGGGCGAGCAGGACCTGCTGAACCCGATCGGCGTGAACTGCGTACGGGCCTTCCCCGGCCGGGGCATCCGGATCTGGGGCGCCCGCACCCTCTCCTCCGACCCGGCCTGGCGCTACCTGAACGTGCGCCGCCTCTTCAACTACCTCGAAGAGTCCATCCTGCTGGGCACCCAGTGGGTGGTCTTCGAGCCGAACGACGACCGGCTGTGGTCCAGCATCCGGCGCAACGTCACCTCCTTCCTCACCGAGGAATGGCGCCGGGGCGCGCTGTTCGGCCGCACCGCCGAAGAGGCGTTCTACGTGAAGTGCGACCGGGACAACAACCCGCAGGAGTCCATCGACCAGGGCCGGGTCATCTGTGAGATCGGCGTCTCGCCGGTCAAGCCCGCGGAGTTCGTGGTGTTCCGGCTGGCCCAGTTCTCCGACAGCACCAGCCTCATCGACGAGTGACCGCGGGTCAGTAGAGAAGCAGAGAAGAAGACCCGTAAGGAAAGGTGACAGACAGTCATGGCAACGGGCGATGCTCTTTCCACCCACGTCTTCGGCGTGCAGCTCGGCGGCTATCTGGTCGAGTCGATCCAGGAGATCAGCGGACTGACCGTCGAGGAGGAGGTCGTCGAGGTCAAGCAGGTCAGCGCGGAGGGCAAGCAGATCATCCGCAAGCAGCCCGGCGCCCGGCAGGCAGGTGAGATCACGATCACCCGGGGACTCGACCAGAGCAGCGAGTTCACCAAGTGGATCAAGGAGACCCTGAACAACGGCGCCGTGAACTCCGCGCGGCAGAACCTCACCATCGAGATCAAGGACACCGAGGGCAACACGGTGCGCCGCATCCAGCTGATGCAGGGCTGGGCCTCCAAGTGGGAGGGCCCGTCCCTGAAGGCGGGCGAGTCGTCTCCGGCCACCGAGTCGGTCACGATCGTGTTCGAGGAGATCATCGTCGAATGAGGCGTCGTACGGTGACGGCGGGCAACCTGGAGGAGATCCTCCAGGCGACGGAGCCCGCCCAGGCGCCGGAGCGGGCGGCGGCACCTCCGGCCGCCGCCCCGCCGCGCCGCGAGGACCACGGGCTGCGCACCGAGTTCGAGTTCGAGCTGCCGCGCGGGTACGTCGACGAGGCGGGCACGGTGCACCGCCACGGCTCGATGCGCCTAGCCACGGCCCGCGACGAACTGCGGCCCCAGATCGACCTGCGGGTCAAGGAGAATCCGGCGTACCTGAGCGTGGTGCTGCTGAGCCAGGTGATCACCCGGATCGGCTCGATCAGCGATGTCCACGCCGGGATCGTGGAGCGGATGTACGCCACCGACGTGGCCTTCCTCCAGGACTTCTACCGCCGGGTCAACAGCGAGGGTCACACCCGCGCCGCGGTGACCTGTCCGCACTGCGAGGGCGGCTTCGAGGTCGACCTCTCGGGTGGGCGCCTGGGGGAATCGTGACGTACGCCCTTCCCCGGCTCCGGGAGGAGATCGCGTACGTCGCCTACCACTTCCACTGGCGGCGCGAGGAGATCCTCGACCTGACCCATGACGAGCGCCGGCAGTGGGTGGCGGAGATCGCCCGAATCAACACCCGTGTGAACGAAGGCGGTTGAGCACATGGCATGGCGGGACAGGCTGCGCCGCCGGGCCGCCGCGCCGGACGTCGCGGGACCCCGGTCGCCGGGCGTGACCGGCACCCCGGGGCCGTCCGCGGGCGGCACCCCGGGTTCCGCCGTGCCCGGCGACTGGGACGGCGGCTGGCGCCGTACCGCCGCGCCGGAACTCACCGTGTCCCGGGCCCCGTTGGGCGTCAGCGACGGCCTCGCCTTCCGCGCGGGCCTCGCCGCCTGGCAGAACCCGTCCTTCGACGCCGGCCTCGGCCACGCCCTGCTGCCCACCGCCCCGACCGGCCTGGTGAGCGGCGTCACGCGCCCGGCCGCCACCCCGCGGCACACTCAAAGCGCCGGGGGTCCGCTGCTGCTCCGGGCACTGCGTCCGGAGGGGGCGGACGGGCCGGGGGAGAGCGAGGGCAGGGCGGACACGCCGACCACCCAGGTCTCACGCCGGACACGTCCAGGCGCGCGGTCATCCGGCCCGGCACCCCTGGGGGAGCGTTCCGGTGACAACGGAACTGTGGGGAAGGGCCGTTCGGGCGACGCCGGGCGGGCCCGCGGTCTCACGTCCGCGCACTCTCCCGCCGTGCTCTCCTCGTCTCCTTCCGCTGCCCCACGGGCCGGGCGGCCGGACGCCGGCCCGGTTGTGACGCCGGCTGCTCCCGCGACCCCGCTGGTACGACGTGTGGCCGTGGTCCCGCCCGCGGCCGCTGACGGATCCATGGCCCGGCCCGCCGCCAGGACGCGGCCCGCCCCGGCCGAGCCGTCCCGTCCGCCGGCCGGTTCCGGGGGCCGTACACCTTCCGGACCGGCCGTCCAACGCACCGCGACGGGGCCACAGTCAGCCGGGGGAGCCGGGCAGTCGGAGGCATCCCGTGCCGCCGACTCCGACGTGTCCCACCCGGCCGTCCGGGTCCGCCCGGTGGGGGCCGCGCTGACCGTCGCCCGGCGCCCCGCCGGACCCGCGCGCCGCGTCCCCGCCCTGCGTCCCACCGCCGTACCGGCGCCCGACAGCGCCACCACCCCTGACCCGCCCGGCCCGGCCTCCGCCCCGGTGCGGCGCGCCGCCACGCGCGAGGCCGGCCGCGGGCCCCTCGGCGCCCCGCTGAGTGAACTGCCCTCCACGGCGACACCGTTGCCGCGGGGCATCACCGCGCCCGGCACCGGATCCGCGACCGGTCCGGCGCTGCCCGTCGTCCAGCGCCATGCGGAAGGCGGGGGCGGCACTCCGGGACCGTACGACGGCGGTACGAGGGGAACGGCGCCCACCGCGCCGCGCCGGACCCCCGACCCCGGCAACGGCGGGGCACGCGCGCGTGGCGGCCTCGGCGCGCCGCTGTCCGCGCTGCCGCCGAGCGCCGAGGTGCCCGGTACCGCCGCGTCCGGTGCCCGCGCCTTTCGCCCGGACGTCCAGCGCGCCACGACCCGTCAGGACCCGGGGTCCGGCGCCGCTCCGGCGCCGCCCACGCCCGACCGCGACCGGACACCCACCGAGGCCGCACCCCGCACGCCGGGCGCGCCGCTGCTGGGGACGGGCGACGTCCAACGCCGCCTGGCGAACCCGTCCGCCACCGGGGGCACCATGTCGCCCGGCCCCGCGGACCACGCAAACGGGCCCGCCACACCGCTGGTGACGCCGTCCGCAGCCGCCCCGGCCCACGGTCCGGCAGACGCCGTGGGCCCGGCCGGGAACGTGCCACGACCCGGCACGACGTCCGGCGGGCAGCAGCCCCAAGGACCCTCCGTTCCGGGCCCGGTCGTCGTCGCCCGGACCGTGGCCGACGGCACCGGGGGCGGCCGGACTCCCGGCGGGTCGGGCATCGACGGGCGACGGCCCCGGGACGCCGCCGTCCAGGGCCGTGCCGCCCAGGGCCCGGCGGTCGTCGCGCGGGCGACGGCCGAAGGCACGGGAGCCGGTTCCAGTTCCGGTTCCGGCAGGCACCGGTCCCAGGGCCCCGCCGCCCCGAGTCCGGTCGTCGTCGCCCGTGCCGTGGCCCGAGGCATCGGAGGCGCGCGGCCCTCCGGCCCGGCAGACCCGCACGGGCTCCCCGTGACCCGCTCCACAGCGCACTCCGCCCTGTCGGCACCCCGCACTCTCTCGCTGCTCGCCGAGCGTCGGCTCACCCTGAACACCCGTGCTCCGGAAGGGGTGGCACAGCCCGCCGTCTCCCGCTCCGGCGGCCGCCCCGTGGTGGCGGCGCGCTGGCCCGGCGCACCGGCCGCGCCCCGGAACGACTCCACGCCGACCGCCGAGCCGCCCGCGCGCCGGTCCGGCATCTCGGCGCCCTCGCCGGGCGGCCCCGGGACCCCCGCGCGCCCGGCGCCCGGCCCGTCCGCCCTCGCCCCGGCCACGCCGCAGGTCCAGCGGGCAGCAGCTCCGTACTCCGGACCGGAGGGTTCGGGCGTACCGACGACCCGCTCCCCGGTCCCGGTCCAGCGCGTCCCGGTCGTCCGGCCCGCGCCGCCCCGCCGGGCGACGGCCGCCCCGGTCGCCGCCGTACCGGCGAGGCCCCTGCCGGTGACCGCCCCGCAGGCGCCGCCGCTCGCGGACCGTCCGCCGGCCGGCTCGGCACCGGGGGGAGCCGTCCCCGTGGTCCGGCCGAGGACCGTTACGGCGGCCGGCGGGACCAGTGGGACCGGTGGGACCGGTAGGACCGGCGAGGCGGCACTCCCGGTGCAGCGCGACGCACGCGGCCGCCCGCGGTCGTCCTCCGCGCCCCCCACACCGCCGACAGGCGCACCGGCCAAGGAGGTTCCGGCACCCGGCCGGAAGCGGTCGTCGTCCGTGTCCTCCGCGGCCCCCGCAGCCACCGCGTCGGCCACGTCGTCCGCCGCCTCCGGCAAGAACGCGGCCCGCCGCACCGAGACACCCCAGGACGACCCCGGCCTGGACCTGGACGACCTGGCGCGCCGCCTGCTCGACCCGATGGCCCGGCTGCTGCGCACCGAGCTGCGCCGCGGCCGGGACCGCACGGGCCGCCCCTACGACGGACGACGCTGAGAGCCGGAACGGATGACGGACGAATGACGGACAACATCTTCGCGACGAGCGTGTTCTTCCGGCTCGCGATCGGCGGCAACGACCTGGGCGCCTTCCACACCTGCTCCGGCATGGGCGCCGAGGTGGAGATGGAGAGCTACGCCGAGGGCGGCAACAACGGCTTCACCTGGCAACTGCCCGGACGCGTGACCTGGTCGAACATCACGCTCACCCGGCCGGTCACCGCCGACACGGCGAAGATCGCCCGCTGGCTCGACGAGACGCTGAAGCGGGTGGAGCCCAAGGACGGCGAGATCGTGGCCCTGAAACCGGACCTGACGAAGATCATCAGCTGGCAGGTGTTCGGGATCGTCCCGGTGCGGTGGCAGGGGCCGTCCTTCGACCCCGCCAGTTCGCAGGCCGCGGTGGAGACCCTGGAGATCGCCCACGAGGGGCTGCGCCCGTCCTGACACGCCCTCATCAACCAGCGCCCCACCACGTATCGGCCCCCGGAAAGGAGGTCCCGCCATGTCATCAGCGCGCGCCAGCCGGGCCAGGGCCAAGCTGACCCTGAAGGAGCCCCCGGCCTCGGTCGGCGCGAAGCCCGGCGGGACCGTCGCACAGCTCGACCTCCAGTTCAACCCATCCACCCTGCAGCTGAGCAAGACCACCGAGTGGCGGCGCTCCCCGTCCCGGATGGCGGGGCAGTCGGCGCTGCCCGAGTTCGTCGGCAGCGGCCCGCGCACGCTGAGCCTGGAGGTGTTCCTGGACGCCACAGCCAAACACGACAACTCCGTGGAGCAGGCGGTGGAGAAGCTGATGAAGGCGTGCGTGCCGACCCCGGCCAGCCTGGGCCGCAAGAAGCCGGCCAGCCCGTGGGTCCGGTTCACCTGGGGCACCGCCCGGACGACGTCGTTCGACGGGGTGCTCTCCAGCCTGTCCGTGTCGTACACGCTGTTCGACGTCGACGGCAGGCCGCTGCGGGCCACCTGCGCGCTGTCGATCGAGGAGGCGAGCGTCGACCCGCCGGGCCAGAACCCGACGTCCGGCTCGCGCACCGCCCGCAGTACGCACACCGTGGTGGCGGGCGACAGCCTGGCCATGCTGGCCTGGCGGGAATACGGCGACGCGACGGCCTGGCGGGTCATCGCGGAGGCGAACGGAATCGACGACCCGATGGCGCTCGCGCCCGGCACCGAACTGGTGGTGCCGGGGCTGCAGGACGCGGGCGGTGAGGAGGAGCGATGACCGCCGAGGCAAGGGGCCGGCTGTTCACGGCGGACCCCGTGGTGGAGACGCCCGCCGAACTCCCGCAGATCTGGGCCGCCCAGCTGGTGAGCTGCGTGGTGGACGAGAACGTGGGCCTTCCCGACGCGGCACAGCTCACCTTCCGCGACCCCGACCACGAGTTCCTGCAGGCGACGGGCATCACCATCGGCACCCCGCTGAAGGTGTCGGTGGTGACCGTGTCCGGGCAGGCGCGCGAGCTGCTGTTCAGCGGCGAGGTGACGGCCCTCGAACTGGACAGGGACAGCACGGGCTCGTTCACCGTGGTGCGCGCCTACTCCAAGGCGCACCGCCTCCAGCGGGGCCGGAAGGTGGTGGCGTACCGGAACATGACGGCGTCGGCGATCGTCCGCAAGGTGGCCGCCGGGGCCGGGCTGGCCTGCGGCACCGTGCAGGCCGGCTCGGTCACCTACAAGCAGCTCTCCCAGGCGAACGTGTCCGACTGGGACTTCCTGCAGTTCCTGGCGGGGGAGAGCGGCGCGCTGGTGCGCGTCGACGACAAGGGGCTGCTCCAGTTCACCAAGCCGGTCAAGGCGTCCGGCGCGCCCGCGCCGTCGACCTCCTCGTCCCGCAACCCGATGGTGCTGGAGTACGGGGCGAACCTGCTCGCGCTGCGGGCCTCGCTGTCGGCGGCGGACGGGGCGTCGCAGGTGGAGGTGCGCGGCTGGGACGTCACCACCAAGAAGCCGCTGGTGTCCCGGCAGCCGTCGGTGACCAGCGACACGGTGGTCCCGGGCCTGAGCCCGGCGCTCGCGGCCGGCCGGTTCGGCAAGTCGGCGAAGCTGACCGTCACGGACACCCCGTACCGCACCCTGGCCGAGACGACCGCGGTCGCGGACGCGGTGTCCGGTCAAGTCAGCGCTGGTTTCGCTGAGTTGGAGGCGGTGGCCGAGGGCAACCCGCAGCTGCGGGCCGGCAAGCCCGTGGCGCTCGGCAACGTCGGGCAGGCGTTCTCCGGCAAGTACACGGCGACGGCGGTGCGGCACGTCCTCGAACCGCACGGCGGGTACCGGACGACGGTGTGGGTGAGCGCCAGCCCGGACCGCTCCCTGACCGGCCTGGTGACCGGCGCCGACGCGCCCGGCCGCGGCTCGCGCCTGCCGGGTCTGGCGATCGGCGTGGTGACGGACGTACGCGAGATCGGCGGCGCCGAGAGCGGCTCGGTGAAGCTGAAGTTCCCGTGGCTGGACGACACTTACACCACCGACTGGGTGCGCACCGTGCAGTGGGGTGGCAAGGGCGGCGGAGGTGTGTTCAGCCCCGAGGTCAACGACGAGGTCCTGGTCGGGTTCGAACAGGGCCTGCTGGACAGCCCGTACGTCATCGGCGGGCTCTACAACGGCGTCGACAAGCCGTCGCCCCACAAGGTCCCGCTGATCGACAAGGCCACCGGGAAGGTCAACCGCCGCTCCATCGTGTCGCGTTCGGGGCACCGGATGGAGCTCCTGGACGCGAGGGCTCCTGGCCAGTCCGGTCTCAGGCTCGTGAGCGGTGACGAGCGACTCGAAGTGAGCCTCGACCAACGGCGGGGCCGGATCGAGCTGACGGTGTACGCCGGGAAGGGCGGGCAGCCCCTCACCTCCGTCCTGCTCGACAAGAAGGGCATCACCCTGGACGCGGGACGGGGCGACGTGAGCATCTCGGGCGGGAACGTGGACATCCAGGGCCGGGTCGGGGTGAAGATCGGCGGCCGCACGGTGAGCGTCACCGGCAGCGCGGACGTCACCGTCGACGGCGGTCTGCTCGGCGTCCTCAAGGCCAAGCTCATCCGGATCAACTGAGGCTCGACACCGTGAACAGCGAATGAGGATCGACACCGTGACCAGCGAAAGGAGCACCGCATGCCGGCCGCAGCCCGTACCGGTGACCCCACCAACCACGGCGGTGTGATCGCCACCCCGCCGCCCGGCGCCGCCGCGGCGGTGGCCCGGGTGCTGATCGGCGGCCGTCCCGCCGCCGTCGTGGGCAGCCTGCACGCCTGCGTCATTCCCCCGCACGCGCTCCTGGGACCGGGCAACGTGATCATGCCCGACCTGGCCGGGCTCGCCTCGGGCCAGGTCCTCATCGGCGGGCTGCCGGCCGCGCGGGCGCGCGACAAGACGACATGCGGCGCGATGATCGTGACCGGCGCTCTCAACGTCCTGATCGGGGGCCTGTGATGAGTGAGCGGTTCAGCAGCCGGCGTAGCTGTCCGCTCCCGTCGCGCGCCGGGCGCCCCGCCCGCGGTGGCGTGGTCCTGCCCACCTGCGGTGGCGTGGTCCTGCCCGGCGCTCCGGGCGTCCGGACCGGGAGCGTGTCATGAGCGACCGGTTCATCGGCCGAGGCTGGGCGTTCCCGCTGCGGGTCGGGCCGACCGGCGGGATCGGCATGGTCGAACGGGAGCGGGAGATCGAGGAGGCGATCCGCCTGGTGCTCGGCACCGCACCCGGCGAGCGCCCCATGCGCCCCGAGTTCGGCTGCGGCATCCACGAGTACGTCTTCGCCCCCGGCGACGGAGCCACCGCCGGACTCATCGCACAGCAGGTCCGCGAGGCCCTGGAGCGGTGGGAGCCGCGCATCGCGGTGGACGACGTGGTGGTCGCCTACGACGCCGTCGAGGCCGGAACCCTCTACATCGACGTGCACTACACCATGCGTTCCACCAACGACCGGCGCAACCTGGTGTTTCCCTTCTACACGATCCCCTCCGAGGAGGGGGCCGAGGAATTGGTTGCCGACTGATGGCCCTGCCCTCCCCCAACCTGGACGACCGGCGGTTCCAGCAACTCGTCGACGAGGCGAAGCGGTACGTGCAGCAGCGCGCCCCGGAGTGGACCGACCACAACGTCTCCGACCCGGGCGTCACCCTGATCGAGACGTTCGCCTACCTCGTGGACCAGTTGCTGTACCGGCTGAACCGGGTCCCGGACAAGAACTACACGGCGTTCCTCGACCTGTTGGGCATCCGGCTGTTCCCGCCGGCCGCGGCCGCGGCCGAGGTCGACTTCTGGCTGTCGGCGCCACAGCCCGACACGGTGACGCTGCCCCCGGGCACCGAGGTGACCACCGCGGGCGGCGAGGGCGACGAGGCCGTGGTGTTCACGACCGCTGACGAACTACGCATCGTGCCGAGCGAGTTGATACGGCTGGTGACCGCGCCCCGGACCGGTGAGCAGACCGACAGGACCAGGACGCTCGCCGAGGCCGGCGACGTACCGTGCTTCCAGCCCGCGCCGGAGCCGGGCGACGCGCTGCTGTTCGGCCTGCCGACGGCCGTACCGCGCTGCGTGGTCGCCGTACAGCTGGACAGCCGCACGGAGGGCGTCGGCGTGGACCCGCGCCAGCCCCCGCTGGTGTGGGAGGCGTGGGCCGGCGGCGGTTGGCAGGTGTGCGAGACCGGTGAGGACACCACCGGCGGCCTGAACCGGCCCGGCGAGGTCATCGTGTACGTACCGGCCGGGCACACGGCGTCGGTGATCGGCGGGACCCGGGCCGGCTGGCTGCGCTGCCGCGTCACCGAGCCGGAACCGGGCCAGCCGTTCTACTCGGAGTCCCCGACGGTGCGCGAGGCGGTGGTGTTCACCGTGGGCGGCACCATGTCCGTCGAACACGCCGAGACCGAGACCGACGTACCGCTCGGCACCTCGGAGGGGGTCTCCGGGCAGACGTTCCGGCTCGGCCGCCCGCCGGTCCTCCTCGACGGCGAGCCCCCCGTGGTGGAGGTGTCCTCGGAGGAGGGCTGGCAGCGCTGGGAGGTGGTGGAGCACTTCGGCCGCTCCGGCCCCGCCGACCGGCACGTCCGCGTCGACGCCACCACCGGCGAGTTCGGCTTCCCGCCGGTGCTGCGCGAGCCGGACGGCACGCTGCGGCAGTGCGGTGCCGTGCCGCCCAAGGGCGCCCAGATACGGGTGGCCCGCTACCGCACCGGCGGCGGACCGGCCGGCAACGTCGCCCGCGGCGCGATCTCCGTGCTGCGCAGCTCCGTTCCCTACGTCGCCCGGGTCGTCAACCGGGAGGCGGCGCGCGGCGGCGTCGCCGGCGAGACCATCGACAACGCCAAGCTGCGGGCACCGGACGCGCTGCGCATGCAGGAACGCGCGGTGACCGCCGAGGACTACGAGATCATCAGCCGCCAGGCGGCACCCTCGGTGCGCCGGGTCCGCTGTCTGCCCGCCGCGGACGGCGCAGGCGCGGTACGGGTCCTGGTGGTGCCGGACGCGGTGGCCGACGAGGGCGACGACCGGCTCCGCTTCGAGCAGTTGATCCCCTCCGACCAGGTGCTCCGAGCGATCACCGCGAGCCTCGACGAACGGCGCCTGATCGGCACCCGCCTCGTCGTGGAGCCGCCGGCCTACCAGGGCGTCACCGTGGTGGCCCGGCTCGCGGCGGCGCCCGGCGACACCGACCGGGTGCGCGACGCGGCGCTCGCCGCGCTGTTCCGGCACATCAACCCGCTGCACGGTGGTCCGGACGGCACGGGGTGGCCCTTCGGACGGCCGGTGCAGTACGGCGATGTGTTCGGCGTGCTGCAACGCGCCACCGGCAACGCGCTGGTGGAGGAGATCCTGCTGTTCGCCGCCGACCCGATCACCGGGCGGCGCGGAGCACCGACGGACCGCGTCGACGTGGCCGCGGGCGCGCTGGTCTTCTCCTACCAGCACCAGGTGGTCGTCACGGCGATCGAGCCTGACGCGGGGACGGGGAGTCGGGGATGAGCCGCGCCGCCGTACCCGGCCTGCCCAGCCAGTACCCGATCGGCGGGCAACTGCCCGCCCTGTACGCCGACGACGACTTCGCGCAGCGGTTCACGGCCGGCCTCGACACCGTCCTCGCCCCGGTGTTCGCGACCCTCGACAACCTGCCCGCCTACCTCGACCCCCGGGTGGCTCCGAGCGACTTCCTGGCCTGGCTGGCGTCGTGGGTGGGCGCCGCCGACCACCCGCAGTGGCCGGTGGAGCTGCGCCGCGAGGCGGTCGTCCGCGCGGTGGAGCTGCACCGGTGGCGCGGCACCAGGCGCGGCCTGGTCGAGGGACTGCGGCTCGCGCTCGGCGTGCACGCCGAGGTGAGCGGGGACGGCGGCGCGGCGTGGTCGAGCACCGCCGGTACCGACCTGCCGCCCGAGCCCCCCGCCGAGACCCTGGTCCGGGTGTGGCCGGGCCGCGAGCCACGGGTGGACGAGCGCCGGGTCCACGAGGTCGTCCGGGCCATGTGCCCGGTGCACACCGTCTGCCGGGTGGAGATCCTGCCCGGCCCGCCCACCGACGAAGGGAGGTGACGTCATGCGCGCCTGTCCCGTGTGCGGGGCGTCCAACGGCTCCACGGACGACTTCTGCGGCAACTGCGGGTCGTACCTGGGGTGGTCGGACAGTACGTCGCCTTCGCGTACGCCTGAGGAGCCGCCGGCATCGGGTACGCCCGCGGAGCCGCCGGCATCGGGTACGCCAGCGGAGTCGCCGGCATCGGCTACGCCTGCGGAGCCGCAGGCATCGGCTACGCCTGCGGAGCCGCCGGTCACGCGTGTGCCCCGGCCCACGGCTTCGGAGCCGCAGGCATCGAGCACACCTGCCGAACCCTCGGCCGCACCGGGTGCCACCCGGCCCGAGCCGCCGGCCGCCACTCCGGCGCCTTCGTCGCCCCCGGCCGAGGAGCCGGCGTCCGCCGCGCCCGCCCGGGGTTCGTCGTTGCGCACCCGGCTGACGGGTCGAGGCCGCGGTGAGCAGCGGGGGGCGAGCACGGCGTCGGCCGCGGGCTCACGCGCCCGCGCCCGCGACGGCGAGGGCTCACGCGCCCGCGACGGCGAGGTCTCACGCGCCCGCGACGGCGCGGGTGAGGGCGCGGACTCCGGGACCACCTCCGGCCAGTACGGGGAGACGGGAAGCCCCGCCCCCCGGCCCGGCCCGGCCGATGCCGGTGCCGAGCCCTCCGCTCCCGTCCCTCGCCCGACCACCCGCGGCGCCTCCCACACCGGCGATGCCGCCCCCACGAGCGCGGCGTCCGCGGCACCTGTCACCGACCCCGTTCCGGCCACTCCACCTGCTGCGGTCCCTCGGAACTCGCCGGTTCCCCGGCCCCGGGCCGCCTCCACCCCCGACACGCCGACTCCCGCGCCCATCCAGCCCGTACGCCCCGCGAAGCCGGTGGCCCCCCGCCCGGTCGTACGCCCCGCAGGGGTCCCCGACGAAGTGGTAGGCGCCCCCTGCCCTTCTTGCGGCACCCCCAACCCGCCCGGCCGTCGGTTCTGCCGACGTTGCGCGACCGCGCTGAACCCCGCCGCGAAGCCCGAACCGCTGCCGTGG
Organism: Streptomyces sp. NPDC091209; assembly: GCF_044757755.1. Lineage (NCBI taxonomy): Bacteria > Bacillati > Actinomycetota > Actinomycetes > Kitasatosporales > Streptomycetaceae > Streptomyces > Streptomyces sp. NPDC091209. Next base: position 264,053 of record NZ_JBIVVR010000002.1, on the reverse strand, counting down.
TGGCGGACGGTGTGGCCGTTCCGCCGTCGGGTGCGGGCGGGTTCGGGCAGGGCGGTGCGGCTCCTGGTGATCCTGGCCGTGGTGGTGGCGCTGTGCGTCGGCGCTCTCCTGCTGCTCCCGGCCGGACGTGCCCTGTTCGAGGACACCCGGGACAAACTGGGCAAGCCCGCGCCCGTGACCCCGGTGGGCATCAGGGCGAGTGCCGAGGTCCCCGGGCACCCGGCGAGGAACACCACGGACGGACTGAACAACAGCTACTGGGGCGCGCCCGCGCCCGGCGCCTCGGTGACCTACACCTTCGGCAAGCCGTTCCGGATGGTCGACCTCCTCATCACCAACGGCCCGTCCACGAACCCGGAGGACTACCACAGCCAGGCACGCGCACTCCAGGTGGACCTGGAGGTGACGACGTCGGACGGCGATCGGCAGAACAAGCAGCTCACCCTCAGCGACAAACCAGGCGCCCAGACGATCCCCACCGGGATCAGCGACGTGAAGACGGTGCGCCTGACCCTGCGCTCACCCGTCGGCCTGACTTCGGGCCGCCGACTGGCCCTCGCGGAGGTGGAGTTCTTCCAGCGAAGCTGACTCGACGCCGGACCGCACCAGCTCCATCACCGGGCTGCCGTCGAACGCTTGACGGGCCGCGCCATGGGGGCTCATGGGCTATGTGCCCCCGACCACCGGATCCCGGAAGACCGCCTCGGGGTCCAGTCGCCCCTGCGCCGCATCAGCCTGCTCGCCGAGCCGACGACCACGGCTGTTCCGTGCTGACCTGGGCGAAGGCCAGGGCGTGGCCTACCCGTGCTCGGTCGCCTTCGCCGTAACTCCGCGCTGTTCCCCGCTCGATCTGGTGCGGCAGTGGTGCGCACCCTCGTCATCCCCGCCTTGGCGGCACCTACCGCTTCTGCGCCCTGTAACGCCTCATCAGCGCAGTAATCCGTGTGTGGTCCGCCTGACCGTTTATCTTGGCTACCAGATCGTCAGGGCACAATTCGTAGAGATCCCCCCACCATCGACGTCCTCGGTTGTCCCAGATCCGGTATCCACCGGGCACACCCCGGGCTACGTAGCGTCTCCTGCTCACAGTCCCCCTTCCCGCCGTGCTTCCGCATGCGCTCGCTGGCACGATGCTTCTGTGGTTGACCTGGAGCGCATCAAAGCGGAGAGCGTGGCGTACTTCCGATCTCTTGATGAGGGGGCCGCCCTGCGGCACCACTTCCGCCACGGTGACGAGGACGGCGGCTTGTGGTACTTCGAGGCCGTACCCGACCGCGGTGAGTTGATCGCCATCAAGCAGGCCGAGGTGACTCCGGCCGGCCGACTTCACCGGTACAGCTGGGAGCACCTGGAGGACGAGCATGGCTTCCTGACAGACCAGGCGCTCGACCCTGAAGAGGACCCGCTGGAAGCCATCCCGGCCGAAGAGTTCCAGCGAGTCTGGACTGAGTGAAGGGGTTGGACAACCACTTTTAGGAGCGAGGTTGGGTGACCGCACGTGTGACCTGGCGTTCCTTGCCGTGAGCTGACCGCCTGCCAACGTTCCCTTCGGCCCTCCAGTTCCCCGTGAGTCCCCGCCTGTTCTGGCACGAGAGTGGCACGGACGAGCCTGGGCCCGGCCTGGTCCATCGTGGTCGCTGATCGCCCTCGAACGGCCGACAGATGGCATGGTTTGTGGGGCCGTGGGCCCACCCGCATGATCGGCGGAGTCGCATGATGGGCTCGGATCACGCAGGACGGCTTATTGTCCGTGCGTGCAGATATTCGTCAGCGCGCTCTTTGGTGTGATCGCCCTGGTCAACTTGATACAGGTGGTTGTAGGACGTCAACTGGTCGGGCGGTCCCGGAGCCGACGCGTAGGCGGCGCGGTGCGCTGGGAGTCCGCTGCGACAGCCGTGGTGGGTGTGGGCGGCATGGTCATGGTCATGAGTAAGGGATGGGGCTTCGCCCTGATGTTCTTGGGCTTGGTGGCCCAGGAGCTTGTACGGCGGAGTGCCCGTCAGCAATGAGCGGCCACGAGACGGGCCGAGCTGTCCCACATGATCAGCGGAGTCTCCATGGTCGAGTTAAGGCGACGGGCGCCGGCCCGCAGTGAGGACGGAGCCCGTACAAGGTCAACGCTTTGTCAGGAGAATCATCGGGCTTGACTCCCCGCCTCAAGAACGGTCCGGGGATTCGCCGGTCGTGACGCTGGCGTCCACACTCCAACGTCTCAAGCGGTTCCGCGCGGTAGCGACCCGGTTCGACAAGCTCGCGGACCGCTACCAGGCCGGACTGTGCCTTGCCTCGCTGTTCCACCCACGCTCTGGCCGGCACTCGCGAACCGCGCCCCGTCCGTCTCAAGCCGCCACCGCTCAAAGTCCTTACGGCTCCCTGCCCCTCGATGCGAACTACGGGCGGGCGACGGTCACTGAGGTCTGCCCCGCCTGGTCAGACGGTCAGTCAGGACCGCTGACGGTTTGCTCCGGTCGCGATGGTTGCTGTACCTCGCGGCTGTACGGCAGTCAGGTGCGCGATGTACAACAACGCCATGACGACTCGACCGACACAGGCGATGTGGTGGGCTGAAATGGCGATCGGCCTTGCCGTGGCAGCCGCGACTTTCGCTGTGATCGCCTTTCTGACGTCATCGGTAGCCCGGGGCCGCCACGTAGTCCTGGAAGGCGGGGCTTCGGGTTGGCTGATCGCACTGGCCCTCGGCGTCGGCGTCTTCGTGAGCGGCCGGTTCCGGGCGTGGGGACTACGTCGCCAGGCGGTGTCTGGTACGCGGTCTTGAAAACCGTCGTTGCGCGAGTCACCGTGGGTTCAAATCCCACACCCACCGCAGATGGACGGCCCCTGACCAGGTGCATCGGTCAGGGGCTGTTCTCGTGAGCGTTGTCCGCCGGCGACTGTGGCTCCCCGCTGTTTCCCGACCGAACGGGCATGGAAGGGGCACGAGCAGGTCACTCCCACGCGCTCCTCAGGATCCCGGTGCCGCAGCTCTGACCGCTGTCCACATGGTCTTCCGGGAGTGGATCACGAGCTGACTGGGTGAATCGAGGGTCACAAGCTCGGTTGTGGTGCGCGCACTGCTCATTGGTTTGGACAACAAAGAACCCCCGGGTTGTCGACCGGGGGTTTCACATGGAGCGGGTGACGAGAATCGAACTCGCACTCTCAGCTTGGGAAGCTGATGTTCTACCACTAAACTACACCCGCGTAAGACGCCGGTTGGGCCGGTGTCGAATGCTCGCTCACTCTACCTCATGCCCGGCTTCCGACGTCGAAGCCGCGGAGCCCGCTCGCGTTTCGGAGGGTGGACGCGGCTGCGGGGGGCCGGAGTTGGGGCGTACGGTGGGGGCGTTGAAGTGGGTCCGGGCGGGGTCGGAGTGCCGCCTGGAGAGCCATCCCTTTCATCCCGTAATGTGGCTTTCGCGGTCAGGGCATCAGCCTGACGCAGCTCTTGGGGAAGGGACTCTGGGACTTGATGGAGCGCACCGTCGTCCGTTGTGCCGAGGGGCACGTGTTCAGCACCGCTTCGTTCCCGATGCAGCAGGCCGAGCGGCTCGGCCCCGGTCGGCTGCTCCGGTGTCCACGGTGTGCCCGGCTCCGCAGTGTGGTGCCGGTGGCCTTGGAGAAGGCAGTGACGGAGCAGTAGTGGCGCCGCGGCAACGGGCGCGGAGGTAAAAGGCGTCGTAGCGGCGGAGCGGTACGGGCGCGCGGTGTCGTCACGATTGTGGTGGCTCCGCGCGCCTTGCGTATCCTCAGGGCGTGCTTCTCTCAGACAAGGACATCCGGGCCGAGATCGACGCCGGGCGGGTCCGGATCGATCCCTACGACGAATCCATGGTGCAGCCGTCGAGCATCGACGTGCGCCTCGACCGCTACTTCCGGGTGTTCGAGAACCACCGCTACCCCCACATCGACCCCGCGGTCGAGCAGTCGGATCTCACGCGGCTCGTCGAGCCCGAGGGGGACGAGCCGTTCATCCTGCACCCCGGAGAGTTCGTCCTCGCCAGTACGTACGAGGTCATCTCGCTGCCCGACGACCTCGCGTCGCGGCTCGAGGGCAAGAGTTCCCTGGGACGGCTGGGGCTGGTCACCCACTCCACGGCGGGGTTCATCGACCCCGGGTTCTCCGGGCACGTCACCCTTGAGCTGTCCAACCTCGCGACCCTGCCGATCAAGCTGTGGCCGGGGATGAAGATCGGGCAGCTCTGCATGTTCCGGCTCAGCTCGCCCGCCGAGTTCCCGTACGGCAGCGACCGCTACGGCTCCCGGTACCAGGGCCAGCGCGGGCCGACCGCCTCGCGGTCCTTCCTGAACTTCCACCGCACCCAGGTCTGAGGCGATGAGCATGTCTCCCGCGCGCGAGAACCTCAGCTACGAAGGGTTCGGCGTCGCCGTACGCGAACTCGCTCAGACCATCGCCGACGACGGGTACGAGCCCGACATCGTGCTCTCCATCGCCCGGGGCGGCGTCTTCGTCGCGGGCGGGCTCGCCTACGCCCTCGACTGCAAGAACATCCATCTGGTGAACGTCGAGTTCTACACGGGGGTGGGGACGACGCTGGAGATGCCGGTCATGCTCGCCCCCGTCCCCAACGCGATCGACTTCTCCGACAAGAAGGTCCTGATCACCGACGACGTCGCCGACACGGGCAAGACGCTCAAGCTCGTGCACGACTTCTGCGTCGACGCCGTCGCCGAGGTCCGCAGCGCCGTGATCTACGAGAAGACCCAGTCGCTCGTGAAGTGCGAGTACGTCTGGAAGCGGACCGACGAGTGGATCAACTTCCCCTGGAGTGTTTTGCCTCCGGTACATAAGTCCGGCGAGGCGGCAAAGGAGAACACGGAAGCCCTCTGAGCTGCGGACATGGTGCAGCAGCGTCTCGCTGACGAAGATCAGGGCCCTCGGTGTGAGCCGGGGGTCCTGTTGCGTTACGGCTGCCTACAGTGTGATCCAGTAGCGGCGCTTGATGCCCTCGTCGGTGGTGCGGACGTCCTCCAGAACGCCGCCATTGCGCTCGATGGTGCGCGCCGATGCGACATTGTCGTCGTCGCATGTGATGAGGACGCGGTCCAGACCGAGCGCACGGGCTTCGGGGAGAACAGCCCCGAGAGCCCACGTGGCCAGGCCGCGCCTTCGGGCGGAGGGCCGGATGCTATATCCGATGTGCCCGCCGCTATGGAGCAGAAAGGCATTCAGGCGGTGCCGCAGATCGATGGCTCCCAGATAGCTGTCGCCCTCGACGATCCACCAGTGGGTGGCGTGGATCCACCCGTCCCTCAGGGCAACCGACCTGTCCGACTGCTGCCGCAGTCGCTCTACCCACGCCGAGAAGACGGCGGGGTCGTCGAGGTCAGCCTCGGGCATGAGGCCCAAGCCCGTACCGGCTTGGTGAGCGCCTGGAGACCACTCGTCACGCGCCGCGAGCCATGAGGGCTGAAGTCGACCGGTGGGTGGGACCAGTTCAGGCACGCGGGCGACGATAACACTCGCACACCCCAGGTGATCAGGCATTTTATGCCGGACCGTTGTCGCGACCGCGTCACACCCGATGACGCATGGTCATCCACGATTTCGTGCCCGTCCGCCGCTTTTGGTGTCAGTCGCCGATGTCAACTGCCGGATGGGGCTACGACAGGATGGCGACCGCATCGTCCAGCACGGGGGTGGGCTAGGCCTCGGGGGCTGCGGCGCTGGGCTCCCGGCGTTTCCTCATGAGGTGGAACAAGGTGCCTGCAAAGAATCCTGCGACGATGAGGAGAAAGATCGCGGTGACTCGCACGAATACGTTGGAGGCAGTCGCGGCTTGAACCAGCATGTTGATCCCAGCAACGACGCCGGCGACTCTGAACAGCCAGCGGGGCACGCGTTTCCCTCTCGTCTCCTTGCGCGCAGCCTACGACGCAGTGCCGCGCAGATGTCTCGTCTACCTCACCATGTGGGGCACGGTCTTGAAAACCGTCGTGGCAGCGGTGTCACTGTGGGTTCAAATCCCACTGCTGCTTCCCGACCGAACGGGCACAGGAGGGGCACGGGCACAGTCCCAGTTTGTACGGAGCCAAGCAGGTTACGACCGCCTGATCCGTCCCGCGGTCCCGTGTCCATCCGCGCGCAACAGTCGTTCCCTGGGCATGACCAAGATCTTCAGTCGAACCCTCGGAGTCGCGGCCGTCGTCGGCGCCTTCGCCCTTGCCGCTGCCGCACCCGCGTCGGCCGACCCCAACCCCAGCGGGGACGACATCAGAATCAGCCAGACTGCCAGCGGCAACGAAGGTGCCGACAGCGGAAACGATGGGTTTTTCAGCCACCACAGCAGCGGCAACGGCAACTCTGTCGCCAACAACATCGTCGACCCGTCGAACGGTGCCCTCATCAACACGGTGGAGCGGCTCGGAGGCTTCCTGGTGCCCTGAGCTAGGCCACCGGTCTTCTCCCTCTCCGCCGGGTGGGTCGTCCATCTGTACCGGTGGAGCCGACCGCCCCAGCCACGACGTGTTCTGACCTCATGCCGCCGGCCAACCCTCTCCGCCCGGCGGAGCGGAGCGCAGCCGGGGCTTGATCGAACCCGTACGGCGCTGACCGCCACCTGATTCGCTGATCACCTCCCCTCGACCTGACCGATCCTGACCGGTCGGGAGAACGTGAGAGGGGCTTCCCGGCTCAGTGCCGAGAAGCCCCTCTTTTGTGTGCGGGCGCCTGTGTGCGGGCGCCTGTGTGCGGGCCCGTGTGTGCGGGCCCCTGTGTACGGGAGGCGCCGAGGGCGTTAGAACGTGCCCAGTTTGATGATCGACAGGATGGCGATCAGCTGAATGGATGACGCGGCGAGTGCCTTGGGCCACGGGAGGTCGTGGGACTTGCCGACCATCAGGGTCAGCAGGGCGCCCGCGGCGACCCAGGTGAGCCAGCCCAGGAGCCTGACGAAGGACGCGTCGCCGCCGAAGAACATGGCGACGAGCAGCCGCGGGGTGTCCGTGATGGACATGATCAGCATGGAGAGGCCGACCGTGGGCTGCCAGGCGCCGTCGCCGCCGAGCTGGCGGGCCAGGGTGTGGGTGACCACGCCCAGGACGAACGTGCTGAGGACGAGGGCGACGGCGGTCGTCAGGACGATCGGGACGGCGTTGGAGAGCGTCGCGCTGATGGCGTCCTGGCGGGCGCCGTCGAAGCCGAAGACCGCCAGCAGGCCGTAGAGGAACGTCACGATCAGAGCCGGGGCCCACATCGTGTAGTCGCGCATCTGGAGGAAGGTCCGGTTGGGGGCCGTCACGATGCCCTTGAGCAGGTCCTTCCAGTGCAGCCGCGGACCGACCGGCGGCGCGGCCGCCTGGCCCGCCCGGTAGGTCTCGCCCTGGTTGTACGGGTCCTCGCCGATCGAGAAGGCCTGGGTGTGACCAGGGCTGTTCGCGGCGTACGGGTCCGGGCCCTGCTGCGGGTGACCGTCGCCGAAGTACTCCGGCTCGCCGTGTCCGCCGCCGTGTCCGCCGCCCTGGGGCCAGCCGCCCTGCTGTCCGCCGCGGTAGGGCTGACCGCCCTGCTGGCCGCCGTACGGCGGCTGTCCCCCGTACTGCGGCTGCGGCGGCGCGGGCGGATAGCCGTACGGCTGTTGCCCGCCTCCCTGGGGGGACCGCTGTCCGCGTCCCTGGGGTGCCTGCCCGTACGGCGGTTGTTGTTGCGGTCGCGCTTGCGGGGCACGGTTGTCCCGGCCGCCGCGTCCGATCCTGAATCCAGCCACGTTATCGAACGTACCTGGTCCCGAAGAGTGACGTGCCGGGCCCGGGGCAACGGGCCGGGCATTGGGTCCGAGCTGTGACATCCCCTAAGGGGCACTCCGGGCGGCCCCTACGGGGAGCGAATGTACGACCGAACGAGGGGCGACGGGACCCGGACCAGCAGGGGAGGGGGCACGCCGGGGCGAGTCGCACGTGGCGAGGGTGACGCATCTGCATGTGGGATTCCCCTGCGGCATGCGGGGATGCCCGGGCGCACATCCCCCGTCGATGCCACCGAGCCACGGCCGGGCAGGACGCACGCGTTCCGGGATACGGCGACACCCCCGCGCTCCGGAGAGCGCGGGGGTGTCGGTCGTACCGATCGGGTCAGGCCGGTCGGACGGCTGGGTCGGGCGGCTGGGTCTGCCGGGCCGGCCGGGGCCGGCTACTTCACCGGCTCGGGCTCCGGCTCGCTCTCGGACTCGGCCGCGCCCGCCGGGGGCTCTTCCTCGACCGGGGTCCTGACGGAGTCGAGGAGGAGCTGGGCGACGTCGACGACCTGGACGGACTCCTTGGCCTGGCCGTCGTTCTTCTTGCCGTTGACCGAGTCGGTCAGCATGACGAGGCAGAACGGGCAGGCGGTGGAGACGATGTCGGGGTTCAGCGACAGAGCCTCGTCGACACGCTCGTTGTTGATGCGCTTGCCGATCCGCTCCTCCATCCACATCCGCGCGCCACCGGCGCCGCAGCAGAAGCCGCGTTCCTTGTGGCGGTGCATCTCCTGCTGGCGCAGGCCCGGGACGGCGGACATGATCTCGCGCGGGGGCGTGTAGATCTTGTTGTGGCGGCCCAGGTAGCACGGGTCGTGGTAGGTGATGAGGCCCTCGACCGGGGTCACCGGGAGCAGCTTGCCCTCGTCGATGAGGTGCTGGAGCAGCTGGGTGTGGTGGATGACCTCGTAGTCGCCGCCGAGCTGCGGGTACTCGTTGCCGATCGTGTTGAGGCAGTGCGGGCAGGTGGCGACGATCTTCTTCGCCGACTTCGGCTTCTTGGTCGACTCGTCCTCGTCGTCCTCGCCGAACGCCATGTTCAGCGCCGCGACGTTCTCCATGCCGAGCTCCTGGAACAGGGGCTCGTTGCCGAGGCGGCGGGCGGAGTCACCGGTGCACTTCTCGTCGCCGCCCATGATCGCGAACTTGACGCCCGCCATGTGCAGCAGTTCGGCGAAGGCCTTCGTGGTCTTCTTCGCCCGGTCCTCCAGGGCGCCGGCGCAGCCGACCCAGTAGAGGTACTCGATCTCGCTGAGGTCCTCGATGTCGCGGCCGACGACGGGGATCTCGAAGTCGACCTCCTTGGTCCACTCCAGGCGCTGCTTCTTGGCCAGCCCCCAGGGGTTGCCCTTCTTCTCCAGGTTCTTGAGCATCGTGCCCGCCTCGGACGGGAACGCGCTCTCGATCATCACCTGGTAGCGGCGCATGTCGACGATGTGGTCGATGTGCTCGATGTCGACCGGGCACTGCTCGACGCAGGCGCCGCAGGTGGTGCAGGACCACAGGACGTCCGGGTCGATGACGCCGTTCTCCTCGGCGGTGCCGATGAGGGGGCGCTCGGCCTCGGCGAGGGCCGCCGCGGGAACGTCCTTGAGCTGCTCCTCGGACGCCTTCTCCTCGCCCTCCATGTTCTTGCCGCCGCCGGCCAGCAGGTACGGGGCCTTGGCGTGCGCGTGGTCGCGCAGCGACATGATGAGGAGCTTGGGGGAGAGCGGCTTGCCGGTGTTCCAGGCGGGGCACTGCGACTGGCAGCGGCCGCACTCGGTGCAGGTGGAGAAGTCGAGCAGGCCCTTCCAGGAGAACTGCTCGACCTGGGAGACGCCGAAGACGTCGTCCTCACCGGGGTCGGTGAAGTCGATGGCCTTGCCGCCGCTGGTCATCGGGAGCAGCTCGCCGAGGGCGGTCGCGCCCTTGGCGTCGCGCTTGAACCAGATGTTGGGGAAGGCGAGGAAGCGGTGCCAGGCGACACCCATGTTGGTGTTCAGGCCGACCGTGATCGCCCAGCCCATGGTGACGCCGAGCTTGATCATGGCGGTCAGGTAGACCAGGTTCTGCAGCGTTCCGTAGCTCAGGCCCTTGAAGGCGGCGACCAGGGGGTACGAGGCCCAGTACGCGGCCTCGTAGTGGTCGACACCGTGGATCGCGCCCTCCAGGCCGCGCAGGGTCATGATGGCGAAGCCGATGACGAGGATCACGGCCTCGACGAAGTACGCCTGGCCCGTCTTGGAGCCGGCGAAGCGCGACTTGCGGCCCGGCTTGGACGGCCGGTTGAGCTGCCGGACCGCGATCAGCACGATGATGCCGAGCGTCGTGAACAGCGCGATGAACTCGGTGTACAGCTCGTACGGCAGCCAGCCGCCGAGCACCGGCAGCGTCCAGTCGGCCTTGAAGAGCTGGCCGTAGGCCGTGACGATCGTCAGGCCCAGGGTCAGGAAGCCGACGGCCACGAACCAGTGCGCGACGCCGATGATCCCCCACCGGTTCATACGGGTGTGGCCGACGAATTCCTTGGCCAGCGTGACGCTGCGGGCCTTCCAGTCGTCGGTGCGGCTGCCGGCGGGTACGGCCTGGCCGAGCTTGATGAACCGGTAGATCTGCGCGACGGCCCGCGCGATCAGCGCTACGCCGACCACGGTCAGGACCAGCGACACAATGATCGCGGCGAGTTGCATTCGGGGGCTCCTCGGGCCTGCGAGGTGTTGCTTCGAGCGTGACCTCGAAGGTGATTACTAAGCGGTAACTTATGCAGTCCGTCTGAGACTACCCACTTCCTCCGCCGCACTGTAGCCAGAGGTGCGGTGATCTGCGTCGCTGAGGGAAGCCTGAGTGGCCGTGCGGGGGCCGGGCAGGAGGTCCGGTTCGCCCGTGACGGCAGGACACGTAAACCCGATCGTGTTATTCACCCAATACTGTGACAATTACCCCTAAATTGGCGAGGTGCTGTACGGAATCACGGCCGCCACCGCCGCTCTGCTCCTGACCGCCGCGCTCGCCGCGCTGCTGCGGTCGTTCTCCCTGCGCTTCGGCGTGGTCGACGGGACGGGGTTTCCCGCGCGCCGGGCGAAACCGCGGGCACCCGGGAGAGCGCGGCCGGTTCCGCTGCTCGGCGGGGTGGCCGTGGTGGGCGGGACGGCGCTCGTCGGCTGGGCCGGGGACTGGACCGGCGCCGCCCCGCTCGGGCCGGAGGCCGGACGGCTGCTGGTCGCCGCGATCGTGGTCGCCCTGCTCGGCCTGGCCGCCGACCTGCTGCCGGTGCCCCCGGTGGTGTGTGTGGCCGGCGTCGTCGCCGCCGCCGCGCTGACCGTCCCCTACGACGAACTCGGCGTGCCCGCCGGAGCGCTGGCCGTGGCCTGGATCGTCTTCGTCACGCAGGCCTTCCGCTCGCTCGACCACGCCGACGGGGTGATGGGGACGGTCGCCGTCATCACCGCCTTCGCGCTCAGCGGGTGCGCGGCCGCCGAGGTCATGGACGGGCTCGCGGCGCTGCTCAGCGTGCTCGCCGCCGCCCTCACCGGCTTCCTGATGCACGGCTGGCCGCCGGCCCGGATCGCGCCGGGGCGGTGCGGCTCGCTGTTCGCCGGGTTCGTGCTGGCCGCGGCGGTCGTGCAGGTGCACGCGGAGCGGCCCGCCGGACCCGGGTTCGGCGCCGGGTTCGCGCTGACGGCCGTGGCCAGTGCCGACGCCGTCCTCGTCCTGGTGTCCCGGCGGCGGGCGGGGCGGCCGCTGCTGCGCCCTGCGCCGGACCATCTGGTGCACCGGCTGCGGCGGGCCGGGCTCACCCGGCAGGGGGTCATGGTCGTGACGGGGCTGGCCGCGTTCGCGGGTGCGTCGGTGGGGCTGCTCATCGATCTCGGGTGGCTGGGGGCGGGGGCGGCCTGGTGGCCGGCCGGCGCCGTGGCGGTGGTCGCGGTCGCGGGGGCCGTACGTCCGGGACCCCGCCCGCGCCGGTCTCCTCCGCATGCGATCCCCGCGCCCGGGGGACCCGTCCCGCGATCGCTGGACCGGCCGGGACGGCCTCGTCCGGCGGCTCCGGGTGCGGTAAAGGTGCACTGACTCTACGAGAAAGCCGCAGGTCAGGGCCTTCATGCGTGTAAGGAGCGGATAAGAGTTGAGCCCCTGCGACTCAGGTCTGTTGACCGAGAGGCGGACGTCGTGCACACTTGAGTCCGTTCCACTCAAGTCATTGTTGGAGGAATTGAAATGGCACGTGCGGTCGGCATCGACCTGGGCACGACGAACTCGGTCGTCAGCGTTCTGGAGGGCGGCGAGCCCACCGTCATCACCAACGCCGAGGGCGCCAGGACCACGCCGTCCGTCGTCGCCTTCGCGAAGAACGGTGAGGTGCTCGTCGGCGAGGTCGCCAAGCGCCAGGCGGTCACGAACGTGGACCGGACCATCCGTTCGGTGAAGCGTCACATGGGCACGGACTGGAAGATCGAGCTCGACGGCAAGAGCTTCAACCCGCAGCAGATGAGCGCCTTCATCCTGCAGAAGCTGAAGCGCGACGCGGAGGCGTACCTGGGCGAGAAGGTGGCCGACGCGGTCATCACCGTCCCGGCGTACTTCAACGACTCCGAGCGTCAGGCGACGAAGGAAGCCGGTGAGATCGCCGGTCTCAACGTCCTTCGTATCGTCAACGAGCCGACCGCGGCCGCGCTCGCGTACGGCCTCGACAAGGACGACCAGACGATCCTCGTCTTCGACCTCGGTGGCGGCACCTTCGACGTGTCCCTCCTGGAGATCGGTGACGGCGTCGTCGAGGTGAAGGCCACCAACGGTGACAACCACCTCGGTGGTGACGACTGGGACCAGCGCGTCGTCGACTACCTGGTGCAGCAGTTCCGCTCCGGTCACGGCGTGGACCTCGCCAAGGACAAGATGGCGCTCCAGCGTCTGCGCGAGGCCGCCGAGAAGGCCAAGATCGAGCTGTCCTCGTCCACCGAGACCTCGATCAACCTGCCCTACATCACGGCCTCCGCCGAGGGCCCGCTGCACCTGGACGAGAAGCTCACGCGCGCCCAGTTCCAGCAGCTGACGGCCGACCTTCTGGAGCGCTGCAAGACGCCGTTCCACAACGTCATCAAGGACGCCGGCATCCAGCTCTCCGAGATCGACCACGTCGTTCTCGTCGGTGGCTCCACCCGTATGCCCGCCGTCGCCGAGCTCGTCAAGGAGCTGACCGGTGGCAACGAGGCCAACAAGGGCGTGAACCCGGACGAGGTCGTCGCCATCGGCGCGGCCCTCCAGGCCGGTGTCCTCAAGGGTGAGGTCAAGGACGTCCTGCTCCTCGACGTGACCCCGCTGTCCCTCGGTATCGAGACCAAGGGAGGGATCATGACCAAGCTCATCGAGCGCAACACCACGATCCCGACCAAGCGCTCGGAGATCTTCACGACGGCCGAGGACAACCAGCCGTCCGTGCAGATCCAGGTCTACCAGGGCGAGCGCGAGATCGCGGCGTACAACAAGAAGCTCGGGATGTTCGAGCTGACCGGTCTGCCGCCGGCCCCGCGTGGTGTCCCGCAGATCGAGGTCGCCTTCGACATCGACGCCAACGGCATCATGCACGTGACCGCGAAGGACCTCGGCACGGGCAAGGAGCAGAAGATGACCGTCACCGGCGGCTCCTCGCTGCCGCGGGACGAGGTCGACCGCATGCGCCAGGAGGCCGAGAAGTACGCGGACGAGGACCACGCCCGCCGCGAGGCCGCCGAGACCCGCAACCAGGGCGAGCAGCTCGTCTACCAGACGGAGAAGTTCCTCAAGGACAACGAGGACAAGGTCCCCGGCGAGATCAAGACCGAGGTCGAGGCGTCCGTCGAGGAGCTGAAGGCCGCGCTCAAGGGCGAGGACACCGCCGAGATCCGCACCGCCACCGAGAAGGTCGCCGCGGTCTCGCAGAAGCTCGGCCAGGCCATGTACGCCGACGCCCAGGCCGCGCAGGCCGCGGGCGGCGACGCCCACGGTGCCGAGGCCCCGAAGGCCGACGACGATGTCGTCGACGCCGAGATCGTCGACGAGGACCGCCGGGACGGTGCCGCGTGACGGAGGAGACCCCGGGCTACGAAGAGCAGCCCGACGTCCCTTCCGGCGCCACCTCTGACGACGCCGAGCCGCAGTCCGCCACCCCCTCTGCGGAGGGGGCGGCGGCCCCGGACGGGGACGCAGCAGCACAGTTGGTCGGTCTGACGGCCCAGCTGGACCAGGCCCGCATGGCGCTCACCGAGCGCACCGCGGACCTCCAGCGGCTCCAGGCCGAGTTCCAGAACTACCGCCGCCGTGTCGAGCGCGACCGGATCGCGGTCAGGGAGGTCGCCGTCGCGAGCCTCCTGACCGAGCTCCTTCCCGTACTCGACGACATCGGCCGCGCGCGGGATCACGGCGAGCTCGTCGGCGGATTCAAGTCCGTCGCCGAATCGCTGGAGACCGTCGCGGCGAAGATGGGGCTCCAGCAGTTCGGCAAGGAGGGCGAGCCCTTCGACCCGACGATCCACGAAGCCTTGATGCACTCGTACGCGCCGGACGTCACCGAGACGACGTGCGTGGCGATTCTGCAGCCGGGGTATCGCTTCGGCGAGCGAACCATCCGCCCCGCGCGGGTGGCCGTCGCCGAGCCGCAGCCCGGGGCGCAGACGGTCAAGGCCGAGGACTCGGCCGAGGCGGCCGATGACAAGGAGAGCGGTGGCCCGGACGAGGGCTGAGCTTGAGCGGACGAGGAAGGAGGGACGTCGGGGATGAGCACCAAGGACTTCATCGAGAAGGACTTCTACAAGGTCCTCGGCGTCCCCAAGGACGCCACCGAGGCCGAGATCAAGAAGGCGTACCGGAAGCTCGCCCGCGAGTTCCACCCGGACGCCAACAAGGGCAACGCCAAGGCCGAGGAGCGCTTCAAGGAGATCTCCGAGGCGAACGACGTGCTCGGCGACCCCAAGAAGCGCAAGGAGTACGACGAGGCACGCGCCCTCTTCGGCAACGGCGGCTTCCGGCCGGGTCCCGGCGCGGGCGGCGGCAACTTCAACTTCGACCTGGGCGACCTCTTCGGAGGCGGCCCCCAGGGTCAGGGAGCGGGAGGAGCCGGCGGCTTCGGCGGCGGTATAGGTGACGTCTTCGGGGGCCTGTTCAACCGCGGCGGCGCCACCACGGGCACGCGGACGCAGCCCCGGCGCGGCCAGGACATCGACACCGAGGTCACGCTCTCCTTCACGGAGGCGGTGGACGGCGCGACCGTTCCGCTGCGGATGACCTCGCAGGCGCCCTGCAAGGCCTGTTCGGGCACCGGCGACAAGAACGGCACACCGCGCGTGTGCCCGACCTGTGTCGGCACCGGCCAGGTGGCGCGGGGCTCGGGCGGCGGTTTCTCGCTGACGGACCCCTGCCCTGACTGCAAGGGCCGCGGTCTGATCGCCGAGCACCCCTGCATGGAGTGCTCGGGCAGCGGCCGGGCCAAGTCGTCCCGCACGATGCAGGTCCGGATCCCGGCGGGTGTCAGCGACAACCAGCGGATCCGGCTGCGCGGCAAGGGCGCCCCCGGCGAGCGGGGAGGACCGGCCGGCGACCTGTACGTCACCGTCCATGTCGACGCCCACCCGGTCTTCGGCCGCAAGGACGACAACCTCACCGTCACCGTGCCCGTCACCTTCGCGGAGGCGGCACTCGGCGGCGAGGTGAAGGTGCCGACCCTGGGCGGCCCCCCGGTGACCCTGAAGCTGCCGCCGGGCACCCCCAACGGACGCACCATGCGCGCCCGGGGCAGGGGCGCGGTCCGCAAGGACGGCACGCGGGGCGACCTCCTGGTCACCGTCGAAGTGGCGGTCCCCCAGGAGCTGTCCGGCAAGGCTCGTGACGCTCTGGAGGCGTATCGCGAGGCGACCGCGGGTGAGGATCCGCGGGCGGAGCTGTTCCAGGCCGCGAAGGGAGCATGACGGAGCCATGGACACGACCGGTCGTCGACGCAACCCGTACGAACTGACCGAGGAGACTCCGGTCTACGTCATCTCGGTGGCGGCCCAGCTCTCCGGACTGCACCCGCAGACACTGCGTCAGTACGACCGGCTCGGTCTGGTCTCTCCCGACCGCACGGCGGGCCGTGGCCGCCGTTACTCGGCCCGCGACATCGAACTGCTGCGCACCGTCCAGCAGTTGTCGCAGGACGAGGGCATCAACCTGGCCGGCATCAAGCGCATCATCGAGCTGGAGAACCAGGTGGCCGCGCTCCAGTCCCGGGTCGCGGAGCTGGAGTCGGCACTCGACGGCGCCGCGGCCACCATGCGGCAGCGCGAGGCCGCCGTGCACGCCTCCTACCGCCGGGACCTGGTCCCGTACCAGGAGGTCCAGCAGACCAGCGCGCTGGTGGTGTGGCGTCCCAAGCGGGCGGCCGACTAGGACAGGTCCTGGTTCTCGTCCGAAGGGGCCCACCGGTTCGTCCGAACCGGTGGGCCCCTTCGTGTCGGGCGGGGGTCAGAGCCAGTCGTCCCAGATGCCGTAGGCCTGCTGCTCGACCACCTCTTCCTTGCCCGACGGGTCGACGTAGACGGCGCGGTAGTAGTACAGCCCCAGCCGGTCCTCGTGCACGGTGGTGTCCATGTGGGACTTCGGGGCGGTCACCTTGCCCGTGGCGAACGTGGTCCAGGCGCCGGCGGCCGCGTCCCACTTCTCCCAGCGGTAGTCCGTGTAGTCACCGCACGGCATGTCGTAGATGGTCTGGCCGCAGCGGACAAAGAGGCTCGGGTACTGGCTCTCGCGGACGTCGGTTCCGGTCCAGCCGGGCGGGCGGGTGTCCGGCAGGGTGACGGAGACCTCGGCGGGGTGGTAGGCCTCCGGGCCGGCGTCGTCGTCCACCAGGCCGGACCCGTCCGAGGCGGCCACCTTGTAGATGTGCGTGGCGCCGTCGGGGACGGTCGGGCAGAGGATCTCGGTGGGGGCGAGCGAGGACGCCCTCCAGCAGTTGCCCTTCCACCGCGTCTCGCCGGTCTCCGGGTCGGTGACCCCCTGCCAGACCTTGTATCCGGTGACGTCGTCGTCGGCGGGCGGTGTCCACGTCAGGCGGACGCCGAGCGGGAGCTGCTGCGCCGTCAGGTTCCCGACGGGGGCCGGGCGCTCGGTGTCCGGCGTGGTGGCCGTGGCGGCCGCGCCGGGCTGCGACTCGTGCCCGTAGGGGTCGATGGTGACGATCCGGTACTCGTACGTCGTCTCCGAGGCACCGGAGATGTCCCAGCAGGTGCCGTGGACCACCTTGCGGCCCGCGTAGGACGGGGTGCGGTCATCGGCCCATGTCCAGGACGTCGACGGGGGCCGCAGCGTGTCGTCGAACAGGATGTTCGGCTTGCAGAGCTCCACGGTGGTGCTCTGCCCGGTCGCCGGGTCGGTACGGACGATCCTGTACGTGAGGAGCGGGCCCTCGTCGAAGGTCCACGGGTCGGCACTCGTCCACTCGATCATCACCCCCTCGTCGAACCGGTGCGCGGTGGTCTCGTACGCGGGGACGGCCTCGGGCCGGTCGGCCATCGCCAGGGTGATCTCCGCCGGGGCGGCGGCGTTGCCCCTGGTGTCCACCGAGCGCACCGCGTACCGGTAGCTGTCGGCGACCGTGGCCAACTGGCGCGGCACGACGTCGGTCCGCGTGGTGGTGCCGCCGCCGGACAGGGCGTCGGACCAGCCGCCGTTCGACGGGTCGTACTGGAGGACCTGATATGAGGAGGCGCCGGTGACCGGGGGCCACACCAGATGAGGAACGCCCGACCGGTACGTGACGCCGAGGCCGGAGACGGGTGCCGGAGGCGTCAGGTCGGAGGTGGTGAACGTGCCGGCGGCCGAGTAGGCGGACCAGTTCCCGGCGGCGTCGCGGGCTCTGCCCCGGTAGGTGACCTTGCTGCCGTCGGCCCGGTACCCGGTGTCGCAGATCGCGCCCTTGGCACCGGTGTACACGGTGATCCACGCGCCGGTCGTCGGGTTCAGCCGCTGCATCGAGTACAGCGCGATGTCGGCCGCGTTCGCCGCGGTGGTGACGAGCTCCGGTGCCGCGTAGGGCTGGTCGCCGGGGCAGCTGTCCATCTCGACGAACGGTGCGGCGGGCGGGGTCCTGTCGACGGTGGTGACGCCTCGGGCGGCCGTCCCCGCCGACTGGTTGCCCGCTCTGTCGTAGGCGCGGACCTCGTAGTAGTAGGTGTCGCCGGTCAGCGGGAGGGACGTGTCGGTGTACGAGGTGGTGGTCGTCGTGGTCCGCGACGTCCAGGTCGTGCTGCCCTTGAGGCGGCGGAAGACGCGGTATCCCGCGAGGTCCATCTCCCGGTTCCTGGACCAGGAGACCTTGGCCCGGCCGGTGGCGGTGTCGTACGTCGCCGAGGAACCCGTGGGCACCAGGGGCCTGGTCTTGTCGGCACCGGGAGAAGTGGTGGGTTTGTAGACGAAAGCGACGTTTGCCTTTCCTGTCCAGTTGGCGAAATCGACGCGCAGCGTGTGCCGGCCGGACGGAATGGTGAGGTTGACCGTTTTTGACTGAGTGGCCGAAATGTTCTTCCAGGCGTCTACTTTGCGCGTTCCGTCCAGATAGACCCGAATTCCGTCCTGGAACGAGAGGGGGAGCGTGAAGGGGCCGCCCGAGCCGAAATCGCGGGTCACCGTCCAGCGGACGCCGAAGTTGTCGGCGGGCAGGCCCGACGCGGGCGCGCCGGAGCCCCAGTTCTGGTCGATCGCGGAGTCGCAGTCCGTCTTTTTCGGTGTGCCCGAGAATGTGGTGTTCGCGTAGAACTGCCGCTTATACAGGGGCGATGTGCAGTTGGTCACTGCGGAGGCGGCCGTGCCGGCTGCGGTGAGCAGTCCGCCCGCGGTGGCGAGCACGAGGGCCGCGGAGAGGGCGCCCTTCGTGCCGGTGGCTCTGTTCATGCGTTCCTTCTGGTCTGCCCGATCGTCAACGGTGGTTAAAAATCCGTTGATGATCACGACTCCCGTACAGGGGAGTTGGTTGTACCGGTGAATGACAGAAGGTGAAGCTGAGGGGATTGGTGGAAGGAAGGGCGTAGTCTTTTCCCGTCGTGTTCACTTGTGGAACACGAAACGCCGTTGCCATCTCGTTAAGTGATTACTCCTTGACGCTGAGGTGATCGCCGCGTTGGCTTTCAGCCACCTGGGTCGCAATGCTGCAACCTCGCCCGGAAGGCACCTGATGTGAACACTCGTAACACCGGCCTCCGCCGTACCGTCGTACCCACCCTGGCGTCGTCCGTCATGGCCGTCACCCTCGCCGGGTGCGGCATGGGCATTGGTGGGAGCGGCACCTCGGCAAGCCCCACGAAGGGCGACGACATCAAGGTGGGCCTGCTCCTTCCGGAGAAGGAGAACTCTCGTTACGACAAGTTCGACTACCCGATCATCCGGGATCAGGTCCAGAAGCTGACGGACAAAAAGGGCACCGTCGTCTACGAGAACGCCGAGGCGGACGCCGCCAAGCAGCTTCGCCAGCTCCAGCAGATGGTCGACGACAAGGTCGACGTCATCCTGGTCGACGCGGTGGACTCGGTGTCCATCGCGAAGGGCGTGCGCAAGGCCAAGGAGGCCGGTATCCCGGTCATCGCCTACGACCGCCTGGCGCAGGGTCCGATCGACGCGTACATCTCCTTCGACAACGAGCTGGTCGGCGAGGTCCAGGGCAAGGCCCTGGTCGGCGCGCTGGGTACCAACTCGGCCTCGAAGAAGATCATCATGATGAACGGCTCGCCCACCGACCCGAACGCGGCGCAGTTCAAGGCCGGCGCCCAGTCCGAGCTCCAGGACAAGGTGATCATCGCCAGCTCGTACGACACCAAGGACTGGAAGCCGGAGAACGCCAAGGTCAACATGGAGAAGGCCATCCAGAACGTCGGCCTGAGCAACATCGCCGGTGTCTACGCCGCCAACGACGGCATCGCGGGCGCGGTCATCGACGTCTTCAAGAACGCGGGCGTCAGCAAGGTGCCGCCGGTCACCGGCCAGGACTCCGAGCTCGTCGCCGTGCAGCGGATCATCAAGGGCGACCAGTTCATGAGCGTGTACAAGTCGTACCCGCAGGAGGCCAGCGCCGCCGCCGAGATGGCGGTCGCCCGGGTCCAGGGCCGCTCGATCGAGTTCGACGCGCTCACCCGCGACAAGGTCAGCAGCCCCAGCAACAAGGACATCCCGTCCCAGCTCGTGCCCGTGGTGGACCTCACCACGGACAACATCCGGAAGACGGTCATCCAGGACGGCATCTACACCGTCAAGGAGATCTGCACGGAGCCCTACAGGGTGGCCTGCAACACGCTCGGTATCAAGTAGGACGTCCGGCCGGCTGTCTCGTGACCGAGGCGGCGGGCACGGACCGGCACGGTTTCCGGCCCCGGCTGCGGGTGCACGCCCTGAGCGCGCACCCGCACCCGGGGCCGCTCCGTGTCCGCCCCGGCCGCCACCTCCGCGGGCGTCTCGGCCGGCACCCCGACCGGCACCCCGCGCGACGGACCCGCCCCGCGCGCCCCCCGCGACCGGGACGGGCCCGGCGTCCGGACGGGCGGTAAGCGCCCGTGGGCCCCTCAGAGGAGCTGTGCGGCCGTCTGACCGCACGGCACCCGTGCGCCCCGGCCCGGCGCGCACAGCGCCTCACCGGCGCCCCCTGGGGCCGTACGCGCCGGTCCGGCATGATCGCCCCATGCCTTCGATCGTGCTGATGTCCGACCCGAAGATCGCCGCGATCCCCGTCGTGGACTGCGGCGAGCCGCTCATCGACGTACGGACGGGGGACCCGTTCCCCGTCGACGCCCGCAGAAGCGATGACACCGGGGCGTACGCGCATCTGCGCGAAGGGGTGCTGAACCGGCTCGTGGCGGCGGGGGACCTGCTGCCGGACGGTGTGCGGCTGCTGTTCGTCGAGGGCTACCGCCCGCCCTCGTTGCAGCGGCTCTACTTCGACCGGTACGCCGCCGGACTGCGCGCGGACCACCCCGGGTGGGACGCCGGGCGCCTGCGCGAGGCGGCGAGCCGCTATGTGTCCCCGCCGGAGATCGCCCCGCACAGCGCGGGTGCCGCCGTCGACCTGACCCTCGTGGACGGCGACGGCCGGGAACTGGACATGGGCACGCGCGTGAACGCGAGCCCCGAGGACAGCGACGGCGCCTGTTACACCGCCGCGGACGGCATCGCCGGGACCGCGCGCGCCCACCGCCGGCTCCTGGCCGACGCGCTGAGCGCCGCGGGCCTCGTCAACTACCCGACCGAGTGGTGGCACTGGTCCTACGGCGACCGTTACTGGGCGCTCGCCACGGGCGCCGCTCACGCGATCTACGGTCCCCGTGAACTTTCCGTCACGGCCGACGGTCCCTCGTAGCCTCCGCTTCCCCGTCCGGGGCGTGGCCCTCGTCTCCCGGGACGCCGTCCCTGCCGTCCCAAGTTCCGTGAAAGCTACGGTAGTTGTGTCTTCGGCGCCGGGGCCGGGCCGTGGGCCGGGGTGCTCGCCGGGGCCGTTCCGCGAGGGGCCGGACGTCCGGGTGGCACCCCCTTCAGCTTGTTGCACCGCGTGCGGTGAAGGTCATGCTTTATGCGGATGAGGCCGGGCGAACGGACGCCGCTGGGCGACACAGCCTTGTTGCGATGCCGGACGCGTCCGCGCATAGTTGCGCTGCGGAGGACGCCCTGACGCGGGGGCTCACGCCAGGGGTTGGAGCTGGAGCCAGGGGTGGGAGATGGCCGGGCACGGGACGGACAGGCATCCGCACGGCGCTGACCGACTGTGCGATGCGGGCGACCGGGTGTACTCCCGGGCCGTGCGGCGTGGCCGGGTGCCCCGCAAGGACGCCGAGGCGGTGCCCTGCCTGCTGGAACTCGCGCTGCTGCACCCCGATCCGGACGACATGGGCTGGCTGGTGCCGACCTCGCCCCAGGAGGTCATGACCCGGCTCCTGCGGGGCGTGTACGAGGAAGTCAGCGCGAGCCAGGCGCGGGTGGGCGACGCGGTGTCGGCCTTCGAGTGGTACGCGGGCCTCGGCGGCCGGGTGCGGGCACCGGCCGAAGGAGTGGCGATCCGTGTCCTCGACGGGCTGCCGCGGATCCACGCCGCCATGGACAAGGCGACCGAGGAGTGCACCCGCGAGGTCCTGACGGTGCAGCCGGGCGGTATCCGGCGCGAGGACGAACTCGTCGAGGGTCTGCACCGGGCAATGGAGATGCGGCGGCGCGGGGTGCGCATGCGCGACCTGTACACCCACGTGGCCCGGCACGGCCAAGGCCTCCTGAACTACATGGAGTTGATGGGCGACGCGGCGGAGGCCCGTACCCTCGACGAGGTCGTCGAACGGCTCATCCTCTTCGACCGCACGGTCGCCTTCATCCCCGCGAACGCGGACCGCACGATCGCGCTGGAGCTGCGTCACCCGGCTCTGGTCGACTACTTGGTGACGGTCTTCGAGCGGCTGTGGCGGCTGGGAATCCCGCTGACCTCGCCGATGCCCTCGACGGGCATCGAGGGCATCACCCACCGGGAGCGGTCCATCGCGGCGCTGCTGGCCGAGGGCCACCAGGACGCGGTCGTCGCGGAACGCCTGGGCATCAGCGTGCGGACGTGCCGGGCGCACATCGCCCGGCTGTCGGAGACGCTGGGCGCGGCGAGCCGGACGCAGTTGGGCGTGCGGATCGCTCAGGCGGGTCTCGACGGGCCGCAGCGTTCCCCCGGACTCGACGCGATCACCGTCGCGGAGGCGGTCTCGGGAGCCCCCGCCGTCCCCGACCGCGGATCCCCGACCGGCCGCTGAGCGGGGCGGGCCGGGCCCGCCGTGTGCCGCCCGGGCGGGCGGGTCGGGCGACCGGGCGGCGGCGGCCGGGGTCACTCCCCTCCCTCGGGCTGGTCCAGGAGCCCCGACTGCGCTATCAGGAAGCCGAGTTGAGCCCGGCTTCCGCTGCCGAGGGCGGAGGCCAGCTTGGCGATGTGCGCCCGGCAGGTGCGGACGTTCATGCCCAGGCGGCGCGCGATGGCCTCGTCCACGTGGCCCTCGATGAGCAGTTTGGCGATGGAACGCTGCACGCCGGTGATGCCGTTGGGGCCGACGTCGTTCGGGACGTCCTCGGTGAGCGGGACCGCGCGCTGCCAGAGCTGCTCGAAGACCTTGCTCAGGTACAGCACCAGGCCGGGGTGCCGGAGTTCGAGGGCGACCCGCCGGTCGTCGCTGGCCGGGATGAACGCGACGGTCCGGTCGAAGACGATCAGCCGCTCGATGAGTTCCTCCAGGGTGCGGACCTGGATCCGGCCGCCGGATATGCGCTCCACGTAGGCGAGCGTCCCCTGGCTGTGCCGGGCGGTGTGCTGGTACAGCGTGCGGATGCGCACCCCGCGGTCGGTGAGCGGCCTGTCGCGCTCCAGCGCCTGCATGAGGGCGTCGGCGGGGCGGCCGCCGCCCGGCTGGATCGTCAGCATCTCCGTGTGACACTCGGCGGTGGCCGAATTGAGCGCCGCGTTGATCCGGTCGAATCCCTCCAGGACGGTGATCGCGTGGATGCTCGCCGCGCTCTGCGTGCTGATCGCGATGAACGGATCGAAGGAATCGGTCAGTTCGATCGCCAGCCGCCGGCGTTCCTGGATCTCCCGTTCCAGGGGCTGCAGACGCTGGGCGAGCGCGACGGACGGCGGAACGGGGCGCAGCCACTTCTCGTCGTCGGGATCGGGATGAAGCAGTGCGAACTCCAAGAGGCAAGGGGCTGTTTCCACTTCGACCCGAGTGATGCGGCCGGAGTGCAGCGCGCTGGCGTAAAGGCGTGCTCCTTCGTCACACAACGTGGTGACAGCGTGGGGATGTGTCGGTTGTGAGTTCTTTGTGGTCAAATCTCCACCCCCCAGGGTCCTGAACGTGCAGGAACATGATGCATCGCTCCTGTGGCATTGACGTGCCTGAATGAGCCATCGTCTTGTGACGACGGGGGAGAAGATTCCATCAAGTGAGGACGAAGCCGACTATGCGAGCGAGATTGCTTGGTTCAGTGCTTGCCGCAGTCTTCTCTGTCGCTGTGGCATTCGGCGCCTCGGGGGGCTCGGGTCTTGATGCCGGGGGTGCCCGGACGTGGGCCGGCCCGGACAGCGGTTGGACCAGCGTGAAGGCGACCGCGGCGGACAGCGGCTGGACCGCTGTCGAGGCGTCGACCCTGGGTGACAGTGGCTGGACCGCTGTCGAGGCGTCCGCCCTGGGTGACAGTGGCTGGACCCGCGTCGTGGCGGTCCCCGCGGACAGCGGCTGGACCGACGTCGAGGCCGCGGCCCTCCCCGGGGACAGTGGCTGGACCGTCATCTCCGCGAGCGCAGAAGCATGACCATTCCCCCCGACGACCGCTCCTTCCGCCGGGAAATGGCCACCGCCTACCGGTCCGGCTGGCACTTCATCGACCTGGTCACCGCCATCCCCTACAGCGGCGACTCGCTGATGGTGACCGTCTTCGGGGAGCCCGTCGTCGTCACCCGCGACGACGACGAGGACGTACGGGCCTACCGGTGTCTGCGGCGGCCTCGGGGGGCGCCGCAGCCCGTCCGGTGCGCCATCCGGTACGGCATGATCTTCGTGAACCTCGACCAGCGCGACCACCAGCTCACCGGACCTGACGTCCCGGACGTCGAGACCATCGCAGCCACCCCCCGCAGTGCCTGACGCGATTCCCCCGTCGTAGTAGATCGCGCAGGTACTTCCCCCCGCAGCGGCGTCACCGTGACCTGAACACGGTGACGCCGCTGCAGTTTCCGGGGAAACCTCCGGGTTTCGACCGATCCCGGCAAGGGCTGGAACCGGCCGTAGGACGCCGGGTGGCGGTCTCATCCGCGGCCCATCGCCGCCGTGAGCTCGATCTCGATCACCACCCGGGCCGGGTTCGGCGACGGCGTGCGCTCGTACCGCTCCGCGTAGCGCCGTACCGCCTCCGCGACGCGCTCCGGGTCCGTGGAGACCCGCGCCCGCCCCTCCAGCGTCGCCCAGCGCGGGCCGTCCACCTGGCAGACCGCCACGCGTGCCCCGTCCGGGCCCGCCGCGAGCACGTGGCCCACCTTCGCGCTGGACTTGTTGGTGATGACCCGAGCGAGACCGGCCTCGGGGTCGTATGTAACGCCGACGGGCACCACGTGCGGGCCGCCGTCGGCCCGCAGGGTGGTCAGGGTGCACAGATGGCGCTCGCGCCAGAAGCTCAGGTAGGCGGCGTCGGGCTGCCGCGGATCCACCGGATAGGAAGCCATGAGGCCCGAATCTACGCCTGACGGGCGTCCATTTCCCTCCCCTTCCAGCCTTGAGTGGAATAGACTCAACTTTGTGTACGTTGACCGGGTCAGGAAACGGTCAGGAATGCCAGGAGGAGGAGAACGCGAACGTGGACGCCGAGCTGACCAACAGGAGCCGGGACGCGATCAACGCGGCCAGCAACCGCGCCGTGAAGGAGGGGCACCCGGACCTCACCCCCGCCCACCTGCTGCTCGCTCTGCTGGAGGGGCAGGACAACGAGAACATCATCGATCTGCTGGCGGCCGTGGACGCCGATCAGGCCTCCGTGCGGGCCGGCGCCGAACGCGTGCTCGCCGCACTGCCCAGCGTGACCGGCTCGACCGTCGCGCCCCCGCAGCCCAACCGCGAGGTGCTCGCCGTCATCGCCGACGCCGCCGAGCGCGCCAAGGAGCTCGGCGACGAGTTCATCTCCACCGAGCACCTGCTCATCGGGATCGCCGCGAAGGGCGGTGCGATCGCCGACGTACTCTCCCAGCAGGGCGCCAGTGCGAAAAAGCTTCTCGAGGCGTTCCAGAAGACCAGGGGAGGGCGCCGGGTGACGACCCCGGATCCCGAGGGCCAGTACAAGGCGCTCGAAAAGTTCGGCACGGACTTCACCGCCGCGGCGCGTGAGGGCAAGCTCGACCCCGTCATCGGCCGGGACCACGAGATCCGCCGGGTGGTGCAGGTCCTGTCCCGCCGCACGAAGAACAACCCCGTCCTCATCGGCGAGCCCGGCGTCGGCAAGACCGCCGTCGTCGAGGGGCTCGCCCAGCGGATCGTGAAGGGCGACGTGCCCGAGTCGCTCAAGAACAAGCGGCTCGTCTCGCTCGACCTCGGCGCGATGGTCGCCGGGGCGAAGTACCGGGGCGAGTTCGAGGAGCGCCTGAAGACCGTGCTCGCGGAGATCAAGGACTCCGACGGGCAGGTCATCACCTTCATCGACGAGCTGCACACCGTCGTGGGCGCCGGCGCGGGCGGCGACTCCGCCATGGACGCCGGCAACATGCTCAAGCCCATGCTCGCCCGCGGTGAGCTGCGCATGGTCGGCGCGACCACCCTCGACGAGTACCGCGAGCGGATCGAGAAGGACCCGGCGCTGGAGCGGCGCTTCCAGCAGGTGCTGGTCGCCGAGCCGACCGTCGAGGACACCATCGCCATCCTGCGCGGGCTCAAGGGCCGCTACGAGGCCCACCACAAGGTCCAGATCGCCGACAGGGCCCTGGTGGCCGCCGCGACCCTGTCCGACCGCTACATCACCTCCCGCTTCCTTCCCGACAAGGCCATCGACCTCGTCGACGAGGCGGCCTCACGGCTGCGCATGGAGATCGACTCCTCCCCGGTCGAGATCGACGAACTCCAGCGGGTCGTCGACCGGCTGAAGATGGAGGAGCTGGCGATCGGCAAGGAGACCGACGCCGCCAGCCGGGAGCGCCTGGACAAGCTGCGCCGCGACCTCGCCGACAAGGAGGAGGAGCTGCGCGGTCTCACCGCCCGCTGGGAGAAGGAGAAGCAGTCCCTCAACCGCGTCGGTGAGCTGAAGGAGAAGCTCGACGAGCTGCGCGGCCAGGCCGAACGCGCGCAGCGCGACGGCGACTTCGACACCGCCTCCAAGCTGCTCTACGGCGAGATCCCCACCCTGGAAAGGGACTTGGAGGAAGCCTCGCAGGCCGAGGAGGAGGCCGGCAAGGACACCATGGTCAAGGAGGAGGTCGGACCGGACGACATCGCGGACGTCGTCGGCGCCTGGACCGGCATCCCCGCGGGCCGCCTCCTGGAGGGCGAGACGCAGAAACTGCTGCGCATGGAGGCGGAGTTGGGCCGTCGTCTGATCGGCCAGACCGAGGCCGTGGGGGCGGTGTCCGACGCCGTGCGGCGCACCCGGGCCGGTATCGCCGACCCGGACCGGCCCACCGGCTCCTTCCTCTTCCTCGGCCCGACGGGCGTCGGCAAGACCGAACTGGCCAAGGCGCTCGCCGACTTCCTCTTCGACGACGAGCGGGCGATGATCCGCATCGACATGTCGGAGTACGGCGAGAAGCACAGCGTGGCCCGGCTGGTCGGCGCGCCGCCCGGGTACATCGGCTACGAGGAGGGCGGCCAGCTCACCGAGGCCGTACGCCGTCGCCCGTACAGCGTGATCCTGCTCGACGAGGTCGAGAAGGCGCACCCCGAGGTCTTCGACATCCTGCTCCAGGTGCTGGACGACGGGCGGCTGACGGACGGTCAGGGCCGGACGGTCGACTTCCGCAACACCATCCTGATCCTCACCTCGAACCTGGGCAGCCAGTTCCTCGGCGGGCAGAGCCTCGCCGATCCGCTGTCCTCCGAGGAGGACAGGAAGCGACAGGTTCTGGACGTCGTCCGCGCCTCCTTCAAGCCGGAGTTCCTGAACCGGCTGGACGACCTCGTCGTCTTCTCCGCGCTCGACCGGTCGGAGCTGGAGCGCATCGCCCGGCTCCAGATCGACCGCCTGGCGAAGCGGCTCGCCGAGCGCCGGCTCACCCTGGAGGTCACCGACGCGGCACTGGCCTGGCTGGCCGAGGAGGGCAACGATCCGGCGTACGGAGCGCGCCCGCTGCGGCGCCTCGTCCAGACCGCCATCGGCGACCGGCTGGCCAAGGAGATCCTGGCGGGCGAGGTCAAGGACGGCGACACGGTCCGCGTGGACGCCTTCGGCGACGGCCTGATCGTGGGCCCGGCGACGGGCAAGACGCTGTAGCTCCGGCTCCGGCTCCGGCCGTGGCCCGTACCGGCGCCGGAACCCGTACTCGTAACCGGAACCCCGTACCGGTACTGGATGCGCCGGAACCAGGCGGGCGAAGGACCCGTGGCACACCAGCCGCGGGTTCTTCGCATGTTCACGCCGACGCTGTACGGGCGACTCCCGGCGTGCTCCCGCGGACACTTCCCGCCCGGCCCGATGCCCGTGGGTGACCGGATCTTGTCAGCCGCCGGCGGACAGGCACTGCCAGGGGTTGCCACTCCAGGTGCCGCATGAGGGAGGATGGCAGCATCCGTACGAAGGGAAATACACGGTGAGCATCGACCCGTCCTCGATTCCGAACTTCGGGGGCCAGCCCGAGCCGCAGTCCGGCGGCCCCGCGGGCCCCGTGGTCCCGGATCAGGACCTCGTTAAGCAGCTCCTTGACCAGATGGAGCTGAAGTACGTCGTCGACGACGAGGGTGACCTCGCGGCGCCGTGGGAGGAGTTCCGTACGTACTTCATGTTCCGCGGCGAGGGTGACCAGCAGGTCTTCTCGGTGCGGACGTTCTACGACCGGCCCCACCAGCTCGACGAGAAGCACGCGCTCCTCGAGTCGATCGACGACTGGAACCGCCGCACCCTGTGGCCCAAGGTCTACAGCCACACCCACGACGACGGCACCGTCCGTCTGATCGGTGAGGCGCAGATGCTGATCGGCACCGGCGTCAGCCTGGAGCACTTCGTGTCCTCCACGGTGAGCTGGGTGCGGGCAGCCATCGAGTTCGACAAGTGGCTCGTCGAGCAGCTCGGCCTGGAGCAGGAGATCAACGAGGCGGAGAAGCCCGAGGACGACGGCACCGAAGCCGAAGACGAGTAGGCCCGTCCTCGCGGCGGCGATCCGTACCGCGCGCACCGGCCCCCGGGACCTGGGACAGGTCCTAGAGCGGGGTGTGCGCGATCACGACCAGATACGCGCCGTAGGCGAACGAGAGCCCGGCCAGGGCACCGACCACCAGGGTCGCGTGCCAGGGGCGGGCTCTCGCCGTTCGCACCAGCGCGCGGGCCAGTGGCAGCAGCAGCGGGAAGGCCGGCAGCAGGAACCGTGGCTTGGACTCGAAGAACCCCGAGCCGCCCAGCGCGATCAGCAGCAGGACTCCGCTGTAGACCAGCAGCGGCAGGGGCGCCCGGTCCGCGATCAGCAGCGCGTACAGCAGTACGGCCGCGGCGACGATCACCATCGTCATGGGGAACACGAACCGGTCCCCGCGCAGCAGCAGGTGCTTGACGAAGTGGAGCGACCCCGCGCCGAGGTCGAAGCGCGAGCCCCACAGCCGCTGCACCTGGAAGTAGCCGCCGAGCCAGTCGCCCTCGCGGTGCCCCACCCACAGGACATAACCGCCCCAGCCCAGCGGCGCGAGCGCGGCGCCCGTCCACAGCCTGTGGGTAACTTTTCCGCGGCGCCGCCAGACCTCGTGCGCCGCCGCCACGAGGACCGCCGCGGCCACCGTGAAGCCGTTCGGCCTGGCCAGTCCAGCCAGCGCGGCCAGCGAGCCGGCCCACAGCCAGCGCCGGTCGAGCACCGCGTACAGCGACCAGGCGGCGAACGCGGTCAGCACGGGCTCGGTGTACGCCATCGTCAGCACCACCGAGTGCGGCAGCAGACCCCACAGCAGCACCAGCGCGGTGCCGACCGCCCGGCCGTGCAGCCGTGCCCCGATCGCGTACACCCCGCACACGGCGGCCGCCGCCGCGGTCCAGGCGACCAGCAGGCCCGCCGAGCCCCCGGTCAGCGGGGTCAGCGTGGTGACCGCCCGGACGAGGGCCGGGTAGAGCGGGAAGAACGCGAGGTCGCTGTGGACGACCGTGGGGTGGAAGTGGAGCGTCCGCCCGTAACCGTGCGCGGCGATCCCCAGGTACCAGGCCGAGTCCCAGGACCGCGCGAGCAGGGCGACCGGGTGTCCGCCGGTGGCCCAGGCGGTCCCGGCGAGCACGAGGAGGCCGGCCAGGCGCGCGGCGGCGAACAGTCCGAGCGCCGTGATCGCGCCGTACGGCAGGCTGCGCGCGGCGCGGGACGGTCGGACGGCACGGTCGCCGGGCTCCGTGAGAGCGGGGCGAGCGAGGGTACTCGGGTGGGTCACACCCCGAACTGTGCGTTCCCCGCGGGGTATTTGCGAGCTTTGATCGTCCGTGCGGGTTCCGTTCCGGGGGCCCCGGCGCGCCGCCCGCACGCGGGGCGCGACCGGTGCTAAACGGCCCCGCACGGCGGGTTCCTCTCACTCTTCCGGCCGCCCGACGGGTCCTGCCCCGGCCCGGCGCGTCCGGCCCGGCCGTCGGCTCGCCGAAGACCGCCCGGCCCCCCCGATGGTCAGCCCGCCGAGCCCGCCGAGCCCGCCGAGCCCGCCGAGCCCGCCGAGCCCGCCGAGCCCGCCGAGCCCGCCGAGTCCGTCAGGCCGCGAGCCTGTCAGGCCGCCTTCGGCCGTTGGGACGGCCCCCGAGGGCTCCGGAAATCCCGCCTGGGCCCTCCTGGCCCGCGCTCTTCACCACCATCGGGCGGGGCCGCTCCTCGTGGTGGTGCTTACGCGACTCCGCCGGTGCAGCGGTGCGGATGCGTGGCGGCTGGGAGGGCCCGAGGCCGAGAGGCCGTTCCCTGGTCGTCACGCGTGGTGGGTGTCATTCGACCAGTGTCCTGAGCCGGGAGACCGCGTCTTCCAGAACACGCGTTTGCTTGCAGAAGGCGAACCGAACGAAAGGCGCGCCCTGCTCGCGATGGTCGTAGAAGACGGCGTTCGGGATGGCCACGACCCCGGCGCGTTCGGGCAGGGCGCGGCAGAAGGCGAAGCCGTCCGTCTCGCCGAGCGGGCGGATGTCGGTGGTGATGAAGTACGTGCCCTGCGGCCGGAAGACCGCGAAGCCCGCCTCCGTGAGTCCCGCCGCCAGCAGGTCCCGCTTGCGCAGCATGTCCGCGCGGAAGGTCTCGAAGTACGCGTCCGGCAGCGCGAGCGCCTCGGCGACGGCGTACTGGAAGGGCCCCGACGCCACGTACGTCAGGAACTGCTTCGCCGACCGTACGGCGCTGACCAGGGCCGGCGGCGCGGTCACCCAGCCCACCTTCCAGCCGGTGAACGAGAACGTCTTGCCCGCGCTGCCGATGGTGACCGTCCGCTCGCGCATCCCCGGCAGGCCGGCCAGCGGTACGTGCTCGGCGTCGTCGAAGACCAGGTGCTCGTACACCTCGTCCGTCACCACGAGCAGATCCCGCTCGACGGCGATCCGCGCGATCTCCGTCAGCTCGGCGCGGGTGAGGACGGTGCCGGTCGGATTGTGCGGGGTGTTGATCAGCAGCAGCCGGGTCCGCTCGGTGACCGCGTCGCGCAGTTCGTCGAGGTCGAGCCGGAAGCGCCGGTCGGTGACCCCGTCGTGGGTGCTCTCGTCCGGGCGCAGTGTCACGGGCACGCGCGTCCCGCCCGCCATGGCGATGGAGGCCGCGTAGGAGTCGTAGTACGGCTCCAGGGCGATCACCTCGTCGCCGGGCTCCAGGAGCGCGAGCAGGGCGGCGGCGATGGCCTCGGTGGCGCCCGCCGTCACCAGGACCTCGGTGTCGGGGTCGTACGACAGGCCGTAGTGGCGCTTCTGATGCGCGGCGATCGCGGTACGCAGCTCGGGGACGCCGGGTCCCGGCGGGTACTGGTTGCCGCGTCCGTCCCGCAGCGCGCGTACGGCCGCCTCCCGGATCTCCTCGGGACCGTCCGTGTCCGGGAAGCCCTGTCCGAGGTTGATCGAGCCGGTGCTCATCGCGAGGGCGGACATCTCGGCGAAGATCGTCGTCCCGAACTCGGCGAGCCGGCGATTCAGAAAGGGGCGCGCGCTGGAGGTCATACCGGTCATCCTGCGCCCACGCCGTGGTCTTCCTCAACTCGCCTTCGCCGAAGGGCACCTGCGCCAGTGAACCGTGCGCCGCCCATGTGCGGGAGCGACTCCGCCGCCGACCGTCGTCATCGGCCGACGCCGACGACCCTCGGACGGCCTGTTCCTGGTGGACCTCACCGCCCGCACTCACCACCGGGGCATGGCCCCGCTGGGCATCCGGACCCCGGAAAGCTCTGAGCGGACCAGCGGGAGGTGGCGCGGCGCCGATCGACGTGCCGCGGCCCGCTCTCCTCCCGGCTTCCGGGGAGAGCGGGCCGCGGCCGGGTCGGCGTAGGTCAGGCGGCGAACCGCTTGAACGCCGCCCGGGTCCCGGACCCGGCGATGCCGTCGATGTCGCCGGTGTAGCCGTAGGAGTCCGCGAGGAGCCGCTGGAGCGCCATGATCGTGTTGCTGCCGGGGTCGCCGTCGATGGCGCCGGTGTAGCCCCAGTACTTCTTGAGGCAGCGCTGGAACGCCTTCCAGCTCTCGGTGCCCAGCTGTCCGTCGATCTTGCCGGTGTAGGCCCAGTCGCCCGCCAGGAACGTCTGGACGTTCTTGGCCTCGGCGGTGGTCAGGCCGAAGTTCTCCGTCGCGAGCGCGGAGGCGGGGGCGGCCACCGACGTCTTGGCGGCCGACGCGGGAGCCGCGTAGCTGGTGCCCGCGGCGGCCAGGCTCCCGGCCGCGATGCCGGCGATGGCGGTGAGGCTGACGATGGTCCTGGCCAGGACGTGCGATCGCATGCGTTCCTCTTTCGGATCGTGGGTGAGCACCTGGCCCGTCGCAGGAGCAGGTGGCGACTCGATGGTGCGGGGCGGTCGGCGACGGCCGCCACAGCCTCTGCCCAAGTGACGGCGACGTGGGACGCGGCACCCGCTGACCTGCGTGAACGCCGTCCAGGGGGACGGTTCGGCGGGACGGCCGTGGCAGACGCCGTGCCGCTCATGCAGAATGCGACGCAGCGGGGGGCCGCTGATCATGGTCATGACCACACCTGGGGGGAACATGCCGCGCCGCAAAGCGCTGCCCGCCGAACTGGACTCGCGTGTGCGGCAGTTGGTGACGCAGTTACGTCTGCTGAAGGATCAGAGCGAGCTGAGCATGTCCCAACTGGCGGTGAAGACGGGGTACAGCCAGAAGTCGTGGGAGCGGTATCTGGGCGGCAGGTCGCTCCCGCCCCGGGAAGCCGTGGAGGCGCTCGCCCGGGTCGGTGGCGTCGATCCGGTCCGGCTGCTCGCGCTCCACGAGGTCGCCGCCGACACCTGGAACGGCGGCCGTGCACCCACGCCGACTCCAGCGCCGACTCCAGTGCCTTCGCCTTCGCCTTCGCCGGAGGAGCCGGTGCAACCCGGGCTTCCGGTGGTGTCGGACACGGTGGCGACGGGAGCCGGACCCAGGCCTTCCCTCGGTCGTTCGCTGCGCATCACGCTCGTGGCGGGAGCGGTCGCCCTGGTGCTGGCCGTCACCTCGACCGTCCTGCTCGTCCTGCGTCTCGACGCCCGCGAGAACGGAGCGACGGTGACTTCCCCGGTTCCGGCCGCCTCGGCGTCCGCACCGCGCGTGTACACGTGCAGGCTCCAGCAGATCGACGGTCTCTGGTACGCGGGCATCAGCCGCACCCGGGACGCCGAACTCGGCTACGGCAGCGCCGGTTCCGGCGTGGCCGAGGCGCAGTGCCTGCTGCGCCGGGCGGGCATCTCACCCGGCGGCATCGACGGGATGTTCGGTCCCCTGACACAGCGAGCGGTCAAGGCCATGCAGAAGCGCGCCGGTCTGGACGCGGACGGCATGGTCGGACCACGCACCTGGCAGGCCCTGCGCGGATGACCAGGCCCGAGCCCTCACCGGAGAGCGCCAGACTGGCCGCCGGACTCAGGGAGTTGAAGGACCGCACCGGCCTGAGCATGGCGGGGCTCGCGGCGAAGACCACGTTCAGCAAGTCGTCCTGGGAGCGTTACCTCAACGGCAGGACGCTGCCACCGCGCCCGGCGATACAGGAGCTGTGCCGCCTCGCCGGGGAACCGGACGGCCGGTGTCTGGCGCTGTGGGAGATCGCGAGGTCGGAGAGCATCGGGCCGAAGGAGCCGGCACGGCCGCGGCCCACCGCCCCGGCCCCGACTCCTGGTCCCACGCCTGCGCCCACGCCCATGGCCACGCCCACGGCCATGCCTGCGTCCACGCCCACGGCCATGCCTGCGTCCACGCCCACGCTCACGCTTACGCGTGCGCCTTCACCTTCGCCTTCGCCTTCGCCTGAAGCATCCCCGTCCTCCGGCCAACGGGGGGCGACGGCCGCGGCGGCCCTCGCGTCGGTGTCCGCCCTGGTGTTCGGGGCGGTTCTGCTCAGCCTTCTCCTCGTCCCCCACCGGAGCGAGCCGGCACGGCCGTCGGCGTTCCCGTCCGCCACCGGCCCGAGCTGCCGGGACACCGACTGCGAGGGCAGGGATCCGGCGGTCACGAAGTGCGGCGACGCGCCCGAGACCCTGACCGAGCACCTCACCTCCACGGGCGCCTCGGTGCAACTGCGGTACAGCAGGGTGTGCGGGACCAGTTGGGCACGGATGTGGGGCACGCGGATCGGCGACGGGGTCGAACTGAGGGGCCGCGTCGCCCGGGTGAACAACCGTGCCGAGGCGGACACCTACGTCCACACCCCCATGACGGCGACCCGCCCGGGAACCGTGGTCCAGGCATGCTTCCTGCCCGCGACGGGCGGCGGGAGGGAATGCTTCGAGAGCGCGGTGGACGGGCGTCCGCCGTCAGTTCCTGCCCCCGCCGTCACCGGCATGGCGACTCCTCTCCGGCCGCTGCCCACACCCACGACCGACCCGAGCGGCCGTTCCCTGGGGCTCTCCGCTTCAGGGACGCCCCTCCTGGCCACGCTCCTCGTCCGCTGAGCACAGGTCGGGGCCATCCCCACGTACAGATGCTCAGGAGCTCCTCAACTCACCTTCGGCCAAGGGCTTCAGCCGCCCACAGGGCCGGTGGACGGCGGGGTGCCTCCGGCCGTGCCGCGACCGTCTGCCATGCTGCGCGGGCAATCACGCGCGGACCGGCCGCGTACGGCCGGGGGAGGCGGGACGGACATGGCGGAATCCCAGGTGAGCGGGGCCCCGGTCCCGGAGGAGATCCGCTTCCGGCTCGCCGTCCGGCAGCGTGTGGCGGCCGTGCTCTTCTCGGCCGTGGTCCTGGGGTTGGACACCTTCCTGTGGGCGGTCACCTCTGTCGGGCGGCCGATGTTGTTCGATATACGGTTCCTTGCCCTGTGGATCGTGGTGGTGGTGGCGGTGGTTTCCCCTGTCGGGATCACGTTGACCCCGTCGGCCGCCCGGGTGCACCGCCTCCGCCGCCGCACCATCCCGTGGGCGTCCGTACAGAACGTCTGCGTCGAGCGGGTCACGGGCGGCTGGGTCATAGCGCTGTACGAGGCCGACGGCCGCCGCACCCGACTTCCTGCACCGTTCACCGCGTTCCTGCAACGGGACCGCCGCTTCGAGGAGAAGTTCCACGTCATCGGCCAGTGGTGGCAGACACACCGCGGCACCGACTGGGTTGCCCTGCCCCCTACCTGGGGAGTCTCCTCGTGGGCGCCGGCCGCCCCGGGACAGCCGACGGCGCCCGGCGTACCGGCCGCACCGCCGGTTCCGCCGGCATCCTGATCACCCCTTGGGTGCCGGCCACGGACAAGACGCCGTCGATCGGGTCATGTGGACCGCCGTCGCACGGGCGAAGACCTGGCACGCGATGGGCGACCTGGACCAGACCGCGGCGGGCATCGAACAGGCGCTGGCTCTGGATGCCGGCACATGGTCCCTCTACCTGGACCTCGCCGACGTGCGTGCCGGACAGGGCGACTTCGCCGCGGCGGTGGCCCTCGTGGAACAGGGCCTGCGACACGCACCGCACGAGGCCTCCCTGCGCGCGGCGGGTGCCGCCTATCGCACGCGCCTGTCCGGCTCGTCCGACGACCTGCGGGCCCTGATCGACCTGGCTCCTGAGCTCCCCGACACCTCCTACCGTGACCTGCTGATCGACTACGCGTGCGCGGGCCCTGGGCTGCCCCCGGCGCTTGTGGCCAAGGCCCGCCGCATCGGCGAGAACTGAACCCGCGCTCTCCGGCCGGACGGTCAGCCGCCCTCCCCATATCTGGATGCTCAGGAGTTGCTCAACTCTGCTTTGGGCCGTGGAGCGTGAGGGCATCCCCCTGTCACGCAGGACCGGAAACGAGAAGCACGGCCCACGGGGGGCCGCTTCGGGGGAACGGAAGGAGGGTGACGCCATGGTCATCGGCATCATCCTGGCGGTCGTTGTGCTGGTTGTGGTGATGAAGGTCGTCGGCGGGGCCAGGAAGGGGTGGCGCCGCTCCAGGGGGCGCGATGGCAGCAGCGGGAGTTGGTGGGCCGGCGGGGTGGGCGGCGCCACGTCCTGCGGTTCGTCCGGCGACTCGTCGGGCGGTCACCACGGTGGAGGCCACGGGGGTCACTCCTGCGGGGGGCACTCGTCGTGCGGAGGCTCGTCCTGCGGAGGCGGGTCCTCGTGCGGCGGGGGCGGATGCGGCGGAGGCAGCTGACACGGGGCAGCCGAGCTCCGGCCGGAAACGCATCCGGCGCACGGACGTGCCCGTCGGCCGACGACTGCCGACGGGCACGTCCGTGCGCCGGGCGCACGCCATTGTTGAACAGTTGAGCTGTGGAGCCCTCGGGGGGATGGAAACCGCACGAAGTTGGGTAAAAACGCTGTGGCGGCACCACAGTTCATGATTCCCTCTAAACCACCAAAGCAGCCCTGGTACATCACCAAGCAGCCCTGGGCCGACAGGCCTCGGAAGTCCATCGGATGGTCCTATCGGACGCGTCCTTCGGATGCCCTTCCGGCCGGGCTGACCGGGCCGTTCCCCCGGTGTTGACCGGGTGCGCCGGAACCCCACCTCACCTTTGCGTGCTAGCGGAGCCGACCCATGCTCACGACCCTGAAAACCTCGTACACCGACACGCGCGCGGCCGATCTCGCCTGGACCCTGGGCCGCGAACCGCTGCCGGCCCTCGCCACCCTCGACCTCGAACTGGCCGGGGCGAAACTCCAGTTGAGACTGCTCGGCGCATCCCACCAGGTACTCCTTGAGGAGGAGCGGGGCAGTTGCTCGGAGACCGTCGCGTGCATCGCCGGCAGCAGCATGCCCCTGCCGCTCGGCGTCGCGAAGCGGTTCGACGACTGGGAGTACGAGTTCGCGGCCCGCGTCGAGATCCTGTCCCCCGGCTCCTTCGCGGGCCGCGCCCAGGAGTTGCTGGCGCTGGTCGCCGACCATCCGCAGGGTCTCGCCGGTGTCTTCCCCGGCAGCCCGCACGCGTTCACCGCGATGCTCGCCCAGCGTCACGAGGGCCAGGTCCATTGGCGTACGTGGCACGCGTACCCGCAGGACGGCCAGTTGGTCGCGACGCGTACGCGGGTCGGCGTACGGACGGACGCCCTCAGCGCGTCCGCCGTCTGAGGCTCTGCCGTCCGGCGTCCGGCGTCCGGCGTTCGGCGTCTGCCGTCTGAACGTCTGCGGTCTGCTGTCTCCCGTCTGTCGTCTCCTGTCTCCCCTCTCGCGACCCGTGGCTCCCGTCCGGTGACCCGCTTCCCGTGACCCGCTTCCCGTGGCCCACGCCCGGCGTCGTGCGAGGGGCGCGTACGTGCGGCGCGACCCGCTGGTCGCGGACACGGGGTTCGCGTGCGGGTGCGCCGGGAAGATGCCCAGGTCAACTCCGTGCGCCAGGAAGAGCAATAGTTTCCACACGTGTGGGTGACGAGACGTAGTGGCGACGTGACGTAGCGTTCACGACGTGATCGAACCGCACGCGCCAGCTCCTCCCGGCGCGCCGCCGCCCTGGGTCGTCCAGGGCCAGGCGCGGCTGCCCGTCCGTCCGGGCATCGGCAGGTTCCTCGTCCTGGCCGGGGTGTTCGTCTGCGCGGCGTGCGGACTCGTGTACGAACTCGAACTCGTCGCCCTCGCCTCGTACTTGATCGGCGACTCGGTAACCCAGGCATCCGTCGTGCTCTCCGTCATGGTCTTCGCCATGGGCGTCGGCTCCCTCGCCGCGAAACGGCTGCGCCCGCGCGCCGCGGCCGGCTTCGGCGCCGTCGAGGCGGCGCTCGCCCTGGTCGGCGGATGCAGCGCGATGGGCCTGTACGCGGTGTTCGCCTGGACCGGGGCGTGGGGCGGCCTGTGGGCGGACGGGCCCCGCTGTCTGCTGGTGGCCTTCTCGCTCACCATCGGTCTGCTCATCGGCGCCGAGGTCCCCCTCCTGATGGAGCTGATACAGCGCATCCGCCGTCAGGACCCCGGCGGCGCGGTCGCGGACCTGTTCGCGGCGGACTACGTGGGCGCCCTCGTCGGTGGCCTCGCCTTCCCGTTCCTGCTGCTGCCCGAGCTCGGCCAGCTCACGGGCGCGCTGCTGACCGGAACGGTGAACGCGGTCGCCGGCGGAGCCCTCGTACTCGGCCTGTTCCGTGGAGACTTGACCCGCCGGGCGCGCTGGACCCTGGTCGTCGCGAACCTCGTCGTCCTCGGCCTCCTCGCCTCGGCCGCGGTGCTGGTCGGCGACTTCGAACGGGCCGCGCGGCACGCCCTGTACGGGGCGGACGTGCGGGTCGCGCTCCGCACCGGCGTCCAGGAGGTCGTCCTCACCGGCGGCACCCGCGGCCGTCCGCTCCACCTCTTCCTCGACGGCCGCCTGCGGTTCAGCGGCCGCGACGAACACCGCTACCACGAGGCGCTCGTCCACCCCGCGATGAACGGTCCGCACGCCCGCGTGCTCATCCTCGGCGGCGGCGACGGACTCGCCGCCGCCGAGGTGCTGCGCCACTCCGGGTTACACCGCGTCGACATCGTCGAACCCGACGCGGACGTGGTCCGGCTGGCACGCCACGACGCCGCGCTGTCCGCCCTCAACCATCACGTGTACGACGACCCCCGGGTGCACGAGGTGACGGCGGACGTCTTCAGCCGGCTGCGCGAGGACCGGCTGCGCGACGCCCGGCCGCGCGGTGTCCGGTCGACGTACGACGTCGTCATCTCGGACCTGCCCGATCCGGGCATCACCGCGAGCACCAAGCTGTACTCGCAGGAGTTCTACGGCCTCGCGCTCCGGGTGCTCGCCCCCGGCGGGCGCCTCGTGGTCCACGCGGGGCCGCTGGCCGACCGGCACCGGGCCTTCTGGACGGTCGACGCGACCCTGCGCGCGGCCGGTCTGTTCACCAGGCCCTACCGTGTCGGCGGCCGGGACTCCGGCTTCGCGGGCGGTCCCGGTCGTATCGCCGGAGGTGCCACGGGTCCTACGGGTGCCGCGGGTGCCAGGGGCGCTGCGGGCTCCGCCGGTGCCGCGGGCTCCGCGGGTGCACCGGGCTTCGCGGGCGACTGGGGTTTCATCCTCGCCTCCCGCACGCCCGCGCCCCTACGTCTGGACTCCTCCTGCCCACGGCTGCGCACCCTCACCCAGGCAGCCCTGACGGCGGACGCGCGCGCCGCCTCCCGCAGCCGCTTCCAGCACCCCCTCCCGCCCTCCACGCTGGTGCATCCGCGGTACACCGATTGAGGCGGCGGCACGGGAATCCCGGGATACGCGGGTGCGGTGCGGGGCGTGCTGGGTAGGCTCGGCTGACATGGAGCATGAGGTGTTCGTTCCGTTTCCGGCCGGGCGGCTGAGGGAGGCGCTGGCCGATCCCGTCCGGGTCGCCCGCGCGATCCCGGGTCTCCAGCAGGACGCGTCGGCCGTCTCCGACAGCGCGGCGGACGCGGACGCGGGCTCGCCGCCCGTCTCCGGGACCGAGTCGCCTGATTCCGGGACCGAGTCGCCCGTCTCCGGGACCGAGTCGCCCGTCTCCGGGACGGGGCAGGACGCCGCTGAGCCGTCCTCCCGCGCCGGGCGCGAGCGGGAGGTGGGGGCCGCGCGTCTCGCCGGGCGGCTGAAGGTCCGCGTCGCCGGTCACACGATCACCTATCGCGGCGCGTTCCGCGTCACCGCCCAGGACGACGGCTCGTACGCCGTCGAGGGCGACGCCTCGGAGGTACGCGGCGGGGGCGCCGTGAAACTGGCGCTGACCCTGCGGCTGCTCCCCGCCGACGGCGGTACGACCCTCGTGTTCGGCGGCACGGCCTCCGGCGACGGCCGGGTGGCCGAACTCCCGCACGACGCGGTGTCCGCAGCCGGGTCGCGCCTGCTGACCCGCTTCGGAGAAGCCCTGACGACGGACCTCGCGTCCCGGGCCGATTCCGCGGCCGGGCCCGGTTCCGCGTCCGCGGGCGTGTCCGACTTCGCGTCCGGGCCGGCAACCGAACCCGGGTCCCGCGTCGAACCGGACGCCGCGCCCATGACGCCCGAGCCGGAACCCGGGACCCCGTCCGGGGCCGGCTCCGCGAACGGCGTCGGCTCCGCGCACGAGTCCGAGCCCACGACCGACCTCCACCCCGACCCCGCCTTGGAACCCGGGTCCGAGCCGGAAACCGGCACCGAGCCCGGACACGGAGCCAAGTCCGAACCAGAGCACGTAACCGGAGCTGGGCCCGAGACCGAGGCTGGACCGGGACCCGAGGCTGAAGCCGGACCGGAAGCCGAGGCCGGACCCGGACCCGGACCCGGAGCCGAGACCAAAGCCGACACCGGAGCCGAGACCGACGCGGAAGCCGACGTTGAAGCCGAACCCGAGACGGAGCCCGAACCCGAGACGGAGCCCGGAACCGAACACGAGCCCGGAACCGAGCCCGGAAGTGGCCGTGGCCCCGGTGCGGGGGCCGGAGTCGAGGCGTCCTCGTTCTTCGAGGCGGACGAGCCGGCCTCCGCGTTCGATCCGTTGGCCGGGGACGACGAGTTCGACCGGGAGGACTTCGCGGCTGAGGTCGCGGGCCCGGGGCGGGCGGACGCGATGGCGGAGGCGGCGCATGCGCGGCGGACGATGATCGGGCGCAGCGCGGAGGAGGTGGACCACGCTCCTCCGCGTGGCCGCTACGCCCCCGTCCCGCCCCCGGAGGCCACCGCCGCCCGTGCCACCCTCCGCTGGGCGGCCCCCGCGGCGGCCCTGGCGCTGGCCTCGGCGATCGTCGTGACCCGGGCGCTGCGCAAGCGCCGTTGACGGGGTGGGCGCTGCGCCAGCGTCGTTGACGGGGTGGGTACTGCGCCATTGCCGTTGACGGGGTGGGGACTGCGCCAGCGTCGTTGACGGAGTGAGCACGGCGCCGGCGCCGTTGAGGGAGTGAACGGGGCGCGAGCGCCGTCGGGGAGTGGGGAGGGCGGGAGACCGCACGGCGCTCCCGCCCCAGTAGGGTCGACTCCGTGAGTAACGAAGACATCACGCTGACCGCGGGTGACGCGGAGGTGACCGTGGCGCCGGGGAACGGCGGACGGGTCGGGAGTCTGCGGGTCGGCGGCGTCGAACTGCTGCGGCAGGGCGCGAAGTTCGGGTGCTTCCCGATGGTCCCGTGGTGCGGGCGGATCCGTGACGGCCGGTTCCTCGACGGCGCCGCCGTCCGCCAGATGCCGCTCAACTCCCCGCCGAACGCCATCCACGGCACCGCCCGCGACGGCGCCTGGACCACGGCCCGTGTCACCACCGGCGAGGCCGTGATCACGTACGCCCTGGTGGACCCCTGGCCGCATCCCGCCCGTGTCACCCAGGCCTTCACCCTCACCGAGGAGGCCCTGACGATCACCATGGCCGTGGAGACGTACGGGGACTCGTTCCCGGCCCAGATCGGCTGGCACCCCTGGTTCAACAGGAACCTGGGTGACGGCGGTGAGGACGTCCTCGTCGACTTCCGGCCCGGCTGGCAGGAGGAGCGCGGCGACGACCACCTGCCCACCGGCCGCCGCGTCGACCCGAAGCCCGGCCCCTGGGACGACTGCTTCGGCATGCCGGACGGCGTCGACGTCACGCTCACCTGGCCGGGGCGGCTGGAGCTGAAGATCGGCAGCCGCGAGCAGTGGGTCGTCGTGTACGACGAGCAGGAGGCGGCCGTGTGCGTGGAGCCGCAGACCGGTCCGCCGAACGGGCTCAATACCCACCCCCGCCTGGTCACACCCATCGAACCCCTCGAAGCCGCCACGACCTGGAGCTGGCGGCGCCTCTAAGCTGGCGCCCATGAGTGATGTACGCGGAGCGCTGCTGCAGCAGATCAAGGACAAGGCCGTGGTGCACGGCAAGGTGACCCTCTCCTCGGGTCTTGAGGCCGACTACTACGTGGACCTGCGCCGGATCACCCTGGACGGCGAGGCCGCCCCGCTCGTCGGACAGGTCCTCCTCGACCTGACCGCCGACCTGGAGTTCGACGCGGTCGGCGGGCTGACCATGGGCGCCGACCCGGTCGCCGGGGCCATGCTGCACGCCGCCGCCGCGAGCGGGCGCAAGCTGGACGCCTTCGTCGTCCGCAAGGCCGCCAAGGCGCACGGCCTGCAGCGCCGTGTCGAGGGCCCGGAGATCAAGGGCCGGCGCGTCCTCGTGGTCGAGGACACCTCGACCACGGGCGGCTCCCCGCTGGAGGCCGTCCAGGCCGTCAGGGAGGCCGGAGCCGAGGTCGTCGGCGTCGCCACGATCGTCGACCGCGCGACCGGTGCCGCCGAGAAGATCGAGGCCGGCGCCGGTGTTCCGTACCTCTTCGCCTACTCCAAGGGCGAGTTGGGGCTCGACTGACGAAGCTCCCGCGGGGCCCCGCCGACGGCAGGGTCCCGCATGTCGGATGGGGGTCTGGAGCATCCGGCGATGTCTGGAAAGATGGGGCCGACGATGACGTCGCCCCCCTAGGTCAGGGCCATAAGCACCAGTCCCGTCGTACCGCAGCAGCAGTACGCAGACCCGCACATACAAGGAGCGGACAGATGCCCATCGCAACCCCCGAGGTCTACAACGAGATGCTCGACCGGGCGAAGGCAGGCAAGTTCGCCTACCCGGCCATCAACGTGACCTCGTCCCAGACCCTGCACGCTGCGCTGCGCGGCTTCGCGGAGGCCGAGAGCGACGGCATCATCCAGATCTCCACCGGTGGTGCGGAGTTCCTCGGCGGTCAGCACAAGAAGGACATGGTGACGGGCGCCGTCGCGCTCGCCGAGTTCGCGCACATCGTCGCCGCGAAGTACGACATCACGGTCGCGCTGCACACGGACCACTGTCCCAAGGACAAGCTGGACGGCTACGTCCGCCCGCTGATCGACATCTCCGCCGCGCGCGTCGCCAAGGGTGAGAACCCGCTGTTCCAGTCCCACATGTGGGACGGTTCCGCCGAGACCCTCGCCGACAACCTGGCCATCGGCCAGGAGCTGCTCGCGAAGGCCGTCGCCGCGAAGATCATCCTTGAGGTCGAGATCACCCCGACCGGTGGCGAGGAGGACGGCGTCAGCCACGAGATCAACGACGAGCTGTACACGACCGTCGACGACGCCCTGCGCACCGCCGAGGCCCTCGGCCTGGGCGACAAGGGTCGCTACCTGCTCGCCGCCTCGTTCGGCAACGTGCACGGTGTGTACAAGCCGGGCAACGTCGTCCTGCGCCCCGAGCTCCTCAAGGACCTCCAGGAGGGTGTCGCCGCCAAGTACGGCAAGGCGAGCCCGTTCGACTTCGTCTTCCACGGCGGCTCCGGCTCCACGGCCGAGGAGATCGCCACCGCGCTGGAGAACGGCGTCGTGAAGATGAACCTCGACACCGACACCCAGTACGCCTTCACCCGTCCGGTCGTGGACCACATGTTCCGCAACTACGACGGTGTCCTGAAGGTCGACGGCGAGGTCGGCACCAAGTCGAAGTACGACCCGCGCACCTGGGGCAAGCTCGCCGAGGCCGGCATGGCCGCGCGTGTGACCGAGGCCTGCGCCGCCCTGCGCTCCACGGGCACCCGCCTCAAGTAGTCCCTACCGCCCTCAAGAGTCAGTAGCGCTCTCCAAGAGTCAGTAGCGCTCTCCAAGAGTCAGTAGCGCTCTCCAAGAGTCGGTACCGCGCGAGGGCCCGGCACCTGCCAAGGTGCCGGGCCCTTCCGTATGCTCCGAGGTATGGCTGTTCCTGAGCGGGACGCATCGGACGTATCGGACGGCGGCCCCGCGGTCCGGATCGCCTCCCGGACCGGGAAGTGGATCCTGCTGACCACCGTCCTCGGCTCCAGCATGGCCCTGCTGGACTCGACGGTCGTCAATGTGGCTCTGCCGACCATCGGCCGCGACCTGAACGCGAGCCTCGCCGCCCTCCAGTGGACCGTGAACGGCTACATGCTGTCGCTGGCCGGACTGATCCTGCTCGGCGGCTCCCTCGGTGACCGCTTCGGGCGCCGGAAGGTCTTCGTCATCGGCGTGGTGTGGTTCGCGTCCGCCTCGCTGCTGTGCGGGCTCGCGCCCAACGTGGAGGTGCTCATCGCCGCCCGTGTCCTCCAGGGCGTCGGCGGGGCGCTGCTCACCCCCGGCTCGCTGGCGATCATCCAGGCCTCCTTCCACCCGGACGACCGGGCCCGTGCCATCGGCCTGTGGTCGGGCTTCGGGGGTGTCGGGGCGGCCGTCGGTCCGTTCCTGGGCGGCTGGCTGGTGGACGGGCCCGGCTGGCGCTGGGTCTTCCTGCTGAACATCCCCGTGGCGCTGGTGTGTGCCCCGATCGCCCTGCTGCACGTTCCGGAGTCGGCC
The DNA here is from genome assembly GCF_044757755.1 of Streptomyces sp. NPDC091209. Lineage (NCBI taxonomy): Bacteria > Bacillati > Actinomycetota > Actinomycetes > Kitasatosporales > Streptomycetaceae > Streptomyces > Streptomyces sp. NPDC091209. Next base: position 219,838 of record NZ_JBIVVR010000002.1, on the reverse strand, counting down.
GGCGGCACCTCCCGCGCCACCGGAGCCGAGAGCGGGGGAGACAAGCCCCATCGCGGCTTCGACGTCCTCGGCGCCGTCCTCGGCGCGCTCTCCCTCGCCCTGGTGACGTACGCCCTGATCGAGGCCACGAGCGGTTCCCCGCTCGTGTGGGTGGCGGCGGTCGGAGGCGTGGCGGCGGGGGTGGCGTTCGTGTACGTCGAGAAGCGGCGGCCCGATCCGATGATGCCGCTGGACATCTTCGCCTCGCGCCAGTTCACCGCCGTCAACCTGGTGACCCTGTGCGTCTACGCGGCCTTCGGCGGCTTCTTCTTCCTGACCGCGCTCCAGCTCCAGGTCGTGGCGGGCTACTCCGCGCTCCAGGCCGGTACGGCCCTGCTGCCGACCACGGTCCTGATGCTGCTCTTCTCCGCCCGCTCCGGCGAGATCTCCCAGCGCATCGGCCCGCGCATCCCGCTGACGGTCGGACCGCTGCTGTGCGCGGCGGCCATGCTGCTGATGCTGCGAGTCGGCGTGAACGCGTCGTACGTGGCCGACGTATTGCCCGCGCTGCTGGTGATGGGCCTCGGCATGGTGACCCTGGTCGCGCCGCTGACCGCGACCGTCCTGGCCTCCGTGGACGTCGGGCGGGCGGGCCTGGCCAGCGGGATCAACAACGCGGCGGCCCGCGTGGCCGGGCTGCTCGCGGTGGCCGCGCTGCCGCTGCTCACCGGGATGGGAGAGGAGGCGTACCGCTCGGCGGAGGCCTTCGACGCGGCCTTCCGGCGGGCGATGCCGCTGTGCGCGGGTGTGCTGGTGGTCGGCGCGGTGCTGGCCTTCACGACCGTACGCCGCCCGTCGCCCGGCTGCCTCCGCCCCGAGTGCCATACCCACGGCTCACTGACGGCCCCGCCGCTGGAGCCGGAGCGATCCCGGGGCGCCCTCGGGGCCCCGGGCTCCCCAGGCTCCCCTGGTGCTGGGCCTTCCAGCGCTGGTCCAGCTTCATGATCGTGCCGGAGGCGTCGATCCGGTAGGCGAAGTACATCCGGCTCGCACGGGCCGAGGCGTCGGCCTCGGCGGGAAAGGTGTGGCCGTCGATCGGCTTGTTCACGTCGGTGTCGTAGAACGGTTCGTTCACGCAGAGCCGCGCCGTCGCGGAGAGCCGTATCTCGTGCCGTGGGCCGATCCCGTGCCACACCGGGGCGTCGGGCTGCGGGCAGGTCCAGGAGCCCTCATGGACCTTGATGTACGAGCCGCCCTTGGCGACGCGCGTGCCGGGCATCAGCGTGATGTCGACGCCGGGCCAGCCCTTGCAGGCGGGGCTGGCGGAGGAGGCTGCGGCGGGGATCTTCGCGGCGGCGGTCGTGGGCTCGCCGCCGGCGGTCGGGGCCGCGGTCACGGTCACGGGTGGGGAGGCGGTGGCCGACGTGGGGGAGGTACCGGCGGCGGTGTCGTCCCCCGGTCCGCACGCGGTCGTGGCGAGCAGAAGGGCGGGGGCGGCCAGGGCGCCACCTCCGCGGATCCGGGCAGCGATCGGTAGAGCCATGATGGTCCCCCGTCGGCGTGAACACGTTCGACAGGCGCTGATCGCAGCGTGACCGCGGAACGGATCGTTCCCTGAGCGCCGTGGGCAACCGTTACCGATCACGGACGATGCAGCAGACTGGAACCCATGACGATTCACGAGAACCTCCTCGGGGGACCGCTCCCGACCCATCTCCCGGACGACCCGGAGCCGCGCGAGCTCCTCGCGAACGGCACAGCCCCCGCCGATGTCGCCGCCAAGTACCCCACCTCCTCGCTCGCCTGGGCGCAGCTCGCCGACGACGCGTTCGAGCGCGGCGGTGTCGTCGAGTCGTACGCCTACGCCCGTACGGGCTACCACCGTGGCCTCGACGCCCTGCGGCGCAGCGGCTGGAAGGGACACGGACCGGTGCCCTGGGAGCACGAGCCGAACCGCGGCTTCCTGCGCGCCCTGCACGCCCTCGCCCGCGCCGCGCAGGCGATCGGCGAGCAGGAGGAGTACGAGCGCTGCAGCCAGTTCCTGAAGGACTCCTCGCCGACGGCGGCCCAGACCCTGGGCTAGTCCCGGGACCGGTTTCCCTCCGGTCGCCGGGCCGCGGCCCCGGGCCTGTTCCGGACCGGCTCCGGACCGGCTCCGGACCGGCTCCTTTGGGGGCCGTGACGCGGGTCCGCCTGGTGTGATCAGGCGGACCTTGCGGTTTCGGGGGACGATTGTGGAGGATGCCCGGTGGGGACCGGGGCCCCCGTGTCGGTAACGGCAGGGGCGGACCGCTACCCGGAGCACAACGCAGGAGACAGCGATGTCCCACCAGGCTCAGCCCACGCAGGCTCAGGAGCCCGAGACTCCGCATCTCGACTTCCAGGGCACGACGCCGTACGAGGACTACGTACAGGCGGACGTGCTCACCCACCTCCAGCACACCCTCTCCGACGACCCCGGAGAGATGGTCTTCCTCGTGACGACCCAGGTCATGGAGCTGTGGTTCACGGTCATCGTCCACGAGTGGGAGACGGCGGCCAAGGCCCTGCGCGCCGACGACGTCCCCGTCGCGGTGGCCGCCCTGAAGCGGTCCGTACGGGAGCTGGAGGCGCTCAACGCGTCCTGGCGTCCGCTCGGCCAGCTCACCCCCGCCCAGTTCAACTCCTACCGTTCGGCCCTCGGCGAGGGTTCCGGCTTCCAGTCGGCGATGTACCGGCGCATGGAGTTCCTGCTCGGCGAGAAGTCCGCGTCCATGCTCGTCCCGCACCGGGGCGCGGCGCGGGTGTACGCCGAGCTGGAGAAGGCGCTGCACGAGCCGAGCCTGTACGACGAGGTGCTGCGGCTGCTCGCCCGGCGCGGGCACGCGATCCCGGCCTCCGTGCTGGAGCGTGACGTGTCGAAGCGCTACGAGCCCGCGCCCGAGGTGGAGGCCGCTTGGGCGGCCCTGTACGCCGGTGACGACAGCGACGAGCTCGCGCGTCTCGGCGAGGCGCTGACCGATGTCGCCGAGCTGGTGTGGCGATGGCGCAACGACCATCTCGTCGCCACCCGGCGGGCGATGGGCTCGAAGACCGGCACGGGTGGCTCCGCCGGGGTCGCCTGGCTGGAGAAGCGCGCGCAGAAGAACGTGTTCCCCGAGCTGTGGACAGCGAGGTCCCATGTCTGAGCGACTGTCTGAGCGAGCCCTTGAGTCCGCGCTGGGCGCGCGGGCGGCGGAACTGGACGCGGCGGACGAACTCGCCGGGGTGCGCGGGCAGTTCGTGCTCGACGACGTGGTGTACCTGGACGGGAACTCGCTCGGCGCGCTGTCGGCCGGGGTCCCCGGCCGGGTCGAGGACGTCGTCCGCAGGCAGTGGGGCGAACTCCGCATCCGCTCCTGGGAGGAGAGCGGCTGGTGGACCGCGCCCGAGCGGATCGGTGACCGGATCGCCCCGCTGGTCGGCGCGGCGGCCGGACAGATCGTGGTCGGCGACTCGACCAGCGTGAACGTGTTCAAGGCGCTGGTGGGTGCCGTACGGCTGGCGGGCGAGGGGCGCGACGAGATCCTCGTCGACGCGACGACGTTCCCGACGGACGGGTACATCGCGGAGTCCGCGGCCCGGATGACGGGCTGCGAACTGCGTCCGGTCGACCCCGACGAGGTGCCCTCGGCGCTCAACTCCCGTACGGCGGCGGTGCTGCTCAACCACGTCGACTACCGCACGGGCCGGCGCTTCGACCTCCCGTCCCTGACGTCCGCGATCCGTGCGGCGGGTGCCATTTCGGTGTGGGACCTGTGCCACTCCGCGGGCGCCCTGCCGGTCGGACTGGACGAGAACGGCGTGGACCTGGCGGTCGGCTGCACCTACAAGTACCTGAACGGCGGCCCGGGTTCGCCGGCGTACCTCTACATCCGCTCCGGCCTTCAGGACCGCTTCGACTCCCCGCTCCCCGGCTGGAACTCGCACGCGGAGCCCTTCGGCATGAGCGCGTCGTACGCACCCGCGCCGGGCGCGCTCCGCGGACGGGTCGGCACGCCGGACATCCTGTCGATGCTGGCCCTGGAAGCCGCGCTGGAGGTGTGGGACGGCGTCTCGATCGACAGCGTCCGCGCCAAGTCGCTCGCCCTGACCGACTTCTTCCTGGAGTGCGTCTCCGCGTACGTCCCCGAGGGCCGGGTCGAGTCCGTGACCCCCTCCGCCCACGCGGAACGGGGCAGCCAGGTGGCCCTGCGCTGCGCGGACGCGGGCGCCGTGATGAAGCGCCTGATCGACCAGGGCGTCGTAGGCGACTTCCGCCACCCGGACATCCTCCGCTTCGGCTTCACCCCCCTGTACGTCGGCTTCGCCGACACGGAGAGGGCGGCGCGGGTACTGGCCGGGGTACTGGACTAGCAAAGGCGCGACCATCAGGTGCCCTCGGGCTCCAGGAGCGGAGTCCAGCCGCTCGGCCCCTCCGGCGCTCCGGCGTTCGGCGTTCGGCGTTTGAGGAGCGGGGTCGGGGCGGAGCCCCAGGGATGATGGGGTCCCGGGTCGAGGGAGGCCGAGCCTTCGGGGGAGGGTAGGGGCGGAGGGGCGAAACTCCTCCTGCCCCCGCCCGGCGCCGCCGGACACCTGGGCCGCCCGGCGGTCGCCGGGGTCCCCCGGTGGCCCCGGATGTCCGGGGCCACATCCGTTTCACCGCTGAGAGGTTGGAGCATGCAGGACGACGCCGCATCCCGGGACGGCGACGACGCCGCTCCACAGCACCGCGTGGGCGCGCAGCACGACGGTGCACAGCGCGACGCGGCCACCGCGCGCGACGCGGCCACCGCGCGCGAGGCCGCCGTCGCGCGCGACGCCGCCGAGGAGGCGTCCGCCTTCTCGCACCCGACCGTGGACCCCGACGTCACCGTGTCGTACGGCGCCCACCCCGACCAGGTGATCGACTTCTATGCCCCGCGCGACCCCGACCCGGCGGTCCTCACCCCTCTCGTGGTCGTTCTGCACGGCGGCGCCTGGCGTGCCCCGTACGACCGCCGCCACATCACCCCGTTCGCCGACTTCCTGACCCGCCACGGATTCGCCGTGGCGAACGTCGAGTACCGCCGCGGCGAGGCGACACCCGCTCCGGGCGGGCCCGCGATCCCCGCACAGGCCGGTCCCACGACCCCCGGACCGGAGAGCACGGCCACTTCCGCGACCGCCGGATCCGGCGACGGGGAGGGAACTGGTGGCACCGACACCGGTGCTCCGGTCGCCGGTCGCTGGCCCGACACCTTCGACGACGTGGCGGCCGCGCTCGACGCGCTGCCCGCGCTCGTACGCCGGGCGCTCCCGCAGGCCGACCCCGGGCGCATGGTGATCACCGGCCACTCGGCGGGCGGTCATCTGGCCCTGTGGGCCGCGGCCCGCCACCTGCTGCCCGCCGACGCGCCCTGGCACATAGACCGCCCCGCACCCCTGCGTGGCGTCGTCGCCCTCGCCCCGATCGCGGACTTCCAGGTCGCGGAGGAGCTCGGTGTCTGCGGCGGGGCGTCGCGTCAACTCCTGGGTGGAGAAGCCACGTTCTCGGAACGTCTGCCGTACGCCGACCCGGTGCGGCTGCTCCCCACCGGCATCGCCACCACGCTCGTCCAGGGTCGTACCGACATCGTCGTTCCCCAGGCGGTCGCCGAGTCGTACGCGGACGCGGCGGCGAAGGCCGGCGAGGTGGTCGGTCTGACGCTTCTGGAGGACGTCGGCCACTTCCCCCTGATCGACCCGGCCGCCGACGCCTGTGCCGTGGTCGTGGAGGAGATCGCCCAACTGGCCTGGTAGCCGGCCGGCGGACACTCGGTGGACCGGCAACTGGCCTGGCAACTGGCCCCGGCACTGGCCCGGCAACTGGCCTGGCAGCCCGGTGGCTCACCTGGAGGACTGGGAGCGCTCGGAGATCCTTCAAAAGCCTTGTTGGTCAAGGGGGTTGACCCCCTACGTCCGAACCCCGGTCATACCCGTAGTACCTGAGAGCTACCTCCCAGATGAGGTCCGCAGCGGGACGCGGACGACAGGCGACGATCCGTAATTTCCCTTCCAGTGACGCCCGATGAACGGGCGGACGGGGAGGGACGGACACGATGGATTTCTGGCCGAAGCCGACCGCCGGAGGGAGAGAGGACGCCCTCGCGCCCCCGCCACGCGACACGCCGAGCACGCCCCCCACGGAGACCGAAAGTCCTCGCTCCCGAGCCGAGGCCTCTTGCCCGCGAGCCGAAGTCCCGCGCTCCCCAGCCGAGGTCCCGCGCTCCCGAGTGGAGGCCCCTCGCCCGCGAGTCGAGGCCCCTCGTTCCCGAGTCGAAGTCCCGCGCTTCCGAGCGGAAGTCCCTCGTTCCCGAGTCGAGGCCCCTCGTTCCCGAGTCGAGGCCCCTCGCCCGCGAGTCGAAGCTCCTCGTTCCCGAGTCGAAGCCCCTGGTCGTCAAGTTGAGGCCCGGCGCCCCCGAGCCGAGGTCCCGCCCGCCCGAGCCGGAGGCGGGATTGCGCGCCGGTTGCGCCGGACGCTGCTTGCCGCGCTCGTCATGGCCGCCGTCGTCGTCCCCGTCTCCGCCGCCGCCAGGCCGGAGATCCCGGCTCCGCCACCCGCGGTCCTCGCCCCGCTGACCGCGTCGACCCTGGAGAAGGCGTACGAGGCGAACCGGGCCGACGCGGCGCAGGCGGCCGGGATGGCCGCGGACCACGGCGACCGCACCCGGGCCGCGGCGGACCGTGCCATGGCCGCCCCCTCCCGCCGATTCCTCTCCTTCGACGGACGGGGACCCGGCCGGGCCGTCGAGGTCTTCGGCGACCTCGCACACGCCGACCGCGTGGCCGTCCTGGTCCCGGGTTCGGACACCACGCTGGAGACGTACGACCGTTTCCGCGCCGGCGCGATCGCCCTGCACGACCGACTCGGCCCGCACGGCGCCGTCCTCGCCTGGCTCGGGTACGAGACCCCGGGCACCGTGAGCACGACGGTCCTGACGACGGACCGCGCGGAGCAGGCGGCCCCCCTTCTGCGGGCTTTCGTGCGCCAACTGCGCGGAGTCGTCGGCCGGTCGGCGCACCTGTCCCTGCTGTGCCACTCGTACGGCACGGTCGTCTGCGGCCGCGCTGCTCCGGGCCTGGACGTGAGCGACATCGTCTTGGTCGGCAGTCCGGGCAGCGGAGTGTCCTCCGCCGCCGCGCTGCACACCTCCGCCCGCGTCTGGGCCGCCCGCGGCTCCGCCGACTGGATCACGTACATCCCGCACGCGAGCCTCGGCCTCTTCGGCACGACCGTCGGTTTCGGAACCGACCCGGTGGCCCCGTCCTTCGGTGCCCGGGTCTTCCAGGCGGGCCACGGCGGCCACAGCGACTACTTCGCACCGGGCTCGGTGTCCCTCGCCAACCTCACCCGCATCGTCCTCGGAGACACCTCGGAGGTGCCCCGTGCGTGACCTGACCGGCACGACCGTCCGGACCGGCACGACCGCCCTGACCGGCCTACGGACCGCGATCCACGGCATCGAGCGCGCCACCCCCGTCGAGCGGGACCGCGCCGTCGACGCCCTGCGCGCCCTCGCGATCCTGGGTGTCGTCCTGGGCCACTGGCTGGTGACCGCGCTGGTCGCGGACGGCGGCGCGCTGCACACGGCGAGCCCCTTGCGGCACATGCCCTGGCTGACCCCGATCTCCTGGGTCTTCCAGACGTTATCCGTGTTCTTCCTGGTGGGCGGCCATGTGGCGACGAAGAGCTACGCGTCGGCGCAGGCGCGCGGCACGACGTACGGGCAGTGGCTCGGGGCCCGGATGGGCCGCCTCCTGAGGCCGGTGGCGGCGGTGCTGGCGCTCTGGGCGGTGGCGACGGCCTGTCTGCTCGTGTCCGGCGCGGACCTCGGCACGGTGCACACACTCGTGAAGCTGGCCCTGTCCCCGCTCTGGTTCCTGGTGGTCTTCGCCGGACTGACCGCGGCGACACCGCTGCTGACCCGCCTCAACCCCCTGTGGCCGCTGGCCGTCGTCCTGCACGTGGACGTCATCCGCTTCGGCTTCGGCGGCCCGGCGTCGCTCGGCTGGGTGAACCTCGCGGCGGGCTGGCTGGTGCCGTACGCCCTGGGTGCCGCCTGGACACGCGGAGAACTGGAGCGGCCGCGCGCGGGGTGGGTGCTGTTGGGCGGCGGCGCGGTGGCGACGGCGGTGCTGGTGACCTGGGCCGGTTATCCGGCGTCCATGGTCGGCATACCGGGGGCCGCCGTCTCCAACCTGAATCCGCCGACACTGGCCGCGGTCACCTTCGGCCTGGCCCAGTGCGGACTCGCCCTGCTGCTGCGCGAGCCGTTGCGCCGGGGGATGCGGCGCCCCGCGCTCTGGGCGGCCACGGCCTTCGCCAACCTCTCCGCGATGACGATATTCCTCTGGCACCAGACGTCCCTGATGGCGGTGACCGCCCTCGGCCTGCTCGCGGGCCGGCTACCCGGCCTGCACACCAACCCCGACTCCTTGGTCTGGGTGGCCGCGAGAGTCGCCTGGCTGCCCGTCTTCGTTTGTGCCCTCACCCTGTGCTGGTGCGCCTTCAGCTGGCACGAACGGGGACCCCGCCGCCCGACCGGCCGTCCGTCCCGGGTCGTCCGCGTCCACCGGGTCCACCGCGGTTCCGGCCCGGCCACACCCGAGGCGGCGCCTCGTGCCTAGGGTTGACGGCGTGACCAGCGAGGAGCACCGGCCCCCGAACAGCGAGCGCGCCCCACTCCCTGACGCCTCCTCACACCCGCCCGGGACTCCGGACCTCACCAGGGTGGACGAGAGTCCGGACCTAACCAGGGTGCACGGGACTCCGGACCTCACCAGGGTGCACGGGACTCCTGACCCCACCAGGGTGCACGAGAGTCTGGACCTCACCACGGTGCAAGAATCCTCCGCTCCCACCGCCGCCCCCATCGGCGCACCCTCCAGTGCTGACCCCGTCAGCGCATCCGCCACCGCATCCACCACCGCACCCTTCCGCGGTGATCCGACCACCGTGCCCACCAGCCGTGCCCCCCGTTCGCCCAGAGGCTCCCGCGTACAGACGCTGGCCCAGGCCCCTTTCCCGTTCCTGCGCGGGATCCTGGCCGAGCTCGCGGTGCCGGCGGTCGCGCCGCTGCCACCGCTGTCCCGGCCCCGCCGGCTGCGCCGCCTACCGCATGTCGTGGTGTGCGTGATCGCCCTCGGACTCGGGCTGGCGGCCATGGACGAGCTGAGCGACGGCTATCGACTGGGTTTCCCACTGGGCACGTTGAGCGGCTTCGCGCTGGGCGTGGCGGTCGTGCTCGCGCTGTGGCGTCCCGTGCCGGCCTGGTGGCTGTCGCTCGGGGCCACCGTGGTCGCCGCCGCCGCTGCCCACTCCGACATAGTGGCGGCCTTCCCGGGACCGGTACCGGGACCGGACTGGCCATGGAGCACGTCCGCGATGATGGCGCAGGCCTTCGTGCTCTTCCTGCTCGCCCTGCGGCTGCCCACGCGCGTCGCTGTCGGCGCGCTGTCCCTGACCTCCCTGGCCACCTACGTGCTGCAGAGCCTGGCCGGTGGGCCGTCGTACCCTCCGACGGCCAGGCTCCCCGGACCCTCGTACCACCCGACGGGAGCGCTGGCGGTCGTCGTCTTCGCCGCCGTCGTCCTTCTCGGCACAGCGCTGCGCGGTCGCCGCGAGGCCCGTACCCAACTGGTCGAGCAGGCGTCCCTGACCGAGGAGGAGCGCGCCCGCCGCACGGTCCTGGAAGAGCGCAGCCGTATCGCGCGCGAGCTTCATGACGTGGTCGCGCACCACATGTCGGTGATTTCCATTCAGGCGCAGGTCGCCCCGCACCTGGTCGAGAACCCGACCGACGAGTTGAAGGAGAACCTGGAGGGCATCCGGCAGAACGCCCTGGAGGCGCTGACCGAGCTGCGCCGGGTGCTCGGAGTGCTGCGTTCGGAGAATCCAGAGGACCCGTACGGCCTCGGCGCGGGTGCGGGTGTGGCTCCGGACGCCCCGCAGCCCACGCTGGGCCGTCTCGACGCGCTGGTCGAGAACACCCGCGCCGCGGGACTGGACGTGACCACGGAGATCACCGGGGAGCAGCTCCCTCTGGCACCGGGCGTCGAACTGTCGGCGTACCGGATCATCCAGGAGGCGCTGAGCAACGCCCTGCGCCATGCCCCGGGTTCCGCGGTCAAGGTGGAGCTCTGGCACTTCCCGCGGGGCCTCCAGGTGAGAGTCGTCAACTCACGGCCCCAGCGCCCCGCTCCGCCGTCCCCGGGCGCGGGACACGGACTGCTCGGTATGCGGGAGCGCGTCGCGATGCTGGGTGGCACCCTCGTGACCTCGGAGACGTCGTGCGGCGGTTTCGCGGTGGCGGCCTTCCTCCCGGGCAACGGCACCGCGCCCGCCGACGCCGCCGCCCGGACCGACGACACCTTCACAGGCCTCCCGGCCGACACCTTCACAGGCATCCCAGGAGAAGAGACGCCATGACGACCGTGAGCGGCACCATCCGCGTAGTGATCGCCGACGACCAGCAGATGGTCCGGCAGGGATTCACCGTGCTGCTCAACACCCGCCCGGACATCGAGGTGGTCGGTCAGGCGGTCGACGGACTCGACGCGATCCTCAAGGTCGCCGAACTCGCCCCGGACGTCGTCCTGATGGACATCCGCATGCCCGAACTCGGCGGCATCGAGGCGACCCGCCGCATCACCACCGACACCCCGCACGTCAAGGTCCTGGTGCTCACCACCTTCGACCTCGACGAATACGTCTACGAGGCACTCCGCGCCGGTGCCTCGGGCTTCCTCCTCAAGGACGCCTCGGCCGATCAACTCGCGGAGGCGGTCCGCGTGGTCGCGGCCGGCGACGCCCTCCTCGCCCCCGGCATCACCCGTCGCCTCATCGCCGAGTTCTCCCGCCTCGACTCCGCCCCGCGCGCGCCCCTGAAGGAACGCATCGGCGACCTCACCGAACGCGAGACCGAGGTCCTGGCCCACATCGCCCAGGGCCTCTCCAACGCCGAGATCGCCCAACGCCTGGTGGTGGCCGAGCAGACCGTGAAGACCCATGTCGGCCGCATCCTCGTCAAACTGGGCCTGCGCGACCGCACCCAAGCAGCGGTCTTCGCCTACGAATCGGGCCTGATCCGCCCCACGGGCTACTGACCCGCCTGCCCGCACCCGGGGGCCGCAGTCACACAGGGGAGCCATACAGGCACCGGCCCCCCACGCACCCGGGACCGAACGCGAGCGAGGGAATCCCGGCTGTCACCGAGTCCGCACCCCGGCCCTACCTGTAGTACCTGAGACGGATCCCCAAGGACCCTCCTCGCAGGTGACGACCACACCCCCCGCCTGGTCCTACCGTTTTGAACGTGACCCAGACGACCCAGACGCAGACGACACCTCCGCCCCCTGGCGGTGCCGGGGCCAAGCCCCGCAGCCCGGAGTACCGCGTCGCCGCGGACGCCGTGCGCGGCCTGCGACAGGACATGTTCCACGACGCCTTCGCCTATCGCCCGCTCCCCCGCATGCGCACGGACGGCCCTCTCACCCGCCGCCTCCCCAGAACCCTGCGCGCGAAGGCGGCCTGGATCCCGCACGGGACGGTGGCGGCGGCCGGTCTGCTGGCGATGGCCGCGGGCTACTCCGCCGGAGACGGCGGCGGCACGGTCGGACCCCTGTGCGGGCTTCTCGCCCTACTACCGGTCCTGGCGACCCTCGTCCGCCCGGTCGGCGCCTTCTGGTTCTCGATCGCGGCGGCCCCGATCGTCGCCATGTTCGGCAGCGCCTGGAGCGCCTGGCCGTGGGCGCCCGGCAGTTTCATAGCGCATGTCACCGTCATGACGGTCGTCGCCCTGCGGTCCCGGCCGCGCGTCGCGGCGTGGATGTGGCTGCTGACCGCCGGCTACAGCATGATCGCCGAGACCCTCTTCGGCGGGGGCTACTACAGCGTCAACACGTTCCCGCTGCTCTTCATCTCCGCGCTGGCCCTCCTGGTCGTCACGGTTCTGAACATACGCAAGGAGGCCGAGCAGGAGGTGACGGCCCATCAGTCGGAGACGGCACAGGAGCGTTCCAGGCGCACACTGCTCGAAGAGCGCACGACGATCGCCCGCGAGCTGCACGACGTGGTCGCGCACCACATGTCGGTGGTCGCCATCCAGGCGGAGGCGGCGCCCTACCGGGTGGAGAATCCGCCCCCGGAGCTGGAGCAGGCCTTCGTCACGATCCGGGAGAACGCGGTGGCGGCGCTGACCGAGCTGCGCCGGGTGCTGGGCGTGGTCAGGGCCGAGGACTACGAGGCCCCGGACGCGCCGCAGCCCACCCTCGCGGATCTGGACGCGCTCCTCGCCAACGTGCGGGACGCGGGTCTGACCGTGGAGAAGGCGGTCACCGGCGCGGTGCGCGAGCTTCCGCAGGGCGTCGAGCTGTCGGCGTACCGGATAGTCCAGGAGGCGCTCAGCAACACCCTGCGGCACGCGCCGGGCGCGTCGGCCCGCGTAGAGATCGGCTATGTCCTCGGCGGGCTCGGCCTGCGCATAGTCAACGGCCCCGCGCCGGTGACGACCCTGGAGAAGTCCACGCACGGCGCGGGGCACGGCATCACGGGCATGCGCGAGCGGGTCACGATGCTGGACGGTGAGATGACGACGGGCGTCATGGACGACGGAGGGTATGAGGTGGCGGTGTTCCTGCCGGTGCCGTCGGGGGAGGAGACCGGATGACGGGCGGCACGAGCCGTGCGATCCGCGTGCTGATCGCCGACGACCAGATGATGGTCCGCGAGGGCTTCTCCGTACTGCTCGGCGCGATGCCGGACATCGAAGTGGTCGGCGAGGCGGTCAACGGGCGGGAGGCGGTCGAGCGGGTCCGCGAGCTGCAACCGGACGTCGTGCTGATGGACATCCGCATGCCGGAGATGAACGGGATCGACGCGACCCGGGAGATCGTCGCCGCGGACGGCGCCGCGAAGGTGCTGGTGCTGACGACGTTCGATCTCGACGAGTACGTGTATCAGGCGCTGCGGGCGGGGGCGTCCGGCTTCCTGCTCAAGGACGCCTCGGCCCGCCAGCTCGCCGACGGGGTGAGGGTGGTGTCGGCCGGGGAGGCGCTGCTCGCCCCCTCGGTCACCAGACGGCTGATCACGGAGTTCTCCAAGCTCGCGGACGCGCCCAGGCTGTCGGCGACGGCGCACGCGGCGTACGGGGATCTGACCGATCGGGAGACGGAGGTGCTGGTGCTGATCGCGCAGGGGCTGTCGAACGCGGAGATAGCCGAGCGGCTCGTCGTCGCGGAGTCGACGATCAAGACCCATGTGAGCCGCATCCTGGTGAAGCTGGGCCTGCGGGACCGGACACAGGCGGCGGTGTTCGCGTACGAGGCCCGCCTGGTCACCCCCAGGTGACCGTGGTACGGCGGGTCGCACTCGGGTGACCGTGGCCCCGCTGGTCTCACGGAGGGGCGGGCGGGAGCCGGCCGTACCGGGATGACTGGGAGGGGGAGGCGGTGGCCCGCTGTTCAGGACGGCCCTGTTCAGCGGGGGGTGGGTCGGGCTAGCGTCCGTTCATGGCAGCTTTGGAGAGTTCGCGGGCCTTCGACCCATGGGATCCGGCGTTCGTGGCGGACCCGTACCCGGCGTACGAGGAACTGCGTGCGCGGGGCCGGGTGCACTACTACGAGCCGACGAACCAGTGGCTGGTGCCGCGCCACGCGGATGTGTCGGCGCTGCTGCGGGACCGCCGGCTGGGCCGGACGTATCAGCACCGGTTCACGCACGAGGACTTCGGGCGGACGGCGCCGCCCCCGGAGCACGAGCCGTTCCATGTGCTCAACGATCACGGGATGCTCGATCTGGAGCCCCCGGACCACACACGGATCCGGCGGCTGGTGTCGAAGGCGTTCACGCCCCGCACGGTGGAGCGGCTGAAGCCGTATGTGGAGGGGCTGGCCGGTGAGCTGGTCGGCCGGCTGGTGGAGGCGGGCGGCGGGGATCTGCTGACCGATGTGGCGGAGCCGCTGCCGGTGTCGGTGATCGCGGAGATGCTGGGTGTCCCGGAGTCCGAAAGGGCGCCGTTGCGGCCCTGGTCGGCGGACATCTGCGGGATGTACGAGCTGAATCCGTCCGAGGAGGTGGCGCGGAAGGCCGTGCGGGCTTCGGTGGAGTTCACCGAGTACCTTCGGGGGCTGATCGAGGCCCGCCGCAAGGAGCCGGCGGACGATCTGATCTCGGGGCTCATCGCGGCGCACGACGAGGGAGACCGGCTCACCGAGCAGGAGATGATCTCCACCTGTGTGCTGCTGCTGAACGCGGGGCACGAGGCGACGGTCAACTCGACGGTGACCGGCTGGTGGACCCTGTTCCGGCATCCCGGGCAGCTGGCGGCGCTGCGGGCGGACCACAGCCTGATCCCCACGGCGGTGGAGGAGTTGATGCGCTACGACACCCCGCTCCAGTTGTTCGAGCGCTGGGTGCTGGAGGACATCGAGATCGACGGTACGACGGTTCCGCGGGGTGCGGAGATCGCGATGCTCTTCGGTTCGGCGAACCGGGACGCCGAGGTGTTCGCGGACCCGGAGACGTTGGACCTGTCCCGGGCGGAGAACCCGCACATCTCCTTCAGCGCGGGTATCCACTACTGCATCGGCGCTCCGCTGGCCCGGCTCGAACTGGCGGCGTCCATGAGCGCGCTCCTGACCAGGGCCCCGGATCTCCGGCTCATCGAGGAGCCGGTCCGCAGACCGAACTTCGTGATCCGCGGACTGGAGGGTCTGTCGGTCGAGGTCTGACCACCATGGCCCCGCCGGCCGAGATCGTCCTCCGCCGAGCGGCGTGCGCAGCCCTGCCGGCCGAGACCGTCCTCCGCCGAGCGGCGTCCGCAGCCCCGCCGACCGACATCGCCCCCCGCCGAGCGGCATCGGCAGACCCGTCCCGGTGGCGCGGCCTCTTCTGTCGCCGGGACGCGCCCCCTCGTACCGCCGTAATCGCGACCGGTCGTGTCGTCGGCCTGCCTCCGCCGTTGGATCGGTCCCGCCTGTCATGCCGTCAGGCCGCCTCGCCCGCACGCCGTCAGGCCGCCTCCCCGCCCGGGTCGCCGCTCAGGTCGTCAGGTCGCGGCGGCGCAGGGAGGCCAGTCCCGCTGCCGTCAGGGCCACCGCGATCCCGGTCAGGACGAGGACCGGAGTCCAGGCCATGGTGCCGCCCGGCAGCTTCGGGAGGTGGCCGAAGGGGGAGAGGTCCATGACGGCCTGGGGGATGTTCAGGGCGGGGCCGATCCAGCCGAGGAGGAGGGCGAGGCCCGCCACGGCCCAGGCGCCGGGGGCAAGCCGGGGCGAGAGGCCGTAGAGCAGGACGGCGGCGCCGCCCAGGGCCCAGATCGCCGGGACCTGGACCAGGCAGGCGCCGAGGACGGCGCCGAGTTCGGAGCCGTAGCCGAGAGCGAGGCCGAGTCCGCCGAGCAGCATGATGAGGACCGCGCCGCCGAAGGCGAGGACGAGGTGTCCGCCGGCCCAGCGCAGTCGGCCGACAGCGGCGGCGAGCAGGGGTTCGGCGCGCTGTGAGGTCTCCTCGCCGTGCAGCCGGAGCACGGAGGAGACGATGTAGAGGGCGGCGACCATGCCCAGCATGTTCACCATGGCGGCGAGGAACGCGTCGGTGATCCCGGCCTGCCCGCCCATCCGCTCGATGATCTCGCGGGTCTTGGCGTTGCTGCCGACCAGGTCAGCGGCCCCCTTCGTGATCCCGCCGAACGCGGCGCCCGCGGCGAGGAAGCCGAGGCTCCAGCCGAGCACGGCACCGCGTTGCAGCCGCCAGGCCAGCGCTCCGGCGCTGCCGAGGCGGCCGGTCGCGGGCCCCGGCCGGGTGGGCAGGAAGCTCATGCCGACATCGCGCCGCCCGGCGAGTGCGTAGGCGGCGGAGCCCTGTGCGGCGACGGCCGCGACGAACAGCAGAAGGACCCACCAGCGTTCGTCGGCGAAGGCGCGGAGGTTCTCCAGCCAGCCCACCGGGGAGATCCAGGTCAGCGGCGACGAGCCGTCGTCGGTGGCCGAGTCGCCCGCCGCCCTGAGGACGAAGGCGGCGCCGATCAGCCCGCCGGTCAGCCCCTTGGCGAGCCGGGCGCTCTCCGTGAGCTGGGCGACGATCGCGGCCATGGTCGCGAAGACCATCCCGGTCGCGCCGATCGCGAGTCCCAGCGCCAGGGCTCCGGAGCCGCCCTGTCCGGCGAGACCGCCCGCGACGATCAGGGCGAGGACGCCGTTGGCGACGAGGGCCGCGAGCAGCGCGGCGGTCAGCGGGGCCCGCCGCCCGACCATCGCGGCCGAGACGAGTTCCTGCCGTCCGCTCTCCTCCTCGTCGCGGGTGTGCCGTACGACGATGATCAGGCTCATGATGGCGGCGAGGACCCCGGCGTAGCCGCCGATGCGCCAGGCGGTGAGTCCGCCGATGGAGTCGCTGAACACCGGCCCGTAGGTGGCGCGCAGCGAGCTGTTGCCGAGCATCTGCCGGGCCAGGGTGGCCCGTTCGGCCGGGGTGCTGTAGACGGACTTCAGCGAGGCCGGCAGGGAGAGCACCAGCAGGGCGTTCACGCCGATCCACAGCGGCATCATCACGCGGTCGCGGCGCAGCGCGAACCTGAGCAGGGTTCCGGTGCCGGCCAGCGGGCGGGAGCCGCCGACGCGTGCGGCGAAGGTACCGGCGGTCGTGGCGGTCATCGGGTCACCGCCTCTTCGGATCCGTCCGCCCGGACGTCCTCCTGGTAGTGCCGCAGGAACAGCTCCTCCAGGGTCGGCGGGGTCGAGGTCAGGGACCGTACGCCCGAGTCGGTCAGCGACCGCAGGACGGCGTTGAGCCGGTCGGTGTCGACGTGCAGCCGGACCCGGCACCTGACGCCGTCCGGCCGGACCCCGGTGGCCTGGTCGTCGAGGTCCTGGACGACCAGGTCGTGGACCCCGGGCAGGGATGCCAGCCCGTTCGGCGGGCCGGTGAGTTCGGCGGTGACGCTGGTGCGGGTGAGGTGGCGCAGGTCGGCGAGGGAGCCGCTCTCGACGGTCTGGCCCTTGCGGATGATGCTGACGCGGTCGCAGAGTTCCTCGACCTCGCTCAGGATGTGCGAGGACAGCAGGATGGTGCGGCCCCGGTCGCGTTCCTCCCGGACGCACCGCTGGAAGACCTCTTCCATCAGCGGGTCGAGGCCCGAGGTGGGCTCGTCCAGGATGAGCACGTCGACGTCCGAGGCGAAGGCGGCGACGAGGGCGACCTTCTGGCGGTTGCCCTTCGAGTAGGTGCGCCCCTTCTTGGTGGGGTCGAGTTCGAAGCGCTCGATCAGGTCGGCGCGGCGCGCCGGGTCGAGACCGCCGGTCCGTCCGCCGTCCTGCCCGCCGCGGCGGGCGCGGCCCCCCTTGTGCAGCCGCCCGTAGAGGTCGATGACCTCGCCGCCGGAGAGGTTGCGCCACAGGGTCACGTCGCCGGGGACGTAGGCGACCCGGCGGTGCAGTTCCACCGCGTCGGCCCAGGGGTCCATGCCCAGCATCTGTGCCGCGCCCGAGTCCGCGCGCAGCAGGCCCAGCAGGACCCGGATGGTGGTGGACTTCCCGGAGCCGTTGGGGCCGAGGAAGCCGTGCACTTCACCGGCCTCGACCTCCAGGTCGAGCCCGTCCAGTGCGTGCGTCCTGCCGAACGACTTGTGCAGTCCGGCGACGCTGATTGCCTTCGTCATGGCCCAGAACGTACGCTTCTTTCAGAAATTTGTGAAGTTAAGGAAACATGTAAATCCTGGATACACTCGACTACGATGCGTGAGCAGGGGAGATGATCGACAGATGGCTGAACCGACCACGGCGGAGCGGGATCCGGAGGCGGTCTCGAAGTTCGTCGAGGGCTTCGCGGCGCAGCTCGTCGAGGCCGGGATGCAGCGGATGCCCTCACGGGTCTTCGCGGCGCTGCTGGCCTCCGACTCCGGTGCGATGACCTCCGCCGAACTCGGCGAGCAGCTCCAGGTCAGCCCCGCCGCCGTCTCCGGCGCGGTGCGCTATCTCGCGCAGCAGCACATGGTCTCGCGCGAGCGGGAACCCGGCTCGCGGCGCGAGCGGTACCGCGTGCACAGCAACCAGTGGTACGAGGCGCTGACCAACCGCGACGCGGTGCTCAAGCGCTGGGAGCTGGCCCTGCGCGTCGGCGTCGACTCCCTCGGTTCCACGACCCCCGCCGGGCGGCGGCTCTCCGAGACCCTGGCGTTCTTCGAGTTCATCGACGGCGAGATCGCCGCCATGATGGAACGCTGGCGCGCGCACCGCGAGGCTCTGTACGGCGACACGTGACAAGCCGGCCCGGGCATCCCGGTCCACTTCCCTTCTGTCCCGTCCCGTCCCGTTCCGCTGCGCCCGCGCCCGCCGGGCAGACCGGCACCGCGCCCGCCGGGCAGACCGGCACCGCTCCCGCCGGAGTCGACCTGGTACCCCGTCCCGCCGGGGCGGACGGGCGCCCCGACCCGTGCGAGCCGTCGGCAGAGGCGAACCCCGCGCCGTCACCGGCAGGGTGCCCTCCGTGGTCCCGCGTCACTGGTGGCGCCGAGCCCCCGCCGTCGCTGTCAGCGCGTGGCCGGCAGGGTCAGGCCCCAGGCCGATTCCCGTACCGTCCAGGTTCGGGTCCGGACCGGGCCGCTCACCACGGAGTCCGCGCGGTAGCGGAAGTCGGCGCCGGAGACGGTGA
Source organism: Streptomyces sp. NPDC091209 (assembly GCF_044757755.1). Classification (NCBI taxonomy): domain Bacteria; kingdom Bacillati; phylum Actinomycetota; class Actinomycetes; order Kitasatosporales; family Streptomycetaceae; genus Streptomyces; species Streptomyces sp. NPDC091209. The sequence goes on along the minus strand of NZ_JBIVVR010000002.1, from coordinate 201,192 downwards.
CCTTGTGGCCCAGCAGTCGCAGGGGCGAGGCCGCGGCCCCCACGGACACCGGGCGGACCTCGATCTCGGCTCCGGTGCCCGAGGCTCCGGGTGTCACGGACACGGCTTCCACGGGCTGGTCCAGATCCACCACGCACACCCCGTCGACCTCGATCCGCAGCCGCGAGGGCCCGGGGCCGGGTGCGGAGGCGAGCCGGGACGGCCGGGTGGCGAAGGTCCGTACGAGGGACTGGCAGGTGCGGAGCCAGGGGTGCGCTCCGGCCTCTCCGGGTGCTCCCACGTGCACCGGAGCGGGCGGCCGCGAGGGCAGTGAGGGGATGCGCAGCGCGCCGAGCACCACACCGTCACTGTCGTCCACGAGCAGGTCGAGCCGTCGCTCGGCCCCGTCGAGGACCGCCCTGGCCGCCGCGACGGCCCCCATCGGCACCCCGAGCGAACGGGACAGCGACAGCACACCGCCGACGGGCACGAAGGACAACGCGCACGCGGCGAGTTCCCGCTGCCGGTGCAACAGGGACACCGCCCGCAGCAGGGCCCCGTCGTCACCGATGACGACGGGGCGGCGCGCACCCCGGCGGATCAGTGCCCGAGCGAATTCCTCGGGCCCTTCCGGGAGGCACACTTTCGTCGCCGCACCCGCGCTGAGCACGTCTTTCGCGATCCGGACGGACTCGCCGTCCGTCCGTCGGGCGACCGGGTCGATGACCACCAGGAGCTGGTCGGAAGCCGCCACCTCGGTCCTGCCTCGCTTCCTCGGGTAGCATCTTTGTGCAAGAGCCCCTTGCGCCTTTGCGCCAGGGGCTTCGTCTATTCCGGGGCATCCGGTCCGACGGTCGCGGCCAATGGTGGTCGCCGGCGTACGCAGCCGTAGGCAGAACCAGCCGCGTACGTCCCCGACCTTGGACATGCCCCGCCCGGAAGGGGTGTACGCCTGTGCCCGCACTTGTGCTGCTCGGTGCTCAGTGGGGTGACGAAGGCAAGGGAAAGGCCACCGACCTGCTCGGTGGATCCGTGGACTATGTGGTGCGCTACCAGGGCGGCAACAACGCCGGCCATACGGTAGTCGTCGGCGACCAGAAATACGCCCTCCACCTCCTCCCTTCCGGAATCCTCACGCCGGAGTGCACTCCGGTGATCGGCAACGGAGTCGTCATCGACCCGTCCGTCCTGTTCTCCGAGCTGAACGGACTGAACGAGCGCGGCGTCGACACTTCCAAGCTGCTGATCAGCGGAAACGCTCATATCATCACGCCTTACAACGTCACTGTCGACAAGGTGACGGAACGCTTCCTCGGAAAGCGGAAGATCGGGACCACCGGACGCGGTATCGGTCCGACCTACGCGGACAAGATCAACCGCGTCGGCATCCGCGTCCAGGACCTCTACGACGAGTCGATCCTCGTCCAGAAGGTCGAAGCGGCTCTGGAGGTCAAGAACCAGCTCCTCACCAAGCTCTACAACCGCCGCGCCATCGAGGCGAGCCAGGTCGTCGAGGAGCTGCTGGGCTACGCGGACCGGCTCAAGCCGTACGTCGCGGACACCGTCCTGCTCCTCAACGAGGCGCTGGAGCAGGACAAGGTCGTGCTCTTCGAGGGCGGCCAGGGCACGCTGCTGGACATCGACCACGGCACGTATCCGTTCGTGACGTCGTCCAACCCGACCGCGGGCGGCGCCTGCACGGGTGCCGGCGTCGGCCCGACCAAGATCAGCCGGGTCATCGGCATCCTCAAGGCGTACACGACCCGTGTCGGCTCGGGTCCGTTCCCGACCGAGCTGTTCGACGCGGACGGCGAGGCGCTGCGGCGCATCGGCGGCGAGCGCGGTGTGACGACCGGTCGTGACCGGCGCTGCGGCTGGTTCGACGCGGTCATCGCCCGTTACGCGACCCGCGTGAACGGTCTGACCGACTTCTTCCTCACCAAGCTGGACGTCCTGACCGGCTGGGAGGAGATCCCGGTCTGCGTGGCGTACGAGATCGACGGCAAGCGCGTCGAGGAACTCCCGTACTCCCAGACCGACTTCCACCACGCGAAGCCGATCTACGAGACCCTCCCCGGCTGGTCGGAGGACATCACCAAGGCGAAGACCTTCGCGGACCTGCCGAAGAACGCGCAGGACTACGTGAAGGCGCTGGAGGAGATGTCGGGCGCCCCGATCTCCGCGATCGGCGTCGGACCGGGCCGCGACGAGACGATCGAGATCAACTCGTTCATCTAGCGCGGAGGTTCCGGGGCGGCTTCCGGACCAGGTTCCGGGGTGGCTTCCGGACCAGGTTCCGGAGTGGCTTCCGGACCAGGTTCCGGGGCGGTGGGCGGACCAGGTTCCGAAGCCGTTTCCGAAACAGTTGTTTCCACGAGTGCGCCCCCGGCCGACATCCGGGGGCGTACCCGTACCCGTGGAGCCGGCCTCAGCGCGAGGTCAGTCTCCACAGGTGGTCGGCGGTGCCGTTGTCGTCCCACTGCAGGACCTGGGCGCCGGTGGAGGTGCTCATGCCGTTCACGCCGAGCAGCAGACCGCTGTTGTAGTTGGCGATCTTGTAGTAGCCGTCACCGGCCGGTATCAGCTGCCAGAGGTGGTCCGCGGTGCCGTTGTCCGCCCAGATCAGCGCGGTCCCGCCGGCCGCCGTGCTCGCGTTCGTGATGCCGAGCAGCAGGCCGCTCGCCTTGTCGGCGATTTTGTAGAGGCCGGATCCGGCGGAGGTGAGGGTCCACGACTGGCTGGTGCCGGTGGAGGACGTCGCCTGGACGACAGCGGTGCCCTGGGCCGTGCCCGCGCTCTGGGTGTCCAGGGCGAGGGCGCTGTTCTTGTTGGTGATCTGGTAGGTCCCGGCGAGCGAGGTGGAGCTGCCGCTGGGGGTGACGACCAGGTGGTAGCCGTCCGAGGCGTTCATGGCCACGGGCACGGTGACGGACCCGTTCGAGACGGTGTAGTCGGCCTCCGAGATCGTGTACGGGGCCGATACGGCCGTGGTGCGGCCCTTGGACGGGGTGTACTCCAGCTTGGCGTGCACCGTGGCGCCGAACGCGGACAGTGAGCCGAGGCCCTTCACCGTCACGGCCGTCGAACCGGTGCCGCCGCCGAAGACGACGCTGATCTGCCGGCCGTCCCCGGAGCGGGACGCGGCTCCGTCGATGCCGGTCTGGGCCGGCGGCGTGGCGGGGACCATGCTGCCCGACATGTCGCCGTACCACTTGTAGAGCCAGTACGAGCCGTTGGGCGATCCGCCGGTGTCGGTGAGGGTGTCGCCGAGGGTGCCGTAGTGGTTCCAGAAGGCGAGTTCGGCGTCATGGACGCCCGCCCGCTCGAACTTGGCGACATAGCCGACGAGCGGACCCGGCACCCCCACCTCGGTGGGAGTCCCGTACTCCTCGATGGAGATCGGGCGCGCGCTGATGCCGAGGCTGCTTTCCAGGGAGCGGTACGCCGCGACGTGCGCCGCGATGTCCTGGGAGCCCTGGAGTTCGTGCCAGGCGATGATGTCGGGGACGGTTCCGGCGGCCTTGGCGGCCGTGAGGAACGTGGACATCCAGCTCTGGTTCCACGCCGAGTGGCTGGGGCCCTGGATCGGGGTGGTGGTGTCCTTGGCGCGGACCTCCTTGTAGGTGCGCGTCCAACCCGCCTCGAACGTACCGGCGTTGGTGGTGTCCCAGGTCCAGTCGGGTTCGTTCCACAGCTCGTAGGCACGGACGTTGGTGGCGGAGGAGGACTTGACCGACGCGATCTGGGTGTCCACGGCGGACAGCCAGTTGCTCCAGCTCACCCACTTGTAGGGGAAGTTCGGGTACCAGTCGGGCATGCGGACGACGACCCCGGCACCGGCCCGGGCGGCCTTGGACGCCACCTTCAGCGCGTCGCCCCCGGGCGCGGGTTCGCCGTTGGGGAGCTGTGAGCCGCCCGGCGCCATCTGGACGAAGGTGTTCGGCTTGAGCGGGGTGACCAGGCCGTCGGCCGGGGTGCTCGCGTCGGCGAGGCCGTACAGGCTGCCGCTCGCCGCGTGGGTGACGGAGCGGAGGGTCTGGTCGGCGTTGACGACCAGGGTGGTGGCCGTGGTGGGGGCCGCCTGGGCGGGGGGCGCGGTGAAGAGGGCGGCGGCCAGGGCGACGGCTCCCAACGCGGCCGGCGCCCGGCCACGATGGGGCCTGACGGCGGCGCGGCGCACTCGGCTCGCGGGGTACGTTCCGGCTGTGCGGCTCGTACCGTCTGCGCGGCTCGGACCGACGATGCGGCTCGTACTTCGTAAGCGGCGAATGGAGCTCGTGCGTCTTTTGCGGCTCGTGCGGCTCATGGAGGAGCCTCCTGAAGGTGGGGAGCGGGGAACGCCTGCTCAGTCCTTCACCGCGCCCGCGGTCACGCCCGCGGCCACGTAACGCTGTGCGAGGACGAGCAGGACAGTGGCGGGGATCGACGCGACGACGGCGGTGGCCATGATCGCGTTCCATTCCTGGTTGTTGTTGCCGATGTAGTGGTAGATGCCGAGGGTGATGGGGCGCATGTCGCCGCCGCCGTCGAGGGTGTTGGCGAAGACGAAGTCGGACCAGGCCCACAGGAAGCCGAAGAGCGAGACCGTGACGATCGCGTTGCGGCTCACCGGCAGGACGACGGAGCGGAAGATCCGCCAGGTGCCGGCGCCGTCGATGCGGGCCGCGGAGATGAGTTCGCCGGGGATGCCCGACATGAACGCGGCGAAGATCATGACGCCGAACGGCACGGCGATGGTGGAGTCCGCGATGATCAGGCCCCACCAGGAGTCGATCAGTCCGAGGTCGAGGAAGAAGCCGTAGAAGCCCATCGCCATGACGATGCCGGGGATCATCTGGGCGCCCAGCAGCGCGAGAGAGAGCGGTCCCGCGCCGGGCGGGCGCAGCCTGGCGAGGGAGTAGCCCGCCGGGGCGGCGATGACCAGGGTGAGGGCGACGGTCCCGAGGCCGATGAGCAGGCTGGTGCCGAGATAGGGCAACTGGTCGTTCAGGACGGCCCGGTAGCCCTCGAAGGTGGGGTGCAGCGGGAACAGGTCGGGCGGGCTCTTGCGCATGTTCCGCTGCGGGGTGAGGGACACGTTCAGCATCCAGTACACCGGGAAGAGCATGAGCGCGGTGAGGGCGACGCCGAGCACGGTGTGACGGCGTTTGCCGGTACGGGACTTCACGACTCCTGCCTCCTCTGGACGCGGATGTACAGCAGCCCGAAGGCGAGGGCGATGACGATGAGGATGTTGCCGACGGCGGCGCCGGGGCCGAACCTGGGCAGCAGGGTGCCGAATCCGAGCTGGTACGACCAGGTCGCCAGGGTGGTCGAGGAGTCGCCAGGGCCGCCCTTCGTCATGATCCAGATCAGGTCGAAGACCTTGAGGGTGTAGACGAGGCCGAGCAGCAGCGTGATCGCCGAGACCGGGCGCAGCAGCGGGAACGTGACGCGGCGGAACTGCTGCCAGGTGTTCGCTCCGTCCAGGGCGGCGGCCTCGTACAGCTCGGCGGGGATGTTCTGGAGGCCGCTGTACAGAATGACCAGGTTGAAGGGGATGCCGATCCAGATGTTGGCGATGACGACCGAGGTCAGCGCCCAGTGCGGTGAGGTGAGCCAGCCCACCGGGTCGACGCCGACCAGGTGCAGGGCGTAATTCACCACGCCCGACTCGCTGTTGAACATCCAGGACCAGGTCGACGCCGACACGATCAGCGGCAGCAGCCAGGGGATCAGGAACAGGGCCCGCAGGGTCGGGGCCAGCGCGAACCGGCGGTTGAAGAAGACGGCGAGGGCGAGGCCGGCGGCGTACTGGACGGCGATGGACGCGAAGGTGAAGAGCATCGTGTGCCGCATCGCCGGGGCGAAGGACGGGTCGTCCAGGACCGTGCGGAAGTTGTCCCATCCGGAGAAGGGGGCGTCGCCCGCGACGAAGGATCTGACGGTGTAGGCGCGCAGGCTCAGGTCGAGGTTGCGGTAGAGCGGGTAGGCGTAGAAGGCGGCGAGGTACGAGGCCAGCGGCGCGAGGAAGGCGAGCGCCGTCAGCCGGCTCCGGCGGTGATGGGTGAGCATGCGGATGCCTCTGCGGTTTGCCGGGTTCGGTCGGTGGGGGGTCGGGGCCGTGCCGGTACATCCGCCCGCGTCCGGACGGATCCCGGCGGCCTTGCGAAGCGGACGTGGGTGCTGATCCGTCCGGCCTGCGGGCATGTGATGTACCGGCACGTCCCCTCCCGCGCGTACCCGGCTGCGGGTGCGTCGTGGTGGCCGATCAGCCCGGGAAGTTCAGCCCCAGGGGGATGGGGGACCTACCCTTTGGAAGCCGCGGTCTGGGCGTCGCCCAGGGCCGCGGCGGGGCTCTTGGCACCGGAGAGCGCCGCCTGTACGGCGGTCCACATCGGCTGCGAGATGGTGGGGTACTTGGTGCCCAGGCCCCCGCTGGTGCGGCCGCGCGCCGCGGCCACCGCGTCCACCCAGGGCTGGAGCTTCGGGTTCGCCTTGACCTGCTGGGCCTGGACCGCGGCGGTGGGCGCCACATAGGTCAGCGTGGTGTCGCTCGCCAGCAGGTTCGGGGAGCTGGTCAGGCAGGAGACGATCTTCTTGGTGGTGTCGTAGCGGCCGGTGTCCTTCTGCACGGGAACGGTGACGAACTCGCCGCCGGTGGGCACTGGCGCCGAACCCCCGTTCTGCGCGGGGATGTTGACGATTCCGTACGGGAATCCGGCCTTCTCGGCGTTGGCGAGCTGCCAGGTGCCGTTCTCGCCGAAGGCGTAGTCCCCGGTGGCGAACTCCTGCCAGCTCGTGGTCTGGGTGTTGTTCAGTACGTCCTTGGGGGCGTAGCCCGCGTCGACCCACTGCTTCCACAGGGTGAGGGCCGCCACGCCCTTGGCGGAGTCGAGCCGGGTGAGGTCGCCGCCCGCGCCCCAGAACCAGGGCAGGAACTGGAAGCTGCCCTCCTCGGTGTTGATCGCCGAGAAGGTGATGCCCTTCTTGCCCGTCGCCTTGATCTTCTTGAGGGCCGCGGAGAGGGACGGCCAGTCCTTGATGGCGGCCGGGTCGACGTGCGCGGCGGACAGGACCTTCTCGTTGTAGTAGAGGGCGAGGGTGTTGGCGCCGATGGGAACGCCGTAGGCCGCGTCGTCGAGGGTGCCCGCGCCGATGATGTTCTTCTGGATCGAGGCCGTGTCGAGGCCGAGGTCGCTGGTCTTGGTGAGGATGCCGGCCTCCACGAGGGTGGAGACGACCGGGTTGTCGACCAGCATCACGTCGGGCGCGTTGCCCTGCTGGGCGGCGAGCAGCGCCTTGTTGCCCAGGTCCGTGGTGTCGTACGCGGTGCGCTTGACCTTGACCCCGGCCTCGGTGCCGCACGCGGTGACGCGCTTGCCCCAGTCGGAGGAGGCGTCGAACTGCGGGTAGGGGTCCCAGAAGGTGTACGTCGAGGACGAGCCGGACGAGGAGGAGGAGCCGGAGCCGCCGCCGCACGCGGTGACGGTGGCGAGGGCACAGGCGGTGGCTATGGCTGCGGTCAGGGTGCGGCGGGTGCTTCTCACGGGGTGACCTCGTTGTCGGGAGAGGGACGTGCGGTGGGACGTGCGGATTCAGGACGTGGGCAGCCAGACGCGCATGGCGCCGTCCTCGCGGTTGGCCCAGGCGTAGTAGGGGATCGCGGTGAGTTCGACGGGGTCGCCGGCCGGCGGGGCCGAGTGACCGGGGGATCGGTACGGCCACCAGGAGCCGTCGGAGGGGAGCTCGCGGCGGTGTCCGGCGGCCAGCACGGTGGTGACGCCGCCGAGCAGGTCGGGGCGCTGCTTGACGGCGAGCGGGCGGGAGGTGTCGAGGACGATGTCGTCGAGGCCGCCGCCCGGGTGGTCCGCCTGTTCCAGGCAGTACACGAGCGGGCCGCGTTCGATCGCCGCACAGCCGCGTACGGCGTCCACGCGCGGGTCGGCCGCGGTGAGCCGGGCGTCCAGGGCGAGTTCGAGGATCACCCGGTCGCCGGGCGCCCAGGTCCGCTCCAGGCGCAGCCAGCCGTCCTCGACGGGCGCGTCCTCGGTGTCGTACGTCCGGTCGCCGTCGTGCACCCGGAACGCCTCGCACCACTGGGGGATGCGGAGCGAGAGGGTCCAGGGGGTCCCGGGTGCCTCCTCGACGGTCAGCGCGATCGTGCCGTGCCACGGGTAGTCGGTCTCGGCGCGTACGACGACGGGGGCGCCGGCCAGGTCGGCTCGGTACTCGCCGGTGACGTACTGGTGGATCTGCAGACCGCCGGCGTCGGTGGACGCGAGGTAGTGCTCCAGGGAGGCCAGCAGCCGCATGGCGTTGGGCGGGCAGCAGGCACAGCGGAACCAGCGGGTGCGGCGGGCCGACTGGTCGCCGCCGGGGTCGGTGTGGCCGTCGCGGACCTGGAGCGGGTTGACGTAGAGCCAGCGTTCGCCGTCCAGGGAGACCCCGGCCAGGAAGCCGTTGTACAGGGTGCGTTCGATCAGGTCGCCGTAGCGGGCCTCGCCGGTGAGCAGGGCCATGCGCCAGCTCCACTGGACCGAGGCGATGGCGGCGCAGGTCTCGCAGTAGGCCCGCTCGTTGGGGAGTTCGTAGGGGTCGCCGAAGTCCTCCTCGTCGTGGTGGGCGCCGAGCCCGCCGGTGAGGTGGGTCTTCGTCGCCACCATGGCCCGCCACAGCCGCTCCGTGGCCGCGCGGAGTTCGGCGTCGGCGGTCTCGGACGCCAGGTCCGCCGCCGCGGCCAGCAGATACAACTGCCGTACGGCGTGGCCCTCCACGGTGGTCGCCTCGCGCAGCGGGACGCGGTCCTGGCAGTAGGCCTCGCCGCCGAGCAGGCCGTGGCCGTGCCGGTCGACGAAGTAGCCGGCCAGGTCGAGGTAGCGGCGTTCGCCGGTCTCCCGGTAGAGCTCGACCAGGGCTGTCTCGATCTCGGGGTGGCCGTCGATGCCGTCGAGGGGCTTGCCGCTGCCGGGGGCGCCGAAGACCGAGTCGATCTGGTCGGCGAAACGGCGGGCCACGTCGAGGAGTTCGGGGCGTCCGGTGGTGCGGTGGTGGGCGACGGCCGCCTGGATGAGGTGGCCCGCGCAGTACAGCTCGTGGCCCCAGCGCAGGTCCTGGTAGCGCTCGCCGTTCTTCCGGAGCTGGAACCAGGTGTTGAGATAGCCGTCGGGCTGCTGGGCGGCCGCGACCAGGGCGATGATCCGGTCCACCTCGGCGGCCAGGCCGCCGGCGGGCTCCTCGGCCAGCCGCCAGGCGGCGGCCTCCAGCCACTTGTAGACGTCGGTGTCGAGGAACGGGTACGCGCCCCGGAACGTGCCCTCGGCCGTGCCCGCCGCCAGCCGCAGGTTGTGCAGGTTGCCCGCCGACTCCAGCAGGTCCGGGCCCTGGGGGAGGGAGGTGCGCGCGTTGACCTCACGGCGGGTGTGCCAGAAACCGGCGCCGATCGTGACCGGCGCGGGGCGCAGCGCGCCGAGGGCGCCGGGACTGGGGTGGACGGGTCCCGTGCCGCGGAGGGCGGCGGAGCGGTGGCGGGGCATGGTTCTCCGGTTCTCGTCGGGAGCGCGTTCGACGGGTCGTGCACTGTTCGGAAACGGGTACGCCAGGGCACTCGGATACGGGTACGCCAGGACGCTCGGGCACGGGTACGCAGGGCTGCTCGGGAACTCGTTTGAGCAACCGTTTTCCTGCCGGAAAGTAGAGGGGAGACGGCGGAAGGGGTCAAGGGGCGTGACGCAGATTTTTCTCCGCTGCTCGGGCTCTGGCCCGTACCCCTGGCCGCTGGCACGATGGGGTCGCTAATGTCGTCGGCGAGGGACGATGTCGTCCTGGTCGACGCGAAGGAAAAGGATTGCCCGTGACTTCTGCTCCGCGCTCGTCCTCCGCCGGCCGGGCCAAGCTCGCCGACGTCGCCGCCCTCGCGGGAGTCAGTGTGGGCACGGCGTCCAAGGCGCTGAACGGCGGCGGACGAATGCGGCCCGAGACCCGCAAGCGGGTTCTCGACGCCGTGGAGTCGCTGGGCTTCCGGCCCAACCAGCACGCGCAGAGCCTGCACACCGGCCGGAGCTGGACCGTCGGTCTGATGACGACGGACGGCATCGGCCGCTTCTCCACCCCCGTGCTGCTCGGCGCGGAGGACGCGCTCGGCGCCGGGAAGATCTCCGTGCTGCTGTGCGACACCCGGGGCGACTCGATCCGTGAGCAGCACCATCTGCGCAACCTGATGGACCGCAGGGTGGACGGCATCATCGTCACCGGCCGCCGCACGGACCCGCGCCCGCCGTTGACCGGCGTCGACCCGATCCCCATCGTCTACGCGCTCTCCCCGTCCACCGACCCGGCCGACACCTCCGTCGTCTCGGACGACCGCGGCGGCGCCCAGCTCGCCATGGAACATCTGCTGGCCGCGGGCCGGACCCGGATCGCGCATGTCACCGGCCCGGAACACCACGCCGCCGCCCGTGACCGCGCCCGGCACGCGGCCGAGCACCTGGGGCGGTCCTCGCTGCGACTGGCCACCGGGCGCGTCCACTTCGGCGAGTGGAGCGAGGCGTGGGGGCGCCGGGCCGCCGACGCGGTACTGCGCACGGCCCCGGACACGGACGCCTTCTTCTGCGGCAACGACCAGATCGCCCGGGGAGTCGCCGACGCGCTGCGCGAGCGGGGCGTGGACGTTCCCGGTGACATCGCCGTCGTCGGCTACGACAACTGGGACACCATGGCGCTGGCCTGCCGTCCGCCGCTCACGACCATCGACATGGACCTCACCGAGATCGGCCGGATCGCCGCGCTGCGCCTCCTGGAGGCCATCGACGCCGACGACGCGGAGCCGGGACCGGGAGGCGTCCACACGGTTCCGTGCCGGCTGGTGGTACGCGAGTCGAGCTGACCGGAGGCTCCGCTTCGGGCGTTCGGGCGTTCGGGGCTTCGGGACTTCCGGATCCGGGTGCCCGGGGAGTTCCCGGCGTGCCGGGTCTGCTCGGGCGGGCCGGGCGGGCCGGGCGACTGTGGTGAGTTGCCCGGCGGTCGGGCCGGGCGTCGTCGTAAGCGCGATGTGACAGCGGGGTGAACACGGTTCGAAACCCCGGCTCGTTGTGCCCCGGAAACCTCGAACTGACCTTTACTTGACCGGGAGATGGGCTTCTCCTGGTTCACGAGGGGATAGGCGGGCGACCACGCTCTACGCGTGTAGTTCCGCATGGCTCGCACGGCACGTCCCCCTGCCCACGTCACCCCAGTCCCAGGAGTCCGTATGCCCGTCAATCCCCTGAACCGCCGGGAGTTCGTGAAGAAGTCGGCCGTCACCGGTGCGGCCGTGGCCGTCGGCGGCGTGGCCGCGGCGGCTCCCGCGCAGGCGGCGGACCGCAGGCACCCGAAGCCGCCGCGCACCTGGTCGTTCTCGATCCTGGGCACCACCGACCTGCACAGCCACGTCTTCGACTGGGACTACTACACGGACGCGGCGTACAAGGACAGCAAGGGCAACTCGGTCGGCGTCGCGCGCGTCGCGACCCTCGTCAAGCAGCAGCGCGCCGCCAAGGGCGAGGACCACGTCCTGCTCGTCGACGCCGGCGACATCATCCAGGGCACCTCGCTGGCGTACTACTACGCACGCGTCGACCCCATCGTCGGCACGAACGGCAAGCGGGGCCCCAAGCACCCCATGGCCATCGCGATGAACGCCATGCGGTACGACGCCGCCGCGCTCGGCAACCACGAGTTCAACTACGGCATCGAGACGCTGCGCAGATTCGAGCAGCAGTGTCACTTCCCGCTGCTCGGCGCCAACGCGCTGGACGCGAAGACCCTGCGCCCGGCCTTCACGCCGTACACCGTGAAGCGCATCCGTGTCCCCGGCGCCCCGGACATCAAGGTCGGCATCCTCGGCCTGACCAACCCCGGAATCGCCCTCTGGGACAAGGACAACGTCGCCGGGAAGATGGCGTTCACCGGGCTCGTCGAGCAGGCCAAGAAGTACGTGCCGCGGATGCGCGCGCTCGGCTGCGACGTCGTGTTCCTCACCGACCACTCGGGCCTGGACGGCAGTTCGTCGTACGGCAGCGAACTCCCGTACGTGGAGAACGCCTCCAACCTCGTCGCCCAGCAGGTCCCCGGCATCGACGCGATCCTCGTGGGCCACACCCACACCGAGGTCTCGTCGTACACGGTCACCAACACCGAGACCGGCAAGGACGTCGTCCTCTCCGAGCCCTACTGCTACGGCATGCGGCTGACCGTCTTCGACTTCGAGCTCGAACTCGTCCGCGGCCAGTGGAAGGTCACCAGCACCAAGGCGCAGACCCTCAACAGCAACACCGTCGAGGAGGACGCCGAGATCACCCGGCTGATCAAGGCGGACCACGACCTCGTCGTCAAGTACGTCAACACGCCCGTCGGCACGTGCACCGCCGACCTGTCCGCGGCGGAGGCGTGCTGGAAGGACGTCCCCGTCATGGACTTCATCCACCAGGTCCAGATGGCGGCCGTGGCCACCGGCCTGTCGACGGCCGACGCGGCCCTGCCGCTGATCTCCGTCGCCGCGCCCTTCAGCCGCACCGCCGACATCCCCCAGGGCGACGTCACCATCCGCGACGTCGCCGGGCTCTACATCTACGACAACACGCTGTACGGCAAGAAGCTGACGGGCGCCCAGCTCAAGGACTACCTGGAGTACGCGGCGAAGTACTACCACCAGGTCCCGTCCGGTACGGCGGTGGACACCGCCACCGTCACCAACGCCAACAGTTTCTGGGACTACATGTACGACACGGCGGCGGGGGTCTCGTACGACATCGACATCGCGCAGCCGGAGGGGTCGAGGATCAAGAACCTCTCCTACAACGGCTCCGCGGTCGCCGCGGACCAGGTCTTCGTCGTCGCCGTCAACAACTACCGGGCCAACGGCGGCAGCGGCTACCCGCACATCGCGGCCGCCGACATCGCCTACAGCTCCACCAACGAGATCCGCCAGCTGATGATCGACTACGTGACGGCCAAGGGCTCGCTGAACCCGGCGGACTTCGCGGTCGCCAACTGGAAGCTGACGCAGGACGGCACGCCGGTCTTCTGATCCGGCGTGTTCGGCGCCTCCGCCTTCAGGAGATACGCGGCCCAGGTCTCACCGGAGAGGGTGAGGGCTGGGCCGCCTGCCTTTGGCCTGTTCCCTGCCGGCTCCCGGCTCCCGGCGCTCCAGGCGCTCCAGCGGGCACGCGGATGACAAGGGGCATAGCCTGAAAACGCACGTTTGGGTGCCTCTGCGTGCGTCGACCGATGAAGAAGGTGAGCGCGATGCGCGTGATGCTCAGGGCCACCATGGACACGGAAAAGGCCAACGAGGTCATCCGCGACGGGAAGTTGCAGCAGTTGATGCAGGAGACGATGGAGAAGCTCAAGCCGGAGGCGGCCTACTTCACCACCAACGACGGCTGCCGCGCCTGCTACCTCTTCTTCGACCTCCAGGACCCCAGTCACATCCCGTCGATCGCCGAGCCGTTGTTCATGAGCCTCGGAGCCCGCATCGAGCTCGCCCCCGTCATGAACGGCGACGACCTGAAGAAGGGCCTGGCCGAGCTGGGCTGACGGCAGGGCCGGGCCGACGGCCGGGCTGGGTGCGCTGGTGTATCCGGGCCTGGCTGGAGGCGTGTCCTGGCCGGGGCGGGCGGGCCTATCCGGCCGGGCGGCCGGAGTTCCGTCCCGGCGGACCGGTGCCGGCGTGCCGGTGCGGGGCCGGGTAACGCCGGGCCCCGCACCGGAAGATCCGGCTCAGCTGAAGATGATCATCGAGCCCTGGGCGAGACTCCGGGTCGCCGCGGCGTGCAGGCCCAGCCAGACGTGACGTTCACGGGCGAAGGGGCTGGCGTCGAAGGGGGCCGGAGCGGCAGGCTCCTCCAGCTCCGTGGGAGCGCTCGGGGGCTGCGGTGGCATCGGGGGATTGGCCGGGTCGATACCGATCGCGGGGGCCACGAACTCGAGTTCGCGCAGAAGGGCCTGGGAGGAGCCCAGGGGGCCGCCGCCCGCGAGGAGTTCGTCGTTGGCCAGCGGATGCGGGAACTCGACCGGAACGTACGCGCCCGCGTGGTCGTAGTGCCAGACCAGATGCGACTGCTGGGCGTTGGTCTCGAACATCTCCAGCAACTGTTCGTAGTCGCCGCCCAGTTCGTCGACCGGCGCCACCGCGAGCCCACACATCTGGAGCAGGTACGCGCGACGCAGGAAGTGCAGCGCGTCGTAGTCGAAGCCGGCGACCGGGGCCACGTCACCGGACAGGCCGGGCATGTACGCGTACACCGGCACCGGGGGGAGTCCGGCCTCGGCGAGCACCTTGTCGTAGAGCGCGAGTTCCTCGGCGAAGGGGTTGTCGGGGGTGTGGCACAGCACGTCGACGAGCGGGACCAACCACAGGTCACAGGCCAACAGACGGCTCCTCTTGCTCCTTGGGGTGCAGGGTGGTCAGGGCAGCGTAGTGCGCGTGGCGGTCCTGTGAAGAGGCCGGTACGCAACTTGGGCCCCCGGGTGGGCAGGGGTCCGTCCGCGGCTCGGGTGCCGCGCCCCCATCCCCCCGATCGCCCGGAGCGGATGTCCTCAAACCCGGGATCGGCGCGAACCGTGTCCCCGGCCCCCGTCTCAGGGGGCGTCGAGGCGCTCGATGAGGGCGAGCGCGTGCTCGTTGTACGCCGTCACGATCGCCCGCGCCGTGTCGGCGTCGCGGCGCGCGAGAGCGTCCACCAGTTCCGTGTGGCCGGACCAGAGCTGGCCACGGAGGTCGGAGACCCGGCGCAGATGCTGGACCGTGCAGACCCACGACTGGACCCGCAGCCGGTGCAGGAAGTCGCAGAGGTAGGTGTTGCCGAACAGGCTGCTGAGCTCGCGCCAGAAACGCAGGTCGTAGCCGATGAGGATGTTCAGGTCGCCGGCGGAGGCCGCGCGCTGGGCCTCCTCGCCGCGGCGCCGGACGGCCGCGAGGGCGGCGAGCGCGCGGGGATCGTCGGCCTGCCGCATGCCCTCGGCCACGAGGGCCTGGAACATGCCCTCCGTGATCAGGCTGCGCGCCTCGACCATGCCGCGGTAGTCGGCGGCGGAGTACTCGTGCACCCGGAAGCCGCGGTGCTGGTCCGCGTCCAGGAGCCCCTGGGCCGACAGGTCGACCAGCGCCTCGCGGACGGGGGTGGCGGAGACGCCGTACTGCTCGGCGATCTCCTTCACCGTGAACTCCTGGCCCGGCCGGAGACGGCCCCCGAGCACCTCGTCACGGAGCGCGTCCGCGATCTGCTGCCGCAGGGTGCTGCGGGTTACGGCGCCCGTGCCGCCGGTGCCGGCCATGGTGGTCGTCTCACTCCCCATCGCGTGGGCGGGTGCGCGTGTCTCCTCGCGTATCCCTTCGAGCAGGCCACCATACGCCGTGGGGGTCGGCGGGCGGATTCTCCGGCACCCCCGAAGGGGCGCGGGCGACCGCGCGGCCGACCCCGCCGGGGCGTGCCCCCTCTACGGCGTCACACCGTGTGCTCGTCCGCCACCGACAGTGCCTCGTCCAGGGCCGCCAGACCCTCCTTGGCCTCGGCCTCGGTGATGTTGCACGGCGGAACGACGTGGGTGCGGTTCATGTTGATGAAGGGCCACAGACCGCGGGCCTTGGCCGCGGCGCCGAACGCGGCCATCGGCGCGTTCGCCTCGCCCGCCGCGTTGTACGGGACCAGCGGTTCCCGGGTCTCCCGGTTCTTCACCAGCTCCAGCGCCCAGAAGACGCCCGTGCCGCGCACCTCGCCGACACTCGGGTGCCGCTCGGCCAGCTCGCGCAGCCCCGGTCCGAGGACGGTCTCGCCGATGACCGCGGCCTGGTCGACGATCCCCTCGTCCTCCATGACGTTGATCGTCGCGACGGCGGCGGCACAGGCCAGCGGGTGGCCGGAGTAGGTGAGTCCGCCCGGGTAGGGCCGCCTGGCGAAGGTCTCGGCGATGGCGGCGGAGATCGCCACACCGCCCAGCGGCACATAGCCGGAGTTCACGCCCTTGGCGAAGGTCATCAGGTCCGGCGTCACCTCGTAGTGGTCGGCGGCGAACCACTTGCCGGTCCGGCCGAACCCGGCCATGACCTCGTCCAGGATGAAGACGATCCCGTAGCGGTCGCAGATCGCGCGCACCCCGGCGAGGTAGCCGGCCGGCGGCGTCATGATCCCCGCGGTGCCCGGGATCGTCTCCAGGATGAGGGCCGCTATCGTCCCGGGCCCCTCGAAGGCGATCGTGTCCTCCAGGTGCTGGAGCGCGCGCTCGCACTCCTGCCGCTCGCTGTCGGAGTGGAAGGGGCTGCGGTACAGGAAGGGCGCCCAGAAGTGGACGACACCGGCGGCGCCGCTGTCGTTCGGCCAGCGCCGCGGGTCACCGGTGAGGTTGATCGCGGTGGAGGTGGCACCGTGGTACGAGCGGTAGGCGGAGAGCACCTTCGGACGGCCGGTGTGCAGCCGGGCCATCCGCGTGGCGTTCTCGACGGCCTCCGCGCCGCCGTTGGTGAAGAAGATCTTGTCCAGGTCGCCCGGGGTCCGCTCGGCGATCAGCCGGGCCGCCTCCGAACGCGCCTCGACGGCGAAGGCGGGCGCGAACGTGGACAGGGTCGCGGCCTGCTCCTGGATCGCGGCGACGACCTTCGGGTGCTGGTACCCGATGTTGGTGAAGACGAGCCCGCTGGTGAAGTCCAGATACCGCTTGCCTTCGTAGTCCCAGAAGTACGACCCCTCCGCGCCGGCGACGGCGAGCGGGTCGATGAGCTCCTGCGCGGACCAGGAGTGGAACACGTGCGCGCGGTCCGCGGCCTTCACGGCGGCGCCGGCCTGGGGGTTGGGCTGAGGGGTCATGCGGCGAAGCGTAAATGTCCACGGACCGGGCGCGGTATCGGCGTCCTGTCTGTGGTCCGGGGCTTTCCGCGACAGTCTGTCGGGCTTGACCGAGGGACGGGTCCGCGTTCGGGGGTGTCCGGCGGCCCTTCCCGGCGATCCCCCGGCGGCGGGCGTCAAGGAGACGGCGGGACCCGTTACGAAAACGGGATCAGTCGTGTCGGAACCGTAGACAGCACCCGTCCACTTCCCCGTAGAGCGCACTATCCTCGGTCTGTTGCACACATATGGGGGAGGGTGGGCGCTGCCATGGAGAACCTGGGGGCAGGGGATCCGCACCGGATCGGGGCGTACCGCCTGCTGGCGCGGCTCGGTGCCGGAGGGATGGGCCACGTCTATCTCGCGCGGTCCGACCGGGGACGTACCGTCGCCGTCAAACTCGTCCGGCCGGAGCTCGCCGAGCAGGAGGAGTTCCGGGCACGCTTCCGCCAGGAGGTGCAGGCCGCGCGCCGGGTCGGCGGGCTCTGGACCGCACCCGTGCTGGACGCGGACACCGAGGCCGCGATCCCCTGGGTGGCCACCGGCTATGTCGCCGGGCCCTCGCTCCAGGCGGTCGTCGGGCGCGACCACGGAGCGCTGCCCGAGCGTTCCGTGCGCATCCTCGCCGCGGGCCTCGCGCACGCGCTGACGGACATCCACGCCGCGGGCCTCATCCACCGCGACCTCAAGCCGTCGAACGTCCTCGTCACCATCGACGGCCCCCGCGTCATCGACTTCGGCATCGCACGCGCCCTGGAGACCGTGACCGACGGCGGTCTGACCCACACCGGGGCGCTCGTCGGTTCCCCCGGCTTCATGGCCCCCGAGCAGGTGCGCGGCGACCGTGTCACGGCCGCGTGCGACATCTTCTGCCTCGGCTCGGTCCTGTCGTACGCGGCCACCGGCTCCGTTCCCTTCGGGGCGGCCAACAGCGGTGTGCACGCCATGATGTTCCGCATCGCGCAGGAGGACCCGGATCTGACGGGTGTGCCCGAGGGGCTCGCCGACCTCGTGCGGGACTGTCTGCGCAAGGACCCGGCCGCCCGGCCCGGTCTCGACGAGATCCTGGAGCGCACGGGCGCGGAGGACACCGTCTCGGAAGGGCGCACCCTCGACCCCTGGCTGCCCGGCTCGCTGGTGGCCCAGCTCGGGCGCCACGCGGTGCAACTGCTCGACACGGAGAATCCCGACGAGGGGCAGGGGCGGCCCCCGGCGGGTGCCGTGCCGGCCAGGCCGTCCCTGCCGCCCGCGCCCTCGGCGCCGGTCGCGGCCCCGGACTTCTCCAAGCCGCCGTCGGGAGCGCCCGCCGCCTCGGCCTCCGCCGCCTCCTCGACGCCCTCCGCCTCTTCCTCGGCGCCCGCCGCGTCCGCCGACGCCTCCCCGGAGCACGCGCCCGCGCCCGCCGAGGAGGGCTCCACCCCGCCTCCCCCCGGGCGGCCCGGCCCCGTGAACCATCTCCCCACCGTCATCGGGGGCTCGGGCGCGACGCCTCCTCCCGCGGCGCCGGCCGGTCCGCACCCCGCCTACGGCTACCCGCAGCAGCACCCGCTGCCCCCCGGCCAGGGCCCCGCCCACCCCGCCTACGGCTACCCGCAGGCAGGCTGGGGTGCGCCCCAGCCGCCGTACGGCTCGACGCCTCCCTACGGCCCGGGCGTCGCCGCCCACCCGTACGGACCCGGCGGCGCGACCCCGCCCCAGGGGCCGACCCCTCCGTACGGTCCCGTGGTCGCCCCGCTCGGACCGGAGCCGCCGCGCAGGAGCGGCCGGTCCACCGCCCTCCTCGTCGTCGTGGCCCTGGTCGTCGCGCTCGGCGCGGGCGGCAGTGTGTTCGCGCTGTTGAAGGGCGGCGCGGGCGGGGGCGGCCAGGACGACCCCAAGGCGTCCGTCCCGGCCTCCGGCGAAACGACACCGGGGCAGAGCGCCGCGCAGACGCCGGCCACCGTTTCCGAGTCGCCCAGCACCGGGGCGACGCAGGGCGGCACCGTCCCGGAGGCGTTCCTCGGCACCTGGGACGCCGCCATCGACAACTCCACCGGCCATCACACGCGTCGGCTGACCATCCAGCAGGGCGGGGTCGGCGACACGGTGCTGACGGTCACCGCGGACGGCAGTGACTACCACTGTGTCTTCCAGGCCGCCCTCGCCGCGGTTCCGGGGCCCGGCGGGCCGCTGGAGATCGGCCCCTCCCAGGTCACCGTCGGTGAACCGCCGTCCTGCAAGCCCGGTGCCGCCTCCGAGGTCACCCTCCTGCCGGACGGCCGGCTGCGGCGGGCGAAGACCGGCTCGGCAGCCGAGGCCGAGCTGAACTACACGAAGAGCGGCTGAGCCCGGAACCCCGCCGGGGGACCCCGCCCGGGGGCCGCGGGCCGTGGCCGCGGACCCCGGGGAAGGCGTCCACCGCCGTGCCGTCCGGGGCGGTCGAAGTTCATTTCCCGTATGTGGGCTGTTTCCGGCCGCGGCCGTACGGTGACCGCACCGCACCACAGTGCTCGGGGGAGTGGCTCACTGTGAGTTGGCTGAGCGCAGAGAACGTCGTGGCCGTCGGGACCGCCGTCATCGGTGTCGTCTCCTCCGCCGTGATGGTCTGGTACGAGCGAAGGGTGCCGCGCCGCAAGACGATCGGCTACCGCGTCCAGATGGACAATCCCATCGGCGACGACGTCCGCTCGGGGCGCGCGAACGTACGGCTCGGGCTGTTCGACGAGACACCCGGCATGTCCGACGCCACCCTCGTGCTGCTGCGGATCGAGAACGACGGCTCGCAGAGCATCGGCCGGGACGACTACACGAGCCATGAACACGGCCTGACGGCGGTGTTCACCGACCGCACCATCCGCGGTGTGTCCGTGACCCAGCCGACCGGCACCGACCACCTGATGGGCCACTTCACCCCGACCGCCGGTCTCAGCTACGAGGACGGCACCCTGCACGTCCCGGGGGTCCCGCTGAACCGGGGCGAGCACTTCAAGCTGCTCGTCCTGCTGTCGGGCGGCGACGTGGGCTGTCCGATACGGATCGTCGGCGGCATCCGGGACGGTGAGGTCCGGCCCAACCGCAGTACGACCCCGGACGATCAGCAGCCGCTGTTCAGCCGCGCGGCCCGGCTGATCACGGTGATGCTGACGGCGTGCGTCGTCACGCTCGCCCTGATCGTCGTCCTGCGCGACGACACGCCACCGCCGATGGGCTGTGAGCGGGGCACGCTGACCGTCACCGGCTCGACCGCCTTCGCGCCCGTGATGCGCGGCCTGGCCGAGAGGTACGAGCACGACTGCGAAGGCTCCACGATCACGGTGGACGCCCACGGCAGCACGGACGGTGTGCGTGCGCTCGAAGCGGCGGGGCAGGCGTCGAAGAAGGGATCGCCGGCCCTCGTCGCCCTCTCCGACGGTCCCCAGCAGGGCGACTTCCCCAGCCTGCGCGAGCACCGGATCGCGGTCTCGGTCTTCACGCTGGTCGTCAACGACACCGTCCGGGTCAGGAACCTGTCGCTGACCGACGTACGCCGTCTGTACCGCGGCGAGATCAGGAACTGGAAGCAGCTCGGCGGACCCGACAGGCCCGTCCTCCTCGTCAGCCGGGACGCCAACTCCGGTACCCGGCAGGTGTTCCAGCGCCGGGTGCTCGGACGCGGCGAGATCGCCAACTCCTCGCTGGACTGCGTCCACAAGGACGACGCGACGGCACCGCTCGTGCGCTGCGAACTGGACTCCACCGACCAGGTGCTGAGCAAGGTCGCCGAACTGCCCGGCGCGATCGGCTACAGCGAACTCAACGACGCCACCGGGCACAAGGGCCTGCACCGGATCGGCCTCGACGGTCACAGCGCCTCCGTCGTGGACCTGGAGCGCGGCACCACGGACTACCCGTACCGCGAGATCGAGTACGCCTACACCTACGGAGACTCGCCCAGCGACTCCCTCGCCTCCAGCTTCCTGACGTACATCGGCCAGGGCAGCGGCGAGGCGGTCATCCGCGCCCGCGGTCATCTGCCGTGCGGGACGCCGGTCGGCCTGAAGATCTGCGGCGCCGGCTGACGCCGTGGCGACCCGGCACACCGGCCGCCCGGGACCGCTACCTGGGCTCGGGCGGGCGCTGGCGGGGCATGTTCGGGCGGGTTCCCGGCGGCAGCGGGACCCGCCCGTTCAGGGGCGATCCGTCGGGCCTGGGCGCTCCCGCCGCCGACGACTGGATCCCCAGCGGCGCCGGTCCCGTACGGAACTCCACCATCCAGTCCGCCGTCTCGGTGCGCACCAGCTCCGTGACGTCCTCCGAGAACCTGCGCAGCACCCCGATGCACCGGTCGGCCGCCTCGCTGGCCGTCCCGTCCGCGGGGCCCAGGACCTCCCGGACGCTCTCGGACGCCCAGTCGAACTGAAGTGCCTGAAGCCGCCGCTGCACGGCCTGCGCGGTGGCCACATCCCTTATCCATCCGGAGGTCACTCCGAAGAACCGGTCGACGGCGACGCAGGAGACCGCGAGCAGCAGCGCCAGATATCCCCACGGAGCCGCCCCCCGCGCCGACCCGGTGAGGTCGAGCAGCGGCAGCGCGGCCCCGGCGACGGCCCCCAGCGAGGCACCGCTCCGCAGCAGCCGCGCCCCCCACCGCTTCCACACGCGGTCGGAGAGGTACCAGGCGGCCGTGTCGAGCGCCCCCTGCTCCACCCACCGGTAGAGCTCGTGGAGCCGCTCGGCTGGCTCCCCCCAGTCGCCGAGCGGAAACGGCCGACCGGTCAGGTCGCCCGGCCGCAGCCCCGCCGCGCCCTCGCTCCGCCCGTCCTGGGGCGGCCCCTCCGGCTGCATCTCCGGCTGACTCACCGGTACTCCCTAGTTGACGACGGTGATGACGGACGACGGTGACGACGGTGACGGCACTGACACTGCGTGACGTCCTGTGACGCGTGGTGCAAATGCGCCGCCCCCTTCCTACCGCCCAATGGGTGGCGATGGACCGGGTTTACCGGCTTTTCCGCCTGGAAGAGGGTCTTGATCAGGTATAGGCGCGATGACGGTGTCACTCGAAAGAGTGCTTGGGCGACGGGCCCGTCGACCACGTAGGCTCAAGCTGGACAGGAAAAGCGGTCCACACAGCCGTACTCGAAACCAGGAGCTGATCGTGATTCCCGGTGGTGGCCAGCCCAATATGCAGCAGTTGTTGCAGCAGGCCCAGAAGATGCAGCAGGACCTGGCGAACGCGCAGGAGGAGCTGGCGCGGACGGAGGTCGGGGGCCAGTCGGGCGGCGGCCTGGTGAAGGCGACCGTGACGGGTTCCGGAGAGCTTCGCGCCCTGGTGATCGACCCGAAGGCGGTCGACCCCGAGGACACCGAGACGCTCGCCGACCTGGTCGTCGCGGCCGTCCAGGCGGCGAACGAGAACGCGCAGGCGCTCCAGCAGCGGACGCTGGGCCCGCTCACCCAGGGGCTCGGCGGCGGCAGCGGCATCCCCGGTCTGCCTTTCTAAGACCGGCGGCGGCCAACTACCGTACGCACCAGGAAGAAACGCAAGAGGAAACGCAGGACGGGACCAGGCGGTACCAGGACACTCGGAAAGGCAGTCCGTTGTACGAAGGCGTAGTTCAGGACCTCATCGACGAACTGGGGCGGCTCCCCGGCGTCGGTCCCAAGAGCGCGCAGCGGATCGCCTTCCACATCCTGCAGGCGGAGCCGGCGGACGTCCGCCGGCTCGCGCAGACCCTCATGGAGGTCAAGGCGAAGGTCCGCTTCTGCGCGACCTGCGGCAACGTGGCGCAGGAGGAGTTGTGCAACATCTGCCGCGACCCGCGCCGCGACCTCTCGGTGATCTGCGTGGTGGAGGAGCCGAAGGACGTCGTCGCGGTCGAGCGCACGCGTGAGTTCCGCGGCAAGTACCACGTGCTCGGCGGCGCGATCAGCCCGATCGAGGGCGTCGGCCCGGACGACCTGCGGATAAGAGAACTCCTGGCCCGCCTCGCCGACGGCGCGGTCACCGAGCTCATCCTGGCCACGGACCCGAACCTGGAGGGCGAGGCCACGGCCACGTATCTCGCCCGCATGATCAAGCCCATGGGCCTCAAGGTCACCCGCCTGGCCAGCGGCCTCCCGGTGGGTGGCGACCTGGAATACGCGGACGAGGTCACGCTCGGCCGCGCCTTCGAGGGGAGACGACTTCTAGATGTCTGACGCCACGCTGCACGAGACCAGCCCGGACCCCGACGACTTCGTGGTCCAGATCGCGGACCAGGTGGAGAGCTTCCTGGTCGCCGTCACCGAGGTGGCCAAGGGCGACGAGCCGGACTCGGCCGTGCCCTTCCTCCTCCTGGAGGTCTCCCAACTCCTCCTGGCCGGCGGCCGTCTCGGCGCGCACGAGGACATCGTTCCCGACGAGCGCTACGAGCCGGACCTCGGCCCCGAGGGGGATGTGGACGAACTCCGCGAGCGCCTCGCGGTGATGCTGGAGCCGATCGACGTCTACTCCGAGGTCTTCGACCCCTACGAGCCCCGCAAGGCCCCCGTCCCGGCCCGTATCTCCGACGACCTGGCCGACGTCATCACCGACCTGCGCCACGGCATGGCCCACTACCGCGCGGGCCGCACCACGGAAGCCCTGTGGTGGTGGCAGTTCTCCTACTTCTCCAACTGGGGCTCCACCGCCTCCGCGGCCCTGCGCGCCCTGCAGTCCGTGGTGGCCCACGTCCGGCTGAACCAGCCGCTCCAGGAGCTCGACGGCCTCGACACCGACCAGGAGATCGGCGAGGAAGCCCTCGCGGAGGAGGCCGGCAAGGTGATGGCCGAGGAGATCGCGGGGCCGCTCGGCCTGCGCACGGTCAAGTAGCGGCGCTCGGGTCCCCGCGCGGTCACGCAGCCCTGCTCGCTCCGCGGGCGGTGACGCAGCCCCGCTCGGTCCGCGCACGGTCGAACAGCCGGCCGCGCCCCGGTGTCCGCGGTGTGACTCGGGGCACTTTCGGAGTGGCGGGGCTTCGGCACGGGCAGGTGCCGTCTCGGAGCGGCCGGACGTCCCTTATCGACCTGACAGCCCGGAGTGATCACGTCGTGAGCGGGACATCTCACGATGCGATACCCCGGAAGGGAAATCCGGCCGCTCGTTAGACTGAGCCGACCGCAGTTGTGCGGTGCAGAGACGGATTGAGCGAGGAGCGCACGTGGGCCTTGTCGTGCAGAAGTACGGGGGTTCCTCCGTAGCCGATGCCGAGGGCATCAAGCGCGTCGCCAAGCGGATCGTGGAAGCGAAGAAGAACGGCCACCAGGTGGTCGTGGTCGTTTCCGCGATGGGCGACACGACGGACGAGCTGATCGATCTCGCCGAGCAGGTATCTCCGATGCCCAGCGGACGAGAGTTCGACATGCTGCTGACCGCCGGAGAGCGGATCTCCATGGCCCTGCTGGCGATGGCGATCAAAAACCTGGGCCACAGCGCCCAGAGCTTCACCGGCAGCCAGGCAGGCGTCATCACCGACTCGGTCCACAACAAAGCGCGGATCATCGACGTCACCCCCGGCCGTATCCGTACGGCGCTCGACGAGGGCAACATCGCCATCGTCGCCGGGTTCCAGGGTGTCTCGCAGGACAAGAAGGACATCACCACGCTGGGCCGCGGCGGGTCCGACACCACGGCCGTCGCGCTGGCCGCGGCGCTCGACGCCGAGGTGTGCGAGATCTACACCGACGTGGACGGCGTGTTCACCGCCGACCCGCGCGTGGTGAAGAAGGCGAAGAAGATCGACTGGATCGCCTTCGAGGACATGCTGGAGCTCGCCGCCTCCGGCTCCAAGGTGCTGCTCCACCGCTGTGTGGAATACGCGCGCCGTTACGACATCCCGATCCATGTGCGCTCGTCCTTCAGCGGACTTCAGGGCACCTGGGTCAGCAGCGCACCACTCGTCGGAAAGACACAGCAGCAAGGGGACCAGAAGGTGGAGCAGGCCATCATTTCCGGTGTCGCTCACGACACCTCCGAGGCCAAGGTCACGGTCGTCGGTGTGCCGGACAAGCCGGGCGAGGCCGCCGCGATCTTCCGCGCCATCGCCAACGCCGAGATCAACATCGACATGATCGTCCAGAACGTGTCGGCGGCCACCACTGGTCTCACGGACATCTCCTTCACCCTCCCGAAGACCGAGGGCCGCAAGGCCATCGACGCCCTGGAGAAGGCGAAGGGCGTGATCGGCTTCGAGTCGCTGCGCTACGACGACCAGATCGGCAAGATCTCGCTCGTCGGCGCCGGCATGAAGACGAACCCGGGTGTCACGGCCGGCTTCTTCGAGGCGCTCACCGACGCCGGGGTCAACATCGAACTGATCTCGACCTCCGAGATCCGCATCTCCGTGGTCACCCGCGCCGACGACGTCAACGAGGCCGTACGGGCCGTGCACACCGCCTTCGGACTCGACTCCGACAGCGACGAAGCCGTCGTCTACGGAGGCACCGGGCGATGACCGGACGACCGACGCTCGCGGTCGTGGGAGCGACCGGGGCCGTCGGCACGGTCATGCTCCAGATCCTGTCCCAGCACGCGGACGTCTGGGGCGAGATCCGTCTGATCGCCTCGCCGCGCTCGGCCGGCCGCAAGCTGGCCGTGCGCGGCGTCGAGGTCGAGGTGGTGGCCCTGTCGGAGGAGGCCCTCGACGGGGTCGACGTCGCCATGTTCGACGTTCCGGACGAGGTGGCCGCCCAGTGGGCGCCGATCGCCGCCGCCAAGGGCGCGGTCGTCGTGGACAACTCCGGCGCCTTCCGGATGGACCCGGAAGTGCCCCTCGTCGTCCCCGAGGTCAATCCGCACGCCGCGCGGGTGCGCCCGCGCGGGATCGTCTCCAACCCGAACTGCACGACCCTGTCCATGATCGTGGCGCTCGGCGCACTGCACGCCGAGTTCGGGCTGCGCGAACTCGTGGTCTCCTCCTACCAGGCTGTCAGCGGCGCGGGCCGCGCGGGCGTCGACACCCTGCGCCGGCAGATGTCCCTCGTCGCCGGCACCGAACTGGGGAACAGCCCCGGTGACGTCCGCCGGGCGGTGGGCGACGACACGGGCCCGTTCCCCGAGCCGGTCGCGCTGAACGTGGTGCCGTGGGCCGGGTCGCTCGCCGAGGACGGCTGGTCCTCGGAGGAGATGAAGGTACGCGACGAGACCCGCAAGATCCTCGGGCTGCCCCGTCTGAAGGTCGCCGTGACCTGCGTCCGTGTTCCCGTGGTGACCACGCACTCGCTGACGGTGCACGCCCGCTTCCAGGACGAGGTGACCGTCGACAGGGCGCGGGAGATCCTGGCCACCGCGCCGGGAGTCGTGCTCTTCGACAATCCGGCCGCCGGGGAGTTCCCGACGCCCGCGGACGTGGTGGGCACCGACCCGACCTGGGTGGGCCGGGTCCGCCGGGCACTGGACGACCCGACGGCCCTCGAACTGTTCGTGTGCGGGGACAACCTGCGCAAGGGAGCCGCTCTGAACACCGCCCAGATCGCGGAGCTGGTGGCGGCGGAGATCGTCGCGACGCCGTAGATCCGGCCGTCCACGCGGGGTCCCGGGCGGTCCGCCGCCCGGGTCCCGGGTGCTCCGGTCCGGCCGTCCGGATCGGTTTCGACCCGGACGGGACTGCCGTCCGGACGGCCTCGGCTCCGCAGGTTCTGCTGGTCCGGCGGGTGCGGGCCGTAATCCTGGTGCTCCCCGGGCGGTGGGTTTGTAGGATCTATGTCGGTCCAGTGATCAACTTAGTGGTCCGGACCACTTGTACGTACCCGTGCTGGCGTTCGAAAATTTGCTCCCTGTCCCGCGCAACCGCGCAGCGGACGGGGAGCGTCTTTGCGGTCGCCATTCAGGGGCGTCCGGGGGGCGGCAGAGCATTGGGCAGAGGAGAAGAGCTGTTACGCATGAGGGCATCTGGTGCACTGTCGCGCGGGCTGAACAGCGTAACGGCGGGGGGACGGAGGGGCGTTCCGGTGGACGGGAATCCGGCCGATGTGACGCCCGGCGTGAATGTGATGCCTGTCGCGTACAACCCTGCCGGGGGGACGAGTGTCCAACTGGCGTGGCAGAGGTACTCGAATTCACCGCGGTACAGACAAGGGGCATGGCCCTGCGTCCACCCCGCCGACTCCGCAGCCCCGGCGCGCCCGGCGGCATGCCGGTGATCGCGCCCATGCCCGCAGCGCGGCCGGCCCGCATCCCGAATCAGCGCGACGGCGCGGAGGACAGCCTGGCGGCGGGTACCACCGTCGACCACCTCACCGAGACCTACCGGGCGCACTACCGGTCGCTCCTCGGTCTCGCGGCGCTCCTGCTGGACGACACGGCCTCCTGCGAGGACGTCGTCCAGGAGGCGTTCATCCGGGTGCACTCGGCGCGCAAGCGCGTCCGGGACCCGGAGAAGACGCTCGCCTATCTGCGGCAGACCGTCGTCAACCTCTCGCGCTCGGCCCTGCGTCGGCGCATCCTCGGCCTCAAGCTCCTCTCGAAGCCGATGCCCGACATGGCGAGCGCCGAGGAAGGCGCGTACGACCAGTTGGAGCGCGACGCGCTGATCAAGGCGATGAAGGGACTCCAGCGCCGCCAGCGCGAGGTCCTGGTCCTGCGCTATTTCGCGGACATGACCGAGGCTCAGGTCGCCGAGACGCTCGGTGTCTCCCTGGGTTCGGTGAAGGCGTACGGCTCGCGGGGCATCGCCGCGCTCCGCGTCGCCATGGGGGCCTCGGCATGAGCGAGTACGACGACCGGTGGCGCCCCCAGGACGAGGGGCGCCCGGAACACGAGCACAAGCAATCGCACGCTGGGAACGAAACTGT
The DNA here is from genome assembly GCF_044757755.1 of Streptomyces sp. NPDC091209. Lineage (NCBI taxonomy): Bacteria > Bacillati > Actinomycetota > Actinomycetes > Kitasatosporales > Streptomycetaceae > Streptomyces > Streptomyces sp. NPDC091209. The sequence continues at coordinate 173,605 of NZ_JBIVVR010000002.1, read as the reverse complement.
GAACCACGGCCCCGACGAACAGCCCGACATGCCGGGCCCGGACGGACTGGGACCCGAAGGGCTGCTCGGCTCCGACGAGCTGGCACTGCGCCGGCTGCTGCACCAGGCCGTCCAGGAGATCGAACCCACCGACGGCACCCTGGACCATCTGCGCCGCGCGGTACCGGCCCGACGGGCCAGGAAGCGCCAGGCCGTGATCGGCATGGCGGCGGCGGCGCTCTTCATCGGCACGGCGATCCCGGCGTTCGTCCACGTCTCGAACTCCTCCGGGTCGAACGCCGACCCGTCCATCGCGGCCAACAGCTCACAGGCCCAGGGCGGGGCGGGCCAGGGCAAGGGCTCGGACGGCGGCGCCGGTAAGGACGCGGGCGGCTCCGCCGGCACGTCCACGGGCAACGGCACCGGCGGCAGGACGGAGACACCGGGCGGCAAGGACAAGGGCGCGGCCGGGGCCGCCACGGGCGGTGCCGGCCCCTCGGCCTCCTCCTCGACCGCCACCCCGTGCACGGCGGACCAGCTCGGCGGAGCCTCCGGTACCGCCGCCGGCCCGGACTCCACCGGCGCGGTCTACGGCTCCTTCACCGTCTCGAACGTCTCCACCGCCGCCTGTACGGTCACCGGCGCCGGCACCGTCAACGCGCTCGCCCAAGGCGCGGCGGACGCCACCAAGGTCGGTGTGGCGACGCATGTCGCGGGCGACGCGGCCACCGGGCTGCCCGATCCCACCACGGAGGTCACCTCCCTGGTGCTCCAGCCGGGCACCTCGTACGTGGTGAAGTTCGCCTGGGTCCCCTCGGCGACGTGTCCGGCCACGGCGGATCCCTCACCGACCCCGAGCCCGACGCAGGGTGCCACCGACAGCGGCGGCACCACCACGGACGCGGCGGTCGGCGGTACTTCGCCCCAGCTCCTGTTCGAGGACGGCGTGCAGGACGGCAGCGTCGTCGTCTCCAGTACAGCGGCGACGGGTGGCGCGACGGCATCGGTCACCGTGTCCAACGCCTGCGCGGGCACGGTCTACCACACGGGGATCCTGGCGTCGTCCTGACAGGCACGCCGTCCGCCACGGCCTGACGGGCGGACAGGCGGACGGTCAGGCGTCGTGACGGGTGCCCGATGCGTCGTACTGACGTGACGGGCGCCCGATGAGCCGTACTGACGGATGCGCGGCGCGGGGTTCGCCCCGGAGCCGCCGCGGCCTGGCCGCCGCGCCCCGGCCTGTCAGGCCGTGGCGGACGGCGTCGCCGGAGCGGTGCCGCCGGTGTCGGCGTCCTCGGACTTCTTCCCCGGGGCGTCGGTGGCGTCCGGGACGATCCCCAGTTCGGTGTCGCGGGCGAACTCCACCTCGCGGCGCAGCAGCCGGAACCACATGAAGACGACGAAGCCCGCGAAGACGAACCACTCGCCGGTGTAGCCGAGGTTCTGGAACGCCTTGAGGTCCAGGCCCGTGTTGTCCGGCGCGGTCGGAGGCACCGCCTTCATCCCGGCGTCGGCCTTGTCGAGCGTGATCCACGCGTCGTACGGGGTGTACGGCACGAGGTTCACCAGCGACGCGGAGCTGATCGCCGCGGTCTGCCCCGGAGGAAGTCCTCCGGCCGTGCTGACACCGTTCGACCCGGGACTCTCGGACGCCTGGAGCGCGCCCGTGACGGTGACCTCGCCGCCGGGTGCGGCCGGGGCCTTCGCCGGGTCGGCGGCACCGGGCAGCCAGCCCCGGACGACGGGCAGCGCCTTGCCGCCGTCGACCCGCAGGAGGGTCAGCACGTAGTACCCGTTCCTGCCGCCCAGTTCCCGGCCGGGCACGAGGAGCTGCTTGCCGTACCGGCCCTTCGCGGTGGTCTGCTTGCCGGACGTCCGCAGGGTCACGGGCAGCATCTCGGCCAGCGGCCGGGCGGGGTCCGTCCTGGCCGTCGAGGCCGCCGCGTCCGCCGTCCGGTGCTCTTGCACCCGGTCCTCGAACCGCCCCAACTGCCATGACCCCATGAAGATGCAGAAGGGGATGGCCAACAGCACGAAGACGTTGATCCCCCACCAGCGGGGCGTCAGCAGGAACCGGTACACGCCGCCCACGGTACGGGGCGGCCGAGCCGGACTCGGCCGTGGGGCCCGCTCAGTACCGCTCGGCCAGATGCTCCCGGCCCGCCGGAGGCTCGTACGGCTCGGGCCAGAAGTCGGTCACCGTGGCGATCCGGCCCTCCTCGTCCGCGGTGAAGAATGTGATCGCGTGCATCTCCTCCAGGCCCACCGTGAAGTGGGTCCAGGTGACGGCCTGACCGGGTTCGACCAGGACGCGCTCGATCCGGACGTGCCAGTCGCCCGGGTACTCGCGGTTGAACTCGACGTACCGCTCTCTGCCGCCGATGCGCTCACGCGTCTGCGGCAGGGTGTAGACGACGTCCTCGGCGAGCAGGCCCGCGAAGGCGTCCCACTCCCGGGCGTCCGCGGCGGCCCAGTAACTCTCGACGGTCTTGCGCAGATCGGTCATGCGAAAAAGTCTGCACCCCGGCACTGACAACGGCCCTGACCTGCTCATACGCCCTGTGGGACGCGAGGTTGTCCACAGGCTGGGGACCTCGTCGGCGCGAGGAGGGGCGAGCCAGGCACTATGGGGCCATGACTGAGAGCACCAGGTCCACCGAGCCGCAGCAGGCAGACATGCCCGACTGGGAGAAGCGCTTCCGCGCACCACGGGTGTCGCTGCCGGACTGGGCGGAGGACGCCCCGCACCGCTCCCTGTTCGTCTCGAACGCGACGGGGACGTACGAGCTGTACGCGTGGGACCGCGCGACAGGGGAGCAGCGCCAGGTCACCCACCGGGCGAACGGCACGACGGACGGGGTCCTCGCGCCCGACGGCGAGTGGATCTGGTGGTTCGACGACAAGGACGGCGACGAGTTCGGCATCTGGCGGCGCCGGCCGTTCGACGCCCCGCTGGCCGAGGGAGCGGTCGACGAGCCGGCCGTCCCCGGCCTCGAACCCTCCTACCCGGCGGGCCTGGCCATCGGCCGCGACGGGCGTACGGCCGTGGTGGGCCGCTCGACGGACGACGACGGATCGACGATCCACCTGGCCCGCGCCGGTGAGGCACCGGTGCAGATCTACCGGCACCGCGAGTCGGCCGGGGTCGGCGACCTCGCGCACGACGGCTCCCTGATCGCCGTCGAGCACACCGAGCACGGCGACGCGATGCACTCGGCGCTCAGAGTGCTGCGCCCGGACGGTTCGACGGTCGCCGAGCTCGACGACACCGAGGGCGGCACGGTCGAGCTGGGCCTGGAGGTGCTGGGCTTCGCCCCCGTCGACGGGGACAGCCGGCTGCTCATCGGGCACCAGCGGCGCGGTCGCTGGGAGCCCCTGGTGTGGGAGGTGACGACCGGCGAGCAGACCGACCTGGGCCTCGATCTCCCCGGTGACGTGGCCGCCGAGTGGTATCCGGACGGCTCGGCCCTCCTCATCGCCCACAGCTTCGAAGCGCGCAGCGACCTGTGGCGCTACGACCTCGCCTCCGGCGAGCTGACCGCGGTCGCGACCCCGCCCGGCACGGTCTCCGGGGCGACGGCCCGCCCGGACGGGACGGTGGAGTACCTGTGGTCCTCGGCGGCCGAGCCGTCCGCCGTCCGTTCGACGACCGGCGAGATCGTCCTGGACCCGCCCGGCCGGAAGTCCCCGGGATCGGTCCCCGTGGAGGACGTCTGGGTCGAGGGGCCCGGCGGCCGTGTCCACGCCCTGGTCCAGAAGCCGGCGGGCACCACCGGCCCGCTGCCCACCGTGTTCGAGATCCACGGCGGTCCGACCTGGCACGACAGCGACTCGTTCGCGGCGGGCCCGGCGGCCTGGGTCGACCACGGCTACGCGGTGGTCCGGGTCAACTACCGCGGTTCCACGGGCTATGGCCGCGCGTGGACCGACGCGCTCAAGCACCGCGTCGGGCTCATCGAACTGGAGGACATCGCCGCGGTCCGCGAGTGGGCGGTGACGTCCGGGCTTGCCGACCCCGACCGGCTGATCCTCACCGGCGGTTCCTGGGGCGGCTACCTCACCCTCCTCGGCGTCGGCACCCAGCCCGACGCCTGGGCCCTCGGCATCGCCGCCGTCCCGGTCGCCGACTACGTCACGGCGTACGAAGACGAGATGGAGGCGCTGAAGGCCATGGACCGCACGCTCCTCGGAGGCACCCCGGAGGAGGTCCCCGAGCGCTTCGAGGCGTCCTCCCCGCTGACCTACGTCGACGCGGTCAAGGTCCCGGTCTACATCTCGGCCGGTGTCAACGACCCCCGCTGCCCCATCCGCCAGATCGACAACTACGTCACCCGCCTCGCCGCCCGCGAAGCCGTCCACGAGGTCTACCGCTACGACGCGGGCCACGGCTCCCTGGTCGTCGACGAACGCATCAAGCAGGTCCGCCTGGAACTGGACTTCGCCGAACGACACCTGGGGAAGTAGCCCCGGAACGCCGCGGAAGGGGGCCCGGCGGAGGGGCCGGATCCCCTCCGCCGGTCTTCCTCGGCAACGCCCCCTGAGCACGGCCTCCTCCGCCGGGCCGGCTATGTCCCGGCGCGCTGCCGGGGTCGTCGGCCGAGCAGTTCCGCGAGCCCCCGCCGGGTCGCGGCGAGCACCACGCGGTCCTCGGGCCGCAGGACGTAGGTGGAGGGCAGGTCCCACACCAGCCGGGGACCGCGCGAGGCGGACGCCGTGGCCGCCCGGCGTTCTTCGGGCGTCGCCGTGTCCAGCGCGAGCACCCGCCACGCCCCCGCACGGAACGCCTCCCCCACGGTGCGCCCCTCCAACTGGGGATGCCCGCCCACGTCCACCGCGGCGAACAGCAGGACCCGCCGCTCGACGGGAATCGCCCCGAGGATCTGCCGCCCCATCATCGCCCCCGCGAACGCGGGCGCCGCCAGATGGGACACGCTGCGGCTCCGGGTGAGCGCGCCCGGATGCGCGGCCCGCAGGGTGCGGTACACGGCGGTCGCGAAGTCGTCGTCGTACAGCCTCAGGACGACCCGCAGATCGGGCCGCAGGGTCCGGGCGTAGAGCACGGCCTCCAGGTTCATCGTGTCCGCGCTGGTCAACGCCAGCAGCGCGTGCGCCCGATGAATCTTGGCGGCCTCCAGCACACCTTCCTGCGTCACGTCCCCCAGCACCACGGGCACCCGCAGTCTCCGTGCCAGCGCGAGCCCCCGCGCCTCGGGATCGGCCTCGATACACACCACAGGGATGCGCAGCTCCCGCAGCCGCGCCAGTACCCGTGTGCCGATCTTGCCGACCCCGAGCAGCACCACGTGCCCGGACAGCCCGCGCGGCGGCTTGCGCAGGGCCGTCCCGCTGCGGAAGGTGCCGAGCGCCTCCAGCACCGCGGCCAGCAGCACCGGCAGCAGCAGCAACCCCACCATCCCGGAACAGAGCTGGAGGATCTGGCGGCCCAGCGGCTCGCCGATGGCCGGATTGTTGATGGCGAAGAGATCGAGGAGCGTCAGATACGTCGCCCGGAGCGCGGGCTCCCCGGTGACCAGCACCGACGCCACGGCGAGCCCCACGACACACCCGACGAGCCCCGCGAACGACCAGCGCAGCCGCCGGGACAGCAGGGAGCCGAACCACGGGACGACGCCCCGCCCCGCGTTCAGTTCGGGACCGGAGTACGACACGTTCTCCAGGACGACCGTGCCGCGTCCGGTCGCGGCGGCCACCGCCCGTTCGTCGGGCAGGAGTTGAGGCCCCTGCGCGCCGCTGCTCTCCGAACCGTCGGCGCCCGCCGGGTCGTTGGTCGTGGCGGACAGCAACGCCAGCGTGCAGAGCCCCGGATCGGCGACCTCGCCAGGACCGGGCGGCGGCCGCTCCACCGCGCGCAGCATCAGCCCGTCGGTCTGGACGACCTTGCTGGTGCCGGCCACGGCGGTCGCGGCCAGCGCGGGCGCGGCCGTGTCGGCGTCGGACAGCACGGTGGTGGAGGCGTCGTAGGCCTCGACGTTCCGGCCGGCCCGTGGGGCATCCGCCCCGGGGACGCCTCCGGTGGTGTCCGAGGCGCCGAGCGCGCCGTCGGCGGCGGCGGTGGCCAGTGCCGAGGCCTGGTCGAGAAGGGCCTCGATGTGCTGCCCGAGACGCCGGTTGTAGAGCCGCAGGACCAGCCGGATCCGAGGGTTGAGCCGCCGGGCGGTGAGCGCGGCACGGATGTTGGTCTCGTCGTCGTCGTACACGAGCGCGAGCGCGGCGGCCCGCTCGACACCCGCGTAGGCGAGCGCGCCCTCGGTGAGCTCGGTGGCCTCCACCAGCCGCTCGGAACCGGGAGGCTCCTCGGTCCGGCCGCTCCCGGAGTCCCCCGCGCCGGCCCCGTTCCCGGAGGCCCGGTTCACCGCGGCGGACACACGGTCGAACAGGGCCGTGGCCCGTGTCCGCCCGACGACCGGCGGCCGTACACCGTGCTGCGCGGGCGGCACCACGAGGGTCACCCGCTCGCCGTACACCCCGCGCAGCTCAGCGGCCAGCCGATGGGCCAGGGCGTCGTCCCCGGCCACCACCATGTGCTCGGCGGCGTCACTCGACACACTCTGAGACGGAAGATTCCCCACGAAGGAGAAGACTGCCGCACGGGTACGGGTGGTTCCAGTGGGGACGCCCGGGGAACCGGGCCTGTGTTCATGCCACTTCAGCGAGACCGCGCCACCGACCCCTCCCTCGGCTCGCAAGCGATCTCCGGTGCCCCCGGCACTCTCCTGGAGCCACTGTTGCTCTCATGTCGCCTTGCACGAAGGGCAGTTGAGGCCTTCGGGTATTTACCCATGTGCTGACCCGGGCCCGGGACGCCGACGGCAACCGCACGCTGTGGCCGTACGGCGGCGGCGCACCCGCGGAGGGCACCCTCGTCGAGGGATGGCCGACGGGAGTCACGGCCGCTCCCCTTTGATCATCCGTGACCTCCGATCACCGCCGCTGTCAGAGGCGTGACCTAGGCTCCGTTTACTTCCCCAGTTCCACACCAGGGGCTCATTTCGTTCCGGGGGGTTCGAAACCACCGTGCGCATACGCACCCTTCCGGCCGCGACGGCGCTCGCGGTCCTCTTCAGCTCGGCCGCGCTCGCGGTCACCACGGCCGCGCCCGCGCTGGCCGACTCCAGTGCCGTCCTGCCGATCGGCTCGACCGGCGACATCGTCGTGGACGGCGTCCACAAGCGGGTCTTCATCAGCGACCCGGCCGGCGGAAAGGTCGTCGCGACGGACTACAGCGGCACGGTCGTCGGCACCGTCGACTCCTTGCCCGGCGTCCGCGGCCTGGAACTGTCCGCCGACTCCGGCACCCTGTACGCGGCCGTCGAGGGCGCCGACGCGATCGTCGCCATCGACACGGCGACCGCCACCGAGGCCCGTCGCTACCCGACGGGTGACGGCACCCAGCCCGAGTATCCGGCCCTCGCGGGCGGCAAGGTCTGGTTCGGCTACCGAGGCTCCGGCAGCGGCAACATCGGCTCGCTCGACCTGAGCGCCGGTGACCCGGTCGTGGCCCTGCACCAGGACACCACCCGTACCTGGAACGACGCCCCGATCCTCGGCTCCTCGGCCGGCGCACCGGGTACCGTCGTCGCGGGCGCCCCTGGGCAGAGCCCGGTCGAACTCGCCGTGTTCGACGTGTCGTCGGGTTCGGCGAACCGCACCGCGTACGCCTTCGATCCGGGCGACAGCAGCAACCTCAGCGACCTCGCCGTCACTCCCGACGGCAAGGACGTCGTCACGGCCAGCGGCGCCCCCTACAAGCAGGAGGTGTTCAAGCTCTCCGACCTGTCGGAGGACGGCAGTTACACCACCAACCCCTACCCGAACGCGGTCGACATCGCCCCGAACGGCACCGTCGCCGCGGGCACCTTCTCCTGGTACGACCCGGACGTCCACGTCTTCCAGCCGGGCGTCTCCACGCCGGTACGCCAGTACGACTTCCCGAACACCGGCGGAAGCAGCGGTGCCGACACCCTCGCGGCCTCGGGTCTCGCCTGGGCGCCGGACGCCGGCAAGCTGTTCGCGGTGTCGTACAACGACGCGAACGTGTACTCGCTGCGCGTCCTCGACAACCCCACCAAGGCGGACACCGGCCTCACGGCGACGGCGCCTGCCACCGCCACCCGCGCCAAGTCCCTCAAGGTCACGGGCAAGTTGACGTCGACCGCCGCGTTCCCGTCCGGCACCGAGGTCTCCGTCCGCCGCACCGACGCCGAGTCCCCGTCCGGCAAGCTGCTCGGCACGGCGACGGTCGGCGCCGACGGCTCGTACTCCTACGCCGACACCCCGCCGGCCGGCGGCCACGTCGCGTACATGGTCACGTACGCGGGCGACGATTCCCACGCGGGCGCCACCGCCACGACCACCGTGAACGTCACCCGCACGGCGACCACGGTGACGCTCGACAACAACGGCAAGGCGTACGCCTACGACAGCGCGGTGAAGTTCACGGCGCACCTGGGGACGACGTACAAGAACCGCACTGTCGCGATCTACGCCGACCCCTACGGCGCGGACAAGCCCGAGAAGCTGGTCAGGTCCGGCACGGTCGACTCCTCCGGCAACCTGTCCGTCACTCTCTCCCTGACCCGCGACACCAAGGTCACCGCCAGGTTCACCGGCGACACCCGGTACGCGCCCGCGACGGCCACCAGCACCGTCGGCGCCCAGGCCAAGGTGTCGACCGCGCTCAGCGGCTACTACACGAGCAAGACGGCGTGGAGCCAGACGTACCGCTACTTCCACAAGTCCAAGGACCCCGTCTACAGCACGACGATGACGCCGTACCCGGGCCGCAAGTACAAGGTGGAGCTGCAGGGCTACTACCAGGGTGCCTGGCACACCACGCACTCCCAGTACGTCGTACTCGGCTCGGCCGGCAAGGACACGCTCGAACTCACGGGCACCCCGCCGACGGGCGTCCGTTTCCGGATCCGGTCGTCCTACGTCGACACGACATCGGGCGACAACGTGAACTCGACGACGTACGGGACCTGGAAGTACTTCATCTTCACCAGCTGACGTCCGGCACTACTCCCCGAAGACCGACGAGAGGGGCGCGGGTCTGCCACCGAAGCAGGCCCGCACCCTGGACGTTGCCCCGCCGCGGCCAGGACGGGAGCGCCGGGCCCGGGCACTGGCCGGCGCGCTTCCGGCTCGCGCTTCTGATCCGTAGTTCTATGCGGATCGGCCGATGAGGGTCAGACCGGCCGCGCTACGGTCTAACGAGGTCACAACTAGCCACTGCCAGCCGGTGTGGTTGTTGCACTTCGCTGCTGTACGACCCTGGGCGGCTCATCGGCAAGGTGAACACCGAGCATCGCAGGCTTCGCGGCTCTGGAACCTTTGGCGGGCTTCGGTGAGGCTCAGCGAGCCGTTGGGGCCACCACGGATGACGTCCGCATCGTGATCGTCCTGTCCGTCGTCCTCCCATCCGCACACTTCGCACATTTCATACCCGTCGCGACAGGTAAGCGTCATGTGACGACAGCACGGGCACGGCTCCGTGCCAGTCTCCGGCACCCCGTGGTTGTTGACGAATGGCACGGTCATGTCCTCATGATGCCCCGTCGGCACTCGTTTGTTTCTACGGGTAGCAGTAGCCGAAGAAGTGAAGGACCGGATCTCTGACCTGCGGCCGTGTAATCGACCAACGCTGCGACCTGCGACTTGGTTGTCGACGGTTGTCATTGTTGGTCGGCGTTGAGCGCCCTGGCACGGCCCGGGGTCGGTCCGAGGGCGCGTGCTCCGGGGATGAGGTGAGCTCTCCGGAGGGGCACGGGTGGACAGGCGGCTCCACGGGCGCTGGACAGCGCCACGCAAGAGTTGCGGCCGACCGGTGACGGAATGCGGCCGGGTTTCGCTGTCCCCTGGGGTGCGGGTTCCGGGAATTCCGCAGCGGCTCTCCGTACACTCGTGGCCATGAGCGCCGGGGGGAGCTTGCCAGCGCGGCCATCCAGCGATGCGACCGCCGTACGGTACGGGCAGCGGGAGGTCCAGGCCGGTCTGATCGGCACCGCGGTCGTTCTGTCGGTGGCCGCTGTCGGCCTGGCGGGGGCCGCGCTGGTCGACAATGACGTGGCTCGGTGGCTTCTCGCCTCGGTCGGCGGCCTGTGCGCGCTTTGCGGCCTGTTCGCACTGATAGGGACGGCCGCCGCGTCCCATGACAGATTCGTCTTCGACGCCACGGGGTGGTGGTGGTTCAGCCTGGACGGGGACACGCTGCTGACCTGGGAATCGCTGGCCGGGGTATGCATCTACTCCACCGGTGACGCGGCCGTCGACTACGGTACCGCGACACTCGAGCTCTTCCCCAGCGGGGACTTCGACCGCGATCACCCCGTGCTGTGGCGCCATGTCCGGGACGCCGACCCGCCCGCCGATGGTCTCCCGAGATTGCGCTACCGCGTCGAGCTCACCACCATCGTCAACGTGACCGCGGACGTCGAACAGGCTTGCTCCCGCTGGGTTCCGCCCGACCTCTGGCACGGCAACAAATGGCAGCCCAAGGGCTACAAGGGCCGTGCCGACCGCGCCGGCCACCGGCGCAGACTGCGGGCGCGGGCACGGATCACGACCCCGCTAGCGGATTCAACGACCCCACTTCCGCCGCACGACGCCGTACCGCCCGGCGACCCGCAGGATCAGGCACCCTCCGGCAGTCCCGGCTGAGCGGCCGGGCTGTGCCGGCCAGACTCGAAGCGGCCCGCCACCCTGCTCGCCGATCTGACCCGAGCCTGTGCCCAGTCCCGACCACTCGACGCTGAGCCGCTCCTCCTCCTCGGGGTCAGGGCTCCACTAGCTGATCGGGTCGAACGTCGAACTCGCTCCGGTCACCTTCAGTGGCTTGCGGCCGCCCGCCTGTAGAGACCGTGACGACCTCGTTGCCGTCCGGATCCGAGGTGCGCCTCAGGATGACGCAGCCGATCGTCACGGCGATGGGGTGTGCGGCGCTGGGGCTCAGCGCATCACCACCACCGAAGATCGGCGGCTTGTCGAAGAAGACCCATTGCCGACCATGGGCGTCGGTTAGCCGCACCTCGACCCACCCGGGGTGGAAGTCGTCGTCATCATCGAGTGCCCAGCGAGTGGCTTCACACCGTAACGAGGTCATTCCGCCTGCTCTCTGATCCCGGTTTGCCCCGGAACATGCATCCAGTGCGATGGTGTCTCGCGATAGAGGCGAGCTTTGAGATGTGGCCTCATCTTTGGCAGGTCGATGACGGGGTGCTGCCGGTGTTGATCCACCCACCCGGCGCCTCGACTTGCTGTCCGCTGACGTTCAGCGTCGACCACGGCCGTTCGCCCTTGTTGGTGTCAGTCGCTGATGTCAGGAGGATCATCGGGCTTGACTCCCCGCCTCAAGAACGGTCCGGGGATTCGCCGGTCGTGACGCTGGCGTCCACACTCCAACGGCTCACGCGGTTCCGCGCGGTAGCGACCCGGTTCGACAAGCTCGCGGACCGCTACCAGGCCGTACTGCGCCTTGCCTCGCTGTCCCTGTGGCTCCGCGAGCCCGCGTCGGCAATGGCATTAGCGCCCGGGTGCAAGGACGGTGAGCACACCCGGTGGGATCCCCAGCAGACCCAGTCGGGACAGAAGTGCCGCTTCCTGTTCCTGCGTGACCTCGATCCACAGGGCGGTTCCCGTGTCGCCGGCGCTGAAGACCTGCCGGCCGTCGCGCCAGCCTTCGGCGTGGATCGTGTAAGGAGCCAAGTCCGACAGCACGTCGAACTGCCCGTCGTCCCGGACATCAATGTTGATCCCCATCCCGGGATCGGAGCGCCTGCGGCGATGACCGCGTGCGACCTCCTCACGAGCAAGCAGGAGGGCGCGCTCGTACGAGTGCAGGACCTCGGGCGGCCAGGCGTCACCGCTGTAGGCGTCGATGTGGGCTGCGTCGATGCCCGCACGCAGCACATGGAGCGCTGCGCGATGAACACGCACAACGTCCGCCGGGCGAACTCCCGCTACGAGTACGAGCTCGCGGACCCGGACGCCATCCTGACCCATCACATGCAAGACCTTCCCACAGGCAGCCAGCCGCCTCCGCAGGGAAAGCCGCCGCAATCTGATCATTATCAGACACGCCCTGGCGGCCAGTCACCCACGCTCTCTGACTGGCACTCGCGAACCGCGACCCGTCCGTCTCCGGCCGCCACCGCTCAAAGTCCTTACGGCTCCCTGCCCCTCGATGCGAACTACGGGCGGGCGACGGTCACTGAGGTCTGCTCGCCTGGTCAGACGGTCAGTCAGGACCGCTGACTCTTTGCTCCGGTCGCGATGGTTGCTGTACATCACTGCTGTACCGCGACGCCGGTCTCAGGAGTGGCCTGAAGCTGCTCGTTCGTTACTCCCGGTGGAGAGAGGCGAGCCAGCGGTCGTCCTGGAACTCGGTAGGCACCTCGTCCTGCCACGGGTCGACCCCGCGACGCTCCAACTCGTCAAACCATCGGTCCCGCTGCGACTCGGGGAGGCGTCGTCCGCACCAGGGGCAGAAGTCGATCGTGATGCTTGACGTGCCGCCGTCATGGATGATCAGCCCGTACTCCTGAAACTTGGCGCTGAAGTCGACTAGTGCGTCCGGGCAGGCGAAGGGGTCGGCGTGCTGGTCGCAGCTCATGTTCACGCGGCTGGTCATCGTCTCGCAGCAGTGATGAGTCATGCCCTCGGCTTCTCGTTGATCGGCCCTGTGATCGGAAGTGGATCACGGTCTGTGATGATCGCCAGGTGCCACGTGGAGATCTGACAGATGCCCAATAGCCGGGCTGCTTTGGCGTGGCCTCCCAAGGATCTGAAGCACAACGCCGCTCACGAAGAGGATCATGGCTACGCCGATGAGGTCATCGTCCACTTCATGGGACCACCTGACCAGGTTGGCATTCCACCCACAGATCCGGCCCGTGATCCAGACCGGTGCCGTGGTCATGGACGGCATCTTGAAGCGCGATCCGGAGCGTTAGTCACTCAGATAGACCGCAGCAACGCCAGAGGGCCTTTACCGATCCGGTAAAGGCCCTCTGAACTGCTATTTAGCTGTCGGGGTGGCGGGATTTGAACCCACGACCTCTTCGTCCCGAACGAAGCGCGCTGCCAAGCTGCGCTACACCCCGATCGTCGCTGCTCTCGCGGCGACGTCGTTTACTTTAGCCCACTGGTGCCCGGAGACGAAATCCGGTTTTCGGGGCGTCGGACGCGGCGTCGGACCGGGTCGGGACGCACGTGGTCGAGGACGACGATCAGGAGTGCCAGGGCGTAGAAAGCGACGCCGAGAATGGCGGTGTTGCCGAGGACACCCCCGTAGCCGTGCCGGTCCACGTCGACGAAGGGGTAGAGGTAGCGCGCCGGGGTCCCGGGCGACAGCATCGCGCCACGGGCGAGGCAGAAGGCCAGGTAGGCGAGGGGGTAGAGGAGCCAGCTGGCCGCGTTGCGGAGCGCCAGCGGGGTCGGGCGGGTCAGCAGCAGCCAGTCGAGGACCACGGCGATCGGCGTGACCGTGTGGAGGAGCTGGTTGGCGGCCGCATGCCAGCCGGAGAGCGTGTCGTTGCCGCCGGTCATGGAGAACGGGGTCGACTCGTTCGCCAGGATCAGGTGATAGACGAGGCCCGTGATCGAGATGTAGATCAGCGTGCCGCCCGTCAGAACCCCCGGCAGGGGCCGGCGGGCCGACCATGCCCGGCGGGCCGACGCCGCGAAGACCACGGCGACGAGCAGATTGGTCTGGATCGTGAAGTAGCTCAGTACCCGGGCCGGGTCGCCCAGCTTCATCTCGATGGCCACGCCTGCCGCCGCCGCGAGAGCCACCAGGACGCGGTAGGCCGCTGTGGCCGGTCGCCGCGCGGGAGCCACCACCGCCGTCGCGGGGACGAAGGAGCGGGTCGACGGGAGGATGCCCGGTATCGCGGGGAGATCGGGTATGTCCCTGGGCATGGGGGTGATCATGGCCCCACGTTAAGCGGATCGGGCGTTTCGGGCGATATGGGTGGACTGGGTGAGTTACTCCCACCGCGGTGACAGCCCGCGGCGGGAGTTCCCTTGGGCGGTCCCCGCCCGCGGTGGGAGTTTCCTTGAGTGGTCCCGCCTGCGTCCGAGCGGTCGCGCCGGGGAATCCAGGGAATCGCCCCGGGGCCCTCCCGGAGACTCCTACTTCCGCTCCACCAGTGTCAGCAGCGACGCCTCCGGCGGGCAGGCGAAGCGAACGGGTGTGTAGCGGTTCGTGCCACAGCCCGCTGAGACGTGCATGTACGACGTCCGGCCCTCCGCCTTGTGCCGGGAGAGGCCCTTGACGCGGTCCGTGTCCAGGTCGCAGTTGGTGACGAAGGCGCCGTAGAAGGGGAGGCAGATCTGGCCGCCGTGCGTGTGGCCCGCCAGGATCAGGGGGTATCCGTCGGCCGTGAAGGCGTCCAGGGCACGCAGGTACGGGGCGTGCACCACACCCATCGAGAAGTCCGCGGACTCGGACGGGCCGCCGGCCACGCGCGCGTAGCGGTCGCGCTTGATGTGCGGGTCGTCGAGGCCGGTCAGCTCGATCTCGGCGCCCTCGATCTTCAGCGTCCCCCGGGCGTTCGTCAGGTTCACCCAGCCCGCGGTGTCGAAGCCGTCCCGCAGGTCCCCCCACGGGTTGTGGATGGCGCCGACGACCGGCTTGTTGCCATTCAGCCCGTGACGGCCGTGTGCCTTCTCGAACAAGTAGCGGGCCGGGTTGCGGGGTTTGGGCCCGTAGTAGTCGTTCGAACCGAAGACATAGGCGCCCGGGAACTCCATCAGGGGGCCGAGCGCGTCCAGTACCTCGGGCACGCCCTCCGGGTCCGAGAGGTTGTCCCCGGTGTTGATCACGAAGTCGGGGCGCAGGCCGGCCAGGGAGCGCAGCCAGCGCTGCTTCTTGCGCTGTCCGCTCACCATGTGGATGTCCGAGACCTGCAGGACGCGCAGCGGTCGCATCCCCGGAGGCAGGACCGGGACCGTCACCCGCCGCAGGCGGAAGGAACGAGCCTCGAACCCCGCCGAGTACAGCAGACCGGCGGCGCCCACCGCCGTGATTCCCAGGGGTACTCCGTATCGCGCGCGCATACGTCCATCGTGTCAGACCCCGACAAGCGCCCGTACCCGCCTGTGGACAACCCGGAAACCCGCAGCGAAACCACGGAGAGGGGCCTGGGCGGGGCCGGGAGGGGGCGGGAAGGGGGAGAGCCCCGAGCGGCCTTCGCGCGCGACCGGGGCGGGCCACCGGAAGCCTCTGGGTGCCCGTCAGGCGCGCTGCGAAATCAACAGGCGTCCGCAGCACCGCACCTGCGACACTGGACGGCATGACCACGCTCAAGTCGAAGTTGCAGGAAGACCTCAACGCCGCGATCAAGGGGCGCGACGAGCTCCGCTCCTCGACGATCCGGCTGACCCTCTCCGCGATCACCAACGAGGAGGTCGCCGGCAAGACCAAACGCGAACTCTCCGACGACGAGGTGCAGAAGGTGATCGCCCGCGAGGCCAAGAAGCGTCGTGAGGCCGCCGAGGCCTTCACGCAGGGCGGGCGCCCGGAGTCGGCCGAGCGGGAGCGGGCGGAGGGCGAGGTGCTCGCCACCTATCTGCCCAAGCAACTGTCCGACGAGGAGCTTCGGCAGATCGTCGCGCAGGCCGTCGAGGAGGCGAAGGCGGCTGGTGCCGAGGGACCGCGCGCCATGGGCCAGGTCATGAAGATCGTGAACCCGAAGGTGTCCGGCCTGGCCGAGGGCGGACGCGTCGCCGCCGTCGTGAAGCAGTTGCTCGCGGGCTGATTCCACCGCCCGTCCGGCGCCGGTTGGTTCCGTCCCCGGTTGTGGGCCGGCCGGGTCGTCGGGTGTCCGCGAGCCCCGCGGACAACGTGTCCGCGGACGACCTGCCCGCGGACGACCTGTCCGCGGACGACCTGTCCATAGGCGGCCTGCCCGCGGACGGCCTGTCCGCAGGCCACCTGCCCAGCAGGCAACCTGCCCACCGGTAGTGCGCCCGCAGGCAATGCGCCCCCAGGCAACGCATCCACACGCAACGCCCCCGCGGACAACCGCCCCGCCGTAGCCCGCCCGCCCCGCAGCACCCCGCACGTCGAACGCCCTGTGGGCCAGGATCACTCCTGGCCCACAGGGCGTTCAAGCGCTCACGCGTCATCCGCGTCCGGCGTACGGGTCAGTTGCCTTGGCCGCCGTTCCCGTTGCCGTTTCCGCTGTTCGTGTTGCCCTGGACCCATCCCTGGGGGAAGGAGAAGGAAGGCGTCGGGAAGACCACTCCACCGTCGGTCTGGCCGGTGTCGGTGTTCCCGTTACCACCGTTCCCGTTCCCGCCGTTGCGGCCGTTGTTCCCGTCGTCCTGGCCCTTGCCCTTGTTCTTGTCGGGGTCGGGAATGTTGATCAGGTTGAAGGACGGGGCGTCCTTGCCGACGAGAGCGCCCGTCATCAGGTCCCGCCAGATCGGTCCGGGGACCTGACCGCCGTACACCTTGTCGTGCCAGACGCCGCCGATACGGATGCCGGTCATCTGGACCTGCTGGGAGGCGCTGCCGACCCAGACCGCGCCGGCGAGGTTCGGCGTGTAGCCGACGAACCAGGCGTTCTTGCGCTCGTCGGTGGTACCCGTCTTACCGGCGTTCGCGCGGTCGGTGAGACCGGCCTGCTGGCCCGTACCGGAGTCGATCACACCGCTGAGAAGGCTGTTGACGGTGTCCGCGGTCTGCTCGGACATGGCCCGCGAGCAGGTCGACTTGGGCACGTCCAGGGACTTCTCGTGCCCGCCGATCTTCTGGCTGATCGACTCGATGGCGATCGGGGTGCAGTACATGCCGCGGGAGGCGAAGGCGGCGTAGGCCGTGGCCATGGTGAGCGGCGAGATGCCCTTGGCGCCCAGCGCGATGGAGGGCACCTGGGGGAGCTTGTCGCCGTTGCCCTGGACCACACCGAGCTTGTCGATCTGGTTCATCACGGGGCAGAGGCCGATGTCGGAGATCATCTGCACGAAGTAGGTGTTGACCGACTTGGCCATCGCCTCCTTCAGCTGGTACGGACCCTTCTCCGACGCGCTCTCGTTCGGGACCTGCTCGTTCGCTTGGTTCGTCCACGGCTTGCTGCCGCAGGTCTGTACGGGGCTGGGGTACGGCATCGAGTTCGGCGAGGAGTACTCCTGCGTCGCCGGCCGGCCCTGCTCCAGCGCGGCCGCGGCCACGAACGGCTTGAACGTCGAACCGGTCGGGAAGCCGTAGTTCGAGCCGCCCATGTCGTAGTTGACCGAGTAGTTGTACTCGGTCTCGTTCGTGCCGGTGCCGTACGGCTTCGACTGGCCCATCCCGAGGATCTTCCCGGTGCCGGGCTCGACCAGAGTGGCCGCCGCGGCGACCTTGTCGGACTTGTAGACGTGATCCTTCAGCGACGCCCGGATCGACGCCTGGGACTGCGGGTCGAGCGTCGTACGGATCGTCAGGCCGCCCTGGTTCCAGATCTGCGCGCGGTCTTCCTTGGTCTTGCCGAAGACCGGGTCGCTCAGGAAGACGTTCTCCACGTACTTGCAGAAGAAGCCGGCACCCTTGATCGCCGTGATGCAGCCGTTCTTCGGCCGGCTGACGTGCAGTCCGAGCTTCGTCGCCTTGGCGGCGTCGGCCTGTTCCTGGGAGATGTCGTGCACCTCGGCCATGCGCTCCAGCACCGTGTTGCGGCGCTTGGTGGCCTCCTCCTCGTCGTTGACCGGGTCGTACCGGCTCGGCGACTGGACGATGCCCGCGAGCAACGCCGACTCCTGGAGGTTCAGATCCTTGGCGGGCTTGGAGAAGTAGCGCTGGGAGGCGGCCTCGATGCCGTACGCCTGCTCCCCGAAGAACGTGATGTTCAGGTAGTTCTCGAGGATCTTCTGCTTGCCCAGCTTCTGTTCCAGCTGGATCGCGTACTTGAGCTCGCGGATCTTGCGGCCGATGGTCTGCTGGGTGGCCTGGGCGACCTTGGTCGGGTCGTCGCCGGCCTCCTCCACGAA
This sequence comes from Streptomyces sp. NPDC091209, assembly GCF_044757755.1. Lineage (NCBI taxonomy): Bacteria > Bacillati > Actinomycetota > Actinomycetes > Kitasatosporales > Streptomycetaceae > Streptomyces > Streptomyces sp. NPDC091209. The sequence goes on along the minus strand of NZ_JBIVVR010000002.1, from coordinate 155,632 downwards.
GTAGTTCTTCACGAGCTGCTGGGTCAGGGTGGAGGCGCCCTGCGCCACCCCGCCGTTCTGCGCGTTCTGGTTGACCGCGCGCAGGACGCCCTTGAGGTCGATCGCGCCGTGCTCGTAGTAGCGCGAGTCCTCGATCGCGACGATCGCCTTCTGCATGTAGGGCGAGATGTTCTTGAGGTCGACCACGGTGCGGTCGCGTGAGTAGACCGTCGCGATCTGACCGCCCTTACTGTCCAGGATCGTGGTCCGCTGACTCAGCGACGGACTCTTCAGATTGTTCGGAATGTCGTCGAACCCCTGGACCGAGCCCTTGGCCGCCAGACCGAGCGCGCCCGCGGCGGGCAGCGCGATTCCGGCCATGACGGCGCCCGCGAGCACGCTGACACCGAGGAACTTGGCGGCCTGCTGCGTAGGGGACAGACCACCGCCCGAGCGCTTCTTTGGCATGAGGGCAGCCTACGTTCTCATTCGCCGGACACGCGTATATGCCTTGGCCTAAGCTGCTCTCAACTGTCACAGCAGTGCGGCCACGTATCAATACGTCCGGCGAACCCGAATCGTTCCGGAGGTTCCGCGTTCCTGTGGAGCACGTGTCCGAATCAGCCTTGTGTGTCACATGGCGTCCGTTGTGACTCAACTGAAACGTCCGGGTTTGCCGGGATGGTCACGCATGTCCTCGGCTCACTCCCCCGGGTGATCTGCCGCTTACGCATAGTCCGTTCGGGCCATTCAAGATTGGGCCCGAAGGGGGTGTTGCGCTGTGCCCACCTTCCGTAACGTCCTCAACTGGCGGCGGTGAATATGCCGCTGCCGCCGTGGGGGAGCCTCGATTCGGGAGAGGACGGCGCCGGTATGGGCTGGGTAACCGACTGGAGTGCGCAGGCGGCCTGCCGCACTACCGATCCAGATGAACTGTTCGTTCAAGGAGCAGCGCAGAACAGGGCCAAGGCAGTGTGCACCGGATGTCCGGTTCGCACGGAATGCCTCGCCGACGCGCTCGACAACCGCGTCGAATTCGGCGTGTGGGGTGGCATGACCGAGCGTGAGCGCCGCGCGTTGTTGCGCCGGCGGCCGACCGTCACCTCGTGGCGGCGCCTGCTCGAGACCGCGCGTACGGAGTACGAGCGCGGCGCGGGCCTGCTGCCCCTCGACGAGGAAGAGGTGTACGAGCGCTACGCGGCGGTGGGCTGAGGGAACTTCGCCCTTCGGGGCAGGACGCCACCCTCGGGCCTCTCAGGGCCGTCCGGACCCTTCCAGGGCCCGTCCGGTGCCGCGGAGGCCCGGCAGGGCTGCGGGCGTCCCCTCGGGCCTCTCCCGTCATGCTCAGCTTTCGGGCAGCTCCGGCCGGTGGGCCGCGAGCCGGTTCCCGATGTCCCGCAGCCCGGCGAGATCGTGTACGTCACCGGGCAGCGCGGCCACTTCGGCCACCGGCACCTCCGGGTGGCGCGCGGCGAAGCGGTCACGCGTGCGCTGCTCGCGGGAGAGCAACTGCATGCGCTCGGCGTGGAGCCTCAACAAACCTGCGGTGAGTTGGTCGATGGATCGCTCGGGGTCCGTGGCGGCGGTCCGGTCCGTAGCGGTGGTGCTGTCCGTGGTGGCTGTCCTGTCCGTGGCGGCGGGGGAGCCTTCGGCAGGAGCTGATGTCTCGGAAGCCGGTGATTCTGAACTGCCGTACGTGTCGGGAGAGTTACGAAGTCCAGCTTTCCCGCCCCCCTGATCCACAATGCGGGCGTCGTCAAGATTTTCTGCAACGGCGGATTCAGGATTCTCCCCGTCGACGGAGTCAAGATCCTCCGCGGCGGCGAGCGCCCGCTCCGCGGACAGCCGGGTGGCCCCGCTGCCGTGCACCCGGTTGAGTACCAGTCCGGCGAACGGCATGTCCTCAGCGGCCAGCCGCTGCACGAAGTACGCGGCCTCGCGCAGCGCGTCCCGCTCGGGCGCCGCCACCACGAGGAAGGCGGTGCCGGGCGCCTGGAGCAGCTTGTACGTGGCGTCCGCCCGTGTGCGGAAGCCGCCGAAGGTGGTGTCCATGGCTGCCACGAACGTCTGGACGTCCTTGAGGAGCTGGCCCCCGAGCAGCTTGCCCAGGGTGCCGGTCATCATCGACATCCCGACGCTCAGGAACTTCATGCCCGCCCGGCCGCCCAGCTTCGCCGGGGCCGTCAACAGCCGGATCAGCCGCCCGTCGAGGAAGGACCCGAGCCGCTTCGGGGCGTCCAGGAAGTCGAGCGCCGAGCGGGACGGCGGCGTGTCGACCACGATCAGGTCCCACTCGTCGCGGGCCCGCAACTGGCCCAGCTTCTCCATCGCCATGTACTCCTGCGTGCCCGCGAAGCCCGCCGAAAGCGACTGGTAGAAGGGGTTGTTGAGGATGGCGGCGGCCCGGTCGCCGTCCGCGTGCGCCTCGACGATCTCGTCGAACGTGCGCTTCATGTCGAGCATCATGGCGTGCAGTTCGCCACTCCCCTCGACGCCCTTCACCCGGCGCGGAGTGTTGTCGAGGGAGTCGATGCCCATGGACTGCGCCAGCCTGCGCGCGGGGTCGATGGTGAGCACGACCACCTTGCGGCCGCGCTCCGCGGCACGCAGCCCGAGGGCCGCCGCCGTGGTCGTCTTGCCGACGCCGCCCGAGCCGCAGCACACCACGATGCGGGTCTTCGGGTCGTCGAGCAGCGGGTCGAGATCGAGGACACGGGCGGGGTCCAGACTCATGACATCCCTTGCTTACGCAGCTGTGCGGCCAGTTCGTACAGACCCGCCAGATCCAGGCCCTCGGCGAGCAGCGGGAGTTCGTGCAGCGGCAGGCCCAGTTCGGCCAGTACGCTCCGCTGCTCGGTCTCCAGGGCGTACCGCTCGGCGTACTCCTCGGCCTGCTGGAGGAGCGGTCCCACCAGCCGTTCGGCCAGTCCGCCGCGCCGCGCGCCGCCGAGGCCGGCCGCGGAGAGCGACTTGGCGATCGCCGTACGGGGAGCGGTCTCGACGAGGGCCAGGTCCGCCTCGTCGAGGAGTGCCGGGCGCACCATGTTCACGATGATCCGGCCCACGGGAAGCTTCGCGGCACGCAGCTCCGCGATCCCGTCCGCGGTCTCCTGTACGGGCATCTCCTCCAGCAGCGTCACCAAGTGGACCTCCGTCTCCGGGGACTTGAGGACGCGCATGACGGCCTGGGCCTGATTGTGTATCGGGCCGATCTTCGCGAGGCCGGCGACCTCGTCGTTGACGTTCAGGAAGCGGGTGATGCGGCCGGTGGGGGGTGCGTCCATCACCACGTAGTCGTACGTGAAGCGGCCGTTCTTCTCCTTGCGCCGCACCGCTTCGCAGGCTTTGCCGGTGAGGAGAACGTCCCGCAGTCCGGGCGCGATGGTGGTCGCGAAGTCGATCGCGCCGAGCTTTTTCAGGGCGCGGCCGGCGCCGCCCAGTTTGTAGAACATCTGGAGGTAGTCCAACAGCGCCAGTTCGGGGTCGATGGCGAGGGCGTACACCTCCCCGCCCCCTGGAGCGACGGCGATCTTCCGCTCCTCGTAGGGCAGCGCTTCTGTCTCGAAGAGCTGCGCGATGCCCTGCCTGCCCTCGACCTCGACGAGGAGGGCGCGCTTGCCCTCGGTCGCGAGGGCGAGCGCGAGGGCCGCGGCTACCGTGGTCTTGCCGGTACCGCCCTTGCCGCTGACGACCTGGAGCCTGCTCACGTATTCGAGCCTAACCAGTCCGCCGCCGGAGTAAGCAGGAGGCTGTGGACAAGCTGCGCTTTCGGGCGGGGCGGGGCGGGTGGCTCGGGCGGGAGACGGTGGTCCTCAGCGGCTACAGTCGGCCACATGACCAAATGGGAATACTCCACTGTGCCGCTGCTCGTCCATGCCACGAAGCAGATTCTGGACACCTGGGGCGAGGACGGCTGGGAGCTCGTCCAGGTCGTGCCCGGACCGAACAACCCCGAGCAGCTGGTGGCCTACCTGAAGCGCGAGAAGTCCGCGTGAGCGGGGCGGTCGAGGCGAAGCTCGCCGAGCTCGGGCTGACCCTTCCGGGTGTCGTTCCGCCGCTGGCCGCGTACCAGCCCGCCGTGCAGTCGGGCCTGTACGTGTACACCTCCGGGCAGCTTCCGATGGTGGACGGGAAGCTTCCGGTCACCGGGAAGGTGGGCGCCGAGGTCACCGCCGAGGAGGCCAAGAAGCTGGCCCGTACGTGCGCGCTGAACGCCCTGGCGGCGGTGAAGTCGGTCGTGGGCGACCTCGACCGCATCGCGCGTGTCGTGAAGGTCGTGGGCTTCGTGGCCTCGGCGTCGGACTTCACCGGGCAGCCTGGTGTGCTGAACGGCGCGAGTGAGCTGCTGGGCGCGGTGCTCGGCGACAAGGGTGTGCACGCGCGGAGCGCGGTCGGTGTGGCCGTGCTGCCGCTGGACGCGCCGGTCGAGGTCGAGATCCAGGTGGAGCTGACGCACGCGTAGTCCTCCGGCGTCTTCGGGTGCCTGGTTCGTCGTGGGTCGGGGCCGTGCCGGTACATCAGGGATGTACCGGCACGGCCCCTTCCGTATGCCCGTCCCGGCGCCTCCGGTGTCTGAGGAGCGGAGTCCCGGGCGGAGCCCCAGGGGTGGGAAGGGCAGGGGCGGAAGGGGCGGGGAACGCCTGTCGGGGCGGTGGGGCCTCGAACATCCGCCCGGCTCGGGATAGCCTCCGGCCATGGGGAATGGGCAATGGTTTCCGGCGGAGTGGCCGGAGCGGATTCGGGCGCTCGCCGAGGGCACGCTGACGCCGGTCACGCCCCGGCGTGCCGCCACGGTGATGCTGGTCAAGGACAGCGAGGCCGGTCCCGTGGTCCACATGCTGCGCCGACGCGCCTCCATGGCCTTCGCCGGAGGCGCCTACGCGTATCCGGGCGGCGGCGTGGACCCGCGCGACGACGAGCACCAGATCCGCTGGGCGGGGCCCACGCGCGCGTGGTGGGCCGAGCGGCTCGGCGTGGACGAGACGTCCGCCCAGGCCGTCGTCTGCGCGGCCGTACGGGAGACGTACGAGGAGGCCGGCGTCCTGCTCGCCGGCCCCAGCCAGGACACCGTGGTCGGTGACACGACGGGGGACGACTGGGAGGCGGACCGGGCGGCCCTGGTCGCCAGGGACCTGTCCTTCGCGGAGTTCCTCGACCGCAGAGGACTCGTGCTCCGCTCGGACCTGCTCGGGGCCTGGGCCCGCTGGATCACCCCGGAATTCGAGTCCCGACGCTACGACACCTGGTTCTTCGTGGCCGTCCTCCCGGAGGGCCAGCGCACCCGGAACGCCTCCACCGAGGCCGACCGCACGGTGTGGATCCGTCCGGCCGACGCGGCGGCCGGCTACGACAAGGGCGAGCTGCTGATGATGCCGCCCACCATCGCGACCCTGCGCGGGATCATGGAGTACGACAGGGCCGCCGACGCCCTCGCCGCCGCGCCCGCCCGCGATCTGACCCCCGTCCTGGCCGAGGCACGCCTGGAGGAGGGTGAGGTCGTCCTCTCCTGGCCCGGACACGACGAGTTCACCAAGCACATCCCGACCGGCGGAGCGTCCGCATGACCGACGCAGCGGCCCTCCCCGGCCGGCCGCGAGGCGCGGTCCTCTCCGGCCCCGCCACCGCGCGCGCGGTGAACGTCCTGGCCCCCAACGCCTCCGCGATGACCCTGGACGGCACGAACACGTGGATCGTGTCCGAGCCGGACTCCGAGCTCGCGGTCGTCATCGACCCCGGACCCCTGGACGACGTACATCTGCGCACCGTCCTGGACACGGCCGAGAAGGCCGGAAAGCGGGTCGCGCTGACCCTGCTCACGCACGGGCATCCCGATCACGCGGAGGGCGCGTCACGGTTCGCCGAGCTGTCGGGGACCGGCGTCCGTGCCCTGGACCCCGCGCTGCGGCTGGGGGACGAGGGACTGGCCGCGGGGGACGTGATCAGCCTCGGCGGGCTCGAACTGCGCGTCGTGTCGACCCCGGGGCACACCGCCGACTCGCTGTGCTTCCATCTCCCGGCCGACCGGGCCGTCCTGACCGGGGACACCGTCCTGGGTCGCGGGACGACCGTGGTGGCCCATCCCGACGGGCGTCTGGGCGACTATCTCGACTCCCTGCGCCGGCTCCGCTCCCTGACGGTCGACGACGGCGTCCACACCGTCCTGCCCGGTCACGGGCCCGTCCTCGAGGACGCGCAGGGCGCGGTCGAGTTCTATCTCGCCCATCGCGCCCACCGGCTCGCCCAGGTCGAGACCGCCGTCGAGCACGGCCACCGGTCGCCGGACGAGGTCGTCGCGCGCGTCTACGCGGACGTGGACCGGTCGTTGTGGCCCGCGGCCGAGCTGTCGGTGCGGGCGCAGATGGAGTATCTGCGGGAGCACGGGCTCATCTAGGACAGGCCCTGGACCGGCGCGGCGTTTCCGGGGTCCTGTAGGGGGCCTTCACGGGCGGGGTTCCTTGATGCCGTGCACGCGCGCGTACTCCCCGGCGAGCCATGGCCCCAGGTCCTCCACGTACGAGCGGAGCACGGCCGGTTCGCCGGTCGTCTCGTATCCCCGGACGGCCGCGTTCCGCATGTCGGCGGACCGCTCCGGGTAGTACGCGCCGAAGGCCTCGGCCATCTCCCCGAGGTCGCTGGTCCAGCCGTTCCAGCGCGGCATGACGAGCGTGAAGCCGGTCCGTACGAGGTGCCGGGACATCGAGCGGACCAGCGGGCGCCTGGCCCCGTCGGTGTCCGCGGCGGCGGCGATCCGCTCGCGCCAGCGCGGCAGCATCAGCGCGAGGTCCCCGTTGGTCTCGCGGGCGAGCAGCGTGTCGGGACGGTAGCGCGGCAGGTGTTCGGCCAGATCCTCGCCCAGGAGCGGCGTACAGAGGCAGGCGACGAACCAGCCGAGGTCGTAGGTCTCCAGGTCGCTCAGCAGCCGCGTACGGCTGAACAACAGCGTTCCCACCCCGTCGATCTCGGCGAACTCCTTGTCGAGCGCCGCTTCGAGCGCGCGGGCGTCGGCGTGGTCAGCCTCGGTCGGCTCGTCGCGCAGGCACAGCAGAAGGTCGAGGTCGGAGCGTCCCGCGCGCGCGGTTCCGCGCGGGATCGAGCCGTAGAGGTACGCGCCGTTCAGCCGGGCCCCGAAGAGGTGCAGGAAGCGGTCACGGGCGGCCGCGACGACCGGCCTGAAGGCGCACGGGACGCGCGCGGACGATCCCTCGCGCTCGATGTACCCCTGGGCGTCGAGCCCCCTGCGGTGTCCCTGAGCGGCCATGCGCCCACTGTGCCCCGAGGCTCCCTCGCGGCGCAGATCATTTACGGCGGATCGTCTACGGCCGACACGCCCCCGCAAGGGTCATGACGACGGGGTCCCGCCTCGGAAGAAGGCGGGACCCCGTCGTCGTACGGCCAAAGGTGTCAGCGCGAGCGCTTGGCGAGCCGCTCCACGTCCAGGAGGATCACCGCGCGGGCCTCCAGGCGGAGCCAGCCGCGGCCCGCGAAGTCGGCGAGCGCCTTGTTGACGGTCTCGCGGGAGGCGCCGACCAGCTGGGCCAACTCCTCCTGCGTGAGGTCGTGCACGACGTGGATGCCCTCTTCGGACTGCACGCCGAAGCGGCGCGACAGGTCCAGAAGGGCGCGCGCGACACGGCCGGGCACGTCGGAGAAGACCAGGTCGGACATCTGGTCGTTGGTCTTGCGCAGGCGCCGTGCGACGGCGCGCAGCAGGGCTGCCGCCACCTCGGGCCGCGCGTTCAGCCACGGCTGGAGGTCGCCGTGGCCGAGGCCGAGCAGCTTGACCTCGGTGAGTGCCGTGGCGGTCGCCGTGCGCGGGCCCGGGTCGAACAGCGACAGCTCGCCGATCAGCTCACCGGGGCCGAGGACGGCCAGCATGTTCTCCCGCCCGTCGGGGGAGGTGCGGTGGAGCTTCACCTTGCCCTCGGTGACCACATAGAGGCGGTCGCCGGGGTCGCCCTCATGGAAGAGAGCGTCGCCTCGCGCGAGGGTCACCTCACTCATGGAGGCGCGGAGCTCCGCGGCCTGCTCGTCATCGAGCGCCGCGAAGAGCGGGGCGCGCCGCAGAACGTCGTCCACGAGTTCTCTCCTTGTCGACCTGCTCAGGGGATCTTGCTCCCCCTTGGTACCAGGGGACCGTGTTCCCCATCTTGCCGGACGTTCCAAACAGTGTGATCAGTCACAAGTCTGCCGCACTGGCGTCCCAACGAGTGCGGCAGGGGGCCAATTGGGGTCCGATCTTCAGGGTCCGGGGCGGATGTCGGTGCCGGGCTTTAGGCTGGCCGGGTGTCCAAATCGCCGGTGAGAGCACAGGCCAAGGGGGCTGGGCGGGTGACTGTACGTCCCGATTCCGCTGTGGGCGAACAGGCCCCCGACGGAACCAAAGGATCGACAAAAACGACAAAACCGACACCGGTGAAGGTGGTGTCGAAGGCGGCATCCAAGGCGGCATCGAAGGCAGCCGAAGGGGAGAGCGCGAAGAAGACCGCCCGTCAGACCGCCAAAAAGGCGACGCCCGCGCAAGCGGCCGCCAAGAAGGTGACGCCCACGAAGGCTGTCTCCAAGGGCACGGTCGCGAAGAAGGCGGTCGCGAAGAAGGCGGTCTCCAGGGAGGGCGTCCCGAAGAAGGCCGTCTCGGTGAAGGCGGCCTCCAAGAAGACGGCGCCCGCGAAAGCGGCCACCGAGAAGGCCGGGAAGGCCGGGAAAGCGGCACCCGTGCAGCCCGTCGCCCCCGAGCCGCCGCGGAACGAGTCGCACACCGCCCTCGTCCGCCGGGCCCGCCGTATCAACCGCGAGCTCGCCGAGGTGTACCCGTACGCCCATCCGGAGCTGGACTTCGAGAACCCCTTCCAGCTGGTCGTCGCCACGGTCCTGTCCGCCCAGACCACCGACCTGCGGGTGAACCAGACGACGCCGGCGCTCTTCGCCAGATATCCGACCCCCGAGGACCTCGCCGAGGCCAACCCGGAGGAGGTCGAGGAGATCCTGCGCCCGACCGGGTTCTTCCGGGCCAAGACCAAGTCCGTCATAGGGCTCTCCAAGGCCCTGCGGGACGACTTCGGGGGCGAGGTGCCCGGCCGGCTCGAAGACCTCGTCAAACTGCCCGGAGTGGGCCGCAAGACCGCCTTCGTCGTGCTCGGCAACGCCTTCGGGCGGCCCGGGATCACCGTGGACACCCATTTCCAGCGGCTCGTACGGCGCTGGCGGTGGACGGCGGAGACCGAGCCGGACAAGATCGAGGCGGCTGTCGGCGGGCTCTTCCCGAAGAGCGAGTGGACCATGCTGTCGCACCACGTGATCTTCCACGGCCGCCGGATCTGCCATGCCCGCAAGCCCGCCTGCGGCGCCTGCCCCATCGCCCCGCTCTGCCCGGCGTACGGGGAGGGCGAGACCGACCCCGAGAAGGCGAAGAAGCTCCTGAAGTACGAGAAGGGCGGCTTCCCGGGCCAGCGGCTCAACCCCCCGCAGGCCTATCTGGACGCGGGCGGCATCCCCGCACCCCCACTGGGCGCCGGATGACGGAACGAACACGGCCCCGGCGGGCGTTGGGAACAGCAGAACGGGGGCGGCGATGAAGAGCGCAGGCAACACACAGGACGCGAGCAACACGCAGGGCGGGCCGGCGGTGATCAGCAAGGAGGGCCTGCCCGACTGGCTGGGCCCGGTCGCGCACGCGGCGGAGACGGTGGAACCGCTCCAGCTGAGCCGTTTCCTGCCGCCGGCGAACGGCACGGGCCGTCAGTCCGCGGTGCTCATCCTCTTCGGCGAGGGCCGGCGCGGCCCCGAGCTGCTCCTCATGGAGCGGGCCGGCACCCTCCGATCGCACGCCGGGCAGCCGTCCTTCCCCGGCGGCGCGCTCGATCCCGAGGACGGCGACCCCAAGGCGGACGGGCCGCTGCGGGCCGCCCTGCGTGAGGCCGAGGAGGAGACCGGCCTCGACCCGGAGGGCGTCCAGCTCTTCGGCGTGCTGCCCAAGCTGTACATCCCGGTCAGCGGTTTCGTGGTCACCCCGGTCCTCGGGTGGTGGCGCCGCCCGACGCCCGTCGGCGTCGTCGACCCGGGCGAGACGGCCCGGGTCTTCACGGTCCCCGTGGTGGATCTCACGGATCCGGCCAACCGCGCGACCACCGTGCACCCCAGCGGTCACCGAGGTCCGGCATTTCTGGTCGAATCGGCCCTGGTCTGGGGCTTCACGGCCGGAGTGATCGACAAGATCCTGCATTTCGCGGGCTGGGAGCGCCCGTGGGACCGCGAGAAGCAGGTCCCGCTCGACTGGCGCGCGTGACAAGGTGACCTTCGTGAATGTGCTGGACATCCTGTTGCTGGTCGCCGCCGTGTGGTTCGCGATCGTGGGCTATCGCCAGGGCTTCGTCGTCGGCATCCTGTCGGTGATCGGCTTCCTGGGCGGTGGTCTCGTCGCCGTCTATCTGCTCCCGGTCATCTGGAGCTGGACGACCGACGACAGCAAGGTGAGTACGACCGCCGCCGTCGTCGCCGTGGTCGTCGTGATCGTCTGCGCCTCCGTCGGCCAGGCCCTCACCACGCACCTCGGCAACAAGCTGCGCCGGTACATCACTTGGTCCCCGGCCAGAGCCCTGGACGCGACCGGCGGCGCCCTCGTGAACGTCGTGGCGATGCTGCTCGTCGCCTGGCTGATCGGCTCGGCCCTCGCGGGTACGACCCTGCCGACGCTCGGCAAGGAGGTCCGCAACTCCAAGGTGCTGCTCGGTGTTTCGCGAGCGCTGCCCTCCCAGGCCAACACCTGGTTCGCCGACTTCTCCTCGGTCCTCGCGCAGAACGGCTTCCCGCAGGTGTTCAGCCCGTTCGCCAACGAGCCCATCACAGAGGTCCAGCCGCCCGACCCACAGCTCGCCGGCAGCCCCGTCGCCACCCGTTCCCAGAACTCCATCGTCAAGGTCATGGGGACCGCCCAGAGTTGCGGCAAGGTCCTCGAAGGCACCGGTTTCGTCTTCGGCGACCGCCGTGTGATGACCAACGCGCACGTGGTCGGCGGAGTCGACGAACCCACCGTCCAGATAGGCGGCGAGGGAAAGAAGTACGACGCCACGGTCGTTCTGTACGACTGGGAGCGCGACATCGCCGTCCTCGACGTACCGAACCTGAAGGCGCCCGCGCTGCGGTTCAGTACCAAGGACGCGAGCAGCGGCGACAGCGCGATCGTCGCGGGCTTCCCGCAGAACGGCTCGTACAACGTGCAGCCCGCGCGCGTGCGGGGCCGCATCACGGCCAACGGCCCGGACATCTACCACCGCAAGACGGTGCGCCGTGACGTCTACTCGCTGTACGCGACGGTCCGTCAGGGCAACTCCGGCGGCCCGCTGCTGACCCCCGACGGCAAGGTCTACGGCGTGGTCTTCGCGAAGTCGCTCGACGACGCCGAGACCGGGTACGCGCTCACCGCGGACGAGGTCCAGCCGGACATCGCCAAGGGGCGTACGGCCAACCAGCAGGTGGACAGCGACAACTGCGCGCTCTGACCGTAGGGCGGGGGCTCAGCCGCGTGGATGGCGCAGCCGCACGGATACCCAGCGGGCCCGGCGGCGCAGAATGTGCGGAATCCCCACGCGGGGATCCGTGCCCGTCAGCTGCGGGGTGCCCCTCTGATGGGAGCTCAGACCCGAGGCCGAGCGGCGATTGCGTGCTGCGTCACTGTAGTCGTGCGTCCAGCCCATACCCCGACGTCTGCCCCTGGCCCAAGGTCGATAACCTCGCCCCGGCCCTTCAATTGGCCTATGCGCGAGGCAATTGGCTGTTCGTAGGACAGGTGTTCACAGTCCGCATTCCGGGCGCGGCACCGGGTGCGTCCGGGCGGTCACACAAGGGTGACCACCGGAGTCCGGATCGGGTTCCGGACCGTCAGCGGTCGGGTTCCGGATCCTTCAGCCAGTTGATCAGTTCGGTGGAGAAGGCGACCGGATCCTCTTCGTGCGGGAAGTGGCCGAGCCCGTCGAACAGCCGCCAGCGGTACGGCGCTTCGACGTACTCCCCGGAGCCCGCAGCGCTCCGCGTCCGCATCACCGGATCGAGCGAACCGTGCAGATGCAGCGTGGGCACCCGCACCGGCCGCTTCATGCGCCGGTTGAACTGGATGCCGTCCGGGCGGGCCATGGACCGCACCATCCACCGGTACGGCTCGATGGAACAGTGCGCGGTCGACGGGATGCGCATGGCCCGGCGGTAGGTCTCCAGGGTGTCCTCGTCCGGCTGCCGGGGGCCCGACCAGTCGCGTACCAGACGGCCCACCAGGGCGCCGTCGTCGGCGAGGAGTTGGCGCTCGGGAATCCAGGGCCGCTGGAATCCCCAGATGTACGAGCCGGCCGCCGTCTGCTTGACGTCGGAGAGCATGGCGGAACGCCAGCGCCGCGGATGCGGCATGGACGACACCGCGAGCCGGCGGACGAGCTTGGGCCGCATGGCGGCCGCCGTCCACGCCAGATAGCCGCCGATGTCGTGCCCGACCAGCGCGGCGTCGGGCTCACCGAGGGACCGTACGACCCCGGTGATGTCGAGCGCGAGGTTGGCGGGGTCATAGCCGCGCGGGGTGCGGTCGCTGCCCCCGACGCCCCGCAGGTCCATGGCCACCGCCCGGAACCCGGCGTCGGCGAGCGCGACGAGCTGGTGCCGCCAGGTCCACCAGAACTGCGGGAAGCCGTGCAGCAGCAGGACGAGCGGCCCGTCGCCGAGCTCGGCGATGTGGAAGCGCGCGCCGTTGGCGGCCACGTCCCGGTGCGTCACTTTTCGTCCGCCGGGAAGGTCGATCCGTACGACCGAGGTGGGTTGCGCCGAAGGTGTGGCGGGGTCCGTCATGAGGATGAGCGTGCCACAGCCTTGACGACGTCCTCGACCGGTTCGGGCCGGGGGTGCGGCTTGGCGTTCGGCAGAACACCCGCCGTCTCCTTCACGGAGGCGGCCACCATCTGGGGGCCCTGGCTCTTCTTGACCTTCTTCGCGAAGACCACGCCGATCAGTGCGAGTACGGCCGCGACCAGCACGTTCGCTGCGAACGACAGCAGGAAACAGATCGCGAGATTCCAGTCGCTCCAGGTCCGGATGCCGTACGCGAGGGCGAAACTGAGCATCGGCAGGGAGAAGATCAGCACAGCGCCGGCCGCCCCGAACGCGCCGCCGCTGACCGCGCCGCGCTTGACGTCCTGCTTGAGCTGCGCCTTCGCCAGTGCGATTTCGTCGTGCACCAGTGCGGACATCTCGGTCGTCGCCGAGGCGACCAGCTCGCCGATACTGCGTTCGGCGCCGACCGGGCTGCCGTCGGGTGCGGTCATCGCTGTCTCCCTCTTCTGCATGCGTTTGTACGGTCCTGTCAGATCATGCCGGACCGTCGTTCCCCTCGCTTGCCCCACCCGCCACTTCGGCAAGCCTGCGGTGTTCCGCGGCCTTCCGTTCGTAGATCGCGGCCATGCGCAGGTGGTACTCCGGCTTGTCCTGCACGTAGATGTCGGGGATGCCGTCGTGGTCCTCGTCGCGTCCCTCGTCCTCGCACAGCGCGCGGTACCGGGCGTTGCGTATCTTCAGCAGCGCTGTGGCGAGTACGGCCGCGATGAACGAGCCGATCAGGACGGCGGCCTTGGTCTCGTCGGTGAGGCTCGTATTGCCCTCGAAGGCGAGTTCGCCGATGAGCAGCGAGACGGTGAAGCCGATACCGGCGAGGGTGGCGACGGCGGCCACGTCGGCCCATTCCAGGTCGTCGCTGAGCGAGGCCCTGGTGAACCGGGCCGTCAGCCACGTACCCCCGAAGATGCCGACCGCCTTGCCGACGACGAGTCCGAGCACCACGCCGAGTGTCTCGGGCCGGGTGAACACGTCGTGGACCGCTCCGCCCGAGATCGAGACGCCGGCGCTGAACAGGGCGAACAGCGGTACCGCGAGTCCCGCCGACACCGGGCGCACCAGATGTTCGATGTGCTCGCCGGGGGTGTGTTCCTCGCCTTCGAGCGGATGGCAGCGCAGCATCAGGCCCATCGCGACACCGGCGATGGTGGCGTGGACGCCGCTGTTGTACATCAGGCCCCAGATGACCAGCGCGAGCGGGACGTACACGTACCAGCCGCGTACGCCCTTGCGCAGCAGCAGCCAGAAGACGCCGAGGCCCACGACGGCCCCGGCGAGCGCGGCGAGGTTGATGGAGTCGGTGAAGAAGACCGCGATGATCAGGATCGCGAACAGGTCGTCGACGACGGCGAGGGTGAGCAGGAAGGCGCGCAGCGCGGACGGCAACGACGTCCCGATGACGGCGAGCACGGCGAGCGCGAAGGCGATGTCGGTGGCGGTGGGGACGGCCCAGCCCTGGAGCGAGCCACCGCCCACCACATTGGTCAGGACGTAGACGACCGCGGGAACGGCCATGCCGCAGACGGCGGCGACCACCGGCAGTACCGCGGCCTTCGGGTCGCGCAGGTCCCCGGCCACCAGCTCGCGCTTCAGCTCGATCCCGGCGACGAAGAAGAACACGGCGAGCAGGCCGTCGGCCGCCCAGTGCTCCACGGACAGGTCGAGCCCGAGGGCGGCCGGCCCGAAGTGGTAGTGCGAGACGGTCTCGTAGCTGTCCGGCAGGGTGTTCGCCCAGATCAGTGCCGCGACCGCGGCGATCAACAGCAGCACTCCGCCCACGGTCTCGGTGCGCAGCGCGTCCGCCACGAAGTTCCGCTCGGGCAGGGACAACCGGCCGAAGAACTTACGGGTGGTGGAGCTGGGGGGCGCGGGCACGGGGAGACCTCCGGTCGAGCAGGCAGGACTGAGTACTCGCCGACCAGACTTCCCGGCACACCATGAACGATCTTGTCGCGCCTCTGACGCTTTGCTTACTTTACTTAAGATGCGGCCGGGTCGGTGCGGGATCTTCACATTACGACCAAACCGGGCGCGGGGCGTGCGGAGTGGGTGCGGGGCGCCGGAGCGGCTGAGGGGTGCGGGAACGGCTGAGGGGTGCGGGAACGGTTGAGGGGTGCGGGGAGCACGGGGTGCTCCCCGCACCCCTCAGGGCCGGGCCGACGGGACGGGCCCGCCTCAGTCCTCGCTGGGCGCGGCCGGCAGCTTCGCCTGGATCAGGTCCATCACCGTGGAGTCGGTGAGCGTCGTGACGTCACCGAGCTCGCGGTTCTCGGCCACGTCGCGCAGTAGACGGCGCATGATCTTCCCGGACCGGGTCTTCGGCAGCTCGGCCACCGGCAGGACCCGCTTCGGCTTGGCGATCGGGCCGAGGGTGGTGCCCACGTGGTTGCGCAGGTCCGCCATCAGCCCGGGGTCCTCGGCGGAAGCCGTCCCGCGCAGGATGACGAAGGCGACGATCGCCTGCCCGGTCGTCTCGTCAGCCGCACCCACGACCGCCGCCTCGGCGACCGACGGGTGGGAGACGAGGGCCGACTCGACCTCGGTCGTCGAGATGTTGTGCCCGGACACGAGCATCACGTCGTCGACGCGCCCCAGAAGCCAGATGTCGCCGTCGTCGTCCTTCTTCGCCCCGTCCCCGGCGAAGTACTTCCCCTCGAAGCGCGACCAGTACGTGTCGAGGAAGCGCTGGTCGTCGCCCCAGATGGTGCGCAGCATGGATGGCCACGGCTCGGTCAGCACGAGGTAGCCGCCACCGCCGTCGGGCACCTCGTTCGCCTCGTCGTCGACCACCGTCGCCGCGATGCCGGGCAGCGCCCGCTGCGCCGAACCCGGCTTCGTCTCGGTGACCCCGGGCAGCGGCGAGATCATCATCGCGCCGGTCTCGGTCTGCCACCAGGTGTCGACGATCGGCGTACGGTCCCCGCCGATGTGCTTGCGGTACCAGATCCACGCCTCGGGGTTGATCGGCTCGCCGACCGACCCGAGCACCCGCAGGGACGACAGATCGAACTTCGCGGGGATGTCGTCGCCCCACTTCATGAACGTACGGATGGCCGTGGGCGCCGTGTACAGGATCGTCACCCCGTACTTCTGGACGATCTCCCAGAACCGGCCCTGGTGCGGCGTGTCCGGGGTGCCCTCGTACATCACCTGCGTCGCGCCGTTGGAAAGCGGTCCGTACGTGATGTACGAGTGCCCGGTGACCCAGCCGATGTCGGCCGTGCACCAGTAGACGTCGGTCTCCGGCTTGAGGTCGAAGACGGCGTTGTGGGTGTACGAGGCCTGCGTGAGGTAGCCGCCCGAGGTGTGCAGGATGCCCTTCGGCTTCCCGGTGGTCCCGGACGTGTAGAGGATGAAGAGCGGGTGCTCGGCGTCGAACGCTTCCGGCGTGTGCTCGGCCGACTGCCGTCCGACGATGTCGTGCCACCACACGTCGCGGCCCTCGGTCCAGGCGACGTCCTCGCCGGTACGGCGCACCACCAGCACCTTGTCGACCCCGTCGACCCGGCTCACCGCGTCGTCGACGGCGGGCTTGAGCGCGGACGGCTTCCCGCGCCGGTAGCCGCCGTCGGAGGTGATGACCAGCTTGGCGTCGGCGTCCTGGATGCGGGTGGCGATCGCGTCGGCGGAGAAGCCGCCGAAGACCACCGAGTGCGCGGCGCCGATACGGGCACAGGCCAGCATCGCGACGACGGCCTCGGGGATCATCGGCAGATAGACGGCGACCCGGTCGCCCTTGCCGATACCCAGCTCGGTGAGGGCGTTCGCGGCCCGCGACACCTCGTCCTTGAGCTCGGCGTAGGTGATGGCCCGGCTGTCGCCCGGCTCACCCTCGAAGTGGATGGCGACACGGTCGCCGTTCCCGGCCTCGACGTGCCGGTCCACACAGTTGTACGCGACGTTCAGTTTTCCGTCGGCGAACCACTTCGCGAACGGTGGATTGGACCAGTCCAGTGTCTCGGTCGGCTCGGTGGCCCAGGTCAGCCGGCGGGCCTGCTCGGCCCAGAAGCCGAGCCTGTCAGCCTTGGCCTGCTCATACGCCTCCGCGGTGACATTGGCGTTCGCCGCCAGGTCGGCGGGCGGCGCGAACCTGCGCTCTTCCTTCAGCAGGTTGGCCAGGCTTTCGTTGCTCACGACATCTCCCTTTCCCAGGGTGTCCGTTGTGTCCCAGGCCACAGCTCATCAGACCGGGGGGCTCGGTGACAAGGCCCGATCCAAAATTGGTTTAGACCTATCCTGTGTCGCTGGTCCCGCACTCGGTCCGCGCGGCCACGTCCTTACCCCGCGCTACGCCCCTGTCGCCACTCACGGGACCACACGAGCCCGCACGAGTCTGCCCTTGGACACGTACGTTCCCGCCGCCGAGTTCACATCGACTACGCCGACCGGGACGCCTGAGGAATCAGACCGAGACCACTTCCCCCATCGCGGGCGCCCCACCCCGCAACCCACCGAAGACTGCCCGGGGCACCCGGGGCACCCGGGGCACCCGGGGCACCCGGGACAGCCCGGTGACTGGCAGCCTGCGGTCCGACAGCATGCCGCCCGGCCGCCCGGTGGCGCAGTGATGCGGCGGCGGGTTGGCCTAGTGGCCCGTTGGCGTGGTGGTCCGGCGGCCCGGCGTGGCGACGGATGCTCACCTCGCGACGGGGGCCGGCGGCCACAACGGAGTTGTACGCGGTGTCCGGCCCCGCCGACCAGGGCCGCGCACCACCGCCCGATCACGCCGGATGCCGCAGCTCCTCCGCCGCGTCCACATGATCGAACGCGCCCACATGATCGAACAGTTCGGCCCCGTCCGCGTCGGCCAGCAGATATGCCTGGGCCTCCCCGACGTGGAAGTACATCCCGTGGAGTTCGAGCGCGCCCTCCCGCAGGGCCCGTGCCACGGACTCGTGTGCCCGCAGGTGCTCCAACTGCTGCACCACATTGGTCAGACAGAGCTGCTCCACCGTGTCGGCGGGCGCCCGTCCGGCGAGCCGCGCCCAGGGTCTGTCGCCGTCGGCCATCCGGTCCAGGCTCGGCTGCCCGTGCCGCAGCCACCGCTTGAGCGGTGTGAGCGCCCCTCCGGACTCCGACGCCAACAGGGCCTGCATGGCTCCGCACCCGGAGTGTCCGCACACCGTGATGGACCGCACCTTCAGCACGTCCACCGCGTACTCGATGGCCGCGGCCACCGAGTCGTCCCCGCTCTCCTTTCCGGGCAACGGCACGAGGTTGCCCACATTCCGTACGACGAAGAGGTCGCCCGGACCACTGGATGTGATCATCGAGGTGACGAGCCGGGAGTCGGCACAGGTCAGGAACAGCTGGGACGGCCGTTGCCCTTCCCGTGCGAGCCGGGCCAGTTCATCCCGCACCAGGGGTGCGGTGTTGCGCTGGAACGCGCTGATGCCGCGCGCCAGTTGGTTCCCGCTCGGTCTGGCCGCGCCGGGCTCTTCGTGCTGCCCGGCCGACCTCGCGCCCGAGGACGAGGACCCCGGTTCGGTGGAGGCGTCGCACTGGTGGTTCCGCCAGGGCGTCCAAGGCCGGCAGCGGCAGTGTCGGGCGTTCACGGGCTCGGCGATCCGTGTTCCGGTCCGCCCGCCGAGATCGACCGTGCCGCCCTGGGCGATGTGCGCACTCTGCCAGTCCTGTAGCGACTCGTACGCCGCGTGGTCCATGAACGAACCGTCCAACTCCACGACGGTCTCCGCCCCTCGGGGCACGAGATGCAGGGCGCGGCTGAGCCGTGGCACCGCCAGGAACGTCAACTGACCTCGTACATGTACGTAATGGACTCCTTCCCTCTCATCGTGGGTGATGCGGGTCCGCCCGAGACGGTGCAGGGTGACACCGACGGCCACGGAGACCCCCAGTGCCACGCCCTCGAGAACTCCGAGGAACACGACGCCGAGCGTGGTGACGGCGTACACCAGCACCTCGCGGTGGCGGGTGACCGTGCGGATGTGGTGCAGGGACACCATCTGGATGCCGACGGCCATCACCAGGGCGGCGAGCGATGCGAGGGGGATCAGCTCCAGGATCGGGACCATCAACAGCGCGGCAATTACTACGAAAACGCCGTGCAGCATCGTGGAGTTCCGGCTGACGGCACCCGCTTGCACATTCGCGGAACTGCGCACGGCGACCCCGGCCACGGGCAGTCCGCCGAGCGCGCCGGAGACGACATTGGCGGCGCCCTGCCCGAGGAGTTCCCGGTCGAGGCGGGAACGGCCCACGTGCGCCTGGAGTTCCGGCCGGCCGCTCACCAGCTTGTCCACCGCGACGGCGCCGAGCAGCGACTGCACGCTGCACACCAGTGTCACGGTGAGGACGGCGGCGGCGATGCCGAGCACCGGCCCC
Organism: Streptomyces sp. NPDC091209; assembly: GCF_044757755.1. Taxonomy (NCBI): domain Bacteria; kingdom Bacillati; phylum Actinomycetota; class Actinomycetes; order Kitasatosporales; family Streptomycetaceae; genus Streptomyces; species Streptomyces sp. NPDC091209. The sequence continues at coordinate 136,444 of NZ_JBIVVR010000002.1, read as the reverse complement.
TCGGGCAGCCCGGCCAGCGCGTGACTGCTCCAGGACGGCAGGCCGACCCTGGGCAACGTCAGTCCGGCGAGCGAGGCGGTCACGGTGGCGCCGGCCACGGCGACCAGCGCGGCGGGGACCTTGCGCAGCACCCGCCCGGCCCGCCCGGGAATGCGCGGCCAGGCGAACAGCAGCGCCAGCGTCAGCACGCTCATCGACACCGCCGCGGGGTGCGTGCGTGCCACCTGGTCCGGCAGCGCGACGAGGTTGTCCAGCACGGAGCTCTGGGGGACGCCTCCGAGCACGATGTGCAGTTGGGCGACGGCGATGGTGACGCCGATCCCGGCGAGCATGCCGTGCACGATCGCGGGGCTGACGGCCAGAGCGGTGCGGGCCACGCGCAGGCAGCCGAGAACGAGTTGCACGATTCCGGCGAGCACACTGATGGCGCAGGTCGCGCGCCAGCCGTAGTGGTGGATGAGGTCGGCGGTGACGACCGTGAGCCCGGCCGCGGGTCCGCTCACCTGGAGCGGTGAGCCGCCCAGGCGTCCCGCGACGAGGCCGCCGGCGGCGGCGGCGACAAGGCCGGCCTGCAGTGGCGCGCCCGTGGCGAGGGCGATGCCGAGGGACAGGGGGAGGGCGATCAGGAAGACCGCGATCGAGGCCGACACGTCGGCGCCCGCGACACGGAAACGTCGGGGCGGGGTCGGCGGGGGGCTGTGGGGCTGGTGGACGTGCGCGGGCCGAGTCGGGTCGGCGGCGCGGGTGGGGACGCAGGCAGACATGGTTCCCGTCTCCTCCGGGGCAGCGCGGTCGCGGAACAGGTGATCCCCCGTCCGAAGCGGCGGGGGGCGGGTCGCGGCCGTGGGTCACGGCGTGCAGCGGCGGGACTTTCAACGCTCGGTAAACGGATCGTAATGCAGAGTAAAGGGTTGATGTCGAAAATGGGAGCAAATGGGGCACTAATTCACTCCTTGGCGTGAAGTGAGCTTTTGATCGGCTTGTCGTATTTATTCCTTCTCGGTCCCGTGAAACCTTGGCGACGCTTCCGGTGCACAGCTGCACATAACGGCGATGGCGCCCTGACCGCGTTGCCCGACCGAGGAAAAGGAGGGCGGAACATGGCCGCCACCCAGAGGATCGCCGCGGGTGTAGCACTCGCCGCGGCCTGCACCACGGCGCTCGCCGGTTGCGCGGGCGGCGTCTCCGCCTCCCCGGAGGGTGTGCACGGCGCGGAGAAGGCGGCGCCGGGGGCCCCGGCACCGAAGGCCGCGGTCCGTCTGATCGGCGACGGTTCCACCTCGTACACCGGGGCGCAGCCGCATCTCCCGCGGCCCGAACGGTTGAAGCCGGGTCAGAAGCCCCCGCAGTTCGTGGTCTTCTCCTGGGACGGTGCCGGCGAGGACAGCCAGAAGCTCTTCTCCCACTTCCGGAAGCTGTCCAAGGCCAACAGGGCGACGATGACCTACTTCCTGAGCGGCGTGTACATGCTGCCGGAGGACAAGCGTGATCTGTACCGGCCTCCGCAGCACTCGCCCGGGAGCTCGGAGATCGGCTTCAACGACCAGCAGGGCATCGAGGACACCGTGAAGCAGCTGCGCGGCGCGTGGCTGGAGGGCAACGAGATCGGCACGCACTTCAACGGCCACTTCTGCGGTACGGAGGGCGGGGTCGGCCAGTGGTCGGTCGCGGACTGGAAGAACGAGATCGCCCAGGCGAAGTCGTTCGTGAAGTCCTGGAAGACCAATACGGGCCTGAAGGACACGGCGTCGCTGCCCTTCGACTACGACAAGGAGCTCATCGGCGCCCGCACCCCTTGTCTGGAGGGTCGGCAGAATTTCATGAAGGCGGCCCGCGGGCTGGGCTTCCGCTACGACACCAGCGGCGTTGGCGACCAGATCTGGCCGAAGAGGAAAGAGGGGCTGTGGGACCTGTCGATGCAGCTCGTGCCCTTCCCCGGACACTCCTACGAGCAGCTCACCATGGACTACAACTTCATGGTCAGCCAGTCGGGCACCCGGACGCAGGGCGACCCCGCCAAGCAGAAGCTCTGGGGCGACCAGATGCGTGACGGCCTGCTCAAGGGCTTCGACCGCGCCTACGACGGCAACCGTGCGCCGCTGATCATCGGCAATCACTTCGAGTCCTGGAACGGCGGCAACTACATGCGTGCCGTCGACGAGGTTGTCGAGCGCGTCTGCACCAAGGCCGAGGTGCGCTGTGTCTCCTTCCGGCAGCTCGCCGACTGGCTCGACGCCCAGGACCCGGCCACCCTCGACAAGCTCCGTGGCCTTGAGGTCGGCGAGGCGCCGAAGCAGGGCTGGGCGTCCTTCCTGTCCGGCCGCCCCGCCCCGGCCCCGAGGGGCGTCCCCGGGGCTCCGGCGGTCAAGCCGTAGCGATACCCCGGGCCGCCCTGTCGCTCAGGCCGCGGTGGTGCCTCGGGCCGGCCGACCGCTCACGCGGTGGCCATCGGACTCTCGCCGAGCACGAAACCGGGATCGACCTGTTCGGTGAGGTCCGCACCGGTCTTGGCGTTGCCCCAGTTGACGGCGTTCTTCAGATGGAACTGCACCATCTGGCGCGTGTACCGCTCCCAGTCGCGCAGTTCGTACGTGGCGTCGGCGGCGGTCTGCAAGGCGTGCAGGGAGCACCGGTTGGCCTCCTCCAGGAACTCGAACCGGGGCGGGCGGCCCTTCTCCATGGCGCGCACCCAGTCCGAGTGCCCGACGGTGACCAGGAGGTCGTCCCCGACTTCCGCCCGAAGGAAGTCGAGGTCGTCCTGGCCCTGCACCTTGTTGCCGACGACCTTCAGGGCGACGCCGAAGTCGCGGGCGTACTCCTTGTACTGGCGATAGACGGAGACTCCCTTCCGGGTCGGCTCGGCGACGAGGAACGTGATGTCGAAGCGGGTGAACAAGCCGGACGCGAAGGAATCGGAGCCCGCCGTCATGTCGACGACGACGTACTCGCTCCGGCCGTCGACGAGATGGTTCAGGCAGAGCTCCACGGCACCGGTCTTGGAGTGGTAGCAAGCCACCCCCACATCGGCCTCGGTGAACGGGCCGGTGACCATCAAACGGATGGTGCCGCCGTCGAGTTCCACCGGCCGGGCGCACGCGTCGTACACGGGATTGGTCTCGCCGACCCGCAGCAGCCGGGAGCCCTCGCCGGGCGGAGTCGTCTTGATCATCGTCTCGGCGGACGCGATGCGCGGATTGGAGCCGCGCAGGTAGTCCTTGATGAGCGGCAGCCGCTCCCCCATGGCGGGGAGCGCGGCGGCCTCGGTCTCTTCGAGCCCGAGCGCGGCGCCCAGGTGCTGGTTGATGTCGGCGTCCACGGCGACGACAGGCGCGCCCGAGGCGGCGAGGTGGCGGATGAAGAGCGACGACAGGGTGGTCTTGCCGCTGCCGCCCTTCCCGACGAAAGCAATTTTCATGTTCACCAAAGGTAGTGGGACTGTCGCTCTCGGTGCTCGCGCCGCGTGAAGAAGACCACTCCTTCGTGGGGCGCGGGCCCTGGGTGCGTAATGTCGTACTCATGAGTACGACAGGTGCGGCCGCTGATCCGCTCGCGGCCCTGGGTTCGCTTCCCGGGGTGGCCGATTCCGTGGAGTCCGTCCGCAAGGCCGTTGACCGGGTGTACGGACACCGGATCATGCGGCGCCGCAGCAACGAGATCACGTCCGAGGCGGCGCTGCGCGGGGCCCGGGGTTCCGCGGCGCTGTCCGGTGCCGACTGGGCCCTCGAAGAGGTGCGTCGGCGTACCGACTTCAGCGCGGAGGACGAGGCGCGTACGGTCGGCGCCGCCCTGCGGCTGACCGCCGAGGCGGGCCAGCTCCTGTCCATCTGGCGGCAGTCACCCCTGCGTGTGCTGGCGCGGCTGCACCTGGTGGCGGCGGCCGATCGGGGCGACGCGGTGGGCCGGCCTCGGCAGAGTGGGGAGAAGGTGGACGAGCCCCTGGTGGAGGTGCCGCTGCCGGACGCGGACGAAGTCGCCGGTCGTCTCGAGGGCCTGTCCCAGCTGATCATCGCGGGCGGCTCGGCCCCTGCCCTGGTCACGGCGGCCGTCGTCCACGGTGAACTGATCGCCCTGCGCCCCTTCGCCTCCCACAACGGACTGGTCGCGCGCGCGGCGGAACGCATTGTCCTGATCGGCAGCGGTCTCGACCCGAAACCCATCTGCCCTGCGGAGGTCGGCCACGCGGAACTCGGTCGCGCCGCCTATCTCGCGGCACTGGACGGTTACGTCTCCGGCACCCCGGACGGCATGGCCGCCTGGATCGCGCACTGCGGCAGGGCTGTCGAGTTGGGTGCCAGGGAGTCCGCCGCGGTCTGCGAGGCGCTTCAGCGCGGCGCCGCGTAAGGGAAACCAGGCTCCCCCGGACAGGGTTGCGGCGGTACGAGGTCTCGTACCGCCGCTGGCATGTTCACCGGGTTACCAAGCGTCCTCGAGATATTGCCCATCAGGTCGGGAACTTCTGCCCGTCACCTGGTGCGGCTGGCCCGTAATCGACGGGTCGACGTCGCGTGGGTGCTCGATGTTCATGCTCGGTCCGTGGGGCCTGGTTGCGTTTGAAGGTGATCCTCTCGGATGTCCTTGGTCTCGCGGGCCGTTAAACCCTTTGTACTCCAGGTCCGGAGGAAGCGGAACCCCTGACCACACTTCTTTACTTTTAGGTTCAAAAGGGTGATAAATGGACTTCAATTTGCCGCCCGCGCACCCGTGACGGTTTACGCCACTGTCGCGCGACGCCGACTGGCGTACCAGACAAGCCCCGCAGTGGCCGCCGCGGCTCCTATGGCAGCCGCTGCGACGAGTGCCGGCCGGGGAGGCACGGACAGGCCGGGCAGCCGCTGCTTCAGCCGGACCGGACGGTGGAAGTCCAGAATCGGCCATGCGCGCGCGACCGCCTCGCGGCGCAGCGTCCGGTCCGGATTCACCGCGTGCGGATGCCCGACGGACTCCAGCATCGGCAGATCGGTCGCCGAGTCGCTGTAGGCGTAGCAGCGGGGCAGGTCGTACCCCTCCGACGCGGCCAGCTCCTTGATCGCCTCGGCCTTCGTCGGCCCGTAGGCGTAGTACTCCACCTCGCCGGTGAAGCAGCCGTCCTCGCCGACGACCAAGCGGGTCGCCACCACGCGGTCCGCGCCGAGCAATTCGCCGATCGGCTCGACGACCTCGGCACCGGAGGTGGACACGATCACGACATCGCGACCGGCCTTGTGGTGCTGCTCGATGAGCGACGCGGCCTCGTCGTAGATGATCGGGTCGATGAGGTCGTGCAGTGTCTCGGCGACGATTTCCTTGACCTGCTGGACGTTCCAGCCGCGGCACATCGAGGACAGGTACTTGCGCATCCGCTCCATCTGGTCGTGGTCGGCGCCGCCCGCCAGGAACACGAACTGGATGTATGCGGTGCGCAACGCCGCCCTACGGTTGATCAGTCCGCCTTGGTAGAACGACTTGCTGAAGGTGAGCGTGCTCGACTTCGCAATGACCGTCTTGTCCAGGTCGAAGAAGGCCGCTGTGCGAGGCAAGGAGTGGTTTTCCACGAGGTCGAGCATAGGGCCCACCATTCGGCGTAAGGTGAGGCGCGTGGGTTTGCCTGAGAGGGCTCTCGGGTACACCATGGAAGTCACGGATCGTTCGCGACCGTGCTAACCCGGTCCGACTCCTCCCCCCCCGAGTCGGCCGTGGGGACGACCCCCGCTCTCCCCCCCGGCGGGGGTCGTCGCATGTCCGGATGGGTTTTCCCTCCTTCTGCGCGGCCCCGGAACCCTCTCGTCATCGCTGATTCCGCACTGTTCGCGCGCCCATGATTCGTCACTGTGTGTAGCCATGGCGATGCTCTGCGGAAGCCGTTGAGCGTTCACCGGTAGGCGTGAAGGCGATATTCACAGCCGCTGAGTTGTCCACAGTTTTCGACCAAGATCCACATGATTTCCGGGATCGTCGCACCGTGATTCCCACGCGCTCCGTTCGCGGCCAGTTCATGGCCGCGTTCCGTTTGTCGGACGCGTTTGGCCGGTTCGTATCGGCCGTTCATATGGAGGCCGCTTGCCGGTTTCTTCACACGAGCGGGAATCGCGGGGTCCTGGAGGGCCCCGCGCAAGAAGCAGCGAAGGGGGCTGGAGATCGTGGCGGGAGCCATCACCCATGACCGGCCGCCCACCGCCGAGGGGCGGCAGGGCGGACCATTGATCGTCACCGAGGACGTCGACCTCCTCGACGACCTGCTGCGCCTGTGCGCGGCGGCGGGCGCGCGGCCCGAGGTCCATCACGGGATTCCGGAACGCAGGGGCAGCTGGGAGGCGGCACCTCTCGTCCTTGTCGGCGACGACGCCGTACGGCGTGTGAGGGGAGCCGCGCGGAGAAGGGGCGTGGTGCTGGTCGGCCGGGACCAGGACGATTCCGGAGTCTGGCGGCGGGCCGTCGAGATCGGCGCCGACCACGTCCTGGTGCTGCCGGACGGCGAGCAATGGCTCGTCGACCGCATCGCCGACGTGGCCGAAGGAGTCGGCCGCCCTGCTCTCACCGTCGGCGTGCTCGGCGGCCGCGGCGGGGCCGGGGCGTCCACGCTGGCCTGCGCGCTCGCCCTCACCTCGGCGCGTGAGGGGAAGCGCACCCTGCTCGTGGACGCGGACCCGCTCGGCGGCGGACTCGACGTACTCCTGGGCGGAGAGGCGGCCGAGGGACTGCGCTGGCCGGCGTTCGCCGCATCCCGCGGCAGGGTCGGCGGCAGCGCCCTGGAGGAGTCGCTACCCGAACTGCACGCGCTGCGGGTCCTGAGCTGGGACCGGAGCGACGCGGTCACCATTCCCCCGCTAGCGGTACGAGCGGTCCTGGCCGCCGCCAGACGGCGCGGTGGCGCGGTGGTCGTCGACCTGCCCCGCCGTATCGACGAGGGGGTCGCCGAGATCCTCGCCCAGCTCGACGTGGGGTTGCTGGTGGTCCCGGCCGACCTGCGCTCGGTCGCGGCGGCCGGACGGGTGGCGTGCGCGGTCGGCATGGTCCTGCGCGATCTGCGGCTGGTGGTCCGCGGACCCCACGCGCCGGGTCTCGACGACCGCGAGGTCGCCCGTCTGCTGGACCTGCCCTTGGTGGGCGAACTGCCTGCCGAACCCTTCCCGTTGGACGGCGGGCCGCCACCGGGGAGTGCGGCGAAGGGGCCGCTGGCCCGGTTCTGCTCGGCCTTCTGGGAGCGGGTTCCGGTCGAAGGAGGGGGCGTATGAGCTGGGACATGACCACCGACATGGACCGCGCCGCGGGATTCGACAACCGAACGGGACCGACGCCCCAGGACACCCGCGAGGGCCGCCCGCCCGCACGAAAGGACACATGGGACGGCGCCGGACGCCATTCGTCCGCACGGACGGGTGCGCGGGACGGACCCGGGCTGGACCCGTCCGGCCGTGCGGACGCGCGGGGCGGGCCCCGGCACTACCCCTCCGGGCGGACGGAAACGAGGGGCGGACCCGGCTTCCTGCCCGGGGGTACGGAGGCGTGGGACGGGACCGGCGGCGGTCCGGACGGACGCGCGGGGCTGCTGGACGGTGTACGGCAATGGCTGGCCGAGAGCGGATCCGAGCCGACTCCCGCGCGCGTGGCCCAGGCGCTGCGTGAACAGGGCCGGGTGCTCGGGGACGCCGAAGTCCTCGGCGCGGCCGAGAGGTTGCGCTCCGAGCTGGTCGGCAGCGGACCGCTGGAACCGCTGCTCGCCGACCCGTCGGTCACCGACGTGCTGGTGTCGGCGCCCGACCGGGTCTGGGTGGACCGCGGCGGTGGCCTGGAGCTGACCTCCGTGTCTTTTCCGGACGTGGCGGCCGTACGGCGTCTCGCGCAGCGCCTCGCGGCGGTGGCCGGCAGAAGGCTCGACGACGCCCGGCCCTGGGTGGACGCCAGACTGCCGGACGGAACCCGGCTGCACGCCGTGCTGCCACCGGTCGCCGTCGGCTCCACCTGCCTCTCTCTGCGCGTCGTACGGCCGCGCGCGTTCACCCTCGACGAACTGGTGGCGGCGGGGACGGTGCCGCCCGGCGGGGACCGGGTGCTCCGAGCGCTGCTGGACGCCCGGTTGTCCTTCCTCATCAGCGGAGGCACGGGTTCCGGCAAGACGACCTTGCTGAGCGCGTTGCTGGGGCTGGTCGGCCCCGGGGAGCGGATCGTGCTCGCCGAGGACTCGGCGGAGCTGCGGCCCGACCATCCGCACGTGGTGCGACTGGAGGGGCGGCCCGCCAACCAGGAGGGCGTCGGCCTCGTCTCGCTCCAGGATCTCGTCCGGCAGGCCCTGCGGATGAGACCGGACCGATTGGTGGTCGGCGAGGTGCGCGGGCCGGAGGTCGTCTCGCTGCTGGCCGCCCTCAACACAGGACATGAGGGCGGCTCGGGAACTCTCCATGCCAACGCGGCGGCGCAGGTCCCGGCCCGGCTGGAGGCGCTGGGCACCGCGGCCGGCCTCGACCGGGCCGCCCTGCACAGCCAACTGGCGGCGGCACTGTCCGTGGTCCTGCATCTCGTACGGGACCGGGCGGGGCGGCGCCGGATCGCGGAGGTGCATGTGCTGGAACGCGACCCGTCGGGGCTGGTGGTGACGGTGCCGGCGCTGCGGTGGGGCGAGGAGGCCTTCGCGTACGAGCGGGGGTGGGAGCGGCTGCGGGAGCTGCTCAGGGACGGGAGCCAGGGGCGTCACGGGCCGATCGGGCTCGGCGCAACGGGAGTTGCTCCGGGCAGGCGGAGTGCGATGAGTCCGTCAGACGGATCGGACGCCGGAACCGCGGCAGGGGCCGGACATCGGGACGCGAACGGAGAGCGGGATGGGGATCGGTGAGACGGCGGACGCGCCCGCGGCAGCGGCCGTGGCGTGTGCCGGGATCGCGGCCTGGCTGATCGGCCGGGGCGGCTCGGGGGTACGCAGAGCGAGGGTGCTGCTCGCGGGTGGTGGGGCGGCGACCGGGCCGCCCCTGTGGGAGCGGATCCTGGTCGACTGCCGACGGCTGCGTGGGCGGCTGCGGCCCGAAGCCTGGTCGCTGGTGGCGGGATCGGTGATCGCGGTGCTGGGCACCTCGGTGCTGCCGCTTCTCCTCGGTGCTGTCGGAATGCCTCTCCTGGGGCGGGTGCGACGGGCGGGAGAGGCTCGGCGCGAGCGGGAACGACGCGGCGACGCGGTGATCGCCCTGTGCGGCGCCCTCGCCGGTGAGGTGCGGGCCGGACGTCAGCCCGGCGAGGCGCTGCTCGGAGCGGCACGCGACTCGGACGGACTCGGTGACGCACAGCCGGTGGTGCTGGCCGCGGCGAGGTTCGGCGGGGATGTGCCGGGCGCGCTCACCGAGGCGGCACGGCAGCCGGGCGCCGATGGACTGGTGGGACTCGCCGCGTGCTGGCGCGTGGCCGTGGACCGGGGTGCGGGACTCGCGGCGGGCCTGGACCGGCTGGAGGCCGCGCTGCGAGCCGAGCGCGATCAAAGAGCGGACATGCGTGCCCAGTTGGCCGGGTCGCGGTCGACGGCCTCGATGCTCGCGGGCCTGCCGGTCCTCGGTCTTCTGCTCGGCACCGCGCTCGGCGCGGACCCGCTGCACGTGCTGTTGCACACCGGCCCGGGGCTGGGCTGTCTGCTCGTCGGCGGGGTGCTGGAGGGCGTGGGGCTGTGGTGGGCGCTGCGGATCGTACGAGGGGCGGAGGCGGCATGAGCGCGGAAGTTGTCCACAGGCTGGGGGTACTTGTGTGCGGAGTGCTCCTGGTCGGCTCGCCGGCCCGCTGGTTCGGGGCGGTGCGGCGCGCGAGGAGAGTGCGCGGGCGACTGGCCGAGTTGCTGCTCCTGGAGCCGGTGTCAGCGCCGCGGCGGTATGCGGTACGGAGCGACGAGGTGCGGAGCCACGGCCGACGGTGGCTGCCCTTGCTGGGCGTGGTGTGCGCCGGCTGGGTCCTGGTCGGCGGTCTCGCCGGGGTCCTGGCGGGGCTGGCGGCCGGGTTCGGGGTCTTGCGCTGGCGGCAGCGACGGAACCAGACGCCTCCGGAGGACTACGACGTGCCGCTGGCAGCCCGTCAACTACCGCTCGCAGCCGACTTGGTGGCGGCCTGCATCGCGGCGGGGGCGAGCCCTGTGGCCGCTGCCCAGGCCGTCGGCGAGGCGCTGGGCGGACCGGTGGGCGAGCGGCTGGCCCGGGGGGCGGCGGAGGTGCGGCTCGGGGGTGAACCGGGCGTCGCGTGGCGGAAGTTGGCGTCGATACCGGGCGCCCAGGGGTTGGCGCGACTGCTGCAGCGGTCGGGCGAGTCGGGCGTACCGGCGGCTGTGCCGGTCGGTCGGCTCGCGGCGGAGGCCCGCGCCGAGTGGGGGCGCACCGCGACGGCACGGGCACGCCGGGCGGCCGTCATGGTCACCGCCCCCGTGGGGCTGTGTTTTCTGCCCGCCTTCCTCGCGATCGGCGTGCTGCCCGTGGTGATCGGGCTGGCCGGCGGGTTGCTGCGGGGAGGTGGTGGGTGACAGACGGCGGCAACGACGAGCTGTGAACGACAAGTACGACGAAATGGCCGACAGGGCTGAACTTCACGGAGGTCGAAATGCGCAGGACGCTACGAGGTCTCGGACGAGGACGAGGGCAATGGGAGGGGCGGAGGCAGCGGCGTGTGCGGACGCGGGCCTGGATGCTCGCGTCGGTCGCGGCGCGGAGGGACGCGGGAATGGTCACGTCCGAGTACGCGGTGGGTGTCATCGCCGCGGTGGCGTTCGCGGCCGCGCTCTACAAGGTGGTGACGAGCGGGCAGGTCGGTGAGGAACTGCAGGGCATCGTGGGACGGGCGCTCAATGTCCAGATGTGAACGGGGCCCGAGGGCAGCCTTGTTGAAGGCCGGTCCGGTCCGGCGTCGGGACGGCGGATTCGTCACCGCTGAGGCCGCCGTAGTGCTGCCCTCGCTGGTCCTCGTCGGTATGGCGCTGGTCTGGGCCCTGCTCGCCGCGTCCGCGCAGATCCAGTGCGTGGACGCGGCGAGGGCGGGCGCCCGGTCGGCGGCGCGCCAGGACTCGCCGGAAACGGTCCTGGCGACGACCCGCCTGGCGGCCCCGCCCGGCGCGAGGGTCACCGTGAGCCGCGAGGCCGACCTGGTCAGGGTGACGGTCGGAGCGAGGACGCCGGGTCCCGCCGCCCTTTCCCTTGAACTGACCGACGAGGCGGTGGCGCTGGCGGAGGAGACGGTGGGGGAGACGGCGGTGGGGGTGGATGGAACATGAGCAGGAATTGGAGCCGCCGACGGAGCCGGCGACGGGAGTGGTCGTTCGTTGTGAGTCGCCGACGGGCACGGTGGCGCGTGCCCGCCGACAGAGGATCGGCCACCGTCTGGACGGTGGGCGCGATCGCTGTGCTGTGTGCCGTCTTCGGCGCGGTGCTGGCGATGGGACAGGCGGTCGTGGTGCGGCACCGCGCGGCAGGGGCGGCGGACTTGGCGGCCCTCGCCGCGGCGGATCACTGGAGCGACGGCGGCGCGGCGGCCTGTGCCCGCGCGGACCGCGTGGCCCGAGCGCAGAGCGCGCGGCTCGTGCGGTGCGCGGTCGAGGGCCAGATCTCGGACGTGACGGCGGCGTCCGGATCCGGACCGCTCATCGCGGAGGTCAGATCGAGGGCGGGACCTCCGGGCTCTCAGGGGCAGGCAGGGCTCACTGGTCCTCCAGGTCCTGCAGGACCTCTAGGCCCTACGGGTCCTACAGGTCCCACGGGGTCTACGTTGCCAGCAGGACCCCCAGATCCTGAGCCTGCAGGTACTACGGGTCCTACAAGGCAGGCGGGCCCTACGGGGCAGGCGGGCCCTACGGGGCAGGCGGGTCCTATAGGGCGGTGGGGCGTACAGGGCAGACGGGTCGTACAGGGCCCGTGGGGCCGCCCACGGGCCCTCCGAGGCCCGCAGTCCGGTAGGTCCGACAGGTGCGGCAGGTCCATAGGCCCGCAGGCGCTACGGGCCTCCAGGGCCTGCGGGATCGACAGGCCCTGAGGCTCCTCAGCTCTCGCCCGTCGGCCTTTTGCCGCCGGCTCTCACCCGACGCGGACGGCCAGGACGTTCGCCAGACGATCCCGGCCAACGGCTCCCGCCGCCGTCACGCACCCGACGTTCACCCGTTCGGCCCCTGCGTGCTCGTGTCTCACTCGTTTGCCCCTCACGCGCCTGGCTTTCACTCGTCCGGCCCTCACTGCTCGGGTGCCGCCCGCAGCAGTTCGGTGAGCAGGCGTACGGCGCCTCGCTTGTGCAGTGGGTCGTTCCCGTTGCCGCATTTGGGGGACTGGATGCAGGAGGGGCAGCCGGCGTCGCACTCGCAGGAGGCGATGGCCTGGCGGGTGGCCGTGAGCCAGGCGCGGGCCGTGTGGAAGGCGCGCTCGGCGAATCCCGCGCCGCCCGGGTGGCCGTCGTACACGAAGACCGTGGGCAGGAGCGTGTCCGGGTGGAGGGGGACCGAGACGCCGCCGATGTCCCAGCGGTCGCAGGTGGCGAAGAGCGGCAGCATGCCGATCGACGCGTGTTCGGCGGCGTGCAGCGCGCCGCCGAGGATCTCCGGGTTGATCCGGGCCGCGTCCAGCTGGTCCTCGGTGACCGTCCACCAGACGGCACGTGTACGGAGCGTACGAGGAGGGAGGTCGAGTTTCGTCTCGCCGAGCACCTCGCCGGTGATGACACGTCGACGCAGAAAGGAGACGACCTGGTTGGTCACTTCGACGGAGCCGTAGCACAACCGGCCGGCGCCCCAGGGGACTTCGACGTCGGTCTCGAGGACGGCGATGGACGTGGTGTCGCGGGCGACCGTCGAATACGGCGGGCTTGCCTCCTCGACCAGGGCGACGGAGTCCTCCAGGTCCAGCTTGCGCACCAGGTACGTACGGCCCTGGTGCAGATGGACCGCGCCCTCGTGGACGGCGGTGTGCGCGGCGCCCTCGTCCACCGTGCCGAGCAGGCGCCCGGTCCCGGCCTCGACGACCTGCACCGGACTCCCGCCACCCCCGCGAATGTCGGTCAGGTCGACAGCGCGCTCCCGGCGCGTCCAGTGCCAGGCCGTTGCCCGGCGGCGCAGCAGCTTCGCGGCCTCCAGCTGCGGCAGCAGACCGGCGGTGGCGGGTCCGAAGAGCTCCAGGTCGTCGTCCGTGAGCGGGATCTCGGAGGCGGCGGCGCACAGGTGCGGGGCCAGGACGTAGGGGTTGTCGGGGTCGAGGACCGTGGATTCCACCGGTTGGTCGAACAGGGCCTCGGGGTGATGGACGAGGAAGGTGTCCAGTGGGTCGTCGCGGGCGACCAGGATCGCCAGCGCGCCCTCCCCGGAGCGGCCCGCGCGGCCCGCCTGCTGCCATAGGGAGGCGCGGGTGCCCGGGTAGCCGGAGATGACGACGGCGTCGAGGCCGGAGATGTCGACGCCGAGTTCGAGGGCGGTGGTGGCGGCGAGGCCGAGGAGCTCGCCGGAGTGCAGCGCGCTCTCCAGGGCACGGCGTTCCTCGGGGAGGTAGCCGCCGCGATAGGCGGCGACGCGCCGGGCCAGTGAGCGGTCGATCTCGGCCAGGCGTTCCTGGGCGATCACCGCGATCAGTTCGGCGCCACGCCGGGACCGTACGAAGGCGATCGAGCGCATGCCCTGGACGGTGAGGTCGGTCAGCAGGTCGGCCGTCTCGGCGGTGGCGGTACGCCGAACGGGTGCACCTTTCTCGCCGTGAAGTTCGGTGAGCGGGGGCTCCCACAGGGCGAACACAAGTTCCCCTCGTGGGGAGGCGTCGTCGGTTACCTCGACGACCGGGAGGCCCGTCAGGCGGCGTGCCGCGAGCGAGGGCTCGGCGGCGGTCGCGGAGGCCAGCAGGAAGACGGGAGAGGCGCCGTAGCGGGCACAGAGGCGGCGCAGACGGCGCAGCACCTGGGCGACGTGGGAGCCGAAGACGCCGCGGTAGGTGTGGCACTCGTCGATCACGACATAGCGCAGGGAGCGCAGGAAGGAGGACCAGCGGGGGTGGGAGGGCAATATCCCGCGGTGCAGCATGTCGGGGTTGGTCAGGACGTAGTTGGCGTACTGGCGCACCCATTCGCGTTCCTCGAAGGGCGTGTCACCGTCGTACACGGCTGGGCGTACGGCATTGCCCAGTGGTTGTGAAAGTTCCTTCACCGCCCGGCGCTGGTCGGCTGCAAGGGCCTTGGTGGGGGCCAGGTAGAGGGCGGTGGCACCCCGGCCGTTCGGGGCCTCGGAGCCCTCCAGGAGGGCCGTCAGGACCGGGGCGAGGTACGCCAGGGACTTGCCGGAGGCGGTGCCGGTAGCCACGATCACCGACTCGCCGTCCAGGGCGTGCTCGGCGACGCGTACCTGGTGGGCCCAGGGGTGTTCGATGCCCGCCGCCTGCACCGCGGCGATGACCTCCGAACGGATCCGGTCGGGCCAGACGGCATGGCGACCCGCTCGCGGGGGCAAGTGCTCCGTATGAGTGATGCGCGAAGCCCGGCTCGGCCCCGAGGCGAGCCGGTCCAGGACGGTGCTCGGCGAAGGGCGGGAAGCGGTGTCCGCCGAGGATCGATCGGATCGGTGATTCTTGGCCATCGGCATCGAGTGTGTCACTGGCGTGACGGACAATGGGCCCAAGGCGTCGTGCACGCCTGCCGGTAAGTGATTGAATGCCATCGCGGCTGGCGAACCGTCCCGGGGGCTCTGCCGAGGTGTCCCATGGGGCGACCGCTCGATAGCAAGGTGCTGGAGGATCCGTGGACCTGTCCCTGTCGACTCGCAATGTGTCCGGCCCTAATGGCGACCGTACGGTCGTCGAGGTCGGCGGCGAAATCGATGTATATACCGCGCCCAAGCTGCGGGAGCAGCTGGTCGAGCTGGTGAACGACGGCAGCTTCCACCTCGTCGTCGACATGGAGGGCGTGGACTTCCTCGACTCCACCGGTCTCGGCGTGCTGGTGGGCGGCCTGAAGCGCGTCCGGGCCCATGAGGGCTCGCTGCGTCTGGTCTGCAACCAGGAGCGCATTCTGAAGATCTTCCGTATTACTGGTCTCACCAAGGTGTTCCCGATCCACACCTCGGTGGAGGAGGCGGTCAACGCGACCGACTGACCACCGGTCTCCCGGGTCGTGGGCCCGGGCTTCGCAGCAGTGGGGGTCCGGGCCCACGGCCCGGTCCCCTGGTAGCACGCCCGTAGTACAGCACGCCCGTAGTTCGGAGGGGGATGCATGGCCACCGTTGAACTCCGCTTCAGCGCGCTGCCCGAGCACGTCAGGACCGCCCGACTGGTGGCGGCAGCGGTGGCGCGCAGGGCCGGAGTGGACGAGGCCGTCCTCGACGAGGTCAGACTCGCCGTAGGCGAGGCCTGTACTCGTGCCGTCGGGCTGCACCAGAGCAGCGGCATCACGGCGCCGGTGCAGGTGACGCTGATCGAGGAGGAGAAGCAGTTCTCCATCGAGGTCGGTGACGAGGTGCCGGGTTCGGTGCCCGGAGGGGCGGCGTCCGGCGCCGCCTCGCGTGGCTCGGACGCGGAGACCGAGGAGGACGAGATGGGCCTCGCGGTCATCAGCGGCCTCGTCGACGACGTGGAAGTCATCGCCGGAGAGCACGGCGGACTGATCAGGATGAGCTGGCCCACTACGCCGCCGGCCGTGGCTCTTCCCTGACAACCGCCCCTCTTTTTTCTGCCCCGAAGGGCCCTACTCGGTGGGGCCCTTCGGCATGTCCGGGATCTTGCACTCGTCCATATGGTGATCGTGCACGGCGTTTCGTGAATTGATTCACGATCAATTGCGCGATCATTGGATCACGCGTCAACGCTTCTGGGGCATTACTGCATTTGGGTCCATGGACGCCTGTCGATCATTCGCTGAAGAGCAAGTGACGGCTAATTCCGCTTACCGCGCACTGTTTTGATCAGGTTCCGGTACCTAGAATCCGTCCACATCTTGAGCTCAGCCCAAGCGTCAAGGAGGACGAATGGCGGGGCTTTCTACCCCTCATCAGTTTGACCACCCCACAACCTTCGCAGCCGCAGTTCTGACGGACGGCAACCGTCTCATCGTGATGGTCATCGCGGTCGTCGCCTTGGCGGCGCTCGTGGTCGCCGGGATCCTGGTGCGCCAGGTTCTCGCGGCCGGCGAGGGCACCGACAGCATGAAGAAGATCGCGACGGCGATCCAGGAGGGCGCGAATGCCTACCTGGGACGTCAGATGCGCACGCTCGGCGTATTCGCCGTCGTGGTGTTCTTCCTGCTCATGCTGCTGCCCGCGGACGACTGGAATCAGCGCGCCGGACGGTCGATCTTCTTCTTGATCGGCGCGGCGTTCTCGGCGACCACCGGCTACGTCGGTATGTGGCTCGCCGTACGGAGCAATGTCCGCGTGGCCGCCGCGGCACGGGAAGCGACCCCGGCGGAGGGTGAGCCCGAAAGGGATCTCACCGCCGTCTCGCACAAAGCCATGAAGATCGCTTTCCGCACCGGTGGCGTCGTCGGCATGTTCACGGTGGGGCTCGGTCTGCTGGGCGCCTCCTGTGTGGTGCTCGTGTACGCCGCCAACGCGCCGAAGGTTCTGGAGGGCTTCGGTCTCGGCGCGGCACTGATCGCCATGTTCATGCGTGTCGGCGGCGGCATCTTCACCAAGGCCGCCGATGTCGGAGCCGACCTGGTCGGCAAGGTCGAGCAGGGCATTCCGGAGGACGATCCGCGCAATGCCGCGACCATCGCCGACAACGTGGGCGACAACGTCGGCGACTGCGCCGGCATGGCCGCCGACCTCTTCGAGTCGTACGCCGTCACGCTCGTCGCCGCGCTGATCCTCGGCAAGGTGGCGTTCGGCGACGCCGGACTCGCGTTCCCGCTGATCGTGCCCGCGATCGGCGTCCTCACCGCGATGATCGGCATCTTCGCGGTGGCGCCCCGGCGCACCGACCGCAGCGGCATGTCCGCGATCAACCGCGGGTTCTTCATCTCCGCGGTGATCTCGCTCGTGCTGGTCGCCCTGGCCGTCTACATCTACCTTCCGGGAACCTACGGAGAGCTGGACGGTGTCACGGACGCGGCGATCAAGGCCAAGGGCGGTGATCCGAGAATTCTCGCGGTCGTCGCCGTCGCGATCGGCATCGTGCTGGCCGCGCTCATCCAGCAGTTGACCGGCTACTTCACCGAGACCAGCCGCCGTCCCGTCCGGGACATCGGCAAGAGTTCGCTGACCGGCGCGGCCACCGTCATCCTCGCCGGTATCTCCATCGGTCTCGAATCGGCCGTCTACACCGCCCTGTTGATCGGCCTCGGCGTGTACGGGGCGTTCCTGCTGGGCGGTACGTCGATCCTGCTGGCGCTGTTCGCGGTGGCGCTCGCCGGAACGGGCCTGCTCACCACGGTCGGTGTCATCGTCGCGATGGACACCTTCGGCCCCGTCTCCGACAACGCGCAGGGCATCGCCGAGATGTCCGGCGACGTCGAGGGCGCGGGCGCGCAGGTGCTCACCGACCTGGACGCCGTCGGCAACACCACCAAGGCCATCACCAAGGGCATCGCCATCGCCACCGCGGTCCTCGCGGCCTCGGCCCTCTTCGGCTCGTACCGTGACGCGATCACCACGGCCGCGAGCGACGTGGGCGAGAAGGTCTCGGGTCCCGGCGCGCCGCTGAACCTGATGATGGACATCTCGCAGCCCAACAACCTGGTGGGTCTCATCGCGGGCGCCGCGGTCGTCTTCCTCTTCTCGGGGCTGGCGATCAACGCGGTGTCGCGGTCCGCCGGGGCGGTGGTCTACGAGGTGCGGCGGCAGTTCCGCGAACACCCCGGGATCATGGACTACACCGAGAAGCCCGAGTACGGGCGCGTCGTCGACATCTGCACCAAGGACGCGCTGCGCGAACTGGCCACACCAGGGCTGCTCGCGGTGCTCACGCCGATCGCGATCGGTTTCACGCTCGGCGTCGGCGCGCTCGGCTCGTTCCTCGCGGGCGCGATCGGCACCGGCACGCTGATGGCGGTCTTCCTCGCCAACTCCGGTGGCGCGTGGGACAACGCCAAGAAACTGGTCGAGGACGGCCACCACGGCGGCAAGGGCAGTGAGGCCCACGCCGCGACGGTGATCGGTGACACGGTCGGTGACCCCTTCAAGGACACGGCGGGCCCCGCGATCAACCCGCTGCTGAAGGTCATGAACCTGGTGTCGCTGCTGGTCGCTCCGGCGATCGTCAAATTCTCGTACGGCAACGACAAGAGTGTCGGCGTACGGGTGTTCATCGCCATTCTCGCGCTCCTGGTGATCGTGAGTGCCGTGTACATCTCCAAGCGGCGCGGGATCGTCATGGGTGACGAGGAAGACAACGACGAAGGGGTCGCCAAGTCGGCCGATCCGGCGGTGGTTTCCTAGCTCACAGGTTCTGCGCCTGATGGGGTACGGACTTTCGTGCCTGGTCAGGGGATGGGCCAACGGGCGGGTGGACAGCGCGTGTTGACGTGCTGTGCGCCCGCCCTGTGTGCGTTCACACCGCCGCCGTGAGCCTTCTCTCGCTTGGTGCAAATGGCTTCAATGAGTGTCTTAGTGGACATCCGGCATATGGGTGTCGCCCACATGGCGTGTATGTTCCGGGGCCGAGAGCCATGGAAGGGACCAAACCGGTGAACAAGAAGCTCGCGGCCGTACTGTCCGGCGGTGCGGTACTGGTGCTCGCGCTGTCGGGATGTGGCAGCAGCGGCAGCAACGGCAACGACAAGTTGAACTCCTGGGCCAAGCAGGTCTGTGACGCGGTGAAGCCGCAGGCGCAGAAGATCGAGGACGCGAACGCCGCGATCCAGAAGCAGACCTCGGACAACAGCACGCCGGATGCCGTTCAGTCGACCGACGCACAGGCCTTCCAGGACATGTCCGACGCCTACAAGGCGATCGGCACCGCCGTCGACAACGCGGGACCGCCGGACGTCGACGGCGGCCAGACCAAGCAGACCAACGCGGTCAAGGAGCTCAACGGCATCTCCACGTCGTACGCCGCCCTGAAGAACCAGGTCGACAAGCTCGACACCAAGGACCAGGCCAAGTTCGCCGACGGCCTGAAGGGCATCGCGACCCAACTCGCCAAACTGAGCCAGAGCGGGAACGACGCCTTGAGGCAGTTGGAGGAGGGCGACGTGGGCAAGGCGATGGCGCAGCAGGAGAGCTGCAAGTCGGCGTCCTCGTCCGCGGCGACCACGGGCTGAGTCTCCGAGGCCCTCGGCGACGGCCCGGAGCCGAGTCTTCACAGGACCTCTCAGGGCATCGATCGCCCGTTCGACCGAAGGAGAGCCCGGCGCTCGTGTGCGCCGGGCTCTCGGCATGTCCTGTGCGCGGGTGACGGCCGTCGGTGATGCGCTGTCCCCAGGCGACGGTCACAGGTGATGGTTGTCCACAGGTGTGCGTGCCGGTGGGCGATAGCGGACACAATGGGAGGCGTGAGTCACACCAGCCTGTCACCGTTGCCCTCGTCCGATCGTGCCGACATCGCCGCCCGGCTGCGGAGCGCCCTGCTCGACGCCTCCTTCACCGCGGACGGACTCCTCGACCTGCTCGGCGCCCCCGCGTACGCGGCGCTGGCACGCAGCGAGACCGTGCCCGCCCTGCGGGCGACCCGTGGGGACACACCGCTGGAGACGCTCGTACGGCTGTTCCTGCTGCAGCAGCCCGTGCCGCACGCGCGCGTGGCGGACGTGCTGCCCGTCGAGGACGCCCTGGAATGCGGCTGGCTGACCCGGACCGGCGGGGACGAGGTCGCGGCGAGCGTCGACATCCGGCCCTATGGCGGGCCCGGGGGTGAGGACTGGTTCATCGTGTCCGACCTCGGATGCGCCGTCGGCGGCGCGGGCGGCATCGGCAGCCGGGAGGAAGGTGTCGTCCTCGGTGTGGGAGGAGCGTCCACGACGTTGGCCGGCATCACCGTGCGTACCCCCGTCGACTCCGCGCTCGACCTCGGTACGGGCTCCGGAATCCAGGCCCTGCACGTCGCGCAGCACGCCACGCGCGTGACGGCGACCGACCTCAACCCCCGTGCGCTGCACATCGCCGCGCTCACTCTCGCGCTCTCCGGAGCTCCGGCCGCCGACCTGCGCCAGGGCTCCCTCTTCGAGCCGGTCCACGCCGACGAGACGTACGACCTGATCGTCTCGAACCCGCCCTTCGTGATCTCGCCGGGCGCCCGGCTGACGTACCGCGACGGCGGAATGGGCGGGGACGATCTGTGCCGCACGCTCGTTCAGGAGTCGGGGGAACGGCTGAACGAAGGGGGGTACGCCCAGTTCCTGGCCAACTGGCAGCACGTGGAAGGCGAGGACTGGCAGGACCGGCTGCGTTCCTGGGTGCCGCGCGGCTGCGACGCGTGGATCGTGCAGCGGGAGGTTCAGGACGTCACGCAGTACGCGGAGTTGTGGCTGCGCGACGCGGGTGACCACCGTGCCGACCCGGCGGACTACCAGGCGCGGTACGACGCGTGGCTCGACGAGTTCGAGGCACGCAAGGTGAAGGCCATCGGCTTCGGATGGATCACGCTGCGCAGGTCGGCGGCGGCCGAGCCCTCGATCACGGTCGAGGAGTGGCCGCACTCCGTCGAGCAGCCGCTCGGCGAGGCCGTGCGCGAGCACTTCGACCGGGTCGACTATCTGCGGCGGCACGACGACGCGGGTCTGCTCGCCGGTCATTTCAGACTCGTGGCCGAGGTCGTGCAGGAGCAGGTCGGACTGCCCGGCGCCGAGGACCCGGAGCATGTGGTGCTGCGTCAGCACCGCGGAATGCGCCGGGCCACCAAGGTGGACACGGTCGGCGCGGGCTTCGCCGGCGTGTGCGACGGCACGCTGAGCGCGGGGCGGATTCTCGACGCCATCGCCCAACTGGTCGGCGAGGACCAGGTCTTGTTGCGCGACCGGACGCCCGCCCAGATCCGCCTGCTGGTCGAGCAGGGATTCCTGGAGCCGGTCGAGTAGCCGGGTGGTGCCGGGGGCGGGGTGAGGCTGGCTTGGCGTGGCTTGCGCCGGGGTGGGGCGAGGCCGACTGCTCCGCGGGCCCTGCGGAGCCCCGTCTCTGACTGACCCTCCGGCTGTGCGGTCCTGCGGTCCTGCGGTCCCGTGGGCCCGCAGGCCCGATTCCGTCGGGTAGCTCCTCCCGAAGGCGTCACTCGCCAGGAGCGGTTCGAGGCGGGGCGGGCGGGTGTCGCTGTGCCGTGTTCGGGGTGCGGGCGTCCGCCGGGCGAGGTTCCAGCGTTCGATCACGCCGGGGAGATCGGCTCGCTCCGCCACCGCCCTCCGCCGGACACCGGATAGGCATGATCACCGGGAAGGGAATCCGGCCAACATTCGATGGACGGCGAACGCTTCCGGCCATCCCGGTCGCGCAGGCCACTCAGCTCGCCGACTCCGGCGCCGCGCGTCAGCCGGAGCCTGGCTAACCGTGGCTCACCGACACCGACACCGACACTGCACCGCCCCAGTCATCGAACGGCCCCCGCAGCAGCCGGAGCTTTCTCCCCAGCCGCAGCCTCCTTCGCGCCGCAACCTCAGCCGCAACCCCACCCCAACCCCAATCGCCCCTCCTCCGCAAGCGCCAATCGCCATAGCACCGACTTCGTCGCCGTCGGGATCCCCGGCGTCTTCCGCCTCCCGTCCCAGGCTCGCCGCGCGGTGAACCTTCCGGTCCGGCCCCTTCGCTATTGCCGCCGCGGCGCGGGCGGACGGATACGGATATGGAGAGGGAGATCGGCTCGGGCCGTGGGAAAGCGGCTGCGGAAAGCGACGAGAAGGAGCAGATCGGTGGCGGGGAAATCGCCGCGCCGGGCGGTTCGAAGTGGACCGGGGGACCGGGAGCGGAGGCGACGTCGTGGCCCGGCCGGCCGGGCCACGAGGGGACGGGAGCGACGGATTCGCCACAGTCGGCGCGCCGCTCGCCACGCCGATGAGAAGCGGACGGCCGGGTGGAGGACGGTGTCAGATGTGGTGTGGGCGCCCCATGGGACGCCGGTCGCCCGGCGTTCACCGTGGGTTCGTGCAGCCGCTGCCGGGGCGTGTCAGCCTCCCGAGCCTGAGAACCCCAGGCGGAAGGAAAGAGCCATGGAAAGCGGACCGGCGATCTTCGCGGGGGTGGTGTTCGCCCTGTTCGGAGGCGGAATCCTGGCCTGGACGGTGGTGCGGGTGCGGCAGGGGGAACCGGTCGCCCACGGTGTGAACCGCGTCGCATCGGCGACCCTCGCGAGCGTCGCCGGAAGCGGGGCGCTGGCGCTCGGAATGTGGTGCTTCACGCGCGTGTGACACCGCGCGTGAGCACAACGACTTCGGTAACTGGGAAGTTACCCTCCGGATAGGCCCGAAAGAGCTGGTCGACACTCCGGGCGGCAGGAATGGCGGTAGTCGGGTTACCGTTCGAGTGGCCGTTGCGGGCTTTTCCCGTTTGACACGGGGGCGGGATGTACCGTCACACTCCGCAGCGTCAGCATGACCCGACCCCTCGGGAATCAAGCCCCGGGGAGATTCCGCGTCGACCGGAGAGAAGAGCGAAGTTGTCCCCGACCAGCGACACCGCACACGGCGGCCGCCGACTCGTCATCGTCGAGTCGCCTGCCAAGGCGAAGACGATCAAGGGCTATCTCGGCCCCGGCTATGTCGTCGAAGCGAGCGTCGGGCACATCCGTGACCTTCCGAACGGCGCCGCGGAGGTGCCCGAGAAGTACACCGGCGAGGTGCGCCGCCTCGGCGTGGACGTCGAGAACGACTTCCAGCCGATCTATGTGGTCAACGCTGACAAGAAGGCCCAGGTCAAGAAGCTCAAGGACCTGCTGAAGGATTCCGACGAGCTCTTCCTCGCCACCGATGAGGACCGCGAGGGCGAGGCCATCGCGTGGCACCTCCTGGAGGTCCTGAAGCCCAAGGTTCCCGTCCACCGGATGGTCTTCCACGAGATCACCAAGGACGCGATCCGCAGCGCCGTCGCCAACCCGCGCGAGCTGAACCAGCGGATGGTCGACGCCCAGGAGACCCGCCGCATCCTCGACCGCCTCTACGGCTACGAGGTCTCGCCGGTCCTGTGGAAGAAGGTCATGCCGCGGCTGTCGGCGGGCCGCGTCCAGTCCGTGGCCACCCGGCTCGTCGTCGAGCGGGAGCGCGAGCGCATCGCCTTCCGTTCCGCCGAGTACTGGGACCTGACCGGCACCTTCGGCACCGGCCGCACCGGCGACGCCAGTGACCCGTCGAACTTGGTCGCCCGCCTCACCGCGGTCGACGGCAAGCGCGTCGCGCAAGGCCGCGACTTCGACTCGCTGGGCCAGATCAAGGGCGCGAACACGCTCCACCTGGACGAGACGAACGCCCGTGCGCTCGCCGCCGCCCTCCAGGACACGGACTTCGCGGTCCGCTCGGTCGAGTCCAAGCCGTACCGCCGCTCGCCGTACGCGCCGTTCCGTACGACGACGCTGCAGCAGGAGGCCTCGCGCAAGCTCGGCTTCGGCGCGAAGGCGACCATGCAGGTGGCCCAGAAGCTGTACGAGAACGGCTTCATCACCTATATGCGTACGGACTCCACGACCCTGTCGGAGACGGCGATCACGGCCGCCCGCGCCCAGGTCACGCAGCTCTACGGCGCCGACTACCTGCCGGCGCAGCCGCGTACGTACGCCGGGAAGGTCAAGAACGCGCAGGAGGCGCACGAGGCGATCCGCCCCTCGGGCGATCGTTTCCGCACCCCCGCCGAGACGGGACTGACCGGCGACCAGTTCAGGCTCTACGAGCTGATCTGGAAGCGGACCGTCGCGTCCCAGATGAAGGACGCGGTCGGCAACTCCGTCACCGTGAAGATCGCCGGCCGGGCCGCCGACGGCCGTGACGCCGAGTTCAGCGCGTCCGGCAAGACGATCACCTTCCACGGCTTCCTGAAGGCGTACGTCGAGGGCGCGGACGACCCGAACGCCGAGCTCGACGACCGCGAGCGCCGCCTTCCGCAGGTCGGCGAGGGCGACCCGCTGTCCGCCGAGGAGATCACGGTCGACGGCCACGCCACCAAGCCGCCGGCCCGCTACACCGAGGCGTCCCTGGTCAAGGAGCTCGAAGAGCGCGAGATCGGCCGCCCGTCGACGTACGCGTCGATCATCGGCACGATCCTCGACCGCGGTTACGTCTTCAAGAAGGGGACGGCCCTGGTGCCCTCCTTCTTGTCGTTCGCCGTGGTCAACCTCCTGGAGAAGCACTTCGGGCGGCTCGTCGACTACGACTTCACCGCCAAGATGGAGGACGACCTCGACCGCATCGCGCGCGGCGAGGCGCAGGCCGTGCCGTGGCTGCGGCGGTTCTACTTCGGTGAGGGCGAGGCGACCGGCGCCGCCGAGGCCGGCAACGGCGACGGCGACCACCTGGGCGGCCTCAAGGAGCTCGTCACCGACCTGGGCGCCATCGACGCCCGCGAGGTGTCCTCCTTCCCGGTCGGCAACGACATCGTGCTGCGCGTCGGCCGCTACGGCCCGTACGTCGAGCGCGGCGAGAAGGACTCCGAGAACCACCAGCGCGCCGATGTGCCCGAGGATCTGGCACCGGACGAGCTGACGGTCGAACTCGCCGAGGAACTGCTCGCCAAGCCGAGCGGTGACTTCGAGCTCGGCGCCGACCCCGAGACGGGCCGCCAGATCATCGCAAGGGCCGGCCGCTACGGCCCGTACGTCACCGAGGTGCTCCCCGAGGGCACCCCGAAGACGGGCAAGAACGCCGTCAAGCCGCGTACCGCCTCGCTCTTCAAGTCGATGGCGCTCGACACGGTGACCCTGGACGACGCCCTCAAGCTGATGTCCCTGCCGCGCGTCGTCGGCAAGGACGCCGAGGGCGTCGAGATCACCGCGCAGAACGGGCGCTACGGGCCGTATCTGAAGAAGGGCACGGACTCGCGCTCGCTCACCGCCGAGGACCAGCTCTTCACCATCACGCTGGAAGAGGCTCTGGAGATCTACTCCCAGCCCAAGCAGCGGGGCCGCGCGGCCGCCAAGCCGCCGCTGAAGGAGCTCGGCGACGACCCGGTCAGCGGGAAGCCGGTCGTGGTCAAGGACGGCCGTTTCGGGCCGTACGTGACCGATGGCGAGACCAACGCGACGCTGCGTTCGGACGACAGCGTCGAGGAGATCACGCCGGAGCGCGGCTACGAGCTGCTCGCCGAGAAGCGTGCCAAGAGTCCGGCGAAGAAGGCCGCCGCGAAGAAGGCGCCCGCCAAGAAGGCACCGGCCAAGAAGGCGGCCGCCAAGACGACGGCTTCGAAGACGGCTGCGAAGAAGGCGCCCGCCAAGAAGACCGCAGCGAAGAAGACGGCGGCCTCCGAAGGCTGAGTCCTCCCCTTTCGCAGAAGTGGACGCCCCTACACCATTTCGTGTGGGGGCGTCCGTATGTTCGGGCACCCCTTCGGGGAGTCAGTGGGTCCGGATAGGCTGGCAGGATGACGCGATCCGAGCAGCCAACGGCCCAGGACTGGGCCCCCGACGACGCCCTGGTCGCGGATTCACGCGAGCGTGCCGTCCGCGCGCTGTTGCGTCAGCCGCAGTTGAAGCGGTTGTGGAGCGCCCACCTCGTGGGAGGTGTCGCGGACGCGCTGGCCCTTCTGGTCCTGGTCGTCCTAGCCCTCCAGGCGGCGATCTCCGAGGGCTCCTTCGGCGGTGGCGCCCGCGGGGCCGCCCTCGCGGTGGCGGCCGTCTTTGGAGCGCGCGTCCTCGCGACGCTGCTCTTCGGGGCCGTGCTTCTTGGGCCCCTCACATCGCTGACCTCGCCCGACGGCCTCCTCGACCGGCGCTGGACCATGCTCGGAGCCGACGGCCTGCGGGCCGCGCTCCTCATCGTCGCGCCCCTGTTCATCGCCTGGACCCCGGACCACGCGCTCGCCGTCCTGCTGGTCATCGTCTTCGTGTCCGGTGTCGCCGAGCGGTTCTGGACCGTGTGCCGGGAGAGCGCGGCGCCCGCACTGCTGCCCGCGCCCCCGCTGGAGGGCGCCACGGTGCGCCCGCTGCCGGACCACATGGACGCGCTGCGGCGGCTGTCCCTGCGTACGGCCTTCGCGGCGGTGCCGATCGCGGCCGTCACCCTGGTCGTCGTCTCCCTCGTCAGCAACCTGCTGGGCGCCGGGATCGACTGGTTCGACCAGCACCAGGCGGCGCTCGCCTCGTACGTCGCGGCCGGACTCTTCGCGGCCTCCCTCTCGGTGATCACCTTCCTCGAGCTGCCCGACGCCCGCACCCCGCGCGCGCGGTCGCCGCTCGAAGGACTGCGCCGCCCGAAGACGGGCACCGGCATCGACAAGGGCCGCACCGGCGCCATTCCGCTCCTGGTGCCGGCCTGCGCGGCCGTCGCCGGGGCGATCTCGGCCGCCGTCGCCGTCTCGGTGCTGGACGCCATCGACCTGGGCGGCGGACCGGTGCTGTACGGGCTGCTGGTGCTGGCCCTGACCGGCGGGGTCGTCGTCGGGATCCGCACGGCCCCCTCGCTGCTCCCGTCGCTGTCGCGGCGCAGGCTGCTCGCGCTCGCGATCGCCTTCACCGGGGTCGCGCTGCTGGCCGCGGGCCTTGTTCCGGACGTCACCACGGTGCTGCTGATCGTCGCCTTCGCCGGTGTCGGCGCGGGTGTGGCCGCCAACACCGGGCACGCGCTCCTCGACCAGGAGGCCGAGGACTACCGCCGAGCCCGTACGACGGAACACCTCCACGCGGTCGTACGGGTCTTCGTGGCGGTCGGCGCGATCGTGGCGCCGTTGGTGGCCGCCGCGATCGGCCCGCACCGCCTGGAAAGCGGCAAGTTCGTGTTCGCGCACGGAGGCGCCGCCTTCACCCTGATGCTGGTCGGCGCGCTTTTGCTGCCGGTCGCCGCCGTGGTGCTCGCCAAGGCCGACGACCGTTCCGGGGTGCCGCTGCGCAAGGACCTGCTGGACGCCCTGCGCGGCGGTGACGACCCGGCGCAGGTGCCCACGACGAACGGCTTCTTCATCGCTCTGGAGGGCGGCGACGGGGCAGGCAAGTCCACCCAGGCGCAGGCCCTCGCCGACTGGATCCGGAGCAAGGGCCACGAGGTCGTGGTGACCCGCGAGCCGGGCGCCACGCCGGTCGGCAAGCGGTTGCGCTCGATCCTTCTCGACGTGTCGTCCGCGGGTCTCTCGCACCGCGCGGAGGCCCTGCTGTACGCCGCCGACCGCGCGGAGCACGTCGACACGGTGGTGCGGCCCGCGCTGGAGCGCGGCGCCGTCGTCATCTCCGACCGCTACATCGACTCCTCCGTGGCCTACCAGGGCGCGGGCCGTGACCTGTCCCCGACGGAGATCGCCCGGATCAACCGGTGGGCGACGGACGGGCTCGTACCGCATCTGACCGTCCTGCTCGACGTGTCGCCGGAAGCCGCCCGCGAGCGGTTCACCGAGGCGCCCGACCGCCTGGAGTCGGAGCCTGTCGAGTTCCACACGCGCGTGCGGTCCGGCTTCCTGACGCTCGCCGCCGCCGACCCGAGCCGCTACCTGGTCGTCGACGCCGCACAGGAGCCCGAGGCCGTCACCACGGTCGTACGGCACCGGCTCGACGTGATGCTGCCCCTCTCCGAGGCCGAGGTGAAGGCCCAGGAGGAGGCGCGCAGGGCGGCCGAGGAGGAAGCCCGGCGCAAGGCCGAGGAAGAGGCGGCTCGCAAGGCGGAGGAGGAGCGTCTGGAGCGCGAGCGCCAGGCGCAGCTCGCGAAACTGCGCGCCGAGGAGGAGGAGCGCAAGCAGCGCGAACTGGAAGAGGCCCAGCGGCGCGAGGCCGAGCGCCAGGCGGAGGAGGCCCGGCAGCGCGCCGAGGAGGCCCGCCGCCGCGCCGAGGAGGAGCGGGTCCGGCTTCTCGCCGAGGAGGAGATGCGCGCCGCGGAGCAGGAGCGGGTGCGCAGGCAGGCCGAGGAGGAGGCGCGACTGCGCGCCGAGGCCGAGGCGCGCCGTCTGGAGAAGCAGCGCAAGGCCGAGGAGGCGTTGCTGCGCGCGGAGGAGGCCCGGCGGATCGCCGCGGAGGCGGCTGCCGCCTCGGCGGCCGCGGCGGCTTCGGCCGAGGCCGCGGTGTCGAGCACCGGGACGGGTACCGGAGCCGGTCCGAGGGGCGGAGCCCCGACCGGTTCGGGCGCCGGCGCCGGGTCGGGACGCGATGCCGGTGAGGCCTCGACGGCCTCGGCATCTCCGTCCCGGTCGGCTGCTCCGTCGACTGCTCCCTCACCGTCCGCTGCTTCCGCTTCTTCGTCCGCCTCCGTGCCTTCATGGGCCGCGGCGGCTTCCGTACCGGACAACGAGACGACTCTCCCCACGCCGGTCGTCACCAACCCGGCGGCCGACGAGACCGTGGTGCTTCCGCCCGTACGACCGGCTGAGGGCCGCGCGGCTTCGCGCCCGGCGTCCCGCTCCGACGGCGAGGACACGGCCACGCTGCCGAAGCCGCCGGTTCCGGGCGGGGCGGCGGACGAGACGACGGTGCTGCCGCCCGTGTCCCCGGCGCCGGGTGCGGCCGACGAGACGACCGTGCTTCCTCCGGTACGGGACGGGGGTGCGGGGGCCAGGGCCGACGCGTCGGCCGGGGATCCGGCGGACCGGATGCCTCGGGGCTACTTCCGGGACGAGCGGCCGACGGCCCGGCCCGAGGGTCCCGTCGACCGCACGCGGGAACTGCCGCAGGTGGACGAGACGGGCGCCCCGCGCCGCAGGCCCCGCCCTGACTGGGCCGAGGAGACCCCGCTCGACGACCTCCCGACCCTGGCGGACGAACTGCTGGGCCCGCGCGAGGAAGAGGACGACTGGGACGAGGGCCACGGACAGGGACGCGGCGGGCGGCGACGCTAGTCCCCGCCCACGGACTGGCCGGATCGGTCGGGCTGGCCGGGCTGGACTGGTGAGGAGGCGCGGCGGGGCAGAACGTTGCTCCGCCGGCGTCCTGTGCCGGTGTTGTTGGCCAGTGGTCTGTGGCCAGTGCTCAGTGGCCGGTGGTCGACACCAGTAGTCAGAAGCCGGCAGCCGGCAGCCGTGTTCGCTGCCCCGAGTCCGGTGAACTGGCGGGTGGGCCCGATTGTCAGTGGCGACCCGCACAATGGACGACGCGAGACAAAATGCGACGGAAGGGCGGAGCCCATGCCTGTGTGGGACGACCTGGTGGGCCAGGAGAAGGTGAGCGAGCAGCTTGCCGCCGCTGCCCGGGACGCCGACGCCCTTGTCACCGCGGTCGCCGCGAAGGCCCCGCTCCCCGAGGCGTCCAAGATGACGCACGCCTGGCTGTTCACGGGCCCGCCCGGCTCGGGCCGCTCCACGGCGGCACGCGCGTTCGCGGCCGCGTTGCAGTGTGTGAGCCCCGACCGCGCTCTCGGCGGAATCCCCGGCTGCGGGTTCTGCGACGGCTGTCATACGAGCCTGGTCGGGACCCATGCCGATGTGCAGATCGTCCGCACCGACCTGCTCTCCATCGGCGTCAAGGAGACCCGCGACCTGGTCCGCCGAGCCCAGCTGTCCCCCGCCGTCGGCCGTTGGCAGGTCATCGTCCTGGAGGACGCGGACCGTCTCACGGAGGGTGCGGGCAACGTCCTGCTGAAGGCCGTCGAGGAGCCCGCTCCCCGCACGGTCTGGCTGCTCTGCGCACCGTCCATCGAGGACGTGCTGCCCACCATCCGCTCCCGCTGCCGACTGCTCACGCTGCGCACCCCGCCGGTGGAAGCGGTCGCCGACATCCTCGTACGCCGTGACGGCATCGAGCCCGACGTCGCGGCGGCCGCCGCGCGCGCGACACAGGGCCACATCGGGCGCGCCCGCCGCCTCGCCACGGACCCGAGCGCCCGGCAGCGCCGCGCCGCCGTCCTCAAGCTCCCGCTGCGGATCGACGACATCGGCGGCTGCCTCAAGGCGGCCCAGGAGCTGATCGACACGGCTTCGGAGGACGCGAAACAGCTCGCCGAGGAAGTCGACGTCAAGGAGACCGAGGACCTGAAGACGGCACTCGGCGCGGTTCAGGGCGGCCGGATGCCGCGCGGCACGGCGGGCGTCATGAAGGAGCTGGAGGACCGGCAGAAACGCCGAAGAACGCGTACACAGCGCGACAGCCTCGATCTGGCGCTGATCGACCTCACCGGCTTCTACCGCGATGTACTCGCCCTTCAGCTCGGCTCCCGCCTGGCCATCGCCAACGTGGAGGCGGGGGACACACTGGAGCGGCTGGCCCGCGGCAGTTCGCCGGAGTCGACCCTGCGCCGCATCGACGCGATCGCCGCGTGCCGGGAGGCACTCGACCGCAACGTCGCCCCGCTGCTCGCGGTGGAGGCGATGACGATGGCGCTCCGAGCGGGCTGATCCCCGTGGGCGCGCCGGTATTCCAGCCGTCCTGCCCGCACCGACTGCCCTGGCGATACGGCCCGGCGGCGGTGCACGCCGCGTCGGCGGTGTGCGTCCCGCCTGCCGTGTCCGGCGCGGCGGCTGTGCACGGCCCGCCTACGGTGCGGGGCGCGGCGGCGCTGTGTGACCCCGCCAACCGGCCAGGAAA
The DNA here is from genome assembly GCF_044757755.1 of Streptomyces sp. NPDC091209. Lineage (NCBI taxonomy): Bacteria > Bacillati > Actinomycetota > Actinomycetes > Kitasatosporales > Streptomycetaceae > Streptomyces > Streptomyces sp. NPDC091209. Next base: position 106,010 of record NZ_JBIVVR010000002.1, on the reverse strand, counting down.
CGCGGCCCCGATCATCCGACGGGTGCATGCGGCCCAGGTCATTCGGTGGGCGTCCGGCCCGGCCAGGGGACGACGCGTCCGGTGACGGGTTGACCGAGTCACTCGTACGGGCCGCTTCCGCGACGGAAGGTGATCAATCGATGGCGCAACGTTACGCTCGCGAGATGCACATGAGGCGCACCTCTCGGCCGACCCGACCCCTCCGTGCGAGCGGCGTGCTCCTGGCCGCCGTGGCGCTGCTCATCTCCGCCTGCTCCTCGGGGAGTTCAACGAAGACGGCCGCGACGACCGAGGCGGCGCTCACCGCGCTGCCGCGCGCCACACCGGCGGCGCTGGCGCCGTACTACCAGCAGAAGCTGAACTGGCGCAGCTGCGGTGTCCCCGGCTTCGAGTGCGCCACGATGAAGGCGCCGCTCGACTACGCGAAGCCGGGGGCGGGCGACGTCAGGCTGGCGGTCTCCCGCAAGAAGGCCACGGGACCGGGCAAGCGCCTCGGCTCGCTCCTGGTCAATCCGGGCGGGCCGGGCGGTTCGGCGGTCGGCTATCTCCAGTCGTACGCCGGAATCGGCTATCCGGCCGAGGTCCGCGCCCGCTACGACATGGTCGCGGTCGACCCCAGGGGAGTGGCCCGCAGCGAGCCGGTCGAGTGCCTCAACGGCCGTGCGATGGACGCGTTCACGCAGACGGACACCACCCCGGACGACGGCCGGGAGACGGATCAGCTCGTCGAGGCGTTCAAGAAGTTCGCCGAGGGCTGCGGACAGCACTCGCCCGAGCTGCTTCGGCACGTCTCCACGGTCGAGGCGGCCCGTGACATGGACATCCTGCGGGCCGTGCTGGGTGACCAGAAGCTCAGCTATGTGGGGGCGTCGTACGGCACGTTCCTGGGGGCTACGTACGCGGGCCTCTACCCGGACCGGGTGGGACGGCTGGTCCTGGACGGCGCGCTGGACCCGTCGCTCACCGCGCGCAAGCTGAACGAGGAGCAGACGGCCGGGTTCGAGACGGCGTTCCAGTCCTTCGCGAAGGACTGCGTGCGGCACAGCGACTGCCCGCTCGGCGACGCGGGTACGAGCCCGGATCAGGTGGGCAGGAACCTGAAGGTGTTCTTCCAGCAGCTGGACAAGGAGCCCATTCCGGCGGGCGACCCGGACGGCCGCAAGGTCGGAGAGGCCCTCGCGACGACCGGGGTGATCGCGGCGATGTACGACGAGACGGCCTGGCCGCAGTTGCGCGACGCGCTCACCTCCGCGATGAAGAAGAACGACGGCTCGGGCCTGCTGGCCCTCTCCGACAGTTACTACGAGCGGGACGCCGACGGCCAGTACGCGAACCTGATGTCCGCCAACGCCGCCGTGAACTGTCTCGACCTGCCGGCCGCCTTCTCCGGCCCGGACCAGGTGGAGCGGGCGCTCCCCGCCTTCGAGAAGGCGTCCCCCGTCTTCGGTGAGGGCCTGGCCTGGGCCTCCCTGAACTGCGCGTACTGGCCCGTGCGGAACACCGGCGAACCCCACCGCATCGAGGCGAAGGGCGCGGCCCCGATCCTCGTCGTCGGCACCACCCGCGACCCGGCGACCCCGTACCCCTGGGCCCGGTCCCTCGCCTCCCAGCTCTCCTCCGGGACCCTCCTCACCTACGTGGGCGACGGCCACACCGCCTATGGCCGCGGCAGCACCTGCATCGACTCCACGATCAACCGCTATCTCCTCCAGGGCACCCCTCCCGCGAAGGGAAAGCGCTGCTCATAGCCCTGTTGCGCACCCCTGGAGCGCATGCCCCGAAGCGTGTGCGGAGCACCCTCGGAAACTGTGTAGACTTACCGACGTTGCTGATCGCACCATAGGTGTGGGCAGCGCGCCGCCTTAGCTCAGATGGCCAGAGCAACGCACTCGTAATGCGTAGGTCTCGGGTTCGAATCCCGAAGGCGGCTCTGTGGAAGCCTCAGGACTCACTCGCCGTGACCTGGGGCTTTTGCTTTTTTCGGATGCGGCGACTGTGCTGAGCGCGGGCTGTTGGCCGCGATAGACGGATCCCGGACGTAGCTCCAACTGGCTGCGGTCCAGGTCGAGCGACGGCCCGCAATTCGCCCCGTCCACACCGCACTCGGTCTTCCCGGGCACCGGCCGACCGGCGACGCCTTCCCTCGACGTCATCGGCCTAGTCGGCGATGACGGCAGTGGCGCCGCCCGCCTCGGCTTCTCCGGCTTGTAACGATCAGGGCGGCCGGAACCTCGGCAGGGGCGCCCTGCTGGGACGTCCTCATGTACACGGCAGCGTTCCGCTTATGTCCGGTGTCGTAGGGAACGAGACATGCGCAGCCGACGAAATCCCGCGCTGCGGGGAGCCCCTGTGGGCTCAGGTGCTCAGGTCCTGACCGTCAGATACTGCCAGCCGCCCCACGTGCTCACGTTGGCGGTGTCCTTCGAGCTGTGGACGTATTCCGAGCGCACCCGGAATTTCTGGTTGACCGCGTTGGAGAGGCTCAGCTGCGCCGCCACGGCGCTCTTGGAGTCGAGCGTGAAGCAGCCCGAGGTGCTGAGCGTGTGCCAGGCACCGCTGTAGTACTGCTGGACCTGGAAGTGCACGCACTGGCCGGACTTGTTCGGCGACACGGTCGTGGTCACCGTCGGGCGCGCCGTGTGGTGGTAGACGCGGTAGGTGGTGCCGCTGTACGTGGTGGTCGTGTAGTAGCCGCCCAGGGCCTGCGCGACCTTCGCCTGGCCGCTCACGGTGCGGGTGGCCGTGGCCGGGGCGTAGCGGTAGTCGCCCGCGTAGGACGCGGTGAACGTCGTGTTGCTGACGAGCTTGTACGTGGCCGTCAGGTTGCCCTTGCTGTCCACGGTGCCCGTCTTGACCAGCGTCTTCTTGCCGCCGGCGGGCGTGGCGTAGAGCGAGGCCGTACGGCCGTTGTACGTGGTGCCCAGGTGGGCGGTGACGGTGGCCGTCGCGCCGTACGCGTAGGTCGAGGCGTTGGCGGTCACGGACAGGCTCGTCGTGGCGCGCGAGACCTGGACGGTCGCGGAGGCGGTGGCCGCCAGGTGGTCGGTGTCGCCGGCGTAGCTGATCGTGTAGGCGTTGGCGCCGCCGATGGAGGGGGTGTCCTTGACGGTGATCGTGCCGTCGGTGGCCACGGGGGCCGTCCACGTCACGGGCGTCGTGGTGTGCGCCGCGTCCGTTCGGGTCACGGTGACCGTCTCGCCGCTGTCGTACGGGCCGTCGCCCAGCACGGCGCCGAAGCTCAGCGCGGCGCCGCGCGTGGCGGTCGTGGGGGCCTTCAGCGTGAGGGCCGGGGCGTAGGGAGAGATGGTGGCGCTCACGTCGTTCGAGTACGGCTGGTGCGTGATGTCACCCCCGAACGACAGGCGGTAGGTGAACCATCCGGCTGTCCCCGGGTTGTCGGCGACCGTGAACCGACCGGTGGCCGGGTCGAGCGGGGCCGCGGGGAGCTGGGTCGACTCGTGGGTGTCCTCGTTCGTCCGGGTCACCTGGACGGTGTCGCCATGTGCGAAGGGGCCGCGGGTCAGGTCGGTCATGACCGTGCCGGTGAAGGCCACCTTGTGCGGCGTCGCCGAGCTGAACTCCGGGTACGGGATGGAGGTTCCGACCCTGGAAACCCATACCTTCAGCGAGGTGGTCGCGGGCCGGTGCGTCGCGTCGCCGGCGTAGGACACCTCGTAGGTGTACCCGCCCTCGTCCTGGCGGGTGTCGGTGATGCCGAACGAGCCGTCCGCGCCGACCGTGACGTCGGGCAGATCGGTGCCGTCGCGGGTGACCTTCAGCGTGGCGCCGGCCGGCACGAAGCCGTGGCCGCCCACCGTTCCGTTCACCGTGAACCGCTGGGCGGGGATCGCGTACGGCGACGGGGCGTTCAGGGAGAGCGTGGTGTCCGTGAGCTTGGCGTCGCCGAGGACGTCGAGGGCGTAGGACCCGTTGCCCTGGGTGACGGCGTAGAGCGTGCGGCCGTCGGCGCCCCAGACGAGGCCGTCGGCTGCGACGGTGCCGGCCGGGAAGGCGACGTGGTTCTCGGCGATCTGGTCGGCCGCGTAGAGGTAGGCGCCCGCGCCCGAGCCCGCGATGCTGCCGAGGGCGATCGTGCCGTCGGAGTCGATGGCGACGGAGTCGGGGGAGGAGCTGACACCGCCGGTGTAGTACGCGTAGGGCTTGGCGGTGCTGAGGTCCGCCGTGCTGTACACGTACACGGCGGTCGACTGCGGAACGAGCAGTTTCGTGCCGTCCGGGGTGACCTGGACGGGACCCGTCGCGGCGCCGCCGAGGCCCATGTCGACCTTGAGGGAGGGGGTCCCCGAGGAGACGTCGTAGGTGGCGATGTGGGTCATGGAGGAGTGGGCGTCCTGCGCCGCGTTCACCGCGAGCACCCCGCCGCCCGTGCTGAGGAGGGGTGCGGCCGACCAGTGCGGCATGACGGGCTGCGGGATCGGCGCGGGGTCGGCGGCGGAGGGGTCCAGCGAGCCGACGGTGCCCTTGCCGTCGTCGGCCGTGTAGCTGTACCAGACCTTGCCGCCGGCCTGGGCGACGGAGACCGGAGCGCTGGCGGTGCCGGTGCCGAAGCGGCCGGTCTCGGCGAGCGTGGCCGTGTCGATGGCGGCGATCGCGTCGCCGTCGGTCAGCGCCGCGTACAGCGTCTTGCCGTCGGCGGACAGCGCGAGGCCGTCGGCGCCCTGCTCGCCGTCGATGGTGGTGACGGGGGCGCCGGACAGGTCGGTCACCACGATGCCGGTGGTGCCGGCGCCCTGGCTGAAGAAGAGGTGCTGGTGAGCGCCGTCGACCACCATGTGGGCGTAGTGCGACAGCGGCAGCGCGGCCGCGTTGTCGCCGTCGGCCCAGGCGGCGGGACCGGTGAGGCCGACGGTGGCGGTGGTCAGACCTGCGACGACGGATATCGCCGCCGCGAGCGAGACCTGCTTGAGGCGCATGGGACTCCTGGAAAGCGCGGACAGGCAGCCGTACGACCACGCCTGTCGCTGACAGAACGGCCGACAGGTGGGTGCCGGACACGCATGAGACCGCTGACCTCTCCTTTTGGTTGTACTGCTGCTTCGTGAGGTTCGGGGCTGCGTCGTCAGGCTCGGGGCAAACCGCGGTCGGATGCCAACTGCGGGGCAACTCAACGGTTTGATCATCCCTCCACCCTGATGACACGCCCGACGTCGACAGTCACGCACACCGGCACGCAGCGGTGGACCGACACCGGTCCACGACCGTGGATCGTCGGCGCTGAATGCGCGACAAGGTGCCGGCCACCGGGCAGGACGCGTTCATGAACGCCTTCCACGGCGCTCTGACCCTGAGCGCGATCCTCGGGTTCATCGCCGCGCTCGTCGGCTTCACCCTGCTGAGTACGAAGGACCTGCACGCCGGCGCGCTGTCGATCATTCCGTCGGACGTCGACGAGGACGGCGAGGTGCGGTCCGACGGCTCGCCGGAGGTCGCGGTGGCGCGAGGGCCTGACGCGCCCTCTCCGGAACACCGTCCCGGTGGCCTCTTCCCCCGCGCCACCGGGACGGCTCACCGCTGTCCGGCTCCGTCCCCTCCGGCGGGTGCCGGTCAGTGGCCGCCCGGGTCGTGGGACGAGACCGCGATCGTCTCCTTGCGGAAGTAGGACGGGCGGAACGCGCTGTACAGGAACATCAGGACGGCTCCGACGAGAAGGGCGCCGATGCCGGTGACGAAGACGCCGCCGAGCTGCCAGTGCGGCGGGAACGGCATGGTCCACGAGGTGCTGCCGTAGTCGGCGGCGGCGTACACGAAGCAGGCGTTGATGAAGAAGTAGAGGAGCATGGCCCCGCCCAGGCCCGGCATGATCCCGCGCGTCCAGAGGTCGCGTGGGCTGCGGGTCAGGACCCTGCGGTAGTACCAGACACAGGCGAAGCCGGTGAGACCGTAATAGAAGGCGATCATCAGTCCGACCGAGCCGATGGAGTCGGCCAGGACGTTCTCGCTCACCCGGGTCAGCATCACGTAGAAGGCGATCGAGGCCAGGCCCATGCCCACGGTGGACCAGGTCGGAGTGAGGAACCGGGGGTGGATGCGGGCGAAGCGCTGGGGGATGGCCTTGAAGGCGGCCATCGACAGGGTGGTACGGGCCGTGGGGAGGATGGTCGTCTGGGTGGAGGCCGCCGCAGAGGTCAGCACCATCACGATCAGGAGCTTGGTGGCGACCGTGCCCCAGCCCCCGGTGCCGAAGACCTCGGCGCCGAGACTGGAGAGCACGTCTCCGGAGTTGTCCGGGTTCCCCAGGCCGATGCCCTGCTGGCCCACGCCGGCGAACGCCTGCGCGGAGGTGGTGACCATGAGGTAGACGAGCAGCAGGATGACGGTGGAGATGACGGCGGCGCGCCCCGGGGTGCGGTCGCGGTCGACGGTCTCCTCGTTCACGGACACCGCGGTGTCCCAGCCCCAGTAGATGAACACACCGGCGAGGATGCTCTTGGTCAGGTCGTCGAAGGAGTTGATCTCGAAGGGGTTGAACCACGACCACGAGATCTCCGACGAGACCGCCGGCGCCGTACCGCCGTACACCTTGACCAGGGCGGTGACCGCCAACAGACACAGCACCACGATCTCGATGGTCAGCAGTGCCTTCTGCAGGTTGGCCGAGAGCTCGATGCCGATGTAGCAGATCAGGGTCATCACGGCGATCCACAGGACGCCGACCACGGTGACCCAGAACGTGTTCTGTGCCAGCCCGTCCGCGCCGACGAGCTGGAAGCCGTACGCGCCGGCGATCTGGGCCAGGTTGGCCATCACGATGATGTCGGCCGCGACGATGCCCCAGCCGCCCAGCCAGCCGGTACGGGGGCCGAAGGCCCTGGCCGCCCAGGTGAACGTGGTGCCGCAGTCGGGGTCGGCCCGGTTGAGCTCCTTGTAGCCGTACGCGATCAGGAACATCGGGACGAAGGCCAGCACGATCACGATCGGTGACTGGAAGCCCACGATTCCGACGATGACGCCGAGGGTGGCGGCGAGGCTGTAGGCGGGCGCCGTGGAGGCGAGTCCGATCACCGTGCTGGAGAACAGGCCCAGGGCGCCGCCCTTGAGGCCCTTGTCCGTGGCCCCCGGCCCCAGCGGTGGGAGCGGTGCGGGCGGCGGGACGGATGGTGAGCTCATTGCGCCCTCCGGAACCTGGTGGCGCCCGCCGACGGTGGACCGGGCGCCCGCTGTCCCCGGCTCGGGAGTCTCGGGCACCCCCGGGGGTCACCGAGGGAGTCCGGGGGCACCCGGCCGCTCCCACCAGCATGAACCCGCTCGCCGACAACCGGTAGTCGAGCGGGTTCCACTCCGTGGACCGGCTTTCCCCGCACCGGCGGACTGGTTTTCCCTGCACCGGCCCGAGAGCCCCGCGAGGCCGGTCACCCCCGCGACGCCGGACACCCCTTGGGCGCCCGTCACTCGTCCGGTGCCCGTAACCCGTCCGGTGCCCGTCACCCGTCCGGCGCCTGTCACCCGTCCGGTGCCCGTCACCCCCCCCGGCGCCTGTCACACCTTCGCGCTCCCGCGCGTCAGGAGGTTGACGGGGCGCCGCACGGAGGGGTCCGCGGAGGAGGAGTCGAGAAGATGACCGTTCTGATGGTGCGTGCCACGGTGAAGCCCGAGTTCGTCGGCGAGCTGGAGGACGCGCTGCACAAGATGTTCACCGCCGTCGAGGAGGCGCGGCCCGCGGGCGTGCGTTACGCCTCGTACCGGCTGCCCGACGGCGTCACCTACCTCGCCCAGCTGGAACTCGCGGACGGGATCGAGAACCCGCTGCCCGCGATCGCGGAGTTCCGCGAGTTCCAGGCGGGCCTGAAGAAGTGGCTGGCCGGGCCGCCCGCCGCCGAGCACCTGGAGGTCAGGGGCGCGTACACGGGCTGACCGCGCCACGCGGTGTCATCCTGCGGGGATGACGGCATCCAGCGCGGCGGGCGGCGGGTACTCCGGTACTCCGCTCGCCCGGAAGATCGGCATCAAGGCGGGGCACCGGGTACGGCTGGCCCACGGGCCGCGGGACTGGCAGATTCCCGGGCTGCCCGAGGACTGCGAGGTCGGGGACGGCGGCCCGAAGGGGGCGGACGTCACCGTCGCCTTCTTCCGGGAGCGTGCCGAACTGGCGGCACAGGCGGCCGGGTTGGTCACGGACCTGTCCGACGAGGCCATGCTCTGGATCGCCTGGCCCCGCCGCGCGGCCGGGCACCGCAGCGACATCACGGAGAACGATCTGCGGGACCTCTTCCTGCCCCTCGGTGTCGTCGACGTGAAGGTGGCGGCCCTGGGGGAGGACTGGTCGGGGCTGAAATTCGTCCGTCGCAAGGAGAATCGGCGCTCCTGATCATGGACGTATGCGCGTAGACCAGGACGTACGCGCGGCATACGTGACGGCGTACGTGAGGGGTCATTCCGGTGAACGGCTAGCATCGCGGCACAGTTGTCGGCCGGGATGGGGTGGGTGTCGTGTCACAGACGGAGGAGGGGCCACGGATCGCCGTTGCCGTGGTGACCATGGGCAACCGGCCCGTCGAGGTCGACGCACTGCTCACCTCCGTGGCCAAGCAGGACGTGGCACCCACCCGGATCGTGATCGTCGGCAACGGCTGCCCGCTGCCCGAGTTCGCCGAACGCCTCGGCCTGCCGGGTGAGGTGACCGCCGTCGAACTGGACGACAACCTCGGCTGCCCCGGTGGCCGGAATGTCGGCCTGAGCCGACTCCGTGAGTTCGGGGACGTGGACGTCGTCGTCGAGCTCGACGACGACGGGCTGCTCATCGACGGCGACGTGCTGCGCAAGGTGCGCGACCTGTACGCGGCCCGGCCGCGGCTCGGCATCGTCGGCTTCCGCATCGCCGACGAGCTCGGGGAGACACAGCGCCGCCATGTGCCGAGGGTCGGGGCCAAGGACCCGATGCGCGGCGGACCGGTCACCGGCTTCCTCGGAGGCGGCCACGCGCTGTCCATGCCGATGCTCGCCGAGACCGGGGACTGGCCCGCAGAGTTCTTCTTCGCTCACGAGGAGACCGACCTCGCCTGGCGGGCCATAGACGCCGGCTGGACCGTGCTGTACGAGCCCGAACTGCTCCTCCAGCACCCCAAGACCTCGCCCGCCCGGCACGCCATCTACTACCGGGTGACCGCCCGCAACCGGGTCTGGCTCACCCGCCGCCGGCTGCCCCTGGCGCTGATCCCGCTGCACCTGGGGATCTGGATCGTGCTCACGCTGCTGCGGACGCGGTCCGTCGGCGGGCTGAGGGCCTGGTTCGGCGGATTCGCCGAGGGGTTGCGGCAGTCCGGTGGAGAGCGGCGTCCGATGCGCTGGCGGACCGTGTGGCGGCTGACCCGTCTCGGGCGCCCGCCGGTCATCTGAACCCCGGCTCACCGATCCTGTGCGGACGGAGGCCCCGGTCGATCACCTCGCGACCGGGGCCTCTCACGTCCCCGGATCCGGCCGCGGCGGCGACACTCCCCCGAGTTACGCGTAGTACGCGCGCACCGTCGGGCCAGATCCGATGGACTGATCACATCAGGCCGCGCCAACGGATCGCTAACATGAGGCCAACGGTTCCCGTGGGAACGATCAGTCGGTCGGCGTGAACTCGCCCCGGGAGGGCGGGAAACCGCCGTGGTGCGCGGCCGGAGCGGCCGGGCGGAAAGGCAGTGGGGCGGCGAGATGCGGAACGGGCTGCGGTTCGGGCTGCTGGGGCCGCCGGTCCTGTACGGCGCCGACGGCGAGGTCGGCTCGATCGGCAGCGGCAAGACGCGCGCCCTGCTGGCCGCACTGCTCCTCGAACCGGGCCGGGTCGTCTCCGTCGACGTGCTCAAGGACGCGCTGTGGGGCGGGGCACCGCCCGCCTCCGCCCAGGCGTCCCTGCAGAACCATGTGACCCGGCTGCGTCGCCTCCTCGACGATCCGGAACGGCTGCGCGCGGTACCTCCGGGGTACGTCCTGCGGGTCGGCGAGGGCGAGTTGGACGTCCGCGTCTTCGAACGGCACGCCACCGTCGCGCGCGACGCGCACGCCGAGCGCCACTGGGAGCGGGCGCTGCGCGAGTCCACCGCCGCGCTCGCGCTGTGGCGTGGCACCCCGCTGAGCGGTCTGCCGCCCGAGACCGGCGGACACGCCGTCGTCCAGCGTCTGGAGGAGGCCCGGCTGCTCGTCCTGGAGTGGCGGTACGAGGCGGAGCTTTACCTCGCCCCGACGGCCTCCCGGCTCGACGGGCTGGCACCGGAGCTGGCCGCTCGTACGGCCGAGCATCCGCTCCGTGAGTCGTTCCACCGGCTTCTGATGCTCGTCCTGCACCGCACCGGACGCCAGGCCGAGGCCCTCGCCGTCCACCGCGACCTGCGGGCCCGCCTGCTCGACGAACTCGGCGTCGAACCGGGCCCGGCGGTGCGCAGGGCCCACCTGGAGATCCTGCGGGACGACGACTGGACCCCGGACGAGGCCCACACCGCCGACCGGAACCCGGGCGGGGGCCGGACCCGGGTCGGCATCGGAGCCCCAGCCGGCGGCAGGGGCCTGAGCGGTGACGGGGCTCCGGCCGGGACCACGGACCGGGGCAGGAACGGCGACCGGGGCTGGGGCCGCGACCGGAACATGGACGGTGACAGCGGCAGGCCCCGGGGCAGGGACGGCGACGGGGGCAAGGACTGGCCCCGGGGCGCGGACGGCGACGGGGGCAGTGGTCGGAGCTGGGGCAGGGACGGTGACGGGAACAACGATCGGTCCCGGGGCACTGGCAGCGACGGGGACGACGACTGGTCCCGGGGCGCGGACGGGGACAGGGTCAACGGCCGGACCCGACGCACGGATGGTGAGGGGAACAGCGGCGGGACCTGGGGCGCGGACCGCGACCGGGAGAGCGACCGGAGCTGGAACGGCGACAGGGGCAGGGACGGGGACAGCAACGGCGACGGGGACAGGGGCAGGGACAGCGGCAGGGGCCGACGGGGTGGCCGGGACGGGAACGGCGGTGCGGCGGAATCCCCGGCAGGCTCCCCCCGGGGCGACCGGGGCGACCGGGGCGACCGGGGCGACCGGGGCGACCGGGGTGACCGGGGTGCGGTTTCGCCGCCCCGCCCTGCCCAACTTCCACCGCCCCCGGCGCACTTCACCGGCCGCGAAGACGCCCGCGACCGGCTGCGCCAGATCCTGGACCCGGAGTACTCCGTTCGCCTGACGCGTCCGGAGGCCCCGCCACACCCGGACGCCGGGCCCACCGGCACACCGTCCGACGCGACGCCCGCAACCGCGTCCGACGGCGCGTCCGCGTCCGCCACCGGTCCCGCGTCCGCAACCGCGCCCGGTGGTGCGCCCGGTGGCGCGACGATCGCCGGGACGGCTGCCGGACCGGCCGACGGGGCGTCCCCCGGCGGGTCAGCCGCCGACCGGTCGGCGGCCGACGCGCAGAGCGGTTCGCGCGGCCGCGCTCCCGGCGGCGACCCCGCCACCGGGATGCCCCGCGTCGCGGTGATCAGCGGGATGGCCGGTGTCGGCAAGAGCGCGCTCGCGCTGCACGTCGCCCACGGGCTGAGGGAACGATTCACCGACGGTCAGCTCTACGTCAACCTGCACGGCGCCACCCCCGGCATGACCCCGCTCACCGCCGGCCAGGCGCTCGCCGCGCTGCTGCGCGACCTGGGCGCGGAACCCCGGCGTATCCCCGAACACCCGGACGCGGCGGCGGCGTTGCTCCGTTCGATGCTCGCGCCCACCCGCACCCTCATGGTGCTGGACGACGCGGCGCACGCCGCCCAGGTGCGGCCGTTGCTGCCGGCGGGCGCGGGCTGCGCGGTGATCGTGACGAGCCGCTCGCCGCTCACCGCCCTGGACGGAGCCGACCGTTTCCCGCTGGCGCCGCTGACGGACGAGGACAGCGCGGCCCTGCTCCGCGCGGTCTCCGGCCGCCGGGACGGACTCGACGGTACGCATGCCCTCGTCGAACTCACCGGCCGGCTGCCACTCGCCCTGCGGGTCGTCGCGGCCCGCCTCGCCGCGCGCCGCGCCCTGACCCCTGACGTTCTGGCCGGTCAACTGGCAGCCACGGAAGGCCGGTTGCATCATCTGGAGTACGACGACCTGAGCGTGCGCCGTTCGCTCGCCGTCGCGCACGACGCGCTGCGCGCCTCCGATCGGGAGGCCGACCGGGACGCGGCGCTCGTCCTGTGCCGTATCGGCGCCCTCGACCTGCCCGCCTACGGAGCCACCCTCGTCGCCCGCCTCACCGGCACCGACGAACGCCGTGCCGAGGCCGCGCTCGACCGCCTCGTCGATGTCGCCCTCCTGGAGGAGACCGCCTACGGCCGCTACGCGCCGCATGACCTCGTACGGGATTTCGCCCGGGAGATAGCGGGCGCGGCGGAGTGCGTCCTCGCGACAGCGGGCGTGGGCAGGGGCGCGGGAGCTCCGGCCGCCGGGAGCGCTTCCGGGGGCGAGGCCGTCGCCGACGGCGTCGGAGACCGGGCCGCCCCGGCAGGTCACGGTGGCGATTCCGTTCCCCTCGGTCATGACGCGGTCGTCGCCGAGCGGGCTCTGCGCTGGTACGCCGGAGTCGCCGCCCGTTCCCTGGAGGCGGTCCTCGAACCCGGTCTCGACCGTGAGGACCGCAGCAGGCCGACCGCCTCGCAGCCGGCCGGGCACACGGCGGACGTCGCGGCCACGCCCCCGTTCCGTTCCGGGCGGGAGGCCTTCGCCTGGGGCGACACGGAGCTGGCGAACGTGGTCGCGTTGGCGGAGCGGTACGCGCGGACCTCGCCGTACGTTCCCCTGCTGGCCCGCATGCTCAACCCCTACGTCCAACGCAGTGGCCGGGTCGCCGAGTTGGAGGTCCTTCAGCGTGCCGCGCTCGAAGCGGCGCGGCTCCTCGGCGACGAGGCCGCGGAGGCGTTCGCGCTCGGCGACCTCGGGGGCCTGCACTTCATGACGGGCCGTGTCGGGGAGGCCCTCACCCTGAACGACGAGGCGCTCGCGATCTGGTGCCGCCTGGGGGCGGTGTCCTGCATGCGGCGGGGACTGAACAACCGGGGCATGCTCCTCGAAAGCCTCGGCCGCTACGCCGAGTCCGGTGAAGCCCTCCTTCAAAGTCTGAAGTTCTCACGGGAGTTGGGCGACCCGCACATGGAGGCCATCACCTACAGCCACCTCGGCAACCTGTACGAGCACACCGATCCACGGGCCGCCATCGACCACCACAAGCGCAGCCTCGCCATCGGCGACGCCGTGCAGGACGTGATCATCCGGCACTCCGCGCACTGCAACATCGGCTACGCCCACCTCACCCTCGGCGAACCGGCCGCCGCCGTACCGCACTTCGAGGAGAGCCTGCGCATTCTGGGCGGCCACGGCGACTGGCACGGCGAGTCGCAGACCCGGCTCGGCCTGGTGCGCGCCCTGCGTGGCGTCGGCCAGGGGGAGCGGGCCGCGCGCGAGTGCGATCTGCTGCGGTGCCGCGCCGACCGTCGCGCCGACCGCTACACCGGAGGCCTCGCCCGCCACCAGCGAGGACTGCTGCTGCGGGAACGCGGCGACGCCGAAGCGGCGTACCAGGAGTGGACGTCGGCGCTGGAGGCCCTGGAGGAGACGGACAGTCCGGTGACGGGCGAACTCCGAAAGCTGCTGTCGAAGTAGTGCCTTCGCAGGCGCCGACCGCCCCACCGAAGGGCGTTGGGCCTGCGCCGATGTCGACGCCGACCTGATGTGCCGTCCCGCGGAGGGTGTCGCCAGGCTGCGAAACCTGCGGAAGCCGGCGAGGACGAGGGAGACCGGGTGGACGCGCTACTTGGCGTCCGCGTAGCACCGTACGACCGCCGTCGTGAACGGAAACCGCACCGGCGTCTCCCCGAAGGTGAGGCGGCCCGCGAGTTCGGCCGCGTCGCGGATGGCGGCCACCACGGTGTCGGCCTCCTCGGCGGGGCAGTGCACGATCACTTCGTCGTGCTGGAAGAAGACCAGTTCGGCGGCGAGCCGGGAGCAGGTGCGGCGCAGTGCCGCCAGCACGAGCAGGGCCCAGTCGGCGGCACTGCCCTGCACGACGAAGTTGCGCGCGAACCGGCCGCGGGCGCGGGAGTCGGAGGAGGCGTACCCCGGCACCCAGCCCTGGTCGACGGCGGTGTCGACGGGTTCGTCCTGCGGGATGCCCGCCTCCTCCCCACTGCCGTCGCCGGCCCCGGCCGCCGGAGGGCAGGTCCGCCCCAGCCAGGTCCGCACGAGGCGCCCCTCCTCGCCCGCGCGGGCCGCGTCGTCGACGTAGGCCACGGCCTGGGGAAAGCGGCGGCGGAGCAGGGCGAGGTTCTTCAGTCCGTCGCCGGACGTCTGGCCGTAGACGGCGCCGAGCACGGCGAGTTTGGCCTGCGCGCGGTCGCCGGAGAAGGCCCGGTCCGACACCGCCTGGTAGAGGTCGCTCTCCCGGCCCGCGACCTCCATCAGACCGGGGTCGCGGGAGATGGCCGCGAGGACGCGGGGCTCCATCTGGTCGGCGTCGGCGACGACCAGCCGCCAGCCCGGGTCGGCGACGACGGCACGCCGGATCACCTTGGGGATCTGGAGGGCGCCGCCGCCGTTCGTCACCCAGCGTCCGGTGACCGTCCCGCCCGGTAGGTACTCGGGCCGGAACCGTCCGTCGCGCACCCAGTCCTGGAGCCAGGACCAGCCGTGGGCGACCCAGATCCTGTACAGCTTCTTGTACTCCAGGAGCGGCTTCACGGCCGGATGGTCGATCGACTCGATCTCCCACCGCCGGGTCGACTTGACCTTGATCCCGGCCTGCGCGAACGCCTTGACGACGTCGGCCGGCAGATCGGGTCTGACCCGTCTCCCGAAGGCGGCGGACACCTCCTCGGTGAGCTCGGCGAGGCGCCGGGGCTCACCGCCTCCGGTGTACCGCTCGCCGAGCAGTTCGTGCAGCACGTCCCGGTGGACGTCCGCGCTCCACGGCAGTCCCGACTGGTTCATCTCGGCGGCGACCAGCATCCCCGCGGACTCGGAGGCGGTCAGCAGCCGCATCCGCTCCGGACGCGCGGTCGTGTCGTGGCGGCGCTGCTGGTCGGCGTAGACCGTGAGGAGATCCGACAGGGGCAGGTGCACCGGGCGCGGTTCGAAGAGGGAGGACTGCGAACCGGGTTCGGCGGAACGCTGTGGCGGGTCCGGCCGCACGGGGCCGCCGCGCAGTCTCGCCAGCGCGGCGGCCGCCGACCGGGGCTCGCCGAGCCGCCCCTCGTGTCCGAGCAACAGGGTCTCGGCGGCCTCCATGTCGTAACACCGCTCCACTCGCACCCCCGTGGCGAGCAGGCGCGGGTAGACATCGGCCGTCGACCGCCACACCCACCGGCTCACGTCCGGCCGCGTCCGCACGGCCTCCGCGAGGTCCGCCTCCCGGCGCACCGGTCCCGTGGGCAGCCCGTCCGGGCCGAGGGCGGCGATCTCCGCACCACCGTCCTCGGCCGGCGCGAGAGCCCAGCGCTCGGTCATGCTTCCGAGTCTCGCAGGAGGGTCTGACAATGGCCGCGGACACGACGCGCGGGGCTCGGCGGTGGCTCGGATCCCGTGTCTCCCGAGCCCTGCCGATCCGTCCGCTCCTGAGCCCCGCCGATCCGTCGGCGGATGCCTCTACTCGTCCTCGGCCTTCTGCTGTCCCCCCGCCGCGACGACCTCCAGCACGCGGGCGAGGTAGGCCTCCGCCACCGTCTTGTCGATGCCGATGCCGCTGAGGACGCCGTCGCCGTTCTCGTACTCCAGGAGGGCCAGGAGGATGTGTTCGGTGCCGACGTAGTTGTGGCCGAGGCGGAGGGCCTCGCGGAAGGTGAGTTCCAGGACCTTCTTGGCGGCGGGGCCGTACGGGATGAGTTCCGGGACCTGCTCGGCCGCCGGCGGGAGCGCCGCGGCTGCGGCCGCGCGGACGGCGTCCAGGGTCACGCCCTGCGCGGTGACCGCCTTCGCGGCGAGCCCCTCGGGCTCGGAGAGGAGGCCGAGGACGAGGTGCTCGGGGAGTCCCTCCGTGTTGCCCGCGGCCTTCGCCTCGTTGTGCGCGGCCATGACCGCGTTCCGGGCGCGGGGCGTGTAGCGGCCGAACCCCTGGCTGGGGTCGAGGTCCACCTCCGCCTTCGGCACGAACCGCTTCTGCGCGGCCTGCCGGGTGACGCCCATGCTCCTGCCGATGTCCGTCCAGGACGCTCCGGAACGTCGTGCCTGGTCCACGAAGTGCCCGATCAGATGGTCGGCCACGTCGCCCAGGTGATCGGCCGCGATCACCGCGTCCTGGAGCTGGTCGAGCGCGTCGCTGTGCGCCTTCTTGATGGCCTCGATGAGGTCGTCGAGACGCACGGATGCCTTGCCGGATGGATTCGTCGTCATGTGTCAACGTTAGGTTGACAGTCCGGGACTGTCAACCCGAAGTTGACATCTGGCCGTCGCGTGAGGCGCACGTGAGGCATCGGTGGGGCACCCGCGAAGCATCGGCGGGGCACCAGTAGGGCGTGGGGAGGACGGGGCGGGTGGGTGCCGGGCGGCTGCGGGGGAGGGTTCCTGTCGTCCCCGGTTCGACGGTCGACGCACTGTCCACAGGGTGTGGACGAGTCGACGGCTTCGGCATCGGGCCGTACTTCGGCCCAGGCCGGCCCGTGACACGATCGGGGGATGAGTACGTCCAGCACCGTGGAGCGCGCCTTCGGGGCCGCCCTCTACGCCGACTCCCACACGGCCCTCGACACCGGCGCCTCCCTGCTCGCCGCCGACCCGGCCTCCGACGCCGAACTCGCCCGGCGTGGCGAGGAGTTCGTCGCGGCGGCCTGGCGTCGCGGCTGGCAGCCCGCCGATGTCGTACGGATCGTGCGGCGCGACCTGGACGACGTACACGTACGCCTGGTGACGTCCTTGATCCTCCAGGAGCGGGACGGCGACCGCGCGTCCCGGGGTGCGCGCTGGGCAGCTCAGCTCGACGAGCTGGAGGCCGACCCCCACGACGTCCGCACCGACCGTTTCTCCCACGCCACGGCCGTCCTGGAGCTCTACCGTCTGCTCCTGCGCCTGCCCTCCATCGAACCGCTGGATCCGCCGAGGGCGCCGGCCACGGCGGCCGCCCCTCAGGAGACGCGCATGCTCACCCGCATCCGCGCCCTGCTGGCGAAGGCGGAGGCGACCGGGTTCCCGGAGGAGGCGGAGGCGCTCAGTGCCAAGGCGCAGGAGCTGATGGCGCGGCACAGCATCGACGAGGCGCTGCTCGCCGCCCGTACCCACGCGAAGGACGCGCCCGGCGCCTGCCGGATCGGCGTCGAGCCACCGTACGAGACGGCCAAGGCGGTGCTCCTGGACGCGGTGGCGGGAGCGAACCGCTGCCGGGCCGTCTGGAACGACGCCCTCTGCTTCTCGACCGTGGTCGGTTTCGAACCCGACCTGGAGGTGGTCGAACTCCTCTACACCTCGCTTCTCGTGCAGGCCACGGCGGCGATGACGAAGGCGGAGGCGGCGCAGCGGGCAGGCGGCCGCAAGCGCACGAAGACCTTCCGGCAGTCGTTCCTCGCCGCGTACGCGCACCGGATCGGCGACCGGCTCGCGTCGGTCGCCGAGGGCCAGGTGACCGCCACGGAGGGGGAGTTGCTGCCGGTGCTCGCGGCCCGTGACGTGGCGGTCGCGGACCACCTGGACCAGATGTTCCCGGAGACCGTCACGACCCGGATGCGCGGGGTCACCGACGAGGCCGGATGGCACGAGGGTGCCGCGGCGGCGGACCGGGCCCAGGTCCGGGGCAGGCGCCCGCTTCCGTAGGAGACCGGTTGTCGCCGGAAGCGCCCGGCCGCTTCCGTAGGCGTCCTGCGGTTGTTGTGGGCGCCCGGCCGTTTCCGTAGGTGTTCGGCGGCTCCTGTGGGAATTTGAGGCCGCTCCTCCAGGAGTCCCGCCCCTCCCGTGCAGGAGTCCCGCCCCTCCCGTGCAGGAGTCCCGCCCCTCCCGTGGAGGTCCGGCAGGGCGCCCGCGCGTCAGTCGCCCGCGTGCTGGAACGGCGTCACCGAGGCGTTCGGTTCGATCGCCGAGCCCTTGCCCGCGACCGGACCGTACGACCACGGGAAGCTCTGTGTGGTGTCGGCGCCGGGCAGGCCGATCTTCAGCGTCTTCACGGCGAGGGTTTTGGTGTCGCCCGCCGCACCCCCTACGTAGGTGATGGTGAAGGAAGCGGTGTCGCCCTTGGCGAGGGTCAGCTGCTCCGGTGCCGCGGACGTGTCCGCGGGGATGTCCGCCGAGGTGCCGCCCGCCTGAACGGACAGCCCGGGGAAGCCCTTCAGGGTGCACTGGGTGCCCTTGTTGGTGAGGGTGACCGGGATGTTGCCGGTGTCCCCGGCGGCCGTGGCGGCGTTCGCGGGACCGACCTGGATGCCGGTGTCACCGATCACGCAGGCCGCGACGGCGGGCTTCTTCGCGGAGCCGGACGCGTCACCGGATTTCCCGGAACTGCTGGAGTCGCCGGAGCCGCCGCCGTCGCAGGAGGTCAGAGCGAGGGCCGCCGCGAGGACGGTGACGGCGATGGGCAGAGCGCGCATGGGTTCCCCTGGGAGTCGTGATGATGTGCATGGATCATCACGCACACGGTTACACCGGAGTCGCGCGCCCCTGGCCGTTCACCCGCCCGGGACCGATATCGCCCGCTATTGTCCGCGGACCTTCCCCGCGCTGTCGGAACGGACCGACGGCAGCGACTGTCTGAACGGACCGTCGGAGGGCACTGACGGATCACCTCGACGGGAATGTCCCGACACGAGGGGAAGACCGGGCGCCGGAGCTCGTGCGGCTCGTCGGATCAGGAGCCCAGGCCCGCCGTGGGCAGGCCCGTGGGGAGCTTCCCGCCCTCGCTCTTGGTGTACGTCTCCTTGCCGAGGCCGCCCTGCCAGGTGACCTTCAGCGTCGTACCGCTGACGGAGTCGACCATGCCGACGGCGCGCTTCTTGCTGCCGTCCGTGCAGGAGAGGCGGATCATCTGCATGCTCGCCTCGTCGGTCGAGGTGCCGCTGCACACGGTGCCGCCGGTCGCGAAGAGGC
Organism: Streptomyces sp. NPDC091209; assembly: GCF_044757755.1. Taxonomy (NCBI): domain Bacteria; kingdom Bacillati; phylum Actinomycetota; class Actinomycetes; order Kitasatosporales; family Streptomycetaceae; genus Streptomyces; species Streptomyces sp. NPDC091209. The sequence goes on along the minus strand of NZ_JBIVVR010000002.1, from coordinate 87,002 downwards.
CCGCCTGCTTGCCGTTGATCATCAGGACCACGGCCTTGCCGCCCGCGGTGGTCAGCCAGCTGCCCTGGAGTTTGCCGCCCGCCGAGGGCGTACTCCCGGAGCCGCCGCCCGTACCCGCGCCACCCGTTCCGGTGGCGTCCGTGGCGGACGCGCTCGGGCTCGCGGACGCGTTCCCGGAGTCGGTGCTCCCGCTGCTGCACCCGGTCAGCGCGAGCGCCGCCGCCGCCAGTCCCGCGGTCGCTGCCGCGATACGCGCCCGGCGGGACGGGAAGGTCGCCGTAGTCACTGAAGCCCCCAAGGGTGGGATGGATGCGGGTCGCCCGAACGATCGCAGCAAGCTATCAGGAGGACCTGGGGACCCCCGCCGGGAATCCGGCGTGCGTTTGCTCACGGGCAACGCACCTGGGCCGATGTGCCTGGGCAATTCACCTGCGCCGGGTCAGGGGCACGAGCGCACAGGGACCCCGGGGCGTCCGTCCGCATCCCCGGGACCTGGACGGGCCATGTGCCGCCGGACGCCGGGACGATGTTCCTCCCTTCCCCCAGCCGGCGCCATAGGTAGGAGATTCCCTACAGTTGACGCGTAGGTAATTCCCTACCTATGCTGCGGCGCATGAACATCACCCACGCCTCCTTCGTCACGCTCCCCGTCGCCGACCAGGACCGGGCCCTTCGCTTCTACACGGAGATCCTCGGCTTCGAGGTCACCGCCGACCTGGCCATGCCGCCCGGCCGGTGGCTCCAGGTGGCGCCCGAGGGGGCGCAGACGGTCTTCACCCTCTCGGGTCCGGGCATGGGGAGTTTCACGCCCGGCGAGACCCGGGGGATCATGTTGGTCACGACCGATGTCGACGCCGACTGTGCGCGGCTCACCGCCGCCGGTGTCGCGGTGGAGGGTCCCGACGACCTCCCCTGGGGCCGCATGGCCTCGTTCCGCGACCCGGACGGCAACGGTCTGATGCTGATCACGGAGAAGGCCCAGGAGACGGCCTCGGAGTAGGAGCGAAGGGTGCTGAGCTCGCCATGACGGGAACGGGAGCTGGGACCCGGGCCGGAACCGGAACGGGGATCGGGACCGGGACCGGAACGGGGATCGGGACCGGAACGGAGACCGGGGCCGGAACGGGGATCGGGGCCGGTCCGAAAGCCGGGGCCGGGGCCGGTCCCGGGGGCGAGGCCCATGAGGACCAGCTCTTCGCCGCGCTCGCCAACGCCACCCGTCGCGAGGTGCTCCGGCTGCTGCGCGAGCGGGGGCCCCAGCCCGTCCAGGCGCTGGCCGACCACTTCGCCATGCGGCGCCCCAGCCTCTCGGAACACCTCAAGGTGCTCCGGGAGGCCGGACTCGTGTCCGAGGAGCGCGCGGGCCGGCAGCGCATCTACCGCCTGGAGGCCGCCCCGCTCGCCGACGTCCAGGACTGGCTGCATCCGTACGAGCGGTTCTGGCGGGACAGTCTGAAGGGTCTCGGTGATCTCCTGGACCGCATGCCCGACGATGCCGAGACATGAACCCCGATCCGCACGGCGTGAACCCTGGCCCACGGGACCCGAACCCCGGCCAGCAGGAGGCGAATTCCGGTCCGCAGGGCATGCGTCCTGGCCCGCGGCACCCGAACCCCGGCCCGCAGGAGGCGAATTCCGGTCCGCGTGGCGTGAACCCTGCCCCGCAGGACCCGAACTCCGGTCCCGGCGACGACCTCACGGCCATCCATGTCGACCAGTTCCTGCCGCATCCGCCCGCCAAGGTCTGGCGTGCGCTCACCGAGCCCGGACTGCTCGCGCAGTGGCAGATGCCGGGGTCCGAGGACTTCCGGCTCGAAGTCGGCCACCGGTACACGCTGACGGCGGTCCCGCGCCCCAACTCGAACTTCTCCGGCACCGTTGACGTGCGCGTTCTCGCCTACGAACCAGGGCGGATGCTGAGCGTCCGGTGGGCGGACGCGGACGCGGCCCGTCCTGCGGACTGGACCATTACCTGGACACTGGAACAGGAAGGGCGCGGTACGCGTCTCTTCCTAGTACACGAGGGATTCGATCCGGACGATCCCGCACAGATGATGGCGCGGAAGATCATGGACGGGGGCTGGAGATCGCATGTGCTGCGTTCTCTGGGGAATGCGCTGGACCGGATGTAGTTCGTCCCGCAGTCCGGTGAGCTGCAGGCCGTAGTCGGGCGAACGACAGCCGGTAGTCAAGGACCGGTAAAAGCTGTAACCGCAGGACCACCCCGCGTGCACGTGCATCTGCCCATGCATCTGCACATGAACAGAGCTATGATCCGAGTCAGTTGACTACTGCATCTATGGCCACCTCAGCCACTGCACGACCGGGGAGCGACCTGTGGACCACGACGTGTTCGACGTGGATGACGTGTACAACGGTATGGCTGAATTCGTGTACAACGGCATGGCTGCGACCGAGCTGGACGGCGTCGCCTGGCAGAAGAGCCGGCACAGCAACTCGCAAGGTTCCTGCGTGGAGTTCGCGCGACTGCCCGGCGGCGACGTGGCCGTGCGGAACTCGCGGTTCCCCGAGGGTCCCGCGCTCGTCTACACACGCGCCGAGATCGAAGCGATGCTGCTGGGCATCAAGGACGGCGAGTTCGATCACCTGATCGCGGGCTGACGGACGCGTTCGCAAGCCGTCCGGAACGGGCCGGTCACGGGAGAGCCGGTCACCGAAGGGGTTGAGCACGGCACGGACGGCAACAACCAAGGGTGATGGTCACGCCGCGTTCCGTAACGCGCGTAGAACCGCGGCGCCAAAAGGCGCCGCGGTTCGTCATTCGGGGGAGAGCGGAGCCGCCCCCGGTTGCGAGCCCAGCCGGAACAGCGCCCATACGACCTTGCCGCTGAGCGTTCCCGCGAGCGGGTGCCAGCCCCAGCTGTCCGAGAACGAGTCGACCAGGAAGAGGCCGCGCCCCGACTCCGCCGCGAAGTCGTCCGAGTCGCCGGCGACGGGACTGTCGTGGCTGGGGTCGCGCACCGCGCACACCAGACGTGAGGTCCACCGCATCAAGTGCAGCCGTACGGGCGGCCCTTGGTCGTCCTTGCGGGGCGTGTCCGAGGGCAGCGCGTGCCGCAGGGCGTTGGTGACGAGCTCGGAGACCACCAGGCAGACATCGTCGAAACGGTCGCCTATCTCCCACTGGTCCAGCGTTCCGCGGGTGAACTGCCGGGCCTCGCGCACCGCTTCGTAGCGGGCGGGCAAGGCGCACGAAGCGGCGCTGGACACGGCCGCGGGATCGAGAGGCGGAAGTCCCTGCCGTAAGGGTTCGAGCATGGTCGATCCATTCGTCCCCATGCGAGGCACTCCCGGGTGTTCGCGGTCGTTGCGATGCAGCGGTGGCGCGGGGACCATGGTTCCGAATGCGTACAGCAGATGCAAGGGCAGATGCACGTGCACGCGCCCGAATTGGACCTTCCTCTCCTACTTCTTGCTCATTTCTTCCGTCACCTTATTCAAGGTTTTTGACGCCACGCTGATCTTTTCCTGTGCCCCTCCTTTGGCTACTTTCCGTTTCCGTAACTGAACGAGTACTGCTTGAAGTGTTTTAGTGGCAGACTGCGGCGTCTGGAAGACGGTTGGGGAGGCTGACGAACGTGAGCGCTGGTGAGTCGAGCGGCTCGGTGGTGCGGCGCATGCTGCTGGGGTCACATCTGCGGCGCCTGCGTGAGGCGCGTGGCATCACCCGTGAAGCGGCCGGCTACTCGATCCGTGCCTCCGAATCGAAGATCAGCCGCATGGAGTTGGGAAGGGTGAGCTTCAAGACGCGCGACGTCGAGGACCTGCTGACGCTCTACGGCATCAACGACGAAGCGGAGCGCACCTCCCTGGTCTCGCTCGCCAAGGAGGCCAACGTCGCGGGCTGGTGGCACAGTTACTCCGACGTCCTGCCGAGCTGGTTCCCCACCTACGTCGGCCTCGAAGGCGCGGCCCACCTGATCCGGGTGTACGAAGTGCAGTTCGTGCACGGCCTGTTGCAGACCGAGGCGTACGCCCACGCGGTCGTCCGGCGCGGGATGAAGGGTGCCTCCGCCGCCGACGTCGACCGGCGTGTGGCCCTGCGCCTGGAGCGGCAGAAGTACCTCGTCTCCGAGAACGCCCCCGAGTTCCACATCGTCCTCGACGAGGCCGCGCTGCGCCGCCCGTACGGCGACCGCGAGGTGATGCGCGGACAGCTCCAGCATCTGATCGAGGTCTCGGAGCAGCCCAACGTACGACTTCAGGTCATGCCGTTCAGCTTCGGCGGGCACTCCGGCGAGAGCGGCTCCTTCACCATCCTGAGCTTCCCGGAGTCCGACCTGTCGGACGTCGTCTATCTGGAGCAGCTCACCAGCGCGCTCTACCTGGACAAGCGCGAGGACGTCACCCAGTACGAGAGCGCGCTCAAGCAGCTCCAGCAGGACAGCCCGGGGCCGTCCGAGAGCCGCGATCTGCTGCGGGGTCTGCTCCAGCTCTCCTGAGCGTGTCCACAGACTTCTTCGGTCACCTTCAACTCCCTTGAAACACAAGTACGATGACGTGTGATCAGACCGTGATCGGATGTCTGCTGACCCGGGCCAAGGACTGCCTCGGCAGCACAGGGATTGAGGGAGCACATGTCGTCCTACTTCACCGACCTGGCCCAGCAGTACATCGACGGCGAGTGGCGCCCGGGAACGGGCTCATGGGACATCATCGACTTCAACCCGTACGACGGCGAGAAGCTGGCGTCGATCACGATAGCCACGGTCGACGAGGTCGATGAGGCCTATCGCGCCGCCGAGCGCGCCCAGAAGCAGTGGGGCGCGACGAACGCCTACGCGCGCCGCGCGGTCTTCGAGAAGGCGCTCGCCGTCATCGACGAGCGCGAGGCGGAGATCACCGAGGTGATCATCGCCGAGCTCGGCGGCACCCGCCTCAAGGCGGCCTTCGAGCTGCACCTCGTCCGGGAGTTCCTGCGCGAGTCGGTCCAGCTGGCGCTGCGCCCCGAGGGAAAGATCATCCCCTCGCCGGTCGACGGCAAGGAGAACCGTCTCTACCGCGTCCCGGTCGGCGTCGTGGGCGTCATCAGCCCCTTCAACTTCCCCTTCCTGCTGTCGATCAAGTCCGTGGCGCCGGCCCTCGCCCTCGGCAACGGCGTGGTCCTGAAGCCGCACCAGAACACCCCGATCGTCGGTGGCTCCCTGGTCGCGAAGATCTTCGAGGAAGCGGGCCTGCCCGGCGGTCTGCTCAACGTCGTCATCACGGACATCGCCGAGATCGGCGACGCCTTCATCGAGCACCCGGTCCCGAAGGTCATCTCCTTCACCGGCTCCGACAAGGTCGGCCGGCACGTGGCCACGGTCTGCGCCGCGAACTTCAAGCGCTCGGTGCTCGAACTGGGCGGCAACAGCGCCCTGGTGGTCCTGGAGGACGCGGACATCGACTACGCGGTCGACGCGGCGGTCTTCAGCCGCTACGTCCACCAGGGCCAGGTCTGCATGGCCGCGAACCGTGTCCTCGTGGACCGGTCGATCGAGGCCGAGTTCACCGAGAAGTTCGTGGCCAAGGTCAGGACGCTGAAGACCGGCGACCCGAGCGACCCGCAGACGGTCATCGGCCCGGTCATCAACTCCTCCCAGGCGGACGCGCTGTCGAGCGTCGTCGAGCAGGCGATCGCGGAGGGCGCCACCGCCCTGCTGCACGGCTCGACCACGGACAACATGGTCGAGCCCTCCGTCCTGACCGGCCTCCCCGCCGACTCCGACCTGCTCCGGCAGGAGATCTTCGGCCCGGTCGTCTTCCTCGTCCCGTTCGACGGGGAGGAGGAGGCGGTCCGGATCGCCAACGACACCCCGTACGGCCTCTCGGGCGCCGTCCACACGGCCGACATCGAGCGCGGCGTGAACTTCGCCAAGCAGATCGACACCGGCATGTTCCACGTCAACGACGGCACCGTCCACGACGAGCCCCTCGTCCCCTTCGGCGGCGAGAAGCACTCCGGCATCGGCCGCCTGAACGGCGAGACGACGGTCGACTCCTTCACCACGACGAAGTGGATCTCGGTGCAGCACGGACGGAGCCGCTTCCCCTTCTGACCCGTCCGACCCTGTGACCTCCCCTTCCGATATGCCTTCGCGTGATCGTTCAGCGTGCCCGGACCCTTGCGGACAGAACCTGACCGCAAGGGTCCGTAGCGTCATCGGTGTCAGTCAGAAGGACCCGATGAAAGGCGGCCGGTCATGGTCACGCATGTGCGAGCGGAAGAGCAGGGCGACGAGCGCGGGGCGCTGCTCGCCTTCATCGAGGAGCAGCGCGGCGGCATCCGCCGGTCGCTGCTCGGGCTGACCGAGGAGCAGGCCGCGAGCCGGCCGAGCGCCAGTGAACTCTCCCTCTCCGGGCTGCTCAAGCATGTCGCCGAGGTCGAGCAGGGCTGGGTGGCCCGCGCCAAGGGCGAGCAGCCCGCGGTGAAGCGGGACGAGTCGAACTGGCACGAGTGCTTCGTCCTCGCCGACGGCGAGTCGGTCGCCTCGCAGCTCGCGTACTGGGAGAAGGTCGCCGCCGAGACGGAGGCGTTCCTGGGCTCGGTGCCGAGCCTCGACGACACCTTCGCGCTCCCGAACGACCCCTGGTTCCCGCCCGAGGGCCGCGTCTCGATGCGCTGGCTGGCTCTCCACCTGATCCGCGAGACGGCCCGGCACGCCGGGCACGCCGACATCATCCGCGAGTCCCTGGACGGCAAGACGGCCTTCGAACTGGTGGCGCTGGAGCAGGGCACCTCCTGGGGCTGAGCCCTGCCCCCGGGCCGGAGGGCACGCAGCGCACACGGCGGGCGATCACGCGATCACCAGCACGATCGCAGGGATGCGCATGACGGCATGCGGCGCGGACGGCACGCAGCGCACGCGGCCTGTGATCGCCGGCATGCGCCTGAGCCTGGGCGCGCCGTCTCACGGCATGCCGGCGATCCGTCTCCTCGTGCTCTGTGCCGGCCGCCGTTCGCAGCCACCGGCCGCCATCGGCAGCCACCCGCCGCTCGCGGCTCTTCCCGGAGAGCCGTGAGCGGGTAGGGCGCGAGGGCTCGCTAGTGGTGGAAACTCGTCGCCGCCTCCTTGTCGTGGGTCATCGGACCCGGCTGGCGGCGCAGTTCGGGCAGCAGCCGGGTCAGGTCCTCGATGAAGAGGTCGGCGAGGTCGGACGTGAAGCCGTTGCGGCACACCACGCGCAGCACGGACAGGTCCTCCCGGTTCTCCGGGAAGGTGTACGCGGGCAGCAGCCAGCCGCTCTCGCGCATTCTCCGGGACACGTCGAAGACGTCGTACGCGGTCACCTCGGGCGCCGTCGTGAAGGCGAACACCGGCAGTTCGTCGCCCCGGGTGATGAGCCGGAAGTCGCCCATGCAGTCGATCCGTTCGGCGAGCGCGCGCGCCACGTCCCGGGTCGTCTGCTGCACCGTCCGGTAGCCCTCACGGCCGAGTCTCAGGAACGTGTAGTACTGCGCCACGACCTGTGCTCCGGGGCGGGAGAAGTTGAGCGCGAAGGTCGGCATGTCGCCGCCCAGGTAGTTCACCCGGAAGACCAGTTCCTCCGGCAGCTCGGCCGCCGTCCGCCACAGCGCCCAGCCGACGCCCGGGTAGACCAGGCCGTACTTGTGCCCGGAGGTGTTGATCGACGACACCCTGGGCAGCCGGAAATCCCAGACCAGGTCCTCGTCGATGAACGGCGCGACCATCGCCCCGGACGCGCCGTCGACATGGACCGGTATGTCGAGGCCCGTGCGCTCCTGGAGCCGGTCCAGCGCCGCGCACAGCTCCTGGATCGGCTCGTACGACCCGTCGAAGGTGGAGCCGAGGATGCCGACGACCCCGATGGTGTTCTCGTCGCACAGCTCGGCCGCGGCCTGGGGGTCGAGGTGGAACCGGTCGCCCTCCATGGGGACCTGGCGGGCCTCGACCTCCCAGAAGTTGCAGAACTTCTCCCAGCACACCTGGACGTTCACGCCCATGACGAGGTTGGGCCGCGCGCCCGGGTAGCGGTCCGCGTTGCGCAGTGTCCAGCGCCGCTTCAGCGCCAAGCCGGCGAGCATGCACGCCTCGCTCGACCCGGTCGTGGAACAGCCCACCGCGGCCGACGGATCCGGCGCGTTCCACAGGTCGGCGAGCATCGACACACAGCGCCGCTCCAGTTCGGCCGTGCGGGGGTACTCGTCCTTGTCGATCATGTTCTTGTCCCGGCACTCCGCCATCAGGACCCCGGCCTGCGGTTCCATCCAGGTCGTGACGAAGGTGGCCAGGTTCAGCCGTGAGTTCCCGTCCAGCATGAGCTCGTCGTGGACGAGCTGCAGCGCGGTCGTGGGGGGCAGCGGGCCGTCCGGGAGGCGGTGCTTCGGCGGTGCCTCGATCATGCCGCTGACCGGATTGGTCTCGCCGTAGAAGGGGTTGACGGAGAGTGGGTGGTCGTCGGGCTTCTGTTGGCCCTGGTGGAGCGGCATGAGCTTCTCCCAAAAGTTCAGCGGGACGGGGCGTCCCTTTGGTTCTCCCAACGGTTCGGCGGGACGGTGCGTCCCCTTTTGGTTCATCTGGTTCATCGGATGAGGGCCACCCGGTGGTTCACCGGACCGAACTTCCGTCGTCGCGCAGTTGCAGCTGCGGCCGTCCGGTCACCAGCAGCCAGGCCGGCAGGGAGGCGATGCAGAGCAGGGCGATGATCGTGGGCGAGGACACCAGGACGGCGGCCGTGAACAGGCTCACCCAGCCCTGCCGGGTGGTCGCGAGCAGCACGCCCAGTACTCCGGCGGCCAGGCCCAGCGAGGCCGGGACCGAGGACACGAGCGCGTGGGCGCACAGACCGAACGCGGCACCGGCGAAGACGGCCGGGAAGATCCGTCCGCCCCGGAACCCGCAGGACGTCGCGACGATCAGCGCGGCCAGCTTCACCACGGCCATCAGTGCGTACCGGCCCGCCGAGTAGGCGTCGGGGTTCCGGGCCATCTCATCGACCTGGTCCAGGCCCTTGAACAGCGTGAGCGGGCCGCCCAGACAGCCCAGCAGGCCGAGGACGAGCCCGCCGACGGGCAGGGCGATCATGGGGTGGCGCAGGAGCGAGAACACCTTGTGGACGTAGGGGAACACGTAGACCCCGGCCATGCCGAGTACAGCCGCTGCGGAGGCGATCACCAGCGCGGAGAGCACATCGGCCCAGCCGGGATCACCGAGCGGGGGCATATCCAGGGCGAAACTCGGATGGCCGATCAGCGCCGTGGTGATCGAGCCCACCGAAGCCGCCGTCAGAGGCGCGAAGAGGTTGTCCCACAGCAGTCCCTTCACCTGCCGTCCGGCGAGCGCCTCGGAGATGACCAGCGCCGCCGCGACCGGCGTACCGAACAGGGAGCCGATCGTCCCCGCCTCGGCCAGCATCACCCACAGCGCGCCGGGTGCCGCGGGCGCGAACCTGCGGCCCGCCCAGAACGCCAGCGCGACGTTGGTGGCGATGATCGGGTTCTCGGGGCCGAGGCTCGGGCCGCCCGCCAGCATCAGCGCGGTCGCCACCAGGAGTCCGGGCAGGATGAAGGGCGCCATCGGCTCCGCCTGGAGCCCCACGGTGGCCGGGTCGGGGCCCGCGTGCCCCGGCGCCTTCCACACCACCAGACCGACCAGGATGCCGGTGGTGGTGAGCATGACGATCATCCAGAACGAGGAGTAGCCGCCGATGCCGAGCGCGTCCGGCAGGTCCGTCCAGAGAACGTCCTTGAGTTGGTCGGCCAGCTTGCTCACGCCCACGTAGAGAAGGGCCGAGACGGCGCCGACGACCACGGACGGAAGGAACAGCGGCAGCAGAGTTTTTGCGGGCGTCGCCCGGGCGAGGGCCGGTCCCGGGGGAGCCGCTTCGTGGGTCACGGGCTCACCCTAAGCGCGCGAAACGGACATAACATCCCGAGCGTCGCGCCTGGACGCGTCCCGGACGGCCACCGGACGCCGGGACTTCGGGCTTGCACCTCACGTCGCGTCAGGCCCCATCGTGAAGGGCGTACCGAAGGAAGGAGCGGAAGGTGAGCTACTCAGTGGGCCAGGTCGCCGGATTCGCCGGGGTCACGGTGCGCACACTGCACCACTACGACGAGATCGGTCTGCTCGCGCCCGGGGAACGCAGCCAGGCGGGTCATCGGCGTTACGACGACGCCGACCTCGACCGGCTGCAGCAGATCCTGTTCTACCGGGAGCTCGGCTTCCCGCTCGACGAGGTCGCCGCCCTGCTCGACGACCCGGAAGCGGACCCGCGCGCGCATCTGCGCCGCCAGCACGACCTGCTGACCGCCCGGATCGAGAAGCTGCAGAAGATGGCCGCGGCCGTGGAACACGCCATGGAGGCACGCACGATGGGCATCAACCTCACGCCCGAGGAGAGGTTCGAGGTCTTCGGGGACAAGGACCCGGAGGCGCACGCGGAGGAGGCCGAGCGCCGCTGGGGCGGCACGGACACGTACGCCGAGTCGCAGCGCCGCGCCGCCCGCTACACCAAGGACGACTGGAAGCGCATGCAGGCCGAGGTGGCCTCCTGGGGCGAGCGCTACGACGCCCTGATGGAGGCCGGGGAGCGGTCCGACGGCGAGCGGGCCATGGACATGGCCGAGGAGCACCGGCAGCACATCACCACATGGTTCTACGTGTGCACGTACGAGATCCATCGGGGACTCGGCGACATGTACGTCACCGACGAGCGGTTCAAGGAGTTCTACGACTCCATGCGGCCGGGGCTGGCCGAGCACCTGAGGGACGCGATCACGGCGAACGCCGCCCGGCACACCGGGGAAGCCTGACAGGGAAACCGGCGAAGCCTGACGGGTAAGGGGCGCCGACAGGGGCGGGCGCCCCTTACCCGTACGGACCGGTCGCCGGGGGAACCCGTACGGAGCGGCCGCCGGCGGAGTCCAGGGCCCGCCGCCTCCACCGGTGCGGGCCACCGTCCTGCGGCGGGGGCTATTCCTTCACCAGGACCACGGCCGTGCCGTAGGCGCACACCTCGGTGCCCAGGTCCGCCGCCTCGGACACGTCGAAGCGGAACATGAGCACACCGTTGGCGCCCCGCGCGCGTGCCTGGTCGACGAGCCGCTCCATGGCCTGGTTGCGGGTCTCCACCAGCGTCTTGGTGAGCCCCTTGAGCTCACCGCCGATCATCGACTTCAGGCCCGCGCCGATCTGGCTGCCCAGATGACGCGAGCGCACGGTGAGGCCGAAGACCTCGCCGATGACCTGCTCGACGCGATGGCCGGGAACGTCGTTCGTCGTCACGACCATGACGTCAGCGTGGGGACTCTGGCCGCCGCCGTATTCATCGATGCCCATGGTCCACAGCTTTGTCCCAGTCGTCGCACAGTGCATCCTGGAGTCACGGGTGGAACCTGGCGTGGACACAATGCGTTGATAGCTTTGGCCGGCCGTACAGGACCGCCGTACCTTCCTCACCCCTCAGGAGCCCGGAACCGTGATGACGCTTGCCCTCGGTCCCAGCTGGCTGGATCCGAACACGCTCCTGGACAACTTCGGCATCTGGGGGCTGCTGCTCGTCGTCTTCGCCGAGTCCGGCCTGCTGATCGGCTTCTTCCTGCCGGGCGACTCGCTGCTGTTCACCTGCGGTCTGCTGATCGCCACGGGCGCGATGGACTTCCCGTTGTGGGCGGCGATCCCGCTGATCTGCCTCGCCGCGGTCCTCGGCGACCAGGCGGGCTTCCTCTTCGGCAAAAAGGTGGGGCCCTCGCTCTTCACCCGCCCGAACTCCCGCCTGTTCAAGCAGGAGAACGTGGTCAAGGCCAACGAGTTCTTCGAGAAGTACGGGCCCAAGTCCCTCGTACTGGCCCGCTTCGTGCCTGTCGTGCGCACGTTCACGCCGATCATCGCCGGCGTCAGCGGCATGAAGTACCGCCCCTTCCTCACCTTCAACGTCATCGGCGGCGTCCTGTGGGGCGCGGGCGTCACGCTGCTGGGCTCCTGGCTCGGCAAGATCGAGTTCGTCAACAAGAACATCGAGCTGATCCTGATCCTGATCGTGCTCGTCTCGGTGGTCCCGATCATCATCGAGTTCCTGCGCGCCCGTTCCCAGGCCAAGAAGAACCCGCCCCAGGAGCCCGTCCCGCCCCAGCCCGCGGCGGCCCACACCCGTTCCGCCGCGCCCGTCATGGACGACGCGACCAGGCCGCTCCGCGTGCCGCCGGTCCACGAGGGCCAGGACTCGCAGTACGGCAACCGGGGCCACGGCCAGTCGTACGGCAACCAGGGGCACGGCCAGTCGTACGGGAACCAGCAGGGCCACGACCAGGGCGGCTACGGCCATCACGGCAACGGCAACGGCTATGGCCATCAGGGCAACGGCGGCTACCCGCCCCAGCAGCAGTACCAGCAGCCCCAGCAGCAGCCGCAGCCGCAGTACCAGCAGCCGTACGGCTCGGACCAGGGCTACGGCTACGACCAGCAGCAGTACGACCAGGGTTACCAGCAGGGCTACGACCAGGGTCAGGCACACCCCCAGCAGCAGGACCCTCAGCAGCACCCCCAGGGCCACCCGCAGCAGCGGTACGGCTCGGAGTACCCCTACGGCCAGGGCCCGACGCAGAACTGAGCCGCCCGCCCGGGCCTCCTGGGACCAGGTCTCCTGGGACCGGGCCTCAGAACCCGCGCGTCCGCTTGGCGGCCCGCCGCCCACTCGCGGAGCCGCCCGGCAGACGCAGGAACAGCCGCGAGATCTCCGAACCCAGGTTCACGCCGATCGCGATGGCCATCGCGAGGGCCGCCGCCTTGGTGAGCGACACCAAGCCCTTGTCGACCTCGTTCTGGGCGATGGACAGCAGCCCGAAGTAGGTCGCCGAACCGGGCAGCAGGGGCCCGATCGCGGCCGTCGTGTACGGCAGCGCGGACGCGAACCGGTAGCGCGAGAGAAGCTGCCCGAAGAGACCCACCAGGCCCGCGGCGACGGCCGTGGAGGCCACCGGGGAGAGCCCTCCCGCGTAGTGCATCGCCCCGTACACCGACCAGGCCACGCCCCCGTTGAGGGTCACCGCGAGGACGGTGGATCGTTCCTGCTGGAGCAGGACCGCGAAGGTGAGCGACAGCAGCATGGACGCGGCGATCTGGAGCAGCGGCCGCTCGGAGATGTGCAGTCCGGCGTCCGGGTTGAGCTGCGTGCCCAGCTTGACGCCGAAATAGAGCACCAGAAGGACGCCGGAGACGATCCCCACGAAGAAGTACATGACTTCGAGCAGCCGAGCGGACGCGGTGATGTAGAAGCCGGTCAGCCCGTCCTGCACCCCCGCGACGAGCGCCCGCCCCGGCAGCAGCGCGAAGAGCCCACCGGTGATCACCGCGGAGGCGTTCACATCGACGTGCGCCAGCGCGAGCGCGACCCCTATCGCGGCCGGCGGCATCGCGGCCACCGTGAACTGGTAGAACTCCGGCAGCCCGCGCCCCGCGCACAGCCAGGCGAGCCGGTCGCCCAGCATCGCGCCGAGCGCCGCGGCGACGAACACGATCGCGTCACCGCCGACGAGCACGGAGGCCGCGCCGGCGAGCAGCCCGCCGGAGGCCGTCAGCACCCAGCCGGGATACGGGTGCCGGTTGCGCCGGATCTCCGCGAGCCGCCCGTAGGCCTCCTCCAGGGAGATCGCGGTCTCCGGGTCGCTCAGGTCGTCCACGAGCCGGTAGACGGCCGCCAGGCGCGTGTAGTCGGTGCCCCGGCGGCGCACCGTCCGTGACGCCGTCACCGGATCGTCCACCAGGGACGGCTGGTGCGAGATCGACAGCAGGGTGAAGGTGACGGTCGGCTCGCAGCGGTCAAGGCCGTAGGAGCGGCAGACCGCGAACATCGCCGTCTCCACGTCCTCGGCGCCCTCACCGCCCGCGAGCAGCAGTTCGCCGATGCGCAGGGTCAGGTCGAGGACACGCGGTACGGCGGGCCCGGACTCGTCCTCCTTGTGCACGGGTTCGGGCGCGGGCCGCTCGGTCACCGGCATGCGCAGCATCGTGCGCATCCGGTCCTGCCACGGCGCGTCCTTGGTCAGGCTGACCAGGGGGATGCCGGTGGCCGGTGTGAAGGCGGGCGGCGCCTGCTTGGCGCTGTAGGTGCGCGGCGTGCTGAACGCCGAGCCTTCCTGCTCGGGCCCGGCGTGCTGGGGTGCGTCGAGACCCACGGGCAGCGCGAACTCCGATGTCGTCGACGACTCCTCGTCGGCCGCCGCCGGCCCCGGGGCCGCCACACCGGCGGGCGGGCTGAAAGCACTCCTCACCTCGTCCGACTGCGGCTTGCGGTCTTCCGCTTCCGGGTCCGCCACCAACTCCCGCCTCGCCTTTCGCCTCTGTGTGGTTCTCCATCTTGCCTTCCGTATGCCTCAGTATGCGTACGGACACACGAACGGGCCGCGCGACCCCCATGGGGATCACGCGGCCCGTTCGGAAGCGGGAGAGGTCAGTGACCGCCCGCGGGGAGGTCAGTGACCGCCCTGGTCCTTGAAGCGCTTGTAGGAACGCTCGATCTCGGCCTCGGCCTCGGTGCGGCCGACCCAGTCGGCGCCCTCGACGGACTTGCCGGGCTCCAGGTCCTTGTAGACCTCGAAGAAGTGCTGGATCTCCAGGCGGTCGAACTCCGACACGTGGTGGATGTCGCGCAGGTGCTCCACACGCGGGTCGTGCGCCGGGACGCACAGCAGCTTGTCGTCGCCGCCGGCCTCGTCCGTCATACGGAACATGCCGATGGTGCGGCACTGGATGAGGCAGCCCGGGAAGGTCGGCTCGTCCAGGATGACCAGGGCATCCAGCGGGTCTCCGTCCTCGCCGAGAGTGTTCTCGACGAAGCCGTAGTCGGCCGGGTAGCTGGTCGAGGTGAAGAGTCGACGGTCCAGACGGATCCGACCGGTCTCGTGGTCCACCTCGTACTTGTTCCGTGAACCCTTCGGAATCTCGATCGTGACGTCGAACTCCACCGGTGGCTCCTCCATGATCAGCACATAGTTCTGGTGATTAAGTGTCCCTCACGCAGGTGGGTGATCGCGAAAGGGGCTGGTGGTCGTGCCAGAGCTGAGGGCTTGGCGGGCTGCGAGACCGCATGTGGTGCGGGTCGCGCGGACGGTGAAACCGCATGTGGCGCGGGTCACCCAAGCCATGCGGCCGCGTGCCGTGCGGTTGACGACACCGCAGCTCACAGCCGTCGCGGCCACCGTGGGCCTGGCCCTGGCGGCCGGGGCGGCGGCCGTGGCCGGTCCCTGGGACTCCACCGGCCAGCGTACGGCCGAGCGGGACTGGGCCGCATCGCGGGAGCCGGAGGGTGTCACAGATCACGCACGTACATCCGCTACGCCCCGAACGTCACCCCGGCCCGCCCCCAGCGCCGCCTCCGTGCTGACCGGACTCGGCGGCTCCGCGAGCGCCGCGCCCGCACCCGCCGAGAAGGCCCTCGCGAGCGTCCTCGACCCGCTGCTGGCCAACCCCGTCCTCGGCGCGGTCCGCACCGCCGTCGTGGTCGACGTGGCGACCGGCAGGCGGCTCTACGGCAAGGGCGCCGACCAGGTCCAGACACCCGCCTCCACGACGAAGATCGCGACCGCGGTCGCCGCCCTCACGGCGCAGGGCCCCGACCACCGCATCCAGACGCGTACGGTCCTGGAGCCCGACACCAAGGAGCTCGTGCTCGTCGGCGGCGGCGACCCCACGCTGACCGCCCGCAAGCCCGCGGACGGCTGGGCGGACCTGAGCACCCTCGCCGAGGAGACGGCCACCGCCCTGAAGGCCCGTCACATGGACCACGTGACGCTCTCCTACGACACCTCGCTGTACTCCGGCCCCGCCCTTCACCCCATCGGAGTCAACGAGAACATCGCGAAGGTCACCGCCCTGATGGCCGACGAGGGCCGTCTGGACGACACGACCAGCGGGCCGGCCGGGCGTGCCCCCGACCCGGCGGCGGCCGCCGCGCGCACGTTCGCGGACCTGCTCCACGACCACGGCATCACCACGACGGCGCCCGGCCCCTCGAAGGCGACGAGCCGCTCGCAGGCCCTCGCCTCCGTCTCCTCGCCGCCGCTGTCCGCCCTGGTCGAGCGGATGCTGACCAACAGTGACAACGACATCGCGGAGGCCCTCGCCCGCCAGGTCGCCCTCGCTTCCGGTGGGGAACCCAGCTTCGACGGCGACGCGAAGGCGATCCGCGCCCAGCTGAAGAAGCTCGGACTCCCGCTGTCCGGGGCGCAGTTCGCGGACGGCAGTGGCCTGAACCGCGCCGACAAGGTCTCCGCCGACCTGCTCACCGCCCTGCTGGCCAAGGCCGGCGACCCGGCCCACCCCGAACTCCGTTCGGTCCTCACCGGCCTGCCCGTCGCCGGCTTCACCGGCACCCTCAGCACCCGTTACACCGACGCCCCCACCGCCACCGGTGTCGTCCGCGCCAAGACCGGCACCCTGACCGGCGTCAACACCCTCGCCGGCACCGTCGTCGACAAGGACGGCCGCCTGCTGGCCTTCGCCTTCCTGACCTCCGACGCCGCCCACCCCCCGAACCCCCTGGAGGCGCGGGCCGCGTTGGACCACACGGCGACGGCACTGGTCGCGTGCGGCTGCCGGTAGCCGCACGCCGAAGGCGGAACCCCGCCCCCTCTCGACCCGCGGGCACCAGAAGCACCACCAGCCCCTCGGTCGGGGCGCATCCGGCGTCGTACCCCTCACCGCAGCCGGACCCGCTCACGTACGGTTGACGCATGACGAGCATCGGTGGTGCTGCATCTACTGGGATGGTCGACTGGAATCTCGCGGTGGCGACCGCGACCCGGCTCGTACGGCCGGGCCCCGAGGTGAGCCGCGACGAGGCCAGGGCCATCGTCGCGGAGCTGCGCCGGCACGCGAAGGCCTCGGAGGAGCATGTCCGGGGCTTCACCCGTATGGGTGACGACGTCGTCCACGACACCCCCGTCCTCGTCGTCGACCGCCCCGGCTGGGTCCGGGCGAACGTCGCCGGGTTCCGGGAGATCCTCAAGCCCCTTCTGGACAAGATGCAGGAACGGCGCGGGAACACCGCGGGCGGAGCGGTCCTCGGCGCCGTCGGCGGCAAGGTCACCGGTGTCGAACTGGGCATGCTGCTGTCGTTCCTGTCGTCGCGGGTCCTCGGCCAGTACGAGACGTTCGCGCCCGCGACCCGGGACCTGCCCGCCGGGGCACCGACCGGCTCGGGCAACGGCGGCGGCAGGCTCCTTCTGGTGGCCCCGAACATCGTGCACGTGGAGCGCGAACTCGACGTCCAGCCGCACGACTTCCGCCTGTGGGTGTGCCTCCACGAGGAGACGCACCGCACCCAGTTCTCGGCCGTGCCCTGGCTGCGCGACCACCTGGAGGGCGAAATCCAGTCGTTCTTGGCGGAGACCGAGGTCGACCCCATGACCGTCCTGGAACGCGTCAGGGAGGCCGCCCAGTCGCTCTCCGGCTCCCGCCCGGACACCGAGGAGGACGACGGCGGACGTTCCCTCGTGGAAATCGTGCAGACGCCCGCCCAGCGGGAGATCCTCGGCCGGCTCACCGCCGTGATGTCCCTCCTGGAGGGACACGCCGACTTCGTGATGGACGGCGTCGGGCCCGCGGTCGTCCCCTCCGTCGCCGAGATCCGCGAGAAATTCCAGCAGCGCCGCGCCAAGGGCGCCTCCCGCCTCGACATGGCCCTGCGCAAGCTGCTCGGCCTGGACGCCAAGCTCCGGCAGTACAGGGACGGCGAGCGGTTCGTACGTGCGGTCGTCGGCGAGGTCGGCATGGACGGCTTCAACCGTGTGTGGACCTCTCCGAACACGCTCCCGACCAAGACGGAGATCGCCAAACCGGCGGACTGGGTCGCGCGGGTGCACCGCAAGGCGGAGTCGTGAACCCTACGGGACGGTCGTGAAACGAATCCGGCCGATGGCAGGCAAACGCTCCTGCTATCACCCGTCCGAGGGACCGTGAAGCACGGGTAGGCGTGCAATGCTCGGGGAACGCCCCGGTTCTGTCACCATCGACACACTCTGAGTGACCGATCCCGGGCTAACCCCCCGAAAACTTCATGAAGGGAACCGGACATGGGTCCCCATCCTGCGGTCGCGGCGATACGCCTGGCGGTCCGCCGCGTACTCCACGACATCCTCACCGAGCAACCGCCCGCCCCCGACACCCGGCGCACGCCCGCACGCGGTGCCGCGCGCCCCTGCGCGCCCGACGCGGAGCGCGTCCCCGCCCCCGGAACGCGGCGCGGCACGGCCGCGCCCGTACGCGCCCCGCACGAGCCGCTCCCCCCGAGCTCCCGGCCCCGGCCGGGCACGGACGGATCCCCGGCGCCGCTCGTGCTCGTCGCCTGCTCCGGCGGCGCCGACTCCATGGCGCTCGCCTCCGCCCTCGCCTTCGAAGCCCCCAAACTCGGCATCCGCGCCGGTGGCATCACCGTCGACCACGGTCTGCAGCCCGGCTCCGAACTGCGCGCCGGCGAAGTCGTGCTGCGCCTCACCGAGCTGGGGCTCGCCCCGGCCGAGTCCATCGCCGTGACCGTCGGCCGCGACGGAGGCCCCGAGGCCGCCGCCCGCGACGCCCGGTACGCCGCCCTGGACTCCGCCGCCGAGCGCCACGGCGCCTCCGCGATCCTCCTCGGCCACACCCGCGACGACCAGGCGGAGACGGTCCTGCTCGGTCTCGCCCGTGGCTCCGGCATCCGCTCGCTGTCCGGAATGGCTGCGGTCTCGGGGGCCGACGGCCGTTACCGCCGTCCCTTCCTGCACCTGGACCGGCAGACCGCCCGCAAGGCGTGCATGGTCCAGTCGCTGCCCGTCTGGGACGACCCGCACAACGCCGATCCGGCCTACACCCGCTCCCGGCTCCGCCACGAGGGCCTGCCCGCCCTGGAGAAGGCGCTCGGCAAAGGAGTCGTCGAGGCACTCGCCCGTACGGCCCAGCTCTCCCGGGACGACGCCGACGCGCTCGACGCGTGGGCCAGCCAGGCGGAGGCGTCCGTACGCGACGCGGCCGGCCTCCTGGAGTGCGCCAAGCTCTACGCCCTGCCGCCCGCCGTACGCCGCCGGATCCTGCGCCGCGCGGCCATCGAGGCGGGCGCTCCGGCCGGTTCGCTGTTCGCCCGCCACATCGAGGAGATCGACCGGCTGATCACCGGATGGCGCGGTCAGGGAGCCATCAATCTCCCGGGCAAAGTCGTCGCTCAGCGCCAGGGTGGCAGACTGGTGATTCGGCAAGGCTGAAACCGGACCCTGCACCGGGGCCGCTCACGCGGCTCCCCGGGACCCCTTCACTCGGGTCGCGGGCGGTCCGAGCGGCCGCGCGGGTGAGCCGAAGGGGACCGCCGCCAGTGACACGGGCGCCCCGCAGGTGAACGAGCCCAAAAAAAGTGGGACGGACGACCGAAAGTGATGCGGGTGGACGCGAAAGACATGGGCACCGACCTCAAGTCGGTGCTCATCACCAAGGAAGAGATCGACGCGAAGCTGGCTGAGCTGGCCGCGAAGATCGACGCGGAGTACGCGGGCAAGGATCTGCTGATCGTCGGTGTACTCAAGGGCGCCGTGATGGTCATGGCGGACCTCGCGCGTGCGCTGTCCACCCCCGTCACCATGGACTGGATGGCCGTGTCGTCGTACGGCGCGGGCACCCAGTCCTCCGGTGTGGTGCGGATCCTCAAGGACCTGGACACCGACATCAAGGGCAAGCACGTCCTGATCGTCGAGGACATCATCGACTCGGGGCTGACCCTGTCCTGGCTGATCTCGAACCTCGGCTCCCGTGAGCCCGCCTCGCTCAAGGTGTGCACGCTGCTGCGCAAGCCGGACGCGGCCAAGGTCGCGATCGACGTGGAGTGGGTCGGCTTCGACATCCCGAACGAGTTCGTCATCGGGTATGGCCTGGACTACGCCGAGAAGTACCGCAACCTCCCGTTCGTCGGTACGCTCGCGCCGCACGTCTACGGCGGCTGAGCGCCCTCTTCCTGAGGGCGGCTCAGTCCTTCCAGGACGTTTCGGGAACCCCAGCGGGTTTCGCGCCGTTGGAGCATGCGTGGACGGGATTGACAGCAGTCCCCTGCGGCTTCGGGTGACAATGCTGGGGTACCGTCCGAAGAACAGTCTTTATCAAACTCACTATGGCAGGAGGGACGGGGCGACATCGCTCCGTATGGATGGACGTGAAGCGATACTTCCGTGGGCCGGTCATGTGGATCGTGCTGGCCGTCCTTGCCGTGGTCGTGTTGATGCAGGTCGTCGGTTCGTCCGGCGGCTACAAGACGGTGGACACCGGCCAGGTCGTCCGGGCGATCAACGACAACAAGGCCCAGTCAGCCAAGATCACCACTGGCGACGAGCAGGTCATCAAGGTCTCGCTGAAGGACGGCGAGAAGGTTGACGGCAGCTCGAAGATCCAGGCGAGCTACATCGGCGACCAGGGCGTTGCCCTCGCCAACACACTGCAGGACAAGTACCAGAACAAGCAGATCCCGGACGGCTACACCGTCTCGCCGTCCAAGCAGAACCCCTTCGTGGGCATCCTGCTCTCTCTGCTTCCCTTCGTCCTCATCGTCGTCGTCTTCCTGTTCCTGATGAACCAGATGCAGGGTGGCGGCTCCCGGGTCATGAACTTCGGGAAGTCCAAGGCGAAGCTCATCACCAAGGACACCCCGAAGACGACGTTCTCGGACGTCGCGGGCTCGGACGAGGCCGTCGAGGAGCTCCAGGAGATCAAGGAGTTCCTCCAGGAGCCGGCGAAGTTCCAGGCCGTCGGCGCGAAGATCCCCAAGGGTGTCCTGCTGTACGGGCCTCCTGGTACGGGCAAGACGCTCCTCGCGCGCGCCGTCGCGGGCGAAGCCGGCGTTCCGTTCTACTCGATCTCGGGTTCCGACTTCGTCGAGATGTTCGTCGGTGTCGGTGCCTCCCGAGTCCGTGACCTGTTCGAGCAGGCCAAGGCGAACGCTCCGGCGATCGTCTTCGTCGACGAGATCGACGCGGTCGGCCGCCATCGCGGCGCCGGCCTCGGCGGTGGTCACGACGAGCGCGAGCAGACCCTCAACCAGCTGCTCGTCGAGATGGACGGCTTCGACGTGAAGGGCGGCGTCATCCTGATCGCCGCCACGAACCGTCCCGACATCCTCGACCCGGCCCTCCTGCGCCCCGGCCGCTTCGACCGTCAGATCGCGGTCGACCGCCCGGACATGCAGGGCCGTCTGGAGATCCTCAAGGTTCACCAGAAGGGCAAGCCGGTCGCTCCGGACGTCGACCTGTCCGCAGTGTCGCGCCGGACCCCCGGCTTCACGGGCGCCGACCTGGCGAACGTGCTGAACGAGGCGGCGCTGCTCACGGCGCGCAGCAACCAGAAGCTGATCGACAACTCCATGCTGGACGAGGCGATCGACCGCGTGGTCGCGGGCCCGCAGAAGCGGACCCGGATCATGTCGGACAAGGAGAAGAAGATCACCGCGTACCACGAGGGCGGACACGCCCTGGTCGCGGCGGCTTCTCCGAACTCCGACCCGGTCCACAAGATCACGATCCTGTCGCGCGGCCGTGCCCTCGGCTACACGATGGTCCTGCCGGACGAGGACAAGTACTCCACCACGCGCAACGAGATGCTGGACCAGCTCGCGTACATGCTGGGCGGCCGCGCGGCCGAGGAGCTCGTCTTCCACGACCCGACCACCGGTGCGGCGAACGACATCGAGAAGGCCACGGCCACCGCTCGCGCGATGGTCACGCAGTACGGCATGACCGAGCGTCTCGGCGCGATCAAGTTCGGCGGCGACAACACCGAGCCCTTCCTGGGCCGGGAGATGTCGCACCCGCGCGACTACTCGGAAGAGGTCGCCGCGCTCGTCGACGAAGAGGTCAAGAAGCTCATCGAGAACGCGCACAACGAGGCCTGGGAAATCCTGGTCGAGAACCGCGACGTGCTCGACGCGCTGGTGCTCCAGCTGCTGGAGAAGGAGACGCTGAGCAAGGAGCAGATCGCCGAGGTCTTCGCTCCCATCGTCAAGCGCCCGGCCCGCCCCGCGTGGACCGGCTCCTCCCGTCGCACGCCGTCCACCCGCCCGCCGGTGCTCTCCCCCAAGGAGCTGTCACTGACGAACGGGGCGAACGGCTCGGCGGCGGCCATCGCCACCGCGACGGAGTCCGTCCCGGCGACGGAGGCGGCCCCGGAGGACCGCACCGAGAGCTGACACAGTCTCGGCTCCGGGCGGCCTCACCAGGCCCGGAATGGATGCCGCGCCCCCCAGGTTCTAGCCTGGGGGGCGCGGCATTTTCGTGTGCCCGCACCTTTTGGACGCGTCGAGGCACGCGCAGGATCCACAGGAACGAGGACCAGATGACCGACCCCGTGACGCTGGACGGCGAGGGCGTGATCGGCGAGTTCGACGAGAAGCGTGCCGAGAACGCCGTACGAGAGCTCCTGATCGCGGTCGGCGAGGACCCGGACCGTGAGGGCCTGAGGGAGACGCCGGGGCGGGTCGCGCGGGCGTACAAGGAGATATTCGCGGGCCTGTGGCAGCAGCCGGAGGACGTGCTGACGACGACGTTCGACCTGGGCCACGACGAGATGGTGCTGGTGAAGGACATCGAGGTGTTCAGTACGTGTGAACATCACCTGGTCCCGTTCCGCGGTGTCGCGCACGTCGGCTACATCCCGGCCACCAGCGGCAAGATCACCGGCCTGTCCAAGCTGGCCCGCCTCGTCGACGTCTACGCCCGGCGCCCCCAGGTGCAGGAGCGGCTGACGACGCAGATCGCCGACTCCCTGATGGAGATCCTGGAGCCGCGCGGTGTGATCGTCGTCGTCGAGTGCGAGCACATGTGCATGTCCATGCGCGGCATCCGCAAGCCGGGCGCGAAGACCATCACGTCGGCGGTGCGCGGACAGCTCCGGGACGCCGCGACGCGCAACGAGGCGATGAGCCTCATCATGGCCCGCTAACAGCGGACCCGGAATGGACCCGGAACGGACGGCGGGCAGGACCCCTCCGCCGACGCGGGCCCGCCTCGGGCTGGGGGTCCTGCCCTGGGCTGGGCCCCGCCGGGGTTACGCCACCGGCGCGACCCCGCCGTGGTGTTCGTCGTCGTCCTCCGGGAGTTTGCAGACGCGCTCCAGGAAGAAGGCGGCCGCTATCACGCCGATTCCGGCGATGACGGAGAGGCCGGCGTAGATGGCCTGGTCGCGGCGGGCCGGAACCTCCAGTGATTCCAGGAGGAAGACGCCGGTGCCGCCGTACATGCCCGCCACCAGCGCGGCCACCAGGGCACTCGCCTGACCGAAGACGACCGCGCGGGCGGCCATCAGCGGATCGACGCCCTTGGCGCCGGGACGCCGCTCGCGCTGCGCCTTGAGGCGGGCGCGCAGCGACAGGGCCGTCGCGAGGAGGACGATCGCGATCAGGGCGAGGACGATGGGGGCGGCCAGCGGGACCCGGGGCAGCGTGCCCACCGCGTTCCACAGGCGGGCGCCCGCCCAGGACAGCACTCCGGCCACCAAGAACACGGCGGCCAGTGTCCTGATACGCAGCTCTTTCACGATGCCCCTTCGGTAGCCCGCCTGTGGCCGGGCCCCGTGTCGGGCCGGCCTGTGGTCGTCTTGACCTTAACGACTACTCGGGCAGCCGGAGTTCCAGATCGGTGCGGGCCGCGACACCGTCGCACGTGACCGCCGCGAGGAGCTGGGCGACCGCGCCGTGGCCGGGGAGCTGCGCCTCGGGATCCACGTCGTGCCAGGGGGCGAGGACGAAGGCCCGCTCGTGGGCGCGCGGGTGAGGGAGGGTCAGCACCGGGTCGTCGGAGACGACATCGGCGTACGCCACGATGTCCACGTCGATCGTGCGCGGGCCCCAG
Organism: Streptomyces sp. NPDC091209; assembly: GCF_044757755.1. Lineage (NCBI taxonomy): Bacteria > Bacillati > Actinomycetota > Actinomycetes > Kitasatosporales > Streptomycetaceae > Streptomyces > Streptomyces sp. NPDC091209. The sequence goes on along the minus strand of NZ_JBIVVR010000002.1, from coordinate 63,187 downwards.
CGCTCGTCCCGCACACGGTGGAAGGCCTCCTCGACCGCGTGGGCCCGCTCCAGGAGCGAGGACGGCGGGAGGGTGGTCCTGAGCACCACGACCGCGTTGAAGTACGAGGGCTGGCTGCCCGGTTCGACGCCCCACGGCTCGGTCTCGTAGACGGGGGAGACGGACTTGACCCGGACGCCGGGGGTGTCCTCCAGGGCGTCGATGGCGCCCTGGAGGGTCTCCAGGCGGTTGCCCAGGTTCGAACCGAGGGAGATCACCGCGCGCCGGGGGTTCTGCAGGGTCGTGTCGGCGGCGTCCACCCGCTCGACGACGGAGGCGGGCACCGGCTGTACGGTCGGGTCGCTCTGACCCTCGGTGAAGGATGCGGTCATACTCGGCTCCGGATGATCGTGACGGTCACGTCGTCGAAGGGGACCGTGATCGGCGCGTCCGGTTTGTGGACGCAGACCTCGACCTCCTGGACCCCTTCGTGCTTGAGACACGTCTGGGCGATGCGCTCCGCGAGCGTCTCGATGAGATCGACCGGCTCGCCCTCGACCACGGCGACGACCTCTTCCGCCACGATGCCGTAGTGCACGGTCTTCGCCAGGTCGTCGTCGGCCGCGGCCGGCCGGGTGTCCAGGCCCAGCGTCAGGTCCACGATGAAGGTCTGGCCCTCCTCGCGCTCCTTCTGGAAGACGCCGTGGTGCCCGCGGGCCTTGAGGCCGCGCAGCGCGACACGATCCACGCGAATCACTCCTGCAATTGTCGGTGACGGCCGTCGTGCGCCGAATGCGGTCGGCACACCGGCCTCGAACGAATCTACCTGCGGGCACTGACAACGCCCGCCCTCGGGGACGGGCGCCCCGGCGAAGGCCACGAGGCTTCACCGGGCGTTTCCCCTGGGGAACACGGCGGCTCACGGGTTGGTAGCCGCCCCTACCCCGGGCGGACGATTCCAATCGCCCATTGGTCCCTGCGGGCCGTACACCCACTCAACCGGCGGTGTCCTCGTCCTCTTCCTCGCCGGACTCGGCCAGCACGGGGGAGGCGTGGTGGGACCAGAGTTTCCAGCCGTCGGCGGTACGGCGGAACACGTTCGTGGCGACGACGAGCTGGCCGACGAGCGGGCCGAGCTCGTCGCCGTCGTCGGGGGCGGGGCCGCCACTGAGGATGTTCTCGGTGCAGGTGACCAGGGCCGTGTCACCGGACACGGAGACGCGGACGTCGGTGAGGAAGAACTGGATGTACTCCGTGTTCGCCATGATCAGCGCGTACGAGCGGAGCACCTCGCCGCGTCCGTTGAGGACGGGCCAGCCGGGGTGGACGCAGGAGACGACGGCGCCCTCGCCCTCGAAGTCGTCGTCGGACGTGTCCAGCGGGGCCAGCCACAGCGAGGACAGCTCCTCGAAGTCACCCCGTTCCATCGCCTCGTAGAACGCCGTGTTGGCGAGTTCGACCTGCTCGACGTCGGTACGCGGTGTGCTCACCGGGCTCCCTCTGCGGCCGGACCGCCGACGGCACCCGATGCCCCGCCGGTCCGGGCACCCTCGACGGCGCGGGCTACCCGTACGGCGTCGGCGGTGGCCCGTACCTCGTGCACGCGGACCGCCCAGGCGCCCTGCTGGGCGGCGATCGCGGAGACGGCGGCGGTGGCGGCGTCGCGCTCGCGCGCGGGAGGCGGGGCACCCTCGGGGCCGGCCAGGACACGGCCGAGGAAACGCTTGCGGGAGGCGGCGACCAGCAGCGGGTGGCCGAGGGCGCGGAGGCGGTCGAGGTGGGCGAGCAGGGCCAGGTCGTGCTCGGGGTTCTTGGAGAAGCCGAGTCCTGGGTCGACGACGATGCGGTCCGGGGCGATGCCGCCCGCCAGAACGGCCTCCACGCGTGCGTGCAGCTCGTCGAGAACCTCGGAGACGACGTCCTCGTACGCCCCCTGGACGTTGCCGCCCGCCAGGAAGCCGCGCCAGTGCATGACCACGAAGGGAGCACCCGCAGCCGCGACGGCCGGGATCATCGCGGGGTCCGCGAGACCGCCGCTGACGTCGTTGACGAGGGCGGCGCCCGCCGCGAGGGACCGCTCGGCGACGGAGGCGCGCATGGTGTCCACGGAGACCGTGACGCCTTCGGAGGCGAGGCCGCGGACGACCGGGATGACCCGCTTGAGCTCCTCCGCCTCGTCGACGCGGGTGGCCCCGGGGCGGGTGGACTCGCCGCCCACGTCCACGAGGTCGGCGCCCTCGGCGACCAGGCCGAGACCGTGCTTGACCGCGGCCGTCGTGTCGAACCAGCGGCCGCCGTCGGAGAAGGAATCGGGGGTGACGTTCACGACCCCCATGACCGCGCAGCGGTCCCACGTCGGCAGTCCCGCGACTCGGCCGCGCCCGCGCTCGATACTCATACGTCCAGCCTAGGCTCCTGCGGGAGCCCTCATCGCCCTCGGCCGGTCCCCGTGGTTCCCGATACGCGGGTGCGGATCCCTCGCGGCGGGGCCTGCGGCCGGGAGGAATCCGCCGGGGCCTCCGGCCGGGAGGCGGTGCCTCTCGTGCGAGGGCCCGAGGGCGTCGCTTCGGGGCACCGCCCGGCAGGCCGGCTACGCGGGCCTCATGTCCCGCTCCGCCGGTGTGTGCGCGCAGGGCCGCGGGGCCGGTGTGCGGCGGCGCAGGATCCGGGGCAGGGCGAGGTTGACGAAGCCCTCGGCCTGCATGGCGGCGAGGCCGATGCGGGGGAGGTCGCGGGAAGCGGCGTAGACGACGAAGCGCGGCTCCCAGCGCGGGTTGAACTTGGCGTTGAACTTGTACAGCGACTCGATCTGGAACCAGCGGGACAGGAACACCAGCAGTCCGCGCCAGGCGCGCAGCACGGGCCCGGCGCCGATCTTCTCGCCGCGGGCGAGCGCCGAGCGGAACATCGCGAAGTTGAGCGAGATCCGCTCGATGCCGAGGCGGGGTGACGCCTGGAGCGCCGCCACGATGAGGAGTTCGTTCATGCCGGGGTCGGCGGCGCGGTCGCGGCGCATGAGGTCGAGCGACACGCCGTCCGCACCCCACGGGACGAAGTGCAGGACGGCCTTCAGGTCGCCGTACGGGCCGGGCCGGTCGTCGGCCTTGTGCGCGGTGGCGATCAGACAGTCGCCGTCGGACGGGTCGCCGATCCGGCCGAGCGCCATGGAGAAACCGCGCTCGGTGTCGGTGCCGCGCCAGTCCTCGGCGGCCCGCCGTATCCGGTCCAGTTCTCCTTCGCCGAGGTCACGGATGCGCCGTACCCGGGTCTCGTAGCCAGCGCGTTCGATGCGCTTGACCATCTGGCGCACGTTCCGCATCGCGCGCCCGGACAGGGAGAAATCCGCGACATCCACCACCGCCTCGTCCCCCAGTTCGAGGGCGTCGAGGCCGGTTTCGCGGGTCCACACCTCGCCGCCCGTCTCGGAGCAGCCCATGACGGCGGGCGTCCAGGAGTGCGCCCTGGCCTCGTCCATGAAGCGTTCGATCGCGCCGGGCCAGGCCTCCACGTCGCCGATGGGGTCACCGCTGGCGAGCATCACCCCGGAGACGACCCGGTAGGTGACCGCCGCCTTCCCGCTGGGCGAGAAGACGACCGCCTTGTCGCGACGGAGCGCGAAGTGGCCGAGGGAGTCCCGGGCGCCGTGCTTGTCCAGGAGGACGCGCAGCCGGGCCTCGTCGTCCTCCGTGAGGCGGGCGGCGGGGTGTTCGGGCCGGAAGGCGAAATAGATGGTGGTGACGGCGGTCAGCCAGCCGAGCGCGCCGAGGGAGAAGGCGACGGTCCAGGAGGTGGGTCCTGCGTAGTCGACGGGGCCTTCGAAGCCGACCAGGCCGTACAGGACGTGGCTGATGCGGTCGGCCAGGCTCGGGTCGCCGATCATGCGGTCCTCGTGGACGCTGACGATGACGAGTCCGAGGGCGAGGGAACCGGCACCCATGAGCACGAAGTTGGCGAGCGCGCGCCAGCGGCTGCGCGGATCGGGCAGCGCCGCGAACTCGCCGCGGTTGCGCAGCAGCGGTGCGAGCAGCGCGGCCGAGATGACGACGCCGATGACCGAGTGGCGGTACGCGAACTGCGCGACGGCACCCGCGGGGAGCAGCAGGACCGCGGCGCGCCACGCCCTGCGCTTGCGGCGGCGCAGCCCGTGGGCGAGCAGCAGCAGGAGCACGCCCGCGCTGAGCGACAGCGCCGCGGCGAAGGGCCCGAACGCGCCGGGCAGCACCTCGGCCAGGGCGTGCATACGGCTGTGACGGAAGCGCGGGAAGACGCCCGCGGCGATGTCCAGCAGACCTACGAGGGTGCAGGCCCTGGCGACCAGGGCGGGGACGGCCTCCGGGCTCGGACCGCGGAGTATGCGCCGCGTCCGTCCTGTTCGGCCTGGAACCCCACCCGACAATTCCCCATCTATCCTGACAGACATCGCATCCCGTGGTTCTGCGAGAGACCTTGAATCCGGTGCCATTCCGGCATCCGGCGACATTGCGCCCTCTAGGACGGTGTCTTGGGGGGACAGGTTCACTCCCTTCCGGAAAGCCGGTTCAAAAGGCAAGGAAAGTCCAGGGCAAGGCCTCGCCAATGAGCGGGACGGACCCGGACGGAAAGCGCAGGCGGAACAACCCATGGGTCTCACGAGCAACAAAGTGCTGGCATTGGTGATCCTGATCGCCGTGCTGCTGTTCATCGGCACGGTGTGGTGGTGGCCGCGGCTCGCCCGGAGCACCTGGTGGTCCGTCAGCGGGCGTGTGGGGCTGCTGCTGGCCACCCAGGTGACGCTGTTCGCCTCGATCGGCCTGTGCGCCAACCAGGCGTTCGGGTTCTACGCCAGCTGGGCGGATCTCCTCGGCCGGGAGAAGGGCGAGGGTGTGGTCGTCGACCACAACGGCGCGGGCGGTCCGGGCGGCGGCCCCCTCCAGGTGCTGGACACCGAGCAGGTGGCCGTCTCGGGCGGGGCCCGGCCGCAGACCGGCGGCCAGATCCAGAAGATCGACATCGTCGGCCGTACGACCCGTATCGCCTCACCCGCGTATGTCTACCTGCCGCCCGAGTACTTCCAGCCGCAGTACCGCACCCGTACGTTCCCGGCCGTCACCGTGCTGACCGGCTATCCCGGCACCGCCCAGGCGCTCGTCAAGGCTCTGCACTTCCCGCAGACGGCGAATCGTTTGGTCAGGAACGGCAGGATCCAGCCGATGATCCTCGTCATGCTGCGGCCGACCGTCGCTCCCCCGCGGGACACCGAGTGCGTGGACATTCCCGGCGGTCCGCAGACCGAGTCGTTCTTCGCCAAGGATCTCCCCGAGGCCGTATCGGACCACTACAGGGTGGGCCGAAACCCCAGGAGCTGGGGCATCGTCGGCGATTCGACGGGCGGATACTGCGCCCTCAAACTCGCCCTCCACCACCCCGGGGTGTACGCCGCGGGCGCCGGCCTGTCGCCGTACTACAAGGCGCCGATCGACCGCACGACGGGCGACCTCTTCCGCGGCGACAAGGCATTGCGCAATGCCGCCGACCTGCGCTGGTACCTGAAGAACAAGCCCGCGCCCGACACCTCACTGCTCGTCAGCAGCAGCAGGACGGGTGAATCCAACTACAAGGCCACGCTGGACTTCATAGACCTGGTGAAGTCCAGACGGCTCACCAGGATCTCGTCGATCATCCTCGACAGCGGCGGCCACAACTTCAACACCTGGCGGCGGGAGATCCCGGGGACACTGCAGTGGATCAGCGGGCGGCTGAGCGAGCGCTGACGGGTGCCGCGCCGCCAGGACTCCGACCGTGCGGTACCGGCGCGTCGGCTCGTGCCGGCCCCGACGCGCCGAGCGGACGAATTAGGGTGCTCGGCACGGAGAAATGTCGCCCCTCGGGGAAATGTCGCGCCTCGATGATTCCGATTCGGTGAACCGTCCGGAGCCGTCGGAATTGATCGAGGAGCCGGCGTGACCGGGGGACGTGACGGGCCTTGCGGCACAAGCGGTGTGTTCTGTCGACGGTTGGTACAGGACAAAGGTTCCGGGGTGACTGTGTTTTTACCGTGTGGGGCACCAAGATTCGCCTACGCGCGGTAAGTTTCTGGCCATGCCACGTGGACGCCACCGCCATTCCCCGCCCTTGCACAGGGTGCTGCCTCCTTCGGCGATCGCCGGCGTGTCGCTCGTCTGCGCCGTAGGGCCCTGGCTGTTCACGGATGCGTTCGCGCTCCGTGTCCTGGCCGCGGCTGCCGCGGTGACGGCGGTCGCCGGTGCGGTCGTCATGCGCCAATGGGACACCTCGGCGGGCAAACGCGTCGCCGACCTCACGCGCGCGCGGGCGAGCGACGAGTGGCGCCATGAGGAGCGCATCGCCGAACTGGAGACAGACCTCGACGAGTCGCGCGAACTGCGCGTCAAGCTGGAGCAGAAGCTGCGCGCCAAGCGCACCGAACTGGCCGGCCTGCGCAATGAGCACGCGGCGCTGCTGCGGCGGTACGCCACGGCGGAGACGGAGCGGGCGACGGCCCTGGAGGGGCGTCGGCAGCTCGCCATAGAGGCCTCGGTGCCGGCCCGCGCCCTGCCGGCCGCGCGGACGGCTCCGGACGCGGTGGAGACCACCGACACGCCCGACTCCCCCGACACGCCGGATTCCCCGGACGTGACGGACTCCCCCGAAGCGGTGGACGCGCCGGACACGCCCGAGGCCGTAGAGACGTCCGACGAACCCGACGCGTCGGGCGAGCCGGAGGAAACCGAAGCGTCGGGAGGGTCCCGGGGCGCGCTGTCCGTCGCCGTGAGCGGGGCGGAGGCCATCGAGGCCTTCATGGCGCCCGACGACGACACGGACTCCCTCGAAGCGGACGCGGAGGCGCCGGCGGAGTCCGGCGCCGAGGCCGAGGTCGAGGCAGAGGCCGGAACGGACGAGTCTCCCGAGGTCTTCTCCCCGGCCGGGTCGTCGCTCTTCCTGCGGGCCGGAGCGGCGCTGAGCCGGATCGGGGGCAGCGCTCAAGAGGCCGAGGGTGCCAAGGCCAAGGCCAGGACGGTCTCGGGGTCCGTGGCCCTCGCGCTGCCGGACGCGGAGCCCGATGCGGATCCCGACCCCGACGACGCCGTCCCGGCTGCCGCACCCGACGCCGACCCGGCGACGGCCGAGTCCCCGAACAGCGTGTCCGCCCGCCGTGGGTCCGCGCTCGACGCGGCCGTCAAGCGGGATGCGGCCGCGAAGAAGCGCGCGGCGATGCAGAAGGGCGCGGTCGCGACGAAGGAACTCGTGGCGACGAAGGAACTGGTCGCGGCGAAGGACGCGGTCGCGAACGGCGAGGCCCCGAAGGGTGCTTCGGCCACCGAGACGGGTCCGTCCGCGGCGTCCGTCGCGGAGGCGGGTGGGGCGCAGGGGAAGCCCGAGGCGGTCGGCGAGCATCAGCGCGCGGCCGCCGAGGCCGAGCCGACGCAGCCCGCCCCGTCCGGTACGTCCACCACGTCCCCCCGGGCCGAGGTGGCACAGCCGGTGCGGGCGCCGCATCCCGCCAAGCCCGCCCAGCGGTCCGGGCACTTCACCGTGCCGACGGCGGTGGCCGTCGTCCCGCACACCGCGCCGGTGCGACGCCCCTCGGTCGAGGGAGGGTTCGACTTCTTCGGTACGCAGAAGGAGGCGTCCGACGCCGCCGCCATGGAGGCCATGCAGAACGAGGACCTGGCCGATGTGGTCGGCCAGGAGGCGCTCGCGTTGCACAAGGCCGAGGCCGAGTCCGGGTTCAAGCCCGCGAGCGAGGCCTCGCGCGGTGCCGACCGCCAGGTCATCGACCTGACCGCGCACGACGAGACCGAGCACATCAACATGACGGGGCTGCGGAGCGCGGTGTCCTGAACCACCCGCTCGCCGGGCGGACGTAACGCGGTGAGGGCAGTGGCGGTTGCCACTGCCCTCACCGCGTTACGCCGCCACGGCCCTCACCCTGAGCGGGCCTCAGGCCATCCACCGGTCCGGCCGGGCCTCCCGCCGTCCCGTGCGGGACCGGTCCGCCTGCGCCTGGAGCAACTTCCTCGCCTCCGCGGCATCGCGCAGCCGTGCCGACACCGTCTTGCCGGCGCCGGCGTCGATGTGGACGTCGGCGAGTCCCTTGAAGCGCTGCCAGGGCCCCTGGGTCAGCCGTACGCTCTGCGCCTTCGCGTGCGGGACGAGGGAGAGGCGGCGCCGCAGCAGCCCGCGGCGGGCCGCGAAGACCGTGTCGGTGACGGCGAGTCCGTACCCGCGCCACCAGAACGGCACGCACCAGCCGGCCCGCCGCGGCGGCCGGTCCAGGGACGCCGGAACGGTCACCCCGGGGAGCACCGCGGCGATCACGGCCTCGGCGACCTCGCGCGGAGCGACGGGCACGAGGACCGAGTTCGACGACCCGGCCACGTCCAGCTCGACGCGCACCCATCTGCCCCGCCACAGCAGGGGTTCGACGATCCGTACGGTCTGCACGCGTCCGGGCGGCACCGTCTCGTGCGTACGGTCCAGGAGCCCGTGGTCGATACGGAGGCCGTCGGGCGACTCGCCCACCGTCCAGTCGTACTCGCCGACGAACCGCCCCACGCTGCTCGCGCCCGCCGCGCCGAGCAGCGGCAGTCCGGTCGCGAGGACCGTCCACACGCTGTGCGTGGCGAGCCACAGCAGGGTGGGCACGACGAGGGCGGCGGCCAGCGAGCCCCAGGTGGCGCCGGTGAGCAGCAGGGAGGCGGCGAGGACGCCGGGCGGGACGTGCAGCAGCCGGCGGACCGGTGCCTCGCCCACCTCGCGGGCGGCCTCGGGCGCGAACCCGGCGGCCCGGGCGAGGAGTTCGGCCCGCAGCCGCCGGGCCTCGCCCTCGCCCAGGTAGGCCAGTTCGTCCTTCTTGTCCGCCCCGACGACATCGAGCTTGAGCTTGGCGACGCCCGCGACACGGGCCAGCAGCGGCTGGGTGATGTCGACGGCCTGCAGCCTTTCGAGCCGGATGTGCGCGGTGCGGCGGAACAACAGGCCGGTACGGATGCGCAGTTCGGTGTCGGTCACCGCGAAGTGGGTGAACCACCAGCTCAGGAAGCCGTAGAGGGCGGCGCCCGGGACGATCACGGCGAGTCCGAGGAGCAGCGCGGTCGTGGTGAGTCTGGTGAGCTGTTCCTGCGCCTGGCTGGGGTCGTGGACGGCCCAGCCGGCGAGCACGGCGACCGGTGCCCAGGCGCGCCGGAACGGGGTCACGGGGTGCAACCGCCGCTCGGACAGCGGCTGTTCCTCCCGTACGGAGCTGTCGCCGTCCGGCAGGGCCGCCGTGCCGGAGGGAACGCCGGCCGTGGCGGACGGGTGCCCCGGGGAGTCGGGGGAGGCCGGGGAGTCCGCGCTCACAGTCCCGCCGATCGTGCCTCGCCGAGTTCGGTCAGCCGGTCCCGCAGCCGCTCGGCCTCGGCCGGGTCGAGCCCCGGGATGCGCGCGTCGGTCGCCGCGGCGGCCGTGTGCAGCTGCACGCCGGCGAGCCCGAAATGGCGTTCGAGAGGCCCGGAGGTCACCTCGACGAGCTGCATGCGCCCGTACGGCACCACGGTCTCCTCACGCCACAGCACACCCCGGCTGATCAGCAGGTCGTCCGCGCGTTCGGCGTACCGCCAGGAGCGCCAGTTGCGCCCCAGCATGCGCCAGCCCCACGCGGCCAGCGCGACCGGCAGCAGCGCGAAGGCCGCCCAGCGCGGACCGGCGAACACGGCGAGGAGCAGTCCGACGGCGATCGTCAGGAGTCCCAGCCACACCACCAGCAACAGCCGTCGCATCCGCAGCAGCCCCGGAGGCAGCCCGGTCCAGACCGGCTCCCCCGTCGCGCTCTCGTCGGTCCGCGTGCTCCCCGTCTCCATGACGCAAGCGTACGTACGAGAGACTGTGCCCATGACTCCCACGACGGAGACCATGGTCGGTATCGGCGGCGCTGCCGAGAGCACCGACATGGTGCTCAACATCGGCCCCCAGCACCCCTCGACCCATGGCGTGCTGCGCCTGCGGCTCGTCCTCGACGGCGAGCGGATCCAGCACGCGGAGCCGGTCATCGGCTATATGCACCGCGGCGCGGAGAAGCTCTTCGAGGCGCGTGACTACCGCCAGATCATCATGCTCGCCAACCGTCACGACTGGCTGTCCGCCTTCTCGAACGAGCTGGGTGTCGTCCTGGCCGTGGAGCGGATGCTCGGCATGGAGGTCCCCGCGCGCGCGGTGTGGACGCGCACACTCCTGGCGGAGCTCAACCGCGTCCTGAACCATCTGATGTTCCTCGGCTCGTACCCCCTGGAGCTGGGCGGGATCACCCCGATCTTCTACGCCTTCACGGAGCGCGAGGAACTCCAGCACGTCATGGAGGAGGTCTCCGGCGGGCGCATGCACTACATGTTCAACCGCGTCGGCGGCCTCAAGGAGGACCTCCCGGCCGGATGGACCACACGCGCGCGTGCCTGCGTCGCCGCGCTGCGCTCGCGGATGGGCGTGTACGACGACCTGGTGCTCGGCAACGAGATCTTCCGGGGGCGTACGCGCGGTGTGGGCGTCCTCTCCGCGCGGGCCGTGCACGCGTACGGCGTCAGCGGCCCCATCGCGCGCGCCTCCGGTGTCGACTTCGACCTGCGCCGCGACGAGCCCTACCTCGCGTACGGCGAGCTCCAGGACACCTTGAGGGTCGTCACGCGCGAGGAGGGCGACTGTCTGGCCCGCTTCGAGTGCCTCCTGGAGCAGACGCACGTCGCCCTGGACCTCGCGGACGCCTGCCTCGACCGGCTCGCCGAGCTGCCGCCCGGCCCGATCAACCAGCGCCTGCCGAAGGTCCTGAAGGCGCCCGAGGGGCACACGTACGCCTGGACCGAGAACCCGCTCGGCATCAACGGCTACTACCTCGTCAGCAAGGGCGAGAAGACCCCGTACCGGCTGAAGCTGCGCTCCGCCTCCTTCAACAACATCCAGGCGCTCACCGAACTGCTGCCCGGGACGCTGGTCGCGGACATGGTGGCGATCCTGGGGTCACTGTTCTTCGTGGTCGGGGACATCGACAAGTAGGGCATCGCGCAGGACGGCGTTCCCGGCGTCCGGAGCGTCCGGGGTGTCCCGGAGCACGTCGGGGAGGCCGACGGGCTGGAGCAGCCAGCCGAAGCCGCCCAGCCCGCCCGGCGCGGTGAGTTCCGCCGCCGCGCCGGCGCCCGCCAGGGCGCGCACATAGGCGGCCGGGTCCGTCGAGGCCAGGGCGAGCGGGGGACGCGCGCCGCTCACGCCCAGCGCGCGCAGTGCCGCGCGCTGGGTCACCACGCGTGCCCCGGGCAGCGCGCACGCGTCGAGCGCCACATGCGCGGTGATGTCGCACGACCCGTCCGGCACCGGCGCCGTCTCGCGCCCCTCCAGGAAACCGGTGAGCGTCCCGAAGGGCGGCCGTCCGCCCGCGAAGTGCGCGTAGTCCACGGCGACGGCGAGACCCCGGTCGAGCGTGGACACGGCGGAGGCCCAGGCGAGGTCCCGGGGGAGCCCGATCTCGGCACGGGCGCCCTCGGCGGGCACGGGGGGCTCTTCGGGAGACCTGCGCGCTCCCTGAGCGTCCGGTGCTTCCTGTGCTTCCTGTGGGGCCGTGCCGGCCGGCCACGCTCCCGGTGCCGGGGTGCGGCCGGGCCGCGCTCCGGCCGGCGGCCACCACCAGGTCCGCAGCCACCGCGCGTCCGCCCCGGTGACGGCCTCCCCGAGACGCTCGGCTCCGTCGCCGCGTACGAGGACCCGTCGCGGCACTCCGTCCGGGCCGACCTCGGCGACGTCCACGGGCACGTTGTCCAGCCACTCGTTGGCGAACAGCAGCCCGGTGACCCCCTGCGGGGGCTCGGCGAGCCACGCGATCCGCGGGTCGAGACCGGCCGGCCGCCCGGCCAGCTCGACCGCGTACCCGCGCGCGCGGGAGGCCACGTCGGCGGGGAGGGCGGCCAGGACGCCGGTCACCAGCTCGCCGCGGCCGGCCGCCATGTCGACGAAGGCCAGCGCCTCCGGGCGGCCGAGCGCCGCGTCGACACGGCACAGCAGCCGCGCCACGGCGCCCGCGAACAACGGCGACGCGTGCACCGAGGTCCTGAAGTGTCCCGCCGGTCCCTCGGGCCTCCGGTAGAAGCCGGAGGGGCCGTACAGCGCCTCCTCCGTAGCCTCGCGCCACCCACGCCACTCGCCCGTCGCCGCACATTCCACCGGGCCAGGCTAAGCGTCCCGGAGCGGGGGGCCTCCACCTTGGGGAGTACGAGGGGCGGTCCCGGATCGATCCTCCGGCTGACCCCTGCACGCTGCACGCTTCCCTACTCTGGGTTACGTGCAGCGCCTCTATGACTTTCTCCGCAGGTACCCGACATGGGTCGACAGCTTCTGGGCCGTCGCCCTGCTCGGGATCTCCGGGGTGAGCATCAGCAATGTCAACGGAGCCGCGGACCAGCGGGGGTCGGTCGCCGCGGCGCTCCCGATCGCCGTCGTCATGAGCCTGGTCGTCGCGCTGCGCCGCCGTATGCCCGAGAAGATGCTGATCCTGGCCGTGGCGGCAGGCCTCGCCCAGCTCGTCCTGGACGTCCCCTCGGCGCCCGAGGACTTCGCGATGCTGGTGATCATCTACACCGTCGCCGCGGACGGCGCCCGCTGGGCCTCCCGGTTCGCGCTGATCGGCGGGCTGTGCGCGGGCACGCTCTCCCAGATCCGCTGGCCCACGCACGAGACCGGTGGTCTCGGCGGTGTCCTCATAGCGATCTTCCAGACCGTTCCGTTCGCGCTCGCCTGGGTGCTCGGCGACTCGATCCGCACCCGCCGCGCCTACCTCGCGCAACTGGAGGAGCGTGCCGCCCGTCTGGAGAAGGAGCGCGAGGCGCAGGCCAAGGTCGCGGTCGCCGCCGAGCGCGCCCGGATCGCGCGCGAGCTGCACGACGTGGTCGCGCACAACGTCTCGGTGATGGTGGTCCAGGCCGACGGCGCCGCGTATGTCATGGACACCGCCCCGGACCAGGCCCGCAAGGCGCTGGAGACCATCTCGGGGACCGGCCGCCAGGCCCTCGCCGAGATGCGCCGGCTGCTCGGCGTCCTGCGCACCGGCGAGCACCAGGAGGGCGGCGAGTACGTGCCGCAGCCGGACGTCGAACAGCTCGACGACCTCATCGAGCAGTGCCGCACCTCCGGACTCCCCGTCGACTTCAAGGTGGAGGGCACCCCGCGCCCGCTGCCCAGCGGCGTGGAGCTCACGGCGTACCGCATCGTGCAGGAGGCGCTCACCAACACCCGCAAGCACGGGGGACCGAACGCGGGTGCGAGCGTCCGCCTGGTCTACTTCGACGACGGCCTCGGTCTGCTCGTCGAGGACGACGGCACGGGCGCGCCCCACGAGCTGTACGAGGAGGGCGGCTCCGACGGGCAGGGCCACGGCCTGATCGGTATGCGCGAGCGCGTCGGCATGGTCGGCGGCACCCTGGACGCGGGACCGCGGCCGGGCGGAGGCTTCCGCATCAGCGCCCTGCTGCCGCTCAAGGCGGCCCACTGACACCTGTACACACCCGATCCTTACGAATGATTCCCCCGAATGATCCTTACGAAGTGAAAGGCCCCCGATGGCGATCCGCGTGATGCTCGTCGACGACCAGGTGCTGCTGCGCACCGGCTTCCGGATGGTGCTCGCCGCCCAGCCGGACATGGAGGTCGTGGCCGAGGCGGGCGACGGCGTCGAGGCCCTGCAGGTACTGAGCGCCACCGAGGTCGACGTTGTCCTGATGGACGTCCGCATGCCCAAGCTGGACGGCGTGGAGACCACCCGCCGCATCTGCTCGGACCCGAACCCGCCGAAGGTGCTGATCCTCACCACCTTCGACCTCGACGAGTACGCCTTCTCCGGACTGAAGGCCGGCGCCTCCGGCTTCATGCTCAAGGACGTGCCCCCGGGCGAACTGCTCGCCGCCATCCGGTCCGTGCACAGCGGCGACGCCGTGGTCGCGCCGTCCACCACCCGGCGTCTGCTCGACCGGTTCGCGCCGCTGCTGCCCAACGCGGGCAGGGAGCCCCAGCACAAGGGTCTCGAGCGGCTCACCGAGCGTGAGCGCGAGGTCATGATCCTTGTCGCGCAGGGCCTGTCCAACGGGGAGATCGCGGCCCGCCTCGTCCTCTCCGAGGCCACCGTGAAGACCCACGTCGGGCGCATCCTCACCAAGCTGGGGCTGCGCGACCGGGTCCAGGTGGTCGTGCTCGCCTACGAGACGGGGCTCGTCCGCGCGGGCGGTCTCGGCTGACGCCCCGTCGGCTCCCGGCTGACGGCCGGGGCGGGAGCGTGACCGGGACGTGACCGGCGCCCACTAGGGTCTGCCCATGCTCCTGTGGATCAACGGCCCCTTCGGGGGCGGCAAGACACAGACCGCACACGAGATCCAGCGCCGGCTGCCCGGCAGCGTCATCTGCGATCCGGAACACGCCGGCTTCGGCCTGCGCCGCATGCTTCCGCCCGAACTCCGCGGCGACTTCCAGGACTTGGTGACCTGGCGGCAGGGCGTCGTCGAGGTGCTCGACCTCGCGCTCGGCAAGCGGGACGGTGTGGTCATCGCTCCCATGACGGTCACGAACCCCGTGTACTTCGCGGAGACGGTCGGACGGCTGCGTGAACTGGGCCACGACGTACGGCACTTCGCGCTGCTGGCCGAGCGCGAGACCGTACTGGGGCGGCTGCGCGAGCGCGGCTTCGGGCAGCTTCTGCGCTACGTCGCCGGAAAGGACGCTCCGCTGCGGCGCGAGAGCTGGGCCGTGCAGCAGCTCGACCACTGCCTGGAGCGGCTGCGCGAGCCGGAGTTCGCCGAGCATCTGTGGACCGACCAGACGACGGTCGCCAAGACCGCCGACCGCATAGCGGTCCTCGCGGGACTGACGCTCACGCCGAACCGGGACGGGGCCCTGCGCGGACGTCTGCGGCGAGCGTGGACGAGCGCGCGCCACATCCGCTTCGACTGAGCCGGCCGTACGCGCCGATGAGCCGGCCGTACGCGCCGAGGGCGTGGGTGCGTCCCCGCGCTTGGGCGGCGCCCGCGTGCCGGGGGAGCGGTGTTCCGGCGTGCCCTGTGCCCCTGTGCCCGCATCGGTGTGCCCGCGCGCCGACGCCGGGCCCTAACGCAGGATGCCCTCCAGGAAATCGCTGCCCAGCCGGGCCACCACGCCGACGTCGAGCTGGTGCAGCACGTATCGGCCGCGGCGCCGCGTGGTGATCAGGCCCGCCTTCTTGAGCACGCTCAGGTGCCGGGATATCTCCGGTGCGGTCATGCCGTGCGCCTGGGCCAGCTCGCCGGTGGTGTAGGCGCTGCGGGCCAGGTGGCGGCAGATGCGCATCCGGACCGGGTGGGACAGGGCGGCCATCCGCAGCGTGAGCTGCTCGACGGAGGGCGGGGCGGCGAGCTCGGGAGAGCTGACCGGGTAGTGCAGCACCGGCTGCCACCGGTACCGGTACAGCACCATCAGGTGCGGGCGGCCGAGGCTGGTGGGGACGAGGAGCAGACCGCTGTCCGCCGTGACCGTGCGCCCCTCGGTCAGCTTGTCGACGGTGATGCGCCGCGCCCCCTCGTCCAGGGACAGGGCGGACGACACGGAGGCCAGCGCCTCGGACAGGCCCTTGTGCCGGAGCAGATCCGTCTTGTGCCGGGCCTCCGCGGCGAGCGGCTGGCGCAGCCGGGACCAGGTCTCGGCGAAGAAGGCCTCGTCGCAGTCCTCCAGGAACTGCCGCAGCCAGGCCCGCACGCCCGGCGGGTCCGTCAGCAGCCGCTCGGTGAACCGTGTCTGCTGCGGCCCGCGCGAGGCGGCCAGATCGACGGCGCGCCGCCGCACCTCGGGGTCGGAGAGCGCGTGCGGCCCCTCGGAGCTGTAGGCCAGCGCGCAGGTGAACTCCAGGGCCGCGTCCACGAACTGCTCGTCCGTGAGCTTGTCCAGCAGGTCCAGGTCCTCGGCGAGCGTCGCGCCCGGCAGCGAGGCCCCGCCCGGGACGCCCGCACACGCCAGGAACAGGTCCGAGAACGTCGTACGCCAGAGGAAGTCCGCCTCGCACATCCGGTCCGCGAGATGGGGATCGAGCCCGGCCGTCACCCCCGTCACCCAGCCCTGCAGTCCGGGGTGGTGTGCCGGTTCGGCCAGTGCGTGCAGCGCCATCCCCAGCTCGGCCAGCGGCGAGGGCACGACGGCGATCCGCTCCGGCCGCAGCCCGCCGATGTCGATGTGCACGCTCATGTCCCCATGGTGCACCGCGCCACCGACAACGGCCGCCGTCGATTGACGGTGACCGTCAATCGGGGCGGCAGCCGTTGTGATCAGGTGCGATCGGGCGCAACCTGGGACGACCGGGGCAGTCCGCGCGGGGCCTACGGATCCCATCCCTCGTCCCGAGAGGCGATCGGTCATGAGCATCACCCAGCAGTACCTCCTGGACACCTACCGGGCCTCGCGGCACGGGGAAGCGGCACCTCCGGCACCCGGCAGCCACGACTGGGAGGTCGCGCGGGAGCTGCGCGACTACCGGCAGTTCCGGGCCGTCGTGGCCGGACACCCGGCCCACGGCCGGATACGCGGCGCCCTGAGGCGGTGGCTGCACGGACAGCGCCGGCACCCGGCCCACTGAGGTCTTCGCCCCCGAGCCGTCCGGTGATGCCGAGCCGTCCGGTCGTCGCGAGCTGTCCGGTGATGCCGTGCCGTCCAGGTGATCCCGGGCTATCCGGTGATCCCGTCCGGCAGTCGCTCCACGAACGTCCGCACCGCCGCCTTCACGTCGTCCGCCGTCCACTCCAGAGCCGGACCGGCCACCGTGACCTCGGTGTACGCGAGTCCGGGGCCGCCCCGGTTCCAGCCCTGGGCGAAGAGGCCCGTCCCCGTCTCCTCGACGTGCCGCAGCGCCGCGTCCCCGAGGACGTCCGGCTCGTACGGCAGCCAGATCTGGAACTCGTGGGTGTGCGGCTCCTCCGGGTGGACGCGGACCCACGGGACCCCTGCCTCTGTGAGGCCCTCGCGCAGGGCGCGGGCCACCACGCGCGCGTGGGCGACGTAGTCCGGCAGCCGGGGCAGCTCCCGCTCCAGGCCGATCAGTGCCGACAGGACGGTCGGGAACTGCTGGATGATCATGCCGCCGTACCGGTGCCGCCAGGTCTTCGCCTCGTCCACGAGCGTCTTCGGCCCCGCGACGGCGGCACCGCCGAAGCCGCCGAGCGACTTGTAGAACGAGACGTACACGCTGTCCGCGAGGCCCGCGATCTCGTTCAGGGGGCGGTCGAAGTGCGGGGTGCACTCCCACAGCCGGGCCCCGTCGAAGTGGACCACCGCGTCGCGCTCCCGGGCGGCCTCCACGACCTCGGTGAGCTCCTCCCAGGTGGGCAGGACGAAACCGGCGTCCCTGAGGGGCAGCTCCAGCAGCAGCGCTCCGAACGGCTCGGGGAAGTCCCGCACCTCCTCGGCGGTCGGCATCCGGGGCTCGTTCGTCAGACGGACCGGACGCAGGCCGCTGACCTGGCTGAACGCCTGCCGCTCATGGACTTCGGGGTGGTTGAGGGGGTGCAGCGCCACGGTCGTGTCCCCGGTCCGGCCCGCCCAGCAGCGCAGGGCGACCTGCTGGGCCATGGTCCCCGTCGGGAAGAAGGCCGCCGCCTCCATGCCCAGCAGCGCGGCGACCCGCTCCTCCAGAGCCTCGACGAGGCCGTCGCCGTACATGTCGACCCGCTCGTCGAGGTCGTACACCTCGCCTGCCGCCTCGCTCAGCCAGGCCAGGCGCTCGCGGAGCGTCTGCTGGTGGCCGGGCCGCCACAGCACCCGCTCGGCCGCCTTCCAGGCGGCCACGCGCCGCTCGAACCGCTCCTGGTCGGGAGACCGCTCCGCCCGCTCCTCCTCGGGAGACGACGCGGCCGTCTCCTCCCCGGCCCGTTCCGCAGGCTCCGTACCGCTTCGTGCCGCCGTATCACTCATCCCAGGATGATGTCCCGAGCCGGCCCGGTCGGTCACGCGATTTCCGTGCGCCGGTGACCTGCGGAAATCTCGTTCACGCGGTCGGTGCAGGTCGGGTGCCCGCGGCCTGCGGAAACCCACAGCCTGTGGACGGCCGAACTGCCCCCGAACCAATCGCGTTAACATGACGAGAAATCGTCCGGTACCCGGAGCGGACTGGAACGGAAGGCCGCCGTCGAGTGAGTACGTATCCCCAGACAGAGCCCAAGGACCGCCCCGCGCGGCTGACCGTCGGCGTCGTCGGCGCCGGCCGCGTCGGACCCGCGCTCGCCGCGGCGCTCCAGCTCGCCGGACACCGCCCGGTGGCCGTCTCCGGCGTCTCCGACGCCTCCAGGCGGCGGGCCGCGCAGCTCCTGCCCGACGTGCCGCTGGTGTCCCCGGCGCAGGTCCTGGAGCGCGCCGACCTCGTGCTGCTGACCGTTCCGGACGACGCTCTCCCCGGGCTCGCCGAAGGGCTCGCCGAGACGGGCGCCGTCCGCCCCGGCCAGCTCATGGTGCACACCTCAGGGCGGTACGGCACGCGGGTGCTCGACCCGGCCCTCAGGGCGGGCGCCCTGCCGCTCGCGCTGCATCCCGCGATGACGTTCACGGGGACCCCCGTCGACGTCCAGCGGCTCGCCGGATGCTCCTTCGGGGTCACCGCGCCCGAGCAGCTCCGGCTGGCCGCCGAGGCCCTCGTGATCGAGATGGGCGGCGAGCCCGAGTGGATCGCCGAGGAGTCCCGGCCGCTCTACCACGCGGCCCTCGCGCTCGGTGCCAACCACCTGGTGACCCTGGTCGCCGAGTCGATGGAGCTGCTGCGCACGGCCGGTGTGGAGGCCCCCGACCGGATGCTGGGCCCGCTGCTCGGCGCCGCTCTGGACAACGCGCTCAGGTCGGGCGACGCGGCCCTGACCGGACCCGTGGCGCGCGGGGACGCGGGCACGGTCGCCGCGCACGTCGCCGAACTGCGCGAGCACGCCCCGCAGACCGTCGCCGGCTATCTGGCCATGGCCCGCGCGACCGCCGACCGCGCGCTCGCCCACGGACTGCTCAAGCCGGAACTCGCCGAGGACCTCCTGGGGGTTCTCGCCGACGGGACGGACGGGACCCAGGGGACCGAGGGAGACGCCCGATGACCACCGCCCTGCTGCGTACCGCCGACGAACTGTCCGCGCGGGCCCGGACCGGCCGCAGAGCCGTGGTGATGACCATGGGCGCCCTCCACGAGGGTCACGCCACCTTGATCCGCACCGCCCGCGAGGTCGCGGGCGAGGGGGGCGAAGTGGTCGTGACGGTCTTCGTGAACCCCCTTCAGTTCGGTCAGGGCGAGGACCTCGACCGCTACCCGCGCACGCTCGACGCCGACCTGAAGATCGCCGAACAGGCGGGCGCGGACGTGGTGTTCGCCCCTGCCGTCGAGGAGGTCTACCCCGGCGGCGAGCCCCAGGTCCGGATCTCCGCGGGACCGATGGGCGAGCGTCTGGAGGGTTCCGTGCGGCCCGGCCACTTCGACGGCATGCTCACCGTCGTCGCCAAGCTGCTGCACCTCACCCGGCCCGATGTGGCGCTGTTCGGCCAGAAGGACGCCCAGCAGCTCGCCCTGATCCGGCGCATGGCGCGCGACCTGAACTTCGGCGTGGAGATCGCCGGCGTCCCCACCGTGCGCGAGGAGGACGGACTCGCCCTCTCCAGCCGCAACCGCTACCTCTCGGCCGAGGAGCGGCGCACCGCGCTCGCCCTCTCGCAGGCCCTGTTCGCGGGCCGCGACCGGCACGCGGCCCAGGAGGCGCTGCGCGCGCGGGCCCTCGAAGTGCCCGCCACACGCGCGCGTGCCGAGGCACTGAGCGCCATAGGCGAGTCGCGGGCCGCGGCCGACGCGCACGCCGTCGCGAAGGCCGTCCCCGGCTGGCCGGGCGGCGTCCGCTCGGCGGCCCGGCTGGTCCTGGAGGAGGCGGCCCGCCTGAAGCCGCCGCTGGTCCTGGACTATCTCGCTCTCGTCGACCCCTCCGACTTCACGGAGATCCCGGACGACTTCACCGGCGAGGCGGTCCTCGCCGTCGCCGCCCGGGTCGGGACGACCCGGCTGATCGACAACATCCCCCTCACCTTCGGAGCCGCCTCGTGACCGGCAATGGCACAGGTTCAGACACAGCCAAGGGCACCGGCATACGACTGCACGCGCCCGCCCCCGGCTGGTCCCTCACCGCGGACGTCGTGATCGTCGGATCCGGCGTCGCCGGTCTCACCGCGGCGCTGCGCTGCCAGGCGGCCGGGCTGAGGACCGTCGTCGTCACCAAGGCGCGCCTGGACGACGGTTCCACGCGCTGGGCCCAGGGCGGCGTCGCCGCCGCCCTCGGCGAGGGCGACACCCCCGAGCAGCACCTCGACGACACCCTGGTGGCGGGCGCGGGCCTGTGCGACGAGGAGGCCGTACGCATCCTCGTCACCGAGGGCCCCGACGCCGTCCGCCGGCTCATCGAGACCGGCGCCCACTTCGACGAGTCCTCCGAGGGCAGGCTCGAACTCACCCGCGAGGGCGGCCACCACCGGCGCCGCATCGCGCACGCCGGCGGTGACGCGACCGGCGCCGAGATCTCCCGGGCCCTCGTCGAGGCGGTCCGCGCGCGGGGCCTGCGCACGGTCGAGAACGCGCTCGTCCTCGACCTCCTCACGGACGCCGACGGCCGCACCGCGGGCGTGACCCTGCACGTCATGGGAGAGGGCCAGCACGACGGGGTGGGCGCCGTGCACGCCCCCGCCGTGGTCCTCGCGACGGGCGGCATGGGCCAGGTCTACTCCGCGACCACCAACCCGTCGGTCTCCACGGGCGACGGTGTGGCCCTCGCCCTGCGCGCGGGCGCCGAGATCTCCGACCTCGAATTCGTGCAGTTCCACCCGACCGTGCTGTTCCTCGGGCCGGACGCGGAGGGCCAGCAGCCGCTGGTCTCCGAGGCGGTACGCGGCGAGGGCGCCCATCTGGTCGACGGTGACGGCGTGCGCTTCATGGTGGGCCAGCACGAACTGGCCGAGCTGGCGCCCCGGGACATCGTCGCCAAGGGCATCACGCGCCGGATGCAGGAGCAGGACGCCGAGCACATGTTCCTCGACGCCCGGCACTTCGGCGCCGACATGTGGGAGCACCGCTTCCCCACGATCCTGGCCGCCTGCCGCGCCAACGGCATCGACCCGGTGACCGAGCCCGTCCCGGTCGCCCCCGCGGCGCACTACGCCTCCGGAGGCGTACGGACCGACGCCCGGGGCCGCACCACGGTCCCTGGCCTGTACGCGTGCGGCGAGGTCGCCTGCACGGGCGTCCACGGCGCCAACCGGCTCGCCTCCAACTCGCTTCTCGAAGGCCTTGTCTACGCAGAGCGGATCGCCGCCGACATCGTGGCGAGCCACGCCGAGGACGGTCTCCACGCGCGCGTGCCCGAACCCGTCCCGCACCCCGAGAAGCCCGCGCACCCGCTGCTCGCCCCCGAGGACCGGTTCGCGATCCAGCGGATCATGACCGTGGGCGCCGGTGTGCTGCGCTCCGCCGAGTCCCTCGCGACCGCGGCCGACCAGCTCCAGCGGCTGCACACCGACGCGCGGGACGCCCTCGACGAGAACGGCAAGACCTCCGAGCCCGGCGTCGACACCTGGGAGGCCACCAACCTGCTGTGCGTGGCCCGTGTCCTGGTCGCCGCCGCCCTCCAGCGCGAGGAGACCCGGGGCTGCCACTGGCGCGAGGACCACGCCGACCGGGACGACGCCCGGTGGCGCCGTCACATCGTCGTACGGCTGAATCCCGACCGGACGCTCGCGGTCCGGACCACCGATACCGCAGACTTCCCCCCGACATCCCGGCAGCCCCACGCGGCGCCCCAGTCCCGTCCCCAGGAGCAGTGACCGAAGTGAGCACCCACGACCTTCCCCTCGCCCAGAGCGGCGGCTGCGGCGACGGCTGCGGCTGCGGCGCCGACACGGACGAGGCGTACATGGAGTGCGGCCTCGATCCCGCGCTAGCCCAGCTCCTCGCCGACGCCGGTCTCGACCCCCTGGAGGTCGAGGACATCGCGAACGTGGCGATCCAGGAGGACCTCGACCACGGGGTGGACGTGACGACGGTCGCGACCATCCCCGAGGACGCCGTCTCCACCGGCGACTTCACCGCCCGGGACGCGGGCGTGGTCGCGGGTCTGCGGGTCGCCGAGGCGGTCATCTCCGTGATCTGCACCGACGAGTTCGAGGTCGAGCGGCACGTCGACGACGGCGACCGCGTCGAGGCCGGCCAGAAGCTGCTGACCGTCACCACGCGCACCCGCGACCTGCTGACGGCCGAACGCAGCGCCCTCAACCTCCTGTGCCGCCTGTCCGGCATCGCGACCGCCACGCGCGCGTGGGCGGACGCCCTGGAGGGCACCAAGACCCGGGTGCGGGACACCCGCAAGACGACGCCGGGTCTGCGCTCCCTGGAGAAGTTCGCGGTGCGCTGCGGCGGCGGCGTCAACCACCGCATGTCGCTCGCCGACGCCGCGCTGGTCAAGGACAACCACGTGGTCGCCGCGGGCGGCGTGGCACAGGCCTTCAAGGCCGTACGGGAGATGTTCCCGGAGGTCCCGGTCGAGGTCGAGGTCGACACCCTGCACCAGCTCCGCGAGGTCGTGGACGCGGGCGCCGACCTGATCCTGCTGGACAACTTCACGCCCCTGGAGTGCGAGGAGGCGGTGGGCGTCGTCGAGGGCCGGGCCCTCCTGGAGGCGTCCGGGCGGCTCACCCTCGACAACGCCGCCGCGTACGCGCGCACGGGCGTCGACTTCCTGGCCGTGGGCGCGCTCACGCACTCCTCCCCGATCCTCGACATCGGTCTCGACCTGCGAGCGGCGGAGTAACCGCGACCATGCTGCTGACCATCGACGTAGGCAACACCCACACGGTCCTCGGCCTCTTCGACGGGGAGGAGATCGTCGAACACTGGCGCATCTCCACCGACTCGCGCCGGACCGCCGACGAGCTCGCCGTGCTGCTCCAGGGCCTCATGGGCATGCACCCGCTGCTCGGCGAGGAGCTCGGCGACGGCATCGACGGCATCGCGATCTGCGCCACCGTGCCCTCCGTGCTCCACGAGCTGCGCGAGGTGACGCGGCGCTACTACGGCGATGTCCCCGCCGTCCTCGTCGAACCCGGCGTCAAGACGGGCGTGCCGATCCTCACGGACAATCCCAAGGAGGTCGGCGCCGACCGGATCATCAACGCCGTGGCGGCCGTCGAGCTGTACGGCGGACCGGCGATCGTCGTCGACTTCGGTACCGCGACCACGTTCGACGCGGTCAGCGCGCGGGGCGAGTACGTCGGCGGCGTCATCGCCCCCGGCATCGAGATCTCCGTCGAGGCGCTCGGCGTCCGGGGCGCGCAGCTCCGGAAGATCGAGGTGGCGCGGCCGCGCGCGGTGATCGGCAAGAACACCGTCGAGGCGATGCAGTCCGGCATCATCTACGGGTTCGCGGGCCAGGTCGACGGGGTCGTGACCCGGATGGCGCGCGAGCTCGCCGACGACCCCGAGGACGTGACCGTCATCGCCACGGGCGGGCTGGCTCCGATGGTCCTCGGCGAGTCCTCGGTGATCGACGAGCACGAGCCGTGGCTGACGCTGATCGGGCTGCGCCTGGTGTACGAGCGGAACGTCTCGCGCATGTGAGCTCCGCCCGCGCGCTTGATGGAGCCGGAACCGAAGGGGCCCCGCGAACGCGGGGCCCCTTCGGCGTCGATTTCGGCGGGCGGTGGCCGACGGTGGGGGTCCTTCCGGAATCCGATTCGGAATTCCATGGCCTGCATTCCGTGGTCGACGGCGTCTCTCGGTCACGGAGTTCTCGGTCCCGGCGTTCTCGGTCCTGGCGTTCTCAGGCACGGCGTTGTCAGGCACGGTGTTCTCGGCCCCGCTGTTCTCGGCCCGCTGTTCTCGGTCGGGGCGTTCCGGCGACGGCGCGTCCCGGGGACGTGACTCCACGAAAGCAGGACGCGCCACATTTCTACCGCTATGCGGATTTTGTCTGATTAGCGCGTATCGTCGCCGCATGCCCACGCCCTACGGATCCCACGGCGGTATGGCGTTCGGTGCGGAGGAGCTGCGTGTGCTCCGTCGTGCCCTCGCCCTCGCCCTGCACCCCAGTCCCGTCTCGGCCGAGGACGTCCAGGACTGCCTCCGCCTCGCCGAGTCCGTCGACGAGGCGGCTCGTGAGGGAGCCAGGCTCCGGGCCTTCCTGCTGGCCGACCTCACCCGGTACCGGGCCGCGCTGCCGGGCACCGCCGCCGGCTACCTCGTTCTCCTGGAGGAGGTCCTCACCTCCGGCTACCGGCCGAACCCGGACGACCTCGCCGCGCTCCGCGCGCTGCGCGGCAACCCCACCGCGGCCGCGCTCCTGGACCGCTGCCGGGTCCTCGCCGAGCAGGACGTGCGCGCCCGGCTCGCGGGCCGCGTGGTCGCCTCGGTCCCCTCGTCCCGCACCCGGCTGCTGGCCCTGCCCGGGGGTCGTGCCGCCGGGGAGCCCGACAAGAAACCCGAGCCGAAACCGCAGTCCCAGCCGCCGGTCGGGACGCCGCGCCCGGACCGTCCCATCCCCACCCCGGGCGAGGTCTTCCCGCCGCGGCGCAAGCCAGGACCGCCTCCGGCGAACCCGCCGCAGCAGCTCGCGGCGGGCTAGCTACTCTGGAGCCATGGACTATGTCTCCGCGCTCGTGCCCCCGGTAGTGATGGCCGTGTTCTTCATCGGGCTCATCGTGACGATCGTGAAGAGTCAGGGCGGGGCCAACAAGGCCAAGGAGGACGGTGTCGTCGACGCCGCCCTCGCGCGCGTGGAGGCCGCCCAGCAGGCCTCGGCCCCCAAGGACGCCGGGGCCTGAGCCCCCCGGGCGGCCCCGCGAACACCCTTCGGCGTACGGCAGTCCCGCGCCGGCGGGCGCTGTCATCGGCGTACGACTCGGACGTTTCATACGTTCTTCGAGTCGTACGCCCTTTTTGTTGACCATCTCCCACTATTGTTCTGAACTGTGCCTCGCCCATTGGGAGAACTCGAAGACGCGGTCATGACGCGGGTGTGGAAGTGGAACCGCCCGGTGACCGTTCGGGAAGTCCTGGAAGACCTTCAACAGGAACGGTCCATCGCGTACACCACGGTGATGACCGTTTTGGACAATCTCCATCAGAAGGGCTGGGTGCGTCGCGAGGCGGAAGGCCGGGCCTATCGATATGAGGCCGTCTCCACACGCGCCGCCTACTCGGCGGCCCTGATGAACGACGCCTGGTCGCAGAGCGACAACCCGGCGGCCGCTCTCGTCGCCTTCTTCGGGATGATGAGCGAGGAACAGCGGGTCGCGCTCAGGGATGCCGTACGCATGGTGCAAGGGCCCGAACCCCAAGCCCCCGAAGCCGCCGAAAGGCCACCGGTGCCCGAGCCCTCCGAGGAGAACCCCGCCGCCGACGGGGGCGCCTCCGGGCGATAGCGTCCGCTCATGCCAGCAGAGCATCCCGCGGAGGTTCCGGCAGAGCTTCCGGCGCAGCATCCCGAAGTCACCGCGAAAGCCGTCACCGTCCGGCGGGCCAGGACCGGCGATGTCGCGGCGGTACGCCGACTCCTCGACGCGAACGTGCGCCGCCGTATCCTGCTCGACAAACCCACGGTCACCCTTTACGAGGACATCCAGGAGTTCTGGGTCGCGGAACGCGACGACAACGCCGAGGTGGTCGGCTGTGGCGCCCTGCATGTGATGTGGGAAGACCTCGCGGAAGTCCGCACTCTCGCGGTGAACCCCGTGGTCAAGGGCCTGGGCGTCGGTCATCAGTTGCTGGAGAAGTTGCTGCAGACCGCTCGGTGGCTCGGCGTTCGACGGGTTTTCTGTCTGACCTTCGAAGTCGGCTTCTTCGCGAAGCACGGCTTCGTGGAGATCGGTGAGACACCCGTCGACACCGATGTCTACGCCGAGCTCCTGCGTTCCTATGACGAGGGCGTGGCGGAGTTCCTCGGTCTCGAACGGGTGAAACCGAACACCTTGGGCAACAGCCGGATGCTTCTGCATCTGTGATCGCCCCCGGCTATTCCGGCGGAGTGCGTTGCCCACGTTCCCTATGTCCGAAACGCGCACGTTTCCGGGCGGGCGGTGTCCAGTGAGTCTCTGCCAGGGGTTTGTGTTTTTCCAGCAAAAGCGGTTTGCTTTCCGACGTACTGCAGTACTGCATATAACAAGGGACGGCGAAACGGCGGACGCCGCGGGCCCTCCTTGCCCTGAAGTTATCGATGAAAGGAAATCCGGTGGCACAGAAGGTTCAGGTCCTTCTTGTCGACGACCTCGACGGTGGCGAGGCGGACGAGACGGTGACGTTCGCGTTGGACGGCAAGACGTACGAAATCGATCTCACGACCGCCAATGCGGACAAGCTCCGTGGCCTTCTCGACCCCTACGTGAAGGGTGGCCGTCGTACCGGAGGCCGTGCTTCGGGCGGACGCGGAAAGGCCCGCGCCGCTTCCGGTGGCAGCCAGGACACGGCGCAGATCCGCGCCTGGGCCAAGGAGAACGACTACGAGGTCAACGACCGCGGCCGCGTTCCCGCGTCCATTCGCGAGGCCTACGAGAAGGCCAACGGCTGAGCGCACGCTCGGCGCAGCCTCATCCGATGGCACTGTGTCGCCATCGTCTGCACCAGTCGTACGAGATCGGGGGCGCCCCCAACGCCCCCGCCGACGGCCCTGCCACCCAGCGCCGACAGCGTCGGCAGTTCCGGCTCCACCTCGCGGCCGGGCTCCGGGGGGCGCAGCCAGCGGGCGGCCCCTCGTGGGCCCCTCTGCGTTTCCGGACCGGTCAGGAGTCGGTCCTCGGGACGGGCTCGCGGGTGGTCCTCGGACGGGTCCTCGGGCCGGTCCCCGCATCCGGCCGGCCGCGGAGCACGGGGGCCCGGCGAGGCCGGAGCCCCGAAGCCCGGCGCCGCGGAGCCGGCTGCGCGGTCCCGTGCCGGCGTCACCGTTCCGCGCTCCCGCGCCACCGGGACGCCGAGATCCGGCGGTGGGGGAGCCTCGATGCTTCCGTCCGCGCCGATCGCCGTGAGATCCAGCGCGAGAGCGCCCCATTCCAGCCAGTCGAGCAGCCCCGGCAGCTCCTCCGCGCTTCCGGCGGCCACCAGCAGCCGCATCCGCTCCCCGTGCAGCGCCACCGGAGAGGCGGGCCCCAGATGCCGAAGCGCCGCGAATCCCGCCTCCGCGGGCACCTCCAGGACGTCGAAGCGCAGCCCCGTGACGAGCCGTACCGGCGACCCGGGCACTGCCGCCCATCCCAGTTCGTTCTCGTACCACTGGTGCACCGGATCGACCGGATCACCGGGATCGAACGGCCGACGAGCGACAGGGACGGTGGAAACCATGCAACGAGCAACCGCCACAAGAGCCCCGGAGTTACGCTGGGCATTTAAGCGAACGCACAGAGTTCCGGGAAGAGGGGCGTGCGGGAGCGTTCGGCCGGGCATGGATGTTCGCCCGTAGCTGAGGGAACCGGTGCGCGCGGCATGGAGTGTCCGTGCGTACGGGTAAGACATCCCTAGTGGGAGGGGCGACACGCACGGCTCGGGCATCTCACGTTCGCCATCGGCGTACAGCGGGAGAGGGTATCTGCCTGGCCTGCGGGAACATCGTCTCGCACCATCAGGTTGGAGCAGATGTCGGCGTTCGGGGTCAGGAGGCCAAGGACGGTGTCGGCAGTTGGAATGAGCGGTCCCCGCTTGCGGGACTAAGCTGCGGAAGGACAGGGAGGGGAGCGTCCCCTTACTGCCTGACCGCTCTGAGGAGCGATTAACGATGTTCGAGAGGTTCACCGACCGCGCGCGGCGGGTTGTCGTCCTGGCTCAGGAAGAAGCCCGGATGCTCAACCACAACTACATCGGCACCGAGCACATCCTCCTGGGCCTGATCCACGAGGGTGAGGGTGTCGCCGCTAAGGCCCTGGAGAGCCTCGGGATTTCGCTCGAGGCGGTCCGCCAGCAGGTGGAGGAGATCATCGGCCAGGGCCAGCAGGCGCCCTCGGGCCACATCCCCTTCACCCCCCGTGCCAAGAAGGTGCTGGAGCTCTCGCTCCGCGAGGCCCTTCAGCTGGGCCACAACTACATCGGCACGGAGCACATCCTGCTCGGCCTGATCCGTGAGGGCGAGGGCGTCGCCGCCCAGGTCCTGGTCAAGCTGGGCGCAGACCTCAACCGGGTGCGGCAGCAGGTGATCCAGCTGCTCTCCGGCTACCAGGGCAAGGAGACCGCCACCGCCGGCGGTCCTGCCGAGGGCACCCCCTCCACGTCCCTGGTCCTCGACCAGTTCGGCCGGAACCTCACCCAGGCCGCCCGTGAATCCAAGCTCGACCCGGTCATCGGGCGCGAGAAGGAGATCGAGCGGGTCATGCAGGTCCTGTCCCGCCGTACGAAGAACAACCCGGTGCTGATCGGTGAGCCCGGCGTCGGCAAGACCGCCGTCGTCGAGGGCCTCGCCCAGGCCATCGTCAAGGGCGAGGTGCCCGAGACCCTCAAGGACAAGCACCTCTACACCCTCGACCTCGGCGCGCTGGTCGCCGGCTCCCGCTACCGCGGTGACTTCGAGGAGCGCCTGAAGAAGGTCCTCAAGGAGATCCGCACCCGCGGCGACATCATCCTGTTCATCGACGAGCTGCACACGCTGGTCGGTGCGGGTGCCGCCGAGGGCGCCATCGACGCCGCTTCGATCCTGAAGCCGATGCTGGCCCGCGGTGAGCTCCAGACCATCGGTGCGACCACGCTGGACGAATACCGCAAGCACCTCGAGAAGGACGCGGCCCTCGAGCGCCGTTTCCAGCCGATCCAGGTGGCGGAGCCTTCCCTCCCCCACACGATCGAGATCCTCAAGGGTCTGCGCGACCGGTACGAGGCCCACCACCGTGTGTCCATCACGGACGAGGCCCTGGTGCAGGCGGCGACGCTCGCCGACCGGTACATCTCGGACCGCTTCCTGCCCGACAAGGCGATCGACCTGATCGACGAGGCGGGCTCCCGGATGCGCATCCGCCGGATGACCGCACCGCCGGACCTCCGTGAGTTCGACGAGAAGATCGCGGGCGTGCGCCGCGACAAGGAGTCGGCCATCGACTCCCAGGACTTCGAGAAGGCGGCCTCTCTCCGCGACAAGGAGAAGCAGCTGCTGGCGGCGAAGGCCAAGCGCGAGAAGGAGTGGAAGGCCGGCGACATGGACGTCGTGGCCGAGGTCGACGGCGAGCTGATCGCCGAGGTCCTGGCCACCGCCACCGGTATCCCGGTCTTCAAGCTGACCGAGGAGGAGTCCTCGCGTCTGCTGCGCATGGAGGACGAGCTCCACAAGCGGGTCATCGGCCAGAAGGACGCCATCAAGGCGCTCTCGCAGGCGATCCGCCGTACGCGAGCGGGTCTGAAGGACCCGAAGCGTCCCGGTGGTTCCTTCATCTTCGCCGGCCCCTCGGGTGTCGGTAAGACGGAGCTGTCGAAGACCCTCGCGGAGTTCCTCTTCGGTGACGAGGACGCGCTGATCTCCCTCGACATGTCGGAGTTCAGCGAGAAGCACACGGTCTCGCGTCTCTTCGGTTCGCCCCCCGGATACGTGGGCTACGAAGAGGGCGGCCAGCTGACCGAGAAGGTCCGCCGCAAGCCGTTCTCCGTCGTCCTCTTCGACGAGGTCGAGAAGGCCCACCCGGACATCTTCAACTCGCTGCTGCAGATCCTGGAGGACGGTCGTCTGACCGACTCCCAGGGCCGGGTCGTGGACTTCAAGAACACGGTCATCATCATGACGACCAACCTCGGCACCCGGGACATCTCCAAGGGCTTCAACCTCGGCTTCGCGGCCGTGGGCGACGTCAAGAGCAACTACGACCGGATGAAGGCCAAGGTCAACGAGGAGCTGAAGCAGCACTTCCGCCCCGAGTTCCTGAACCGTGTCGACGACACGGTGGTCTTCCACCAGCTGACCGAGGAAGACATCATCCAGATCGTCGACCTCATGGTCGCGAAGGTGGACGAGCGTCTGAAGGACCGGGACATGGGCATCGAGCTCAGCCCGAGCGCCAAGTCCCTCCTCGCGAAGAAGGGCTACGACCCCGTGCTGGGCGCCCGGCCGCTGCGCCGGACCATCCAGCGCGAGATCGAGGACGTCCTCTCCGAGAAGATCCTCTTCGGTGAGCTCCGTCCCGGCCACATCGTGGTCGTCGACACGGACGGCGAGGGCGAGGCCAAGGCCTTCACCTTCCGCGGTGAGGAGAAGTCGGCGCTCCCCGACGTCCCGCCGATCGAGCAGGCCGCCGGCGGCGCCGGTCCCAACCTGAGCAAGGAGGCGTGACCTGCGGGTCCGTCTGAAAAGGGGCTGCCCCGGGACTTCGGTCCCGGGGCAGCCCCTTTTCCTTTTGGAGTGGAGCGGAGGGAACAGGAGCGGAGGGAAGGGCGGGAGTTACAGAACGTCGTGGGTCGGGATCGTCGTGTGTTCGCCGGGCAATTGACACGAGAGTTGTTCCGGTGCGGCGCCGGTGTCCGAATGGAGGACGAATTTGACCGTCCGTAGATTCGGCAGCAGGGCCCGCAGTCCGGAAAGGTCCTCGGTCCCCGCCAGTTTTCTGAGTTCCAGGTGCTCCACGGCCGGCAGCGGCGGCGCCGATTCGAAGGATTCCAGGGCGGCCCGGTGGATCCGCGGTTCCCTGAGCCCCGGTAGTGCGGCCACCTCGGACCAGTCGTCGGGAGTGAGCTCGCCGGGCACCCGGCTCAGCCACAGGGTGTGCAGGGGACTGCCGGGGGCCGTCCCGAGGCGAACAGCAGGTACAGCCCGCGATCAGTGAGGCGGTGACCACGACCCCTCGGGTCCCGGCCTCGGTCAGTCCCTCGGGTCCGGGCAGCAGCTCCAGGACGAAGGGGTCGGCCTCGGCCAGGGCGCGGGCCTCCTCCGATGTCCTCGGCGGGATGAGTGTGGCCCCGTCGTCCTCCACGGCGGCCCGCACCTCGGGCGCGAGCTGCGTGGCGTGTTCCAGCGAGGCGAGGGCGAGAAGCCGTACGCGGGTCGCGGACGGCCCGTCGAGCCGCGCCGCCGCGCTCGTCAAGGCGCCCGACAGCTCGGCCCGTTCCCGTGGCCGGGCTTTCCTGATGAGAGGCCCGGCCACACTCGAGGCCAGGAGCGCGCCGACGGCTACTGGGCCCATGACGATCCCCCCGCGAAAACGTTGAGCCCGGAGGCCACCGTAGGGGCCGGGGGCCGATCGCACAGCAGAGCCCGTTCATGGGCCGCACGACCCTCCCAAGAGCCTTGAAACCAGGGGCGGAAGCGTAGCCCGCGTCACATTCGAGGGGTCCCGGATCGGGCGGCCCGGTGACAAGGGGCACAGGCGTTTCAGCCGGTACTAGAGCGAGTAGTAGACACACGAAAACGGACATAAAGGACCTTTGGCCCGGGGTGGGGAGGGCTTGTGGCGCGTCGCCCGGAAGTGCGGGCCGAGGGCGTGTTTGGCAAGGGGTGTGCCGTCCCGAAGTGGGGTTAAACCATGTTTCCCGGGCGAAAGCGACAAGATCCCTTCCCGAATGTCCGAGGTGTCAAGGTTCATCAAGTTTTGCCATGAAGTACTAGTTCACGTCGTAGATGGGGGGTTTGAGTCGGCCTGGGGGTGCGGGTTACCAATGAATGGCCCACTCGGCGGCAAGCACGGCGCCGGAGTGGTTGTTCAGTCCCTTGTCCCCGGCACCACGAGGTATCCATGTCGAAGCGCGTCACGTCCCGCAAGTCCCTTACTTCCCTGGTCCGCACTCGGGCGGCCGTCCTGGCCGTCGGTCTGGGCGCCTCGGCCGTACTGGGCGCAGGGGTCGCGACCGCCGCCGAAACGGGCGTCAGCACCAGCGCGACCGTCACCGCGGCCAACGCCGTACAGACGCAGGCCGCCGCGCAGGCCAAGGCCGCCGCGGTGAAGAAGGCCGCGGCCGCCAACAAGGCCGCCGTCGCCAAGAAGGCCGTCGCCAAGAAGGCCGCTTCCTGGATCGACCCGGTCGCGAAGTACACCCTGTCCGCGACCTTCGACCAGGCCGGCGGCATGTGGGCCCACAAGCACTCCGGTCAGGACTTCGCCGTGCCGCAGGGCACCAACGTCATGGCCGCGCACGGCGGCACCGTCGTCAAGGCGGGCGGCAACGGCGCCGGTGACGGTCCGGCGTACGGCAACGCCATCGTCATCAAGCACGCCGACGGCAGGTACTCGCAGTACGCCCACCTGTCGCGCATCGACGTGCGCGTCGGCCAGGTCGTCGCCACCGGTCAGCACATAGCCCTGTCCGGCAACACCGGTAACTCCAGTGGCCCGCACCTGCACTTCGAGATCCGTACGACCCCGAACTACGGCTCGGCCATCAACCCCGTCGTGTTCCTGCACAGCATGGGTGTGAAGGTCTGATCCACCCGCGCCGGTGACCCGGCGCGGAGCCCGGCGAGGTGTGCCGGAGCAGAGCCCGAGGCGGAGCCCCGGCGTCCGGAAGCGGCGCTAGGAAACTCCGCCTCCGTGGGCCGCTCCGCCCCCGTGGGCCTGTGTCACCAGATCGATCGCGACCTCCAGGACGGCCTTGCGCTTGTCCTCGGGGTCGCCTTCGACGTCTTTGAGCACGAACATGCCGGCGTGCATCGTGAAGAGCGCGCTGATGCAGCGGACCTGGTCGGTCAGCGGCGACTCGGGCTCCTTGATGATCTCCAGCATGCTGATCATGCGGTCCTTGAAGGTCTCGCCGATGCTCAGCTCGCGCACCGTCGCCTGGTTCTCCTGCATGAAGCGGAAGAGCGGGGACGCGCCGCCGAGGGCGTCGCTGTAGCGGCGCAGCACCTCCTGCTTGGTCTCCAGGCTGTGCGGCTGCTGCCTGCCCCACTCGATCAGCTCGTCGAGCGGCCGCGTCAGATCCTCGAAGATGCTGATGAGGATCTCTTCCTTGGTCTTGAAGTGGTAGTAGAGCGCCGCTTTGGTGACATCGAGGTGCTCGGCTATCTCGCGCAGCGAGGTCTTCTCGTAGCCCTGTTCGGAGAAGAGTTCGAGGGCTACGTCCTGGATGCGCTGCCGCGTGTCGCCCCGGCGCTGCCGCTTGGTGCCGTCCATCGTGCCGCCCATCCTCGTATTCCTCGCGCTCCCTGAAACTTACCTGTCGACCGGCTGGTAAAACTAGTCATACTTACTTGACGCCCGGCTAGTTGCGAGGCTATTTTCCCTGAGTGTAGTCAGCTTGCCGGTCGGCAAGTAAGTAGCCGGACGGCGGCAGAGGTACTAGGGGAGTGGGAAGAACGATGGCGGACAAGACGAAAGCGGCCGAACCGGCCGCCGAGCAGGCCGGGCCAGGGGCCGACGGCCAACCGGTGGTCGAGGGCGGGAAGCGGCAGCGCAGCGTGCGCGTGGTCCTGCTCGCGCTGATGCTCACGATGATGCTGGCGATGCTCGACAACATGATCGTCGGCACGGCCATGCCGACCATCGTGGGTGACCTCGGCGGACTCGAGCACCTTTCCTGGGTCGTGACGGCGTACACCCTCGCCACCGCGGCCTCCACCCCGATCTGGGGCAAGCTCGGGGACATGTACGGGCGCAAGGGCGCCTTCATGACCTCGATCGTGATCTTCCTGATCGGCTCCGCACTGAGCGGCATGGCCCAGAACATGGGCGAGCTGATCGGATTCCGGGCCATTCAGGGTCTCGGCGCCGGCGGTCTCATGGTCGGCGTCATGGCGATCATCGGTGACCTGATCCCGCCCCGTGAGCGCGGCAAGTACCAGGGCATGATGGCCGGCATCATGGCGCTGGCGATGATCGGCGGTCCGCTGATCGGCGGCACCATCACCGACAACTGGGGCTGGCGCTGGTCCTTCTACATCAACCTGCCGCTCGGCGCGGTCGCGCTCGCCGCGATCAGCATCGTCCTGCACCTGCCGAAGAAGCGGTCCCAGACGCGCATCGACTACCTCGGTGCCGCGCTGCTCACCGTCGGCATCACCTCCATCGTCCTCGTCACCACCTGGGGCGGCACGGAGTACGCCTGGTCGTCCGCGCGGATCATGGAGCTCATCGGCCTCGGCGTCGCCGCGCTGGTCGGGTTCGTCTTCTGGCAGACCAAGGCCGCCGAGCCGATCGTGCCGCTGCACATCTTCCGCAGCCGCAACTTCACCCTGATGTCGATCATCGGCTTCGTCACCGGCTTCGCCATGTTCGGCGCCACGCTGTTCCTCCCGCTGTACCAGCAGGCGGTGCAGGGCGCGTCCGCGACCAACTCCGGTCTGCTGCTGCTGCCCATGCTGGGCGCGATGCTCGTGACGTCGATGGTCGCCGGTCGGGTCACCACCGCCACCGGCCGCTACAAGATCTTCCCCGTCCTCGGCGGTGTGCTGATGGTGATCGGCCTCTACCTGCTGTCGACGATGGACACGGACACCACCCGTTTCATGTCCGGCGTCTACATGGCCGTCCTCGGCCTGGGCATGGGCTGTCTGATGCAGGTCACCATGCTGGTGGCTCAGAACAGCGTGGAGATGAAGGACATGGGCGTCGCGTCCTCCTCCACCACCCTGTTCCGTACGCTCGGCTCGTCGTTCGGTGTCGCCGTCATGGGCGCGCTGTTCAACAGCCGCGTCAAGGACGTCATGGCCGAGAAGGCCGGCGCGCTGGGCTCGAAGATCACCGAGCAGTCCCCGCAGCTGGACGCGGCGAGCCTGGCGAAGCTGCCGGCGGTGGCGCGCGAGGCCTACCAGCACGCGGTGTCGGCCGGTACGCACACGGCCTTCCTGCTGGGCGCGTCGGTGGCCGTGGTCGTGATGATCTCGTCGGTGTTCGTCAAGGAGGTCGCCCTCAAGGGAGCGGGAGCGCCCAAGCCCGGCGAGGACGGCACCCCGGACGAGGCACCCCAGATCCACATCGCCGAGCCGGTCTGACCTGATCGCGGGGCCGGTCCTTCCGACGGCCCCTGAACTCCTCGGAACGAAGGCCCCCGGCGTTGTCCGCCCCGGGGGCCTTCTCCTGTGCCGGGCCTTCTCCCGCACGGGCCTTCTCCCGTGCCGGGTCACTGTCAGTGCCGCGTGCCACCATCGGGAACGTGGACCGAATGCGGCGGCTGCGGCTCGCCAAGGACGCCATCGACCGGGACTGGGCCGAGCCCGGCACCGATCTCGACGCGCTGGCCGCACGCGCCGGATATTCGCGCTATCACTTCATACGGGCCTTCAAGGCGGCGTACGGCGAGACCCCGGGCCAGTATCTGACCCACCGGCGCATCGACCGGGCCGAGGACCTGTTGCGCACCGCGAACCTCTCGGTGACCGAGATCTGCCATCTGGTCGGCTTCAGCAGTCTCGGCACCTTCTCGGCACGCTTCAAGGCCTGGACCGGGCTGACCCCGAGCGAGTACCGGGAGCGGCACGTCGGGCGGGGCGCCGCGCTCATACCCGGCTGCTACGCGATGCTCTGGGCCGGCGGCTTCAGGACCGGTCCGGGCGCGGGATCCGGTGACGGCGGGGGAGAGCGCAATTCCGGAGAAGCGCCGTGACGCGGAGGCCGCCTACGGTGGCAGGGCAGGCACAGAGGACGACGAACCGGCCCGACCGCGTTCACCGCGCGATCCAGCACACCTGGAGCACACCATGATCAAAGGACTCGCCATCTCGACCGTCTGGGTCCTCGACCAGGACCGGGCCAAGGAGTTCTACACCCAGAAGCTCGGGCTCGAACTCCGTACGGACATGACGATGGGCGAGGGCGGTATGCGCTGGCTCACCGTCGGCGCGCCGGACCAGCCCGGGATCGACCTGACCCTCATGGTGCCCGGACCGCCCGCGATGGACCCCGAGTCCGCCGAGATGATGAAGAAGCTGATCGCCAAGGGCGTGCTCGGCGCGGGCGTGCTGCGGACCGACGACGTCCACGGCGACTACAAGAAGCTCAAGGACCGCGGGGTGGAGTTCCTCCAGGAACCGCAGGAGCGCCCGTACGGCACGGAAGCGCTGTTCCGCGACGACTCGGGGAACTGGTTCTCCTTCACCCAGCACCGCCCGGGCGAACTCGACCTGGACAAGGAGTGGAGCCGCTAGGAGTGGAGCCACCGGGTCCGGAGGCGCCGGGCCGGGGCTTCCGGCCGGCTCCCGGCCCCGCGGCTACTTCCCGGACGCCGGCAGTATCGGGTAGCTCCCGGTGCTCGTCGGCGCGTGCTCCGGCAGCCACAGCACCGCGACCGCGCCCTCGGCGGGTACCTCTTCCGGGGCCCCGGCGGGCCGTACGTTGCGGAAGGTCAACCGCGCGCCGAGCACCCGGGCCTGGCCCGCGGCGATGGTGAGGCCGAGTCCGTGGCCGTCGCCCGCGCGGTCGGCGCTGCCGGTGCGGAAGCGGCTCGGCCCCTCGGCGAGGAGCTTCTCGGGGAAGCCGGGGCCGTGGTCGCGGACGCGGATGACGCGGCCCTCGACGGTGACCTCGATCGGCGGTCTGCCGTGCCGGGCGGCGTTCGCCAGGAGGTTGAGCAGGACGCGCTCCAGACGGCGCGGGTCCGTCGTGACCTCCGACTCGTGCACCACCCGCACCTCGACGTCCGCGCCCTTCGCGGCCACCCGGCGGGTCACGAACTCGCCGAGCATGATGTCCTGCAGCTCGGCCCGCTCGGAGGCGCCGTCCAGCCGGGCGACCTCCAGGACGTCCTCGACGAGGGTGCGCATGGCCTGCGCCCGGTCCCGTACGAGCTCGGTGGGGCGGCCGGGCGGCAGGAGTTCGGCCGCCGTGAGCAGCCCGGTCACCGGAGTGCGCAGTTCGTGCGCGATGTCCGCGGTCACCCGGCGCTCTGCCTCGATGCGCTGCTGGAGCGCGTCGGCCATGGCGTCCACGGCGCGCGCCAGGTCGTCGGTCTCGTCGAGCACGACACCGCCGATCGCGTCCCGCACCCGGACGTCCCGCTCGCCCTTGGCGACCCGGTTCGCGGCGGCCGCCGCCTTGCGCAGCCTGCGTGACAACTGGCCGCCTATGAGCACACCGAGCGCGCTGCCGCCGAAGACGACCGCGATGGAGCCGATGACCAGCGCCTGGTCGAGGTCCTTCATCACGTCCGCGTTGCGGTCCGTGAACCGCTCGTGCCAGGACAGCACCTGGCCGTTCCTGAGCGGCACGGCGGCCCAGATGTCCGGCACGCCGTTCGAACTGTCGGAGACGTAGGTCGCCCGCCGCCCCTCCGACACCTTGGTCATCAGGTCCGCCGGAATGGCGGGATCGTCGATCTTGGCCCCGAACGGCGGCGGCCGGCCCGGCCCGTACATGCGCTCGGCGAGCTGGATGCGCTCGTCGGCCAGGTCGCGCGAGTTGTCCAGCATCGAGACGCGGGCCGCGTTGTGCACGACCAGGCTCAGCGCGATGGCGACCAGCGCGCCGACCAGGGCGATCGCGGTGCTCAGCTTCCAGCGGATGCCCGTACGAATGCTCGTACCCGAATCGGCGCCCCGGTGTATCCCGATGCCGATGCTCCGGCCCCTGCCGGTATCCGCACCGAGGACGTCGCCCCTGCCCGCGTCTCCGCCGAGGCCGGGGCCGAGGCCGTCGCGCGACCCCGCGTGCACGCCGCCGCCCGCGCCCCCGCGCCCGCCCGGAACCCGTCCCTGCCCCGGAACCGAGGGCTTCCCCGGAGCCGAGCGCTGAAATATCCCCCGCATACCCCTGCTCAGGCCTTCAACTTGTAGCCGAAACCGCGGACCGTCTCGATACGGTCCTGGCCGATCTTCGTACGCAGCCGCTGCACATGGACGTCGACCACCCGGGTGTCCCCGCCCCAGCCGTAGTCCCACACCCGTTCGAGCAGCTTGTCGCGGCTCAGCACCGTACCGGGCGCGGACGAGAACTCCAGCAGCAGCCGCATCTCGGTGGGTGTCAGCGCCACCGGCGTCCCGCTTCTGAGCACCTCCATGCCCTCGGTGTCGATCTCCAGGTCACCGAAGGCGAGCACCCCGCCGTCCACCGGCACGGCCCCCTCGCCCGGCGCGCCCACGCCGCCGCTCGCGTGCCCGAAGCGGCGCAGCACCGCACGGATACGGGCGACCAGCACGGCGCCGTCGAACGGCTTGGTCACATAGTCGTCGGCGCCGGCCTCCAGGCCGAGCACGACGTCGATCGAGTCGGCGCGCGCGGACAGCATGATGACCGGCACGGTCGACTCGTCGCGGATACGGCGGCACAGCGAGACCCCGTCGAGTCCGGGGACCATCACGTCCAGCAGGGCGATGTCGGGACGGTCGGCGCGGAACGCCTCCAGGCCCGAGAGCCCGTCGGGCATGGCTGTCACCGCGAAGCCGTCGCGCTCCAGGGCGAGTTGTGTGGCCTCGCGGATGACGTCGTCGTCCTCGACGAACAGGACGTGGGTCTGCTCTGCCATCCGGCCGCTCCGCCCGCTCTCAGTTCCCGTCGGGGGTGGGCGAACTGCCGCCGCCCACCGCGTTGCTGTAGTCGTTGTGGATCCGGGACTGCTCGACGAAGCGCGCCGCGGACCAGCTGTAGGTGATCACTTCCTCGCTGGAGGGGTACGACACCGGGTCGCCCTTCTCGTACAGCTGCTGGGTGACCACCAGGTCGCCCCGGTCGATCTCGGCGTAGACCGGCGGCTCCTCGGCCTTGAAGACATTCTGGTACCTGCCGTTCTCCTCGCGATAGACGTACGAGCCGACGCCGACGGCATCGGCACAGGTCATCACGTTGATCACGACGTCGTTCGAGGGCCCGCCGGTCAGGTTCCCGTACGACACGTCGACCGGGTACTCGTCGGCGACGCACGGCTTCAGGTCGCGCTTGACCGCCGCGCTGACCGCCGGGTCGTCTTCGACGATCTTGACCGCGTCCACGCGTTTGGGCGCCTTGGAGGGCGTGCCGGAGACGACCGGCGCGAGGCTGCCCTTGGCGACCGCGTCACTGCCCGCCGGTCCCTCGTCGCGGGCGCCGGTGCCGCCGGTGGCGCACGCGGTCACGAAAAGGCCGAGGGCGGTGAGCCCGGCCGCCGCCGAACTCCCCGCCTT
The DNA here is from genome assembly GCF_044757755.1 of Streptomyces sp. NPDC091209. Lineage (NCBI taxonomy): Bacteria > Bacillati > Actinomycetota > Actinomycetes > Kitasatosporales > Streptomycetaceae > Streptomyces > Streptomyces sp. NPDC091209. The sequence continues at coordinate 24,224 of NZ_JBIVVR010000002.1, read as the reverse complement.
CAGGGCCGCTCTGGCCCGGACTCCTAGGCCGCGCAACGCTCCCGCTCCTCACGTTCGAGCGCGCGGGCGTCCAGGTCGCGGTTCTCCAGCTCCTCGCGGAGCCGGGCCAGCGCCCGGTGCAGCGTGCTCTTGACCGTTCCGGCCGACATACCGAGTGCGGCGGCCGTCTCCTCAGTGGACATCTGCTCCCAGTGTCGCAGCACCACGACACTGCGCTGCTTGGGTGCCAGCACCTTCATGATGTCCATCAGCAGCGCACGGTCCGCGTGCTGCTCGGTGGCGTCCTCCACGCAGGCGTCCGGAAGCTGCTCGGTGGGCACCTCCTCGAGCTTGCGGGCCCGCCACCACTCGGTGCGCGTATTGATCATCACGCGGCGCAGGTAGGCGTCGGCGAGGCGCTTGTCCGCGATGCCCTCCCAGCGGCCGTACGTCCGCACGAGCGCCGTCTGCAGCAGGTCCTGGGCGTCGACCGGGTCGGGGACCAGGCGGCGGGCACTGCGCAGCAGCGCGTCCTGCCGAGTGCGGACGTACTCCTCGAATTCGAGCACCTCGCCGTGCGCCATGATCAACCGCCTCCATCCCCGTTTCCGACCTGCCTGCTGCCGGTTGTCCGTTGCCTGCGAACCGCCGTTCCACCGCCGCTCGTTGCGGCCCTTCCTGCGGTACGGCACTGAAGCTACGGACGGGTTGTCACGGGGTTGTCCGAGACAGCCTGCGGCCAGCACTCGGCTGTCCGTCGGTTGTGTAACGGTCGTAGGTGCGGGGTAAAGGGAGGGGGTCGTATCTCCCGGTTGATCCGTTTTTGGTGTCGCCGCTATGTCAAAGGCAGCCGATACAGACCGCCGGGGAGCGGCTCCACGAGTCCGTCGGCGACGAGTCCGTCGAGTGCCCGGCCCCGCTGGACGGGTTCGTCCCACACCCGGTCCAGCGCGGTCTGCGGAACCGGCACATGCGCCTCCCGCAGGACGGCCAGCAGCTTGCCGCGCACCTGGCGGTCCGTGCCCGCGTACGTCTGCCCCTTGCGCGGCGGTCCGTCGTGCGCCGGCTTGCCGGCCAGCCGCCACGCGCACTGCGCGGCGATCGGGCAGCGGTGACAGGTCTCGTTCTTCGCCGTGCAGACCAGCGCGCCCAGTTCCATGGACGCGGCGGCCCAGCGGGACGCCGTGCTCTCGCTCTCGGGCAGCAGGGCGCGGGCGAGCCTGCGTTCGGCGGCGGTGGTGGCGTTCGGCGGGTACTGCACGCCGGTGACGGCGCGGGCGAAGACCCTGCGGACGTTCGTGTCCAGCACGGGATGCCGCTGGCCGTACGCGAACGACGCGACCGCCGCCGCCGTGTACTCCCCGATGCCGGGCAGCGCGAGGAGCTGCGCGTGCTCCGTCGGTACGTCGCCGCCGTGCCGCTCCGTTATGGCCACCGCGGCGCCGTGCAGCCGCAGGGCGCGGCGCGGATAGCCGAGCCGCCCCCAGGCACGGACGGCTTCCCCGGGCGCGTCCTTCGCCAGATCGGCGGGGCGCGGCCAGCGGGCCAGCCACTGCTCGTACACGGGCAGGACGCGGTTGACCGGGGTCTGCTGGAGCATGAACTCGCTGACCATCACCGCCCAGGGGCCGGCATCGGGATGCCGCCAGGGCAGATCGCGGGCGTGCTCGTCGAACCAGGCGATGACGGGGGTGTGGAGGTTCTCGCCGGGAGCGTTCCGGGTGGGCTCGGTGGGCTTGGTGGGTGCAGTCATGACGATGTCGATCCTGCCATGCGGCGGTGAGGATGCGGGGACGACGCCGGGGCGGGCGGTGGTGAAAGACGGCACCCGGCGGCCGTCGCGGCGCCGGGAAGGGTGGCCGCCGGGATGATGATCCGGAAAAGTTGGTACCGGGGCGGCGGGTGGGGCGAGCGGCGCGGCCGATCTCTCGTACAGTTTGCGCCGTGGGATCTCTGCGCAATCCGGTCGGGCCGCTCCCCTCCACCATCTACTGGCGTCGGAGGGCCGTTCTGCTGTCCGTAGTAGGGCTGTTGGCGCTGTTCACCGTCTGGGTCGTCGGCACCGGCGGCGGGGGCGGCAACAACAGCGCGGGCGGGTCGAACGGCAAGAACCCCGCGGCCTCCATCACACCCGGGCCGCCCCGTTCGGGTCCCGCGATCAGCCAACACCCGGGCGGCAGCGACCAGTCGAGCGGCGGGGGTGACAGCGGCGGCACCGGCGGGAGCGGGAGCGACGGCGGTGCGGGGTCCGGCGGCGGCTCCGGTGACGGTTCCGGCGACGGGTCCACGGGCTCCGGCGCGAGCACCGGCGGCGGCTCCGACGACGGGGCGAAGAACGGCGGAGGCGGATCGGCCGATCAGCTTCCGGCCGGTTCCACGCTTCCCAACTGCACCCCGGGCGAAGTGAAGTTGACACTCAAGAGCGTGCACAACACGTACGCCCCCGGTGAGCAGCCGGTGATCCAGCTCATCGCCACGAGCACCGCGAGCAGTGACTGCAAGGTCGATCTCGGCCCGAAGAACACGGTTCTGACGATCACTCAGGCGGGCAGCGACAAGAACATCTGGGCCTCGGACGACTGCCCCAAGAACGCCGCGGCCGTCCTCTACCGCGTACCGGCCGGCAGCCAGGCCGTCTATGAGGTGAAGTGGGACCGCAAGCCCGGCGCCCCCTCGTGCGCGACGCCCCCCTCGGGTTCGGCCCCCGCCGGCACCTACCTGGTCGAGGCGAAGGCACCGGGCCTGACGAAGGCCCAGACGTCGTTCGTGCTGTCCAAGGACTGAGGGCCTTCGACCGGCCGGGCCCGGTGCGAGGGGTGCCTCAACCGGTGAGGACCCTCAGACGTAGCGCTCCAGGATCGACGACTCCGCGAGCCGGGACAGCCCCTCGCGGACGCTGCGGGCCCGTGCCTCGCCCACGCCGTCGACCGTCTGGAGGTCGTCCACGCTCGCGGCGAGCAGCTTCTGGAGCCCGCCGAAGTGCTCCACGAGCCGGTCGATGATCGCGCCGGGCAGGCGCGGCACCTTGGCCAGCAGGCGGAAGCCGCGCGGGGAGACCGCGGAGTCGAGTGCCTCGGGGGAGCCGGTGTAGCCCAACGCCTTTGCCACCGTGGAGAGTTCGAGCAACTCGGCGTGGGCGAGCGCGTCCAGCTCGGACAGCGCCTCGTCGACCGTGCGGGACCGCTTGGCGGTCGGCTCGGGCACGTAGTCCCGTACGACCAGCTCGCGATCGGGCTCAACGCCGGCGATCAACTCGTCGAGCTGAAGGGTCAACAGCCGCCCGTCCGTGCCCAGTTCGACGACGTACTCGGCGATCTCGGTGGCGATACGGCGCACCATCTCCAGCCGCTGGGCGACCGCGGAGACGTCCCGGACGGTGACGAGGTCCTCGATCTCCAGCGCCGACAGGGTGCCCGCGACCTCGTCCAGGCGGAGCTTGTACCGCTCCAGTGTGGCGAGGGCCTGATTGGCGCGCGAGAGGATCGCGGCGGAGTCCTCCAGGACGCGGCGCTGACCGCCGACGTACAGGGCGATCAGACGCATCGACTGGGAGACCGACACGATGGGGTAGCCGACCTGCTTGCTCACCCGGTCCGCGGTGCGGTGCCGCGTGCCCGTCTCCTCCGTCGGGATCGTCGGGTCGGGCACCAGCTGCACGCCCGCCCGGAGGATCTTGGTGATGTCCTTGTCGAGCACGATGCCGCCGTCGAGCTTGCACAGTTCCCGCAGACGGGTCGCGGTGAACTCCACATCCAGGACGAATCCGCCCGTACACATCGCTTCGACGGTCTTGTCGGAGCCGAGCACGATGAGTCCGCCCGTGTTGCCGCGGAGGATCCGTTCAAGCCCGTCGCGCAGTGCCGTGCCGGGTGCCACGGCGCTCAGTGCGGCGCGCATCAGGCCATCGGCACCGGAGCTCCCACCGGACTTTCCGGGAGCTGCTGCCCGGTCGTTGGCTGCCACTGCACTCCTCCGGTCGAAGGTTTCCGGCCGCCCTCGGTTCGTACGGACGGGCGAGACCAGGGCAAAGTCTACCGGCGCTGCTCCTCGTCCCGTGGGGCCTCTCTACGACGCGAGCGCGGAAGGACACTCAGCGCCGCGCCGATGTCCGCCACTTCCAGGACCTTCATACCGGCCGGGACCTTGCCCGGATCGGTCGGTACGAGAGCGTGCGTGAAGCCCAGACGGTGCGCCTCGGACAGCCTGCGCTGGACACCCGTGACCCGTCTGACCTCGCCCGCGAGCCCCACCTCGCCGATCGCCACGAGGTTCTTGGGCAGCGGGATGTCACTGGCCGCGGACGCCAGGGCGAGCGCGATGGCGAGGTCCGCGGCGGGCTCGGAGAGCTTCACGCCGCCGACCGTCGCCGAGTAGATGTCCCGCTTCCCGAGGGCGCTGATCTTGCCGCGCTGCTCCAGGACGGCGAGCATCATCGAGACGCGGGAGGTCTCCAGGCCGGATGTCGTACGGCGCGGGGAGGGGATCTGGGAGTCCACGGTGAGTGCCTGCACTTCGGCGACCAGCGGACGGCGGCCTTCGAGCGTGACGGTCAGACAGGTGCCGGGGACGGGCTCCGCGCGGCGCGTCAGGAAGAGCCCCGAGGGGTCGGTGAGGCCGGTGATGCCCTCGTCGTGCAGCTCGAAGCAGCCGACCTCGTCCGTCGTGCCGTAGCGGTTCTTGACCCCTCGGACCAGCCTCAGGCGCGCGTGCCGGTCGCCCTCGAAGGACAGCACGACGTCCACGAGGTGTTCGAGCAGCCGGGGTCCGGCGATCGCGCCGTCCTTGGTGACATGGCCCACGAGCAGGGTGGACATGCCGCGCTCCTTGGAGGCGCGGATGAGGGCGCCCGCGACCTCCCGGACCTGGGCCATGCCACCGGGTGCGCCGTCGATCTCCGGGGAGGCGATCGTCTGGACGGAGTCCAGGATCAGCAGCGACGGCTTGACCGCGTCCAAGTGGCCGAGGACGGCCGCCAGATCGGTCTCCGCCGCGAGATAGAGATGGTCGTCGATCGCCTTGATGCGGTCCGCGCGGAGCCGCACCTGACTGGCCGACTCCTCGCCGGTCACATACAACGTGCGGTGCTCGTCGCTCGCGGACTTGGCCGCCACGTCCAGCAGGAGGGTGGACTTGCCGACGCCCGGCTCGCCCGCGACCAGGACGACCGCCCCGGGCACGAGACCGCCGCCGAGGACGCGGTCCAGCTCGGGCACGCCGGTGCTGCGGGCGGTTGCCTGACGGCCGTCGACCTGCCCGATGGGCAGCGCGGACGTGGTGACCCGCCCCGGCGCCGTCGTGCGGACAGCGGGCGTGCCGTACTCCTCGACCGTCCCCCAGGCCTGGCACTCGGGGCAGCGGCCGAGCCACTTGGCCGTCTGCCAGCCGCACTCGGTGCAGCGGTAGGACGGCCGGTCCTTCGCGGTTTTCGTACGGGCAGCCATGACCGAACCGTAGCCGGAGCCACTGACAACCCCGCACGCGCCGGTACGGCCCCGCCCCGGACCTGCGCCCCCGGCCCGCGTTCCGCGTCCCGGCGACCCGTGCCGCGAGCCGTCGTGACCCCTGTCTCCGAGCCGTCGTGACCCCATGTCTCCGAGCCGTCGTGTTCGCTGTTCCCGAACCACCGGGACCGTGCCGCGAGCCCCCGCGCACCGTTCCCGCCTCCGCGCGACCGGGCTCCGCGCGGTGCCCTCGCCGGCCCATCTGCCATGGACTGCCATCGCCGCCGGTGACGGCCCAGGCCAGGGGTCGGGGGTTCCTGTCCTCTTATGAGGGATCGTTTCACCCGTACGGATTAAATGTGCTCAAGGGGGAGGAAGGGGCTGCCCCAGGGCACCTACGGTCGCACGGGTGATGAGCAGCAGTCCGGAGACCTCCACGCACACCACCGGCGCACACCGGGCGCACGGGGCCGCGCGCAAGCGGACCGGCGCGCCCCGTGGCGCGACCCCCCGCACCCTGGTCCAGCGTCCCCCCGCGCGGTACGAGCCCTACCTGGACGGCCTGTTCACCTACTGCCTGTCCGTGCTGTGCGACCACGACGCGGCCACCGCGGCCCTGGGGGACGCCCTGGCGCTGGCCGAGCGGCGCGGCCCGCGCGGCCCCGAGTCCGCCGGCGACCGCAGGGCCTGGCTCTACGCGCTCGCCCGCTGGTCCTGTCTGCGCAAGCTCACCGAAGCGCGGCGCAAGCGGCAGGCGGCACACGCCTCAGGGCGGCGGACCCCTCACAGGAGCGACCTCCAGGGAGCTTCCAAGGGCCTTCATGAAGAGGCCGCGTTCACCGGTGCCGGTGCGCACAAGGACGCCGCGGACCGGCGCGCGGCGGAGGCGCTGAGCGTCGCTCCCGTGTCCGAGGAGGTCCAGGACCACCGTCGGCGTGAACTCGGCCTGCTGGCCTGGCCGGAGGCCGCCGGAACCACCCCGGAACAGCGCGAGGCGCTCGAACTCGCCGTGCGCCACCAGCTCGCCGCCCACGAGGTCGCAGCCGTCCTCGGCATGGACCTCGCCGCGGCGCGCGAGCTGCTCGCCTCCGCCGCCTGCGAGGTCGAACGCACCCGCGCGGCCCTCGCCGTCGTGGAGACCGGCGCCTGTCCCGGCGTCGCCCGGCTCACCGGCGACAGCCGGCTCGTGCTGAGCACCACCCTGCGTGGCGAGCTGGTCCGGCACGTCGACGACTGCCCGCGCTGCCGCCGCACCGCCGAGCGCGCGGTCCCCGGCGCCTGGCCCGGCACCAGCGTCACGCCCGCCGCGCTGCCCGTGCTGGAGGCCCCGCACGCGGCCCTGCGCGTCGCGATGGCGCACGCCCCACGCGCGCGGGGCGGCGCTCCACGCTTCGACCGGCGCGGTTTCCCGATGGACCCCAAGGACCACGCCGCCCGAAGGGACCGTCTCCGCGCGCGTGCCGTCACGACGACGATCGTCGCCACCGTCGTCGCCGCGCCCGTTCTCGCCCTCTGGGCGGCGTACCGGGGCGCGCCCCTGACCGGCGAGGGCGTGGACGGCCGCCCGGCCAGCACGAGCGAGGCCCAGGACCCCGAGGGCCTGGACGGCGGCCAGGCGGGCGGTTACGAGAACGCCGGCAACGCCAGCGCGGGACCCGGCTCCCGCTTCACCAAGGGCAGCGGCTCCCCGGATGTCTCCGTGGAGGTCGTCAGCGCCCGCGGAACCACCCCGGGACACCTGTCGGTGACCGCCGCGAGCAGCGGAGACACGACCCTGGTCACGCTGACCGCGGCGGGCAGCTCACCCGTCCCGTGGTCCGCGGGCACCGGTGTGTCCTGGCTCTACCTCAGCACGTCCTCGGGAACGCTCGAACCGGGCGGGTCCGTGACGATCAAGGTGTACGTCGATCACCTTCGTGAGCCGGTGGGCCACTGGACCGCGCGGGTGGCGATCGCCCCGGCGGGCGCGGTGGTCACCATCACCGGGTACGGGAGGGCGGGCTCGTCCCGCCCCACCCCCACCGCGAGCAGCCCGAGCCCCTCGGGACCGGGTTCCACCCCGGCGGCGACCCCGACCGGTCCGGACCCGTCCCCGACCCCGGCCGACCCGACGCCGACGCCGACCGTCACCGACTCGGCCTCCGACGACCCCGGCGGCTCGTCACCGCCGCCGGGCGACAGCGGTGACCCGGCCGTGCCGTAGGACCCGAGCCGTCGGCCGAGAAGCCACCGGCGGTACGTCCGGACGCGGACTCAGTCCACCGGGTCCGCGGGATGCGGTGCCAGCAGCGGAAGCTGCGAGGCCAGCCGCTCCTCGCAGAGCTGGACCAGGCGGTCGTATCCCGCCTTGCCCATCAGCTCGATCAGCTCCGGACGGTACGAGACGTACACCGGGTCGCCCGCTCCGTGGGCCGAGGTCGCCGACGTGCACCACCAGTGCAGGTCGTGGCCGCCCGGCCCCCAGCCGCGGCGGTCGTACTCGCCGATGGACACCTGGAGCACCCGCGTGTCGTCGGGCCGGTCGACCCACTCGTACGTGCGACGCACGGGAAGCTGCCAGCAGACGTCGGGCTTGGTCTCCAGGGGCTCGCGTCCCTCCTTGATGGCCAGGATGTGCAGCGAGCAGCCCGCGCCACCGGCGAAGCCGGGACGGTTCTGGAAGATGCAGGAGCCCTCGTACGGGCGGGTCTGGCGGTCCCCGTCCTCGTCCTTGGACACCCAGCCCGTCTCCACGCCCACGTCGTGGTGCTGCCAGATCTCCGGCGTGAGCCGGGCCACGTGCCCGGCCACCCGCTTCTCGTCGTCCTCGTCGGAGAAGTGGGCCCCGAGCGTGCAGCAGCCGTCGTCGGCGCGCCCCGCCTGGATGCCCTGGCAGCCGCTCCCGAAGATGCAGTTCCAGCGAGAGGTCAGCCAGGTCAGATCGCACCGGAAGACCTGCTCGTCATCGGCCGGATCAGGGAACTCCACCCACGCGCGAGCGAAGTCGAGCCCCTTCTCGTCGCTCTTCTTCACGGACTTCCCGGACTTGGTGGCCTTCGCCTGCGGGGAGCCCGTGGCTGATTTGTCGGGCTTCGCCTTTTTCGTCTTTGGCACGGGTCCAGGGTAAGTCGCATCCGCCCGCTCCGGGGACGCCCGGGCGGCTGCCCGTAGATCACCGTTCGACGTGGGCTTTCGCCCCGCCCCTGGTGAATCGTCGTGCGGGCAGTAGCGTTCCGTCCATGAGACTCGGTGTCCTCGACGTGGGATCGAACACGGTGCATCTGCTGGTGGTGGACGCCCACCCCGGCGCGCGGCCGCTGCCGGCCCACTCGCACAAGGCCGAATTGCGGCTTGCCCAACTGCTCGACGAGAGCGGGGCGATCGGCCCCGAGGGCGTCGACAAACTGATCGAGACCGTCCAGGACGCCCTGGAGGCCGCCGAGGACAAGGGTGTCGAGGCCCTGCTGCCGTTCGCGACGTCGGCCGTGCGCGAGGCCAGCAACGCCGACGAGGTTCTCGCCCGGGTGCAGGCCGAGACCGATGTCGAGCTGCAGGTACTCACCGGCGCGGAGGAGGCCCGGCTCACCTTCCTGGCGGCCCGCCGCTGGTTCGGCTGGTCGGCGGGCAAGCTGCTCGTCCTCGACATCGGCGGCGGCTCCCTGGAGATCGCCTACGGCATGGACGAGGAGCCGGACGCGGCGGCGTCGCTGCCGCTCGGCGCCGGCCGGCTGACCGCGGGCTGGCTGCCGACCGACCCGGCGGACCCGGCGGCCGTGCGGGTGCTGCGCCGGCATGTACGGGCCCAGATCGCCCGGACGGTCGGAGAGTTCAGCCGTTTCGGCGCCCCGGACCATGTGGTCGCCACCTCCAAGACGTTCAAGCAGCTCGCCCGGATCGCCGGCGCCGCACGCTCCACCGACGGCCTGTACGTCCAGCGCGAGCTCAAGCGCCGCTCCCTGGAGGACTGGGTCCCCCGCCTCACGGCCATGACGGCCGACGAAAGGGCCGAGCTCCCGGGCGTCTCCCCGGGCCGCTCCGGCCAGCTCCTCGCCGGCGCCCTGGTCGCCGAGGCCGCCATGGACCTCTTCGGCGTGGAAACCCTGGAGATCTGCCCCTGGGCCCTCCGCGAGGGCGTCATCCTGCGCCGCCTGGACCAGATGGCCTCGGAGTAGCCGCCCGGACTGGACTGCCTGGTACCGGACGGCCGAGGACCGGACGGCCTCGGACCGGCGCCGTAGTACGGAACGGGCCCGGCCGATGCGACGCGAGCACCCGGCCCGGGTGCGTGGCCTCGGTCACGTGAGCACCCGGGCAGCGGGTGGCGTTGATCACGCGACCACACCGGCAGGTGCGTGGCATCGATCGCCGGAGCATCCCGGCGGGGGTGTCGCGTCCTTCGGGCCGACGGCCACCGCACGCCGGGCCGGAGGTCCGTCCACCCTCAGGTCGGAGGCCGATCCACCGCCGGTCCGAAGGGCCAGGACACCTCCCGGCGGGAGCCCAACGAACCCCCGCCGGGGGCCCACAGGAGCCTCCCGGCCAAGCTCACCGCCCCTCGCCCGACCGCCGGAAGCACCCCGTACGCTGTCCCTCGTGGCAGAACCAGTGGTGCGCATCCCGGATGCGAAGGTCGCGCTGTCCACGGCCTCCGTGTACCCGGAGTCGACCGCGACGGCCTTCGAGATCGCCGCGCGCCTCGGGTACGACGGCGTCGAGGTCATGGTGTGGACCGATCCCGTCAGCCAGGACATCGACGCGCTGCGCCGCCTCAGCGACTACCACCGGATGCCGATCCTCGCCGTTCACGCCCCCTGTCTGCTGATCACCCAGCGGGTCTGGTCCACCGACCCGTGGATCAAGCTCCAGCGCGCCAGGGCGGCCGCCGAGAGGCTCGGCGCGAGCACCGTCGTGGTCCATCCCCCGTTCCGCTGGCAGCGCCAGTACTCCCGTGACTTCGTCACCGGGATCTGGCGCATGGCCGACGAGACGGACGTCCGGTTCGCCGTCGAGAACATGTACCCGTGGCGCTACCGCGACCGCGAGATGCTCGCGTACGCCCCCGACTGGGACGTCACGAAGGACGACTACCGGCACTTCACGATCGACCTCAGCCACACCGCGACCGCCCGCACCGACGCCCTGCAGATGATCGACCGCATGGGCGACCGCCTCGGACACGTCCACCTCGCCGACGGCAACGGTTCCAACAAGGACGAGCACCTGGTCCCGGGCCGCGGCACCCAGCCCTGTGCCGAACTCCTGGACCGGCTCGCGGTGTCCGGCTTCGACGGCCATGTCGTCATCGAGGTCAACACCCGCCGCGCGATGTCCAGCGCCGAACGCGAGGCCGACCTCGCGGAGGCCCTCGCCTTCACCCGGCTCCACCTCGCCTCCGCCGTGAAGGTGCCCCGTAGATGACGGACGCCGCCCCCCGCCGCGGCCGGGGACGCCCCACCCGTACGCAGACGGAGGCGGGCCCCGCCACCCGGGACCGCATCCTGGAGGCGGCCCGCGAGGAGTTCTCCGAGCGCGGGTACGAGAAGACGTCGGTCCGCGGCATCGCCAAGTCCGCCGGTGTGGACTCCGCGCTCGTGCACCACTACTTCGGCACCAAGGAACAGGTCTTCGAGGCGGCCATCGAGGGCGCCTTCGCCCCCGTGCTCGGCGCGCCCGAGACGCTGGTCGAGGGCTCCGTCGAGGGCGTCGGCGAACGCCTGACCCGCTTCTTCCTCGGCATCTGGGAGAACCCCACGAGCCGCACACCGCTGCTCGCGATCGTCCGCTCGGCGGTGAACAACGACACCGCGGCCGCCGTCTTCCGCCGTCTGGTCGCCGCGCAGGTCCTGCGCCGTATCGCGGGCCGGCTCGACGTCCCGGACGCGGAGCTGCGTGCGGAACTGGCGGCGGCCCAGCTCGTCGGGGTCGCCATGCTGCGCTATGTGATCAAGGTCGAGCCGCTGGCCTCGGTGGACCTGGAGCGCATCGTGGCCAGGGTGGCACCCGTGGTCCAGGGACACCTGACGAACCCCTGACGCCCCACGGCCTCTGACGCCCCACGGCCCGTGACGCCCCCCGCGCGCCCCCGCGACCCCCGACCGACCCCTGACGCTCCCCACGACCCCCCACGCCCCCCGACCGACACCTGACGACACCGGCGAACTCATGAGCGAGCGGGCCGTCCGTCGAAGGGGTTCCGTCGCACCGGAACGCCGCTGACGTGCGCGTATGTCATCCGGAGGCGGCCGCTGGTCGAGATGTATGTTTCGAGATGCGGACGGCCTGTCCGGATCCTGGAGCACCGGCGTACGCTCGACTTCAGTCATAACCCTCCTCATACCTCCCCGAAGGAGCGAGCGACGATGCCCGAGCTGAGGTCCCGCACAGTCACCCACGGCCGCAATATGGCGGGCGCACGCGCCCTGATGCGCGCCTCCGGTGTCCCGGGCGCGGACATCGGACGGAAGCCGATCATCGCGGTGGCCAACTCCTTCACGGAGTTCGTGCCGGGTCACACCCACCTCCAGCCGGTCGGCCGGATCGTCGGCGAGGCCATCACGGCGGCCGGCGGCATCGCCCGCGAGTTCAACACGATCGCCGTCGACGACGGCATCGCGATGGGCCACGGCGGCATGCTCTACTCCCTGCCCTCCCGCGACCTGATCGCGGACTCGGTGGAGTACATGGTCGAGGCGCACTGCGCCGACGCCCTGATCTGCATCTCGAACTGCGACAAGATCACGCCCGGCATGCTGATGGCGGCCCTGCGCCTGAACATCCCGACGGTGTTCGTCTCCGGCGGCCCGATGGAGTCCGGCCGCGCCACCCTGGTCGACGGCACGGTCCGTACGCTCGACCTGGTCGACGCGATCTCCGACGCCGTGAACGACAAGATCTCGGACGAGGACATCCTCCGTATCGAGGAGAACGCCTGTCCCACCTGCGGCTCCTGTTCCGGCATGTTCACCGCCAACTCGATGAACTGCCTGACCGAGGCCATCGGCCTGAGCCTGCCCGGCAACGGCTCCGTCCTCGCCACCCACACCGCCCGCAAGGGCCTGTACGAGGACGCGGCCCGCACGGTCGTCGACATCACGCGCCGCTACTACGACCAGGACGACGAGTCGGTCCTGCCCCGCAACATCGCGACGCACGCGGCCTTCGAGAACGCCATGGCCCTCGACATCGCCATGGGCGGCTCCACGAACACGATCCTGCACCTGCTGGCCGCCGCCCAGGAGGCGGGCGTCCCCTTCGGCCTGGACGAGATCAACGAGGTCTCGCGCCGGGTGCCGTGCCTCGCCAAGGTCGCGCCGAACGTCGCCAAGGACCGCACGTACTACATGGAGGACGTGCACCGGGCCGGCGGCATCCCGGCCCTCCTCGGCGAACTCCACCGCGCCGGCCTGCTCAACGAGGACGTCCACTCCGTCCACAGCCCGTCGCTGTCGGACTGGCTGAAGACGTGGGACGTGCGCGCCGGCTCCCCGTCCCCCGAGGCGATCGAGCTGTGGCACGCGGCCCCCGGCTGTGTCCGCTCCTCCGAGGCCTTCTCCCAGTCCGAGCGCTGGGAGGCCCTGGACGAGGACGCCGAGGGCGGCTGCATCCGCTCCGCCGAGCACGCCTACTCCAAGGACGGCGGTCTCGCGGTCCTCAAGGGCAACCTGGCCGTCGACGGCTGTGTCGTGAAGACGGCCGGTGTCGACGAGTCCATCTGGACCTTCGAGGGCCCGGCGGTCGTCTGCGAGTCCCAGGACGAGGCCGTCGACAAGATCCTCCGCAAGGAGATCACCCACGGCGATGTCGTCGTCATCCGCTACGAGGGCCCCAAGGGCGGCCCCGGTATGCAGGAGATGCTCTACCCGACCTCGTTCCTCAAGGGCCGCGGCCTCGGCAAGACCTGCGCCCTGATCACCGACGGCCGCTTCTCCGGAGGGACTTCGGGCCTGTCGATCGGCCACGCGTCCCCGGAGGCCGCGTCCGGCGGCACGATCGCCCTCGTCCGGGACGGCGACCGCATCCGCATCGACATTCCGAACCGCACGGTCGAACTGCTCGTGTCCGACGAGGAGTTGGCCACCCGCCGCGAGGCCCTGAACGGCGTCTACGCCCCCGCGAACCGCGAGCGCAAGGTCTCGGCCGCCCTGCGCGCGTACGCCGCGATGGCGACGAGCGCGGACAAGGGCGCGGTGCGGGACGTCTCCAAGCTGGGCTAGCCCGTCCCGTCCTTGAAGAGGTGTGAAGGGGTGTCCCCGGCCGGGGACACCCCTTCACGTCTCACCAGGCCGATGGATCCCGCGCGCCGACAGCGATGAGGGATCCGTCGGGGGTGGTGGCGTAGACATGGTTGTCGGCGGCGACGGGGGCCGGGAGCGCGCTGACGAGTGAGCCCCGGTCGCTCCCCGGTCGCGCCTCTGTCTGGCCGAGCAGCGCCCCCCGGCCGGTGTCGACGGCGATGAGACGCCCGTCCACCGCGGTGAGATAGAGACGGCGCTCCGCCACGGTGGGGGCCGACGCCTTGCTGACGGATGTCTCCACCCGCCACAGTTGCTTCGACGTCTTCGTGTTCACGGCGACCAGCGAACCGTCGTTCCCGAGCAGATAGGCGACGTCCCCCCGCACGGCCACCTGTGCCTGGGCCTGCGGGATGCGCAGCGCGATGCGGTGAGTCCTGCGGTTCGTCACGTCGTAGCGCAGTACGGCATCCGTGTACTGGTCGATGGTGACCGACGTGAACCAGACGGTTCCGTCGTGGGCGGCCACCATGCTCAGCTCCCCGTTCAGGGTTCGCTGCCAGGTCGTGGCACCGGTCCGCGGGTCCACGGCGGTCACCCGGGTTTCGGCCGCCGTGGGTGTCGAGACCACGTAGGCGACGCCGTCCCCGAACGAGTGGAACTGAGGGAGCTTCACCCCGGGGACGGAGTGACGCCACTCCTCCTCGCCGGTGGCGGCGCTCAGGGCGATGACCTCGGAGTCGGGGCCGGTGAGCAGGACCATGCCGGCGACGTGGGTGATACGGCCGTCGTAGCGCGTGACGTCCCGGCTCCAGCGCGTCGCGCCCGTGCCGGGGTCCAGCGCGGTCAGCCGGTGCCCGTCCCCGCTGCCGACCAGCAGGAGCCCGTCGGAGAGGACCGGGGCCGGGGTGGCGTAGGTGCTCGTGTTCCCCGTCGCGCTCCGGGACCACAGCACCTTGCCGTCGTCCGGGTCGATTGCCGCGGCGAGGACACCGGGCCGGACGCACAGCAGTGCCCGGGGGGCGTACGTGCACTGCGACAGACCGCGGGCCTCGGCGCCCGAGGCCCGGAGGTCGAGTTGCCACGGCCGGGAGGCACTCTTGGACGGCGGTGCGGCGTGCTGTTCTGCTACGGGAGTCTGCGACCCGCCGAGGAGATCGAAGGCGCCGACGGCCCCACCGGCGACGGCGAGTCCGGCGACCGCGAGGACCGCGGGCAGCCGACGACCTCGGCCGCCCCTCTTCCGGGCGGCCACGTGGGTGAGGTCCTCGGCGCCCTCCGGACGCTCGTGCCGTGGCCGCAGAGCCACTTTCCGTCCCGGGGGCGCCGACTCCTTCTCCCCTTTGCGCTGTTCGGGGATGAAGGCCCGCGTGTCGTACGAGGCCGAGACCGAGCGCAGCGCCACCATCAGCTCGTCCGGGGTGGGCCGGTCCTCGGGCTCCTTGGCGAGACAGCGCGAGACGAGGTCGACCATCTCCTCCGGCACGCCCGTCAAGTCCGGCTCGTCGTGGACGACTTGATAGGCGACCAGATAGGGGCTGTCCGAGTCGAACGGCCCGCTCCCGGTGGCCGCGTGCACGATCACCGACCCCAGGGCGAACACGTCGGCGGCAGGCCCGACATGCCGTGGCCTGCTGAACTGTTCCGGCGCCATGAACGGCGGAGTGCCGATCAACTTCCCGGTCTCCGTGCGCAGTTCACTGTCGGCGGGGCGCGAGATGCCGAAGTCGATGATTTTCGGCCCGTCCTCCGCCAGCAGGACGTTGCTGGGTTTGAGGTCGCGGTGGACGACACCGGCCCGGTGGATGTCCCGCAGGCCCTCGGCGAGCCCGGCCATCAGATGGCGCAGCCGGTCCGTGGACAGCGCGCCGTTCCGCTTCACGTGCTCGGCGAGCGTCGGCCCGGGTATGAACAGGGTTGCCATCCAAGGGCGTTCGGCCTCGGGGTCGGCGTCCACCACGGGCGCGGTGAAGGCACCGCTGACCCGGCGTGCGGCCGCGATTTCCTGATGGAACCGCCCCCGGAACTCGGGGTCTTGGGAGAACTCAGCATGAACGACCTTGACAGCCAGCCGCAATCCGGAGGCGGAGCGCGCCAGATGCACGATTCCCATGCCACCGGAGCCGAGTCTCGTCTCCAGCAGGTACTGCCCGGCATAGCGCGGATGTTCCGCTTCCGAGTCCGTACCGGTGCTGCGCTGTGGCGGCATCACTCACCCCCGTGGGTTCGACCGCGTGCGCGACGCGCAGAGCCTAGTCGATCCTTCGTACGAAACCTCGACGGCTTGCTAGCCTCGGCGCCCAGCATGATTTTGGCGTGAACCAAACAACGGGGGAGATCGACATGGCCGTGGAAGACATCGCCGTCACGGACGCGGCGGAGGCGGAGCCGCTGTCGGCCCAGGCGCTCCGCACCTACCCGCTCGCTCCGGGTCACAACGTCAACGTCCGCAGCGGTCCGGGCACCCATTTCAGCATCGTCCGCACCCTGCCGGCGGGCTCGCGCGTTCCGATCTACTGCCAGTGCCCAGGCGAATCCGTGGCCGGCCCGTACGGGACGAGCAACGTCTGGGACAACATCTCGAACGGCCAGTTCGTGTCGGACGCCTACGTGCAGACGGGCAGCGACGGCTACATCGCCCCTGCGTGCTCCTGACCGACACCTTGAGGCAAGGGCACCCGCGGCGGCCGACGTGGCTGTGACCGGAGCGATAGCCGGTGGAGCCGTCACCGGAGCGATAATCGTCGCGTGAGCGACGAGACCAGCACCGGAACCGGCACCCCCGCGGGGCCCCAGCCCGAGCCCCTGCGCTTCTTCGGGACGACCTGGGTGGAGCACGACGGCGGCTACACCGGCCGCCGGATCGGCGTGGCCGTCGGTTCCCTCGCCGCCGCCGTGGCCGCCTGCTTCGTGCTCCGCTTCGCCTACCAGGGCCTGACCATCGCGGACGTGGGGACGCTCGTGAGCGTGCTGGTCGTGGTGATGTTCGCGGTGTGCAGCGCCCTCGCGTTCCGCCACACCTCGGAGTCCTTCACCAAGCGGCCCGACCCCGACCGCCAGGCATCCCTGCGTGGTCTGCTCGCCATCGGCTTCGTCGGCTCCCTCCTCGCCTACTGCTTCCGCTCCCTCACCGAGGCCCCGGGCGAGAAACTCCACCGCGAGGAGTACGAGGCGGCCAAGCAGCAGTACACCCGCCGCACCACGCGCCGAGCCGGCAATCCCGCGAAGAAGACCCCCCGCTCCTGAACCGCTTCGAACCGGCCCTGAACCGCTCCTGAACCGCTTCGAACCGGTGCTGAACCGCTTCGAACCGGTCAGGGCCCAGCCCAGAGCCAGAGCCCCAGTCGATCCAGCCCCGTACGACGGCAGGAAACGCCCTACCCCGCCCCTCGCACCATCCACGATCATGAATCCATGACCCCGGCTGCCTCCTCCTCGTCCCCATCCCCCTCCCCCTCCACCGCTTCCGACGGCATCCAACACACCGCGCGCGCCCACTCCTTCAACGCCGCCGCCACGCAGTACGCCGCGAACCGCCCGTCGTATCCGCCGGCCCTCTTCGACGCCGTCGAAGCCCTCGCGGCCCGCTCGCTGGACGGCGCCAGGGTCGTCGACGTGGGCGCGGGCACCGGGATTTCCACCGGGCTGCTGCACGCCCGCGGGGCGGATGTCCTCGCCGTGGAACCCGGCCCAGGCATGGCCGCCGAGTTCCGTCGCGCCCACCCCCGCATCCCGATCGTCCGGGGCAGCGGCGACGCCCTGCCCCTCGCGACCGCCTCCGCGGACTTCCTCACCTACGCCCAGTCGTGGCACTGGACCGACCCGAACCGTTCGGTGCCGGAGGCGCTGCGCGTGCTGCGTCCCGGCGGGGCGCTGGCCCTGTGGTGGAACACCGAGGCGCTCGACGTCCCGTGGATCGAGGCGGCCGCCCGGCGCGCCGAGCGTTTCCTCGGGTGGGATCCGGTGGTCGAGAAGAACGGCAGCGGCGCCCGCGCCGCCCAGTTCCTCTCCGCCGATCCCAGCCGCCGCCTCTCCTTCGAGCGCCGCCAGGTCCGCTGGAGCCGGCGCATCGCGATCGACACGCGCCTCGCCAGTGTCGGCAGCCACTCGCAGTTCCTGGTCCTCGGCGAGGACGCCACCGGAGCGTTCTTCGCCGAGGAACGGAACCACCTCCTCCAGGCGTTCCCGGAAGGGTTCGTGGAGGAGACCTATGTCGTGGAACTGCTGGTGGCGATCCGTTCGTGATCCCGCCCGGCGGCCCACGCGTCGAGGGCCGCCGCACACGCGTGATCGACGTGCCGCAACCCGCCCAGCTCCAGCCGTACGTCACGGTCGGGCGGCAACGCCTCCAAGGCGTCCAGCAGCTTCGGCAGCCGGAGGAACGTGGCGTTGCCGACCACGCGTACGACCATGCCCGCGGCGCCCCGGTCCTCGGTCTCCACGTGCACATGACTGATGTCCCAGGCGGTCTTGGCCACCGCGAGCGCGAGCCCGACCAGCACCCCCTCGAACAGGTTCCCGACCATGATCGCCACCGCGGTCACCGCGAGCACGACCACCTCACCGCGATGCCCCCGCCACAGCGTCCGCACCTCCCGCACCGGCACGAGCTTGCACCCCGCGTGCACCAGCAGCCCCGCGAGCCCCGCCACCGGAATCAACCCGAGCACCGCGGGCACCACGGCCGTGAAGACGAGCAGCCACACCCCGTGCAGCACCCGCGACACCTTGGTCTGCGCCCCGGCCTGCACGTTCGCGGCACTCCGCACGATCACGGCGGTCATCGGCAGCGCCCCGAGCATCCCGCACACGGCGTTCCCGGCGCCCTGCGCGATGAGCTCCCGGTCGTAGTCGGTACGCGGCCCCCGATGCAGCCGGTCCACCGCCGCCGCACTGAACAACGACTCCGCCGAAGCGATCAGCGCGAACGCCAGGACCGTCCCGATCACGCCCACTTCCGTGAGCCGGCCCAGGTCCGCGACGGACGGCGGCCGCACGGCGTCGAACAGCCCCCGCACCTCGACCCGTCGTACCGCCAGATCGAAGACCCCGGTCACGGCCGAGGCGAGCGCCACCGCCAGCAGTGGCGCGGGCACCACGCGCGCTCCCCGCCGCCAGCGCGGCCACAGCAGGAGTACAGCCACGGTGGCGCCGCCGATCGCCAGCGCCACCGGATCCGCGGCGCCGGCCAGCGAGACGAGCCCGGCGATCTTCCCGAGCCCGTCGGCGGGCGCGGCCGCGTCACCCATGGCGTAGACCTGGCCCGCGATCAGCACGAGCCCGATCCCGGCGAGCATCCCCTGGACGACGGCCACGGACACGGCCCGGAACCATCGCCCGAGCCGGAGAACCCCGAGGCCGAGCTGCACCAGCCCGGCCCCGAGCACCAGCACACCCAGTGCCTGGACCCCGTACGCCTGCACAGCCTCGTACACCAGCACGGTCAGCCCGGCCGCGGGCCCGCTCACCTGGAGGCTGCTGCCGGGCAGTATCCCGGCGACCAGCCCACCGACGATTCCGGTCACCAGCCCCAGTTCGGCGGGCACACCGGACGCTATGGCGACCCCGACACACAGGGGCAGCGCCACCAGAAAGACGACGAGGGACGCGAACAGATCGGCTTTGCGCATCACGACAGCACCTCCGGTCGACAGCGGGAGATGCGTGGGTGCCGTGCCGGGGGAGGGCACGACGGACCTGTGCGACACGGCATTGAGCCGTATCGCACAGTGAAATCCATTGTCAGGTAAGCCAGTTGATCGCGCAGCCCCTCAGGGCCACCATCACGCGAACGCGGGAGCGCATGGTCCGCCGGCACCGCGGACGATCCCGTTCCGTTCGCGCCGACGCGCGCCTGCGCCGCTCAGCGCTCCGCCAATCGCTCCGCCAATCGCACCGCCCAGCATTCCGGCCGCCGCTCCGCCCGCTGCTCCGTCGTCCGGCCGGTACGGCCTGACCCTTGACCCGCGCACCTCACGCGAGGAATATTCATCAAGTGATGATTATTCGTCCGCGCCCGCCCGACCCCACAGGAACACCCGTGCCCCTTTCCCCGCCCGCCGTCCGCTCCGAAGGCCTCACCGTCGTCCGCGGCACCCGCACCGTCCTGCACGCACTCGACTTCACCGTCCCGCGCGGCCAGATCACCGGCCTGCTCGGCCCCTCCGGCTGCGGAAAATCCACCCTGATGCGCGCGACCGTCGGCACCCAGGCCAAAGTCGGCGGCACCCTCGAAGTCCTCGGCCTCCCCGCGGGCGACGCCGCACTCCGCTCCCGCATCGGTTACGTCACCCAGGCGCCCTCCGTCTACGACGACCTGACCGTCCGCCAGAACCTCGACTACTTCGCCGCGATCCTCGACCCGGGCCGGGCCGCCTCCGAACGCCGCCACGCCGACGTCACCCGGGCCATCGCCGATGTCGACCTCGCCTCCCACGCCGACTCCCTCGCCGGCAACCTCTCGGGTGGCCAGCGCAGCCGTGTCTCCCTCGCCGTCGCCCTCCTCGGAACCCCGGAACTCCTGGTCCTCGACGAACCGACCGTCGGCCTCGACCCGGTCCTTCGCCGCGACCTGTGGAACCTCTTCCACGCCATCGCCGAGCAGCGCGGTACGACCCTGCTGATCTCGTCCCACGTCATGGACGAGGCCGAGCGCTGCCACCGGCTCCTCCTGATGCGCGAGGGCCGGATCCTCGCCGACGACACCCCCGAGGCCCTCCGCGAACGGACCGGCTCGGACACCGTCGAAGCCGCCTTCCTCCACCTCGTGGACGAGGCGGTCGCGGCCGCGCGGCAGCCCGCGACGACCACCACGAACCCGCCGGGAAACCCCACCGCCGAGCCCCCGGCCCCGGAGCCGCTGCCCTCCGAGCCCTCCGTCCCGGCCTCGCAGGCCCCGGCCTCGGAGCCCACCGACGACCGGTCCTCGGAGGCCCCCACCGACGGCGCCGATCCCCGCCCCGCCGGTGCCCAGCCCCGCGAGGAGAACGCACGATGAGTTCCACCGCGTCCACGACCCCCATCGCGCCCACCAGCCCCGACACCTCCGGGCCGACGGCACCGGCGTCACGCCCGAGCGCGCTCAACGTCTCCCGTACGACGGCCACCGCGGCCCGCGCCCTGCGCCAGCTCCGACACGACCCGCGCACCATCGCGCTGATGATCCTCGTCCCCTGCGTGATGCTGGTCCTGCTCCGCTATGTCTTCGACGGCAGCCCCCACACCTTCGACTCCATCGGCGCCTCCCTCCTCGGCATCTTCCCGCTGATCACGATGTTCCTGGTGACCTCGATCGCGACCCTGCGCGAGCGCACCTCCGGCACCCTCGAACGCCTCCTCGCCATGCCCCTGGGCAAGGGCGACCTGATCGCCGGCTACGCCCTCGCGTTCGGCGCGATCGCGATCGTCCAGTCGGCCCTGGCCACCGGACTCGCGGTCTGGTTCCTCGGCCTGGACGTCACGGGCTCCCCCTGGCTCCTCCTGCTGGTGGCCCTCCTCGACGCCCTCCTCGGAACGGCCCTCGGCCTCTTCGTCTCGGCGTTCGCCGCCTCCGAGTTCCAGGCCGTCCAGTTCATGCCGGCGGTGATCTTCCCGCAGCTCCTCCTCTGCGGCCTGTTCACCCCGCGCTCCGACATGCACCCCGTCCTGGAGGCCATCTCCGACGTCCTCCCCATGTCGTACGCGGTCGACGCCATGAACGAGGTCCTCAAGCACACCGACATGACCGCGACCTTCCTGCGCGACGTACTGATCGTCGCCGGGAGCGCGCTGCTGGTCCTGGGACTCGGAGCGGCGACTCTGCGACGCAGGACGCCGTAGGTCCCCGTGACGGGCGGGGCGGACCGGTCCGCCCCGCCCCGGCCCACCGGGGCCGAGGCGACGCGCAGTCCGCCCACCGGGGCCGAGGCGACGTGCCGCCCCCGCCCGCCGGGACCGAGAGCGACGCACCGTCCGCCCACCGGACATCCCACCCGCCCCCATGATCCCGGTGGGAGGATGAACGCGGACGACTCAACCCTCGGAGGGCACCCGCAACCATGCCTCAGAAAGTCGCAGTCCTCGGTACCGGCAAGATCGGCGAAGCCCTGCTCAGCGGAATGATCCGAGCCGGCTGGGCCCCCACCGATCTCCTGGTCACCGCCCGCCGCCCGGAGCGGGCCAGGGAACTCCAGGAACGCCACGGCGTCACCCCGGTCGGCAACGCGGAGGCGGCGAAGACCGCCGACACCCTGATCCTCACGGTCAAACCGCAGGACATGGGCGCCCTCCTCGACGAACTCGCCCCGCACATCCCCGCCGACCGCCTGATCATCAGCGGTGCGGCAGGCATCCCGACCTCCTTCTTCGAGGAGCGGCTGGCCGCCGGTACCCCCGTCGTCCGCGTCATGACGAACACCCCCGCCCTCGTCGACGAGGCGATGTCCGTCATCTCCGCCGGCACTCACGCCACCGCCGAGCACGTGGCGTACGCCGAGGAAATCTTCGGCGCCGTCGGCAAGACCCTCCTCGTCCCCGAGTCGCAGCAGGACGCCTGCACCGCCCTTTCCGGTTCGGGACCGGCGTACTTCTTCTACCTGGTCGAGGCCATGACGGACGCGGGCATCCTGCTCGGCCTGCCCCGCGACAAGGCGCACGACCTGATCGTCCAGTCCGCGATCGGCGCCGCCGTGATGCTGCGCGACAGCGGCGAGCACCCCGTGAAGCTCCGCGAGAACGTCACGTCTCCCGCGGGCACCACGATCAACGCGATCCGCGAACTCGAGAACCACGGAGTACGCGCGGCACTCATCGCCGCACTGGAAGCGGCCCGCGACCGCAGCCGCGAACTCGCCTCCGGCAACAGCTGACCCACCGCTCCCGGCCGTCCCTCGGGACCGAGGCACGGCCGGGAGCGAGGACGACCACCGGCCTTCAGCCGACCGTCGGTCCTCCGCCCACGGCCGGCCATGGTCCTCGGCCCAGGGGCGACGCCAGTCCTAGGCCCACGGCCGGCGCCAGTCCTCGGCCCACGGTCGGTCCTCAGGCGGCCGTGGGCGGCAGCAACCCGATCGCCCCGTACGCCGCGTCCACGGTCGGCCGCGCCATTTGCCTGGCCCTGGCCGCACCGTCCCGCAACACCCCCTCCACGTACGTGGAGTCCGCGCACAACCGCTTGTGCCTCTCCTGCACGGGGCGGAGCAGTTCGACGACGGCCTCGGCGGTGTCCTTCTTCAGAGCGCCGTACGACGCGTAGGCACCGGCCAAGTCCGCGGGGTTCCCGCCCTCACAGGCCGCGAGGATCTCCAGCAGGTTCGAGACCCCGGGCCGCTCCTCCGGGTCGTAAGCGACATCCTGACCGCTGTCCGTCACCGCGCGCATGATCTTCTTCCGTACGGTTTCCGGCTCGTCGAGCAGATAGACGACTCCCGGTCCGACATCGTCGGTCTTCCCCATCTTCGACGTCGGTTCCTGCAGATTCATGACCCGCGCCGCGACCTCGGGGCGGGTGGCCCGGGGCACCACGAACGTATGGCCGTACCGCTGGTTGAAACGCACCGCCAGATCCCGGGTCAGCTCGACATGCTGTGTCTGGTCGTCCCCGACCGGCACCTCGTCGCTTCCGTACGCGAGGATGTCGGCCGCCATCAGTACGGGATACGTCAGCAACGACAGCCGCACGCTCCCGCCGCGTTTCCGTTCCAGCGCGGCTTTCTCCTTGTACTGGATCATCCGCCGCATCTCTCCGTCGGTCGCGACGCACTCCAGCAGATACGACAGCCGCGCGTGCTCGTCCACATGACTCTGTACGAATACGGTGCACAGTTCGGGATCGAGCCCCGAGGCCAGCAACAAGGTCGCCGCCTGCCTGCTGAGCCTGCGGACCCGCCCCGGATCGTGGTCCACGGTCAGCGCGTGCAGATCGACGATGCAGAACAGGGCTTCGGCCCGGTGCTGATCGACGGCGGCCCAGCGGCGTACGGCTCCCAGATAGTTCCCCAGCGTCAGATGCCCGGTCGGCTTGACCCCACTGAAGATCCGCGTCATCTCTCCACCTCCTGGTCGAGGCCGCCGCGCCCACCGGCCGGCTCCCCGGGAGGGAGACACAAGAACGGCCGCCGAGGGCGGCGGCCGTTGGGTACATACGTGTGTACGGCCGCCTGTCAGGCGGCCCACCACTGGCGGGTGCACGTATGCGTAGTCATGGACGCAGCGTACGCCTCGGGTGGCCCGTCCGGAGTGGAGTTGACACGACCCCTGCCCGTACGTAGTGTTCTCCGAGTTGTCCGACGTGAGCGCCGACTCCGGTCGGTCCCCGGACAGCCATTCCGCACCACCATTCAACGATCGACGACTCGTCGTCGGCTCGTTTTCATGCGTGTTTGCGAAATGAGGATTCCGCGTTCGAAAGGACGCCACCCCGATTAGCTCGGGAGCCAGGAATCCGCTAAAGTCTCACTCGTCGGAACGGCCCAACAGCCGGGAAGACAAACCCCGCTGACTGGGAGTCAGGCCCGAAAGGATCTGATAGAGTCGGACTCGCCGGAAAGGGAAACGCGGAAGCGGGAACCTGGAAAGCACCGAGGAAATCGGATACGGAAACGGTCTGATAGAGTCG
>NZ_JBIVVR010000001.1:1282164-1617527 GCF_044757755.1 Streptomyces sp. NPDC091209 | reverse complement strand
GGTTGATAGGCCAGATCTGGAAGGCGGGTAACCGCTGGAGGTGACTGGTACTAATAGGCCGAGGGCTTGTCCTCAGTTGCTCGCGTCCACTGTGTTGGTTCTGAAACCACGAACAACCGTCGTAGCTATGCCACGGCTCCGGTTGACAGTTTCATAGTGTTTCGGTGGTCATAGCGTGAGGGAAACGCCCGGTTACATTCCGAACCCGGAAGCTAAGCCTCACAGCGCCGATGGTACTGCAGGGGGGACCCTGTGGGAGAGTAGGACGCCGCCGAACAAATATTACAGAAACCCCCGTACCGGGAAACCGGTCACGGGGGTTTTCTGCGTTCCGGGCCTTTTCTGGGCCTCCGTAGAGGCCGATCCTTTTTCCCTTAGAGGCGGCCTGCGGCTTTCAAGGCCAGATAGGCATCCGCGAGCGCCGGCGCCAACTCGTCCGGAGTCGCGTCGACGACGGTGACCCCTCGGCGTCGCAGCTGTTCGGCAGTGCGTTGGCGTCCGGCCTCTGCCTGAGCCGCCGCCGCTGCCTCGTACACCGCGTCGATGTTTCCCCGTGCCTTCGCCATGTTCGCGATGTGAGGGTCCGCGACCGATGCGAGCAGGACCGTATGGCGTTGAGTGAGGCCGGAGAGCACGGGGAGCAGGCCCTCCTCGACCGGAGCCGCGTCGAGGCTCGTCAGGAGCACGATCAAGGAGCGGCGTGGGGCCGTACGCAGGGCGGTGGCGGCCAGGCCACGGGCGTCTGTTTCGACGAGTTCCGGTTCCAGGCCGGCCATCGCGTTGACCAGGGACGGAAGGACGTCGCCTGCCGAGCGGCCCTGGACGAGGGCCCGTACCCGGCGGTCGTAGGCGAGGAGATCCACGCGGTCGCCGGCGCGGGAGGCCAGCGCGGCGAGGAGCAGGGCCGCGTCCATCGAGGCGTCGAGGCGGGGTGCGTCGCCGACCCGGCCCGCGGAGGTGCGGCCGGTGTCGAGGACCAGAAGGATGTGGCGGTCGCGTTCGGGACGCCAGGTGCGTACGGCGACCGTCGTCCGGCGGGCTGTGGCACGCCAGTCGATGGAACGGGTGTCGTCACCGGGAACGTACTCGCGCAGGCTGTCGAATTCCGTGCCCTCACCGCGTGTCAGCACGCTGGTGCGGCCGTCGAGTTCGCGGAGCCGGGCCAGTTTGGAAGGGAGGTGCTTCCGGCTGGTGAACGGGGGCAGGACGCGTACGGCCCAGGGGACTTCGTGGCTGCCGTGACGGGAGAACAGGCCGAGGGGACCGAAGGAGCGGATCGTGACGCGGTCGGCCCGGCGGTCACCACGGCGCGTGGGGCGCAGACGGGTCGTCAGCCGGCGGCGTTCACCGGCGGGGACCGCCAGGTGGTGACGGGAGGCCTCGACCTCGGTGCCGGGTTCCCAACTGCTCGGCGGCCAGGCGTCGCGGAGGTGTGCGCGCAGGGGGCGGTCCGAGGGATTGGTGACAGTGAGGGTGACGTCCGCGGGTTCGCCGAGGCGCACCGAGGTGTCGCCGGAACGGGTCAGCCCGAGGCGTCGTACGGGAGCCGCGAGGGCGGCGTCGCAGGCGCAGGCCAGGGCCAGCGGGGCGTTCACGGCGAGGATGCCCGTCCAGCTGGGCTCCCAGATGCCGACGGGGATGGCGCCCAGGGCCGCCAGCAGAGCGGCGCGTCCGGTGAGTGCCATCAGCGGGGGACGGGGACGTGGGCCAGGATCGCGTTGATGACGGAGTCGGCGGTCACGCCCTCCATCTCGGCTTCCGGGCGGAGTTGGATGCGGTGCCGGAGGGTCGGCAGGGCCAGGGCTTTGACGTCGTCGGGGATGACGTAGTCGCGGCCGGTGAGCCAGGCCCAGGCGCGGGCTGTGGCGAGGAGGGCGGTCGCGCCGCGCGGGGAGACGCCGAGGGTGAGCGACGGTGATTCGCGGGTGGCGCGGCAGAGGTCGACGACGTAGCCGGTGATCTCGGGGGAGACCGCCGTCTTGGCGACCGCGGTGCGGGCGGCTTCGAGGTCGGCGGGGCCGGCCACGGGGCGCAGGCCGGCGGCGCGCAGGTCGCGCGGGTTGAAGCCCTCGGCGTGGCGGGTGAGGACGTCGATCTCGTCCTGGCGGGACGGCAGGGGGATCGTCAGTTTGAGGAGGAAGCGGTCCAGTTGGGCCTCGGGGAGCGGATACGTCCCCTCGTACTCGACCGGGTTCTGCGTCGCGGCGACCAGGAAGGGCTCGGGGAGCGGCCGGGGGGTGCCGTCGACCGTGACCTGGCGTTCCTCCATCGCCTCCAGCAGGGACGCCTGCGTCTTGGGAGGCGTGCGGTTGATCTCGTCGGCGAGCAGGAGGTTGGTGAAGACCGGGCCGGGCTGGAAGGAGAACTCGGCGGTGCGGGCGTCGTAGACGAGCGAGCCGGTGACATCGCTCGGCATGAGGTCGGGGGTGAACTGGACCCGCTTGGTGTCGAGTTCCAACGCGGACGCGAGCGCGCGGACGAGCAACGTTTTGGCCACTCCGGGGACTCCTTCGAGGAGAACGTGTCCGCGGCAGAGGAGGGCGACGACGAGGCCGGTCACAGCGGGGTCCTGGCCGACCACGGCTTTGGCGATCTCGGTGCGCAGGGCTTCCAGGGAGGAGCGGGCGGTGTCCGCATCCCCGGAGTACCCGGCGTACCCGGCGTTGTCAGTGGTCGGGTCCATCATGAAATGCGTACCTCTCTTTCGAGGGCGTCGAGTTGGTCGGCGAGGGAGACGAGGGCCGCGTCGTCGCGGGGCGGCGGCCCGAACAGGAGCGGGAGCAGGGCCTGTCCGTCGCCGTCGAGACGGGCGGACAGTGCGGGGAGCAGGGCTTCGGGCGCGTGCGCCTGAGCCGGGGACACGCCGACGAGGGGGGCGAGGCGGATGCGGGTGGCGGAGCGCAGAGCGGCGGCCGCGCGGTCGCGGGCGTTGGCCTTGCGGTAGAGGCGGGCGCGTCCTTCGGCGGTCTCGGAGGCGCGGATCGCGACAGGAAGCCGTTCGGGGACGAGGGGGCCCATCCGGCGTCCCCGCCACAGCGCGGCCGCGACCGCCGCGATGAAGAGCTGCAGTGTGCCCCAGAGCCAGCCCGAGGGGAGCAGGTCGAGGAAGCTCTGGCCACCCGCGTCGGTGGCCGAGTCGTCGGAGAGCGAGGGGAGGTACCAGACCAGATGGGTGCGGGAGCCGAGGAGTTGGAGAGCGAGCGAGGCGTTGCCCTGCTCGTCGAGGCGGTCGTTGTAGAGGATGTCGGGGGCGCCGAGGACGACCGTGTCGCCGCTTCCGGAAGCCGCCGGTACGCGCAGCAGCGTGGGCAGCCCGTCGCTCGGGTAGCACGCGTCGGCGCCCGGGTCATCGGTGGTGTAGCGGATGCCGCCGGTGTCGGCGCTGCCCGCTCGCCGTGCGGCGGGCAGGCCGCAGTCGGGGGAGAGCGTCGAGTCGAAGCTGACCGCGGGGTCGGCGCTGACTCCTGGGGCGAGGGTGTCGACGGAGGGCGGTCCGGGGGCGATCAGGACCGTACGGCCGTCGGAGCGTTGCGTCGCCGTGCGCAGGATGGTCTGCTGTCGCTCGGTCAGCAGGTCGGGGACCGCGACCAGCAGGGTCGTGTCGGGGCCGGCCGCGGCGCGGGCCTCGGCGAGCGTGGTGACCACGCGCGTGGTGACCCCCTGGTCGGCGAGGAGCCGGGCGA
The DNA here is from genome assembly GCF_044757755.1 of Streptomyces sp. NPDC091209. Lineage (NCBI taxonomy): Bacteria > Bacillati > Actinomycetota > Actinomycetes > Kitasatosporales > Streptomycetaceae > Streptomyces > Streptomyces sp. NPDC091209. Next base: position 1,613,844 of record NZ_JBIVVR010000001.1, on the reverse strand, counting down.
CGGCTCGGCTGCCGGAGGGGTCGGCGGAGCGCGGGTCGAGGCGGCCGTGCCGGGCCTCCGAGCGGACCGCGGCTATGACGATGGCGGCCACCAGCAGCAGGACGAGCGCGAGGACGAGTCCGCGCGCGCGGGTCCACAACTGGCGGGCGGTGGGCGACGAGGAGGTGGCGGTGAGGGTGGCCTCGGTCACGAGGCGGCCCCCTGGCGGCTGTTGCGGTTCGTGTTCGCGTTCGGATCCGCGCTGTGGGCGCTGTCCGTGAGCAGGGGCTTGGTGCGCTCCAGGTCCCGGTCGAGCTCGGTGAGGCGCTGGTACGCGCGCGGGTCGCCGGCCCGGCCGCCGTACGTGATGTCGTCGAAGTCCCGTGCCGCGGCGCGGAGTCGGTCCGTGTGGGAGGGCAGCGTGCGGCTCGCCTCCGCGACCGCCTCGTCGGCTGTGCGGCCGGGGCGTGGATCGAGCAGGGCGCGTTCCTCCAAGGAGCGCACGATGGCGCGCATCCGCTCCTGGACGGCCTGGTTCCAATGGCCCTGGGCGGCATGGGCCTCGGCGGCGGCGCGGTGCTCGGCAGCGCTCTTGGGGCGGTCGTCGAAGAGGGTGGCGGACGAGGCGGGGGTGCGGTGCGGTGTGCCCAGGCGCCACCACAGGGCGGCCACGACCACCACGACCGCGAGGACGATGACGACGAGTCCGAGCATTCCGCCGGGCGTCGCGGCGGAGGCTGCGCCGAACAGTTTGTCGACCCAGTCCCAGAACGCGTTCAGGGCGCGCTGGACGAGGCCGGGATCGTTCTCGTGGTACATCCGCTTGGACAGCTCGCGTCGGGCCGCCTCCCGCGCGGCATCGCGCGGCGTCGTCACCGGTGGTGTGTCGCCGCGCGACAGCGCGAGGACGGCTGTCGCACCGGTGTGCGGTCCCGCGAGTACGGCTGTGAGAACTCCCCCCGCCCCGTTCACCGCATCAACTCCCTGGTGTGGTGCCGGACGACTCGGTGCCGTAGCCCTGCACGCCGGCGGCCCGGGCCAGGTCGAGGTCGAGGGCCTCGCGGCGGATGCGCTGGTCGATGTACAGGAGCACGGTGACGCCCGCGGTGATCGGGAAGGTGACCATGGATCCGATCACGGAGCCGATGCCGCTGACGATGAGGAAGGTCCAGCCGAGTTCGCCGCCGGCGCTGTTGAGGAAGCCGGTGAAGCCGTTGCCGCTCAGCGCGGCGGCGATGAGGGCGAACGGGATCACGATGATCGACGCCAGGATGTTGGCGATGATCGTGGCGAGCAGCTGGATGCCGAACACCCGCCACCAGGAGCCGCGGACGAGTTTCGTGGAGCGGCTCATCGACTTCAGGATGCCCTGTTTCTCCAGCATCAGGGCGGGAGAGGCGAGCGAGAAGCGGATCATCAGCCAGAGGGCGACGACGCCCGCGGCCAGGGCGCCGAGGACGGCGAGCGCGGCACCGGAGTCGCGCGAGCCGCCCGCCACCACGAGCAGACCGGGCAGTGCGCCCACGGCCAGGATCGCGATCGCGATGAGCGGCAGCAGAAAGGTCAGGCCGAACAGCTTGGGCAGCTGGGGACGGGCGTCCCGCCAGGCCTCGCCGCTGGTCACCGGCTTGCCGAGCACGGCGCGGCTGGTCACCGAGGTGAGCAGGGCCGTCGCGACGATGGTGCCGAGCAGCGCGATGAGCAGGACGAGACCGGAGTTCAGCAAGCTGTCGCCCAGCGCCCGGCTCAGTTCGCCGACCGTGGCGCTCGGGTCGTTCAGGGCGGCCGTGTCGGTGCTGTTGTTCAGGACGAAGCCCTGGAGCAGGATGACGGCGATCTGCGTGACGACCGCGACGGTCAGCGAGATGCCGAGGACCGTGCGCCAGTAGGTGCGCATGGTGGAGACGGCGCCGTCGAGGATCTCGCCGACGCCGAGCGGACGCAGCGGGATCACGCCGGGCTTGGCGGCGGACGGCTGTCCGCCCCAGTTGCCGCCCCAGCCGGCGGGTCCACCGGGGCCGCCGTGTCCGGGGCCTCCCCAGCCGCCGAATCCACCGCCCTGGCCGCCGGGGTGCTGACCGCCCCAGCCCGGAGCGGGCGGAGCGGGCGGCGGGACCTGGCCGGGAGCCTGTGCGCCGGGGGCGGACCACTGGCCGGGCGGGGGCTGCTCCTTGGACCACTTCGAGGGCTGCTCGGGCTGGTTCGCTCCGCCCTCGTCCGCGGGCTGCGAGGTGCCGGACGCGTCCGGCACCTCTTCGCCGGCGGGTGCAGATCCGGGCGACGCCCAGCCCGGAGTGTCGTTCATCGTCGCTCCTTCACGGTGCCCGTTCCGCGGTCGCGGCGGCAGGTTGGCAGCCATCGTGTCACGGCGTGCCCGGCAGGGGACCGGCCCCCGTATGGGCTGCACACCTTCAATTGTCCGCCGGGTACGGGGCAGACTGGACGGATGGCCGATCACTACGCGCAATCCCGCGAGGACAGCGGGCAGACGGAGATACCCGCGATCAGCTGGCAGGAGCCGCCTGAAGGCCCTGTGGTGGTCCTTCTCGACCAGACGCGGCTTCCCGCAGAGGAGGTCGAGCTGGTGTGCACGGACGCGCCCGCGCTGGTGGAGGCGATCCGCACGCTCGCCGTGCGGGGAGCGCCGCTGCTGGGGATCGCCGGGGCGTACGGCGTCGCGCTCGCCGCCGTACGCGGCTTCGACGTGGAAGAGGCGGCCGGTGCGCTGGCCGGTGCCCGGCCGACGGCCGTGAACCTCGGGGCCGGAGTGCGCAGGGCACAGGCGGCCCATCGGGCGGCGCTCGCCGCGGGCGGTGACGAGGAGGCGGCCGCCGCGGCGGCGCTCGCCGCGGCGCGGGCGCTGCACCGGGAGGACGCCGAGGCCAGCTCACGCATGGCCGAGCGCGGGCTGGCGCTGCTCGGCGAGCTGCTGCCGGGCGGCGGGCACCGGGTGCTCACGCACTGCAACACCGGGGCGCTGGTGTCCGGCGGGGAGGGCACGGCGTTCGCCGTGGCGCTCGCGGCGCACCGGGCGGGGCAGCTTCGGCGGCTCTGGGTGGACGAGACGCGGCCGTTGCTGCAGGGTGCCCGTCTGACGGCCTACGAGGCCGCTCGCAGCGGCATGGCGTACACCTTGCTCACGGACAGCGCTGCGGGCTCGCTGTTCGCGGCCGGGGAGGTGGACGCGGTGCTGATCGGGGCCGACCGCATCGCGGCCGACGGTTCGGTGGCGAACAAGGTGGGGAGCTATCCGCTCGCGGTGCTGGCCAGGTACCACCATGTGCCGTTCATCGTGGTGGCGCCGGTGACGACGATCGATCAGGACACGCCCGACGGAGCGTCCATCGAGGTTGAACAGCGCGCCGGTCATGAAGTGACGGAGATCACAGCTCCCCAGGTCCCGGTGGCGGGGGTGGAGCCGGGAGGAGGTATACCTGTGGCACCCCTGGGGACCCAGGCGTACAACCCGGCGTTCGATGTGACGCCGCCGGAGTTGATCACGGCGATTGTCACCGAAGAGGGCGTTGTTTCGCCCGTGACGGCTGAGGCTCTCGCCGAGCTGTGTGACTTGTCACGCCAGGTAACGATTTAGTTAATGGGATGATGTCGTTTATGAAGGGACGAGTCCTTGTCGTCGATGACGACACCGCACTGGCCGAGATGCTCGGCATTGTGTTGCGTGGTGAAGGTTTTGAGCCGTCTTTCGTAGCCGACGGCGACAAGGCGCTGGCCGCTTTCCGCGACGCCAAGCCCGACCTGGTGCTCCTGGACCTGATGCTGCCCGGACGGGACGGTATCGAGGTGTGCCGCCTGATCAGGGCGGAGTCCGGGGTGCCGATCGTGATGCTCACGGCGAAGAGCGACACCGTCGATGTCGTGGTCGGCCTCGAATCGGGCGCCGACGACTACATCGTGAAGCCGTTCAAGCCAAAAGAGCTGGTGGCGCGGATCAGGGCGCGGCTGCGTCGTTCGGAGGAGCCGGCACCCGAACAGCTGTCGATCGGCGATCTCGTCATCGACGTCGCCGGTCACTCTGTGAAGCGGGAAGGCATGTCGATCGCGCTGACGCCGCTGGAGTTCGACCTGCTGGTCGCTCTGGCGCGCAAGCCGTGGCAGGTGTTCACGCGTGAGGTCCTCCTGGAGCAGGTGTGGGGCTACCGGCACGCGGCGGACACCCGTCTGGTCAACGTGCACGTACAACGACTGCGCTCCAAGGTCGAGAAGGACCCCGAGCGCCCGGAGATCGTAGTGACCGTCCGAGGAGTCGGATACAAGGCAGGGCCGAGCTGACATGTCACGGGACAGTGCCGCTTCGGCGCCCGCTGAGCAGGGGGACCGTTCGGGGCGGCCTGTCGGCCGGAAAATGACGGGCTCCCGCTGGGAACGATTCTTCGAGGGCGGGCTGCTCCAGGGCGGAGTCCAGGGCAGCCCCGTCCTACGGCTGCTCATACGCTGGGTGCGTCGTCCGCTGCTGCCCGTGATGCGGCTGTGGCGGCGCAACATCCAGCTCAAGATCGTCGCGACGACCCTGCTGATGTCGCTGGGCGTCGTGCTGCTGCTCGGCTTCGTCGTGATCGGGCAGGTGCGCAACGGCCTGCTGGACGCCAAGGTGAAGGCCTCGCAGAGCCAGGCCACCGGTGGTTTCTCGGTCGCCAAGCAGAAGGCGGACTCGGCGGCGACGGCGAACGGCGACGACGGTACGAGCGCCGACGGCCGCCCCTCGAAGAACGTCAGCCAGTGGATGACCGACCTCGTCGTGTCCCTGTCCAGTGGTGGGCAGGGCGCGTTCGACGTGGTGACGCTCAACTCCAAGGCGTCGGGCGACGGCAGTGGGGGCCTCGCGCCGAGGTACTCGGAAGTCGACCCGATCGTGAGCGTGCCCGAGAACCTGCGCGCCCGGGTCGACCAGAGCACGGCGCCGGCGCAGAGCTACACCCGTGTCGTCTACAAGGACGGCCGGGAATCCCAGCCCGCGCTGGTCATCGGCAAGCAGGTCAACGACCCCAACGGTGACGCCTACCAGCTGTACTACCTCTTCCCGCTGACTCAGGAGGAGAAGTCGCTGAGCCTGGTCAAGGGGACGCTCGCGACGGCCGGACTGTTCGTCGTGGTGCTCCTCGGGGCCATCGCCTGGCTCGTGGTGCGCCAGGTCGTCACACCGGTGCGGATGGCGGCCGGGATCGCCGAGCGGCTCTCCGCCGGACGCCTCCAGGAACGTATGAAGGTCACCGGTGAGGACGACATCGCGCGCCTCGGCGAGGCCTTCAACAAGATGGCGCAGAACCTCCAGCTCAAGATCCAGCAGTTGGAGGACCTCTCGCGGATGCAGCGGCGGTTCGTGTCCGACGTGTCGCACGAGCTGCGCACACCGCTGACCACCGTGCGGATGGCCGCCGACGTCATCCACGACGCGCGCGTGGACTTCGACCCGGTGACCGCGCGGTCGGCCGAACTCCTCGCCGACCAGCTGGACCGCTTCGAGACGCTCCTCGCCGACCTGCTGGAGATCAGCCGGTTCGACGCGGGCGCCGCGGCACTGGAGGCCGACGCGATCGACCTCAGAGAAGTCGTACGACGGGTGGTCGGCGGAGCCGAGCCGCTCGCCGAGCGCAAGGGCACGTGCATACGCATCAAGGGCGACCAGCAGCCGCTGATCGCCGAGGCGGACGCCCGGCGGGTCGAGCGGGTGCTGCGCAACCTCGTCGTCAACGCCGTGGAGCACGGCGAGGGCAAGGACGTCGTCGTCAAGCTCGCCGCGGCGGGCGGAGCGGTCGCGATCGCGGTCCGCGACTACGGCGTCGGGCTGAAGCCCGGCGAGGCGACCCGGGTGTTCAGCCGCTTCTGGCGGGCCGACCCGGCACGCGCGCGTACCACCGGCGGCACGGGGCTCGGACTGTCCATCGCCCTGGAGGACGCACGGCTGCACGGCGGCTGGCTGCAGGCCTGGGGCGAGCCGGGCGGTGGTTCGCAGTTCCGGCTCACCCTCCCCCGCACGGCCGACGAGCCGCTCAGGGGATCGCCGATACCCCTGGAGCCCAAGGATTCCCGGCGCAACCGGGGACTCGACGACGCCGGTCTGCCGCACGGCGGCGCCGCGAAGCTCGCCACGGTTCCCGTGCAGCAGCCCGGGGCCGCGACGGCTCCGATACCGCCGCGCGGGGCCATGGCACCGCGGCTGGCCGGGGTCGCGCCCACGGCCGATCCGACGGCGCTGCCGGGTAACGGCGCTCGTGTGGTGCCCCGGCCCGCCGGGGCACTGCGCCGCCAGGAGGAGACATCCGGCACCGGCCGGGAACGGACCGCGCAGCAGCGGGGGCGGGACGGCGAGACGCCGGAGGAGCTCGGACATGGGGAGGCATTTCGTGGGCGCTGACCGCGGGGGGAGCGGCGTCCGCGGACGCCGTCCGGTGCGCGTCGTGGTGATCGTGGGCTGTGGAGCCCTGCTGATGGCAGGGTGCGCCTCGATGCCGGACAGCGGGGGTCTGAGCGGGGTGGAGTCCACGCCGCGTCAGGACTCGCAGGTCCGCGTCTACGCCATGCCGCCGCATCCCGGCGCCTCGGCGGCACAGATCGTGCAGGGCTTCCTGGAGGCACTGACCAGCGACGACGCCAAGTACGAGACGGCCGGCAAGTACCTCACCGACAGTGCGCGCAAGACGTGGGATCCGTACCGCTCGACGACGGTCCTCGCGGACGCGCCGGAGCCCGTGGGAATGCCCTCGGGCACCAAGGACGGCAGCGGTGACGCCCTGTTCCGGCTGAACGGCAGCAAGGTCGCCACGGTCGACGGCCGGCACGCGTACGGGCCCGACTCCGGCGCCTACAGCGGATCGGTGCACCTGACCAAGCTGAAGAGCGACAAGCAGTGGCGCATCGACGGGCTGCCGCAGGGCGTCGTGATGGGCACGTCCGACTTCCAGCGGAACTACGTGTCCGTGAACAAGTACTTCTACGCGTCGAACGGGACCTCCGGGACCGGCCGTCCCTTGGGGACCGTCGCCGACCCGGTCTACGTGCGCGCGCAGGTGGACCCGATGACGCAGATCGTGCGCGCGCTCCTCAAGGGGCCCACGAGCTGGCTGGACCCGGTGGTCAGGTCGAGCTTCCCCTCGGGCACGGAACTGAAGAACAGCGATGTGTCGTTGTCGCCCGACGACCGCAACAGCGTCACGGTGCCGCTGAACGCGAAGGCCGACCGGGTCGGAAGCTCCCGGTGCAGGCAGATGGCGGCCCAGCTCCTCCTCACGCTGCGGGATCTGACCCCCACCGGCGTCGACGAGGTGGAGCTCCAGAGGTCCAACGGCTCGCAGCTGTGCGTGCTGAACAAGGCCGGGGCCGAGAGCGTCGCCGCGCAGGCTACGGGCGAGCACCCGGAGTACCAGTACTTCATCGACCACGACCAGCGGCTCGTACGGATGCCCGGCGGCAACCGGGACAAGAAGCCCGAGCAGGTGCCCGGTGCGCTGGGCGAGGGTGACAAGAAGCTGCGTGCGGCCGCGGTGTCGCGGGACGAGAGCAGCGCGGCCGGGGTGTCGGCCGACGGCCGGAACCTGTACGTCGGGTCGCTGGTTTCGGGCGGTTCGCTCGCCGAGCCGGTGCTGCGCAGCCAGGGCAAGACGGCCGACGACCGGCTGACGACGCCCAGCTGGGACGCGCGCGGGGACCTGTGGGTGGCCGACCGGGACCCCGCGAACCCCCGACTGCTCGTGCTGCAGGAGGGTGCGGGCCGGCCCATCGTCGTCGAGGCGTCGCAGATCGACGGACGCGTCAAGGCGGTGCGGGTGGCCGCCGACGGCGTGCGGATCGCGCTGATCGTCGAGAAGGACGGCAAGAGCTCGCTGCAGATCGGACGCATCGAGCGGTCCGAGCCCCGCGAGCCGAACGGCGCGTCCGTCGTCGAACTGCGCTCCGTCGCGCCCCAGCTGGAGGAGGTCACCGCCATGTCCTGGGCCGGGGACAGCCGCCTCGTGGTGGTCGGCAGCCAGAAGGGCGGCGTGCAGCAGATGCAGTACGTCCAGGTCGACGGTTCCACCCCGTTGGGCACCTCGCCCTCCGCGCTGGCCAACGTCAAGGAGATCGCGGCCTCCGAGGACGAGCAGCTGCCGCTGGTGGCGCACTCGGAGACGGACGGGATCGTGCGGCTGTCGGCGGGGGAGCAGTGGCAGAAGGTGGTCCAGGACGGGACGGCTCCGGTCTACCCGGGGTAGCCCTGTGTTCCTCACCTCGTGCGGTGGGCCCGTCCGGTTTCCGGGCGGGCCCACCGCTGTTTCCTGAGTGAGCCGCAGCCGCAGCCGCAGCCGTGGGGCCCTCGGGGCCGTGCCTCCGCCGCGCCGTCCTGCGGCCGTGTGGTCTTCCTGCCCGGGTTCTGCGCCTCGCCGTTCCTGCGGCCCTCCCTTTGTCCGCCCTGTCGTTCCTCCGTCCTCCGTCTTGTCGTACGGCCGCGCACGGCGCTCCGCGAGTTGTCCACAGGTGGTCTTCCTGGTTTTCCACAGGGGTGGCCGAGTGGGCCGGGCCTTGGCACAGTGGTGGCCATGCGGGGGTGGTGGCAGGACCTCACGGATCTGGTGCTGCCGGCCGAGTGCGGAGGCTGTGGGAGGCCTCGCACGGTGCTCTGCCCGGAGTGCCGTGCCGCCCTGAGCGGGGTCGCACCGTGCCGGGTGCGACCGGTGCCCGAGCCGGCGGGGCTGCCCGTGGTGCACGCGGCGGCCCCCTATGAGGACGAGGTGCGGGCCACACTCCTCGCCCACAAGGAACGGGGTGCGCTCGCACTGGCCGCACCCTTGGGAGCGGCCCTCGCCGGGGCCGTACGGGCGGGGCTGGGGCCGGTACGACGTCCTGGTCCGGCCGGGCGGCCGAAGTCTCCGGAGGGGCGGCTGAGGCTCGGGAAGGGGGAAGCGTGGGGAGAGCGGGACAGGCTGGACACCGGTGGTGCGGTGACGACGGAGACGGGGACGGGATGCGGGCCCGTGCTTCTTGTACCCCTGCCGTCCGCGCGGCGGGCGGTTCGGGCGCGGGGTCATGATCCGGCGCGACGGATCGCGCTCGCGGCGGCGGGCGAGCTGCGACGCGCGGGAACGCCCGCCCGGGTGCTCGCCGTGCTGCGGCAGCGGCGTGCCGTGGCCGACCAGTCGGGGCTGAACTCCCGGCAGCGGCTGGAGAATCTGGCGGGCGCCCTGGAGGTAGTGGCCGGGGGTGAGCGACTGCTGGCCGAAGGAGGCCGGGTCGTGCTGGTGGACGACCTGATGACGACAGGGGCGTCGTTGGCGGAGGCGGCGCGTGCCGTACGGGCAGCGCAGTCGGGTGCGTGGGCGCTGCGATGGACGGGTGAGAGGAGGGGACGGGCGGTGGTGTACGGGCGAATCGCGGGTAGGGAGCAGGCCGGAGGAACGAACGGTGACACGGTCTGCTCGGCCGTGGTCGCTGCACCGCCGGACGCCTTCGAAATAAACCGGAACTGACCGGGAAGTCGCATCGTTGCAGGTAATGAGTGGGTCAATTCACCTGAACGGAGGTACGTATCAGTAGAGGGTGACGTCATCCGTCCGGGCGAGATATGTTCGGTTGTGAGGCAATGGCGCAGGCCGTACCTCACGCATCCGAGTGCCGAACCGTGGGTTTTCAGCAATCACCCGCATCGGTGGGGTGGAGATCTTGTCCTTGGGGGAGGAGGAGGTGAAAGTCACCGAGTCCGAGGTTCCGGGGCTCACCGGAGCCTGGTGCAAAAGGGAGATGCTCCGCCAGTGGAGCGGGGCTATCCGGGAACGGAGTTCTGCGTGGACATCGTCGTCAAGGGCCGCAAGACCGAGGTGCCCGAGCGGTTCCGCAAGCACGTGGCCGAGAAGCTGAAGCTGGAGAAGATCCAGAAGCTCGATGGCAAGGTGATCAGCCTCGACGTCGAGGTGTCCAAGGAGCCCAACCCCCGACAGGCCGACCGCAGTGACCGGGTGGAGATCACGCTCCACTCACGCGGACCGGTGATCCGGGCGGAGGCAGCGGCAAGCGACGCGTATGCAGCACTCGACCTGGCCGCGGACAAGCTGGAGGCCCGGCTGCGCAAGCAGCACGACAAGCGCTACACCCGCCGTGGCAACGGCAGGATCTCGGCGGCCGAGGTCGCCGACGTCGTCCCGGGTGCCGCGACCCTGAACGGCAACGGCAGCGTCGTCCACGACGAGGAGCCGGACGCCGTGCCCACAAAGAAGATCGGTTCTCTCGAGATCATGGGCGAAGGCCCCTGTGTCGTCCGCGAGAAGACCCACGTGGCCGCACCGATGACGCTCGACCAGGCGCTCTACGAGATGGAGCTGGTCGGGCACGACTTCTACCTCTTCGTCGACTCCGAGACAAAGGAGCCCAGCGTCGTCTACCGGCGGCACGCGTACGACTACGGCGTCATCCACCTCAGCACGGACCCGATGGTCACCCAGGGCGGAGCGGACGCGCCGGGCGGCGCGCTCGGCGGCTGACCGACCGGCCCCCGTCGACGGCTGAGCCGGTGCCCCTGGAGCGCGAGTGCGCCCCCAGGGGCACCGGTGTGCGACCACTTCACGTCCCGCTCCGTCACCCCGCCGACGTCCGGACATGGAATCATGGCCGGACCGGCCCAACCGGCGGGCCGTTGCCTTGGGTTGGCGATGGCATGGAAACACAGGCCACGGCCTTCAGGGGGAGGAACGATGGCGGACAGCTTCGGACCGATGCGTGCCGGTGATGCCGACGGCGGAGTCGTCACCACCGGCCTGGACGTGGGCTCGTCACGCAAGGAGCCCATCAGGGTCCTTGTCGTGGACGACCACGCCCTCTTCCGCCGCGGTCTGGAGATCGTGCTCGCGGCCGAGGAGGACATCCAGGTCGTCGGTGAGGCGGGCGACGGGGCGGAGGCGGTCGACAAGGCTGCCGACCTGCTGCCCGACATCGTGCTGATGGACGTACGGATGCCCAAGCGCGGCGGTATCGAGGCGTGCACCTCCATCAAGGAGGTGGCCCCCAGCGCGAAGATCATCATGCTGACGATCAGCGACGAGGAGGCCGACCTCTACGACGCGATCAAGGCCGGCGCGACCGGGTATCTCCTCAAGGAGATCTCCACGGACGAGGTGGCCACGGCCATTCGCGCGGTGGCCGACGGGCAGTCGCAGATCAGCCCCTCGATGGCGTCGAAACTCCTCACCGAGTTCAAGTCGATGATCCAGCGGACGGACGAGCGTCGGCTGGTGCCCGCGCCGCGGCTCACCGATCGCGAGCTGGAGGTCCTCAAGCTCGTGGCCACGGGGATGAACAACCGCGACATCGCCAAGGAGCTGTTCATCTCCGAGAACACCGTGAAGAACCATGTACGCAACATCCTGGAGAAGCTGCAGCTGCACTCCAGGATGGAGGCCGTGGTCTACGCGATGCGGGAGAAGATCCTCGAGATCCGCTAGGCGGCACCCGAGGACCCCGCCGGATGCCGGGCGAGGACCCCGCGCGACATCAGCCGAGGACGGGGCCTGGCGTCACCCCAGAAGGGCGGCGAGTTCCGCGACGAGCGGCTCGCGCAGGCCCGGGGCGTCCACCCGCTCGACCCGCACGTCCGTGCAGTCCACCCAGCTCGCGGCCTCCGCCAGGGCCTGGGCCACCGCCGGGACCGCCTTGGCGCCGTCCAGGGTGACCTGCCTGGCGACCAGCGTGCGGCCCTCCCGTGCCGGGTCCACCCGGCCGACGAGCCGGCCGCCGGCCAGCACCGGCATCGCGAAGTAGCCGTGGACGCGCTTCGGCTTGGGTGTGTACGCCTCCAGGCGGTGCGTGAAATCGAAGATCCGCTCCGTGCGTGCCCGCTCCCAGACAAGGGAGTCGAACGGCGACAGGAGCGTCGTACGGTGGCGGCCGCGCGGGACCGTCTCCAGCGCCACCGGGTCCGCCCAGGCGTCTCCCGCCGGTCGCGCGCCGGGGTTCTTGGCGCCGCCCTTTCCTGCGGTCGGCCTGCCCCAGCCCTCCACCGTCACCGGGACCAGGCCCGAGTCCGCGATCACCGCGTCGACCTGCTCCAGCTTGAGGCGGTGGTAGTCGGCGATGTCCGCGCGCGTGCCGACGCCGAGGGACTGTCCGGCGAGGCGGACGAGACGGCGCAGGCACTCCGTGTCGTCCAGCTCGTCATGGAGCAGCTGTTTCGGGACGGCGCGCTCCGCTAGGTCGTAGACCCGCTTCCAGCCGCGCCGTTCCACGCACACCACCTCGCCGTACATCAGCGCGCGCTCGACGGCGACCTTGGTGCCCGACCAGTCCCACCACTCGCTGGTCTTCTTCGCCCCGCCCAAGTCCGTGGCCGTGAGGGGGCCTTCGGCGCGCAGCTGCTTGACGACCTGGTCGTAGGCGCCGTTGGGCAGGGCGTGGTTCCAGTGCGGGCGGGCACGGTAGGCGCGGCGGCGGAACGCGAAGTGGGGCCACTCCTCCACGGGCAGGATGCAGGCCGCGTGGGACCAGTACTCGAACGCGTGCGGCGCCGGGGGTGTGTCGCCGTGCGGTGCCGACGTCCAGTAGGCCTGCTCGACGGTCTTGCGGCCGACGGCGCCGAGGCGGGCGTACGGAATCAGTTCGTGGGAGCGGGCGAGGACGGAGATGGTGTCGAGCTGGACCGCGCCGAGGTGCCGCAGGACTCCGCGCACGCCCGCCCTGCGATCGGGGGCACCCATGAAACCCTGCGCCCGCAGCGCCAGGCGGCGGGCTTCGTCCGCGGAGAGTTCGGTGGTGGGACGCGGGAGACTCGTCATGCCCACACGTTAGGCGGTGCCACTGACAGTGGTGCCACCGGCGGTGGTGTCCCTGACAGCGGGGCCCGGGCGGTGCGACCGCGTCGGCGCGGGTGCCGGAACCGGCGCCGGGAGCCGGCTCGGACGGGAGCGTCGGGTCCCGCCGCCGGGAGCCGGTACGGCCCTCACCTGGCCGGCAGGTACGGCGCCGTCGAGGGGAGGCCCAGGTCCGAGGGGAGCAGCGAGCCCACCCAGCAGTCCCTGCGCACGCCCTTGTTGTTGATGGCGGAGCGGAGTGTCCCCTCGATGACGAACCCGGCGCGTTCGGCGACCGCTCGGGAACCGGCGTTGCCGACCTCGGCGCGCCATTCGACACGGTCGACGGACAGGTCCGTGAAGGCCCAGCGGGACGCGGCGACGACGGCCTCGGCGGTGTAGCCGTTGCCGCGGTGCTCCTTCGTCGCCCAGTAGCCGACCTCGCCGACGCCCAGGGACCGCATGGTGACGGCGACCATGCCCGCCAACTCCCCGGAGGGGAGGAAGACACCGAAGGCGAAGGCGGAGCCGTCCGCCCAGCCCTCGGGCACTATCTGGTCCGTGAAGCCGGTCGCGTGCTCGCGCAGATAGGGCGACGGGATCGTGGTCCAGCGCTGGATGTCGGGATCCTGGGCGGCTTCGAAGACGGCGTCGGTGTCGTCCACTCCCACCGCGCGCAGGAGGAGACGGTCGGTGGTCAGCGTGACGGGGTCCATCGGCCGATTCTGCTCGGGCATCCCGAAGGACGCCATTCCTTTGCCCTGAGTGAGCGGTTCGCTACTTTTCGCTGTGTGAACGCGGCACCTTCCGTTACCCCTGCCCGTTGTCCTGGTGGCTGTCCCTGGCAGACCTCCCGGCGCGGTGTGGTCCTCGCTTACGATGGCCGTTGCTCAAGCTGTGAATTGAAACTGTCATTGAAACCGACCGTCCCCCAGGCCCGACCGGCAAGGAGACAAACCCCCGTGTCCGTCCTCTCGAAGATCATGCGTGCAGGCGAAGGCAAGATCCTGCGCAAACTGCACCGCATCGCGGACCAGGTCAACTCCATCGAAGAGGATTTCGTCAACCTCTCCGACGCCGAGCTGAGGGCCCTCACCGATGAGTACAAGCAGCGGTACACCGACGGCGAAAGCCTCGACGACCTGCTGCCCGAGGCATTCGCCACCGTCCGTGAGGCGGCCAAGCGCGCCCTTGGCCAGCGTCACTACGACGTGCAGATGATGGGTGGCGCCGCGCTCCACCTCGGCTATGTCGCGGAGATGAAGACCGGTGAGGGCAAGACGCTCGTCGGCACCCTGCCCGCGTATCTGAACGCTCTCTCCGGAGCCGGCGTCCACCTCATCACGGTCAACGACTACCTGGCCGAGCGCGACTCCGAAATGATGGGCCGCGTCCACAAGTTCCTCGGCCTCGAGGTCGGCTGCATCCTCGCCAACATGACTCCGGCCCAGCGCCGCGAGCAGTACGCGTGCGACATCACCTACGGCACGAACAACGAGTTCGGCTTCGACTACCTGCGCGACAACATGGCGTGGGCCCAGGACGAGCTCGTCCAGCGCGGCCACAACTTCGCGATCGTCGACGAGGTCGACTCCATCCTCGTCGACGAGGCCCGTACGCCGCTGATCATCTCCGGCCCGGCGGACCAGGCCACCAAGTGGTACGGCGACTTCGCCAAGCTGGTCACCCGCCTGAAGAAGGGTGAGGCCGGCAACTCCCTGAAGGGCATCGAGGAGACCGGCGACTACGAGGTCGACGAGAAGAAGCGCACCGTCGCCATCCACGAGCCCGGCGTCGCCAAGGTCGAGGACTGGCTGGGCATCGACAACCTCTACGAGTCGGTGAACACCCCGCTCGTCGGTTACCTGAACAACGCCATCAAGGCGAAGGAACTGTTCAAGAAGGACAAGGACTACGTCGTCATCGACGGCGAGGTCATGATCGTCGACGAGCACACCGGCCGTATCCTCGCCGGCCGCCGCTACAACGAGGGCATGCACCAGGCGATCGAGGCGAAGGAAGGGGTGGACATCAAGGACGAGAACCAGACGCTCGCCACGATCACCCTCCAGAACTTCTTCCGCCTCTACAAGCGCCACGACCACGACGGCAAGGAAATGCCCGGTCTCTCCGGCATGACCGGTACGGCGATGACCGAGGCCGCCGAGTTCCACCAGATCTACAAGCTCGGCGTCGTCCCGATCCCGACCAACAGGCCGATGGTCCGCAAGGACCAGTCCGACCTGATCTACCGCACCGAGGTCGCCAAGTTCGAGGCGGTCGTCGACGACATCGCCGAGAAGCACGAGAAGGGCCAGCCGATCCTGGTCGGCACCACCTCGGTCGAGAAGTCCGAGTACCTCTCGCAGCAGCTCTCCAAGCGCGGCATCCAGCACGAGGTGCTGAACGCCAAGCAGCACGACCGTGAGGCGCCGATCATCGCCCAGGCCGGCCGCAAGGGCGCCGTGACCGTCGCCACCAACATGGCCGGCCGTGGTACCGACATCAAGCTCGGCGGCAACCCCGACGACCTCGCCGAGGCGGAGCTGCGCCAGCGCGGCCTCGACCCCGAGGAGCACATCGAGGAGTGGGCGCACGCCCTGCCCGCAGCCATGGAGCGTGCCGAGAAGGCGGTGAAGGCGGAGTTCGAAGAGGTCAAGGACCTCGGCGGTCTCTACGTCCTCGGCACCGAGCGCCACGAGTCTCGGCGTATCGACAACCAGCTGCGCGGTCGTTCCGGCCGTCAGGGCGACCCGGGCGAGTCCCGCTTCTACCTCTCCCTGGGCGACGACCTGATGCGCCTGTTCAAGGCGCAGATGGTCGAGCGCGTCATGTCGATGGCGAACGTGCCGGACGACGTGCCGATCGAGAACAAGATGGTCACGCGTGCCATCGCCTCCGCCCAGTCGCAGGTCGAGCAGCAGAACTTCGAGACCCGCAAGAACGTCCTGAAGTACGACGAGGTGCTCAACCGGCAGCGCGAGGTCATCTACGGCGAGCGCCGTCGTGTCCTGGAGGGCGAGGACCTCGAGGAGCAGATCCAGCACTTCATGGACGACACCATCGACGCCTACATCGGGGCCGAGACCGCCGAGGGCTTCGCCGAGGAGTGGGACCTCGACCGGCTGTGGGGCGCCTTCAAGCAGCTCTACCCGGTGAAGGTCACCGTCGACGAGATGGAGGAGACGGTCGGCGACCGTGCCGGTCTGACCGCCGAGTTCATCTCCGAGTCCATCAAGGACGACATCCACGACCAGTACGCGGCCCGCGAGGAGCAGCTCGGCTCCGAGATCATGCGTGAGCTGGAGCGCCGGGTCGTGCTGTCGGTCCTGGACCGCAAGTGGCGCGAGCACCTCTACGAGATGGACTATCTCCAGGAGGGCATCGGCCTGCGTGCGATGGCCCAGAAGGACCCGCTGGTCGAGTACCAGCGCGAGGGCTTCGACATGTTCGGCGCCATGATGGACGGCATCAAGGAGGAGTCCGTCGGCTACCTGTTCAACCTGGAGGTCCAGGTCGAGCAGCAGGTCGAGGAGGTCCTGGTCGAGGACTCCGCGCCGTCCCTCGCCAAGAAGGAAGCGGTCCCCGCGGGCGGGATGCGACCCGAGATCCGCGCCAAGGGGCTCGACGCCCCGCAGCGGCCGGACCGGCTGCACTTCTCCGCGCCGACCGTGGACGGCGAGGGTGGCGTCATCGAGGGCGACTTCGCCAGCGACGACGAGCCCGTGCGTTCCGAGGCGGACGGCCTCACGCGCGCGGAGCGCCGCAAGGCGCAGAAGGGTGCCGCGCGTCGCCGCAAGAAGTGAGTGAGGGTCGCGGGCGGCGGGCGACTGCCGCCGCGCGCGACCGGTGACGCGGGAAGGGCCGGGCACCTGGTGTCCGGCCCTTCGCGTTCGCCGAGGGCGCGGACCGGAGCCGTTCGGTCCGGACCGGAGCCGTTCAGTCCTTCGGGCGGGGCATGCGGGGGCCGCCGAGTTCGATGGCCGTGCAGCGCCAGCGGAGGTCGGGGCCCTGCTCCAGCCGGAAGGCCATGGCGCGGAGCTGGTCGCCGGCGCCGATGCGGGCGAAGGCCTCGACGGCGCCGGGGCGCGCGACGTAGTAGCCGATGTCCCGCACGACGGGGCGGGCGCCGCGGGTGCGAAGAGAGCCGCGTTCGGCGAGCCAGGCCAGTTCGTCGTAGGCGCGGCCCGCGGTGTGGCGCAGCATGCAATGGACGGGGCGCTCACCGCTCAGTACGGCCAGCAGGCGCTCGGCGAAGACATCGGTGGGGCGGGGCTGGGGAGCGGGGCGCCGAGGCGCTTCGGCG
Organism: Streptomyces sp. NPDC091209; assembly: GCF_044757755.1. NCBI lineage: Bacteria > Bacillati > Actinomycetota > Actinomycetes > Kitasatosporales > Streptomycetaceae > Streptomyces > Streptomyces sp. NPDC091209. The sequence continues at coordinate 1,596,795 of NZ_JBIVVR010000001.1, read as the reverse complement.
GACGTCGTCGCGAGCGGCCGGGCCCCGCCTCGTGCCGTCGCCGGAGAGCGGCTGCCGCCCGGTCCCGTGGACGGATGGCCCGTGCTTCGTGCCGCCGCCGGAGCGCCGGTGGCCGGGGACGGGTGGGACGGAGGCCGTGAGGGCGATGGGGTGTTCGTGGTGCCGGTGCGGGTCGAGCCCGTGTCCTGGGGCGGGCTGCCGCCCGGGGGCCTGCCGGGGGTGCCTGCGCCCGGGGTGCGGGGCGGGGCGCCGCCCGGGCGGCGGGTGTCCTGACGGCCGGGCGGACGGGTGCCCGGGTGGCGCCCTGCCCTGGTCATCACCTTGTTCATGCGTCGTCCCCGATCGTCGTTGGGCCGATGGATACCGGTCGGTAACTTTCGTGTCGGGGATCTTGTACGAGGCGGGAGCGGGCCCGCGCAAGGACGGTGGGCGCGTGTCGCGGCGGCCGGAGAATTCACCTATCAGGGTGGCCGGGAGCGGCGGACCCCTTGGTGGCGAAGGGGAGTACCGGGTGAATCGCGGGCGCGGGGTGGACGCCACGGAGGGAGCCGCCGGGACCTCGAAAGGGGACGCCCGCACGTATCCTGAAGGCCCTCCCCGGAGGCGCGGACCGCCCTCCCCGGAGTGCCCGGACTGCGTGACCCTCGGAGCCCCGACTACGAAAGCGGCCAGCCATGCGCGTCTACGTCCCCCTGACCCTCTCCGGTCTCGCCGAGGCGTACAAGACGGGAGAGCTGGAGGCGGGACCGTTCACCGCGTACGCCGTCACGCCCGCCCTGCGCGAGTGGTACCTCTCCGACGACATCGAGGAACTGGAGTACGCGGCGCTGAGCCGTGCCGCGCTGGCCTCGCTGCGGCTCCTGGCGGTCGATCCGGGGGCCGTACGGCGCCGGGTCGTCGTCGCCGTCGACGTACCGGACCGGGCCGCGGCCGCCGACCCCGACCGGGGGCTCGATCCCGCGGCGCTCGGCGAGGTGCGGGTCTCCCAGGACGTGCCGCTCTCCAAGGCCGCCGCCGTGCACGTCGACTCGGCGGACGCCGAGGCGGACGTGACCGCGGCGGCGGACGCGCTGGGCGCGGCGGACGTCGGGGACGACGACGCCCAGTTCGTGGTCGACGGGGCCGAGGACCACGTCCTGCTGTGGTTCGCCACGCAGGAGATCCCCAACCTGGTCGGGCTCGGGGAGTAGCCGCCCGGTTTCCGCCCGCCCGACTTCCGGCCGCGATGAGGTGCTGTCAGTGGTGGCGGGTACTTTTCTTGTATGGGGAAGCAAGGAAACGCGCACATTGTGTGGGACTGGAACGGCACGCTGTTCCACGACAATGACGCGATCATCGGGGCGACGAACGCGGCGTTCGCCGAGCTGGGGCTCGAGCCGATCACGCTGGAGCGGTATCGGTCGCTGTACTGCGTGCCCGTGCCGAGGTTCTACGAGCGTCTGATGGGGCGGCTGCCCACGGACGCCGAGTGGCTGATCATGGACGAGACCTTCCACCGGTACTACGCGGAGCACCGCACAGCGTGCGAGCTCACCGCCGGGGTGCCCGCGCTGCTCGCCGGGTGGGGAGCGGCGGGTCGCAGCCAGTCCCTCCTGAGCATGTACGGGCACGAGGATCTGGTCCCGCTGGTGCGGGGCTTCGGGATCGAGCCGCACTTCGTACGGGTCGACGGGCGGACCGGGCCCTCCGGCGGCAGCAAGGCCGAGCATATGGTGCGCCACCTCGGTGCCATCACGGGCGTCGAGCCGGCCCGCGTGGTGGTGATCGGCGACGCCGTGGACGACGCGTTGGCCGCCCGCCATGTCGGGGCCGGGGCGGTGCTGTACACCGGGGGTTCCCACAGTCGCGCCAGCCTGGAGGAGGCCGGTGTTCCCGTGGTGGACAGCCTGGAGGAGGCGGTCGAGGAGGCCGGGCGGCTGGCTGCCTGAGGGGAGTGGGCCAGGAGCCCGCCGAGGCGCCTGGCCCAGACCTCACCGACCTGTCCGTCCCGGCCCGCCGCGGCCTCCCGGACCTGCCTTCGGCCGCTGCCTTCGGGCCCGTGCCCTGGCCTGGGTGCCCGGCCTCGGCACGGACGCGATGGCGCGTGCCCCGCGGTCGGTCGGCGTGCCCGGCCCGGGGACGGTCGCCCGGGTGCCGTGACCGGCCGGCCGCCCCGCGCCCTCGCACCCGTCAGTTCACCGGGGCCTTCGAGCGCAGGACCTTGAGGAACTCGCGCATCCAGGCCGAGTGGTCCGGCCAGGCGCGGGCGGAGACCAGGGTGCCGTCGACGACGGCCTCCGCGTCCTGGAAGGTCGCGCCCGCCGCCTGCATGTCGAGTTCCAGCGCGGGGTACGCCGTGACACGGCGGCCGCTCAGGCTGTCGACGGCCGCGGTCAGCAGAGGGCCGTGGCAGATCTGGGCCACCGGCTTGTCCGCGTCGAAGAAGGCCTTCAGGATCTTGCGGAGTTCGAGGTCGTTGCGGAGGTACTCCGGCGCCCGGCCGCCGGGGATGACCAGGGCGACGTACGCGCCGGGGTCGACCTCCGCGAACGAGAGGTCCGCGGGCCAGGTGTAGCCGAGCTTCTCGGTGTAGGTGTCGAAGCCGGGCTCGAAGTCGTGGATCACGAACTGCAGCTTCTTGCGGGTGGGGGCCGCGATGTGGACCTCGTACCCCTCCTCGAGCAGGCGCTGGTAGGGGTAGAGGACTTCCAGCGACTCCGCGGCGTCGCCGGTGACAATGAGGATCTTCGCTGCCATGGTGCTGCGCTCCCGTCGGCCGTCCTTGCGCGTTCCGTTCGCCGTCCCGGTCAACCTGCCTCCGGGGGAGGTACTTGCCAAGGGGCAGAACACTGCCCGTAGGACGACGGTAGCCCGCAGTCGGCCCGCACTGCATGCCATCGCCCCATTCGTCCCTGTGCATAGTGTCAAAGTTCCACCCCCGGTTTTGTACACATACGGCTCATGACGACCCCCGGGTCGGGGGCGATAGCCTGGTGGCGTGATCAGCGCGATATCTCGCGGGGGCATCGTCGCCCCTGCCCCGCGCCCGGAGCGCACGGACGACATCCGTGACCGGGCGGTAATCGCTGATCTTCACGGGCGGGACGGGATCATGGCGACGGCCGTGTGCGCGAGCGGAAACGCGGCGAGCGCCCACGGCAACGCACTCCGTACGTCGACGGCACCCCGGGCACGGACGTCGCCGAGAGCAGCGTCACAGTCTCCGGGGCCGTCGAGAATGGCCGATACCCCTCCGCCCATCTCACCTTGCGGCATAGCGTCGAAGCAGACCGGACACCCCGCGTCGCGGCGTTGCGTCGGAAGCGACGAGACCGTACTTCCTTCAACGTCACGCAACGGCGCGCGACAGGAGCCAGAGGACAATGCAGACCAAGCTGGACGAAGCCAAGGCCGAGCTGCTCGAACGGGCCGCCCGGGTAGCTGAGAACAGCCCGGTCGGGGGGCACCTACCGACTGGGACGACGGACGAGGGCACCCCCGACCGGGACACCGTGCTCGCGTTCCTCCAGCGCTACTACCTGCACACGGCCCCGGAGGACCTCACCGACCGCGACCCGGTCGACGTCTTCGGAGCGGCCTTCTCCCACTACAGACTGGCCGAGAACCGCCCGCAGGGCACGGCCAACGTGCGCGTGCACACGCCCACCGTCGAGGAGAACGGCTGGACCTGCAGCCACTCCGTCGTCGAGGTGGTCACGGACGACATGCCCTTCCTCGTGGACTCGGTGACCAACGAGCTGTCCCGCCAGGGACGCGGCATCCACGTCGTCATCCACCCGCAGTTCGTCCTGCGGCGCAATCTCACCGGCGAGCTCATCGAGGTGCTGCCCACGCGGCCCTCCGCCGAGGAACTGCCGCACGACGCGCACGTCGAGTCGTGGATCCACGTCGAGATCGACCGGGAGACCGACCGCGCGGACCTGAAGCAGATCACCGCCGATCTGCTGCGCGTCCTGTCCGACGTCCGTGAGTCCGTCGAGGACTGGGAGAAGATGCGCGACGCGGCGCTGCGGATCGCGGAGGAGCTCCCCAAGGAGCCGACCGCCGACGATCTGCGCGACCAGGAGGTCGAGGAGGCCCGGGAGCTGCTGCGCTGGCTCTCCGGCGACCACTTCACCTTCCTCGGGTACCGCGAGTACCAGCTCCGCGAGGACGACTCGCTGGCCGCCGTCCCCGGCACCGGGCTCGGCATCCTGCGCTCGGACCCGCCGCACGGCGGCGACGACAGCCACCCGGTCAGCCCGTCCTTCGAGCGGCTGCCCGCGGACGCCCGCGCCAAGGCCCGCGAGCACAAGCTGCTGATCCTGACCAAGGCGAACAGCCGTGCCACCGTGCACCGGCCCTCCTACCTGGACTACGTCGGCGTCAAGAAGTTCGACGAGAACGGTGACGTCGTCGGGGAGCGCCGCTTCCTGGGCCTGTTCTCCTCCGCCGCGTACACCGAGTCCGTGCGCCGGGTGCCCGTCGTCCGCCGCAAGGTCGAGGAAGTCCTGCGCGGCGCCGGGTTCTCGCCCAACAGCCACGACGGGCGCGACCTCCTCCAGATCCTGGAGACGTACCCCCGCGACGAGCTCTTCCAGACCCCCGCGGACGAGCTCCGGGCGATCGTGACCTCCGTCCTGTACCTGCAGGAGCGGCGCCGGCTGCGGCTCTACCTGCGCCAGGACGAGTACGGGCGCTACTACTCGGCCCTCGTCTACCTTCCGCGCGACCGCTACACCACCGGTGTGCGCCTGCGGATCATCGACATCCTCAAGGAAGAGCTCAACGGCACCAGCGTCGACTTCACGGCCTGGAACACCGAGTCGATCCTGTCCCGGCTGCACTTCGTGGTCCGCGTCGAGCCGGGCACCGAGCTCCCGCAGCTCTCCGACTCCGACAAGGACCGCATCGAGGCGCGACTCGTCGAGGCCGCCCGCTCCTGGGCCGACGGCTTCGGGGAGGCGCTGACCGCCGAGTGCGGCGAGGAACGCGCCGCCGAGCTGCTGCGCCGGTACGGGAACGCCTTCCCCGAGGGCTACAAGGCCGACCACTCCCCGCGCTCCGCCGTCGCCGACCTGGTCCACCTCCAGGCCCTCGGGCAGGAACCCCGCAAGGACTTCGCGCTCAGCCTGTACGAGCCGGTGGGCGCGGCACCCGGCGAGCGCCGTTTCAAGATCTACCGCACCGGCGAGCAGGTCTCGCTCTCGGCGGTCCTGCCCGCCCTGAACCGCATGGGCGTCGAGGTCACCGACGAGCGGCCGTACGAACTGCGCTGCTCGGACCGTACGACCGCGTGGATCTACGACTTCGGACTGCGTCTGCCCAAGTCCCTCAACGGCAACGGCGACTACCTCGGCGACGACGGCCGCGAGCGGTTCCAGGAGGCCTTCGCCGCCACCTGGACCGGACAGGCCGAGAACGACGGCTTCAACGCCCTCGTGCTGAGCGCCGGACTGACCTGGCGGCAGTCGATGGTGCTGCGCGCCTACGCTAAGTACCTGCGCCAGGCCGGTTCCACCTTCAGCCAGGACTACATGGAGGACACCCTCCGCAACAACGTCCACACCACCCGGCTGCTCGTCTCGCTGTTCGAGGCGCGGATGTCGCCGGAGCGCCAGCGCGCCGGCGTCGAGCTGACCGACGCGCTGCTGGAGGAGCTGGACGCGGCCCTGGACCAGGTCGCCTCGCTGGACGAGGACCGGATCCTGCGGTCCTTCCTCCACCTGATCAAGGCGACCCTGCGCACGAACTTCTTCCAGAAGACCGTGGCCGGCACGCCCCACGAGTACGTCTCGATGAAGTTCGACCCGACGGCGATCCCGGACCTCCCGGCGCCGCGCCCGGCGTTCGAGATCTGGGTGTACTCGCCGCGGGTCGAGGGCGTGCACCTGCGCTTCGGCAAGGTCGCGCGCGGTGGTCTGCGCTGGTCCGACCGGCGTGAGGACTTCCGCACGGAGATCCTCGGCCTGGTCAAGGCGCAGATGGTGAAGAACACCGTCATCGTGCCGGTCGGCGCCAAGGGCGGCTTCGTCGCCAAGCAGCTTCCCGACCCGTCCGTGGACCGTGACGCGTGGCTGGCCGAGGGCATCCGCAGCTACCGGACCTTCATCTCCGCGCTGCTCGACATCACCGACAACATGGTGGCCGGCGAGATCGTCCCGCCCACCGACGTCGTCCGGCACGACGAGGACGACACCTACCTCGTGGTCGCCGCCGACAAGGGCACCGCGACCTTCTCGGACATCGCCAACGAGGTCGCCCAGGCGTACGACTTCTGGCTCGGCGACGCCTTCGCCTCCGGCGGCTCCGCCGGATACGACCACAAGAAGATGGGCATCACCGCCCGCGGCGCCTGGGAGTCCGTGAAGCGGCACTTCCGGGAGCTGGGCGTCAACACCCAGACGCAGGACTTCACCGTGGTCGGTGTCGGGGACATGTCCGGCGACGTGTTCGGCAACGGCATGCTGCTCTCCGAGCACATCCGCCTGGTCGCCGCGTTCGACCACCGGCACATCTTCATCGACCCGAACCCGGACGCGGAGACCTCGTACGCCGAGCGCCGCCGCCTCTTCGAGCTGCCGCGTTCCTCGTGGGCGGACTACAACACCGAGCTGATCTCGGCCGGCGGCGGCGTCTTCCCGCGCAGTGCCAAGGCCATCCCGGTCAACGCGCACGTCCGTGAGGCCCTCGGCCTCGACTCCGGCGCCGCGAAGATGACGCCCGCCGATCTGATGAAGGCGATCCTCCAGGCGCCAGTCGACCTGCTGTGGAACGGCGGCATCGGCACCTACGTGAAGTCGTCCGCCGAGTCGCACGCGGACGTCGGCGACAAGGCCAACGACGCGATCCGCGTCGACGGCGGCGACCTGCGCGTCAAGGTCGTCGGCGAGGGCGGCAACCTGGGCCTGACCCAGCTCGGCCGGATCGAGTTCTCCCAGCACGGCGGCAAGATCAACACCGATGCCATCGACAACAGCGCGGGCGTGGACACCTCCGACCACGAGGTGAACATCAAGATCCTGCTCAACGCGGTGGTGACCAACGGCGATCTGACCGTCAAGCAGCGCAACAAGCTGCTCGCCGAGATGACCGACGAGGTCGGCGCCCTGGTGCTGCGCAACAACTACGCGCAGAACACGGCGATCGCCAACGCCCTGGCCCAGTCCCCGAGCATGCTCCACGCCCAGCAGCGGTTCCTGCGCCATCTGGTCCGTGAGGGGCACCTCGACCGGGCGCTGGAGTTCCTGCCCACCGAGCGGCAGATCCGCGAGCGGCTCAACGCCGGTCAGGGTCTGACCGGTCCGGAGACGGCGGTCCTCCTCGCGTACACGAAGATCACGGTCTCGGTGGAGCTGCTCGCCACCTCGCTGCCCGACGACCCGTATCTGCAGAGCCTGCTGCACGCGTACTTCCCGACGGCGCTGCGCGACAAGTTCCGCGAGCAGATCGAGGGGCACGCGCTGAGCCGCGAGATCGTGACGACCGTCCTGGTCAACGACACGGTCAACACGGGCGGTACGAGCTTCCTGCACCGTCTCCGCGAGGAGACGGGTGCCTCGCTGGAGGAGATCGTCCGGGCGCAGACAGCGGCCCGCGCGATCTTCAACTCCGCCGCGGTGTGGGACGCGGTGGAGGCGCTCGACAATGTCGTCGCCGCCGACGTCCAGACCCGGATCCGGCTGCACTCGCGCCGTCTCGTCGAGCGCGGCACGCGCTGGCTGCTCAACAACCGGCCGCAGCCGCTCCAGCTCGCCGAGACGATCGGCTTCTTCACCGACGGCGTCGAGCAGGTGTGGTCGGAGCTGCCGAAGCTGCTCCGCGGCACGGACCTGGAGTGGTACCAGCAGATCTACGACGAGCTGTCGGACGCCGGTGTGCCGGACGAACTCGCCACCCGCGTGGCCGGGTTCTCCTCCGCCTTCCCGGCGCTGGACATCGTCTCGGTGGCCGACCGCACGGGCAAGGACCCGATGGCCGTCGCCGAGGTCTACTACGACCTCGCCGACCGTCTCGGCATCACCCGGCTCATGGACCGCATCATCGAGCTGCCGCGTGCCGACCGCTGGCAGTCCATGGCCCGCGCGTCGATCCGCGAGGACCTGTACGCGGCCCACGCGGCGCTCACCGCCGACGTTCTCGCGGTGGGCGACGGGACCTCCACTCCCGAGCAGCGCTTCGAGGCCTGGCAGGAGAAGAACACGGCGATCCTCGGGCGGGCCCGCACGACCCTGGACGAGATCCAGGGCTCGGACTCGTTCGACCTCGCCAACCTGTCGGTGGCGATGCGGACGATGCGGACGCTGTTGCGCACGCATTCCTAGGCGGTGGCTCCCGGGCGTCGGACCTGGGAGGTAAGAGATCGGAGGCGCTCCGGGTCATCACGACCCGGGGCGCCTCTGGTGCGTGTGGGGCCGTTGTCGTGCTTTCTTGCCGGTCTCTGGCGAAACTCCGGCTCGGAATTTACCTATACCTGGTAAATAGGACATTTAGCTTAAGGTTGGCTCGGCAGGCGGCCCGACCGGCGGCTTTATGCACCGACAGACGCGTGGAGGATCCGGACCCGTGACAGTGCACCTCACCGAAAGGCGGGCCTCCGTGGCGACTCCGCCCGTCATCGGCCCACGGAGAGCCCCCAAAGCTCCGAAGGTCCGGAAGGTCAGCCGTCTCGCCCTGGAAGTGGCCCGTTTCTCGGTCGTCGGCGGCAGCGGGGTCGCCGTCAACATCCTCTTCTTCAATCTGGCGCTGCACGGCCTGAAGTGGCCCCCGATGGCCGCCACGGTCGTCGCCAGCTGTGTCGCCATGGGGACGAACTACCTCGGCTTCCGCTTCTTCGCCTACCGGGACCGGGCCTCGCGCACCCGCCGCCAGATCGCCCTCTTCTTCGCGTTCAGCGGACTCGGCGTCGTCATGGAGAGCGTGCTGTTCTATCTCGGCTATCACGGCCTGGGGATGAACGGTCCGCTCGGCTCGAACATCGCCAAGGCGCTGTCGATCGTGCTGGCCTCGGCCTTCCGCTTCGTGGTGTACCGGACGTGGGTCTTCCAACACGCGAAGAACGGCCGATAGCAACCCAAAGCGGGTTGCGATGTCTACGATTAATAGGATGAATGTGGATCAACGTCGTGCGTTCGACGAGCACGGGACCGTGCCCGCCGCTTCCGGGGCAGAACCCTCCCGGCAGGGGACCGGGCCGTCCGGGCACCGGACGGAGCCCCCAGGGCCAGGGCTCGCGGCAGGGCCGTCCGGGTACGGGACCGAGCCCGCCGCCTCCCCGGCCGGGACCGCAGGGGCCGGGCCGGACCGGCCGGCCGTCTCCGTGGTCGTCATCGTCTACAACGACGCCGCCCGGCTGCCCACGGCCGTCCGCTCCGTCCTGGACCAGACGCTGCACGACGTCGAGGTCGTCGTCGTCGACGACCGCAGCACCGACGGCTCGTACGAGGTGGCGCGCGGACTGGCCGCCGCCCACCCCGACCGGGTCCGCGCCTACCAGCTCCCCGAGAACAGCGGCGGCTGCGGTGCCCCCCGCAACCGCGGTATCACCGAGGCGCGCGGCACCTACCTCCTCTTCCTGGACAGCGACGACGTCCTGGAGCGCAACGCCTGCCGCAACATGCTGGAGGCCGCCGAGGCCACCGGCGCGGACCTGGTCTCCGGCCTGTGCGTGCGCGTGCACGTCGACTCGCGCACCGGCAAGGAGGTCAAGTGGTACCCCTGGCTGTACGAGCGCACCCGCACCCTGGAGTCGATCTCCGAGCTGCCCGACCTGCTGGTCTTCGACACGCTGTCGACCAACAAGTGCTACCGCCGGCGGTTCCTGCTCGACGAGGGGCTGCGCTTCCCGGTCGGCATCCACTACGAGGACCTGCTCTTCTCCGCCCAGGCGTACGCCACCGCCCGCCGCATCACCCTCATCCCCAACCGGGTGTACGACTGGAGGGTCGCCGACAAGGCCGCGGCGAAGTCCATCAGCAACCGGCGTGACGAGATCGCCAACTTCACGCACCGCATGGAGATCCACCGCCGGGTCGACCGACTCCTCGCGGACAAGGGGCTCCTGGAGCTGAAGTTCGCCAAGGACGTCAAGTTCCTCAAGCACGACCTGGTCCTTCATCTGCGCGAACTGCCCTTCCGCGACGCCTCCTTCCGCGAGGAGTTCGCGGCGATCGCCCGGCAGTACCTGGAGTCGATCGACCGCGCCGCCTTCGACGAGGCCGAACCCATCCACGCCATCTGCGCCTATCTCCTCCAGGTGAGCGACTGGGACAACCTGCTGCCCGCCGTGGACACGCTCGCCAACCGCGACAAGATCTCCTCGCCGCTCGTCGAGCGCGACGGGCGTGTGTTCTGGTGCGCCGAGCATCTCGACGACCCCTTCGGCCGGCACGTCCTGGACGTCACGGAGCTCGGCCACCACGTCAAGCCGGTCGACAAGATGTTCCTGCGCAACGTGCTGACCTCGTACGAGAGCGGCGGCGGCACCGTCCGGCTCGCCGGGCGCATCACCAACCCGCTCGGTGTGATCCCGGCCGGCGCCCGGCTGACCGGAGAACTGGAGTTCTACGCCCGCCGTCCCGGGGTGCGCTTCCAGACCTTCCGCTTCCCGGTGGCGAACGTGTGGCACGCGGGCGAGTCGGTCGCCTGGGAGACATCGGCGGACCTCTCGGCGGTGCGGCCGCTGGGCATCGTGGACGCGGTGTGGGACGTACGGCTTCACCTCGACGTCGACGGCGTCCGCACCACCACCCGGCTCAGCGCCGCCGAACCCGACCTGGCCGCAGGGCAGTTGCCCGTCCGGCCCCGGCTCACCCGACTGGTCGCGGACCGGATCGAACCGGTCGTCTCCTCGCGCGGGCACCTGTCCTTCCGGCTGGTCCCCGACAAGAAGGCGAACGTCCTCGTGCAGCGCGGTGTGCACGGCCGGGCCGGCACGCTCGCCAAGACGGGCTACCGCAAGGCCCGTTCGCTGCGCAAGGAACTCACCTCCGGTGATACCAAGATCCGCCTCTACCACGAGGTGTTCAGCCGGCTGCCCGTCCGGAAGGGGCTCGTCGTCTTCGAGAGCCATCTGGGCCGCCAGTACAGCGACAGCCCCCGGGCGATCTACGAGGAGATGCGCCGCCAGGGCCTGGAGTTCCAGGCCGTCTGGGCGTACGCGGGCAGTCCGGCCGGTTTCCCGGAGGACGCCACCCTCGTACGCCGCTGGTCGCTGCCCTATCTCAGGGCGCTCGCGCAGGCCGAGTTCTGGGTCGACAACCAGAGCTACCCGCTGAAGCTCGCCAAGCGGCCGGACACGACGTACATCCAGACGTGGCACGGCTCCGCGCTCAAGCGGATGGGCTTCGACGAGGCCGAGTGGAAGCTCAAGTCCCGTGAGGAGCAGGCCGAACAGCAGAGCACGCTGGACCGCTTCGACCGGTTCCTGATCCGCTCCGAGCACGATGTGCGCACCCTCGCGCGGGCGTTCCGGCTCCAGGAGCGGACCCTGCTGAGGGTCGGCTACCCGCGCAACGACGCGCTCGTGCAGGCGAGGCAGCGGGAGGAGACCGAGGGACGGCGTGAACGCGGTCCTCTTGCCGCCGAGTTGGGCATTCCCGAGGACAAGCAGATCCTCCTGTACGCCCCGACCTTCCGGAACCGCGACGGCGGAAAGCGGCGCTTCGAGCTGCCCTTCGACATCGAGCGCTTCGCCGACACCTTCGGCGACCGCTATGTCCTCCTGGTCCGCTCGCACTACCTGAACCACGTCGTGCTCCCGCCGTCCGTGCGCGGCCGGGTCATCGACGTCACCGCGCAGCACGACATGACCCCGCTGCTGGCGCTGGCCGACGGACTGATCACCGACTACTCGTCCGTGATGTTCGACTACGCCCTCCTCGACCGCCCCCTGTTCTTCTTCGTGTACGACTACGACGCGTATGTGCACGAGGACCGCGGCACCTACTTCGACCTGCTGGAGCGGGCGCCGGGACCGGTGGTGCGGACCGAGGACGAACTGCACGCGGCGCTCGGTTCGCTGGAGGAACAGACCATCAAGTACGCGGTCAGACGCGAGCAGTTCACCGCCGAGTTCGGTGAGTACGACAAGGGGACGGCGGCCCGCGGTGTCGTCGACCAGTTCTTCGGAAAGTGGAGGCGTGGATGACCGGCCATGCGCAGCGGGACATCTTCTTCGTCTCCAACAGCGTCGACGAACTGGGCGGGGTGACGAGCTGGTCGCACCAGATGGCCCGGCTGTTCACCGAGCGCGGTCACCGCGTGCACGTCGTGGGGATCACCGAGCCCGCCGTTCCCCAGGAACTGGGCGAACTCCCCTATCCCACCACGACGTTGTACGACGTCCATCCGCCGCGGGTCGGACCGGCGCGCGGACTCAGGGGACGGCTCGATGTCGCCGAGCGGAGGCTGCGGGCCGAGCGGGCGGCGGGCATGCGGGAGCGGGCCGCCGAGCTGACCGCGCTGTTCCGGGCCGCGCGGCCCGGCGCCGTCGTGATCGTCACCCAGGTCTGGGCCATGGAGTGGGTGGAACTCGCCGACACCAACGGCCTGACCGTCATCGGGATGAGCCACGAGTCCTTCGAGTACTCCCGGACGACCTCGCGCTTCAGGCGGGTCCTGAAGCACTACGCGGACGTCGACCGGATGCTGGCGCTCACCCGCGAGGACGCCGACCTGTGGATCGGGCAGGGCATGAACAACGCGTCCTTCATGCCGAATCCCTTGCCGTTCGTGCCCGAGGTGCCCTCGCCGCGCACCGAGAACGTCGTGGTCAGCGTCGGGCGGCTGAGCGACCAGAAGGGCATCGACATGCTCCTCGACGCCTGGGGCGAGACCGCCCCCCGCCACCCCGACTGGCGGCTGCGGATCTACGGCTCCGGCGAGGACGAGGAGATCCTGAGGAAGCAGTGCACGGCCCTCGGGCTCGACGACTCCGTCGACTGGATGGGCCGCACGAGCGATGTGCCGGGCGTGCTGCGCGGCGGTTCGGTCTTCGTGCTCTCCTCGCGGGGCGAGGGCTTCCCGCTCGCCCTCATGGAGGCCATGGCCACCGGTCTGCCGTGTGCCGCCTTCGACTGCGCTCCCGGCGTCCACGAGATCATCAGGGACGGCGAGGACGGCCTGCTGGCCACCCTCGGCAACACGGGTGAGCTGGCCCGCCGGCTGGACACGCTGATGTCCGACAAGGCCCTGCGGGACTCCATGGGCGAGGCGGCGCGCGTGAACATCCAGCGCTTCACGACGGACGAGGTCGTCGGCAGGTGGGAGGAGCTGTTCGCGTTCCTGGAGCGCTGAGCGGCCGCCGGTGCGCGGAACGACCCGAGGCGGAGCCGGTGTCCGGCTCCGCCTCGGTCACTTCTCCCCGGCCCGCGGGCTCAGGTGCTCACGTGCCTACTTGCCCGTGAACTTCTCGTATTCCTTGAGGACGTCCTCGGTCGGCCCGTCCATGCGCAGCTCGCCGCGTTCCAGCCACAGCACGCGGTCGCAGGTGTCGCGGATGGAATTGTTGTTGTGGCTGACCAGGAACACCGTGCCCGCGGTCTTGCGCAGCTCGCGGATGCGCGCCTCGGACCGCTTCTGGAAGGAGCGGTCACCGGTCGCGAGGGCCTCGTCGATCATCAGGACGTCGTGGTCCTTGGCCGCCGCGATGGAGAAGCGCAGCCGGGCCGCCATGCCGGAGGAGTAGGTCCGCATGGGCAGGGTGATGAAGTCGCCCTTCTCGTTGATGCCCGAGAAGTCGACGATCTCCTGGTAGCGCTCCCTGACCTGCTCGCGGGACATGCCCATCGCGAGGCCGCCGAGGTAGACGTTCCGCTCGCCGGTGAGGTCGTTCATCAGGGCCGCGTTGACGCCGAGCAGCGAGGGCTGGCCGTCGGTGTAGATCTTGCCGTTCTCCACCGGGAGCAGGCCCGCGACCGCCTTGAGCAGCGTGGACTTGCCGGAGCCGTTGGTGCCGATCAGACCGATGGCCTCGCCGCGGTAGGCGACGAAGGAGACGCACTTGACCGCGTGGACCTTGCGGACGCCCGACGCCTTCTCGGTCCTCTCGCGGCGCATGATGCGGTTGAGGGCGGCGGTGGCACTGCCCCGGCCGGCGCCGGTGCCGTTGACGCGGTACACGATGTCGACGTGGTCCGCGACGACGGTGGGGACGAGCTCGGCGTCGGCCACGGGGGTGGCCCCGGCCGTGCTCTCGGCGCTCTGCGGCTGGATGTCCTGCGCGATGATGTCAGCCACGGCCGTAGGTCTCCTCTGCCTTCCAGAAGTAGATGAAGCCGCCGACGCCGACGACGATCGCCCAGCCCAGCGCGAGCGCCCAGACGTGGTGCGGCAGCTGGTGCGCGTGGAAACTGTCGATCAGCGAGTAGCGCATCAGGTCGATGTAGACGGCCGCCGGGTTGCTCTCCAGCGCGACCATCGCCCAGTGCGGCAGGTTGCTGTGCTTGAGCACCTTGTCGATGCTCCACATGACGCCCGAGACGTACATCCAGGTGCGCAGGATGAACGGCATGAGCTGCGCGATGTCCGGGGTCTTGGCGCCCATGCGCGCCATGATCATCGCGACGCCCGCGTTGAACATGAACTGGAGCACCAGCACGGGCACGGCGAGCAGCCACGAGGCGGACACCGGGACGCCGAAGCACAGCAGGATGACGACCAGCGCGGCCATCGAGAACAGGAGCTGCTGGAGCTGCTGGATGGCGTACGACACCGGCAGCGCGGCGCGCGGGAAGTGCAGGGCGCGGACCAGGCCGAGGCTGCCGGAGATCGCCCGGGTGCCCGCCATGATCGAGCTCTGGGTGAAGGTCCAGATGAAGACGCCGGTGACCAGGAAGGGGATGTAGTCCGGTACGCCGTGCTTGGTGCCGAGCAGGACACCGAAGATGAAGTAGTAGACGGCCGCGTTCAGCAGCGGGGTCGCCACCTGCCACACCTGGCCGAGCTTGGCCTCGCTGTACTGCGAGGTGAGCTTGGCGGTCGCGAACGCGGTGATGAAGTGGCGCCGTGCCCACAGTTCGCGGACGTACGCGGGCAGGCTCGGGCGCGCGCCGCTGACGGTGAGGCCGTACCGGGCGGCGAGGGCCGCGGCGTCGTCGGCGGGGGAGGCCGGCGTCGCTGTCGGGGGCGGTGTGTTGAGAACCTGGCTCACATCCGTTGCTTTCGCTCGGGGGGTGGGGGGCGCGCGGTCCGTCCCGATGCTTCCAACAGCGCTTCCTGCCGTTTTCATGCGTCGGAACGGGACCGTATCGTCGTAACGCGAGAGTAGGCCCAGTCGACGTCGGAACGCAACCGTTTCGTCGTAACGCCCTATGCTGGTCCGTATGACGACGAACGCCGATACAGCCGCGAGTGCCGCCACGCCCGCGCCTGCCGCCGGGAAGGCCCCGCGTCGCCGGGCTCCCGCCGGTGCGGCCCTCCTGCGGGAGGATGTCACGGAGGCGATCCGCGCCGCCGTCTTCGAGGAGCTGGCGTCCGTCGGCTATGCCCGGATGTCCATCGAGGGCATCGCCCGTCGTGCGGGGGTCGGCAAGACCGCGGTGTACCGGCGCTGGCGCTCCAAGCTCCACCTCGTGCTCGACCTGGTCTCGACGGTCGCGGTCCAGGGGCTTCCCGCTCCGGACACCGGCTCCCTGGAGGGCGACCTGCGGCTGCTGTACGAGGTCACCTCGCGCGCCCTGCGGCATCCGGTCGCCGGTCAGATCATCCCCGACCTGCAGGCCGAGGCGGCCCGCAACCCCGAGATCGCGGACGCCATGCAGCAGGCGTTGCGGGAGGGCCAGCAGTCGGTGTCGAGCGGGATCGTCGCCTCGGCCACCGCGCGGGGCGAGATCCGCGAGGGAGCCGACGTCGAACTCGCGCTGGACCTGATGTCCGGCCCGTTGTACTGGCGCGCGGTGGTGGTCCGCGGCCCCAAGGTCCCGAAGGGCTATCTGGCCAGCCTGGCCCGCGCGACGGCGGCGGCGCTGAAGGCGCTCTGAGCCGAGCGCGCTTCGCTCAGGGCCGGTGCCCCGGGGCGGACGTCTCCCCGGCCGGCCGTTGTGCGTGGTCGGCCAACCGGACTGCGAGGTCCGTGAGTTCGGGGGCGCGCAGTACCCGTCCGGCCGAACCCGGCAGAGGTACGTGCAGTGGTTCGGTCCAGTGGGCGGGCAGGGCGGCGTCTCCGTGCACGGCTCCCGCGAGTGCGCCCGTCACCGCCGCGACGGTGTCCGTGTCGCCCCCGAGGTCGATCGCCGCGCGCACCGCCTCCTCGTAGGAGTCCGTGATCCGCGGAGCCCACACGGCCGAGCCGAGACAGGGCCACACGGCACCGTTGAACTCCGTCGCCCGGTCGGGGCGAGCCGGAGGCGGATGACCGTCAAGAAGGCTGCTGGGGAACGGAGTTCAGGGGGTGGGTCCTTCGTCGGTCAGGTTCGGCTGGCGCCCGGGTGGTGGCGGAGCCAGCCGGACCAGGCCGAGGTGATCATGTCCTCGACGTCGTAG
Organism: Streptomyces sp. NPDC091209; assembly: GCF_044757755.1. Taxonomy (NCBI): domain Bacteria; kingdom Bacillati; phylum Actinomycetota; class Actinomycetes; order Kitasatosporales; family Streptomycetaceae; genus Streptomyces; species Streptomyces sp. NPDC091209. Next base: position 1,580,334 of record NZ_JBIVVR010000001.1, on the reverse strand, counting down.
CGGGCCTTCCAGCCCAGTTCGACGGAGATGCGGTCGGCGGAGGCGACGACGCGGGCCGGGTCGCCGGGGCGGCGCGGGGTGGTGACCGGGGGCCGGTCGTAGCCGGTGACGGCGTTGATGCGGTCGATCATCTCGCGGACCGAAACACCCTCGCCGCGGCCGATGTTGAGGGTCAGGTCCAGGCCGGGGGAGGACTGGAGGGCGCGGGCCGCGGCCACATGCGCCTCGGCCAGGTCGACCACGTGGATGTAGTCGCGCACACAGGTGCCGTCGGGCGTCGGGTAGTCGTCGCCGAAGATGCGCGGCGGGGCGTTCTCCGTCAGCTTCTCGAAGACCATGGGGACGAGGTTGAAGACACCCACGTCGGCCAGTTCGGGGGTCGCCGCCCCGGCCACGTTGAAATAGCGCAGGGAGGCCGTGGACAGACCCGTGGCGCGGCCGGTCGCCCGCACCAGCCACTCACCCGCCAGCTTCGTCTCGCCGTACGGACTCATCGGCCGGCACGGCGTCTCCTCCGTCACCAGCTCCACGTCCGGCATCCCGTACACGGCGGCCGAGGACGAGAAGACGAACGCGGACACCGATGCCGCGGTCACGGCTTCCAGCAGGACGCGCAGGCCCTCGACGTTCTCCCGGTAGTAGTGGAGGGGCAGCTCCACGGACTCGCCGACCTGCTTCTTCGCGGCCAGATGGACGACACCGGTGACGGAGTGCTCCGTGAGCGTCCGGGCCAGCAGCTCGCCGTCCAGGGTCGAGCCGGCCACCAGGGGAACGTCCGACGGCACCCGCTCCGCGATCCCCGTGGACAGGTCGTCGTAGACCACGGCCTGCTCGCCCGCCTCGCGCAGCGCGCGGACGACGTGCGCTCCGATGTAGCCGGCGCCGCCGGTGATCAGCCAGGTCATGTGCGTCCGTTCCCTTCGTGGGTGAGTCCGTGGTGGTGGTGTTGCTCTGTGTGCCGTGCCGTGCCGTGGCCTGCGGTGCCGTCGGGGAGGAGCGGCGCGGGGCGCGCGTACGGTGTCCGCGTTCGCGCGTCGCGTCCGCGGCCGCGTATCAGTGAAGCAGGCGGCGGAGCCTTCGCGACACCACTTCGGTCATTCCTCGCCAACCGGACGCCGTGCGCAGTCCCAGCGCCCCCGCGTGCGTCCGGTACGGCTGGACGAGGAGAACGCCCTGGCGAACGTCCGGAACCGCCCGGCGGCCCAGCAGACCGGGGCCGCCGCGCGCGTGCGCCGACACCTCCCGGCTCGACCCGTCGCGGAAACGCACGACCAGGCGCAGATCCCAGGTGCCCGCGCCCAGCGCCGACAGGTCCACCGGTATCTCCGCCGACCAGGTGTCGCCGTAACGGTCGGCGACCAGGGGTGCCGTGCCGTCCAGGCCCACCCGGCCCTCCTCCCGGTGGACGAACTCCACGTCCACCGAGGCGGGACCCGCCTCCGCCATCCGCCCGTACAGCTCGTGCAGGCGCAGCCGCAGCCGGGTGCCGCGCGCGCGGGGCCGCAGCTCCGCGTCGACGGCGGCGGGCAGCAGATGGGCCGGCCGGTCCAGGAAGTGCTCCAGAGTGACCTGGGGGAGGTCGGAGGACCAGACGGGGGTGCCGTCGGACGTGCGGGTGTAGGGCGGGAGCAGCCGGGCCGGCCGGGCGGCCAGCTCCTTGAGGCGGGGCAGGTCGCGCGGGGCGGGCGAGGCGAGGAGCACGCGGGCGACGAGCCGTCCGGGGGCGGCCGGATTGACGGTGAAGTCGGCCGCGTCGAACGTCGACAGGTACGCACGCGTGAGGTCCCACCAGGCGCCGCGGTACTCGGGAGTGCGCAGTTCCAGTTCGCGCGCGTACATCCGCAGCTCGTGGTCGAGGAACTTGGCGTGCACGGCCCGCGCGAGCTGCTTCTCCCCGGCGCTCAGGAGGATCTCGTACGCCGCCTGGTTCGCCTCGGTCCGTGCCCGCCAGTTGCTGATGTCGGCGCGGTCGAGCGAGATGGACAGGCGGTCGGCGGAGCGCCGGACGTGCCAGATGTACACCGTGTCGGGGATCAGCGCCATGCGCGGCGCGGCGGCCAGCACCCGCGCGGTGAACACGAAGTCCTCGTAGGGGTAGCGGCCTTCGGGGAAGCGGATGCCGTGCTCGCGCAGGAAGTCGGTGCGGTACAGCTTGTTGACGCACAGGGTGTCGTGGGCGAGACGCAGGCGGCGCGAGGGGCGCGATATCAGGGCGGGCCGCGTGTAGAGCTTGCGCTCCCAGGGGACCTCGCGGCCCGAGGGGAGTTCGCGGCGCACGCAGAGTCCGGCCGCGACCTGGACGTCGTGTTCCTCGGCGGAGGCGAGGAGCGCGTCCACCGCGCCGGGCGGCAGGACGTCGTCGCTGTCCAGGAACATCACGTACGCAGCCGTGGCCGCGTCGATGCCGTCGTTGCGCGGGCTGCCGCAGCCGCCGCTGTTGGCCGGGCGGTGGATCACCGTCAGACGCGGCTCCCCGTCGGCGAGGGCGTCGAGGAGGGCCGCGCTGCCGTCCGTCGAGCAGTCGTCCACGGCGATCACCTCGCGGACGGCCGGCCCCTGGGCGAGCGCCGAGTGCACGGCGTCCGCGACATGGGCGGCGTCGTCGTACCCGATGACGACGACGCTGACCTGCGCTGGGTGAGGGTTCATGTGATCCACGAGCCGGAATCGTAAGTATTGCGGGTAATTCTCCGTTAAGAGGCAGTCACTGTCTTGTTCGGAGCCCGGCGGGAATCCGGTGTGGACTCCGCGCCTGCCCGGTCGGCGCGGTGCGGTTCCTGGCGGTCGTGGGCGGGCCCGACCGCCACAGCCGTACGAGTGACACGCCGGCCGCCGTCGCCAGCAGCCCGTTGCGTACGAGCATCAGCAGGCAGCCCGTCCAGGTACTGCGCACCACTTCGCCGTACAGCACCGGGTACACCGCCGAGCTGACCGCCGTCGCCGCCACGATCAGCGCGGCGGCCGGGCGTTGCGTGGTGTGCCGCGAGGTCAGGCAGACGGCGGCCAGCCCCAGCAGCCACACCATGTACTGGGGGCTGATCACCCGGCTCGTCACGGTGAACAGCAGGACGGCGGTGAGCGCCGCGTCGTACGGGGTGGCCGTCGTCCAGCGCCGTGCCCGCGTCCGCCACAGGAGGACGAGCCCGAACGCGGCGACCGTCAGGGCGAGCGAGCAGGCCGCGACCGCGCCGACGTACGGCCCGACGAACTCCATCGCGCCGTACCGGTAGCGGACCGTGCCCGGCCAGCCGGCGCGGCGCGCGAAGCCCAGCACCGTGCCGCCGAGGGACTCGATCTGCACGCCCCGGCCGCTCTGCTGGCGCAGGAAGTCGAACGGGCCGCTGAAGGCGGCCGCGAGAAGGGCGAGCAGCGCGGCGGCGGTGACGGCCGCCGATGTCCACACCTCCCGGGTGGTGCGGCCCCTGGGCGTTCCGATGAGTGCCAGCGCGGGCCAGACCTTCACCAGGGCCCCCAGCGCGGCGAAGGCGCCGGACAGGCGCGGGCGGCGCGAGAGCGTCAGCAGGGAGACCACGGCGAAGGCGGTGACCTGCACGTCGTACCGGGCGAGCGGGATGTGCAGCAGCAGCGGCAGCCCCAGCACCCACAGCCGCGCGCCGCGCAGGCTGCGGCCGGGCCGCAGCCCCGCGCGCGTGAGGACGACGGTGATCACCGCGTCGGCGGCGAGCGTGAGCGTCACGAACGCCGTGAAGTACGTCAGCCACGGCAGCAGCGCGGGCGCCAGCAGGACGGGGCCGGCGCCCGGCGGGTACTGCCACAGCCGGTCGCCCACCGGGAACGCGCCCCGCGACAGGACGCCGTACCAGCGGAAGTACAGATGACCCACCTCGGTGGAGACCCCGCCCCTGCCGAGCGGGGCGAGCTGGTCGTGGGCGAGGAGCCACAGCATCAGGGCACGGGTGGCGAGCCAGACGGCGGCGAGGGCAAGCGGGCGGTGGTTCCGGAAGACGCTCATCAAGCCCGGATCGTAAGCCGCATGGATGGGTCCTACGGTGCGATACGCCGTCAATACCGATCAAAGGTTGTTTAATAGCAAAAAATCGTTCCCATGGTGCATGCGTGGGTGCGGCGGTCGGCGGCTCGGCGTCCGGAGGCGGTGGCCGTCCTCCCGCCCGTTCTGGTCATGCTCGGCATCGGGCTCTGGGGGCTCGACCGGGGCGGCATGTGGCGCGACGAGGCGGTGACCTTCCAGGTCGCGCGGCGCTCGGTGCCGCAGATCTGGCATCTGCTGCACACGGTGGACGCCGTGCACGGCCTGTACTACCTCCTGATGCACGCCGTCCTCGCCCCGCATCCCGGCGAGATCGCCCTGCGCCTGCCCTCCGTCTGCGGAGCCGCCGCGGCCACCGGGCTCGTGGCCGCCCTCGGTGTGCGCCTGTGCCGCCCGCGCGTCGGCCTGTGGGCGGGCCTGCTGTACGCGGTCACGCCCATGACCGGCCACTTCGCCCAGGAGGGCCGTTCCTACGCGCTCGTCGCGGCCGGCGCGGCCGGCGCGACCCTGCTGCTGGTGCGGGCCGTCCGGTCCGCCCGGCCCGGACCCTGGTGCGCCTACGGAGCCACGGTCGCCGCCACCTGTCTGCTGCACGAAATGGCCCTGCTCCTGCTCCTCGCCCATGCCGCGACCCTGGCGCTCGCCCGCGTACCGGCGCGGGTGTGGCGGGCCTGGGCCCTCGCCGCGGGGGCCGTGGTCCTGGTGCTGGCGCCCCTGGTCCTGGTCTCGTGGGAGCAGTCCGCGCAGGTCGCCTGGCTCTCCAGGACCGGCCTCGGGAGCGCGGAGCGCCTCCTCGGGCTTTTCACCGGCCCGGCCTGGCTCGTGATCCTGCCGTACCTGGTGCTCGTCGCCCTCGCGCTCCGGCCGTCCCGGACCCCGCGCGGCACGCTCTCGCTCCCGGCCGTCGCCCTGCCCCTGGTCACGGTGCCCCCGGCGCTGCTGCTGACGGTGTCGCACTGGCGGCCGCTCTACGACGAGCGGTACGTCCTCTACGCCCTCGCCGGTGCCCCGCTCCTCGCGGCCGCCGGAGCCGACCGCCTCGCGACGCGGCTGCCCCGGCCGCTGCCCCACGCGGTCCTCACCGGCGTCCTCGCCGTGACCCTCGTCTTCGCCGTCCAGCTCCCGCTGCTGCGCCGGGACCGCCGCCCCGACCGCCGCCCCGACAACCTCGCCGCCGTCTCCGCCGTCGCCCACCGCGAACTGCGTCCCGGCGACCCGGTGCTGTTCCTGCCGTCGCTCGCGCGGCGCGCGGCACTCGCGTACCCCAAGGGCTTCAGCGGGATCCGCGACATCGCGCTGAGCGTCCCCGCGCCCGCCTCCGGCACGCTGTACGGCCTGGAGGCGGACCCCGGTGAACTGCGCCGCAGGCTGGACCGGCTCGACCGTGTCTGGCTGGTCGCCGCGCCCTTCGCGACACGGCGGGCCTGGTCCCCGGGAAGTCCGACCGAGCGGGCCAAACTCGCCGTGGTCGACGAGGAGTTCGTGCCCCGGGAGCAGGTCGTCCGCAGCGGGGTGACCCTGCGCCTCTATGTGCGCAGGCCTACGTACATCCCGGTGCCTCCGACAGGGCGGCCTCGTCCAGTGCCGCCGTCAGCCGGTCGAGCCGGGCCCGGAGCTCTCGGATCTCCTCCAGGTCCGCCCCGGTAGCGGCCGCGATCCGGCGCGGCACGGACAGCGCGCGCTCCCGGAGCGCGGACCCCTCCTCCGTGAGCCCCACCTGCACGGAGCGTTCGTCCCGCGTGTTGCGCTCCCGCCGTACGAACCCCGCGGCCTCCAGCCGCTTCAGCAGCGGCGACAGGGTTCCCGAGTCGAGCCGCAGATGCTCGCCGACCTTCTTCACGGGCAGCTCGCCGTGCTCCCAGAGCACCAGCATCACCAGGTACTGCGGGTAGGTGAGCCCGAGGTCCTTCAGAAGTACGCGGTAGACACCGCCGAAGGCGCGCGAGGCGGCGTTCAGCGAGAAGCAGATCTGCTCGTCGAGGCGGAGGAAGTCCCCCGCCGCGGGGGCCTGGGGGCTCGGGGCGGGCGTCGCGGTCATGCCCCCAGGATAGCTCTAGGGAGCAATTTAGTTGTGCACAACTGAATTGCGTGCTCTAATTCTGGTCGTGGGGCCGCCGCACCGGCAGCCACCGCCAGGATTTCGACTTGAGAGGGATGGTCCCCATGGACGCGCTCTACACCGCTGTCGCCACCGCCACCCACGGCCGCGAGGGCCGCGCCGTCAGCTCCGACGGCACGCTCGACCTCCAGCTGGGCATCCCGGTGGAGATGGGCGGCGGCGGCCAGGGGACCAACCCCGAGCAGCTCTTCGCCGCCGGATACGCCGCCTGTTTCGCGAGCGCCCTCGGCCTGGTCGGCCGCGCCGCGAAGGTCGATGTCACCCAGGCCGCCGTGACCGGCGAGGTGAGCATCGGCAAGCAGGGCGAGGGCTTCGGCCTGGCCGTCACGCTCCGCGTCGAGCTGCCCGACACCGTGGACGAGGCGACCGGCCGCAAGCTGGTCGAGCAGGCCCACCAGGTCTGCCCCTACTCCAACGCCACCCGCGGCAACATCCCGGTCGAGCTCGTCATCGAGTAGCCGGCATCGAGCAGGCAGGTGCGGGACGGTTCGTCATCGAGCGGCACGGACCACCGCACCGGCCTTCGCCCCGGCACCCGCACCACCCTTCGCGTCGGCTCCTGCACCGGCCGCCGCACCGGTGCGGGTGCCGGGCCCCGTGCCGATCCGGGCCAGCACCTCCCCGGTCTCCCGGCTCCACGCCACCACCGTCGCCTCCTCGGGCACCCGCCGCCAGCGCGTCAGCAGCAGCCAGCGGACGTGGTACCGGCGGACGACGGCGGTGCGTTCGGCCCGGGTCGAGGACGGGTCGAGGTAGGCGCGGACCGCCGCGAGCCGGCGCAGCCGCTCGCCCTCGGCGAGGGCGGGGTCGGGCCAGGCGGGCGCGGCGAGATCCGGGCCGTAGCCCGCGAGCAGGTGGACGGAGTAGTACCCGTCCGCGATGACCGCCTCGCCGGGCCGGATGTGCCGCGCCGCCCAGTCGTACGTCGGCCAGCGCGGCGGCTGGTCGAAGCCGACCGGGTCGAGCGAACGCGGCACCACCGCGCCGGCCTGCACGGTCAGGAAGCCGGTCAGCGCGCAGGCGGCGGCGGTCCCGCCCAGCAGCCGCCGCCCCGGACCCCACGGACGCGGCGCCGCCAGCTCCACCCCGAGCGCGAACTGCGGCGGCACCAGCGTGAGCCCGAGGATCCTGCCGTACGTGTAGTGCCCGCTCACCCAGCCGTACGCCACCGCCGCGCACTCCAGCGCGAACATCAGCACCAGGGGATCGCGCCACCCGTGCCCCTCGCTCCGCCGGGCGCGCCGGGCCCGCAGCCACAGAGCGGGCACCCCGGCCAGCGCCAGCCAGAAGTGTCCGGGCATCCCGTCGTACAGCCGCTCGTGCATGGCGTCCACGCTGCGGTCCCCGGTCAGCGCGAAGACGTCGAAGTACGGCCAGCCGTACGCGACGAGGAGCGCCACCGCACCCGTCAGCAGCCACCGGCCCGCCACGGCCGGCCGCCGGCCGCGCTGCTCGCCCGCCACGAACGCCACCGCGCCGAGCACCGCCGCGATCGACGTGATCGGATGCACGAGCAGGATCAGTCCGTACAGGGCGCCGAGGGCCGCGTACCCCCACCAGCTCCTGAGGCCGCTCGGGCCGACGTACCGGACGGGGCCGCCGGTGCCCGTCGCGCGCGTGCCCGTGAACGCCCAGGCCCAGAAGGCCAGTCCGATGGCGAACGTCGAGGGATAGCCGAGGTTGCCGGTCATCGACATCAGCCCGAGGTAGCCGCTCCACCAGGCCCGCTCGGTGCCCCACAGCAGCACCATCGCGAACAGGCAGAGGACCGGCGCCCAGCGGCGGGGTGTCAGCACCCGGGTGAAGCGGCCGATGCCGGTCAGCAGCACCAGCAGGTTGACGGGTCCCGACAGCCGCACCACCGCCCAGCCGCCGAGACCGGTCAGCCGGGCGAAGGCGCCCTGCGCCACCGCGTACGGCGAGTAGTACGGGCTGCCCGCACCCGGCAGGTCCGCCATCGGGTGCCGGGGGTGGAGCAGATCCGCCCGCAGGCGTTCGACGACGGCCGCGTGCTGTCCCGCGTCGCAGCACAGCGGGATCCGCCAGTAGGCGAGCGTCATCACCAGCCAGAACAGGCCGCCGAAGACCTGGAAGGGCGTCGGGCGCCAGGTGCCTGTGCCGCGCACCGCGGTCGCACCGCGGACAGCACCCCGCCGGACGACGACATCGGCGCTCATCGGGCGGTGGGGGAGAGGGGACCGGCGGTTTCTGGCATCTGCCGTATATGCCCGCCCCGCCCGGCCGCCTAGCCGGGATCACCTCATCGGGCGACCTGGGTGTCCCGGCGCGCCGGCCCCGGAACCCTGCCGCCGAGCGCCCGGACACCCGGCCGGACGACCGCGTCGAGGAGCAGTGGAAGCCCCACCGCGGGCAGCAGCCACAGCAGCACGATCAGCCGCTCGCCCCAGACGTTGATGTCGGGGTGCGCGGCCTGGTTGAGCACCCCGGTGCCCGCCGCCGCCAGCAGGAAACCGGCGAAGGCGGGATGCCGGCGCAGGGCCCCCCACGCGGCCGCCACCACGGCCGTCAGGAACAGCGGCTCCCAGAACTGGCGGCGCGCCCACTCCACCCAGAAGGCGACCTCCAGATGGAGGAACTCCGGCCACGGATGGGCGCGGTCCGGGCGGGCGTAGTGCCCCGTGAGCAGGTCCTGCACGCTCTCCGACTCGGACGGGTAGTGCAGCGCCTTCGCGAGCAGCAGGGTGGCCAGCACCCCGCCGGCCGCCACCGCCCCGAGCGTCCATAGCGGCCCGTCCCACCGGCGGCGGCGCGCCAGGAGCACCGCGCAGGCGGCGGACAGGCACAGCCCGAGGAACAGCGCCTGCGAGTGCTTCACCGTGAAGAGGACGGCCAGGGAGCCGCCGGCCAGCCAGGTACCGGCCCGCGCGCGGCCCTCCAGCACCAGGGCGCAGCCCCACAGGGCCGCGAGGGTCACGGCCATCATCAGGCCCTCGGTCATCGGGCGCATCGCCGTCGTACCGCACGGCAGGACGTAGAAGAGCGCCTGCCCGGTCAGGGCCGCGCCGGTGGAGCTGCGCAGGGTGCGCAGCACGAGGAAGACGAGCACGCCCCCGGCCACCGTCACGGCGACGCCCGCCGCCCACAGGCCCCAGGTCACCCCCAGCACCGTGACGAACGGCACCAGCAGCACCGGATACCCCGGCCGTGCCTCGAAGATCCGCATGAAGCGGGCCGGCATGAACGGCACGGTGTGTCCGGCTGTCTCCCTGGCCGCGAGCCGCGCGGACATGCCCCGCCACTGCTCGCGCCGGCACTCCGCGACGACCCGCCGGGTCGGACTCGCGCGGTGGAAGCGCACCACGTCGACGGCCTGGCCGCGCCGTGCGACGGAGGCCTTGCTCGCACAGACGTAGTCGATCGTCCGCGCGGCGGCCTCCTGCTTGCTCTCACCGCGCAGGGTCAGCGCGTACGAGAGGTAGTTCTTGGTGTCGGGGGTGTCCCGGCCGGTGAGGTTGGCGAGCTGGAGGACCGCGAAGACCGCGGCGATCAGGATCACCCCGGCGCGGGCCGAACGCGGTGCGCGCAGGACCCGCGCCAGGGCCCGGAGGGGACGTCCGGTCACGGGGGCGCTCACGGAGCCGTCCGTAGCGCCGTCCGTAGCGCCGTCCGTGGCGCCGTCCGTGGCGCCGTCCGTGGCGCCGTCCGTGGTGCCGTTCGTGGGGCCGCTCACCTTGTCGCTCACCTGGCCGTTCATAGGGCCGTTCACCTGACCGTTCATGGGGTCGTTCCTGGGGTCGTTCACGGGGCCGCTCATGACGACGTCAGGACGTCGTGGCCCGCCTGCGCGGGCACCGGGACGACCGCGGCCGGCTCCTCGGCCCGCTCGCCGAGCATCAGCGTCCGCACCACCCGTCCGGCGGCCCGCCCGTCGTCGAACTCGCAGAACCGTGACCGGAATCCGGCCCGCAGCCGTGCCGACTCACCGTCCCGCCAGGCCCCCGACGTGAACAGCCACGTCAACTCCCGCTGGGAACGCGCCACATGGCCCGGCGCGTCGGCCGTGATGTCGAAGTAGGCTCCCCGGCTCGCCGCGTACGCGCCCCAGTCGTCGGCGAGGAGCGCGATCGGCCGGTCCAGGTTGGCGTAGTCGAACATGAGGGCCGAGTAGTCGGTCACCAGGGCGTCCGAGGCGAGCATCAGATCCTCCACGCACGGTTCGCCGGTCGCGTCGACCACGACACCGCGCCGGTGCAGTTCGGCCAGCCCCATCCCGCGTGCCGGACCGTCCGCGAGCGAGGGATGCAGCCGTACGACGAGGGTGTGGTCCGCGCCGAGATCGTCCGCGAACCGGGCCAGGTCGAGACGGTCGACATGGCCGCCGCGGAGATAGTCGCGGCGTGTCGGCGCGTACAGCACCACCCGGTCGCCGGCCGGGATCCCGAGCCGGGCGCGGACCGCCGCCCCGGCCCCGTCCTCGGCGCGGGCCCGCACGAGGACGTCGTTGCGCGGGCTGCCGGTGCGCAGCGAGGTGAAGTGGCAGGGGTAGGCGCGGTCCCAGACCAGCTCCGAGTGCCGGTTGGCGACCAGGCTGTAGTCCCAGCGGTCGGCGCGGCGCAGCATCTGCGGCACGTCGAGGCCGTGCCGGGCGCCCGGCTTGTGCAGCAGGTCCGCGGCCATGTACTTCAGCGGGGTGCCCTGATGGGTGTGGATGTGGACGCTGCCGGGGCGCTTGACCAGGGAGCCGGGCCAGTTGACGTTGTTCACGAAGTACGTGGCCCGCGCGGTGGTCCGGTGATAGCGCGGCGAGTCGAGGAGGACGTGCTCGGTCCCCGACGGCAGCAGCGCCGCCTGCTCCTCGTCGCGCACCACCCATACCCCGCGCAGCTGCGGGGCGAGCTCCCGCGCCGCGGCGTACACCGCCCCCGGATCACCGAGGACCCCCCGGTGCGAGAACGCCGAGTACACCGCCAAGTGCGGGTCCAGCGGCCGGTGTTCGTGCGCCGCGGACCAGACGCGTTTGGCCCGCGCGGCGACGATCCGGCGTGCCTGCTGCCCGCGCAGACCGAGCTCCCGGCCCGCGCGGCCTGCCTGCCGCCGCACCCGGTAGCGCGTGAAACCGCCCTCCAGGAGCCGTAGTTCGGGCGGCACGGGACCGCTCCTGTGCTTGCGGAAGAGCGCGGCCGTCAGCCGGAAGAACTCGGCCTTGTCCTCGTCCGGGAGCCGGTCCTCCTTGGACAGGATGTCGAGGCAGTGCTCGCCCATCTTGTGGTGCAGATACGGGCGCCAGCCCGACAGTTCGGGACGGGAGCCGACGAACGCGAAGACCCGCTCGTACTGGTCGTGGATGTCGAAGTGCTTGCGGCTGGTGGTGGACAGGATGTTGCCCTGGCGGCGCTGGCGGTAGGCCAGACAGATCCGGTCGAGGGTCGCGATCCGTTCCGCGCTGAGCATCACCGGGAACGTCCAGGGCGTGTCCTCGTAGTACCCGGGAGGGAAGGCGAAGCCCTCCCGTTCGACGAACGCGCGCCGGTAGACCTTGTTCCACACCACCATCAACAGGTCGAGGATCTCCGGGTGTTCGGCCGCCGAGAAGGTCCCGGCGCCGGCCTCGGTGAGGACCCGCGCGAGCACGTTCCTGCGAGTGCCGCCCCACCAGTAGGTGCGCGCGTAGTCGAAGACCAGCACATCCGGGTCGGCGGTCTCGTCCAGGCGGTCGGCGACGGCGCGCAGCGCGCCCGGCGTGAGGGTGTCGTCGCTGTCGAGGAAGAGGAGGTAGTCCCCTCCGGCGAGCGGCATTCCGGCGTTGCGGGCGCGGCCGAGCCCCACGTTCTCCGGCAGGTGCAGCACCCGCAGGCGCGGATCGCGGGACGCGTACGCGTCGAGGATCGCGCCGCAGCCGTCCGGGGAACAGTCGTCGACCGCGATGACCTCGATGTCCGTGTACGACTGCTCCAGGACCGAGTCGAGACACTCGCGCAGAAAGCCCTGCACCTTGAAGACGGGGACGATGATGCTGAAGCGGGGCACGTCAGCTCCTCACGAGGGTGGACGCGGCGGGAGCCGGGACGCGTTCGGCGAGCGGCAGGACGGGCGGGATCGCCTCGGGGGGTTCGCCCAGCAGCACTCTGCGCACCACCCGCTCGGCGGCCCTGCCGTCGTCGAACTGGCAGAACCGCTCACGGAACCGGGCCCGCAGCGCGGCGGCGGCCGGATCCGCGTAGGAGCCGTCGGCGAAGAGCGCGGCGAGTTCACCCGGGGTGCTCGCCACCCGGCCCGGCGGCTCCTCCATCACGTCGAAGTAGACGCCCCGCGTCTCCCGGTACACCTCCCAGTCGTCCGCGTACACGACGATCGGGCGGTCGAGGTTGGCGTAGTCGAACATGATCGACGAGTAGTCCGTGATCAGCGCGTCGGCGGCCAGACAGACGTCCTCGGAGGACCGGTGGCCGGTCACGTCGATGATCCGCCCGGAGCCGCGCCCGCGCCCCTCGTCGTAGAAGTAGTGGGCGCGCAGCAGGACGACGAACTCCTCGCCGATCTCCTCGCAGAGGGCCTCCAGGTCGAGCCGGGACTCGAAGCCGGTGCTGTAGTCGCGGTGCGTGGGCGCGTACAGCAGCGCCGTCTTCCCCTCGGGCACCCCGAGCCGTTCGCGGATCCCGGCCACGTCCTCGGCGGTCGCCGTGCAGTACACGTCGTTGCGCGGATAGCCGTACTCCAGGGTCTCGTAGCCGCCCGGGAAGGCCCGCTCCCACATCTGGGTGGAGTGCCGGTTGGAGGAGAGGTTGTAGTCCCAGCGGTCCACCCTGGACAGCAGTTTGGTGAAGCTGCCGGTCGCGGCGGCCACCACCGGATACGTCGACTGGTCGACGCCCATCTTCTTCAGCGGTGTGCCGTGCTGCGTCTGGACGTGCACGCTGCCGGGGCGTTTGACCACCCCGTCCGCGAAGTTGGCGTTGTTGACGAGGTACTTGGCGCGGGCCAGCACCTCCCAGGCGCGCGGGCTCCCGATCACCGCGTGCTCGATGTCCTTCGGCAGCGCGTCCACCGCCTCCGGCTCGACCAGGAACACCGAGCGGATGTGCGGGGCGAGTTCGCGGGCCTTGGCGTGGATCGCCGCCGGGTTGCAGGCGTAACCCCGGCCCCAGTACGCGCAGTACACCGCGAGGTTCTCGTCGAGCGGGCGGCGCAGCCGGGCCGCGTAGAGCGCGCGGGTGCGCAGCGTGCTCGCGCGGGGCACCCGTCGGACCACTCCGGAGGCGGCCCGGTTCGTGCCGCGCAGCGCGCGGAACGCGCTGTACGCGCCCGCCGCGAGCAGCCGGTGCTGTACACCGAGACTGCCCGCAGGCACCCGGAATCCGGCCGGGCGGTGCCGCCGGTAGAGCTTGGCCGCCCGGCGGAAGAAGGCCCGGCGGCGGCCCGCGGGCACCCGGGCCGGGTGTGCCGCCGTCTTCAGGACCAGGGAGAAGAGCTGCCCGAACAGTGCCTTCGACCGGGCCGAGGGCAGCGTCCGCCGCGCGGCCCGGACGAGGACCCGTTCGACCTGGTCGAGGAGTTCGAAGTGGTGCTCGCCGGGCGCGTTGAGCCGGCTGCCTTGGCGGCGCAGATGGTGCCGTACGCAGACCGTGCGCAGCAGGGCCGACCGCTCCGCCGCCACCGTCACCAGGCCGCCCCAGCCCGCGTCCGTGAAATGCCCTTCGGGGAAGGCGAGTTCCTGCTCGGCGAGGAAGCCGCGGCGGTACGCGGCGCTCCACGCCGGGACATGCACGCCCAGCACCTCAGGCGCCTTGTCGAGCGGGGGCGTGCTCGGCTCGCCCTCCCACCAGTGCACCCGCTGATGCCCGAACCAGAGGACGTCCACATCGGCCGGGAGCCCCGCGTCCAGGGCGCCCAGCGCGCCCGGCACCAGATCGTCGTCGCCGTCGAGGAAGAGCAGGTACGCGCCCTTCGCCGCGGCGATCCCGGCGTTGCGCGCCGCGCTCAGCCCGCCCGACGGCGGCGAATGGACCGGGCTCACCCGGGAGTCCCGTGCCGCGTACGCGCCGGCGACCGCCGCGGCGGGGGAGTCCGGCTGGTCGCAGACCGGGATCAGCTCGAAGTCGCCGAAGGACTGGGCCAGGACCGAGTCCAGGGCGCGGGCCAGTCGCCCGGCGACTCCGAAGGTGGGGACGATGACGCTGAAGCGGGGCATTCTGCTCTTTCTCTCAAGGGGCGCCGGACGGGGGATTCATCGCCCGGGGCGCCCGGTCGGCCGCCAGGTGGAGGGCCGGGTGGGCGTGGGCCGCGACGGACTGGAAGGCACACGGACTCCGGTTCAGAGGGTCTCGGTCAGGGGAACGCCGGCACCCGGAGCCGGAACTCGCCCGAGCGGTGCGGCCGCGGGGGTGCCCGCCGGCAGGCCGGGGCCCGGAACGCGGGGGAAGGCCGCCGCGGCCGAGGGCACCGGCCGGCGCTCGGCGAACGGGACGAACGGCGGCAGCGTGGCCGTCTCGCCGAGCACCACATGCCGTACGACCCGCTCGGCGGCGCGCCCGTCGTCGTACGGGCAGAACCGCTCGCGGAACGCGGCCCGCAGCTGCGACGAGCGCGAGCCGCGCCAGTGCCCGGTCGCGAAGATGTCGATCAGCTCGTCCTCGCTGCGCGCGACCGCGCCCGGCGGGAAGGCGCGCAGGTCGAAGTAGGTGCCGCGGGCCGCCTCGTACGCCTCCCAGTCGTCCGCGAGGACGACGATCGGCCGGTCGAGGACCGCGTAGTCGAACATCAGGGACGAGTAGTCGGTGACCAGCACGTCCGAGGCGAGGCACAGCGACTCGACGCTCGGATGGCCGGACACGTCGACGATCCGGCCGCCCGCGGTGTCCGTGAGCGGCGCCCCGTATGTGTAATGGGCGCGGGTCAGCACCACGAAGCGCGGGCCCAGCCGGCGCAGCACGCGCTCCAGGTCCAGGGCACGGCGCTGGGCGCGCCGGTAGTCGCGGTGGGTCGGCGCGTACAGCACCGCGACCGCGTCCGCGGGGATGCCGAGCGACTCGCGCAGCCGGTCCACGTCGGCCGGCGTCGCGTGCTGGAACACGTCGTTGCGCGGCAGCCCGTACTCCAGCGTCGTGTACGTGGAGGGGAAGACGCGTTCCCAGACCAGCGTGGAGTGGCGGTTGGCGGACAGGCAGTAGTCCCATTTGTCCGCGCTGCGCAGCAGTTCGGCGAAGTCGGTGCCGTGCGCTGCGGCCGGGCGGTCCTGGAGGTCGAGCCCCATCCGCTTGAGCGGCGTCCCGTGCTGCGTCTGGATCATGATCTGGCCGGGCCGCTTGACCAGCCGACGGTCGAAGTTGACGTTGTTCACCAGGTACTTGGAGCGGGCGAGCGCCGTCCAGTACCCCGCGGTGCCGGGACGCAGCCGGCCCGTCGCGGCCGGGATCGTGTGCTGGTGTTCGAGGTGCGCGATCCACGCCGTGCGGATGTGCGGTGCGAAACCGCGGAACGCGGACTCCAGGGCCCCCGGATTGCAGCCGTGGCCCCGGCCCCAGTAGCTGGAGAAGACGGCACGGTCGGCGCGCAGCGGAAGACGGAGCTGCACGCGGTAGTGGAACTGGAGCGCGGCGCCGCGCACCGCGCGCAGCAGCCCCGTGCTCAGCCGCACGGCTCTCTTCCGGACCCGCGACAGGAAGGAGAGCAGCCGGTACGTGCGATGCGTGCCGAGCGCGACCAGCGCGTGCCGCAGCCGGGTGCGGGGGCCGACCGGTGCGCCCGGGACGCGGTAACGGCGGTAGTGCGACCGGGCCTTGCGCAGGAACTCGGCCCGGGCGGCGCGCGGCAGCCGGCCCCGCTTCACGAACACGGTGGCGAAGTGGTCGACCATGCGCCGGAACAGCACCGGGCGCCACCGGTCCAGCTCCGGATGCGCGTCGACATGCGCGAAGACACGGTCGTACTGCTCGAAGACGTCGAAGTGCTTGCGGCTGGTGGTGCCGAGGATGGATCCGTGCCGCCGCTGACGGTAGAGCACACAGACCCGGTCGAGGGTGGCGATCGTCCCGGCGGACATCAGCGCCGGATACGTCCAGGGCGTGTCCTCGTAGTAGCCGGGCGGGAAGGTGAGGCCCGCGCGCTCGACGAACTCCCGGCGGTACGCCTTGTTCCACACCACCATCAGCAGCCGGAGCAGCCCGGGCCGCTCGTCCAGCCGGAACGGCGCCGGGCCCTCCTCGGAGAGCTGCGCCGAGACCTGGTTCCGTACGACCTCGCCCGACCACAACGTCCGCGCGTAGTCGTAGACGAGGACGTCCGGGTCGCCGGTCTCCTTCAGCCGGTCGGCGATGGCCCGCAGCGCGTCCGGAGTGAGGCTGTCGTCGCTGTCCAGGAACACCAGGTAGTCGCCGGTGGCGTGTTCGATACCGGCGTTGCGGGCACGTCCGAGCCCCACGTTCTCCGGAAGATGCACGGCGAGGACGCGGGCGTCGCGGGCTGCGAACTCGTCGATGATCGCTCCGCAGGCGTCGGGCGAACAGTCGTCGACCGCGATGACTTCGAGATCCAGGTAGGACTGTTCGAGCACGGATTCAAGGCACTCGTGCAGGTACGCCTGGACCTTGTACGCGGGGACGATGACACTGAACCTGGGCAACGGACATCCATGGGTCGGCGCGGGCATACCTGCCCGGAAACGGCCGAAGGGGCGGCTTGGTTACGCCAGATGTGGCATCCGGGGGATGACGGGTGAACGGCGAGGGGCGGGCCGGTGTCCGGCCCGCCCCTCAAACGCTGCTGGAAGCGGCCTACTTGACCGCTCCCGCCATCACTCCGGAGACGAACTGCCGCTGGAACGCGAAGAACACGGCCAGCGGGATCACCATCGAGATGAAGGCGCCCGGCGCCAGCACGTCGATGTTGTTGCCGAACTGGCGTACCTGCGTCTGGAGCGCGACCGTGATGGGCTGGCTCCCCGAGTCGGAGAACACCAGCGCGACCAGCATGTCGTTCCACACCCACAGGAACTGGAAGATCCCCAGCGAGGCGATGGCGGGACCGCCGAGCGGCATCACTACCCGTACGAACAGGCGCAGTTCACCCGCGCCGTCCAGCCGGGCCGCCTCCAGGAGCTCCCGCGGGATCTCCGCGAAGAAGTTCCGCAGCAGGAACACCGCGAAGGGCAGGCCGTATCCGACGTGGAAGAGGACCACGCCGGTGATCGACCCGAAGATGCCTATCTTCCCGAAGAGTTCGGCGATCGGGATCAGCGCCACCTGGACCGGAACGACCAGCAGGCCGACCACGGCGAGGAACCACCAGTCGCGGCCCGGGAATTCCATCCAGGCGAAGGCGTAGCCCGCGAGCGAGCCGATGACGACGACCAGGACGGTCGCCGGGACCGTGATCAGCACCGTGTTGAGCAGCGAGTTGGTGATGTCGCTGTTCTCCAGGAGCTTCTGGTAGCTGTCCAAGGTGAGCTGCGAGGGCGCGGTGAACACCTTCCACCAGCCGCTCGCGCTCATGTCCTCGGGCCTGCGCAGCGAGGACAGCAGCAGCCCGATCGTCGGCACCAGCCAGAACAGGCCGACGAGCAGCAGGAAGACGCGGAGGACGCCGCCGCTCACCCGGCTCGCGATCCGTGAACCGAGGGAGGTCCGGGCCCTGTTCACGGCCGTGGCGGGTACGGTCTCCGCCAGCCGTCCGGCCTGCGTGGTCATCGCCGCACCTCCCGCCTCAGCCGCCGCACATTGCTGTGTCTTCCCGGGGGACAACCCCCGGACCTCCGGCCGGAAATGAGGATCGGGCTCATCGCCGCACCTCCCGCCTGAGCCTGCGGACGTTGAACAGCATCACCGGGATCACCAGCAGCAGCAGGAACACCGCGATGGCGCTCGCGACGCCCGGGCGGCCCTCCGAGAAGCCCTTGCGGTACAGCTCCAGGGCCAGCACGTTCGCGTCGTCCTGGGAGGAGCCCGGCGCGATGATGAAGACCAGGTCGAAGACCTTCAGCACATTGATCATCAAGGTCACGGCGACCACCGCGAGCACCGGCGCCAGCAGCGGCACGGTGACCCTGCGGAACACCTGCCACTCGTTCGCCCCGTCGACCCGGGCCGCCTCCAGGAGTTCACGCGGCACCCCCGCGAGCCCCGCCGCGATCAGCACCATCGCGAAGCCCGCCCACATCCAGACGTAACTGCCGATGATGGCCGGGGTGACCAGGGACGGGCCGAGCCAGTCGACGCCGTTGTACGGCTCCTTGAAGTTGCCCGCCGGGAGCCGCAGCCGGGCTCCGTCCGCCTTGCCCGAGAGCGAGAACGTGCCGTCGGCACCGGCCTTCGCCGTGTCGACGACCCTGCCGTCCTTGACCGCCTCGATCCTCATCCCGGAGTAGCCGACTTCGCCCGCGTCCACCTGGCCCAGCCGGCCGACGCCCTTGCCGCGGGTGAAGTCCTGCCAGGCCGTCCCGGTGATCCTGCCGGGCTCGGACGCGGCCCGGACGGCTTTCTTGGCGCCGCCCGGCATCTGGTCCGGTGCGACCCCGACGAGCGGGAGGGCGACGGACTGCCCGGTGTGCACGGCCCCCCGGGTGATGAAGCCGCCCTTCTCCGCCTCCAGCGGCGACTGCCGGCCCGGGTGGGCCTTGGGAAACGCCGACGACGGGGCGAAGGTGTCGTGCACCCCCACCCACACCGCGTTCGCGACGCCCTTGGCCGGATCCTGGTCGTACACCAGCCGGAAGATGATGCCCGCCGCGAGCATCGAGATCGCCATCGGCATGAAGACGACCAGCTTGAACGCCGTTCCCCAGCGCACCCGTTCGGTGAGCACCGCGAAGACCAGCCCCAGCGCGGTCGCGACCGTCGGGGCGAACACCACCCAGATGACGTTGTTCTTGAGCGCGGTGCGGATGCCGTCGTCGGTGAACAGCGCCTTGTAGTTGTCGAACCCGGCGAAGCCGTCGCCCTGCTGGTCGTAGAAGCTGCGGACGACCGAGTACCCGATCGGGTAGACCACGAGCGCGCCGAGCAGGACGAGGGCGGGCAGCAGGAACAGCGCCACCACCGTCCTGCGGGTCCCGGTCACGCTCTTGCGTGTACGGGCCGGGGGCACCGGTGCGGTGCCTCCGGCCGTCGCCGACGTCATGGCCGGATCAGCCCTTGTAGGCCGCTGCGGCGTCCGATTCGAGCTTCGCCTGCGTCCCCGCCACGTTCTTGGGGTTCTTCAGGAAGTCCTGCAGGTCCTTCCACTCGCCCTTGCCGGGTGTTCCGCCGAAGGCCTGCGGGGCCTGGTCGGACATGTCGAAGCGGAAGTTGTCGCCGGCCGCGATCAGCGCCTTGGCCATGGACTGCTGGACGGCGTTCGGATAGGCGGACTCGGCCACGTTCTTGTCGGGGGAGAGATAGCCGCCGAGCTTCGCCCAGATCGTCGCCGCGTCGGGCGAGGCGAGGAACGTCAGCAGCGCCTGGCCCGCCTTGGACTCCTTCAGCAGCACGGCCGCGTCACCGCCGCTCACCACGGGCGCCTTGTCCCCCACGGCCGGGAACGGGAACACCTTCGCGTCCGTCCCGATCTTCGCCTTGGTCTCCGCGATGTTGACGCCCACGAAGTCGCCCTCGAAGACCATGCCCGCCTTCGGCTGGTCGCCGCCGGTGAACGTCTGGGTCACCGAGGCCGGGAACTCCGTCTGGAGCGCGCCGTCCGGGCCGCCCGCGATGAAGTTCTTGTTCCCCCACAGTTCGGCGAGCGTGGTCAGCGCGTCCTTCACGGACGGATCCGTCCACTTGATCTTGTGCTGGGCGAGCTGGTCGTACTTCTCGGGGCCCGCCTGGGAGAGATAGATGTTCTCGAACCA
The DNA here is from genome assembly GCF_044757755.1 of Streptomyces sp. NPDC091209. Lineage (NCBI taxonomy): Bacteria > Bacillati > Actinomycetota > Actinomycetes > Kitasatosporales > Streptomycetaceae > Streptomyces > Streptomyces sp. NPDC091209. The sequence continues at coordinate 1,560,426 of NZ_JBIVVR010000001.1, read as the reverse complement.
GTCGGTGAGCGTCCAGCCGTCGGCACCGCCGACCGAGACGGGGGTGACCCCGGAGTCGTAGATCGTCCGCGCGGCGGTCAGGAACTCCTTCCAGGTCTTGGGCTCCTTGGCCCCCGCGTTCTCGAAGACCTTGGTGTTGTACCAGACCAGCGACTTGTTGGCGGCCTTGAAGTACACGGCGTACTGCTTGCCGCCGACCTTGCCGAGGTCCTGCCAGCCCTGCGAGTAGTTCTTCGTCAACTGCGCCTGCGCGTCCGGGCCGACGGGCTTGGCCCACTTGTTGTCGACGGCCTGCTTGACCGCGCCGACCTGGGGAAGCAGCGCCACGTCCGGGGGCGCTCCGCCCGCGATCTTCGAACCGAGGAAGTTGATGATCGGGTCCTGCGCCGGTACGAAGGTGACCTTCGCGCCCGTGCGCTTCTCGAACTCCGCCAGCACCTTCTTGAAGTTGGCCTGTTCCGCCCCGGTCCACACGGCGGCGACTTCCAGGGTGGCGCCGTCGAGCTTGGGGAGGGTGACGGAGTCCGCGCCGGTGCCGCCGCTCTCCGTACCCGTGCCCTTGTCGTTTCCCTTGGCCTTGTCGCCGCTGCCGCCACCGCACGCCGTGAGCGTGAGAGCGCCGGCGACGAAGGCGGCCGCGGCGGCCTGCGCGGCTCTGCGCGAGCGGCGCGTGGAGTGATCGGGCGACCTGCGTATCTGAGGAATGCTGCGCATCACTGCCCCGTTCTTCGTTCTTCGTCGAACGTCAAAGCGGCTGCCCCGTGCGCTCCGGTCTACGCCAGGTCGCTCGGGGGCGGCAAGACCGCCGGTACTGTCAAGTGGGCGATCGTGATTGGGTCGTGACGTGGGGTCACGGATGCGCAAGCGCGCGAAAGAGGGATGCCGGTCCGCCCGGTGACCCCGGTGCGTTCACCGGCGCGGGGCCCCGCGGGGTGACGCGCGGGGCCCGAAGAAGCGCCGTGGCACGCGGGTGCTCGGCGCTGCCTGCCCGGCGGGACGTGTGCGCCGCGGCACCGCGTGACCTGTGACGGGTGACGCGCAGGGCTGGAGCGGCGCGTGCCCCCGTGGCACGCGGGCCGCAGCGACGCGCACCCCCGGTGGGATGCGGGCCGCAGGGACGCGCACCCCCGGTGGCATGCGTGCCGCAGCAGCGCCGGGTTGGAGCGGTGCCGGTGCCGTGACCTGTGGTTGGAGGCGCGGACGGTCCCGTGACCTGCGGCTGGAGCGCGGGCGGTCCCTGGCGTGCGGCGTGCGGGTTACAGCAGCGAGGGCACCTCGACGGCGGAGACGGAGCGCGCGGCCCTCTCCAGGGCGCTGGCGAGCAGGGCCAGGTCCGTGGGCCCGTTGCCCAGCTCGCGGACCGGCCGGCGGGCCGGCGGATCGCCCATGCGGTGCCACTCCAGGGGGACGACCGTGGGGCGGAGCGTGGCCGTACGGGGAATGCGCCCCGTCACCCGGCCGCCCTGGAAGGGCGTCTCCCGGCCGTCCGGACGCAGCAGCCGGCCCCGCCCGGGGGCGGGTTCCTCGGGTCCGGGCAACGGTGCTTCGAGGGTGACGCGCAGCGCGGCGGACCGCGCCAGCTCCGACGCCGCCGTACGGCCGCCGACTCCCGACGCCGCCACGAGGTGCACCCCGAGCCGGTCCCCTTCCCGGGCGACGGCCTCCAGCGCCCGTACGACCGAACCGGCCGCAGGCCGCCCCGGGGAACCGAGCGCCGGTGACAGCAGGGCGTCCAGGTCGTCGACGACCACGACCAGGCGGGCCAGCGGAGGCCCCGGCTCGGCCTGCCGGCGCGCGGCGGCGGGCCGCAGCCGCAGCGTCGAGCTGGGCGGTGAGTCGAGGTCCGAGGCGCCCAGGGACGAGGTCCCGCCCGACGAGGACCCGCCCGAGCGCTGCGCCACGATCGGGCCGGGCACCGTCCGACGTGCGTGCCACTCCGCGAAACCGAGCCGGCCCAGCAGCTCGGACCGCCGCTTCAGCTCGGCGCTCAGCGACTGGGCGAACTCCCGCATCCGCACAGGGTCGTTGGCCGTCAGATGCGTGGTGACATGCGGCAGATCCGTGCAGACCTGAAGTCCTTCTCCGCCGGTCGCCACGCCATGACCACCGGTGCCGTCCCGTCCGTCCATCAGGACGATCCCGAGCCGGTCGGGGCGTTCGGCGGCGGCGAGGGACGCGGTGACCGAGCGCAGCAGTTCCGTACGGCCGCTGCCCGGCGGGCCCTCGATCAGCAGGTGCGGGCCCTCGACGGGCAGGTCGACGGCGACGGGTCCGCGCGGTCCGGCGCCGAGCACGGCCCGCGCCCGTCCGCCGAACGCCTCGGTGTCGTCCGCGGCGTCCGCCCAACGCGCCATCAGGGAGGCGGGGGTGGCCCGCGCCAGCCCCAACTCGTCGAGCAGGCGGGCCGTCTGGGGCAAGGGCGCGGACACGCGCGCGTGCCGGTCCCCGAGCGCACCGTCCGTCCGCAGCGGGGCCAGGGACCGGGCGAACCGCTCGGCCCAGGCCAGGGACACGGCGTCCACGGCGGCGACGGTGCCATGGCCCACGGGGCCGCGCGGCAGCTTTCCGCCCGCTCCGGAGGACGTACGGCCTGTGCGCGGACCGCCGGTGTCGGCGGGTCCCGCACCGCCTCCGGGACCCGTTCGCCCCGCGGCTGCCGGGTGCGGGATGCCCGTGTGGGTGGATCCGTCGTGCCGGGGCCCGGAGTACGACGGCGCGCTGTGCGCGGGGCCGGAGCGCGGCGATCCGGTGTGCGCGGACCCGGCGGGGCCCCGTCCGGTCCGGTCGGGTCCCGCACTGTCGGGTCCGCCGTGCCGGGAGCCGGTGTGGAGGGGTCCCGCGCGCAGGGGTCCGGCGTGCGGCGCGTCCTCCGGGGAGCGCCCGCCGGTACCGCCCGGTGCCACCCGCATCAGCCGCAGCGCCGTCGCCACGTCCCCGCTGAGCAGCGCCACCGCCCCGCACTCGCGGAAGGCCGGCGAGGCAGCGCAGGCCGCCTCGTACGTGTCCCTCACCGGCGACGCGGGGGACGCCGGTGATGTCTCGGCCAGGCACACCAGATGGATTCCGGCCCGCGCGCCCTCGTGCGCGAGACGTATCACGGCCTCCCGGACGTCGGCGCTTCCGGGGTCCCCGTCCACGACGACCACCGTGAACGGGCCGTCATAGCCGTCGTCCGTGTCGTCGGCGCGTGCCCAGGAGGGCCGCCGTACCGCGCCCCGCGGGCCGTCGCCGCCGACCGGGGCGACGCGCCCGCCGTCGTCGTGCGTCCCGGACCGGGCGGCCGGAACGGTCGCGCCCGCGCCGGTGGGCAGCGGACCGGGGCCGCCCGGCGCACCCTCCGCCTCCGCGAGGTGGTCCTCCAGGCGGCGCAGGAGTTCGTCGGTGCGCGCCGCCGCCTGCTCGCGGTCGTACGCCAGAAGGAGACGGCAGTCCTGGCCGTGGGCGGGGCGCAGATGGGGGAGCCAGCCGAGCCAGGACCACTCGGCGCTGCGCTCCTCCACCGTGCGGGCCCGGTCGGTGCTGATCAGGACGATTTCCAGGGTGTCGGGGGAGTGCAGCGCGGCGAGCTGCGCGACGACCGCGCGGGCCAGCCCCGCGAGACGCGCCCGGGGTCCGGCCAGGCCCAGTGAGCCGGCCTCCCGCAGCCCGGCGGTCACCGGCACCGCGGGGAGCAGGCCCGAGCCGTCCGGCGCCGCCCGGTCGGCGGTGCCCAGACGCACCGTCAGTGCCTCGGGGTGTCCGGGACCCCGCTCCCACAGCCGGGGACCGGGGCCGAGCGCGGTGAGCAGCAGGGTCGCCGGGTCCGGCCAGCTCTCGGGGGAGCGCCGTACGGCCGGAAGGAGGTCGTCCACCGCCACGGCTCCGTCGTCGTACGTCTCGCGTTCGGTCCCGGCCGGTCCGCCGCGGCCGCCGGCCAGCCGCCGGGCCCAGGCGCCGATGCCGCCGCGCCTGCGCACCCCCGGCGGGATGTCCGTGCCCCGCGTCGGCGTGCCTTTGCGCGCACCCGGGATGCCCGCTCCGAACGTGCCGGACGCGTCGGCGGTCAGGGGCCCGGAGTTCCCAGCGTTCGCGGCCTCCGTCCCGTCCCGTCCACCGGAAGCCTCCGCACCGGAAGTCTTCGCGGGCCCGTCGGCGCGACCCGTCCCGCGCGTGGACGCACCGGGGCCAAAACCGCGGCCCTCCGCCGTCGCGCCCCGCGGCCTGCTCTCGATCCGGGGTGCTCCGCCCTGCTCCGGGACGGCGGGGGGCACCGCCCGTCCGTGCTCCAGCGCTCCGGGGACGCCGCCACCGGAGGCCCCCCACTCCGCGGTCCCATAAGCGTGATGCGTCTCGCCCATGGGCGGCAGCGCCCCGCCCTGTGCGAGGGAGGCGCTCTCCCCGCGCGCGTGGGGCACGGCGCCGCGCGGGGGCTGCGCGGTCTGCGGGGAAGCGGGCGGCGTTGAGGAGGGTGTGTCCGGCCCGGTGGCGGAGCCGCCCCGTGAGACCTCCACGGGGGAGCCGCCCGGAGCCGCGGAGGCCGTGTCCAGCCGGGCTGCGGTCCCGGCGCCCGCCCGGCCGCCGTGCCCGCCCTGCTCGTCGAATCCGTCGGCCCCTGAGAGACCGTCCCGGGCCGATCCGGCCCGCACCCGCACATGGCCTTCGCCGTCCGGCGCCGTCTCCAGGACGCCCGGACCTCCCGGCGGGGCGAGCCGCAGGGCGGACTCGCCGACGCGCAGCAGCGCGCCCTGGGTGAGGGGGACCGCCCGGCCGCCGACGCGGGAGCCGTCGAGCGTCGTGCCGTTCGTGGAGCCGATGTCGGCGACCGAGACGCGGCCCTCGGGGGTGACGGTGATCGCGCAGTGCAGGCGGGACACGTCCGGGTCGTCCAGGGGCACGTCGGCGTCCGCGGAGCGGCCGATGCGGATCTGGCCGCCGTGCAGCAGGTGCACGCCGCCGGCGTCGGGTCCCGCGACCACATGGAGCTGAGCCGAGACGTCGTCCAGGTCGGGACCGGGCTCGGCGGGCGTGCCCAGACAGAGCACGGCGCCGTCCGTCAGCGGCGGCTCGCCGAGTGTGCAGCGCTGGGCGTCGAGCCGCTCCGCGCCCGCGTAGAGCACGATCTGGCCCCCGCCCGACTCACGGCCGCGCTCGCTCTGGGAGGCACCCCCACCACTTCCCCCGACCGCCGCGGCCAGCCCCGACGCGACCGCGGCCAGCGCCGTCCCGGCGGGCGCGGTGACCAGCACATCGCAGGCCGTGGCTCGCCCCCGCGGCTCCGAGGGCGGGCCCAGCGGGTCTACGACGGTCAGCCGGATCTGCATCGCCGTCAGGGGTCCCTTCCGCGCAGGTGTCCGCGACGAGGACGAGGCTGCGCCGCGGTCCCCCCCACCGCAGATTCCCCCACCGCACACGGGCACGTCGGCCAGTACTGGAGGCATCCTCGCACCTGCCACTGACAACACGCCCGCCCCCCACCCGTAAGTGATCTTGATTGGTCGGCTCTGCCCGTAAAAGTTCCTGCCCAGTGCGCGCCAGATGTCCGCTTGAGATCGGTCACGCCCGGCCGCGGCAACCAACCGACCGGAGTGAGCGTCTTTCCGTCGAACACGGTCGAGCGGCTTTCCGTAGGCCATCGAATGTCGACCATCGAAGCGGACCGTCGAACAAGGACGGGAGCGCGTACGTAAGCGCTTATGCGGACCACAGGTGCGCAGGGGACCTATGGGAAAGCACACGGGGAGGACAGCGCTGTGCCGGGCGGGGCGGCACTACAGTGGGTCGGAAACTCCTGTACCACGGTGATCACGGTGGACGGACCAGGCAGAGCAAGCAACAGGGAGCGCATGACGTGCGGCCGGTAGGGAGCAAGTACCTCCTTGAGGAGCCGCTGGGGCGCGGCGCCACAGGCACGGTCTGGCGAGCCCGCCAGCGGGAGACCGCGGGCGCCGAGGCGGCCGTCGCCGGCCAGCCCGGCGAGACCGTGGCGATCAAGGTCCTGAAGGAAGAGCTCGCGAGCGACGCGGACATCGTGATGCGGTTCCTCCGGGAGCGGTCGGTGCTGCTGCGCCTGACCCACCCGAACATCGTGCGCGTACGCGACCTCGTCGTCGAGGGCGATCTCCTCGCCCTCGTCATGGACCTGGTCGACGGCCCCGACCTGCACCGCTACCTGCGCGAGAACGGGCCGTTCTCGCCCGTCGCCGCCGCCCTGCTGACCGCCCAGGTCGCCGACGCCCTCGCCGCCAGCCACGCCGACGGCGTCGTGCACCGCGACCTGAAGCCCGCGAACGTCCTGCTCAAGCAGGACGGCGGCGGGATGCACCCGATGCTGACCGACTTCGGCATCGCGCGGCTCGCCGATTCCCCCGGCCTCACGCGCACCCACGAATTCGTCGGCACGCCCGCGTATGTCGCGCCGGAGTCCGCCGAGGGACGCCCGCAGACCTCCGCCGTCGACATCTACGGCGCCGGCATCCTGATGTACGAGCTGGTCACCGGGCGCCCGCCGTTCGGCGGCGGGTCCGCCCTCGAAGTGCTCCACCAGCACCTGAGCGCCGAACCGCGCCGCCCCTCGACCGTCCCGGACCCGCTGTGGACGGTCATAGAGCGCTGCCTGCGCAAGAACCCGGACGAACGGCCCAGCGCCGAGAACCTCGCGCGCGGACTGCGTGCCGTCGCCGCGGGTGTCGGGGTGCACGCGACCCCGGCGCAGATCGCCGCCGCCGACGGCGTGGCCGCCCTGCTCGCCCCGGACCCGACCCCGGCGCAGGTCCCGGACATGGCCGGCGCCGCCGACCCCACACAGGTGCTGCCGCAGGGCGCGGGCTCGTACGACCCGTACGGCGCGACCAGCGTGCTGCCGCACACCTCCGGCGCGGCCGACCCGACCGCCGTGCTGCCGCCCGTGCCGCAGCACCAGCCGGGCGGACAGCCCGGCCAGGGCGAGGACCCGCACCCCTGGCAGAACCAGCTCCGCGCGGCCCGCGACCGCAACGAACAGACGCAGGTCCAGTACCTCGACCCGAACGAGGACCCGCTGCGCCGCCGCCCCCAGCGGCAGGTCGCCCGCCCCCAGCAGCAGCCCCAGCAGCAGCGTCCGCAGCGCGGCCAGCAGCCGCCGCCCGGCTACGGATACCCGCAGGGGCAGCAGCAACAGCAGCAGTACGCGCCGCAGCACCAGCAGCAGCCGCAGCGCTACGCCCCCGAGCCGCAGCGGCAGCCCCAGCCGCAGCGGTACGCGCCCGAGCCGCAGCGGCCCCAGCAGCCCGCGCCGCGCCAGTCGCGCGAGCCCCGGCAGCGCGGCGCCAACCCCATGAAGATCCCGGGGCTCGGCTGCCTCAAGGGGTGCCTGTTCACGATCATCATCCTGTTCGTCGCCGGCTGGCTGGTCTGGGAGTTCAGTCCCCTCCAGCACTGGATCCACTCCACCAGGAGTTTCTGGGGCGAGCTCACCCACAGGTACGACCAGGTCAGCAGTTGGATGGGCGATCTCGGCTCGAACTCCTCCTCGGGCAACTGACTCTGGGGATTTGTCGATATCTGACGGGTGATTTCGGTCTCGGGAGTGAAGGTTGGCTCCGCGGGCGCGTACTTTAAGCGGCAACACGCGTCTGTAGGAGCAGTCTTGGCACGCAAGATCGGCAGCAGGTACACCGCGCACCAGATCCTGGGGCGGGGGAGCGCCGGCACGGTGTGGCTGGGCGAGGGACCCGAGGGACCCGTCGCCATCAAGCTGCTGCGCGAGGACCTCGCGTCCGACCAGGAACTGGTCGGACGCTTCGTGCAGGAGCGCACCGCACTGCTCGGTCTCGACCACCCCCACGTGGTGGCGGTGCGCGACCTGGTGGTGGACGGCAACGACCTCGCCCTCGTCATGGACCTCGTACGGGGCACCGACCTGCGCACCCGGCTCGACCGGGAGCGGCGGCTCGCCCCCGAGGCCGCGGTCGCGATCGTCGCCGACGTCGCGGACGGACTCGCCGCCGCGCACGCCGCCGGGGTCGTCCACCGCGACGTGAAGCCCGAGAACGTCCTGCTCGACATGCAGGGCCCGCTCGGCCCCGGCGGCTCCCACCCGGCCCTCCTGACCGACTTCGGTGTGGCCAAACTCATCGACTCGCCGCGCCGGACCCGGGTCACGAAGATCATCGGTACGCCGGACTACCTGGCGCCCGAGATCATCGAGGGCCTGCCGCCGCGCGCCGCCGTCGACATCTACGCGCTCGCGACCGTGCTCTACGAGCTGCTCGCCGGGTTCACGCCCTTCGGGGGCGGACACCCCGGCGCGGTCCTGCGCCGCCATGTCACGGAGACCGTGGTCCCGCTCCCGGGCATCCCCGACGAGCTGTGGCAGCTCATCGTGCAGTGCCTGGCCAAGGCGCCCGCGTCCCGGCTGCGGGCCTCCGAGCTGGGGGCACGGCTGCGGGAGCAGCTGCCGCTGCTGGCCGGGATGCCGCCGCTCGACGTGGACTCGCCGGACGCGGAGTCCGAGGACGCGGACGAGGAGTACGAGGAGACCGCGGAGCCGTCCGTGCCCGCGGCGGCCCGCGAGCGGCGCGGGGCCGTCCCCCTCGTGCCGGGGGCCGCGCCCGACTCGAGCCGGGACACGCACACCTCGATGCGGGTGCCGGCACCCGACGAGCTGGCCGGCGGGGCCCGGGGAACGGCTCGGGCGCCCCGCGCCGCGGGCGCGCCCCGGCCCGGGTCCGCCCGGCACCGCGCCTCCGCCCGCCGGCGGCGCATCACCCTGGGGGCGGCGGCGGTCGTCCTGGTCGCCGCGGTGGGCGTCGGCACCTGGCTCGCCGCCTCGGGCGACGGCGCCGACGGGACCCCCCAGGACACGAAGAACTCGGCCCCGGCCTCACCCTGACCTCCAGGGCTGACCTCCCGGGCTGACCTCCCGGGCTGACCTCCCGGGCGGGGGCGAGGCGGGCCCCCGGGGGCGAAGGGCGAGGCCCGGTTGTCGTAACCGTTACGCTGGAGGCGTGGCAGTCGTCGATGTATCCGAAGAGCTCAAGTCCCTCTCCTCGACCATGGAGTCGATCGAGGCCGTCCTGGACCTCGACAAGCTGAGGGCAGATGTCGCCGTGCTCGAGGAGCAGGCGGCCGCGCCGTCCCTGTGGGACGACCCGGACGAGGCGCAGAAGATCACCAGCAAGCTGAGCCACCTCCAGGCGGAGGTCAGGAAGGCCGAGGCGCTCCGCGGGCGTATCGACGATCTGAGCGTGCTCTTCGAGATGGCCGAGGAGGAGGACGACCCGGACACCCGTGCCGAGGCCGATACCGAGCTCGTCGCCGTCAAGAAGGCGCTGGACGAGATGGAGGTCCGCACGCTCCTGTCCGGCGAGTACGACTCCCGTGAGGCCGTCGTCACCATCCGTGCCGAGGCCGGCGGCGTCGACGCCTCCGACTTCGCCGAGAAGCTCCAGCGCATGTACCTGCGCTGGGCCGAGCGCCACGGCTACAAGACGGAGCTCTACGAGACCTCGTACGCGGAAGAGGCGGGCATCAAGTCCACCACCTTCGCCGTCAAAGTGCCGTACGCGTACGGCACGCTCTCCGTGGAGCAGGGCACGCACCGGCTGGTGCGCATCTCGCCGTTCGACAACCAGGGCCGCCGCCAGACGTCCTTCGCCGGTGTCGAGATCCTGCCGGTCGTCGAGCAGACCGACCACATCGAGATCGACGAGTCCGAGCTGCGGATCGACGTGTACCGCTCGTCCGGCCCCGGCGGCCAGGGCGTCAACACCACCGACTCCGCCGTGCGCCTGACCCACCTGGCCACCGGCATCGTCGTCTCGTGCCAGAACGAGCGGTCGCAGATCCAGAACAAGGCCTCGGCCATGAACGTTCTGCAGGCCAAGCTCCTGGAGCGGCGCCGGCAGGAGGAGCAGGCCGCGATGGACGCCCTCAAGGGCGACGGCGGCAACTCCTGGGGAAACCAGATGCGTTCGTACGTCCTGCACCCGTACCAGATGGTCAAGGACCTGCGCACCGAGTTCGAAGTCGGCAACCCCGAGGCCGTGTTCGGCGGCGAGATCGACGGCTTCCTGGAGGCCGGAATTCGCTGGCGCAAGCAGCAGGAGAAGTAGGCGCGCGCGAAGCGCGGTCCGGGCGGGCGTCTTCCCGCCCTCGGTGAAACCTCTTTATCGACAAGGCAACTGCCGTCCACCGGACGGCAGTTGCCTTTTTCGTCGGGGGCTGTCTGGGTTTTACGTCACAGTCAGATGTCCGCACGCCAGGCAAACGATGGTGTTCCGGACATCGCGTACGCAACGACCTTGACGATGCTCTGGAAACTGGGAAGGGTGACGTGTGGCATGCGTATCACCGGGGCGCATGTGAACCGGGGGGCGGACCGAAAACCTCCTGTGACGCCGTGGCTCCGGACGCTGCTCCATTGACGATCAGCTACTGGGGGTAGCAGGCAGATGACCAAGAAGACGCGGATTCTCGCGGCACGAATAGCGGCCGGCGCGGTGATCGCCGCCGGTGCTTCACTGACAGTGGCGGGAGTCGCCTCGGCGACCGGCACCGGCGACCCGACCCCGACCCCGACCGTCACGGGTATCCCTGAGTCGCCGGCGCCTCCGACGTCGGAGCCCCCGACGTCGGAGCCTCCCACCGAGGTGCCCCCGACGTCGCAGGCTCCCACCGAGGTGCCCCCGACCTCGCCGGCCCCGACGGCCACCACGCCCACCGGGAACCCGACCGAGCCGACGGAGGAGCCGACCTCCGGCTCGTCCTCCGCGCCCGCGGGCGGCAACTCCGGTTCCGGCGGCAACAACACCGACCCCAACGGTGGTTCCACCACCCAGGAGGAGGGCTCCTCGGCCCTCACCGACACGGGCTCGGACACCAAGGCCCAGGGCAAGGACGGCGCGCTGGCCGAGACGGGGGCCGGCCAGACCGCGTTCCTGCTCATCGGGGCCGCCACGATGATCGCCGGTGGTATCGGCTTCCGGCTGCTGCCGCGCCTCGCCGGCGGCCGCGGCGGTGCCGCCGCCTGACAGGCGCACACGTGACGAAGGGCCCGGAGCAGCGCGCTCCGGGCCCTTGTCGTGGTCTTCTGGGTGCCGGCCGGCCGTGCGGGCCGTCCGCGCGGCTCTCACACCGTCTGGTGGGCCACCAGGGCCAGCGCCGCGATCAGTACCGCGAGCAGGGCGATCAGTGCCATGGGGTTGAGTCCCGCGAAGGGGCTCTCCTGCTGGAGTCGCTCCCGGTTCGCGCGGCAGACGGGGCAGCGGCCCTCGCTGACGGGTGCCGCGCAGTTAGCGCATACCAGTCGGTCGTACGTCATGCGCCGGCCCTCCTTGCGACGTCTCCGCGTACGCGGCGTTCTCGCCGTTCTCGCGTACACATCGCTCTCTTAACGCTTCGGCGAACGCAACCGTTCCCCTACCACTGTGCCAGGTTCCGCGGATTTCGGCGCGGCTCGCCTTATCCTGCCCCGCGCGGAGAGCCGTCAGCCGCTCGGATCCGGTGTGAATCGCGCCTCAGATCCGTGACAAATCGTGCAAGCCGCGCGCAACCCCGTACGCCGACTGCGCTCGTACACCCGGTTCGCGTATGGTCACGCACACCTACCCCCGGCGACCCGTGGTGCACCCGTGATCCGATTCGACAATGTCTCCAAGGTCTACCCCAAGCAGACCCGCCCCGCTCTCAGGGATGTCTCCCTGGAGGTCGAGCGCGGAGAATTCGTGTTCCTCGTGGGGTCCTCCGGCTCCGGGAAGTCCACCTTCCTGCGGCTGATCCTCCGCGAGGAGCGGACCAGCCAAGGCCAGGTGCACGTCCTGGGCAAGGACCTCGCGCGGCTCTCCAACTGGAAGGTGCCGCAGATGCGCCGCCAGCTGGGGACCGTGTTCCAGGACTTCCGTCTGCTGCCCAACAAGACGGTCGCCGAGAACGTGGCCTTCGCCCAGGAGGTCATCGGCAAGTCCCGCGGCGAGATCCGCAAGTCCGTGCCCCAGGTGCTCGACCTCGTCGGTCTGGGCGGCAAGGAGGACCGGATGCCCGGCGAGCTGTCCGGTGGTGAGCAGCAGCGTGTGGCCATCGCGAGAGCCTTCGTGAACCGGCCCAAGCTCCTCATCGCCGACGAGCCGACCGGAAACCTCGACCCACAGACCTCCGTGGGCATCATGAAACTGCTCGACCGGATCAACCGGACGGGCACCACGGTCCTGATGGCGACGCACGACCAGAACATCGTGGACCAGATGCGCAAGCGCGTCATCGAGCTGGAGCAGGGCCGTCTCGTCCGCGACCAGGCACGCGGCGTCTACGGCTACCAGCACTGATCATCGTCCACGGAAAGGTCTGAGGAAGACGCCATGCGCGCGCAGTTCGTTCTGTCGGAGATCGGTGTCGGTCTCCGCCGCAACCTGACCATGACCTTCGCGGTCGTCGTCTCGGTCGCCCTCTCGCTCGCCCTGTTCGGCGGCTCGCTCCTGATGAGCGACCAGGTGAACACCATGAAGGGCTACTGGTACGACAAGGTCAACGTCTCGATCTTCCTCTGCAACAAGAGCGACGCCGAGTCCGACCCGCACTGCGCCAAGGGCGCGGTGACCAGTGACCAGAAGAAGCAGATCGTCGCCGACCTGGACAAGATGTCCACGGTCGTCCAGAAGGTCACCTACGAGTCCTCGGACCAGGCGTACAAGCACTACAAGGAGCAGTTCGGCGACTCCCCGCTGGCCAGCTCCCTCACGCCGGACCAGATGCAGGAGTCGTACCGGATCAAGCTGAAGGACCCGGAGAAGTACCAGGTCATCGCGACCGCCTTCGACGGCCGTGACGGTGTGCAGTCCGTGCAGGACCAGAAGGGCATCCTGGACAACCTGTTCGGGCTCCTCAACGGCATGAACTGGGCCGCGCGCGCGGTGATGGCGATGATGCTCGTCGTCGCGCTGATGCTGATCGTCAACACCGTCCGCGTCTCGGCGTTCAGCCGGCGGCGCGAGACGGGCATCATGCGGCTCGTCGGCGCCTCCGGGTTCTACATCCAGGCGCCGTTCATCGCGGAGGCCTCGGTCGCCGGACTCATCGGCGGCGGTGTCGCCTGCGGCTTCCTGCTGATCGCCCGGTACTTCATCATCGACCACGGTCTGGACCTGTCCCACAAGCTCAACCTGATCAACTTCATCGGCTGGGACGCCGTGTTGACCAAGCTCCCGCTCATCCTCGCGACGAGCCTTCTGATGCCCGCAGTGGCCGCGTTCTTCGCGTTGCGCAAGTACCTGAAGGTGTGACGCATCCCAAGAGGGCCGTACCGTCAACCGGCGGTGCGGCCCTTCGTGTTGTCCTAGACTCACCGGCATGTCAGGCCGTGACCTGTTCTGCGAGCCCCGCCGCATCCGCCGCGGGGCGGCCCTGACATTGGTGTTCGCGAGTGTCCTCGTCGCCGGTGCGGCGACCGGATCGTTCTCCGACCCCGCCCGGAAGACGCCGTCCCGCACGCCCGGTTCGGCGGCGGCACGCCACCACGACGCGGTCGCCGAGGCAGCGGCCGAGGCGATGGCCGACGGCAAGTCCCCCATGGAGGCCGCCGAACGCGCCGTCAGCCGCAGCGGAGACCGCTGGGGCGCCGTCTACTCCCAGGGCGAGTACCAGGAGTTCGAGGAAGCCCTGGACGGCCAGTACACCGGCGTCGGCCTGTGGGCCCGCCGCGAGCGCGACGGACGCATCGAGGTCACCCGCGTCAGCGCCGGCTCGCCCGCCGCCGCCGCGGGCATCCGCAAGGGCGACCGGTTGCGCACCGTCGACGGCGCGAAGGTGGACGGCCGGCCGGTCACCGAGGTGGTCTCGTTACTGCGCGGCGACGCGGACGACGCGACCGCCGGCACGAAGGTCTCCCTCGGCCTGGAGCGCGGCACGCAGTCGTGGAGCCGGACCCTGCGCCGCGCCAGGCTCTCCACGGACTCCGTGACCGTCAGCGGGCTTCCCGGCGGTGTCACCCTGATCAAGGTCGACGCCTTCACCAAGGGCGTGGGCGACGCCGTACGGGCAGCGGTCGGCCGGGCCCCGAGCCGGGCCGGGATCGTCCTCGACCTGCGCGGCAACTCGGGCGGTCTGGTCACCGAGGCCGTCACCACCGCCTCCGTCTTCCTCGACGGCGGTCTCGTCGCCACGTACGACGTGAACGGCGCGCAGCGCGCCCTGCACGCGGACTCGGGCGGCGACACCACCAGACCCCTGGTCGCGCTCGTCGACGGCGGCACGATGAGCGCGGCCGAGCTGCTCACCGGTGCCCTCCAGGACCGCGGGCGCGCGGTCGTCGTGGGGTCCAGGACCTTCGGCAAGGGATCGGTCCAGATGCCGAGCCGGCTGCCCGACGGCTCCGTCGCCGAGCTGACCGTCGGGCACTACCGCACCCCCTCGGGGCGCTCCGTCGACGGCCGGGGCATCACCCCCGACCTGGAGGCGGACAAGGAGTCGCTGGCGCGGGCCGAGACCGTGCTGAGCGGCTTGGGAGACCCTTCGTGACCTCCGTCGTGACCCCTGGACCGCGGGCACGGTAATCGGCTTTCCCCCGAGCCCCCCTGTAGTGCGAAAATGGCCAGCACTATGAGCAAGGGAATGTACGTACCGAAGGAGTCCCAGCCCAAGCAGGGCGGCCAGGGCTCCGGCAAGGCCAAGGACGGCAAGCGCAAGATCGTCGCGCAGAACAAGAAGGCGCGGCACGACTACGCGATCGTCGACACCTACGAGGCCGGGCTCGTCCTGACCGGCACCGAGGTGAAGTCGCTCCGCCAGGGGCGCGCCTCGCTGACCGACGGCTTCGTCCAGATCGACGGGAACGAGGCGTGGCTGCACAACGCCCACATCCCGGAGTACAGCCAGGGCACCTGGACCAACCACACGGTGCGCCGCAAGCGCAAGCTCCTCCTGCACCGCGAGGAGATCGACAAGCTGGAGGCGAAGACCCAGGAGACGGGTCACACGATCGTGCCGCTCGCCCTGTACTTCAAGGACGGCCGGGCGAAGGCGGAGATCGCGCTCGCCCGCGGCAAGAAGGAGTACGACAAGCGGCAGACCCTGCGCGAGAAGCAGGACCGGCGCGAGTCGGACCGCGCGATCGCGACGGCCAAGCGGAAGCAGCGCGGCGAGTAACGTGGCGCGCAGCGCGCCGAGCGGTCGGCCGCCCGGCCGGGCGGCGTGGCGGGCGGAGCGGGCTCACTGGAATAGGCTGGCACCGTCGTGCGTTGGTCACGTACGATGGCACTGCACCTCACAGCGGGTGCGGGGTTCCTCCCCGGAGGGGCCGAGCTTTGAAAAATCAACATGGGGATGATCGGTTTCGACAGCGGCTGTTGAAGCAGGGGAAGCGTGTCGAGGAAGCGGCAATGATCTCGTTAACCATATGTCGCAAAAAATAATCGCCAATTCCAAGAGCGATTCCCAGTCCTTCGCCCTCGCTGCCTAATAAGCAGTGAGTGAAGGACCCTTAATGGGTGTCAGCCCGGGAGTGTTCCCGACCCGGATCCTGGCATAATCTAGGGGACTAAACCATCGAGCCCGGTCACGGGGTTCGCTGGGAAATCAAACAGTGACTGAGCCCGTCGGCGACTTGTTCGCGTGATTGCCGGGGCTGAGAAAATCACAGCGAACTGCACACGGAGAAGCCCTGATTTTGCACCGTTGGACGCGGGTTCGATTCCCGCCATCTCCACTCATCCCATGTGGGCACAGGCCCCGTCGCTTTCGAGCGGCGGGGCCTGTGTCATGCCCGGAGGGCCATGGCTCCTCAAGCGTTCAGCGTGCGCGGCGCCGTACTCGCGCGCTCCGTCATCCGGGGCGTGAGCAGGGTCGCCTCGGTGGCGGGTGTGCCGTTCAGTTTGTTCATCAGCAACTCCACCGCCCGCGCCCCCACTTCCGCCGACGGGATGGCGATGGAGGTGACCGGGACGCGCAGGTTCTCGGCGAGTTCGTCCGGGCAGATGGCGGTGACGGACAGGTCCGCCGGGACCCGCAGGCCGAGCTGTTCGAAGGCGTCGATCAGCGGCTCCAGGACGGGTTCGTTGTGGACCACGACCCCGGTCAACGCGGGCTGTTCGCGCAGCAGTTGCTCGGCGATCCGGCGGGCGGCGGCGGGCGAGGCCTCGCAGGGGTGGACGGACGAGGCGAGCCGGTTCCGGTCGGCGGCGGCCGTGAACCCCTGCACCACCCGCTGCGCGAACGCCGTGCCCCGGACATACACCTCCGGCGGCGAACCGACCAGCGCGACGACCCGGTGCCCGAGCCCCGCGAGCCGCTCCACGCACAGCTCACCGGCCGCTTTGAAGTCCAGGTCGATGCAGGTGAGCCCGTCGGCGGCGGCCGGGAAGCCGATGAGCACCGACGGCCGGTCCAGCGCGCGCAGCAACGGCAGCCGGGGATCGTGGAGCTGGACGTCCATCACGATCAGCGCGTCCACCAGCGCGGTGTCCGCGACCCGGCGCAGCCCGTCCTCGCCCTCCTCCTGGGTGAGCAGCAGGACGTCATGGTCGTGCCGCCGTGCCGCCGTCACCACCGACACCGCGAACTGCATCACCACCGGCACATGGATGCCCGCCCGCAGCGGGACGACCAGCGCGAGGACGTTCGACCGGCTGCTCGCGAGCGCCCTGGCCCCGGCGTGCGGGCGGTAGCCGAGCCGGCGGATGCTCTCCGCGACCCGCTGCCGGGTCGCCTCGGAGATCGGCCGCTTGCCGCTCAGCGCGTACGAGACGGTGCTGGGGGAGACCCCGGCGTGCCGTGCCACATCGGTGATCTTGACCATCACTCGGACTCCAGCTCATCGGACCTCAGCTCATCGGACCTCAGCTCATCGGACCTCAGCTCATCGGACCTCAGCTCATCGGACTCCAGCTCAAGGGAGAGGAAGCCGGTCCCGGTACGGGCCCGTACCTCGCGACCGTCCGCGGCCAGCCCCC
Source organism: Streptomyces sp. NPDC091209 (assembly GCF_044757755.1). Classification (NCBI taxonomy): domain Bacteria; kingdom Bacillati; phylum Actinomycetota; class Actinomycetes; order Kitasatosporales; family Streptomycetaceae; genus Streptomyces; species Streptomyces sp. NPDC091209. The sequence continues at coordinate 1,543,531 of NZ_JBIVVR010000001.1, read as the reverse complement.
AGGGCGCGGACGGATCGCCGCAGGACGCGCGCACGGTGTCCCCCTCGCGTACGACGGTGAAGGTCACGCCGCCGACCGGCACCGTCACCCGGGCGCCCCGCTTCAGGCCGTACACGCGCAGGGTGACCCCGTCGGCGTGGTCGTAGTCGGGGCGGTCGTCCACCGCCCCCACCGGGATCACCGCGCCCGGCCGCACGAGCAGTGGCACGCTTCCGAAGCCGTGCCGCTCGCGCACCCAGCGCGGTCCCGTCACCGGCGGCCCGCCGAGGTAGGGGGTCCACGTGCCCTCGGGCACGTAGTACGAGACGTCCCCCTCGTCGCTGAACACGGGCGCGACCAGCAGATCCGGGCCGAGCATGTACTGCCGCTCCAGATGCGCGCACCCCGGATCGTCCGGGAACTCCAGGACCATCGCCCGCATCATCGGCACCCCCTCCGCGTGGGCGGTGCGGGCGGCCTCGTACAGATACGGCATGAGGCCGAGCTTCAGCCGGGTGAACAGCCGCAGGACGTCCACGGCCTCCTCGTCGAACAGCCAGGGCACGCGGTACGAGGACGAGCCGTGCAGCCTGCTGTGCGAGGACAGCAGCCCGAAGGCGATCCACCGCTTGAACAGCGCCGGCGTCGGTGTCCCCTCGAAGCCGCCGATGTCATGGCTCCAGAACCCGAACCCCGACATGCCGAGGCTGAGCCCGCCGCGCAGCGACTCGGCCATCGACGCGTACGTCGCCTCGCAGTCGCCGCCCCAGTGCACCGGGAACTGCTGGCTGCCCGTGGTCGCCGAGCGGGCGAACACCACGGCCTCGTGCTCCCCTCGGTGTTTGCGGAGCACATCGAACACGGTCTGGTTGTAGAGGTACGTGTAGTAGTTGTGCATCCGCTCCGGGTCGGCGCCGTCCGCGTACGCCACGTCCACCGGGACCCGCTCGCCGAAGTCGGTCTTGAAGCAGTCGACGCCCTGTTCGAGCAGCGCTTCCAGCTTCGCCGCGTACCAGTCCCGGGCGGCCGGGCTGGTGAAGTCGACCAGCGCCATGCCCGGCTGCCACAGGTCCCACTGCCAGACACTTCCGTCGGGCCGTCTGAGCAGATGTCCGAGGGCCCGCCCCTCGTCGAACAGCGGTGAGCGCTGCGCGATGTACGGGTTGATCCAGACGCAGATCCGCAGCCCCTTGTCCTTCAGCCGCGCCAGCATGCCCTCCGGATCGGGGAAGACCCGTGGATCCCACCGGAAGTCGCACCAGTTGAACTCGCGCATCCAGAAGCAGTCGAAGTGGAAGACGGACAGCGGGAGTTCGCGCTCCCGCATGCCGTCGATGAAGGAGGTGACGGTGTCCTCGTCGTAGGAGGTGGTGAAGGACGTCGACAGCCACAGGCCGAAGGACCACGCGGGCGGCAGGGCCGGACGCCCGGTCAGTGCCGTGTACGTGCGCAGGATGTCCTTCGGGCTCGGGCCGTGGATGACGTAGTACGTCAACTGCTGCGTCTCGGCACTGAACTGGACCCGGGAGACCGCCTCCGAACCGACCTCGAAGGAGACCCGGCCCGGGTGGTCGACGAAGACGCCGTAGCCCGCGTCCGTCAGATAGAACGGCACGTTCTTGTAGGCCTGTTCGGTGGCCGTCCCGCCGTCCGCGTTCCACATGTCCACGACCTGGCCGTTCTTGACGAGCGGCCCGAACCGCTCGCCGAGACCGAAGACCTGCGTGCCGACGCCGAGGTTCAGTTGCTCGCGCAGATAGTGGGCGCCGTCCGCGTCGCGCATGATGCCCATGCCCTTGGGGCCGCTGCTGGTGAGGACGCGGCCGTGCGCGAGGAAGTCGATGTGCCAGGGGGCGGTGCGGGAGACCCGGACCGACAGGGCGCCCGAGGTGAGGGTCGCGTGGCTGTCGTCGTACTCCGCGAGCGGTGTGAACCCGGTTCCGCGCAGCTCGAACCGGGGCCCCCGCGGCTCCTCGCCCTGGAAGTGGGTGAACGTGACACCGATGACGTCGGGCATCGGCGCGTGGGCGCTGATCGTCACGACCGGTCCCTTCAGCAGGTCGCCGCGGTGCCGGATGGGCTGTGTCGGCGCGTGGATCTCCAGGCCGTCGGGACCCGAGGTCACATCGAGGACCTCGACCGGATGGGCCGCGGTGACACCCTCGCGCAGCAGCCAGTAGCCGTCCGTGAACTTCACTGCCGTACCCCCTACTTGACTGCGCCCACGGCGATGCCGCGGGTCAGGGTCCGCTGGAAGACGAGGAAGAAGACGATGGCGGGCAGTACACCCAGCAGGGCGGCCGCGTTCGTCATCGTGGCGTCCATCAGACGCTGGCCCTGGAGGACGCCGAGGGCCACCGACACCGTCTGGTTGTCGTTGGAGATCAGCATGACCAGCGGCAGCAGGAACTCGTTCCACGTCCAGATGAAGAAGAAGACGAGGAGCACGCCGATCGTGGGGCGGCTCACCGGGACGACGATCCGCCACAGCACCTGCCACTGGTTCGCGCCGTCGATCCGTGCCGCGTCGATGATCTCGCGCGGGAACCGCCCGAGGACGGCGGAGAGGAGATAGGTGCCGAACGCCGCCTGGATCACCGTGAACACGATGATCACGCTGAGCCTGGTGTCGTAGAGGCCGGCCTGCTTGCTCAGGTAGTAGACCGGGTAGACCAGCGCCTCCTGCGGCAGTGTGTTCGCGAGGACGAAGAAGGCGAGCACCCAGGTGCGGCCCCTGATCCGGCCGATGCCGATCGCGTAGGCGTTCAGGACCGACAGGACGGCGGCCCCGACGGCGACCGAGCCGGAGATCAGCACCGAGTTGAGGAGCTTTTGCCCGAAGTCGACGCGCTGCCAGAAGTCCTCGATGCCGTCGAGGTAGAGGCCGTGCGGAAGGCTGAGCGGCCCGTGCGCGGAGTACTCGGCGGGCGACTTGACCGCGTTGACGGCGACGACGGCGAAGGGCAGCACCATGAACAGCGCGCCGATGACGAGGGCCACGAGAACCGGGTAGCGACGCAGGGCTGTCATCCGAGGCCCCCTTCCTCGGCGTCCTCGGCCCGTGTCTGGAACCTCAGCCCGATCACCGCCAACGCCAGGATGATCACGGTCAGGACGGTGGAGATCGCGGCGCCGTAGCCGACCTGGGTCTTCTCGAAGAAGGTCGTGAAGGAGAAGTACGACGGCACGTCGGTCGCGCCGCCCGGACCGCCCTTCGTCAGGACGTAGACCGCCCCGAACACCTTCAGCGCGGCGATCGTGCACCACAGGAGGACGACCGAGATCTCCGGGCGGATCTGCGGCAGCGTGATGTGCCAGAAGCGCCGCCACCAGCCCGCTCCGTCCAGCTCGGCGGCTTCGTACAGCTGCGGGTCCACCCGTTGCAGCCCCGCCATGAAGACGACCAGCGGGAAGCCGATCTGCACCCACACCATCACGCCCATGACGCTGTAGAGCGCGAGGTCGGGGTCACCCAGCCAGTCCTGCTGCCAGGAACCGAGACCGACGGCCTTCAGCAGTTCGTTGAGCGAGCCGTTGTCGGGCGCGAGGATCCAGCTCCACACGATGCCGGCGACGGCGATCGGCAGGACCTGAGGGAGGTAGAAGCAGGCGCGGAGCACGGCCGCGGTCCGCGTCCCGAAGTGCTTGGCGACGAAGTCGAACAGGGCGGCGGCGAGGACGAGTCCGAGAGCGGTCGGTACGACGGCCATCGCGACGACCATGAACAGGCTGTGCCGGAAGGACGCCCAGAACTCGGAATCGTCCATCAGCGCGCGGTAGTTGGCGAGCCCCGACCAGGTGGGACTGCCGACCCCCTGCCAGTCGGTGAAGCTCACACCGGTGTTCATCAGGAACGGGACGACGACGACCACGAGGAAGGCGGCGAACCCGGGCAGCAGGAACAGGGCGTAGGAGGTGCGGGGACGGCGCGGGCGCCGCGTGGCGCCGTGGTGGCCGCGGGCGACCCGGCCGCCCCGCTCGACGGCGACCGTCATGTCTTCGGTACGCCCTGGTCGTACGCCTTCTGCAGCGCGGACAGGTAGGCGTCCGTGTTCTCGCTGCCGGTGATCAGCTTCTGGGTCTCCGAGACGAGGACGTCGTAGAAGCCGGCGACGGGCCAGTCGGGATAGAAGGCGAGCCCGTCCTTCCCGGAGAGGGTGTTGAAGTCGCCGATCAGTGACTTGGCCTGGGGATCGGTGATGGCCGCGGGGTCGGCGGCCACCGGGACGCCGCCCTTGTTGCCCAGCAGGTTCTGGATCTTCTTCGACAGGGTGATGTCGATGAAGTCGTAGGCGAGCTCCTTGTTCTTCGCGCCCTTGGGGACGACCCAGATGTTGCCGCCCGAGCCGAGGGTCAGATTGCTCTCGGGCCACAGGAAGGTGCCCCAGTCGAATTTGTTCTCCGTCTTGAAGCGGCCGTACCACCAGCTGCCGGAGAACAGGATCGGGCTCTTGCCCTGGATGAAGGAGACACCCGCGTCCTCGGCCTTGAGACCGCTGGACTTCTTGCCGATGTAGCCCTTCTTCACCCAGTCGGCGAACGTGGTCGCGGCGTACGTCCAGGCGGCGTCGTGGAAGTCGGCCTTGCCCTTGTAGAGCTCGTACGTGTCGACCCAGGAGCGGTCGGCCTTGGACAGGGCGAGTTGGTAGAGGTACTGCTGGGCCATGTACTCGGCGCCCGCGTTGGCCAGCGGGGTGATGCCCTTCGCGACGAACTTGTCCATCGCGGAGGTGAGTTCGGCCAGGGTGGTGGGCTGGGCGATGCCGTACTTCTTGAAGAGGTCCTTGTTGTAGAACACCATCGTGTACTCGGCGTAGTCGGGTACGCCGTACCACTTGCCGGAGCCCATGACCCCGTTGGTGTCGTACTGGCTGATGGTCCGCACCCCGCCGCTGATCTTCTTGCCCCAGCCGTGCTTGGCCGCCTCGGCGGTGAGGTCGGTGAGGAGCCCCTGCTTGGACAGGAGTCCGGCGGTCGCGTTGCCCTTGTTGTACTCCATGATGTCGGGGGCATCGTTCGAGTTGAGGACCATGGGCGCCGTCTTCTGGATCTGCTCGAAGCCCTTCTCCTCGAACTTCACCTTGACGCCCGGGTGTTGCGCTTCGAACTCCTTGATGGCCTCCTTCCAGGCCACCCCCATCGCGCTGTCCGGCCCTTCGTAGTGCCACAGCTTCAGTGTCTTGCCGTCGGAGGAACCGCTGTCCGAGCCACCGCAGGACGTCGCCAGCAGGGCGCCCGCCAAGGCGACCGCCACCGCCGCCGCCCCGCGCGTTCGTGTCGTCAACATCCACTGCCTCCAGAGGAGTTGGATGGGTATCGGGCCGTCACGCATCCTTCGTCGAACCGATTCGACGCCTGCTGTCGAAGCGCTTCGACGGGGGAAGGTATGTGGGGGCCGTGGACCCGTCAATGGGGTGCGCCGGAATTGGGGCAGGGGTTCGACGGGTCGGACGGCGGGGGCTCGGCGGGTCCCCGGTGGGGTGTCCGCCCGGTCGGACTACGGGGTGTTCGCCGGGTGGATCCCAAGGTGTCGCCCCCGGCGCCGGACCGTCCTCGTCCTCGTTCTCGCGCCCAGCGCGGCTATGCCGAACGCGACCGTCGCCGCCGCGACCGGCACCGTGTACCCCGCGGCCGGGGAGACGTGCTCCACCACCCATCCGCCGGCCGCCGAGCCGCCGGCGATCCCGCCCAGCAGTCCGGTCACCGCGAGAGTCATGCCCTCGTTCAGCCGGCCCTCGGGCGTGCGCCGCTGGACCAGCGTCATACCGGTGACCATGGTCGGAGCCGTCGCCATGCCGGCCACGAGCAGCGCACCCGCCAGAACCGGGAGCGAACCGGTGAGCCGGACGGCGAGGAGGGGCAGCGTCAGCAGCACCGCCATGGCTCCGACGCACAGCACATACCGCCGCACGGGAAGCGCGGAGCCGGAGGAGGGGGTGCTCCCCGTGACGGCTCCGTAGAGCAGCCCCGTCACGCACGATCCCGCCGCCTGCAGGGCGAGTACCGCGCCCGCGGCGGACCGGTGTCCCTGCTGGTCCGCGAACGCGATCGTCACCACCTCCATCGCGCCGAACACCGCTCCGGTGGCGAGGAAGGAGAGGAGCACCGGAGGCATCCCGGGCGCCAGCACGGGCGACGCCGACGTCACCGCCGGCCGGGGCGGCGGCTGCGTCGAACGCTGTGCGGTGAAGAGCAGTACGCCCGTCATCAGCAGCGCGCACCCCACGAGCGTGCCCGCCTCCGGGGAGACCGTCCCGCACAGAAGGGCCGCGAGCACCGGGCCCAGCATGAAGCACAGCTCGTCCACGGCCTGCTCGAAGGAGTTCGCGGTGTGCAGCGACGCCGCGTCACCCTTGAGCAGGTGCGCCCACCGCGCGCGGGACATCCCGCCCGTGTTGGGGGTCGTGGCGGTGGCGGCGTACGCGGCGAAGAGGGTCCAGTCGGGGGCGCCGAAGCGCACGCACACCACCAGCCCGATCCCGCCGAGCAGCGCGAAGGCCGTGGCGGGCACGGCCACCCGGGCCTGCCCGTGCCGGTCGACGAGCCGCGCGGTCCAGGGGGCGACCACCGCCGTCGCCGCGAGACCCGTGGCCGTGACGGCGCCGGCGAGCGCGTACGAGCCCCGCGAACCCGCGATCATGATGACCGCGCTGACGCTGAACATGCCCATGGGCAGCCGTGCGACGAGGTTGCCGAGGGTGAAGGCGCGGGTGCCGGGCAGCGCGAAGAGGCGGCGGTACGGGGTGAGCGGTGACATGGGTGAACCGTCGCCCGGCACCCCGGATGCGGTCCAACACCTGCTCCGTCGCGATTGACGCACCTGGGTTGTAGGTTCGCGTGATGCCTGGTCAACGCCCCCTTCCCGGTCATCTGGATCTCCGACTGCTGCGCGCGTTCCTCGCCGTCGCCGAGGAGTTGCACTTCACCCGTGCCGCCGCCCGGATGTATGTCGCCCAGCAGTCCCTGAGCCGGGACATCCGCCGGCTGGAGCGGGAGCTCGGGACGGACCTGTTCGTACGGACGACCCGGCAGGTGACACCGACGCCGGACGCCGAGCGGCTGCTGCCGTACGCGCGCCGGGTGTTGGAGGCGCACGACGCGCTGCGGGACGCCTTCGTACGGCACGGCGGCGAGGAGCGACCGCTGCTCGTCGATGTCAACTCCCCCGGCCTGGTCTCCAGCCGCATCCTCGACCGGGCCCGCGACCTGGCCCCCGACAGCGAACTGATGGCCCGCTACGAGAGCGGGCTCACCGGAGCGGCGGCGGACCTGCTGGCCGGTCGTCTGGACGTGTCGTTCGGCCGCTTCGCGGGACTCGACCCCGCCGTGCGGGCCCGGTTGGAGCAGCGGATCGTGCGCTACGAGCCGATGGCCGTCGTCCTGCCCGACGACCATCACCTCGCCGCGCTGGACGTCGTGCCGCTGGCCGCGCTCGCGGGGGAGACCGTGTACGCGGGAGCAGGAAACCCCCGGACGCTGGAGTGGACCGACCTGGCGCGTCACCTCTTCGAGGGACGGGGGATCCAACTCGCGTCACCCACACCGGTGGCGATCGGAGCCGAGGAATTCCAGCGGATCATGGCGAAGCGGCGGAATCCCGTCCTCGCCGTGGTGGAGTTTCCGGCCATGCCCGGGACGGTGTCGAGGCCCCTGGTCGACCCCGTTCCCCTGTCACCGGTGTCACTCGTGTGGCGCAAGGGACTTGTTCATCCGGGGATCGATGCGCTCAAGCGAGCCGCTGCCGAACTCGCGAGCGAAGAAAAGTGGCTCCTGACCCCCCGGGAAGGGTGGATTCCAGCCACTGATGCCCCCATTTTCATGAACCGTACATGAGACGTAATCACACGAGTCCCACCCATGCGCTACATTCTTCGTCCGGGCGCGGTGTGATATTGGGGGGCGCTCAGACCGGGTGGGGCTCGGTCCGGACGACATAGTCAGTACTTGCCCGGAGTCGTCCCGCACCCGTGAACAGTCCCGTGGGGGGATGCACGTGCGCGTTGAGAACTGGCGGAAAGACGCCCAACCCGCTGGGCGGGATATCGATCAGCGGGACGGGCGTCGAGTCGATCCGTCGCCCGGGCGAGGAGCCGAGGATCCGGTGGACGGACCAGGGTCCGGCAGAACCGTTTCGTGGCCGAATATGGGAGTTGGCATCAGTCCTGAGCGTGGGGAACGCGCCGAGCGAGCAGCCGGCGGACGTCCCGAGCGAACCCCGGAGCCGGAGACCGAACTGCTCGTCGGTCGCGCGACGGAGACCGACGCGTTCCCCGCCCGTGGATCCGACGCCTTCCCCGGCCGCCGGTCCGACACGTTCTCCGGCCGTTGGCCCGAGGCGAGTTCGCCGTCCGAGCGCGAGTCCGGCGCGTGGTTCGGTGCCGAGCGCTCGGTGAAGGCGGCTGCGCCCGCCGCCCGTACGACGGAGACGCGGCCCTACTTCAACGACGCGCCGGAGACCGAGCTGCTCCCCGGGTCCACGCCGGACCTCGCGCCTTCGGTGCCCCCTTCGTGGGAGCACACCGACGGACCGGCGAAGGGCCACGACCCGCACGAGGTCACCATCCAACTCGACAGTGCGGGCCCCCGCCTGGAGGACTGGCTGGTCCAGCAGGCCAAGGACGCCCCGGCGAACCCGGAGACCTCCGACGGCCCCGTCTTCGTCGACGCGTCGGGCCGCCGCAGCCGGCGCTACCGCCGCCTCGGCATGCTCGTCGCCGTGGCCTGCGCGGTCTACGCCGTCGTGATCGTCGCCACGCTCCTGTCGGGCAACTCGAACGCACCCTGGCTCCCGGTGCCGGGCCAGGAGGAGGACCAGCCCGCCGGCCGGGTCGACACCTCCCCGCTGCCCACGCAGTCGGTGAACCCGTCGGGCACGGGCGGTGCCATCGCACCCGGCGCCGTGGCGACGGCCGCCGACGGCACGACGCCGTCATCCGGCTCGACCTTCAGGCCGGGAGCCTCGGCCACGGCCAGCGCCCCGGGCGCGTCCAGCGACCCCAAGCCCAGCGCATCGGCGACCAAGAAGCCGAACCCCGGCGTCGTCACCAAGAACCCGGACCCCGACCCCAAGCCGTCGTCCTCGACGGTCAGTCAGCCCCCGGCCTCCCCCACGGCGACCACCTCGAGCGCGCCCACTCCCACGGAGTCCACGGGCCCCGGAGGCGCCACCGGAGTAGGGGCCGGCACCCAATGAGCGGCCTTCTCCGGCGGACATCCGCCGGGCAGAACCCCGGGGAGTCCAGGCAGCCGAGCCTCGTCGGTTCCCCGTACTCCCTCTCCCACTCGCCCCCGGAGAACCACCTCTGATGTCCCGCACCAGCCGTCACGGTCCTGCGCCCAGCGCGCCGGGGCGCGACCCGAGTACCGCCCAGCGGCAGGACCGCAACGCCCGGCGCCGCCGCCTGCCCATGCGCTTCCTGCTGCCCACGACCATCCTGCTCGCCCTGATGGCGATGCTGATGCTGCGCGGTTACGTGCACAGCGAGATCCTCGCCGACCACCGCATCCAGCCCGAGGCGGCCACCGACAAGGTGCCGGAGAAGATCCTCGACGGCGGCCCGGTCATCGACACCCGCAGCGGCCGTACGACCAGTCTGAGCGTCCCGGACCACCGTCTCGTCCTCACGTTCGACGACGGCCCGGACCCCGAGTGGACCCCCAAGGTCCTGGACGTCCTCAAGGCGCACCACGCCCACGCGGTCTTCTTCGTCACCGGCACGATGGCCTCGCGCTACCCGGACCTCGTCGCGCGCATGGTGCGGGAGGGCCACGAGGTCGGCCTGCACACCTTCAACCACCCCGACCTGTCGTACCAGTCCAAGAGCCGTATCGACTGGGAGCTGTCCCAGAGCCAGCTCGCACTGGAGGGCGCCGCGGGCATCCGCACCTCGCTCTTCCGCCCCCCGTATTCCTCGTTCGCCGACGCCATGGACAACAAGTCCTGGCCGGTGACGCAGTACGTCGGCACCCGCGGCTACATCACCGTCGTCAACAACACCGACAGTGAGGACTGGCAGAAGCCGGGCGTCGACGAGATCATCCGCCGGGCCACGCCCAAGGGCGGCAAGGGCGCCATCGTCCTCATGCACGACTCGGGCGGCGACCGCCACCAGACCGTGCAGGCGCTGGACAAGTTCGTGCCCGAACTGCAGAAGCAGGGCTACGACTTCGAGAACCTCACCGAGGCGCTCAACGCGCCCAGCGCGCACACCCCGGTGAAGGGCCTCGACCTGTGGAAGGGCAAGGCCTGGATCTTCCTGGTCCAGGCCGCGGAGCAGATCACCAATGTCCTGATCGTCTGCATCGCGGTCATCGGCGTGCTGGTGTTCACCCGCTTCGGCATGATGCTCCTCCTCTCCGTCCTGCACGCCCGCCGGGTTCGCCGCGAGGGCTTCCGCTGGGGCCCGGTACCGGTCACCGAGACGGTGTCGGTGCTGGTCCCGGCGTACAACGAGGCCAAGTGCATCGAGAACACCGTGAACTCCCTCATGGCGAGCGAGCACCCCATCGAGATCGTCGTCATCGACGACGGATCGAGCGACGGCACCGCGCGCATCGTCGAGGACCTGCACCTGCCGAACGTCCGCGTCGTGCGCCAGCTCAACGCCGGCAAGCCCGCCGCCCTCAACAGGGGCCTGGCGAACGCCAGTCACGACATCATCGTGATGATGGACGGCGACACGGTCTTCGAACCCGCGACCGTCCGCGAACTCGTCCAGCCCTTCGCCGACCGCCGCGTCGGAGCGGTCGCGGGCAACGCCAAGGTCGGCAACCGCGACTCCCTCATCGGCTCCTGGCAGCACATCGAGTACGTGATGGGCTTCAACCTGGACCGTCGCATGTACGACATCCTGGGCTGCATGCCGACGATCCCGGGCGCGGTGGGAGCCTTCCGCCGCTCGGCCCTGGAGCGCGTCGGCGGCATGAGCGACGACACGCTCGCCGAGGACACCGACATCACGATGGCCCTCCACCGCGACGGCTGGCGCGTCGTCTACGCCGAGCGGGCGCGGGCCTGGACAGAGGCCCCGGAGTCCGTCCAGCAGCTCTGGTCGCAGCGCTACCGCTGGTCGTACGGCACCATGCAGGCGATCTGGAAGCACCGCGGGGCCCTGCTCGAACGGGGTCCGTCGGGCCGCTTCGGCCGGGTCGGCCTGCCTCTCGTGTCCCTTTTCATGGTCCTGGCCCCGCTCCTCGCGCCCCTGATCGACGTCTTCCTCCTGTACGGCGTCGTCTTCGGCCCCACCCAGAAGACGGTCATCGCCTGGCTCGGCGTCCTCGCCATCCAGGCGGTGTGCGCCGCGTACGCGTTCCGCCTGGACAAGGAACGCATGACCCATCTGATCTCGCTCCCCCTCCAGCAGATCCTCTACCGGCAGTTGATGTACGTCGTCCTGCTGCAGTCCTGGATCACCGCGCTCACCGGCGGCCGGCTGCGCTGGCAGAAGCTGCGCCGCACGGGCGTCGTGGGGGCGCCGGGTTCGGTCCCGCAGCCGCGGATGTCAGACAGCGGGAACGAACGGAGGCCGGTCGGATGACCACGCACGAGTACCCGGTGGGGGCGACTCCGCCGCTGGGCACCCCGAAGGCGGAGGTCCCGCATCCGCGTCCGTACCCGGGAGCACCCGCGGACGACTGGCTGCGCCCCCAGCCGGAGAACGGTCCCGACGCGGCGCCGCGCCAGGATCCGGCCCCGGCGCCGGACACGACACCCGCGTCGGAGCCGGGGCGGCAGGCCGCTCCGCGCCGCTCCGGCGGCCGTGACCGCTACCTGGACCTGCTCCGCTCCATAGCCCTGGTCCGTGTGGTCGTGTACCACCTGTTCGGCTGGGCGTGGCTGACGGTCCTCTTCCCCTCCATGGGCGTGATGTTCGCGCTGGCGGGCTCCCTGATGGCGCGCTCGCTGAGCCGGCCGCCGCTGAGCGTGATCCGGGGACGCCTGAGGCGTCTGCTGCCCCCGCTCTGGGCCTTCAGCGCCGTGGCGCTGACCATGATGTTCGTGGGCGGCTGGAACCCCGCGAAGGACCCGGACCTCGGCAGCACGTGGGGCCCGATCGAACTGCTCGACTACATCGTCCCGATCGGCGCCCCGCCGTTCCCCTGGCACCTCGGCTCCCAGTCGGGCCTGCTGGAGAGCGACTGGGCGGTGCAGGGCGCGGGCGTGCTCTGGTACCTGCGCGCCTACCTGTGGTTCGTGGTCGCGTCCCCGCTCCTGCTGTGGGCGTTCCGCCGCGTTCCGTGGGCGACCCTGCTGGCTCCCCTCGCCCTGACGGCGGTGGTCGGCACCGGGCTGGTCACCATCCCCGGCGAAACGGGCAACGCCATCACCGACTTCGCCGTCTACGGCGGCTGTTGGGTCCTGGGTTTCGCCCACCACGAGGGCATGCTCGCGAAGGTCCCGCGCTACATCGCCATCTCCTGCTCGAGCCTGATGATGGCCTTCGCCCTGTGGTGGGCCTCGGGCCATCTGGGCCCCGACGGCTGGGACTTGAACGACATCCCGCTCGCCGACGCGATGTGGTCCTTCGGTTTCGTGGTGATCCTGCTGCAGTACAGCCCGTCCTGGCAGCAACTGCCGGGCCGCCTCGCCAAGTGGGACAAGCTGATCACGCTGTCCAACAACCGCGCGGTCACGATCTACCTCTGGCACAACATGCTCATCATGGCCACGGTCCCGATCCTCGACCAGGCCTACAACCTCCCCTTCATGCAGAGCGACCGCGCCGTGTCGGCCCTCGACACCACGTACATGCTCTGGATGTTCGTCCTGGTGTGGCCGCTGATCGGCCTGGTCATCCTGGCCTTCGGCTGGATCGAGGACATCGCCGCCAAGCGAAGCCCCCGCCTCTGGCCGAACGGCGCCGCCGGCAAGAAGTCCAACGGCCGCGCGGCCCGAGGGCGTCGGGGAAAGGCCTGACCGAACACTGAACACGGAGGCCGCTCCCGGGACCGGGGGCGGCCTCCGTGTTGAGGCACTCTTCGGTCCGGCGCGGCTTCCGTGTTGAGGGCACTCTTCGGTCCGGTGCGCTTCCGGGCTGAAGGCATTTCGCGGGTCCGGGGTTCTGCGGCGCGGCCTACTCGGCGGCGCGCCCGTCCCTCGACGTCACTCAATCGAAGGTTCTCGGCGGCCAGTTGGTCACGGTATGGACCTCTATATCCAGCTCCTGTTACCCGCTTGGCGCCATTCTTTCTGGTGTCGTCGCACGGGCCCCCGATAGCGTGTTGCTGCCCTTTCGCCCCCCACGCCGCACAGGAGTCCGCCGTGAACCGCCGTCCCCGCCTGCTTGCCACAGCCGCTGCCGGAGCGACAGCCGCGCTGATTTTGACCGCGTGCGGCGGAGGCGGCGACAAGCCGAAGGCCAACGACAAGATCGCGGGCGCGGACACGGGGAGCCCGACGTCGGCTGCGCCGGGCCCGAGCGCTACGCAATCCGCGGTGCGACCGAAGATCGAGTTGCCGTCGGATCTCACGTACACCTTTGAGTGGCCCAAGACGGGCGACAAGGACAAGGATGCGGTGCTGAACGACAGCGAGCAGTCCATCAAGGCTGTTGATATGGCTATCGTCAACCAGGACGCCCTCGACAAGGCATATCTCTTCTACTACGAGGGCGAAGCCGCCGCGGAAACCCAGAAGTTCATCGCGGCATACGTCAAGGCTAAGGCTCGTACGACTGGTGCCTATCGCTACTACGACGCGGCAGTGGACGTGAAGGACTCGGGCAGTGCGTCGCTCGTGTACTGCGAGGACCAGGGCAAGGCTTACGACATGTACCTGAAGCCGAAGAGGGTCGACAAAACAGCCGTCACGAAGAACAGTTACGTGCTCTACAACACCCAGTTGCACAAGAATGAAAAGGGTGTCTGGGTCATTGAGAAGCTTCTTTCCCAGAGGGGGAACGCAAAGTGCCAGCCCTGAGCACCGGTTCACGAGTACTGGTCTCCTCCGCGCTGATCGGTGCGATCTGCCTGGGTGCCGCGCCAGCCATGGCCGACAACAAGATCGGCGGCGGAGCTCAGACGACTCAGCCCAGGGGCAAAGCGTCTGGTGACTCGGACGGCAAGGGCAACCTGTCTGCGACGGCGGGTGCTGTTGTTTTTGATCTTTCGAAGAACGGGTCGGGTGGGTCTGCCGGGGCGGTGACGGCTGCGTCGGGTAATTGGACTCCGCCAGCGTGTTATTACGCACCGAAGTACACGCCGGATAAGCTGCAGGCCTATCTGGAGCCGATCTGGAGTGCGGAATCGACGGGTCCTCAGTGGGACCTGGAGCAGCGGAACAGGTACGTGAACGGCGGTGTGGCCAAGGATTTCAACAAGGCCAAGGCCGGCAAGGGCTATTGGTGGGACGCGTACGTCACCAAGGGCCGTGAGGGTGACCCGGGTGCGTTGGACTGCAACGAGCCGATCTTCTGGGTCGATACGGGTGCGGCCCCGCCGGCGAATATTCCGCAGGCGGTCACTCCGCAGGTGTTGGCGCAGCTTGCGTATGCGGAGATTCGTGTGCCGTCGACGAAGGTGGACTTGGCTCCTGCTGGGACGACGAAGGTGAATCTGCCGACGTGGGCGTGGCTGGACACGGCGAAGTTCAAGCCGGTGTCGGTGACGGCGTCGGTGCCGTTGCTCGGTGTGACGGCGACCACGACGGCGGAGCCGCGGTCGCTGAGGATCGAGCCGGGTACGGCGGATGCGGAGACGTATCCGGCGTCGGGTGTGTGCGAGATATCCGGTCATCACATCGGTGAGGCGTTCGCGAAGGGCAAGGCGAAGCAGACGCCTCCGTGCGGGGTGAAGTATCTGCGTTCCTCGGGCGACGGCTCGTACAAGTTGCGGGCGACGATCACCTGGAAGATCCACTGGACGGGCACCGGTGTGGCCGTACCGCGGGATCTGCCGGACGGCACCTTCGGGGCCGACCAGGACGTCGTCGTGCAAGAGATCCAGTCCATCAACCGCTGAGTCCGGCCTTCCGGACTCACCGAGATCCGGAAGAGGCACAGGGCGTGGCGGAGCGGTTGGCCGTCGACGGCGATGAGCTGTCGCACTTCATGAGGATGCTCAAGGCGTCGACCGAGTCGTTGAAAGGCCTGCGCAGGGCGTTGGAGGATGCCGGCGTCAGCGGTCTGGGCACGGACGATCTCGACGGTGCCTGCGAGGACTTCCAGGACCACTGGAAGTACGGAGCCGACCAGATCGGTGAGCAGACCGAGAACCTGGCCAAGATCATCAGGAAGAGCAGGGACTCCTACCGCGAGGTGGACCAGGCCCTGGAACAAGCCCTGAAGAAGGCCGGGAACGGCAGGGGCGGCGGTACGAGGTGACGTACCGGCCCCAGGACACAGGAGCGGCGCTCGATCCACGGTCCCTCGCCGACCGCGACAAGCCGCAGGGTCTCAAGTCGGCCCCGCACACCCCCAACCCCGACCACCCACATCTCGGGTTCAATCCGGTGCCGGGCAGTACGGAGACCGTGAGAGGCCTGCGCAAGAAGCTCACGGGATGCGCGAAGGTCCTCGAAGAGACGCATGAGCTTGTCACCAAGCTGATGGACGGCAGCTATTGGAAGGGCGACGCGGCCGTCGCCTTCCGCGAGCAACTGGACGGTGGCCCGCTTCCCCTGAACCTGAAGAACGCGGCCCACTCCATTCGTAAGGCGGCCGGACAACTCGGCCGCTGGGAGGGCGAACTCGACGACTTCCAGCTGCGGGCGAGGCGACTCGAACAGGACGCGAAGGAAGCACAGGCCGCAGTGGACCGGGCGAAGGGCCACGCCACGAAGGCGGGTGACAGCCCTGACCTGGACGGGAAGGGCGCCGGGCACGACGCGGCGCGCAAGGCACTGACCAAGGCGAACACGGCGGTGGAGGATGCCGAGGACGCGCTCCGCAGGATCCGCGCCAAGGCGCGCGAACTCGCGGACGAACACGAGCACCGGGCCCGGCATCGAGCGGGCAAGATCCGCGACGCCACGAGGAAACTGGCTCCCCACCAGCCGGGCTGGTTCGACTCAGCACTCGATTGGCTCACCGAGAATCTGCCGGACATCTTGAGCACGGTGGCAGCGGTGATCGGCCTGGTGGCGTTGTTTGTCGTGTCAGGCGGGACGGTTGCCGCGGCACTGCTGCTTGCCGCTGCGGCCTTGAGCGCGACGTCGTTGTCGGTCCGGATCACCCAGGATCCAACCGTGTGGGCATCGCTCAAAGACGGCTTCACCAAAGGTGAGCTCGACACGGATTTCTGGAGCAACTTCGTCACCGTCGGGGGCGATGTCCTGGGTGCGCTGCCTGGCCTTGGTGCCGCTGGCAAGGGCGTGGCAGCCGCACTGAGGGCTACCGGCGAAGCGGGCGAGGCTCTCCCAATCGGCCAACGCGTGGCCGAGTTCGGCGGCAGGACGATGGAACACGCGGCAGCTATCTCCGACCTGGACAACTCATTGCTCGGCTTCACGATTCGAGGTGCTCGAGCAGCCCAGATCACCAAAGCCGTCGAGGTCACGTCAGCTTCGGTCGGTGTGACCACGGCGGGCTTCGGTTTGGTCATGACCGCCGTGGATGCCGACGATGACGGAATTAAAGACGGCTCTTTGGCGGGCATTGATGGACTACGACTGGGTCTTGACGGCGGCGCCCTTGTCGATGTTGTCCGTCACATCTTCTAGCCCCGAGTAGGAGACTCTCACCGCATGCACCCGACCGAGTACCCGACTGCTTGGGATCATCCACCGACCCGACGGGCTTGGATGCAACACATGGTCATGATTGTTGCGCGACTGATGGGTTGGACCACGGTCTGGATCGGCTCGCTAGGAGTACTTGTCTCGTTTCTGAGCCCGGGATACGCCTACCTATTCATTCCTGTGCTTCTCTATTCAGCCTTCCGAGCCGTCCTCCAGCTCGCCTACATTCGCCCCTCCATCTACATCCAGCGCGTCCTCTGGCAGTACCCCTGGCAACTTCTCACCGGTGTTCCCCGAGGCCGGAACAAGCATCCGCAGGTGCAAGAGGACGAGATGTGGCTGGAGTTGCCCAATCCTGAGGCGCCGGAGGAGCAGATCCCTCTGCTCTTTCTTTCCGGCATGCGGACCTTCTGGTGGATGCGGCGCTTCGGGACCGCTCGTACGAAACCGGAGCTGAAGGCGCAGATCGAACCGCTCTGGTTCGCCGGTGATCCCCGTTTCATCGCGGTCATCGCGGCCGCCAGCCGTAAGGGCGAGGCGCCCAAGAGGCTGCATCTGCTCTATCAGCGCACGGCCACGGGCCGCCGGGGTATCGAACCGACCGACTGGAACGCGAGCCCTGCGGCCCTCGAACGGGCCCGCCGTTCCGGCGCTCATGTTCCCGACGCGGTGCACCCGCACCCGCGTGCCCACTGAATCGCTCCGGCAGGACACGATGACCGCCGCCCCCCACTTCGCCGTTGCGGAATCGGCCGAAGACCCCGACGCCGATGTCTGGTTCGCGGAACCCGCGGGCTTCACCGCTGTACCCCTCGACGCCCTGCTCCCCGCACCTGATTCTTCAGGTGCGGATGATCTCCGCACCGCCCTCGCGCCCCTTCTCCAGGCGGCTCCCGATGAGGTGGCCCGACAGCAGTTCATCGCCCAGTTCACGCAGGGGCAGCAACTGCTCGGTGCGCTGAGAGAAGCCGGAACGGTTCATTGCTCGATCGGATTGCACCGCGATGACGTCGATGAGGCGGCCGCGAGCAGTATCGGCCGGCCGCTGTTGTCGTTCTTCACCGTCTCCTGGCGGGCGACGGCGGTGTCACCGCGGGCCGTGACGGCCGCACGGGCGGTCAGCGGTCTCGACGCGCAGGCGCGCATCGAATACGTCGAACTTCCCTGTGGGCCTGCCACGTTCAGCGAAACCGTCCATACCCCCAGAGCCGCCGACTGTCTTCCGCAGACGCCGCTGGTCCAGTTCCGCGCCCACCTGCCGCATCCGGACTGCAAGCGGCTGGCCGTGTTGACGCTGAGCACGACGGCTGTCGGACGCCGTGAGCAGTACCGTGCGATCCTCCGCCACATCGCGGCTCTGGTCACCTTCGACAATCCGTTGGTCCCGGCTCGTTCCGAGGCGCCGTGATGGTTGAAGCGGGCAGGCCAACAGGGCCTGAGTGCCGAGGAAGTGACGGTCGGTCCGGTGGGGCGGCGACGCGGCTGACATCTTTGCTGACGCCAACTCGGTGAACCGTCTTGCCGTTCACCCTCACTCGATCGATGTCTATCGGCGGTCAGTTGGTCACACTAAGGGCCTCTATGCCCATCGTCTGTTACTCGCTTGGCACCATTCGCGCTGGTGTCGTTACACGGGCCCCCGATAGCGTGTTGCTGCCCTTTCGCCCCCCACGCTGCACAGGAGTCCGCCGTGAACCGCCGTCCCCGCCTGCTTGCCACAGCCGCTGCCGGAGCGACAGCCGCGCTGCTTTTGACCGCGTGCGGCGGGGCTGGCGACAAGCCGAAGGCCAACGACAAGATCGCGGGCGCGGACACGGGGAGCCCGACGTCGGCCGCGCCTGGCCCGAGCGCTACGCAATCCGCGGGGCGACCGAAGATCGAGTTGCCGTCGGACCTGACTCTGACTTTCGAGGGATCGAAGACCGGCGACTCCGTCAAGGACGCCGTTCTCGCCGACAGCGCCGAGAACATGCGAGCTGTTGACGCAGCGATCACCGGGACTGATCCCAAGGGTGAGGCGCTCGGGTACTACAACACGGGCAAGGCTCTCGAAGCCGCGGTGACCTGGGTCCAACAGTTCAAGGACGCGGGCTCCACGCTCACCGGTGAGGCGCGGTACTACGACCGGACCGTGACCCTCAAGAACAAAACATCGGCTTTGCTCACGTTCTGCGCGGACGAGAGCAAGGGCTACAGCAAGGACAAGAAGACAGGAAAGATCAACAAGACGCCCGTCACCAAGAACAGCTATGTCCTTTACAACACCCGCTTGGACAAGAGCTCCGAAGGTGTGTGGCAGACATCGCAGATCATCTCCACAAGGGGGGCGGCTCAGTGTCAGCCGTAGCGAGGAATGCGGTTCGTACCGCTCTGTTGGCGAGCGTTCTGGTGCTCGGAAACGCCTCGGACGCTTGGGCGGACCTTGTCCCGGGCGGTAAGGGCACAGGTTCCGAGACGCAGGTGGACGGCGGCCACAAGGACCAGAAGGTCTCCGCGACTGCGGGTGCTGTGGTCTTCGATCGTTCGAAGAACGGGTCGGGTGACTCTGTCGGTTCGGTGGCCCCTGCTTCGGGTGATTGGACTCCGCCTGCCTGCTATTACGCCCCGAAGTACACGCCCGCCGCGCTGCAGACGTACAAGGAGTCGATCTGGGGAGTCGACTCGACGGGTCCTCAGTGGGACGCGGAGCAGCGCGACAAGTATGTGAACGGACATCCGTACAAGGAT
Source organism: Streptomyces sp. NPDC091209 (assembly GCF_044757755.1). Taxonomy (NCBI): domain Bacteria; kingdom Bacillati; phylum Actinomycetota; class Actinomycetes; order Kitasatosporales; family Streptomycetaceae; genus Streptomyces; species Streptomyces sp. NPDC091209. Next base: position 1,524,150 of record NZ_JBIVVR010000001.1, on the reverse strand, counting down.
TTCAACAAGGACAAGGCCGGCAACGGGTACTGGTGGGATTCGTACGTCGCTGAAGGTCGCGAAGGCGACCCGGGTGCGCTGGACTGCACCAAGGACGTCTTCTGGGTCGATACGGGTGCGGCTCCGCCGGCGAATATCCCGCAGGCGGTCACTCCGCAGGTGTTGGCGCAGCTTGCGTATGCGGAGATACGGGTGCCTTCGACGAAGGTGAATCTGGCGCCGGCGGGGACGACGAAGGTGAATCTGCCGACGTGGGCGTGGCTGGACGCGGCGCAGTTCAGGCCGGTGTCGGTGACGGCGTCGGTGCCTTTGCTGGGGGTGACGGCGACGACGACGGCGGAGCCGTTCTCGTTGAGGATCGAGCCTGGGACGGCGGATGCGGAGACGTATCCGGCGTCGGGTGTCTGTGAGTTGGCCGGTGATCGTATCGGTGAGGCGTTCGCGAAGGGCAAGGCCGAGGAGACGCCTCCGTGTGGGGTGAAGTATCTGCGTTCCTCGGGTGACGGCTCGTACAAGTTGCGGGCGACGATCACCTGGAAGATCCACTGGACGGGCACCGGTGTGGCAGTACCGCGGGACCTGCCGGACGGCGCCTTCGGCGCGGACCAGGACGTCGTCGTGCAAGAGATCCAGTCCATCAACCGCTGAGTCCCGCCCGGATCGACCGCCTGGACGACGCCGACGACGGCGGCACACCCGCGTTTCGCCGCCCCTGGCAAAGTCGGGTCAAGTGCCGGTAAATCGGATGGCTCGGGTGTTCTGCGGGGGACGGGTGCGTGAAAGGGTGGAGTGGTTGCTGGTGTGAACGGGCGTGTTCCGTGGGGAGTTGGGGGCGGCGTGGGTAAACGGCAGATCCGGAAGATGTTCCGGCTGATGGCCGCGGGGCAAGCGGTGCAGCTCACGAGTCCCATGGCTTCGGTGAAGAAACTGGCCCGACTCGCCTTCATCGCCCAGCAGTTCGGCTACGAGTACGCGGACGTACGGAAGGGCAGCGGCCGCAACAACGCCCTCACGATGCTCATCGTGCCCGACCCCGGCCCGCAGGCTCAGGCGCGTGCCGCGCAGAACCGGGCGCAGTATCCGCAGGCCGGCGACGGGGTGTCGTTGCCGCCCGTCGTCCCTGACGCGATGGAACTCCTCAAGGCCCGTATCAACTTCGACCTCACCGGCAAGAACGCCGAGAAGCGGATGGTGTACGCGGCGGTCGGTCTCAGCGTCGGGTGCGTGGTCCTCGGAGTACGGGCGGGCGGGAGTTCCGGCGCCTTCACGGTGGCCGGTGTCCTGTGGGCCGTGCTGATGGTCGTCCTCGGTGTCGGTCTCGTCGTCACGCGCAAGCGCAACGCCAAGTTCGCTGCGTTGCTGCGGGCCGCGGGGTTCGCGCCCGTGACGGAGGAGGGCGGACGGGTGCGGTATCTGCCGCCGGGTGCGGGTTACGGCGGCCTGCCGACCGGCCCGTACGGCCCCTACACCCCGTACGCGGGTCAGGTGGCGTACTCCCCCCAGGCCTCAGCCCCCTACTCCGGTCAGGCTCCGCAGGCCCCCCAGGCCCCGGCCCCGTCCTTCGGTCAGGCTCCGCCCTCGTACTCCGGCCAGCCGGCCTATGCCCCCCCGGCCCCGGCCCCGGCCCCGTCCTTCGGCCAAGCTCCGCAGGCCCCGGTTCAGGCTCAGCCACCGTACGTCGGCCCTGTTCAAGCACCGGTCCAGGCTCACGCCCAGCCCCACCAGCCCCAGCCTCATGCCCCGGGGTGGACTCCCGTTCAGTCGTCGTCCCACCCCCCGGCTCCGGGTTCCTACGGCTCCCCGGTTCCCGGCCCCTACAGTCGGCGGCCCCCGGCGGCTGCCGTCCCGGGCGGCCCCGGCAATCCGTATGCCGCCCAGCCCGGTCCCGTACCGCAACCCCCCGAGCCCAACCCGAAGCCGAGTCACCCCCAACCCCAACCCCCGCAGCAGTAACGCGTGTCTACTCCTTCCACACCTCCGGCAGTCCGAACGCCGTGAACACCGTGGGGAGTTGGAAGACCACCGTGTGGCTCACCGCTCCGCGCTCCGCCGTGAAGACCTGCAGGGTGTGGAGGCGGTGCCGGTCGTCGCCCGGGGCGCGGACGTAGGCCGCCAGCGCGGGCTGTCCGTTCGCCGAGGTGGGACGCAGGCGCCAGTCCGTACCGCGCATCGCGAAGACACGGGCGATGAAGGCGACATAGGCGTCGGGGCCGACGTACCAGTTGAGGACCGGGGGCATCTCCAGGACGACGTCCTGGGTGAGCAGGGTGCGCAGGGTGTCGAGGTCGGCGTCCTCGAAGGCGCGCAGATAGCGGTCGATCACCGCGCGCTGCTCGTGGTCCGGCGGTTCCGTCACCTCGTCCTCCGTCAGGCCGGCCTCACCGAGCCGCGCGCGGGCCCGTTGGAGCGCGCTGTTCACGGAGGCGGTCGACGTGCCGAGGGCCTCGGCGACCTCGATCGCCGGCCAGGCCAGTACGTCACGCAGGATGAGGACCGCCCGCTGGCGCGGGGGCAGCAACTGCATCGCGGCGATCAGCGCGAGGCGCAGGCTGCCCCGGGCGACGACCACACCCGCGGGATCCCCGGCCGCGGCCCCGGCGCCGAAGGAGAGCCCGGTCGCGCCCCCGTCCGGGAACGGTTCCAGCCACGGCACCTCCGCCCCGAGCGTCATCGGCGCCCCCGGATCCTCCAGCGCGCCGACCAGACCCGACGGCAGGGGTCGGCGGGCGCGGCCGCGCAGGGCGGTCAGACACGTGTTGGTGGCGATGCGGTACAGCCAGGTGCGCAGGGACGCGCGGGCGGCGTCGTAACGGTCGTACGCGAGCCAGGCCCGCAGCATCGTCTCCTGCACCAGGTCCTCGGCCTCGTGCACCGAGCCGAGCATCCGGTAGCAGTGGGTCAGCAGCTCGCGGCGGTAGGGGGCCGTCCGTTCCTCGAAGCCTTCGCGGCCGTCGTCACGGCCCCGGTCGTCACCGCCCCTGCCGTCGTGGCCCGGTTCGTCATGGCCGTCCCGGCCGCCGCCCCCGTCGTCGTGACCCCGGTCGTCTCGGTCCCCGTCGCCACGGTCCCCGTCGTCATCAGGCGTCTCCATGGTCTGCCCCTCGGCTCCTCTGCTGGTCGGTACCTCTGGACCCTGCACCTCTGGACCCTGCACCTCTGAACCCTGCACCTCTGGACCCCCGCACCCTCACTCCGGCACCCGCACCCGCACCCGGCACCCGCACTCCTACACCCCCCGCACCTGCGTACCTGCGTACCTGCGCACCTCGGAGGCTCGGCCCCATGGACCGGACTTCGGGCCGCCTCGTTCACCGGTACATACCTCCGGGCCGGCCGGAACTCATCGGCCCGGCTCCGATGAGTTCCGGCGTCCGCGGAGGTACGTACCGGCACCGAAGCAATCCGGACCAGTCCGAGGAGAAGGATCACCATGAACGCCACCGACGACACCCAGGACATCCGCGCCGTCCTCGACCGTCTGTACTCCGCCTGGGCGGACTACGACGCCGACGCGTTCGCCGAGCTCTACACCGAGGACGCGACGGTCGTGATGCCGGGCGTCTTCAACGACGGGCGGGAGGAGATCCGTGCCTACATCGCGGCCGGGTTCGAGGGACCGCTGAAGGGTTCCCGGCCGCTCGACGAGCCCCGGAGGATCCGCTTCCCGCGTCCCGACACCGCCGTCGTCGTCAGCGAGGCCGGGATTCTGCTGGCCGGTGACAGTGAAGTGCCCGCGGACCGGCACCACCGTGCGACCTGGGTACTCGTCCGCGATCCCGCCGCCGGGACCTGGGCCATCACCTCGTACCACAACGCCGCCGTCTGAGCACCGCCGTCTGACGGGCGCCCCGCCCGGCCCCGGCCCGGCCGCCGCTCATCCGGCGCCCTCCCGGCCCGGACGCCTCTCACCCGGTCCCACCCCGTCCTCACCGCCGGGTCCGGGACCGGGTGAGAGCAACGTTCCCTTCCGGTCACCCACAGCCACAGCGCGGAAACGCGTCCTCCCTACCTTCGGGAAACAGCAGCCGGAACGGCAGCCCATTAAGCCCGCAGAACCCAACGGAGGCGCGAGATGACTGCCCCAGCCACGAGTACGGCCCCTGCGCGGGGCGGTCGCTGGATCGAGGAGTGGGATCCGGAGGACGAGGCCTTCTGGGCGGAGAAGGGGGAGAAGGTCGCCCGCCGGAACCTGCTCTTCTCCGTGCTGTCCGAGCACATCGGGTTCTCCGTCTGGACCCTCTGGTCGGTGATGGTCCTGTTCATGGGACCGGAGTACGGGCTCACCCCGGCCGACAAGTTCCTGCTCACCTCGATGGTGACGCTGGTCGGCGCGGTCGCGCGGGTGCCCTACACCTTCGCCGTCGCGCTCTTCGGTGGCCGGAACTGGACCGTCCTGTCCGCGAGTCTGCTGCTCGTGCCGACCGTCGCCGCGTTCGTGGTGATGAAGCCGGGCACCTCGTTCACCACCTTCCTCGTGGTGGGTCTGCTGGCCGGTATCGGCGGCGGCAACTTCGCCTCCAGCATGACCAACATCAATGCCTTCTTCCCGCTGCGGAAGAAGGGCTGGGCACTCGGCCTCAACGCGGGCGGCGGCAACATCGGCGTCCCCGTCATCCAGTTGGTGGCGCTCGCCATCATCGGGGCGAGCGGCGGGCCGAGGGTGCTCCTCGGGATCTACATCCCGCTCATCGTCGTGGCCGCCGTCCTCGCCGCCCTGTTCATGGACAACATCGCCTCCGTGAAGAACGACACCGGCGCCGCCCTGGACGCCGCGAAGGACGCGCACACCTGGATCATGGCGTTCCTGTACATCGGCACCTTCGGGTCGTTCATCGGCTACGCCTTCGCCTTCGGGCAGGTGCTGCAGGTCGAGTTCGGGCGTACGCCGCTCCAGGCCGCCTATCTCACCTTCATCGGCCCGCTGCTCGGCTCGCTGATCCGGCCCGTCGGAGGATGGCTCGCCGACCGCTACGGCGGCGCCAGGATCACCCTGTGGAACTTCGTGGCCATGGCCGTCGCGACCGGAATCCTCGTCGTCGCGAGCAGCGAGAAGTCGCTGCCCCTGTTCGTCGCCGCCTTCGTGGTCCTCTTCGTGCTCAGCGGGCTCGGCAACGGGTCGACGTACAAGATGATCCCCGGCATCTTCCAGAAGAAGGCCCTGGACGCCGGGCTCGAAGGGGACGAGGCCGCCCGGCACGGACGCCGGCTCTCCGGTGCCGCCATGGGGCTCATCGGCGCGGTGGGCGCGCTCGGCGGTGTCGGCATCAACCTCGCCTTCCGGCAGTCGTTCCTCGACTCCGGCTCCGGCACCGGCGCCTTCGTCGTCTTCCTCGCCTTCTACGCGGTCGCCTTCGGGGTCACCTGGGCCGTATACCTTCGCCGCCCGGCCGCCGCCGAGACCCACGCGAGTGTCACCGCCGGGGCGAACTCCCGGCTCAGTTACGCCGAGGTGTGACGTAACACGTCCGACATCACCTTGATCCGAGCCTGTCACGGTCCGTTGACAGGCTCGGATCCGCCGCGGACGTACGACAGCACTGACCCGTACGACGACTCGACGAGCGCGAGACGAGAGCCATGTACGACGAACAGCAGCGACCCGACCACGGCCCTCTCTCCGGGTTCACCGTGGGGGTGACCGCCGCGCGCAGGGCCGACGAGCTCGGCGCGCTGCTCCAGCGGCGCGGGGCCACCGTCGTGCACGCGCCGGCCCTGCGGATCGTGCCTCTCGCCGACGACGGTGAACTGCTCGCCGCGACCAAGGAGTTGATCGACGCCGCGCCGGACGTGGTGGTGGCCACCACCGCCATCGGTTTCCGCGGGTGGGTCGAGGCCGCCGACGGCTGGGGCCTCGGCGAGGCACTGCTCGCGCGGCTGCGGGGCGTGGAACTGCTCGCCCGCGGGCCGAAGGTCAAGGGCGCCGTCCGGGCCCAGGGGCTGACCGAGGAGTGGTCGCCGTCCTCCGAGTCGATGGCCGAAGTGCTCGACCGGCTGCTCGAAGAGGGCGTCGACGGCCGCCGTATCGCCGTACAACTGCACGGTGAACCGCTGCCCGGGTTCGTGGAGTCGCTGCGCGCCGCCGGGGCCGAGGTCGTCCCCGTGCCCGTGTACCGGTGGATGCCGCCGGAGGACATCGGGCCGGTCGACCGGCTGCTCGACGCGGCCCTCACCCGCGGCCTGGACGCGCTCACCTTCACCAGCGCACCCGCCGCCGCCTCCCTGCTGTCCAGGGCCGAGGCCCGGGGCCTGCGCCCCGAACTCCTGGCCGCACTGCACCATGACGTCCTGCCCGCCTGCGTCGGCCCGGTCACCGCGCTGCCGTTGCAGGCCCACGGCATCGACACCGTCCAGCCCGAACGCTTCCGGCTCGGCCCCCTCGTACAGCTTCTCTGCCAGGAACTGCCGGGCCGCGCACGGGCGTTGCCCGTCGCCGGGTACCGGGTGGAGATCCGCGGCCACGCGGTGCTGGTGGACGGGGCGCTGCGGCCCGTGCCGCCGGCCGGTATGTCGCTGCTGCGGGCCCTCGCGCGACGGCCGGGCTGGGTGGTGGCGCGGGCCGAACTGCTGCGCGCGCTGCCCGGTTCCGGCCGTGACGAGCACGCCGTCGAGACCGCGATGGCCAGGCTCCGTACGGCACTTGGCTCGCCCAAGCTGATCCAGACGGTCGTCAAGCGGGGCTACCGGCTCGCGCTCGACCCGGCCGCGGACTCCAAGTACGCCGACGTCTGAGGCCGTCGGTACCGGAACCGGCTCCGGTACCGGCTCCGGCTTCGGTACCGGTACCGGTACCGGACACGGGCGGGACGGGCCGCCGCCGCGCTGCCGGCGGGGCCGTTCCGAACTCCCGCCCGGCGCATGTCCGGCGTACATCCGGTACGCGTCCGGTACGGGGCCGGTGCTGACTCTTCCGGCGGAGCGCCGGGGCATGCACTGTAGGGGGTACGACGGCAGGTGACCCCAAGGCGGTGACAGGCGCATGGCATCGGGCATGGCCACAGCCTCGTACGAGCTGCGGTTCGACTCCGGGCGGATCTGCCTGGACCTGACGGCGACCACCCATCCCGAGGAACGCCTCGACTCGGCCACCCGGTTGCGCGCCTGGGTCATCGCCTCCGGGCTGGTGCCCGCGAGCACCCCGCCGGCCGTCGTGGAGGACGCCTGGCTGCCCGGCTTCCGGGAACTGCGCGGACATATCGCCCAGTTGGTGCGCGGTGAACTGGACGGGCGGCCCGCGGACAGCGCGCTCGCCCGCGTCAACACCGCCGCCCTCGCCGCGCCGCCCGCCCCTTGGGCCGTCCGCGTCGGCGACGGCTCGCTGTGCCGCGGGCTGCGCACCCCGCCGAACTGTGCCGAACTGCTCTCCGTGGTGGCCCGGGACGCCCTCGATCTGCTCACCGACCCACGGGCGCGGGCGAGTCTGAGACAGTGTGAGGGTGACAACTGCCCGATCGTCTACCTCGACACCTCGCGGGGGCGGCGCCGGCGCTGGTGTTCCAGCGAGGTGTGCGGCAATCGGGAGCGAGTTGCCCGGCATCGGCGGCGAGCGGCTCTGGCACGCGCCTGATCACACCTGTACGTGATGTTCCAGTGACTCGAGGTGATCGATACGCATTCTTTTCGCTGTCTACACATCTTCAACAGAAAAAACCCTGAACACTTTGAACACCCGCGTACCTGCACACGTACCCGGTGATGAGCGACCGACTGGGGGAACCCCCGGACACCGGAGGTAGGCGTGCGCAAGGATTCAGCCGTGGCTGATGAACACAGGCCAAGGGCCCGACATCGCATGTCTCAGCAGTCTTCGTCGACCGAACCCGACGAGGAGCTGATGCGTGCGCTGTACAGGGAACACGCGGGGCCCTTGCTGGCCTACGTGCTGCGCCTGGTCGCCGGAGACCGGCAGCGCGCCGAGGACGTTGTGCAGGAAACACTCATCCGTGCCTGGAAGAACGCCGGCCAGCTCAATCGAGCGACCGGTTCGGTACGCCCCTGGCTGGTGACGGTCGCCCGACGCATCGTCATCGACGGCCACCGCAGTCGGCAGGCCCGGCCGCAGGAGGTCGACCCGTCGCCGCTGGAGGTCATCCCCGCGGAGGACGAGATCGACAAGGCGTTGTGGCTGATGACACTGTCGGACGCGCTGGACGACCTGACCCCTGCTCACAGGGAAGTACTGGTCGAAACATACTTCAAAGGGCGTACCGTCAATGAGGCGGCCGAAACGCTCGGCATTCCCAGCGGCACTGTGCGCTCACGGGTTTTCTACGCCCTGCGGTCGATGAAGCTTGCGCTGGAGGAGCGGGGGGTGACGGCATGAACACGTACGGGGGTTACGGAACAGGTGGTCCGGGAGCCATGCAAGGTCCAAGAGGACAGCAAGGGTCCGGGGACATCCACGAGACTGTCGGCGCCTACGCCCTCGGCATTCTCGACGACGCGGAGGCGACCGCCTTCGAGGAGCATCTCGCCTCCTGCGAGTGGTGCGGGCAGCAGCTCGACGAGCTCGCCGGGATGGAGCCGATGCTCGCCGCCCTCGCCGACCTGCCCGCCTCGCAGGGCAGCCCGGCCATCGCGGAGTCCCTCTCGGCCCGCCCGAGCCCACGGCTCGCGGAGCGCCTGGTCGACGAGGTCTCGTCGCGGCGCGCCCAGAAGCGTCGGCGCGGCATGTACCTGGTGGCGGCCGCGGCCGCGCTGATCATCGGCGGTCCGCTGACCGTCATGGCGGTCAACGGCGGCAGCGACACCGGCACGAACACGCCGCAGGCGATGGCCACCAGCCCGGCCAAGGCCGCCTTCGACGTCATGACGGACAAGTCGGAGGCCACGGACCCGAAGACCAAGGTCAACGCCGTCGTCGCCATCGAGCCGAAGGACTGGGGCACCCACGCCGTCCTCCAGCTCAAGAACGTCAAGGGCCCGCTGAAGTGCTCCCTGATCGCCGTCGGCAAGAACGGCGAACGTGAGACGGTGACCTCCTGGGCGGTTCCGGACCGTGGTTACGGGCTGTCCAACACGAACAACGCGGAGGCCAAGCAGCCGCTGTACGTGCACGGCGGCGCGGCCTTCACACCGAACCAGATCGATCACTTCGAGGTCATGACCTTCGAGGGGAAGCGACTGGTCGAGGTGAACGCGTGAGCGGACTCCGGGCGCGCACGTAGCCTCACCGGCCTCCCTTCGCGTACGGTTGACGGCTGCCCAGCACGTCAGAAGGGGGCCCGGTGGCCGCTCAGGCTCAGCAGGAAACCGCGCTCGGCTCGGTCCACGTTTCCGTACCGGACGAATCCGTCAAGGACGACTCCGTACGGGACCGTGAGATCGGCGTCGAACAGCAGCATCTGGACCGGGTCTACCGGCGCCTCGAGGAGAAGATCCACGAGGCCGAGTTCCTGATGCACGACGCCGCCCAGCGCGGTCACGTCGGGACACCGGGGGCGCTCGCCGAGCGGGACGCCCAGGTGTTCCGCGCGGGAATCCACCTCAACCGTCTCAACAACGAGTTCGAGGACTTTCTCTTCGGCCGGATCGACCTGGTCCGCGGGAAGGACGGCACGAAGGGTCCCGACGGCGCCTACACGGCGGTCGAACCCGCCGACGGCGCGGTCCGCGAGGACAACACGGCGGACATCGCGGAGACGCTCCACATCGGCCGTATCGGCGTCCTGGACGCCGACTACGCGCCGCTGGTGATCGACTGGCGGGCGCCCGCCGCGGCCCCGTTCTACCGCTCCACCCCGGTCGACCCCGGCCGGGTCGTACGCCGCCGGGTCATCCGCTCCAAGGGCCGCAGGGTCCTGGGCGTGGAGGACGACCTGATGCGCCCGGAGGTGACGGCCTCCCTCGACGGCCACGAGCTCCCCGTCATCGGCGACGGCGCGCTCATGGCCGCGCTCGGGCAGGCCCGCAGTCACACCATGCGCGACATCGTGGCGTCCATCCAGGCCGAGCAGGACATGGTGATCCGCGCGCCCGCCGCGTCCGTGACCTATGTCGAGGGCGGCCCCGGCACCGGCAAGACGGCGGTGGCCCTGCACCGGGCCGCCTACCTGCTCTACCAGGACCGACGCCGGTACGCGGGCGGCATCCTGATCGTCTCCCCGACCCCGCTGCTCGTCGCCTACACCGAGGGCGTGCTGCCCTCGCTCGGCGAGGAGGGGCAGGTCGCGATCCGCGCGATCGGTTCGCTCGTCGACGGCGTGGGCGCCACGCTGTACGACTCCCCGGCGGTGGCCCGCGCCAAGGGCTCCTACCGGATGCTGAGGGTGCTGCGGAAGGCGGCGCGCGGGGCCCTGGAGACGCCGGCCGGCGTCTCCAGGGGGAATTCCGGCCAGCTCGCCCTCGGGGAGCCGGACGAGGCCCCCACGGGTCCCCCCACCCGGCTGCGGGTCGTCGCCTTCGGGCGCCGTCTCGAGCTGGAGTCCGCCGAGCTGGACCGCATCAAGCACAACGCGCTCAGCGGGACCGCGCCGGTCAACCTGCTGCGTCCGCGCGCCCGCAGGCTGCTGCTGGACGCGCTGTGGGCGCGGTCGGGCGCCGGGACCCGGCACGCGGACCCGGAGCTGGCCGCCGAGCTGCGCTCCTCGTTCGACGAGGACGTCACCTCCGAGGACAGCTTCCTGGCGTTCCTGGACGCCTGGTGGCCGGAGCTGACCCCGCGCGGGGTGCTGGCCGCCATGGCCGACGAGCGACGGCTCGGGCGCTGGGCCCGCCGGATCCTCAACCCCGGCGAGGTCCGCCGGGTGGCGCGCTCGCTCAAGCGGGACGGGTTCTCGGTGCACGACGTGGCGATGCTCGACGAGCTCGAGGCGATCGTCGGTGCGCCCGCCCGCCCCAGGAAGCGGCGCGATGTGGACCCGCTGGCCCACCTCACGGGTCTCGAGGAGCTCATGCCCCAGCGCGAGGAGACGCAGCGCGAACGCGCCGAGCGCCTCGCGCAGGAGCGGACCGAGTACGCGCACGTCATCGTCGACGAGGCGCAGGACCTCACGCCCATGCAGTGGCGGATGGTCGGCCGCCGCGGCCGGCACGCCACCTGGACGGTCGTGGGCGACCCGGCCCAGTCCTCCTGGTCCGACCCCGACGAGGCGGCGGAGGCCCGTGACGAGGCGCTCGGCACCCGTCCCCGGCGCCGCTTCACCCTCACCGTCAACTACCGCAACCCGGCGGAGATCGCCGAGCTGGCCGCCAAGGTCCTCGCCCTCGCCATGCCGGGTTCGGAGTCGCCGTCCGCCGTACGGTCCACGGGCGTCGAGCCCCGGTTCGCGGTCGTACGGGACTCCCTCGCGCAGACCGTGCGTGCCGAGGCGGCGCATCTCCTCGACCGGGTCGACGGCACCGTGGGCGTCGTCGTCGCCATGAACCGGCGCGAGGAGGCCGCCCGCTGGCTCGCCGGACTCGGGGACCGCGTGGTGGCCCTGGGAAGCCTGGAGGCCAAGGGGCTGGAGTACGACGCCACGGTGGTCGTGTCGCCCGCGGAGATCGCGGACGAGTCGCCCGCCGGACTGCGTGTCCTGTACGTCGCCCTGACCCGGGCCACACAGCAGCTCACCGTCGTCTCCAGCGACCGGGACGAGCCCGACCCGAACGGAGTCCCCGACCTCCTGCGGGACTGACGGATCTCCGGCGGGACCGGCACGACCTCCGGCGGGACCGGCGGAGGTCGTGCCGGACCGACGCCGTCCCCGTTCCCCGTTCCCCCGTCCGGCCCACGGGCCGCCCCGGTCCGGTCCCCGGGCCGGGGCGGCCCGTCGCCCCCGCATCCCGTCCCGGCCGAAAAGAACTCTCGGGACGGGAATTGCCTTACGGGAATCCTTTGTTACCTTGGACGTGGCACCGACCCGATCCAAGCCCCCGGGCCCAACCTTCGTCGCTACGAGCGACCACTTGCCGCGAGGCGAGCATGGCGGGTCGGTGTCATTGAACGTCGTCCTTCACCGAAGGACCTGAAGAGGCCCACGTCATCCGTGACGTGGGCCTCTTTCGTTGTCCCGCCCACTCTCGTAGAGTGGAAACTGTTTTCCGAAACCGCGCACCCTGGCGAACAAAACGTTCGCAATCCGGGGCGACTACCACGTACCCAGGGGTAGGTGCGACGATCGGACGGCACAAAGCAGTGACACGGTGAAAGCAGAGGAAGTCGGCCATGGCAACGGCGCCCAGCGTCTCCTACTCGATGACGGTCCGGCTGGAGGTGCCCGCGAGCGGAACCGCGGTCTCCCAGCTCACCACGGCCGTGGAGTCCCACGGAGGCTCGGTGACCGGCCTCGACGTGACGGCCTCCGGCCACGAGAAGCTCCGGATCGACGTCACCATCGCGGCGACGTCCACCGCGCACGCCGAGGAGATCGTCGAGCAGCTGCGGCACATCGAGGGCGTCACCCTCGGCAAGGTCTCCGACCGTACGTTCCTCATGCACCTCGGCGGCAAGATCGAGATGCAGTCCAAGCACCCGATCCGCAACCGTGACGACCTCTCCATGATCTACACCCCCGGAGTGGCCCGGGTGTGCATGGCGATCGCCGAGAACCCCGAGGACGCCCGCCGCCTCACGATCAAGCGCAACTCCGTTGCGGTCGTGACGGACGGCTCCGCCGTGCTGGGCCTCGGCAACATCGGCCCGATGGCCGCGCTGCCCGTCATGGAGGGCAAGGCGGCCCTGTTCAAGCGCTTCGCCGGCATCGACGCCTGGCCGCTGTGCCTGGACACCCAGGACACCGACGCGATCGTCGAGATCGTGAAGGCGATCGCCCCCGGCTTCGCGGGCATCAACCTGGAGGACATCTCCGCACCCCGCTGCTTCGAGATCGAGGCCCGGCTGCGCGAGGCCCTCGACATCCCGGTCTTCCACGACGACCAGCACGGCACGGCGATCGTCGTTCTCGCCGCCCTGACCAACGCGCTGCGCGTCGCCGGCAAGGCGATCGGCGACATCAGGGTCGTCATGTCGGGTGCGGGCGCCGCCGGTACGGCCATCCTCAAGCTGCTGATCGCCGCGGGGGTGAAGAACGCCGTCGTCGCCGACATCCACGGTGTCGTGCACGCGGACCGCGCCGATCTCGTCGACGCCGCCACGGACTCGCCGCTGCGCTGGATCGCCGACAACACCAACCCCGAAGGTCTCACGGGCACGTTGAAGGAAGCGGTGCGCGACGCCGACGTGTTCATCGGCGTCTCCGCCCCGAACGTGATCGACGGCGACGACGTGGCCGCCATGGCGGAGAACGCCATCGTGTTCGCGCTCGCGAACCCCGACCCCGAGGTCGACCCGGCAATCGCCCGCCTGACGGCGGCAGTTGTGGCCACCGGCCGCTCCGACTTCCCCAACCAGATCAACAACGTGCTGGTGTTCCCGGGCGTCTTCCGCGGCCTCCTGGACGCGCAGTCGCGTACCGTCAACACGGAGATGATGCTGGCCGCCGCGACCGCCCTCGCGAGCGTGGTGACCGAGGACGAGCTCAACCCGAACTACATCATCCCCAGCGTCTTCAACGACAAGGTCGCGGGCGCGGTCGCCGGAGCGGTGCGTGACGCGGCGAAGGCGGCGGGGGCGGCGGACGCGGCCAACGCGACCGTCTAGCACGGGTCGAGCAGGGCCCCGCGCCCGTGTCACGGCGGTCGTCTTCCCGTCTGTGACGGGCGCCACGACCGCCCGGAACCCGGCGCGTCGCGGAACGCGGGGCCAGTGGCCGCCTCTAGGGTGGCGGCCAGGCTCAGGCCTCGCAGGGCCTCTTCGTGTGACCCCCAAGGGTGTTCGTGTGACTCCCAGGGGTGCCGGATTGGCTTTCCCGCCGCAGGTGGGGGCAGGATGCGTCTTCGGGCGCGACGGTCTGGCTACGGACCCGGGTCCGGGGGCCGACCGAGGACCCTGGCAGCATCGGCTTCACTGTGCCCGATATGCGGCTCCGCCGCGTGGCACGCCTCAACAGCAAGAAGAACACGGGAGTAACAACATGAACCGCAGTGAGCTGGTGGCCGCGCTGGCCGACCGTGCCGAGGTGACCCGCAAGGACGCCGACGCCGTTCTGGCCGCTTTCGCCGAGACCGTCGGCGAGATCGTCGCCAAGGGCGACGAGAAGGTCACCATCCCCGGCTTCCTGACCTTCGAGCGCACCCACCGTGCCGCTCGCACCGCGCGCAACCCGCAGACCGGCGACCCGATCCAGATCCCGGCCGGCTACAGCGTGAAGGTCTCCGCGGGCTCGAAGCTCAAGGAAGCCGCCAAGGGCAAGTAAGGCCCGCCGGTACGCTCCCGCCGACGCGGGACGCGTACAAGGCGCAGCAACGCCAATGGGGCGGCCCCTTTCAGGGGGGCCGCCCCATCGTCGTAGGTCCGTCCGCCGCGCCCGGCGGAGACCGGCGTCAGCCCAGTGCCCTGCCCGGCGGAGACGGGGGTCAGCCCAGTGCCTTGCCCGGCAGTTCGACCTTCGCGCCGAGCGCGATGAGCTTGTCCATGAAGTTCTCGTAGCCGCGGTTGATCAGGTCGATGCCGTGGACGCGGGACGTGCCCTGCGCCGCCAGCGCCGCGATCAGGTACGAGAAGCCGCCGCGCAGGTCGGGGATGACCAGGTCGGCGCCCTGGAGCTTCGTCGGGCCCGAAACGACCGCGGAGTGCAGGAAGTTGCGCTGGCCGAAGCGGCAGTTGGAGCCGCCGAGGCACTCACGGTAGAGCTGGATGTGCGCGCCCATCTGGTTCAGCGCGGACGTGAAGCCCAGCCGGGACTCGTACACCGTCTCGTGGATGATGGACAGGCCGGTGGCCTGCGTCAGCGCCACGACCAGCGGCTGCTGCCAGTCGGTCTGGAAGCCGGGGTGGACGTCCGTCTCCAGCGCGATGGACTTGAGCTGCGAGCCCGGGTGCCAGAAGCGGATGCCCTCGTCGTCGATCTCGAAGGCACCGCCCACCTTGCGGTAGGTGTTCAGGAACGTCATCATCGAGCGCTGCTGGGCGCCGCGGACGTAGATGTTTCCCTCGGTCGCCAGCGCCGCGGAAGCCCAGGAGGCGGCCTCCAGGCGGTCCGGGAGGGCCGCGTGGGTGTAGCCGCCGAGCGAGTCCACACCGGTGATGCGGATCGTCCGGTCGGTGTCCATCGCGATGATGGCGCCCATCTTCTGCAGGACGCAGATCAGGTCCTCGATCTCCGGCTCCACAGCCGCGTTCGAGAGCTCCGTGACTCCCTCCGCGAGCACCGCGGTCAGCAGCACCTGCTCGGTCGCGCCCACGGACGGGTACGGCAGCTGGATCTTGGTGCCGCGCAGTCGCTGCGGGGCCTCCAGGTACTGGCCGTCCTCCCGCTTCTCGATCTTCGCGCCGAACTGCCGCAGCACCTCGAAGTGGAAGTCGATCGGCCGGCCGCCGATGTCGCAGCCGCCGAGGCCCGGGATGAAGGCGTGGCCGAGGCGGTGCAGCAGCGGACCGCAGAAGAGGATCGGGATGCGCGACGAGCCCGCGTGGGCATCGATGTCGGCGACGTTCGCGCTCTCGACGTGCGAGGGATCGAGGATGAGCTCGCCGGGCTCCTCACCCGGACGGACGGTCACACCGTGCAACTGCAGCAGTCCGCGTACGACACGTACGTCGCGGATGTCGGGGACATTGCGCAGCCGGCTCGGACCGCTGCCCAGCAGAGCGGCGACCATGGCTTTCGGTACGAGATTCTTCGCACCGCGGACACGGATCTCGCCCTCAAGCGGGGTTCCGCCATGGACAAGCAGGACATCGTCGTTGACGGTCATGTATCTCGCGTTCCGATGAGTTGGGCAGGTGTGGGTCGTCGGCCGGCCGGTCGTACGGGCGCCGAACAGCAAGGGTAATGGCCGCCCACCCCGGCGCAGTAAGCCCTCGGAGGACTCGGCTGGGTCATGGCTTGGCCACAACACGAACCGTTCCGAATCGGGCACACGGGGTCACCGGTCCCGGTGTGCGCGGGCAACGCTCCGTTGCGCCCTGAGCTGCGTTCACTCCCGTACGTGTATTGGCTCCCCACATGAAGGGAATGTGCGGGATCATGTCTGGCATGACCGAGGTGTCCTCGCTCACAGGGCGGCTGCTCGTGGCCACGCCCGCCCTGGCGGACCCGAACTTCGACCGTGCGGTGGTGCTTCTCCTCGACCACGACGAGGAGGGCTCCCTCGGTGTCGTCCTCAACCGCCCGACCCCGGTCGGTGTCGGCGACATCCTGGAGAACTGGGCCGGACTGGCCGGGGAACCGGGTGTCGTCTTCCAGGGCGGTCCCGTCTCGCTGGACTCGGCGCTGGGGGTGGCGGTCATCCCGGGCGGTACGGCGGGAGAGCGCGCGCCACTCGGCTGGCGGCGGGTGCACGGCGCGATCGGTCTGGTGGACCTGGAGGCCCCGCCCGAGCTCCTCGCGGCGGCCCTCGGCTCCCTGCGCATCTTCGCCGGATACGCGGGCTGGGGCCCGGGCCAGCTGGAGAACGAACTGGTGGAGGGCGCCTGGTACGTCGTCGAGTCCGAACCGGGAGACGTCTCCTCCCCGTCACCGGAACGCCTGTGGCGCGAGGTCCTGCGCCGCCAGCGCAGCGAACTGGCGATGGTGGCGACGTACCCCGACGACCCCTCCCTCAACTGACCGGCGCACCGGCCCCCGACGCTTCCGTCACGGGCGCGCGACCCTTCCCTCAACTGATGGGTGCGAGCCCCAGTACCCTTGGCTTCATGAGCACTCTTGAGCCTGAGACCCAGCCCCAGCGAGGCACGGGGACGGGGACCCTCGTAGAGCCGACGCCGCAGGTGTCGCACGGCGACGGGGACCACGAGCGCTTCGCCCATTACGTCCAGAAGGACAAGATCATGGCGAGCGCGCTGGACGGCACGCCCGTCGTGGCGCTGTGCGGCAAGGTGTGGGTACCGGGCCGCGACCCGAAGAAGTACCCCGTGTGTCCCATGTGCAAGGAGATCTTCGAGTCCATGGGCGCCGGTGGCGACCAGGGCAAGGGCGGCGACAAGAAGTAACGCCGAGGTCCTCCCCGGCGCGGTACGCCGCATGGACCGAGCACGGCCGCGACACCCCTGACGAGGGGCGTCGCGGCCGTGTCGTGTTCGAGGCCGCCCCTCCTCGTCGCCCTCCTTGTCGCCTGATCGGGGCCGACGCGCGGGCCGTCCGCGAGATCCGGGGGAGTGCGGGCGAACGGGCCGACGGGGAGGCCGTCGGCGGCTGGGCGTTGCACGGAGTGCGCGCCGTGGTCACGGAGTGGTTGAGACCTCTTGTGGGCGGTTCGCGGACTCCATAACCTCCGGAGTGTTGTGCGGTGCGAAACCGCCATTGCGCATGCTGCAACACGCCCCGTTGGAGGACGCTCGATGATGCTCGCCGGTCCCGGAATCCTCGCGGCCCGGACGGCGAACGTTCTTCTGCCGGACGGTGCCCGGCGCTTTCGGGCCGCCGCGGCAGTGGGCGCCCACCGGGCCCCGGCTCCGGTCGCTTTCGCCCTCCCCGGATTCCTTCCCGCGCGTCTTCCGGCAACGGGAATTCGGCCGGCACTTCCTCGAGTTCCCTCTCGGGGCGAGCTCCGTTCCGGTCGTTCCGGCGCTCGTCGGGTTTCTCCCGGCGACGGTGTTCATGGCCGCCCGGATGTTTTCCTCCGTCCCGGCCGGGAACGATTTTCCGTTCCCCGAGTCGTTCTTCCTCGACGGCGGACAACGGTCCCCGCGCCGCCGGTCCACCGTGTCCTCCGTAAGCCGGCGCGACCCGACCGGACGGTATGGCGGCCGTCTCCGCGGTGATGGTGATTCAGACGCCGATCTTCTTCGTACGCGTACACCGGCGACTCGCCTGCGACCTCGTCGGCGGTAAAGAACTGAAGGACGGATGGACATGATGGATACGGGCCTGATTCCCGCGCCCCGCCTCGTCGAAGGCGCCACGCAGGGGCGGTTCGCGCTGGACGCGGACACCACCCTGTGGGCCGCGCCCGGCACGGACACCGTCGAACGCTGGCTGCGCTCGACGCTCGGCACCGCGCTCGGACTACCGCTGCGACCTGGGCCGCAGGGCGCGCCGGGCGCCGTACGCCTGCTCCTGGACGACACCCTGGAACCGGAGGCGTACCGGCTCGGTGTCGGCGACGACGGCGCCGAGATCCGCGGCGGCGACGCGGCCGGCGTCTTCTGGGGCGCGCAGACACTGCGTCAACTGCTCGGCCCCGACGCTTTTCGCCGCGCCCCGATCCATCCGCGGACGGCGTACGAAATCGAGCACCGGACCATCGAGGACGCGCCCCGATTCCGCTGGCGCGGCCTGATGCTCGATGTCTCCCGGCACTTCATGCCCAAGGAAGGCGTCCTGCGCTACCTCGACCTGCTGGCCGCGCACAAACTCAACGTCTTCCACTTCCATCTCACCGACGATCAGGGGTGGCGTGTTCAGATCAAGCGCTACCCGAGGCTGACGGAGGTCGGTTCCTGGCGGCCGCGCACCAAATTCGGCCACCGGGCCTCGCCGCTGTGGGACGAGAAGCCGCACGGAGGCTTCTACACACAGGACGACATCCGCGAGATCGTCGCGTACGCGGCCGAGCGGCATATCGCCGTCGTCCCCGAAATCGACATCCCCGGCCACTCGCAGGCCGCCATCGCCGCGTATCCGGAACTGGGCAACACCGACGTCATCGACACGACCTCCCTGACCGTCTGGGACAACTGGGGCGTCTCCGAAAACGTACTCGCCCCCACTGACAACACCCTGCGGTTCTACGAGGGGGTCTTCGAGGAACTCCTCGACCTGTTCCCGGCGGACCCCGCGCGCTTCCCGGAGTTCTCGGGCTTCTTCCACATCGGGGGCGACGAGTGTTCCAAGGACCAGTGGAAGCGGTCGGCCACGGCGCAGGCGCGCATCAGGGAACTCGGGCTCGCCGACGAGGACGAGTTGCAGTCCTGGTTCATCCGGCACTTCGACAACTGGCTGTCCGCGCGCGGGCGTCGGCTGATCGGCTGGGACGAGATCCTGGAGGGCGGTCTCGCGCCGGGCGCCGCGGTGTCGTCGTGGCGCGGCTACCAGGGCGGCGTCACGGCCGCGCGCGCGGGCCACGACGTCGTCATGTGCCCCGAGCAGCACGTGTACTTGGACTACCGTCAGGCCGCGGGCGAGGACGAACCGGTGCCGATCGCCTATGTGCGCACACTGGAGGACGTCTACCGCTTCGAACCGGTTCCGCCGCAGCTCACCGCGGCGGAGGCACGGCACGTGCTGGGCACGCAGGCCAACGTGTGGACCGAGGTGATGGAGGACCACACGCGCGTGGACTACCAGGCCTTCCCGAGGCTCGCCGCCTTCGCCGAGGTCGCCTGGAGCCGGCTGCCGGCCCCCGCGGAGCGGGACTTCGCCGGCTTCGAGCGGCGGATGAGCGCGCACTACGAGCGGCTCGACGCCCTCGGAGTGGCCTACCGCCCGCCCACGGGACCGCGGCCGTGGCAGCGGCGGCCCGGGGTGCTCGGACGCCCGATCGAGGGGGCGCCCTCGAACGTGTGAGACGCCTCACGACCGGTGTGCCCCGGTGCGAGTGCCCTGGCACCGTTGCCCCGCAAGGAAAAAGAGCCCCAAGGGTCACCGAAGAGTGACAATGCGCGCTCACCGGCGATGCCATGCGAAAACCGGCCATCCCCCTGGTGAGAGGGGCGAATGCCTCCTAGCGGACCCCCGCGTCGGGGGCCGGGGAAGATGTGCCAGAGTTGCCACGTCCGCCCTGTCAGCACGTACCGTACGGCAGCACAGGTGGGACCAGGTGGGGCAGCGGGAAGGGGCAACCGGTTTGACCACGCACGCACCGCAGACGGCGCAGGCCGTGACGCTGCCCGTCTCGCTGGACGAGGCGGTGACGGCGCTCGCCGCCATGCCCACGGCCGTTCCGGTGGCAGGCGGCACGGACCTGATGGCCGCGGTCAACTCCGGACAGCTCAGGCCGGCCGCGCTCGTCGGCCTCGGCCGGATCAGCGAGATCCGCGGCTGGCAGTACCAGGACGGCCACGCCCTGCTCGGCGCGGGACTCACCCACGCCCGCATGGGCCGCCCCGACTTCGCGGCCCTCATCCCGGCCCTCGCCGCAGCCGCGCGGGCGGCCGGACCGCCGCAGATCCGCAACGCCGGCACCCTCGGCGGCAACATCGCCTCGGCCGCCCCCACCGGGGACGCGCTGCCCGTACTGGCCGCACTGGAAGCCACGTTGATCATCGCGGGGCCGGGCGGAGCCCGCCGCGAGATCCCCGTGTCGCACCTGCTCGCCGGCGTGGACATGCTCGGCGGCGGAGAACTCATCGGCTACGTGCGCGTGCCGCTGCTGCACGCCCCGCAGGTCTTCCTGAAGGCCACCGGGCGCACCGGACCCGGGCGCGCCATCGCCTCCGTGGCGGTCGTCCTCGACCCGGCCCGGCGCGGTGTGAGGTGCGCGGTCGGCGCCATAGCGCCGATGCCGCTGCGGCCCCTGGACGCCGAGGCGTGGGTGGCCCAGCTGATCGACTGGGACAACAGCCGCGCGATCGTCCCGGAGGCGCTGGCCGCGTTCGGCGAGTACGTTGCCGCGGCCTGCATCCCCGACCCCGTCCCCGCCGAGGACGGATCCGTGACACCGCTTCCGCCCGCCGTACTGCACCTGCGGCGCACCGTCGCCGCGCTGGCCCGACGAGCACTTGGGAGGGCACTGTCGTGACCGACGACCAGCACGATGAGGGCGCTCCGCGGAGCGGCGGCCGCTGGGATCCGCTGCCCCAGGGCGACTACGACGACGGCGCCACCGCCTTCGTCAAACTCCCCGAAGGCGGCATCGAGGCACTCCTCGCGGCCCGGGAACCGCTCGCCGCGCCGGGGCACGGCTACGTGCCCCCGCAGATCGCCGTGACGCCCGCCCCGCCCGGGGCGGCGGACCCGGTGGCCGGCGGAACGTGGGCCGGGCAGGGCGGCAACGCCCCGTGGCCGGATCCGAACGCCGCGCAGGCGGGCCCCGGAGCCCATGACGACCGGTTCTCCTACCACCCCGGGTCCACCGGGCAGTGGCAGTTCGACGACGCCGCCCGTGACGGCGGGGCCGGGCACGGCCAGGGGCACGGCGCCGGGCAGGACGTGACCGGGCAGTGGTCGATTCCGGTGGCCGGAGGCGACCTTCCGGACGAATCGGGCGAGTTCACCACATCGGCACTCGTCGAGCAGTGGGGCGGCATGCCGCCCGCCACGCTCCCCGGCGGCGCGTCCGCGCCCTGGGCCAGCGAGATCGGGCAGCCCTGGACCGCCGACGCGCACGAAGTGGCCACAGAGGCCCCTGTGGGGCGCGCGGGGCAGTCGGAGCCCGAATCGCCCGCGCAGGCCGCCCAGCGCCCCGTACGGCCCGTCCATGAGGCCCCTGAGACCGTCGTTGACCTCGAGCCGGTGACCACGGGGACACGCGAGGTGTCCGAGCCCGATCCGGCGCACGAGGCCGTGGGCACGGGCGACGAGACACCGGACGCGGACCATCCCGCCCAGGCCCCGCACGACGAACACCCCCTCGCCTCCTACGTCCTGCGCGTCAACGGCGCCGACCGGCCCGTCACCGACGCCTGGATCGGCGAGTCGCTGCTCTACGTGCTGCGCGAGCGGCTCGGCCTCGCGGGCGCCAAGGACGGCTGCTCGCAGGGCGAGTGCGGCGCCTGCAACGTCCAGGTGGACGGCCGGCTCGTGGCGTCCTGCCTGGTGCCCGGCGTCACCGCGGCCGGCAGCGAGGTCCGCACCGTCGAGGGCCTGGCCGCCGACGGACAGCCCTCCGACGTCCAGCGGGCCCTCGCCAAGTGCGGTGCCGTGCAGTGCGGTTTCTGCGTCCCCGGCATGGCGATGACCCTGCACGACCTGCTGGAGGGCAACCCCGCGCCGAGCGAGCTGGAGACCCGCCAGGCCCTGTGCGGCAACCTGTGCCGCTGCTCGGGCTACCGCGGTGTCCTGGACGCCGTGCGCGAGGTCGTCGCCGAACGCGAGGCGCACTCCGCCGCCGCGGCCGAAGCCGCCCCCGAGGCGGACGAGGCCCGTATCCCGCACCAGGCCGGCCCAGGCGCCGGCGGCGTCCACCCCTCCGCCTACGAGGACGAGGCCGCCTACGGTTCCCGGGCCCAGCACGAACAGCCGTACGGCCAGGACGGAGGCCAGGCGTGACCAACACAGCCGCGACCGCGACACCCGCGGCGCACGAGACAGGCCCCGAGCCCCTGCCGCACGGGCTCGGCGTCTCGCTGCCGGCCGCCGAGGACCGTGCCAAGACGGAGGGCACGTTCCCCTACGCCGCCGACCTGTGGGCCGAGGGCCTGCTGTGGGCCGCCGTGCTCCGCTCGCCCCACCCGCACGCGCGGATCCTGTCCATCGACACCAGCCACGCGCGCGAGATGCCCGGCGTACGCGCCGTCATCACCCACGAGGACGTGCCCGGCACCCCGCTGCACGGCCGCGGCAGAGCCGACCGCCCGGTGTTCGCCTCCGAGGTCGTACGCCACCACGGTGAGCCCATCGCGGCCGTCGCCGCCGACCACCCGGACACCGCGCGGATGGCCGCCGCCGCCGTCATCGTCGAGTACGAGGTCCTCGAACCGGTCACCGACCCGGAGCAGGCCTTCGAGGCAGAACCCCTGCACCCCGACGGCAACCTGATCCGCCACATCCCGCTGCGCCACGGCGACCCGGACGCGGTGGGCGAGATCGTCGTCGAGGGCCTGTACCGCATCGGCCGCCAGGACCCCGCCCCCATCGGCGCCGAGGCCGGACTCGCCGTGCCCCGCCCCGACGGCGGCGTCGAGCTCTACATCGCCTCCACCGACCCGCACAGCGACCGCGACGCCGCCGCCGCCTGCTACGGCCTCGAACCCGCGCGCGTGAAGGTCGTCGTCACCGGCGTCCCCGGAGCCTCCGCGGACCGCGAGGACCAGGGCTTCCAGCTCGCGCTCGGCCTGCTCGCCCTGACGACCGGCTGCCCGGTGAAGCTCACCGCCACGCGCGAGGAGTCCTTCCTCGGCCACGCCCACCGGCACCCGACCCTGCTGCGCTACCGGCACCACGCCGACGCCGACGGCATGCTGGTCAAGGTCGAGGCACAGATCCTGCTCGACGCGGGCGCCTACGCCGACACCTCCGGGGAGTCCCTCGCCGCCGCGGTCTCCTTCGCCTGCGGCCCGTACGTCGTCCCGAACGCCTTCATCGAGGGCTGGGCCGTGCGCACCAACAACCCGCCTTCCGGGCATGTACGCGGCGAGGGCGCCCTCCAGGTCTGCGCCGCCTACGAGGCCCAGATGGACAAGCTGGCCAAGAAACTCGGGACGGACCCCGCGGAACTGCGCCTGCGCAACGCCATGGCCACCGGAGACGTCCTGCCGACCGGCCAGACGGTGACCTGCCCGGCGCCCGTCGCCGAGCTGCTCCAGGCCGTACGCGACTACCCACTGCCCGCCCTCCCCAAGGACACGCCCGAGGACGAGTGGCTGCTGCCCGGCGGCCCCGAGGGCGCGGGCGAGCCCGGTGCCGTACGCCGCGGTGTCGGCTACGCGCTCGGCATGGTCCACATGCTCGGCGCCGAGGGCGCCGACGAGGTCTCGACGGCTACCGTCAAGGTCCACGACGGCGTCGCCACGGTGCTCTGCGCGGCCGTGGAGACCGGCCAGGGCTTCACCACGCTGGCCCGGCAGATCGTCCAGGAGACCCTCGGCATCGACGAGGTCCACGTGGCCCCGGTCGACACCGACCAGCCCCCGGCCGGTCCGAGCTGCCGCGGCCGGCACACCTGGGTGTCCGGCGGAGCGGTGGAGCGCGCGGCCAAGATGGTCCGTACGCAACTGCTGCAGCCGCTGGCGCACAAGTTCGGCATGTCCACCGAGCTGCTCCAGATCACCGACGGCAAGATCACGTCGTACGACGGTGTGCTGTCGACCACAGTCACCGAGGCGATGGACGGCAAGGAGCTGTGGGCGACCGCGCAGTGCCGCCCGCACCCGACCGAACCGCTGGACGAGGCCGGCCAGGGCGACGCCTTCGTGGGCCTCGCCTTCTGCGCCATCCGCGCGGTGGTGGACGTCGACATCGAACTGGGCTCCGTACGGGTCGTGGAGCTGGCGCTCGCCCAGGACGTCGGCCGGATCCTCAACCCGGCCCAGCTGACGGCCCGCATCGAGGCGGGCGTCACCCAGGGCGTCGGCGCCGCGCTGACCGAGAACCTCCGGACGGCCCGCGGCCTGGTCCGGCACCCCGACCTCACCGGCTACGCCCTGCCGACCGCCCTGGACGCGCCCGACATCCGCATCGTCAAGCTGGTCGAGGAGCGCGACGTCGTCGCCCCCTTCGGCGCCAAGGCGGTCAGCGCCGTACCGGTCGTGACCTCACCGGCGGCCATCGCGTCCGCCGTACGGGCGGCCACCGGCCGGCCGGTCAACCGTCTGCCGATCCGCCCCCAGGCGGCCGTGGTGACGACCTCGTGAGCGCGCAGGAGCCGACGACCGGCGAACCCTCGCCGAACGGCGTCGAACCGTCGACGCACAGCGTCCAACCGTCGACGCACGGAGCCGAACCGTCGGTCCCGGGCGCCGAGGCCGGGCAGCCGCGCTACGAACCCCCGCCCAGCGTGGGGAAGTTGCTGATCTGGGTGCTGCTGTTCGTGCTGGCGGCCATCGTCGTCGTCCTGGGCGGCGTCTACTTCACCTGACGCGCCCCGCTTCACCTGACGCGCCCCGCGTCACCACACGGGCCCCTCACGCCGTCTCCGGACCGTGGAGGGCCCGTTTCCGTGTGTTTCCGGCGTTGTCAGTGGGGCGGCGTATGGTTCTGGCTCAATGGGGAACTGCCGTGGGACGACCGGCCGTTCCCTCAGGGGGAAGCACGATGCGTTCACATGCGCGGGGGAGCCATGAGCACGACTGACACCGATGTCGGCGGCGCGATCACACTGACCGACGACGAGCTGGATCCGTACGTCACCCACACCGGCACCCGGAACCGGCTCACCGGCCCCGGACTGCCCGGCGACGGCACGCTGCTCGGGTTCGGCACGCTGCGGGAGCACGGCCTGCGCACCGTCGCCGACCTGGCGGGCGACGCCGACAAACTCGCCGGGGAACTGCGCGACCAACTCGTCATCGGGGCGCTGCGCAGCCTGGACCGTGACCTGGAGTCGATCCTGCTGGACGGGACGACGGGCGAGGTCTCCTCGACGTACCTCCAGCGGAACCCCGCCCAACTGGACCTCTCGCCCCTGGCGCCCTCCCTGGAGGCCCTGCTGCGCTTCGCCGCGGCCACCGAGGAACTGACCGTGTCCCGCGGCCGGCGGGGCCCGTTCGGCCCGAAGGCGGTCGCGGAGGTGTCGGACCGGCTGAGCGCCGTCTTCGAGGACGCCACGGGCGCGGACGTACCGGCGTACTGGCGGATGGCCGCGCTGATCCGCCCGCTCGCCCGGATCGCCGGACCCGGCGAGGGACTTGTCCTCGGGCTGCCGAAGCGGCTGTTGGACGAGGAGTTCGGCGCGGGTGGGATCATGCGGTTCGAGGACGTCGACTTCCCGCCCGCGCTGACGCACGAACCGACCCGCCGCTTCCTGCGGGAGTCCGGCCTGCCCGAGGACGGCTTCCTCTTCCAGCTCGACACGGAGGTGCCGCTGCCGGCCCTCACCGAGTACTACGCGGACGAGCGCCCCGACGAGTTCTCGGCCGGACTGCTCCCCGCCGCGGCCGACCGCCTGATACGCCTCGGCCACCTCCTGGAGGACACGAGCCTGGTCGTGGACGGCACCACGGGCGCCGTCCTCGCCTGGAGCGAGCCGGACCTCACCCTGCGCCCGCTCAACGCGGACATCTCCACGCTGGCGTTCACCCTCTGGCTCCACCACCGCGAGAAGACCGTCGACGCGGCCCACGGCCTCAGCGACTCCTACGAGCAGCTCGCCGCCACCCTGACCGAAACCCTCGCCACCGTCGACCCCACCGCCTGCGACCCGACCCCCACCCTCCCGGGCGACGACGGCCGCCGCTACTGGCCGGAGATCTTCGAGGACCGGGCGGGCGGCACGCTGTACGCCTGACGGACCACCGGACCACCGGACCACCGGACCGACACCCGCGCCCGGATCGACCCGATGCCCGACAGGCACCAAGTCCCCACGGTCTGGGCGCACTTGAGGCCCATCTGAAGCGTCGGGCCTGCTCCGTAATTGCCGTGCGTCCGTGCCGTGCGGCCGATATAAAGACGGCCGGGCGGGCGGTCCGAAGAGGTCCCCGCTGTCTCGATCGCGTCAGAGGTGGGGATCGGCAGTGTTGCTGTGGAGAGTACGCAGATGGGTCACGGTGGCCGTCGCGGCCGCCGCGCTCGGCATGGGAGGCGTGACCGCCGCGCACGCAGCGGACCAGCCGGAGGTCACCTACGCGGGAAGCGTGTCGGACGACCTCGGGATCCTGCAGATCAATGCCCGGTCCGCCGCCGACATCAAGAGCATCACGGCACACCTGGTCTCGTACGCCTCGCAGACCGAGGTCGCCGAGATCGGCACCAAGGACTTCCGGCTCTTCTCCGGCAGCCTTCAGGACGGCAGTTGGCGCACCAAGAAGCCGTTGAAGCTGCCCGGGTTCGGCTCCTACCGCATCGACGTGGACGTGACGGACGCCGACGGCGGCCACGTGCTGCAGCAGTCCGCGGGGGACTTCGCCTACTACGTCGTGGCGAAGTTCGGCGCGCTCACCGTCGACCGCGCCGCCATCGACCGCGAACACCGTGACGTTCAGGTCGAGGGGACGCTGTACGGCCGCTGGCCGACCCGTCAGGTGAAGCCCCTTGCGGCACGCCAGGTCGAGATCAACGTCGACTACTGGACGCAGACCACGGTGACCACCGACGCCCGGGGTCACTTCACCGCCTCGGTGCGGCTCGACGCCGCCGCGCCCGTCCAGGCCGTGTTCGCCATGGACGATGGCACGCCGACGGTTCTGTACGGGGAGTCCGAGCCGGTACAGATCGGTGTCGACCAGATCCCCACCCGGTTCACCTCCCCGGTGAGTTCGACCGACATCGACTTCGGGCAGCCGGTCACGGTGAGCGTCAAGGTCGAGCAGAAGACCGCGGACGGCTGGGTCCCGCTGGCCGGGCGTTCCGGGGGCGTCCTGTTCGGCCCCGAC
The DNA here is from genome assembly GCF_044757755.1 of Streptomyces sp. NPDC091209. NCBI lineage: Bacteria > Bacillati > Actinomycetota > Actinomycetes > Kitasatosporales > Streptomycetaceae > Streptomyces > Streptomyces sp. NPDC091209. The sequence goes on along the minus strand of NZ_JBIVVR010000001.1, from coordinate 1,497,038 downwards.
GACGCGCAGACCGACACCGTGGGCCGCTTCACCACCGCTGACGACGGCACCTTCACGATGGACTACACGCCATGGCAGGGCGGCTACTTCCAGCTCGCCCTGGACACCTCGGACGACCCGTTCCTCCAGGCCGGCACCGGTACGAGCGACGTCGTCCACGTGCACCGGGCGTCGCGGTTCACGGCCTTCACGGCCGCCCGCTCCGACACGGGACAGGTCCACGCCGAGGGGCTCATCGACTTCCCCGACGGATGGACGCCCGGCCGGATCAACGTCCACATCCAGTACTCGCCCGACGGCGTGACCTGGTCGACGCTCACCACGGTCGAGGCTTCCTGGGGCGGCACGGGGAACGATTTCGCCGCGGACCTCGACGAGAGCGGTGCCGGCCACTACCGGGCTGTCTTCGACGCCGACGACAACTTCCGGTCGGCCACCTCGCAGACGGTCTTCGTGCCTGCGTCGACCTAGGGTCCGCCGTCAGGGCACACCGGGACGGACGGACAGAAGGGGCGGCACCGCGTGAGCGGTGCCGCCCCTTCGTCCTGCCCGGTCGGGCGGGAAGAGACGTTCGAAGATCCCTGCTTCCTCGGGTGGGACGTAACCGCGCGGCCGCGGCGTCTTCAGAGTGTGGACGACGAACAGGATCTCGGATGAAGCTCCGGTACGAAGAGGAATTCATGGCGTTCGCCACCGCGCGATCCGCACCTCTGTTTCGCTCCGCGTGTGTGCTCACCAGTGGTGATGTGCACCTCGCGGAGGACCTGGTGCAGGACACGCTGGGCCGGATGTACGCCAACTGGCGCAAGATGGCACAGGTGGATGACCCGGCCGCCTACACCCACACCGTCCTCGTGCGGACCTATCTGTCCCACCGCCGTCGGCGCAGCAGCTCCGAGCAGCCCACCGACACCCTTCCGGACTCCGGTCCCGCCACCGAGCACGACGCCACGCTGCGGGTCACGCTGCTCGACGCTCTCGGCCGGCTCTCCGCCCGGGACCGAGCCGTGCTGCTCCTGCGCTACTGGGAGGACCACAGTGTCGAGCAGACCGCCGCGATCCTTCAGGTCCGGCCGGGCGCGGTACGCAACCGGAGCATGCGCGCGCTCGCCCGCATCCGGGACCTTCTGGGCCACGACCTGACCGAGCTCGTCAGCCCCTGACCTAGGTGCCGCGGCACCTACCTCACCCTCAGCACCGACCCCCGAAACGCGGTGACCCGCCATGCCCGTCGAAGACGACTTCACCGAAGCCCTCCGCACCACCCTCCTGACCTTCGAACCGCCCAACACCCCGTCACTTGTGCGAGCCGGCGTCCGCAACGGTCGGCGAAGGCGCCGCCGCCGCGCCACGGCTGTCGGCGTGAGCGGAGCAGCCGTGCTCGCGCTCGTCGGGCTCGGCACGGCGGCCGTCCCCGGACTGCTGTCCCACGGACGAGCGGCCGGCCATGCGATCGCCGGTCCGACGATCTCGGCCACAACCGGCTCGGCCACGGCATCCGCCGTCCCGAAGCCGACCTTTACCGGCGCACTGCCCGCCGACCGCGCTCTCGCCACCCTGACCGCGTTGCTGCCGACCGGCGTGACCCATTCGAGCCCGCCCGGCGGCCAGCGGTCCGGGCAACTGTGGGTGGACGACGGCCACGGCAAGTCGCTGCTCGAGGTGCACGTCTCCCGGCAGACCTCCACCACGGCGATCCGCAGCCACGTCTTCGCCGGCGCGACACGCCTGGCCGACGGCACCCTGATCCAGTCCCGTCAGGCACCATCCGGAACGGACCCCGGACACGAGACGGTGAACGTGCTGCGTCCCGACGGGCTCTACGTCACCATCATGGAGTGGGAGGCCCCGAGCGGGCTCGGTCCCTCGACCCGTAGCACGCCGATCCTGTCACCGGCCCGACTGCTGGCCATCGCAACCAGCCCGAAGTGGCAGTGAGGCCCGCAGTGGCCGCGCGGCGACCCGACGATCCCCCGGAATACGCGGGTCGGGCCTACTACGGGTCGGATTTGCTACTGGAGGCCGTGGCGGGAATTGAACCCGCGTAACTCGCTTTGCAGGCGAGTCCCTGAACCACTCGGGCACACGGCCAGTCTCAGGTGCGGCACGGCTCACTCGTTCCGAACCTGATGGGTCGACCGTAGGCGGGGTGCGGGAGCGGGCTCAAGGGTTCCGGGGTCGCCGCAACGCGACTGCCATACGCCGTTCACGAACCGCGGGGCCGGGCCTGACCGGGGTGGGGCGGACCGGGGTGGGGCGTGGTGGGCGTGGGTGTGGGCCGGGTCCGAGGGAGAGGGACTAGGGCCAAAGGACTGGGTGATCACCGTCTTTGGACAGGAGTCAGTGAAGGCTGCGCACCTTACGCTGACCGGCATGACAGCAGTGGAAGTGCGCGACGTGGTCACGGTTCCGTCCGGGGGGAACGGTGGCGTGCTGAGCGGGCCGTACCGGGCGCTCAGTATCGGGATCGTGTCCGTGGTGCTGGTGATCGCGTTCGAGGCGACGGCCGTGGGGACGGCGATGCCCGTCGCCGCGCGGGAGCTCGGCGGGGTCGCCCTGTACGCGTTCGCGTTCTCCGGGTACTTCACGACGAGCCTGTTCGGGATGGTGCTCGCCGGGCAGTGGTCCGACCGTGACGGGCCACTGGGCTCGCTGGCCTCGGGCATCGGCGCGTTCGCCGCGGGGCTGCTGCTGTCCGGGACGGCCGGCGGCATGTGGGTGTTCATCCTCGGGCGGGCCGTCCAGGGGCTCGGCGGCGGACTCGTCATCGTCGCGCTCTACGTCGTCGTCGGGCGGGCCTATCCGGAGCGGCTGCGGCCCTCGATCATGGCGGCCTTCGCGGCGGCCTGGGTGGTGCCGTCCGTGGTCGGACCCCTCGCCGCGGGCGCGGTCACCGAGCACCTCGGCTGGCGCTGGGTGTTCATCGGGATTCCGGCGCTGGTCGGCGTACCGCTCGCGCTCGCGCTGCCGCAGATACGGCGGCGGGCGTCCGGACAGGCGGGGGCGGGGGACCGCGTGCCGCTGGACCGGCGGCGCATCCGGCTGGCGTTCGGGATCGCGCTGGGCGCGGGGCTCCTTCAGTACGCCGCCCAGGATCTGCGCCCGCTCTCCCTCGTCCCCGCCGCGGCCGGTGCCGCGCTGCTCGTCCCGGCCGTGCGCGGACTCCTGCCCCGCGGCACCTGCCGGGCGGCGCGCGGGCTGCCGTCCGTGGTGCTGCTGCGCGGGGTCTCCGCCGGCGCCTTCATCGCCGCCGAGTCCTTCGTGCCGCTGATGCTGGTCACCCAGCGGGGGCTGTCGCCGACCCTCGCCGGGCTCTCGCTCGCGGCCGGCGGCGGGACCTGGGCGCTGGGGTCCTGGGTGCAGGCGCGGCCGCGCGTGGAGCCGTACCGGGACCGCCTGATGTTTCTCGGCATGCTGCTGGTCGCGGCGGCCGTCGCAGCCGCGCCGAGCGTCCTGATCCCGGCCGTGCCGGTGTGGACCGTCGCCGTCGCCTGGGCGTTCGGCTGCTTCGGGATGGGCCTGGTGATCGCCTCGACCAGCGTGCTGCTGCTCCACCTCTCGGCCCCCGAGGAGGCCGGCGCCAACTCGGCCGCCCTGCAGATCTCCGACGCCCTGTCCAACGTGCTGCTGCTCGCCGTCGGCGGAGCCGCCTTCGCGGCCCTGGGCGGCGGCGCGGTCGCCCGAACGGCCACCGCCACGACGTCCGCCGCCCACAGCTCCCACCCGGCCGCCTTCGCCGTGGTGTTCCTGCCGATGGCGGGGGTGGCGCTGCTGGGGGCATGGGTGACGACCCGGCTTCGGGAACGGTGAGGACGGAAGGCGTGCCGGCTGCGCTGTTCCGGGTGTGGCGCGCCCGACAGCCCTGTTCCGGGTGGCTGTGATCAGGACCGCCGCGTACGGGCTGGTCACCGATGGGGTGGCGGGGGCGAAGGGCGAGCCGCGGTGGTCCAGGGGCCGGCGCGCGGCCTGTGACGTCAGTCCCATCCACGGGTGCCCCGGCCTTGTCCGCACGTTGTCGTGAGCCGGGCGCCGGTAGGGTGGCCCGGTTGTCATATGTAGCCGAACCGCCCGCCCGCCTCCCGTCACGCCTCGGCTGACGCGCCGCGCGCGGACCCGGACGCTCCCAATCGACACCCAGACCGGAGACCGTGACTACCACCGCCGCCAGCGCCTCCACGCACACGCATCACCTCTCGCCCGCCTTCCCCGGCCGAGCCCCCTGGGGCACCGCCAACAAGCTGCGCGCCTGGCAGCAGGGGGCGATGGAGAGGTACCTCCAGGAGCAGCCGCGCGACTTCCTCGCCGTAGCCACCCCCGGCGCCGGCAAGACGACGTTCGCGCTGACGCTCGCGTCCTGGCTGCTGCACCACCATGTCGTGCAGCAGGTGACCGTCGTCGCGCCGACCGAGCACCTCAAGAAGCAGTGGGCCGAGGCGGCCGCGCGGATAGGGATCAAGCTCGATCCCGAGTACAGCGCCGGGCCCCTCAGCAAGGAGTACCACGGCGTCGCCGTGACGTACGCCGGTGTCGGTGTGCGGCCGATGCTGCACCGCAACCGCTCCGAGCAGCGCAAGACCCTGGTCATCCTCGACGAGATCCATCACGCCGGTGACAGCAAGTCGTGGGGCGAGGCCTGCCTGGAGGCGTTCGAGCCCGCCACCCGCCGGCTCGCGCTCACCGGTACGCCCTTCCGGTCCGACACCAACCCCATCCCCTTCGTCACGTACGAGGAGGGGAGGGACGGCATCCGGCGGTCCTCCGCCGACTACACGTACGGCTACGGGAACGCGCTGGCCGACCACGTCGTGCGGCCCGTCATCTTCCTCTCCTACAGCGGCAACATGCGCTGGCGCACCAAGGCAGGCGACGAGATCGCCGCCCGGCTCGGCGAGCCGATGACCAAGGACGCCATCAGCCAGGCCTGGCGCACCGCCCTCGACCCGCGCGGCGAGTGGATGCCGAGCGTGCTGCGCGCCGCCGACCAGCGCCTCACCGAGGTGCGCAAGGGCATCCCGGACGCCGGGGCGCTCGTCATCGCCTCCGACCAGGAGTCGGCCCGCGCCTACGCCAAGCTGATCCGCGAGATCACCGGCACCAAGGCCACTCTCGTGCTGTCCGACGACACCGGGGCCTCGAAGCGGATCGACGACTTCTCGGCGAGCGAGGACCGGTGGATGGTCGCCGTCCGCATGGTGTCCGAGGGCGTCGACGTGCCGCGCCTGGCCGTCGGCGTGTACGCCACCACCATCTCGACGCCCCTCTTCTTCGCGCAGGCCGTCGGCCGTTTCGTACGGTCCCGCAGGCGCGGCGAGACCGCGTCCGTGTTCCTGCCGACCGTCCCCGACCTCCTCACCTTCGCCAACGAGATGGAGGTCGAGCGCGACCACGCCCTCGACAAGCCCAAGAAGGAGGGCGAGGAGGACCCGTACGCCGAATCCGAGCAGGAGATGGAGGAGGCGAACAAGGAGCAGGACGAGGACACCGGCGAGCAGGAGCAGTTCTCCTTCGAGGCGCTGGAGTCCGAGGCCGTCTTCGACCGCGTCCTGTACGACGGTGCCGAGTTCGGCATGCAGGCCCACCCCGGCAGCGCGGAGGAACAGGACTACCTCGGTATCCCCGGCCTCCTCGAACCCGACCAGGTGCAGCTGCTTCTCCAGAAGCGACAGGCCCGGCAGATCGCGCACAGCCGCAGGAAGCCGGACGAGGAGGCGGATCTCCTCGAACTTCCCGCCGAACGCCGGCCCGTGGTCTCCCACAAGGAGATGCTGGAACTGCGCAAGCAGCTCAACACCATGGTCGGCGCGTACGTCCACCAGAGCGGCAAGCCGCACGGAGTGATCCACACCGAGCTGCGCCGCGTCTGCGGCGGCCCGCCGAGCGCGGAGGCGACGGCCGGACAGCTCCGGCAGCGGATCGCCAAGGTCCAGGAGTGGGCCACCCGGATGCGCTGACGTCCGCACGGAGCGACTTCCGGAGGATTGCTTCCGTACAGATCGGCTTCGGTACAGATCGTCTTGCGTACGGATCGTCTTGCGTACGAATCGGCTTCGGTATGGATCGACTTGCGTACGGATCGGCTTCCGTGCGGGTTGGTTTTCGGCCTCCTGGAACCGGCGTGTGCGCTCGTGCGTCCATCGGTCGGGGTGACATGGCGAACCGGTTATCTCCGGGGCCGTTGGTATCCGGAACCCCTGGGTGCGGGGTGCCGAGCCGGTACCGCGGGGGCGCGTTCTGTTCAGGGAGGCGTGCGCCGCGGCCTGTGCGCTGCGTACACAGGCGGTGTACGCCTAGTGGCGCGCGCCCCACGTTCTGGGACAAACGGAATCAGTCCGTACCGGTGGATGCCCGGATTCTGGACGGAGACTTCCGCTGAGCGGACCGGCTCGCTACTGTCCCGCTACGCACACGCCCCGTGGCAGCGCCGCCGCGGAGCGCAGCCGTGAAGCGACTGCGCCCGGGAAGAGCCCGGGTTGCCGGCCGACCGGCGGCCTCTGAAGCGCGTCGCCGACGGGACTCGGTGCCGCATCCGCCGAGCGGGGGCCGTCGACCTCACCAATAAGGAGTGGGCGTCGTGACCGCGGAGACCTCTCAGACGCTCGACCGGGGACTGCGTGTCCTCAAGCTGCTCGCCGACACGGATCACGGGCTGACCGTCACCGAACTCTCGAACAAACTGGGCGTCAACCGGACCGTGGTGTACCGGTTGCTCGCCACGCTGGAGCAGCACGCTCTCGTACGCCGTGATCTGGGCGGCCGTGCCCGGGTCGGGCTCGGTGTGCTGCGCCTGGGGCGCCAGGTGCATCCGCTGGTACGGGAGGCCGCGCTGCCCGCACTGCGCTCGCTGGCCGAGGACATAGGGGCGACCGCCCATCTGACGCTGGTCGACGGGACGGAGGCGCTCGCCGTCGCCGTCGTCGAGCCGACGTGGACGGACTACCACGTGGCCTACCGCGCCGGTTTCCGGCACGCCCTGGACCGGGGGGCCGCGGGCCGCGCGATCCTCGCCGCCCGGCAGGCACCCGTGGGGGAGCCCGGATACACGCTCACCCACGGGGAGTTGGAGGCGGGCGCGAGCGGGGCCGCGGCACCGCTGATCGGGGTGACGGGGGTCGAGGGCAGCGTGGGTGTGGTCATGCTGGCGGACGCCGTGCCGGAGCGGGTGGGGCCACGCGTGGTCGACGCGGCCCGCGAGGTCGCAGACGCCTTGCGCTGACCCTGCCCATCGCTGCCGACCGGACGCCTCTGGCCTCCGGCCGCGAAGTCCCTGTGCTGACCCCGGTCTCGGGTCCCGGCCTTGGGCCTCGGCTCCCGGTCTCGGGTCTCGGGTCCCGGCCTTGGGCCTCGGCTCCCGGTCTCGGGTCTCGGGTCCCGGCCTTGGGCCTCGGCTCCCGGTCTCGGGCCTCGGGTCCCGGCCTTGGGCCTCGGCTCCCGGTCTCGGGTCTCGGGTCCCGGTCTCGGGCCTCGGCTCCCGGTCTCGGACCCCGGTCCCGCACCTCCCGCCCGCGGTCCCGGTCCCCTGACCGTCCTGCGGGACCTGTACGGAGGTCTCGCCGGGTGGTGACGTTAGATTGAACCCGTGCTCTCTCGCCTCACGCGCCCCAAGGCCGTCGCCGTCTGCGCCCTCCCCGTCGTGGCTCTGCTCGCCACGGCGGCGTTCGCGCCGCTGCCGTTCTCCCTGGCGCAGCCCGGCCTCACGGCGAACGTCCTCGGCGAGAACAAGGGCGACCCGGTGATCACGATCAGCGGTGCGCCCACCCGGAACACCAGCGGTCAGTTGCGGATGACGACGATCGAGGCCACCGGCCCGGACGCGACCGTCTCCCTCGGCGATGTGCTCAGCGGCTGGTTCGCCACGAACAGGGCCGTGATGCCCCGTGACTCGGTCTACCCGGGCGGCGGCAGCGTCAAGGAGATCGAGCAGCACAACGCGAACGAGATGAAGCAGTCCCAGGACACCGCCACCGAGGCGGCCCTCGGTTACCTGCACGAGAAGGGTGACGTGAAGGTCACGCTCAAGCTCGCCGACGTCGGCGGACCGAGCGCCGGACTGCTCTTCTCGCTCGGCATCATCGACAAACTGGACGGCGACGGCAGCGGCGGCGACCTCACGGGCGGCCGTGCCATCGCGGGTACGGGGACGATCGACGCCGACGGCAAGGTCGGCGCGGTCGGCGGCGTCAGCCTCAAGACCCAGGCGGCCCGCCGCGACGGTGCGACCGTGTTCCTGGTTCCGAAGGCCGAGTGCTCGGACGCGAAGGCGGAGCTGCCGAAGGGCCTTCGGCTGATCCCGGTGACCACCCTTCAGGGCGCGGTGAACGCCCTGGTGGCCCTGGAGAAGGACAAGGGCTCGGTTCCGAGCTGCTAACAGGCGACGGCCGGCCTCGGTGCGGAGGCCAGCCGGAGGCCGACCTCCACGAGGGTCCAGCCGACCCGGGCGCGCAGTCGGCGGGGGCTCCTGGTCTCGGCCGTGAGCCGGTACGCGTCCGCCTCCGCACGCAGGTCGGCGGCGCGCACGTGCTGCAACTGGAGACTGGTGTCCGGATGCATCGGAATGACCTCTCTTCGGTGCGAACGAGTCGATGGGGTCGTGCGGGTCGTGCGGGTCGTGCGGGTCACGCGAGTCGAGCGGTTCACGCGGGTCGTGCGGGCCGAGCGAGTTGTCCGACTTGAGTGGGCCGACCGGGCCGGGCAGGCATCGCCCGGCCCTTGATCGAGCGGATCAGTCGGAGGCCTGCGGGAACACGTGCGTGTGGAAGCGCACCCGTTCCGCCTCGGGGTCGTCCTCGGGGCGTTCGACAGCGCAGTAGCTGTCGAGCAGGTCGTGCATCTTCTGGATGAGCTCCCGGGACTGGGCCGGCGTCAGGCGCATCGTGAAGTCGCTCATGTCGTGGGCGTGGGTCCACTTGTCGGACCATTCGTCACGGGTGCCCAGCCAGGTCGACAGCTCACGGGCGTGAGTGGTGGCGATCTCGTGCAGGAACAAGTCAGCCGCCCCGCGCACCGCCGGATCCGGGTCCTTGAGCAGTTCCTCGTCGAAGCCCAGGCCCTGATGGACCGCCCGCCACCAGCGCTCACGCCCCTTGCCCCGCTCCGGGGCGTCCTCGACGAAGCCGTGCGCCGCGAGCTGCCGCAGGTGGTAGCTGGTCGCCCCGCTGGACTCGCCCAGCCGCTCGGCGAGCATCGACGCGGTGGCCGGCCCCTTCTGCCGGAGGCTGCTCAGCAGTTCCATGCGCAGGGGATGGGCGAGACCGCGCAGGGAGCGGGCGTCGAGGCGGCGGTGCTGCGGGGGTTCCGGCGGCAGAGGTGGCTGCGGCGGGTGAGGGGGTTCCGGGGGAAGCGGGGGCTGCTCCGTCATGCGTACAAAGATAGCGCTGCAAAGAACCCCTTGCAACGACTTCTTTGCAACCACTTCTTTGGAGTGCGCCGCCGGTTCAGTCCTGCCTGACGAAGGGGCGACGAAGGGGTTCAGTGCTCGGTCGCCGCCTGTTCCACGAGCGGGATGATCCGCAGCGGAACCGGGTTCTCCATGACGATGGCCGTGGATGCCCGGACGATGCCGTCGAATCCGACGACCCGGTCGATCACCCGCTGGAGATCGGCGTTCGAGCGGGCCACGAGACGGCACAGCATGTCCCCGCCGCCGGTGGTCGTGTGCAGCTCCAGCACCTCGGGCACGGTCGCCAAGTGGGCGCGTACGTCCGCGCCTTGTCCCTGCCGGATCTGGAGCGTGGCGAACGCCGTGACCGGATAGCCGAGCGCCGCCGGGTCGACCTGCGGACCGAAGTCCCGGATGACCCCGTTCGACTGGAGCCGGTCCAGCCGGGCCTGCGCCGTTCCCCGCGCGACCCCGAGCCGCCGTGACATCTCCAGTACCCCGATGCGCGGCTCCTTCGCCAGCAGGACGAGCAGCCGCCCGTCCAGATGATCGATCGCCATGCGGACCTCCGAGATGGTCATCATGTACAGAAAGCCCGCCTGGTCGGGTCTCTCGCTGCACATATTGTTCATCCGACAGGCGAACTATTGCGCACCTTGCGGAACGGAGGGAGCCTGCGGCCATGACGCAGACCACACACCACGCTCCCGACACCGCCCGGCAGGCCGACCCCTTCCCGGTCAAGGGAATGGACGCGGTCGTCTTCGCCGTCGGCAATGCCAAGCAGGCCGCGCACTACTACTCCACGGCCTTCGGCATGCGGCTCGTCGCCTACTCCGGACCGGAGAACGGCACCCGCGAGACGGCGTCGTACGTCCTCGAGAACGGCTCGGCGCGCTTCGTGTTCACCTCGGTGATCAAGCCCGCCACCCCCTGGGGCCACTTCCTGGCCGAGCACGTGGCGGAGCACGGCGACGGCGTCGTCGACCTCGCCATCGAGGTCCCGGACGCGCGCGCCGCGTACGCCTACGCCGTCGAGCACGGCGCCCGCTCGATCGCCGAGCCCCACGAGATGAAGGACGAGAACGGCACCGTCGTCCTCGCCGCCATCGCCACGTACGGCCAGACCCGCCACACGCTCGTCGAGCGGACCGGCTACGACGGCCCCTACCTGCCCGGGTTCGTGGCCGCCGCGCCGATCGTCGAGCCGCCCTCCAAGCGCACCTTCCAGGCCATCGACCACTGCGTCGGCAACGTCGAGCTCGGCCGGATGAACGAGTGGGTCGCCTTCTACAACAAGGTCATGGGCTTCACGAACATGAAGGAGTTCGTGGGCGACGACATCGCGACCGAGTACAGCGCGCTGATGTCGAAGGTCGTCGCCGACGGCACGCTCAAGGTCAAGTTCCCGATCAACGAGCCCGCCATCGCCAAGAAGAAGTCCCAGATCGACGAGTACCTGGAGTTCTACGGCGGCGCGGGCGTCCAGCACATCGCGCTGAACACGAACGACATCGTCGCGACCGTACGCACCATGCGCGCGGCCGGCGTCCAGTTCCTCGACACCCCCGACTCCTACTACGACACCCTCGGCGAGTGGGCCGGTGACACCCGTGTCCCCGTCGACACCCTGCGCGAACTGAAGATCCTCGTCGACCGCGACGAGGACGGCTATCTGCTGCAGATCTTCACGAAGCCGGTCCAGGACCGTCCGACCGTCTTCTTCGAGATGATCGAGCGGCACGGCTCGATGGGCTTCGGCAAGGGCAACTTCAAGGCCCTCTTCGAGGCGATCGAGCGCGAGCAGGAGAAGCGCGGCAACCTCTGAACCCGTAGAACGGGCAATCCCTGAGGGCCAGTTGTACCTCGCGTGTCCGGTGGCCGCCACGGCGGCGTCCACCGGACACACGCCTTCCCGGGGCGCCCCGCGTGCTCCCGGGGTCGGCGGCCTGCCTGCCCTCAGAGGCCGGGGACCCGTGTGCCCCCGGGGCGGGCGACCGGCGTTCCTTCGGGGTCGGCGACTTACCTGCCCCCGGGGCCGGCGCCCCGCGTGCGTCCGGAGTCGGCGGCACGCGCCCGCGGGACACGCGTGCTCGCGCGTTCACCGTGCCGCGGAAGGCCCCGGGGCGGGAGCCGACGGCTGCTCCGGCGCGGTCGACGGGACCGCCGGGCCGGAAGAGCCGGCCCCGGGCGACGACTCCGCCGCCCCGGGAGCCCCGGCCGCCCCCACCGGTTCGTCGGACTGCCCAGATCCGGACTGCCCGGACCCGGACTGCCCGGACCCGGACTGCCCGGACCCGGACTGTCCGGACTCCTCCGAGCCGTCCGGCTCACCCGTCGACTGCGGTGGGCCCCCGGCCGGTGGTTCGCCCAGCGCCGACAGTGCCTGCTGAGCCTCGGGCACCAGCAGCGGCGAGAAGTACGGGTTGATCCGCAGCGCCTCGGCGAGATGCCTGCGGGCCGGACCGGACATCCCCAGATCCCGCTCGATCAGCCCCCGGTGGTACGCGTACAACGCACTGCGCACACCGCCCCCGTGCTCCGGGTCCGTGGCCCGCACCGCGAAGTCGAGCGCCTCACCGTCGGCCCCGGCGCGGTGCAGCGCCCAGCCCAGCGCGTCCGCCACCGCGATGCCGGGCTGCCGCTGCCACTCGGCGCGCAACCCCCGTACCGCCGCCTGCGGATCGCCGTGGTCCGCCTCGAAGAGCCCGAGGACCAGCGCGTCGTCCACCCCCGCGGCGCTCTCCTGCCGCACCAGATCCCGCAGCAGGTCGTACTGCACGCGGGCGGCCCCGCCGAGCCCCAGCTTCTCGTACAGCTCGCCCAGCTCCAGCGCGTAACGGGGCGCGGGCCGCTTGGCGAGCGCCGCCCGGTACGCGCGCAGCGCCTCCGCGTTGCGCCCCAGCGCCGCCAGCGCGCGCCCCTGCCCGGCCAGCGCGTCGTACGCGTCGGCGTCGATGTTCACCGCGGCCCGGTAGTGGTCGAGGGACTCCTGTCGGTCGCCGCGCTCCCACGCGAGATCACCGGCCTGCTGGAGGAACGCCGCCTGCTCCGAGGGGGTCGCCGCGCCCGCCGCCGCGTCCGAGACCGCCGCGGCGGCGTCCTCGCGCCGGCCGCGGTCCCGGTACACCCGCGCCGCGACGGCCTGTGCCGCCGGCCCGGAACTCAGGGCGAGCAGCCGGTCGAGGGCCTTGTCCACGGCCTTGTGGTCACCGAGCCCGGTGTACGCGTCGATGAGCGTCGGATACGTCGTCCACCGCTTCGGCGCCAGCCTCACCGCCGCCTCGCCCCACCGCTTCGCGGTCCGGAAGTCGCCCCGCGCTCCGGCGAGCGTGGCGAGCCCGTCCAGCGCCGCCAGGTTGTCCTTCGGGCGCACGCTCAGCGAGGTGAGCAGCGCTTTCTCGGCCCTCGGGTAGTACGCGGACGCCGCCGTCCGCCGCCCCTGCTCCGTGTACGCGGCGCCGAGCACCGCCCACGACACGTCGTCGCGCGGACGGGCCCGCACCCGGGCCTCGCGGTCGTCGATGAGGGCGGCGAGATCGGGCAGCGCCGCGGGCACCCCGGCTCCCACCGCGGTCACCGCCCGTGCCACCGGACCGGGGGCGGGCCGCGGCGCCCCGCCCCGGTCCGGCGAGGGCAGCAGCACCAGCACACCGCCGAGCACGACACCGCCGGCGAGCGCGCCGATCAGCGCCCGCCGGGCGCGCGGGGAGCGGCGTGGACCGGAGGGCTCCGGGGACTGCGCGCCGACGGGCTCCTCGGGCCGCGCGCCGGCGGGCACCGCGCGCCCGGATCCGGCGGGCACCGGCTGTCGCTCTTCGATCTCCATGCCGCTCACTGTGCGTCAATACGAAGACCGCGCCCCGGCACGCGAAGCCTCGCGCGGAGGGGGTTCACACCGATGGCCCCGGGTGCGACGCTGTGATCATGAGCCGTATCGAAGCCCCGCGCGACGAAGCGACCGGCAACCTTCTCGACCGTCTGCTGATCGGTCTGCCGGCCGAGGCCGTCCTCACCGACCCGGACGTCACGGCCTCCTACGCCAACGACATGGCGAGCTTCTGCGAGGCGGGCACACCCTCCGTGGTCGTCCTGCCGCGCACCGTCGAGCAGGTCCAGCACATCATGCGCGTCGCGACCGAACTGCGCGTCCCGGTCGTTCCGCAGGGCGCCCGCACCGGACTGTCCGGAGCGGCCAACGCCACCGACGGCTGCGTGGTGCTGTCCCTGGTCAGGATGGACCGCATCCTGGAGATCAACCCGGTCGACCGCATCGCCGTCGTCGAACCCGGTGTCGTCAACGCCGCGCTCTCCCGCGCCGTCGGCGAACACGGCCTGTACTACCCGCCGGACCCCTCCAGCTGGGAGACGTGCACCATCGGCGGCAACATCGGCACGGCCTCCGGCGGCCTGTGCTGTGTGAAGTACGGGGTGACAGCCGAGTACGTCCTCGGCCTGGACGTCGTCCTCGCCGACGGGCGGCTGATGTCCACCGGGCGCAGAACCGCCAAGGGCGTCGCCGGCTACGACCTCACCCGCCTGTTCGTGGGCTCCGAGGGCTCGCTCGGCATCGTCGTACGGGCGATCCTGGCACTGAAGCCGCAGCCGCCCCAACAGCTGGTCCTGGCCGCCGAGTTCGGGTCGGCGCGGGCCGCGTGCGACGCCGTCTGCCGGATCATGGAGGGCGGTCATGTGCCGTCCCTCCTCGAACTGATGGACCGTACGACCGTCAAGGCCGTCAACGACCTCGCGCACATGGGCCTCCCGGAGACCACCGAGGCGCTGCTGCTCGCCGCCTTCGACACCCACGACCCGGCGGCCGACCTCGCCCTGGTGGGCGCCCTCTGCGAGGCCGCGGGCGCGACCCAGGTGGTCCCGGCCGAGGACGCGGCCGAGTCCGAACTCCTGCTCCAGGCGCGGAGGTTGTCGCTCACCGCGCTCGAAGCGGTCAAGGGCACCACGATGATCGACGACGTGTGCGTGCCCCGCTCGCGGCTGGGCGACATGCTCGACGGCATCGAGCGCGTCGCCGAGAAGTACGCCCTGACCATCGGCGTCTGCGCCCACGCGGGCGACGGCAACACGCACCCCACCGTCTGCTTCGACGCCACCGACGCCGACGAGTCCCGGCGCGCCCGCGAGTCCTTCGACGAGATCATGGCCCTCGGCCTGGAACTCGGCGGCACGATCACCGGTGAGCACGGCGTGGGCGTGCTGAAGAAGGAATGGCTGGCCCGGGAGATCGGCCCGGTGGGCGTGGAGATGCAGCGGGCGATCAAGGCCGCCTTCGACCCGCTGGGCCTCCTGAACCCGGGCAAACTGTTCTGAGACCCAGGGCCGCCGACCGACTGCCGACGCGGCAGGGCAGCCCGCCGACCACTGCCGACGCGGCAGGGCCGCTCGCCGTGCGAGGCCCGGTCCGGCCGCCTGCCGTCCGACGTCCGGTCCGGTTGTTTGTCGTGCCAGGCCCGGGTCGGCCGCTCGCCGTGCGAGGCCCGGGTCGGCCGCTCGCCGTGCGAGGCCCGGGTCGGCCGCTCGCCGTCCGACGCCCGGGCCGGCCGCTCGCCGTCCGACGCCCGGGCCGGCCGCTCGCCGTGCGACGCCCGGGTCGGCCGCTCGCCGTGCGAGGCCCGGGTCGGCCGCTCGCCGTCCGAGGCCCGATCCGGTTGTTTGCCGTGCGAGGCCCCGCCCGGGTGTTCACCGTCCGCCGCCCCGGCAGGGCTACTCACCGTCCGTGGACTCGTCCGACGGCCAGGGGTCGCGCAGCCACAGGTCGTCGGGCGACGGGGTTCCCCCCTGGTCGAGCGAGGCCGAGAGCCTCGGGGACGGCGCGAGCAGCTCGGCCAGACCCGCGTCGATGCCGAGCGCCTCGGCCTCGGAGCCCGGGGGGACCGCCCTGAGGGTGCGCTCCAGCCAGGCCGAGATCTGCCCGGCGGGTGCCTCCAGCAGCGCGTCGCCGTCCGGCGAGCTCAGCGCCATCAGGACGACACCCCGGCCGCCGACCTTCGTCGGCCACACCCGCACATCGCCGTGCCCGCACGGCCGGAACACCCCTTCGACGAGCAGCTCACGGGCGAACGTCCAGTTGATGGGATGGTCGGAGCCGATGTGGAAGGTGATGCGGACGGCGTACGGGTCGTCGGAGCGGTAACTCAGGCGCGCGGGCACGGGGATGCTGCGCTCGGGCGACAGGACGAGATGAAGCTCCAGCTCGCGTTCCACCACGGTGTGCATGTCGATGCGCTTCCTTTCGTCGTACGGGCTCCTGTGGGAGGGCCCGTACGAGTGGAGAGCGCCTGGCGCCGTGAGCATTACGCGGGTTCGGGTGATTCTTTCGGGCCCGCTTCGGCTCTCGTACGGCTCTTCCCCGCCTCTTCCCCGCCTCTTCCACGGCTCTCCCGGGGCCCATCCACGGCTCCCCTTCGGCCCTTGTTCGGGCACGGCTCGGACAGCCTCGGACGTCCGCTCGCAAGACGGGGCGGAACCTTGCCCGAAAGGAGTGGGTACGGCGGGACCGGCCGTGACGCGTGCGCGGGTCTGGTAGATGTGGACCCCCAATATGACCCCCGAGCAGATACGGGACGACGGACATGAGCGCCCCAACCCCGGCCCCCGGTGACGACAGGCCCCGCGAAGGGTATTACCCGGACCCCTCCATCCCTGGATATGTCCGGTACTGGAACGGTGCCGCCTGGGTGCCGGGCACGAGCCGCCCGGCACCGTCGGGCGGCGAGGCGCTCGCCCCGCCGCCCGGTGTGCGCCCCGCGCGCGTGCCCGCTCCGGCACCGTCCCCCGAGTTCACGGACGCGCGCGGGCGGGGAGTCACCCCCGCCGCGGAGGAGACGGGTCCGCATTTCTTCGACGAGGACCCGCAGCCCCGCCCGGCCACCCGCGCCGAGTCCCAGCACGGCAGCCGGCCCGAACCCGCCGCCGCGTGGGGCGCCGACCGCTCCCAGCAGTCCGGCTTCGGCAGCGACCAGGACCGCCGGGTCTCCTGGGGCGCGCCGCAGGCATCCGACCCGCGCGACCCGCGTGCGGCGGGTTCCGCCGACGCGGTGATCCAGCCCGACGGGGCCGCGGCGCGGACGGACGGTACGACGACGATCCCGCCCGCCGACTCCGGCATCCCCCGGCCCCCGGCGACCGGAGGCTCCGTGGTCTTCCGCCGCCCCACGGGACCGGTTCCGCCCAAGGGGCCGGAGAGTGCGGAAGGCGCCGGCGGTACGGGCGGGGTGGACGGTACGGGCCGTACGGGTGACGCGAGTTCGCGAGGAGCCGACGGCCGGCGCGGGCCCGGGGCTGCCGCGGGTGCCGGACCGTCCGGAGCCGGACACTCCACCGTCACTCCCGGCACCCCGGACCTCGTGCCCGCCGAGGACGACAGGGCTTTTCGTGCGCCCTCCCCGCGTACGGAGCGGCAGAGCGGGGCGCGCGGCGGGAGCGCAGGGCCGGCGGCGGCCGCGTCCGCCGCACCTGCCGCGTCCGGCCCGTCCGGCGCGCCCACGGCGTCCGGGACGTCGTCCGGAGGCGGCTTCGGCACCGGGCAGGCAGCTCGGAACGCCGCCGCTGAGGCCGCGCAGAGCGCCGCCGCGCAGGCCGCCGCCAGGGCGTCCGCCGCGCAGGCCGCTCCCACCGTCCCCCAACAGCCCGGCGACGGAGCCCCCATGGCCTCCGGGGCCGGTGGCGGCCAGCCCTCCTGGGCCCAGCAGGTGCACCAGCTCGCGGGCGACCCGGCCGAGGAGGGGCAGCGGGTCCCGCAGTGGAAGCCGCCGGTCGAGGACGTGTTCCAGGCGGCGGCCCGCCGGCAGTCGGAGGGCCGTCCGGCCGGACTCGGCAGACGGCTGGCCGCGCGGCTGGTGGACACCGTCGTCCTCGCCGGAGTCACCGCGGCGGCCGCCGTGCCGCTGGGCACCAGGGCGGTCGACCACATCAACGAGAAGATCGACGCGGCCAGGCTGTCGGGCGAGAAGGTGACCGTCTGGCTCCTCGACGGCACGACCGTCTCCTGCCTCGGCGCCGTCCTCGCCGTACTGCTCCTGTTCGGCGTTCTCTACGAGGTCCTGCCCACCGCCAAGTGGGGCCGCACGCCGGGCAAGAAGCTGTTCGACGTCGAGGTGCGCGACATAGAGGGTCATGAACCGCCCACCTTCGGACGGGCCCTCGGCCGCTGGCTCGTCCTCAGCGTGCCGTGCCTGCTGCTCGTCGGGTTCGTCGGCGTCCTGTGGTGCCTGTTCGACAAGCCCTGGAGCCAGTGCTGGCACGACAAGGCGGCGCACACCTTCGTGGCGGGGCCCGCCCGGTAGTCCCGTCCACGGCCCGGCAATAGCGTCCCCCGGACGGCCCTTCGCCGGATGCGGAGCCGGGGGGTTCGCGGTCGACTCGGGCCATGAGCAGCGAACCGCCGCCCCCGGGCCCCGGCCGGCCACCGGACGACGACCCGTTCAGGAAGCAGCCACCGCCCGGCGAGGGCGCGGGGTCCCCGTACGACCCGCCGCCCCCGTCCGGGGGCGAGACCCCGCCCTACGGCAGTCAGCCGCCTCCGTTCGGAAGCGGGCCCCCTCCGAACGGAGGCGGCGGCCCCTACGGCGAAGGCGGCGGCGGAGACCCCTACGGCGGTGGCGGCCCGTACGGCGGCGACCCGCTCGCCGGGATGCCGCCGCTCGCGGACAGCGGGAAGCGGGTGCTGGCGAGGATCCTGGACATGATCCTGGTGGGCATCGTGGCGTGGCTGCTGTCCTGGGCGTTCGGGGTCACCGAGTACAACATGGACTCGAACAAGATCGAGTACAGCAAGTCGCTCGGGCAGTCCCTGGTGGTCGCCGTGTGCTTCGTCGCGTACGACACCGTGATGATCAGCAAGACGGGCCAGACCTTCGGCAAGCGGCTGTTCAACCACCGCGTCGCCAACCTCGACAACGGCTCGACGCCCTCCGTGCAGACCTCGCTGGTCCGCGCCCTGGTCCTGTGGATTCCGTTCGCGTTCTGCTGCGCCTGCATCTGGACGGCGATCGCGGGCGGCTGGAGTTTCTTCGACAAGCCCTACAAGCAGGGCCTGCACGACAAGGCGGCCAAGACGGTGGTGGTCGACGCCGGGTGACGGTGGCCGGGTCGTACGGCCCGGTGACGCGGGCCGGACAGCGCGGGCCGGACGATCTGTGCCGGGGCATTCTGGGCCGGGACCGCGTGAGCCGGGGCCGTGGCGGCGACGGCGCACGCACGAACGGCGGGTCCGTGGTTCACGGGCCCGCCGTTCGGGTTCGGTTCGGGTACGAGGTCGAAGCGTCCGGGGCGCAGGCCGTCCGCCGGTCCACCGGGGAACCGGGGCGCGCGGGCTCGCGTACGCCGCTTCAGGGCCCCGCGGGTTCGCGCACCGGCTCGGGCACGGAGGCGGCGGAGACGGACGCGGTCTCGCGTCGCACCGTCACCCGCTCGTGGATGACGGCCGCGGCGGCGGGCGGCGCGGGTTTCGGCTTCGGCAGCGGGACCGTCATGGCCACCAGCAGGCCGAGAGCGAGTGCCGAGAGGGCGATCAGCACGATCCCCAGGCTCGAACTCGTCTGTGACAGCAGCAGCATGGCGAGGGTGGAGAAGATCACGGTGCAGGAACCGTAGGCGAGCTGTGCGGCGGTCGGACGAGGCATGGCAATCGTGTCCTCGGATGGGGGTTCTCCCCCCGGGGCCTCTCGCGATGGGGGAGGGTGCGGATAGGAATCGGGGGTGGGACAACGGTGTCGACGTGGCTTCCCGCCGGTTTCCGACGCTTCGCCAAGCGACTCTATTCGCCTGCATGCCCGAGTGGAACGTCCGGTAAGCGTGACCTTACCCACGGTGCCGGTGCACAGGGGGCGCACGGAGTCATCGCGTCCATCAAGTGGACGTATGGGCGCGCCGGTTGGGGGGTTTCGGGGGCGTCCGGATAGCGAACGTAGGCTCCGCATAATGCACTTGCCAGGTTCAAGTCAAGATCTGTTTTTTCTTTGGTAACTCCGGTCAAATGTCGTCACTTGAAACGCGCAGACGCTCGCGGACCTCCATGACCCGGAACCCCCTCCGCGTGAACGTGCGCGGGGGAGGACATCAAGTGACCAACAGACCATGGACGTTCAGAGCGGCCGCGGTGGGCGTCGCCCTCGCGGCGGCCACCGCCACGTTCTCGACGTACGCCGTGGCGCAGGCCGATGCGGCCCACGCGTCACCGGTCGTGGAACGCCACGACCCCCAGCCGGTCCGGAACACGGTCGACCACGACCTCGACGGACCGCTGAGCAAGACTCAGAACGCCCAGCACCAAGAGGCGTTGAACCAGGTGATCTCCGGCGACGCCAAGGTGCAGAACCGCAACGGCTCGCAGGTTGTCCAGCTGAAGAGCAAGAAGGGCAGCTCCAAGTACGTGGAGCTCGGCCGCGAGAAGACCGACAAGATCTTCACGATCCTGGTCGAGTTCGGCGACAAGACGGACCCCAAGTTCGGCGGCACCGCCGGGCCCGCGCACAACCAGATAGCCGCGCCGGACCGTGCGAAGGACAACAGCACGGCCTGGCAGGCGGATTACAACCAGAAGCATTTCCAGGACCTCTACTTCGGCACCGGCAAGAACACCGAGTCGATGAAGAAGTTCTACGAGACGCAGTCCTCGGGCCGCTACTCGGTCGACGGCAAGGTCGCCGACTGGGTCAAGGTGCCCTACAACGAGGCCCGTTACGGCAACGACGCCTGCGGCTCCACCAACTGCACGAGCGTGTGGAACGTCGTCAGTGACGGCGTCACCGCCTGGGTCGCCCAGCAGAAGGCGGCCGGCAAGAGCGACGCGGCCATCAAGGCGGACCTGGCCCAGTTCGACCAGTGGGACCGCTACGACTACGACGGCGACGGCAACTTCAACGAGCCGGACGGCTACATCGACCACTTCCAGATCGTGCACGCCGGTGAGGACGAGTCCGCGGGCGGCGGCGTCCAGGGCACCGACGCGATCTGGGCCCACCGCTGGTACGCGTTCGGCACCGACGCGGGTGCCACGGGTCCGGCCGACAACAAGCTCGGCGGCGCCCAGATCGGCGACACCGGCATCTGGGTCGGCGACTACACCATCCAGCCGGAGAACGGCGGACTCGGCGTCTTCGCCCACGAGTACGGTCACGACCTCGGTCTGCCGGACCACTACGACACCGCCGGCGGCGACAACTCCACCGGCTTCTGGACCCTGATGTCCTCGGGTTCCTGGCTCGGCACCGGCAAGGACTCCATCGGCAACCTCCCCGGCGACTTCAACGCCTGGGACAAGCTCCAGCTCGGCTGGCTGAACTACGACACCGCCAAGGCCGGCAAGCAGTCCACGCACAAGCTGGGCGTCGCCGAGTACAACACCTGGAACAAGCAGGCGCTCGTCGTCAGTCTGCCGGACAAGGCGGTCACGACCACGGTCGTCAACCCGGCGCAGGGCTCGGCCCAGTGGTGGAGCGGCAGCGGCGACAACCTGAAGAACACGCTGACCCGTTCCGTCGACCTCACGGGCAAGTCGTCGGCGACGCTGACCCTCGACGGCTGGTACGACATCGAGGCCGGCTACGACTACCTCTACACCGAGGTCTCCACCGACGGCGGCGCCAACTGGACCGCTCTCGACGGCACGGTGAACGGCGCCGCCATCCCGCGCGACGGCAGCGACAAGCCCGCCCTCACCGGCACGGTCGACGCGTACAAGAAGCTGGCGTACCCGCTCGACGCCTACGCTGGCAAGAAGATCGACATCCGCTTCCGCTACCAGAGCGACGGCGGTGTGGCGCTGAAGGGCTTCGCGGCCGACGAGATCGGCGTCACCGCCGACGGCGGCGCGCTCTTCTCGGACAACGCCGAGACGGCCGACCCCGCTTGGACCGCGAGCGGCTTCTCCCGCATCGGCGCCTCGTTCACCAAGGACTACGCGCAGTACTACCTCGCGGAGAACCGCCAGTACGTCTCGTACGACAAGACCCTCAAGGTCGGCCCGTACAACTTCGGCTTCTCGACGACCCGTCCGGACTGGGTGGAGCACTACCCGTACCAGAACGGCCTGTTGATCTGGAAGTGGGACACCTCGCAGGCGGACAACAACACCAGCCAGCACCCGGGTGTCGGCCTCGCGCTTCCGGTCGACTCGCACCCGAAGGCCCTGTGGTGGGACAACGGCACGCTGATGCGCAACCGCATCCAGGCCTACGACTCCCCGTTCAGCCTGTACCGCACGGACGGCCTCACGCTGCACAGCGCGGACGTCGCCACGAGGATCCCGTCGTCGAAGGGTGTGTCCGTCTTCAACGACCACACCAGCGACTACTACGACAACCGGAACCCGACCGGCGGCGTCAAGATCACTGACACCAACACCAAGATCCAGATCGTCAAGGAGGCCAAGGACGGCTCCACGATCTCCCTCAAGGTCGGCCCCGCGGTGAAGTAGTCAGCATTTCCGCAGGTCAAAGACGTATCGGCGGCAACCCCCTGGCGGGTTGCCGCCGATCGTGTTTAGGTGCGTCCTGTGCCCGGCTTATTGACACCGACTCGCACGGGGGTGTGACCGCATGGCCGCAGGAGGTTTCTGCAGATTGCCGAACGGCAGCGTCGTAGTGGCGCTGAACCTGCCCAGTCCGGCAGGTTACGGCTTCGGCTGCCTGCGGTTCCTGGTCGTCGCCCAGAACCGGGCCCGCGCCCTGACCCGGCTGCGGAACCTGGGCCTGCGCGCCGTCTACCTCCGGGGCAACGCGGCCCCGCCCACCCCCGACGAGATCACCGCGGTCCTGCACCACCCCGACGGGCTCATATGGCGCACGGCTCCCGACGGCGTGGTCCCCGACGGCGGCGTCATCGCCAGCGGTGTCCCCGAGCTCCCCCAGGAGCTGTGGCACCCGATCAGAACCCTGCTCAGACGCCCGACACCGCAGCCGTGAGGCCGCGGGAGTGCCCGCGGGGGCGGCTGTGACCCGGTGTCGCGGTACCGCTACACCACGGGCTTGCCCGTGAGCTCGACTCCGGCGGCGCGCAGCTCCTCCAGCGCGCGCTCCGTCGTCTCCTCCGCCACCTTGGCCGTCAGGTCGAGCAGGACGGTCGTGCGGAAGCCCTGCCGCGCGGCGTCCAGGGCGGTCGCCCTGACACAGTGGTCGGTCGCGATACCGACCACGTCCACCTCACCGATTCCGCGGGCGCGCAGCCAGTCGCCCAGCGGCATCCCGTTCTCGTCGGCGCCCTCGAAGCCGCTGTAGGCCGCCGCGTAGGCGCCCTTGTCGAAGACGGCGTCGATCGCGCCGGAGGCGACGGCCGGGGCGAAGTTCGGATGGAAGCCCACCCCCTCGGTGCCGGCCACGCAGTGCGCGGGCCAGGAGTGCACGTAGTCGGGGTTGTCGGCGAAGTGCCCCCCGGGCGCGATGTGCAGGTCCCGGGTGGCGACGACATGCCGGTAGCCGGCGGGGGCCTGCCCGATCAGCTCCGTGACCGCGGCGGCCACATCGGCGCCCCCGGCCACCGCGAGACTGCCTCCCTCGCAGAAGTCGTTCTGCACGTCTACGACGATCAAGGCGCGGCGCATGGGCGGTGTCCTTCGGCTATGGGTGCGGCAGACAAGGGTGCGGGCCCGGCCGTTGAACTTCCGAGCCTAGAGACTTCGAGGGCTGTGCGGGAGGGGGGATTCGGCTTTCGCGGCCCGCGCGGGCACGCTGCCGTTGCATTCCCGCTCACCGGAGGTTCATGCGCGGCGTCACTCCCGCACCGGCCGTCCCGCCCGCCCCGCGCGCCTCAGACGTACTCGGTGGGGATCACCGGCTCGCCGCGCGACAGCTGGGTCGCCGAGAGCGGCAGCCGGGCGCGGGCGGCCGCGTGCCGGTCGCGTACGACATCGAGCGGCTCACGGGACAGGACCTGTCCGCCCTTGACGAGCTGGACCAGGAGCTGCTGGTCGGCCAGCTCGCCGGGCACGGGCCCGACGCCGATCACCTCGGCCTCGGCGGCCCCCTGCTCGTCCAGGCGCCGTGCGGCCCACTTGCGGCCGCCGATGGACGTCTTGCCGCCCGTGGACTTCTTCGCCACCGGCTCCAGAGGTGCCTTCGGGTCGGCCGACTCGGCACGGGCGACCAGTTTGTACACCATCGAACACGTCGGATGGCCGGATCCGGTCACGAGCTGGGTGCCGACGCCGTACGCGTCCACGGGCGCCGCCGCCAGCGAGGCGATGGCGTATTCGTCGAGGTCGGAGGTCACGACGATCTTCGTCCCGGTCGCGCCCAGCTCGTCCAACTGCTGGCGCACCCGGTGGGCTACGAGCAGCAGGTCACCGGAGTCGATGCGCACGGCGCCGAGTTCGGTGCCGGCGACCTCGACGGCCGTGCGGACCGCCTCGGTGACGTCATAGGTGTCCACGAGCAGCGTGGTGCCCCGGCCCAGTGAGTCCACCTGCGCCCGGAAGGCGTCCCGTTCGTGGTCGTGCAGCAGGGTGAAGGCGTGCGCCGAGGTGCCCACGGTCGGGATGCCGTAGCGGAAACCGGCGGCCAGGTCGGAGGTGGTGGTGAACCCGCCGATGTACGCGGCCCGCGAGGCGGCCACCGCGGCCAGCTCGTGGGTGCGCCGGGCGCCCATCTCGATCAGCGGCCGGTCGCCCGCGGCGGAGGCCATGCGGGAGGCGGCCGCGGCGATGGCGGAGTCGTGGTTGAGGATCGAGAGGATCACCGTCTCCAGGAGCACGCACTCCGCGAAGCTGCCCTCGACCCGCAGGAGAGGAGAGCCCGGGAAGTACACCTCGCCCTCCGGGTAGCCCCAGATGTCCCCGCCGAAGCGGTACGAGGAGAGCCACCGCAGGGTCGGCTCGTCCACGATCCCGCGCTCGCGCAGGAAGCCGAGGACGTCCGCGTCGAACCGGAAGTTCTCGACGGCGTCGAGGACGCGTCCGGTGCCCGCGACGACTCCGTAGCGCCGTCCTTCGGGCAGCCGCCGGGTGAAGACCTCGAAGACCGAGCGCCGCTCGGCGGTTCCGGCCGCGAGCGCGGCCTGCAGCATCGTCAGCTCGTACTGGTCAGTGAAGAGTGCCGTAGAGGGAACATCCACCGGCAGCCCAAGGTCCGCTGTGTTCATGGCAGGGATCGTACCCCCATTTCGTCAGTCTGACGATTTCCGGTGGTCCGGGATTCCCGGGGTGTCGGCCCCCGCTTCGGCCCCCGGTTCGGCCCCTGGTTCCCTCAGGTTCCGGTCCTCGTTCCGGCCCTCTTTTCGGGGGTGCGTTTGTGCGGGTGACCCCCTCTGGTGGCAGCATGGGCGTGTGACGGCTCCCGCACCTCTAGAGATCGAGAAGACCGAGTCGGCGGAGGAGGTCTTCGCCGTACCCGAGCCGGACGTCCCCTGGGTCACGATCGTCCACAACGACCCGGTCAACCTCATGAGCTATGTGACGTATGTCTTCCAGACGTACTTCGGCTACTCCAAGGACAAGGCCACCAAGCTGATGATGGACGTCCACCACAAGGGCCGGGCGGTCGTCTCCAGCGGCACGCGCGAGGAGATGGAGCGCGACGTGCAGGCCATGCACGGCTACGGTCTGTGGGCCACCCTTCAGCAGGACCGGAAGTAGCCGGCCCCCTGTCAACCGACCGCCTGCAGGACCGGAAGTAGCGAACTCACTCCATGCCAGGACACTTCGAACCGCTCCCCGGCGGCGGCGCGGCCGTCGCGCTCGACGAGGTCGAGATCTCCATCATCCGCTCCCTCGCCGTCCAGCTCCTGGAGCTCATCGGTCCCGGCCCCGCGGAGGACGCCTCCGCGGACCCGCTCGCCGAGTTGTTCGCGGAAGGCCCCAGCGAGCCGCCGAGCGACCCGGTGCTCAAGCGCCTGTTCCCCGACGCCTACAGCGGCCCCGGCGTCGAGGCCCGTTCGCCCGAGCAGGCGGAGGAACAGCAGGCCCACTCCGCCGAGTTCCGCCGCTTCACCGAGAACGACCTGCGTGCGGGCAAGCGCGAGAACGCCCTCACGGTGATCCGCTCGCTGGACGGGCTGACGCCCGGCGGCGACGGCGGAGCGGTCCTCAAACTGACCACCGAGCAGTCCGAGCAGTGGCTGCGCGCCCTGAACGACCTGCGCCTGGCCATCGGTTCGCGGCTCGACGTCGTCGACGAGGAGGACACCGACCTCCTCTACCGCCTCCCCGACGAGGACCCGCGCAAGCCGATGGTGATGGCGTACCTCTGGCTCGGCGGCCTCCAGGAGACGCTGGTCGAAACCCTTATGCCCTGAACTGTCATGACATGACACCTCTCGCGTTCGCTCAGCGGACGCTCAAATCCGGATAACGATCACGTCACCGCAGCCGCGCCCTATGGGGTGCGGTTCGACGTTTTGTCCGGTTCTTTCTGTGGTCTGCGCAACATCACCCTCAACCGATCGACGCCGCCGCCGTGATAGATCTTCACGACCGCCCGGCAGGACACCACCCATGTCCCGCCGGGTGCGCCACCGAGCCGGCGGACCGCCGGCCAGGCACAAGCTCCACCTGTCCGGGGGGATCGGAAGCCGATTCGAAGCCGAGGGACTGGCTCGGACCGGTATGGAGAAAGGCGCACCAGACATGACCTCATCGCAGGTCGGCAAGAAATACGACGGCAGTGAGGCCGTGGGCGGCGACGCCCCCGAAGAGGGGTACGAGCGCGGGCTCGGCAGCCGTCAGGTCCAGATGATCGCGATCGGCGGCGCCATCGGCGTCGGCCTCTTCCTGGGAGCCGGGGCGAACATCGCCAAGGCCGGGCCCAGCCTCATCGTGATGTACGCCCTCGCGGGCGTGATCATCTTCTTCATCATGCGGGCGCTCGGCGAGCTCCTGCTCTACCGCCCGGTCTCGGGCTCCTTCGCCGAGTACTCCCGCGAGTTCCTCGGCCCGTTCTTCGGCTACTTCACCGGCTGGACGTACTGGCTGATGTGGGTGGTCACCGGCATGGCCGAGCTCACGGCCGCCGCGATCTACGTCCACTACTGGTTCCCCGGGATCCACCAATGGGTGACGGCACTGGTGTTCCTCGTCGTCCTCTTCGTGGCCAACCTGATCTCGGTGAAGCTCTTCGGCGAGATCGAGTTCTGGTTCTCGATGGTCAAGGTCACCGCGCTGATCGGCATGATCGTCATCGGGATCGGTGTCCTCACCTTCGGCTTCAGCTCCGCCGGTGACACCGCCTCCGTCAGCAACCTCTGGCAGTTCGACGGCTTCTTCCCCAACGGCATCGGCTCGTCCCTGATGACCCTCCAGGGCGTCATGTTCGCCTACCTCGCCGTCGAGCTCGTCGGCGTCACGGCGGGCGAGTCCGAGGACCCCGAGAAGACGCTCCCGAAGGCCATCAACACCCTCCCGTGGCGCATCGCCCTCTTCTACGTCGGCGCCCTCACGGTCATCCTCTGCGTCGTGAAGTGGACGGAGTTCGCGCCAGGTGTGAGCCCGTTCGTCGAGGCCTTCGCCAAGATCGGCATCCCGGCCGGCGCGGGCATCGTCAACTTCGTGGTCCTCACCGCCGCCCTGTCCTCCTGCAACTCGGGCATGTACTCCACCGGCCGCATGCTGCGGAACCTCGCCGACAGCGGCGAGGCCCCGAGGGTCTTCAGCAGGCTGTCGTCCACCAAGACGCCCGCGCTCGGCATCACCGTCTCCGTGCTCTTCATGGGAATCGGCGTGGTCCTCAACTACGTCGTCCCCGAGAAGGCCTTCGGATACGTCACCTCGGTGGCCACCGCGGCCGGCATCTGGACCTGGCTGATGATCCTGGTCAGCCACATCCTGTACCGCCGCGCGGTCGACGCCGGCCGGCTGCCGGCCTCGTCCTTCCCCGCCCCGGGCGGCGCGAAGTGCAGCTGGGTCGCCGTCGTGTTCCTCCTCTTCGTCACCGGCCTGATCGCCTACGACTCCGAGTCCCGTATCTGTCTGTACGTGATGGCCGTCTGGGCCGCCGCCCTGGCCATCGGCTGGGCGGTCCTCAAGGCACGCAACCCCCAGGTCACCGAACGCCGCGAACCGGAACTCGAGACGATCGGCTGACCTCCCCCGGATGTCCGGCCGCCCCGGCCACCGCTCAGGACGTCCGGCATACGGGCCGTCCCGTACCACGCCTCGGTACGGGACGGCCCTTCTGTCTATCCTGACCAGCATGCTGAGAATCACCGACGCCCTGTTCGACCAGATCGTCGCGCACGCGCGCCAGGACCACCCCGACGAGGCGTGCGGCGTCGTCGCGGGACCCGCGGGCACCGACCGCCCCGAGCGCTTCATCCCGATGCTCAACGCGGCCCGCTCGCCCACGTTCTACGAGTTCGACTCCGGCGACCTCCTCAAGCTCTACCGCGAGATGGACGACCGCGACGAGGAGCCCGTCGTCATCTACCACTCGCACACCGCGACCGAGGCCTACCCCTCCCGCACCGACCTCGCGTACGCGAACGAGCCCGGCGCGCACTACGTCCTGGTCTCCACCGCGGACACCGACGACGCCGGCCCCTTCCAGTTCCGCTCGTACCGGATCGTGGAAGGCGAGGTCACGGAGGAGGAGGTCAAGGTCGTAGAGAGTTACTGATCTCACCCAACGGTCAAAAAGCGTCCGGAATGCGAGATCACACTCCGGGGCCCGTACCGGGAATCGATACGATGAGCCCATGGTTTCCCACGACGTGAGCGACAAGACGCCGGGCATGCTGCTCGTGGCGCGGCTGCACGTCGACCTGTGCAGGCTGCAGAGCGCCATCTGTACGCGCTGACCTGCCGCCGCCGTACGGCCGAGAGCCGCGGCACCGCAACCGGCGTACTCCCTGCCCTGCCCGCGCTGCCGCGCGTCTTCCGACCTGACTTTCCTTCCGACAGGAGCCCGCAACCATGGCCATCGAGGTCCGCATCCCCACCATCCTCCGCACCTACACGAACGGCGAGAAGGCCGTCGAGGGCGGCGGGGCGACCCTTGCCGAGCTGTTCACCGACCTCGACACCCGTCACGCGGGCATCCGGGCCCGGATCGTGGACGGCGGCGAACTGCGCCGCTTCGTCAACGTCTACCTCAACGACGAGGACGTCCGCTTCCTCGACGGCATCAACACCAAGCTGACCGACGGCGACAACGTCACGATCCTGCCGGCCGTCGCCGGTGGCATGGCCTGATCGGCCGCTGGTCTCCGATGCGCTACGACTCCCCGCTCGCCGCGGTGGGCAACACCCCCCTGGTGCGCCTGCCGCGACTCTCGCCGTCCGCGGACGTCCGAATCTGGGCGAAGCTGGAGGACCGCAACCCGACGGGTTCGGTCAAGGACCGGCCGGCCCTCCACATGATCGAGCAGGCGGAGAAGGACGGCCGCCTGACTCCGGGCTGCACGATCCTGGAGCCGACCAGCGGCAACACCGGCATCTCCCTGGCCATGGCGGCGAAGCTCAAGGGCTACCGCATGGTCTGCGTCATGCCCGAGAACACCTCGCAGGAACGCCGTGAGCTGCTCGGCATGTGGGGCGCCGAGATCATCCCCAGCCCGGCCGCGGGCGGTTCCAACACCGCCGTCCGCGTCGCCAAGGAACTCTCGGCGCAGCACCCGGACTGGGTGATGCTCTACCAGTACGGCAACCCGGACAACGCCGGCGCGCACTACGCCACGACGGGCCCGGAGATCCTCGCCGACCTGCCGTCCATCACCCACTTCGTGGCGGGCCTCGGCACCACCGGGACCCTCATGGGCGTCGGACGCTTCCTGCGCGAGCACAAGCCGGACGTCAGGATCGTCGCCGCGGAACCGCGTTACGACGACCTGGTCTACGGGCTCAGGAACCTGGACGAGGGCTTCGTACCGGAGCTGTACGACGCCTCCGTCCTCACCACCCGCTTCTCCGTCGGCTCGGCGGACGCGGTCACCCGCACCCGGGAACTCCTCCAGCAGGAGGGCATCTTCGCGGGCGTCTCCACCGGAGCCGCGCTGCACGCGGCGATCGGCGTCGGCAACAAGGCCGTCAAGGCCGGTGAGCCGGCCGACATCGTCTTCGTGGTCGCGGACGGCGGCTGGAAGTACCTGTCGACGGGCGTCTACACGGCGGCGACGACGGAAGAGGCCATCGAGGCACTGCAGGGCCAGCTCTGGGCCTAGCCCGGGTGACGGGAGAGGCCGGACAGGCCGGACGGACCGGACCGGAGGGCGCGGGGACCGAACAGGGCCCCGCGCCCTCCGGCATGTCCGCGCTGCCGAGGAGGAGCCGCCGGGTCCGGGACCGGCCGAGAGGGGCCGGGCATGGGTGCGGGTCTAGATTAGGTCTACGTAAATGTCTAGGTCTGGGTGGTTATAGGTCTATGTCTACGTCGAGGCCGGGCTCAGCGGGCCAGGTAGCGGACCTGGTCCCACAGGATCGGATCCACCACACCGACCCGCCGCCGGAAATCGCCGACCGGCACTTCGCGCAGCTCGTCCGTCTCCAGGAAACTCGGCCGCCCGTGGGCGTCCCCCACGGCACCCGGCGGCAGCGGGATCACCCCGGGCCGCTCGCCGTGGTACTTGCTGGTGATCTTCGCGACGGTCACCCGCTTTCCGCGCACCACCAGCACCAGACACGGCCGGTCCTTGGCCTCCGGCCCGTCCTCGTAGGGGACGTTCGCCCACCAGATCTCCGCCGCCTTGGGCAGCGGCCCTCCGCGGAGCGTTCCGCCCCGGCGGGGACCCGTCGGCCGCCCCGGGGGACGCTTCCGCGCGGCCGGCCGGCGCCCGCGGCGCCCCCAGCCGTCCACCAGTGCCGCGACCAGCGCGAGCAGCACCACCGCCGCCAACGCGAGCCACCAGGACGTGTCCATACCGAAGAAGGTACCGGCGCGCATGTGCCGGCGCCCGCCCGGTGCGGACCCCGGTTGCCCCAAGGTCCATCCGAACCGGTGACACCACAGGTGAGTTCGCCCACAACAGCCCCTGGCGGAGGAGCGACCGGCCCTTTTGCGCCTTACGCTCGACGGACCGCACGACCCCCGTTCCCGTATCTGCAACCGAGTACCTGCACCCCGCATCTACTCTCTCTGCACTTCCTGCCAGCGCGGAGGTTCCAGCTCTTATGAAGCTCACCGTCGTCGGCTGCTCGGGGTCGTTCCCGTCCGCGGAATCGGCCTGTTCGAGCTACCTCGTAGAGGCCGACGGCTTCCGGCTGCTTCTCGACATGGGCAACGGTGCCCTGGGCGAGCTGCAGCGCCACTGCGGTCTCTACGACCTCGACGCGATCTTCCTCAGCCATCTGCACGCCGACCACTGCATCGACATGTGCGCGTACTTCGTCGCGCGCTACTACCGCCACGACGGCGGCCGCTGCGAGACGATCCCCGTCTACGGACCCGAGGGAACGGAACACCGCCTCACCACGGCCTACGCCGACACGCCGTCCGCGTCCTCGATGAGCGAGGTCTTCGACTTCCACACCGTCAAGCCGGGCACGTTCGAGATCGGCCCGTTCACGGTGTACACGGAGCGGGTGAGCCACCCCGTCGAGGCGTACGGCATCCGGGTGGAGCACGACGGAAGGTCACTGACGTACTCCGGGGACACCGGGGTGACCGAGGCCCTGGACGAACTCGCCCGCGACACGGACCTGTTCCTGTGCGAGGCCGCGTTCACCCACGGCAAGGAGAACATCCCCGGCCTCCACCTCAACGGCCTCGAGGCCGGCCAGACCGCCGCCCGCGCCGGCGCCCGCCGCCTCGTCCTCACCCACATCCCCCCGTGGACGGACGCCCCCACCAACCTGACGGACGCCCGCTCGGCATACCGGGGCCCGGTGGAACTGGCGGCACCGGGGGTCACGTACGAGATCTGACCGCTGTTACTGCCCGGCGCCGTCGTGCGGGCCGGGCAGTACACGGGCCAGCATCGCGAAGTCCTCGGTCACGCTCTGCCCCGCGCCCCGCGCGACGGCCTTGCCGTAGGCGGGCACGACCGTCTCGTACCGGCCGCTGGCGAGCGCCAGCGTCGCCTGGAGCTCGAAGAGCCGCGCCATCAGATGCCGGTTGCCCGGCTCCTCGTCCCGTTCGACGGCGGTGACGCCGTCGACGAGTGCGGAGAGACGTCCGAGCAGCCGGCTCGACTCCAGCACGGTGCGGTAGTACGTCGCTTCCACCGACCTCCCGGCCCCGGCGAGCAGCGCGGTGTAGGCGCGGATTTCCTCGGCTCCGCCGAAACGGACGGCCAGCTCGCACAGCAGGGCCCACGCGTCGACGGTCCGCTCCGACCGGTACTCCGGTCCCGCACCGGGAACAGCACCCTTGAAGGCCTTCTCGATCCGGGTGAAGGCCGCCATCAGTTCCTGTCGGGACATGGTCCGGTAGTCCAGGGTGTCGCGGACCTCGTAAAAGGCCCACTTGGGGTTGTCGGGCTCCTCGGCCGCGGCCAGCCGGCAGAGTCGGCCGTACCGGTCGCGCTTTCCGCGGGCGTCGACCACGTTCGGCAGATACCCCGAGTGGTCCAGCCGCACATCGATGCCGACGCGGGCCGGCGCGTTCCCCGAGACGTCGTAGGGGTGCTCGTGGACGCGGCCCATGAAACGGAAGGGGCTGCCGGAGCGCAGGAAGCGCTGGGTGTTGGTGTAGGTCGGGCCGTCGATGTCGGCGATCGCGGGCGACACGACGAAGTCCGCCGTGGGCAGGAGGTGGTCGAGGACGGTCAGTGCGCGGCGGATGCGGCCCCCGTGCTCAGCGGCGAGGACCTCGTCCGCGTCGACGTGGAGTATCCAGCCCTCGGTTACGTCGGCGAGGGCGAGGTTGCGGTGGTGGGAGAAGTCCTCGACCCAGGGCGCGGAGAGGACGCGCAGGTCAGGCCGGGCCCGGCGGGCACGTTCCAGTGTGGCGTCCGTGGAACCGGAGTCGATCAGCAGGCAGTGGTCGGCGTCGCGGGCGAGCGCGAGGAGCGTGCCCTCGACACGGTCCTCCTCGTCGCGGGTGAGGACGACGGCCGTGACAGTGGCGGGCCGGCTCCGCTCGTACGACGCTGCCAGCCGCGCGCAGTCGGAAGAGACGAGCTCGGTCTCTGCGAGGTCCAGGGACACTGTGGTGATCAGGGCCAGGTCGGCGGCCAGCCGGGACGGTGGGAGGCCGCCGTCCGTGCGGACGAGATCGAGCAGCTTCGCGAGCTTCATCGGAGGGGGGGCCTTTCCGGTCGGGACTCAGCCGAGGGTGTGGACGAGGTCGAACGCAATGTCCTGGACATGGCCGTGCGAGACCATGACCTTCGTTCCCTTCACCGAGCCCAGGTGGCCCCAGATGAGGGTGAGGGTCTCTCGGTCGATCCCGCTGAACGTCTCGTCGAACAGGTAGACCTCTGGGGCGTGCAGGACGGCACGGGCTATCGACAGCGGGCTCTTCACGCTCCTGTGGGGGCACCGGTCCATTCGCTTTCCGGGCATGCCGAATTCCCCGGACCGGCCGTCGGCCCGGGGAATTCGGCTGTGCTGGACGGAAAGCCTGGAGTTACTTGGCCTCGGCCTTCTGCAGTTCGGCGAGTTCCTCGTCGGACTCGCGGCCCGGCGTCGGGAGGTTCCACTTGGTGATCGCGAAGCGGAAGACGACGTAGTAGACGGCGGCGAAGCACAGGCCCACCAGGACCAGGCCCCAGGGGTTGGACGCGATGCCTATGTTGAGGCCGAAGTCGACGGCGCCTGCCGAGAAGCCGAAGCCGTCCCGCATCCCGAGCGCCCAGGTGAGCGCCAGCGAGACACCGGTGAGGACCGCGTGGATCGCGTACAGGGCCGGCGCGATGAACATGAACGTGAACTCGATGGGCTCGGTGACACCCGTGACGAACGAGGTCAGGGCGAGCGAGAACATCATGCCGCCGACGACCTTGCGGCGCTCGGGCCGTGCGCAGTGCACGATCGCGAGGCAGGCCGCGGGCAGTGCGAACATCATGATCGGGAAGAAGCCCGTCATGAACTGACCGGCGGTCGGGTCACCCGCGAGGAAGCGCGAGATGTCGCCGCTCTTGCCGTGGTAGTCGCCCGCCTGGAACCAGGGGTAGGAGTTCAGCAGGTGGTGCATGCCGATCGGGATGAGCGCACGGTTGGCGACACCGAAGATGCCGGCGCCCACGGCGCCCGAACCGACGAGCCACTCACCGAAGTTGTGCAGACCCGTGCCGAGGACCGGCCAGATGTAGCCGAAGACGATGCCGATGACCAGGCCCGCGAAGGCCGACAGGATCGGGACGAGCCGCCGGCCGCCGAAGAAGCCCGCCCAGTCGGGCAGCTTCGTGCGGTAGAAGCGCTGGTAGAGCAGGGCCACGACGATGCCCATGACGACGCCGCCGAGCACCTTGGCGTCCACCGGGGCGTCGACCATGACGACCTTGCCGTCGACGGCCGTGGCCACCTTGGGCAGGTTCTTGTCGGTGAACGTGGCCAGCACGTTCTTGAAGACCAGATAGCCCACCACGCCGGCGAGCGCGGTCGAGCCGTCCGACTTCTTCGCGAAGCCGATCGCGATGCCCACCGCGAACAGCAGCGCCATGTTGTCGAGGATCGCGTTGCCACCCGCCGCCATGAAGCCGGCGATCTTGGTGAGGAACGCCGGGAACGACGGGCGCCCCAGCATGTCGGGGTTGCCGAGGCGCACCAGGAGCGCGGCTGCGGGCAGCACGGCGACCGGCAGCATCAGGCTGCGGCCGATGCGCTGCAGCACCGCCATCGCGCCGGCGCCCTTCTTCTTCTCGGCGGCGGGTGCCGCGCTGGCCGTGGTCATCAACTTCCTCCAGTTGGCAAGGCGCCGCCCAGGGGACAGGGGAGAGGACGGCGGCGTCTTCGACGGCACGCGGCGACGCTCGGCCTCGCGTGGTCTACACCACTCAGTGGTGTAGACCTGTTTCTAGCACGGTGAAGGCTGGATAAGGAACCCACGAATTTTGTGGTCTCGGCCATAACGGGAACAACCGGTTCCGGTCATGCCGAAGGGCCCCCGGACCGGCTGTCCCGGGGGCCCTTCGTGCGGCAGTCCGCGTCGCGCTCGTGCAGAGGTCTATACCTTGACGGCGGGAGACTCGTCTCCTGGCGGGGGAGGGCTACGCCTTCGTGGTGTCCTCGACGTCCTCGTCGGGCTCCCGCCCCGGAGTCTTCAGATCGAACTTCGTGATCGCGAACCGGAAGATCGCGTAATAGACCGCGGCGAAACACAGCCCGATCGGAACGATCAGCCATGGCTTCGTCGCCAGGTTCCAGTTGATGATGTAGTCGATCAGACCCGCGGAGAAACTGAAGCCGTCGTGCACACCGAGCCCCCACGTCACCGCCATGGACACACCCGTGAGGACCGCGTGCACCGCATACAGCAGCGGCGCGATGAACAGGAACGAGTACTCGAGCGGCTCGGTGATGCCCGTGACGAACGACGTCAGCGCCACCGACAGCATCAGGCCGCCGATCTCCTTGCGCCGATGCGGCTTCGCGGTGTGCGTCATCGCCAGCGCCGCCGCCGGCAGCGCGAACATCATGATCGGGAAGAAGCCCGTGAGGAACTGCCCCGCGTTCGGGTCGCCGGCCAGGAACATGTTGATGTCCCCGTGCACGACCTGACCGTCCGGCTTGGTGTAACTGCCGAACTGGAACCAGATGGGCACGTTCAGGAACTGGTGCAGACCGATCACCAGCAGCGCCCGGTTGGCCAGCCCGAACACACCCGAACCCCACGCCCCCAGTCCCACCAGCCAGTCACTGAAGTTCTCCAGCCCCGTACCGATCGGCGGCCAGACCCACAGGCACAGCGAGGCGAACGCGGCGGCCACGAACGCCATGATGATCGGCACCAGGCGCCGTCCGTTGAAGAAGCCGAGCCAGTCCACCAGCTTCGTCCGGTGGTAGCGCTTCCAGAAGTACGCCGACAGCAGTCCGATGACGATCCCGCCGAACACCCCGGGATTCTGGTAGCTGAACTCCACGACGGAGTTGTCCTCGAGCTGGCAGCCCAGCTTGATCTTGACACTCCCGCCCGGACAGGTCTCCGGGAACGCGCGCAGCACGTTGTAGTACACGAGGAAGCCCACGACCGCCGCGAGCGCCGTGGAGCCGTCCGACTTCTTCGCCATACCGATGGCCACGCCGACACAGAACAGCATCGGCAGCCCGAGCTGACCGTCCAGCAGCGCGCCGCCCGCCGCCCCCATCACCTTGGACAGGTTGTCCCAGCCGAGCCCGTCCGCGCCGAACACATCCGGCTGCCCCAGCCGGTTGAGGATGCCCGCCGCCGGCAGCACGGCGATCGGCAACTGCAGGCTCCGGCCCATCTTCTGCAGCCCCTGGAAAGCCTTGTTCCAGCGGGCGCGCGCTGGCGAGACGGCGCTGACGGCACTCATGGGCGTCCTCCGGGCCGGACCGGTTTGGCGACAGCCCGTCCACTGGTGTAGACCAGTTGGCGACGCGTCGCTCTGTCGTGACCGCCATCCTTCGGCACCCACGACATGACCGCTCGCGAAGATGGGCCAACTGTGGGTTACTGCGACAAAGCGGTTCTGATCAGGGAGTAGGACATGGCCACCAAGGCTGAGAAGATCGTCGCCGGGCTCGGCGGCATCGACAACATCGAAGAGGTCGAAGGCTGCATCACCCGCCTCCGTACCGAGGTCGCCAACCCGGACCTGGTGAACGAGGCCGCCCTGAAGGCCGCCGGCGCGCACGGAGTCGTCCGGATGGGCACCGCCATCCAGGTCGTCATCGGCACCGACGCCGACCCCATCGCGGGCGAGATCGAAGACATGATGTGAGCGACCGGACCCGCTGAGGCCGGCCCGGCTCCCCGCGAGCCACCCACCGCTTCACTGGCTCCGACTCACCCGTGAGGGGCTGTTTCCGCCACCGGCGGGCAGCCCCTCACGCCTGTGCGGATAGGCTCGACGCCATGTCTCGAATCGACGGCCGCACCCCCGAACAGCTGCGCCCCATCACCATCCAGCGTGGCTGGAGCAAGCATGCCGAGGGCTCCGTCCTCGTCTCCTTCGGCGACACCAAGGTCTTCTGCACGGCCTCCGTCACCGAAGGCGTCCCCCGCTGGCGCAAGGGCAGCGGCGAGGGCTGGGTCACCGCCGAATACTCCATGCTGCCCCGCGCCACCAACACCCGCGGCGACCGCGAATCGGTCCGCGGCAAGATCGGCGGCCGGACCCACGAGATCAGTCGCCTCATCGGCCGCTCGCTGCGCGCCGTCATCGACTACAAGGCGCTCGGCGAGAACACCATCGTCCTCGACTGCGACGTCCTCCAGGCCGACGGCGGCACCCGCACCGCGGCCATCACCGGCGCGTACGTCGCCCTGGCCGACGCCGTCACCTGGGCCCAGGGCAAGAAGCTGATCAAGGCCGGCCGCAAGCCGCTCACCGGCACGGTCTCGGCCGTCTCCGTCGGCATCGTCGGCGGCGTCCCCCTCCTCGACCTCTGCTACGAGGAGGACGTCAGGGCCGACACCGACATGAACGTCGTGTGCACCGGCGACGGCCGCTTCGTCGAGGTCCAGGGCACCGCCGAGGCGGAGCCCTTCGACCGCAAGGAACTCAACGCCCTGCTGGACCTCGCCGTCGGAGGCTGCGACGAACTCGCCGCGGTCCAGCGAGCGGTACTCGAAGCGACCGGTGAGGCAACCGCGCCTTAACCCCTCGCGTTCTTATGGGTACGGGCGTACGGTCCAGCCGTGCGCCCGCCGGCCCCTTCGGGCGGATCGGGCCGACCGCACAGCGGGCCGGTGCGGTCCGCCGACGTGGCCGCGCCACATCATGCCCACGGGGAGGGACCGTTCCATGGCCGCGCGCCACCGCAATCGCCGCCGTACCGCCGTACTCGCCGTCGTCGCCGCACTCGTCGCCCTTCCGGCGGCCGTCGGCTGCGACGCGGTCAACAAGGCGCTCGACTGCGTGCAGACCGCCGACTCGATCGCCGACAGCGTCACCGCGCTCCAGCAGGCCGTGGAGAACGCGGCGAACGACCCGACGCAGACCGACGCGTCCCTCAACTCGATCGAGAACAACCTCTCCAAGATCGGCGACAAGACCGACAACGCCGACGTCAACAAGGCGGTCGACGACCTCAACAAGGCCGTCGGCAACGTCCGTACGGCCGTCAAGAACGGCGACAGCACCCCCGACATCAGCCCCGTCACGGCGGCGGCGGGCGAACTGACGAAGGTGTGCACGCCGTAACGGGTGCGGGTGGACCGGGCGGAGCCCGGCTCGGGACCGGACCGGACCGGACGGGGGACCTCGGCCGGGCCCGGCTCGGGACCGGTACCTGGGACCGACACCTGGAACCGACCGGGACCGGTCGGGGGCCGGGCTCGGGAACTGGCAAGCGGTCCGGCTCGGGATCCGACCGGGCGGGGGATCACGGCCGGGGGCCCGCTCGGGACCGGACAAGGGCCGGACCTGGGAGCGGACTCGGAGATACTGGCGACCATGACCCGCCTGATCCTCGCCACCCGCAACGCCGGAAAGCTCACCGAGTTGACGGCGATCCTCGCCGACGCAGGGCTCGCCCATGAGCTCGTCGGCGCGGACGCCTACCCCGACATCCCCGACGTCAAGGAAACCGGCGTCACCTTCGCCGAGAACGCCCTGCTGAAGGCCCACGCGCTGGCGCGGGCCACCGGACTGCCCGCCGTCGCCGACGACTCAGGCCTGTGCGTCGACGTCCTGAACGGCGCCCCGGGCATCTTCTCCGCCCGCTGGGCCGGCCGACACGGCGACGACCGGGCCAACCTGGACCTGCTCCTCGCCCAGCTCTCCGACATCGACGCCCCGCACCGGGGCGCCCACTTCGCCTGCGCGGCGGCGCTCGCCCTTCCGGACGGCACGGAACGCGTGGTCGAGGGCCAACTCCGCGGCACCCTGCGGCTCGTCCCCGCCGGTACGAACGGCTTCGGCTACGACCCGATCCTCCAGCCCGACGGCGACACCCGAACCTGCGCGGAGCTGTCCCCCGCGGAAAAGAACGCGATCAGCCACCGGGGGAAGGCCTTCCGGGCGCTGGCGCCGGTGGTGCGGGAGTTGTTGGGCTGAGGGGTGCGCACCGCGTACCGACAAGGTTCGGCTTGCGGAAGTCGCAAGCCGAACCTTGCAAGAGAAGGTGAGTGCGGCCTGAGGGATTCGAACCCTCACGGGATTTCTCCCATCGCGCCCTAAACGCGAGGCGTCTGCCGTTCCGCCAAGGCCGCCGGCTGCCCGTCGTCAAGCGTGACGGGCGGGTGCAAGTGTACGGCGATCCACGGCTGTCCGGCGAGCGGCAGCCTGTCCTTGTTGCCGCAACTCGCGCATGCGTACGGCACTCCGACTTCCTTCAGGGCTCTGTGCAGTTGGGTCCTGGTGTACGGAGCAGTGAACCGCTCATCGGACAGTCGCGCCCAGCGGTGGATTTCTGATCGTCGGTGAAGCCTTCCGGGCTCGGACCTCTGTCCGCTCGGGAGGCTTTTTTTCATGTCTGTGACCCAGTTCGAGAGGGAAATCCTGCCCGGCGACGTCACCGTTCGTCGGGCGACCGGTGACGATCGTCCGGCCGTGGAGCGGCTCTGGCTGCTGTTCCGGCACGACCTGTCCGAGTTCGGTGGTCAACTGCCCGGATCGGATGGGACGTTCCGTGGCGAGCGACTCCATGCGGCCTTCACCGACTCCGACGACCGGTCCCCGTATCTCTTCACGGCCGGCCGGAGTGGATCTCGTTCTGACCCGCGGCCGCGGCAGGGGCTCAGTGCCCCGACGTAGCCTTCAGGCCCACCACCGACACCAGGAGCAGGCAGACGAAGAAGATGCGGGCGGCTGTGGCCGGTTCGCCGAGGACGAGCATGCCCAGGACCGCCGCGCCCGCCGCGCCGATGCCGACCCAGACGCCGTAAGCGGTGCCGATCGGGAGCGACTTCGCCGCCTGTGACAGCAGGACCATGCTGGCGACGATGCCGGCGGCGGTGAGCGCGCTCGGGACCGGGCGGGTGAAGCCCTCGGTGTACTTGATTCCTATCGACCAGCCCACTTCGAGCAGACCGGCGATGATCAGCAGAACCCAGGCCATGGGGACCTCCGGGAGACGACGGCTCGACGGGTGCGTCGTCTTTGCGGTGCCCGGTACGGCGCGTCTCGTCGGGGGTTCTTCCACCGTAGCAAAACAATGGCAAAGGGGCCGGTGACCATGGTCACCGGCCCCTTCGGGTGGCGTATGCCCTACAAATACAGGCCGGTGGAGTCCTCGGACCCCTCGAAGCGGTCCGCGGCCACGGCGTGCAGATCCCGCTCGCGCATCAGCACGTAGGCGATGCCGCGCACCTCGACCTCGGCCCGGTCCTCCGGGTCGTACAGGACCCGGTCGCCCGGCTCCACCGTACGGACGTTCTGCCCGACCGCGACGACGTCGGCCCAGGCGAGGCGACGGCCGACCGCCGCCGTCGCGGGGATCAGGATGCCGCCGCCGGAGCGCCGCTCGCCCTCGGCGGCGTCCTGCCGTACCAGCACGCGGTCGTGCAGCATCCGGATGGGCAGCTTGTCGTCATGGGTGCTGTGCGTTTCACGATTGGCGCTCACGCCCCCGAACCTACCTGTCCCGGCCAGTTTCGTACGCGGGCGGGTCAGCGCTTGCGGCGCCGCGTGCCCACCACGAGCAGCCCGACGAGTCCCACCGCGACGAGAGCCGCCGGGATGATGCGCTCCAGTCGGGGCGCGCCCTCCTCGGTGACGAACTGCCCCTTCACGTCGCCGACGACGCGGTTGACGCCGACGTAGGCCTGTCCGAGTGTGTGATCGATGTTGGAGGCGATCTTGGCCTTGGCGTCTCCGACGATGGTCTTCGGGTGCACCCGTACGCCGATCTCGTCGAGCGTGTCGGCGAGTGTTGTGCGGCGGTGCTTGATGTCCGCCTCGATCTGCGCCGGAGTCCTGGTATCCGGCGTTCTCGACGTATCCGACACCGCGCTGCCTCCGTGGTCGTGTAATGACTCCCTGATTCGGACAGTCTGTCAGTTCGGACCGGACCGCACCCCTCGGCACCCCCCATTACGCTCGTTCCGTATCCATTCCATCCACCCCGGCCACGTGAGGTTCCGATGAGCGAGCGACTCCAGCCCGGCGACACCGCCCCCGCCTTCACCCTGCCCGACGCCGACGGCAACGAGGTCTCCCTCGCCGACCACAAGGGCCGCAAGGTCATCGTCTACTTCTACCCGGCCGCTCTGACTCCCGGCTGCACGAAGCAGGCCTGCGACTTCACGGACAACCTCGACCTGCTGGCCGGTGCCGGTTACGACGTCATCGGCGTCTCCCCGGACAAGCCCGAGAAGCTCGCCAAGTTCCGCGAGAAGGAGTCCCTGAAGGTCACCCTGGTCGGGGACCCCGACAAGACGGTCCTGGAGGCGTACGGGGCCTTCGGGGAGAAGAAGCTGTACGGCAAGACCGTCGTCGGTGTCATCCGCTCCACGGTGGTCGTGGACGAGGAGGGCAAGGTCGAGCGGGCGCTGTACAACGTGAAGGCGACCGGGCACGTGGCGAAGATCATCAAGGACCTGGGGATCTGACCGCCGGACCGGCGCCCGCGCCGGCTGTCCGGACCTCAGTGTTTCTGTTTCCTGTGCGTGAGCCCGCTCAGGGGTCCCTGGCCCGCTGTCGTGCCCACGATGCCGCCGTCCGTGGCGCCACCGTCGGTCGTGGTGCCGCCGGTCGTGGTGGCTCCGGTGGCGCCGCCGTCCGTGGTGGTGCCACCGGTGGTCCCGGTCGTGGTTCCGCCGGAGGCGTCGGTGCCGCCGTTCGTCCGGCCCTGGGTCCGGCCGCCGGTCCGGCCGTTCGTCCCGCCCTGGGACTGGCCCTGTGTCCGGCCGTTCGTCGACGCCGGTGTGCTGCCGTTGGCCCCGCCCTGTGTGCCGCCCGCGTCCTGGCCGCCGTCCGTGGTGCCGCCGCCGTCCTGGTTGTCGGTGGCGTCCGGTGTGCCGGGGTCGTAGCCGGGGTCGTCCTGTTCGTCCGCGCCCGGCTGGAGCTGGAGGTCGAAGTCCGACGCCTCGGTTCCGTCCAGGGCGTCCTGGGTGAACTGGGCCCAGATCTGCGCGGGGAAGCCGCCGCCGTTGACGCGGGGCTGTCCGAGGGCGCCGTACAGGGATTTGTGGGCGCCGGTCTCGGGGTCCTGGCCCATCACGGCCACGACGGTGGCGAGGTCGGGGGTGTAGCCCGCGAACCAGGCGGCGGTGTCCTCCTCGGCTGTGCCGGTCTTGCCCGCGGCGGGCCGGCCGGCGTCCTGTGCTGCCTGCCCGGTACCGCCGTCGACGACGCTCTGGAGCATGGAGGTCGTGGTGTCGGCGGCCTCGCGGCTCACCACCTGCCGGGTGCCCGGCAGGGCGTTCCGGGCCGGCGACTGCACGTCCTCCGAGCCTTCCTTGGTGATCTTCTGGACGAGCGTGTACGTCCCGTGGCCGCCGTGGTTGGCGAGGGTGGCGTACGCCTCCGCCATGTCGAGGACGCTGGCGGTGGCCGGTCCGAGCGCGATGGACGGGGAGGCGGTCAGGTCGGGGGTGTCGGCCGGGAGGCCGAGGGCCACGGCGGTCCTCTCCACCTTGGCGGGGCCGACGTCGACGGCCATCTGCGCGTACACCGAGTTGACCGACTTGTCGGTGGCGGTGCGGACGGAGATGTCTCCGTACGAGACGCCGTCCTCGTTCTCCGGCGCGTAGGAGCCGCCGTTCCAGCCCTGCACGGGACGCTGGTCGGTGCCGTCGTAGACGGTGTTCGGGGTGATCGTGCGGCCGTCCTCGGTCTGTGAGCCGTTCTGGACGGCGGAGGTGAAGACGAACGGCTTGAAGGTGGAGCCGACCTGGTAGTCGCGGCGGGTGGCGTTGTTGACGTACTGCTTGGTGTAGTCGATGCCGCCGTACATCGCGAGGACCTTGCCGCTGGACGGGTCGATGGCGACGCCGCCGGCGCGGACGTAGGTGTCGACCTTGCGGTTCTTCTTGTCGAGCTGGTCCATCACCTGGTCGTTGACGGCCTTCACGAAGGCGTCCTGCTTGGACTTCTGGAGTGTCGTGGTGATGCGGTAGCCGCCACTGGTGAGGGTGTCCTCGTCGAGGATCTTGTTCGAGGCCAGATAGGCGTTGACGGCCTGCACGAGGTAGCCGCGCTGGCCCGACAGGCCCGCCGAGCCCTTGGCCTGCTTGGGCGCCGGGAAGGCGACGCGGTCGCGCGCGGCCCGGGTCAGCCACTTCTGCTTGAGCATGCCGTCGAGGACGTAGTTCCAGCGGGCGAGGGCCGCGGCCCTGTTCTCGGGGTGCGCGATCACGTCGTACTCGCTGGGGGCGTTGAGCAGTGCGGCGAGGTAGGCGCCCTGCCCGACGGTCAGGTCCCTGGCGTTCACGCCGTAGTAGGCCTGGGCCGCGGCCTGGATGCCGTAGGCGTTGCGGCCGTAGTAGCTGGTGTTGAGGTAGCCCTCCAGGATGTCGTCCTTGCTCTTCTCCCGGTCGAGCTTGATGGAGATGAAGAACTCCTTCACCTTCCGGGTGACCGTCTGTTCCTGGCCCAGGTAGTAGTTCTTGACGTACTGCTGGGTGATCGTCGAGCCGGACTGTCTGCCCTTGCCGGTGACCGTGTTCCAGCCGGCGCGGAGCATCGCCTTGGGGTCGATGGCGGACTCGCTGTAGAAGTCCCGGTCCTCGGCGGCGAGGGTGGCGTGCTGGGCGTCCTTGGAGATCTGCGCGAGCGAGACGTTCTCGCGGTTGATGTCACCGTCGCGGGCGAGCTGGCTGCCGTCGGCGTACAGGTAGACGTTGCTCTGCTTGATCGCGGCGGCGTTCGCGGACGGGATCCTGACGAGGAAGTAGCCGAGCGCGAAGAGGCCGGCCAGGAGCAGCACCGCGCCGAGGATCGTGCCGAGCAGCATGCGCCAGGTCGGGACGAGCCGGCGCAGGCCGGTCCGCTTCGGCCGCTGTTTCCGCTTCGGCTTCCCGCCGGGCTTGCCCGGGGCCCTCTGTGGTCCCGTCTGCGGTCCCGCCGCGGTGGCCGGGGCCGGGCGGGGGCCCGTTCCCGGTTCCCTGGGTGCCCAGCCCTGGCTGCGCTGCTGCGGCTCGTCGCTCATCTGTTCGCCGAACTCCTGTTTCGCGTCGTACGTTGCCATACGCCCTCGTACGCCTGATACGTCACCTCTTGAAGACTCTCGCACCATGCGTTCCGTTCCCCGATCCCGGCACGCGTCGCGCCGGAAAATGCGTGGCGGGTCACGCCGGGCCGGGGCTAGGCTCCTGCGCTTTGGCCCAACGCTGAGGACGGGGACGGGTTGTGGGCACGGCGCGGCTGTACGCGGCTGTCGCGGGAAGCGGGTTCCGGCGGTACGCCACCTATCGGACGGCCACCGCGGCGGGCGTCTTCACCAACACCGTCTTCGGGCTGATCCTGGCGTACCTGTTCATCGCCCTGTGGGACACGAAGCCGCATCTGGGCGGCTACGACCAGGCGCAGGCGCTGAGTTACGTGTGGCTCAGCCAGGGGCTGCTGATGGTGGTCGCGGTGATGGGCGGCGGCTTCGAGGAGGAACTGATCGAGCGCATCCGAACGGGTGACATCGCGATCGACCTGTACCGGCCGGCCGACCTCCAGATGTGGTGGCTCGCGCAGGACATGGGCCGGGCGCTGTTCCATCTGATGGGCCGCGGAGTGATCCCGCTCGTCTTCGGCGCGCTCGTCTTCGACCTGGCGCTGCCCTCGGATCCGCTGACCTGGCTCGCCTTCCTGGTCGCGGTCGCGCTCGGAGTGGTCGTCGGGTTCGCGATCCGCTTCCTGGTGGCGCTGTCCGCGTTCTGGCTGCTCGACGGCGCGGGGGTGGCGCAGCTGACCTCGATCGCGGGGATCTTCTGCTCGGGGATGCTGCTGCCGCTGAACGTCTTCCCGGGGGTCCTCGGCGAGGTCGTACGGGCGCTGCCCTGGTCGTCGCTGATCCAGGCTCCGGTGGACGTCCTGCTCGGCACGGCGGACCCGCTGGGCACGTACGCGGTGCAGGCCGCCTGGGCGATCGGGCTGCTCGCGGCCGGGCGGCTGGTCCAGTCGGCGGCGACGCGGAGGGTGGTGGTTCAGGGTGGCTGACCCGGTGGCGGAAGGGGAGCCGACTGTGGCGGGCCCC
Source organism: Streptomyces sp. NPDC091209 (assembly GCF_044757755.1). Classification (NCBI taxonomy): domain Bacteria; kingdom Bacillati; phylum Actinomycetota; class Actinomycetes; order Kitasatosporales; family Streptomycetaceae; genus Streptomyces; species Streptomyces sp. NPDC091209. The sequence continues at coordinate 1,452,585 of NZ_JBIVVR010000001.1, read as the reverse complement.
ATGGCGGAGGCGGCCCTGGGCGTGGCCGGTCCGATGGAGGAGGCGGCCCGGGCGAAGGCGGGTCGGACGGAGGAAGGGGCCCGGGGCGTGGCGGGTCTTTCGGAGGAGGCGCGCGGGGCTGCCGGCCCGGTGCGCGAGCGGGCGCGGGTCGTGGGCGGCCCGGTGCGGGGGACGGTCCGCGCTGCGGATTCCCACCCCTTCGGGCGGCAGGGGGCGTACGAGCGGCTGCGGGACGGGCTGCGCGCCTACCGGCTGATCAGCGCTATGTGGATCCGTTCCACGATGGCCTACCGGGCCTCCTTCGCGATGACCGCGTTCGGGAACTTCGCGGCGACCGCTCTCGACTTCGTGGCGATCCTGCTGATGTTCTCGCAGGTCGACCGGCTCGGCGGCTACAGCCTGCCCGAGGTCGCCCTGCTCTACGGGCTGTCCGGCACCGCCTTCGGGCTGGCGGACCTGGGTCTGGGCTCGATGGACCGGCTCGGGCGCCGGGTGCGGGACGGCACCCTCGACACGCTCCTGGTGCGTCCGGTGCCCGTGCTCGCGCAGGTCGCCGCGGACCGCTTCGCACTGCGCCGTCTCGGCCGGATCACCCAGGGCCTGCTCGTCCTCGGATACGCCCTCGCCGTCCTCGACATCCACTGGACGCCGCTCAAGGTGCTGATGATCCCGATGACGGTGCTCAGCGGCGGAGCGATCTTCGCGGCGGTGTTCGTGGCCGGCGCGGCCTTCCAGTTCGTCGCGCAGGACGCCTCCGAGGTGCAGAACTCCTTCACGTACGGCGGCAATACGCTCCTGCAGTACCCGCCGACCGTCTTCACCAAGGACCTGCTGCGCGGGGCGACCTTCGTCCTCCCGCTCGCCTTCGTCAACTGGCTGCCCGCGCTGTATGTGCTGGGGCGGCCCTATCCGCTCGACCTGCCGACGTGGGTCGCGTTCGCACCACCTCTCGTGGCGGCGGGCTGCTGCGCGCTGTCCGGGATCGCCTGGCGCGCGGGGCTGCGCGCGTACCGGAGTACGGGAAGTTAGGGGAATGGGCGTGGCCATCGCCGGAAACAGCGAACACACCGGTCCGGGGGGCGACTTCACCCGGCGGGGCGGAGAGAGTGCCGCTCCGGAAAGGGAATCGACCGGGCCGGTCGGGGGTGCGGGCGCGGAGAGCGGGTTCATCGAACTCGACGGTGTCGAGAAGGTCTTCGACGTGCGCAAGAAGACGGGGTTCCTGCGCGGTGAGCGGCGGCAGGTGCGGGCGGTCGACTCGATCTCCTTCACCGTGGCGCGTGGTGAGATGGTCGGCTACATCGGTCCGAACGGCGCCGGCAAGTCGACCACGATCAAGATGCTCACCGGCATCCTCACCCCGTCGGGCGGCCGGCTGCGGGTCGCCGGTCTCGACCCGTCCCGTGAGCGCACCCGTCTGGCGCGCCGGATCGGGGTCGTCTTCGGGCAGCGTACGACGCTGTGGTGGGACCTCCCGCTGATCGACTCGTATCGGCTGATGCATCGCATGTACCGCATCCCCGACGCGCGTTTCCGGGAGAACCTCGACCGCTGTGTCGAACTCCTGGAGCTCGGCGCCCTGTTGGACGTGCCCGTGCGGCAGTTGTCGCTGGGGCAGCGGATGCGCGGGGACATCGCGGCGGCCCTGCTGCACGACCCCGAGGTGCTCTACCTCGACGAGCCGACGATCGGGCTCGACGTGGTCAGCAAGGTACGGGTCCGGGAGTTCCTGCGGGATCTGAACGCCGAGCGCGGCACCACGGTTCTGCTCACCACGCACGACCTCACCGACATCGAGCAGTTGTGCCGGCGGGTGATGGTCATCGATCACGGGCGGCTGATGTACGACGGCGCGCTGAGCGGGCTGCACGAGGTGGGGGAGAGCGAACGGACCCTGGTCGTGGACCTGGAGCGGGAACTGCCGCCGATCGAGGTGGAGTCGGCGCGGGTGGTGAAGGTGGAGGGGCCGCGGCAGTGGCTCGCCTTCCCCGCCGGCCGGTCGGCGGCTCCGCTGGTGGCGCGGATCGCGGCGGAGTACCCGCTGCTGGACCTCTCGGTACGGGAGCCGGACATCGAGGCGGTCATCAGCCGTATGTACGCCGGGAAGACGGCCTCGTAGCGGGGGCCTCCCGGAAGGGCGGGCCGGATGGCCCACGGGCGGGGGAACTCGTAGGCTGCTGTCCATGACCGACGACGAACTCCCGGAGCTGCGCGCCTCCGACGCCGATCGTGAACGTGTCGCCGAACAGCTGAGGGACGCCCTCGCGGAGGGCCGTCTCGACATGGAGGAGTTCGAGGAGAGGCTGGAGGCGACGTACACGGCCCGTACCTACGGGGAGTTGACGCCGATCACCCGCGATCTGCCGGGCGCGGTCCCGGCCGCGCGTATCTCCATGGTCAAGCAGCCGGTGGACGAAGGGAGTTGGGGCGCTCGTATCGTCGGCGGCGAGGGCTCGTCCTCGTGGGCGGTGGCGATCCTGTCCGGCTTCGAGCGCAAGGGCCGCTGGACCGTGCCGAAGCGCTTCAACTCCTTCGCCTTCATGGGCGGCGGTGAGATCGACCTGCGCGAGGCGAATTTCGCGGACCGCGAGGTCGTCGTCAACTGCGTCGCGGTCATGGGCGGGATGAACGTGATCGTGCCACCCGGCGTCGAGGTCGTCGTCCGCGGCATCGGCATCATGGGGGGCTTCGACCACAGCGAGTCGGACCACGCAGGTGACCCCGGGGCACCCCGGGTGATCGTCACGGGCTTCGCCTTCTGGGGCGGTGTCGGTGTCGAGCGCAAACTCACCCGCGCCGAGCGCCAGCGGCTGAAGGAGGAGCGCCGCCAGGAGAAGCTGGAACGCCGCGAGGCCCGCAAGGAGTTGCGGGGCTCGCAGGACGGGGGCCTCGGTGACGCGTTCGACGCGCTCGACGATGTCCGCGACCTGATCCGCGACCGCCACGAGGACCGCCGTGAGCGCCATGAGGAGCGTCGCCGGCGCCATGATGAGCGCAGGGAGCGGCACCGGGAGCGCCGGGACGACCGACACCGACGGCGGGACGGCGACTACTGAACTCCGGCGGTGGCCACGGACGTTGGCGCCCGTAGCCGACTGCTGTCCGTGCCGTCGTGGGCCGCGGGAACCCGGTCGTCACCGGTGCGCGGGCGTCCGGCGGATCACCGGTGCGCGGGCGTCCGGCCGATCACAGTTCCGCCGGGGCCGATCCCTTCAGGTCCTCCAGGTCGAACACGTCGGCCATCCGCCGGAACCCCTCGTCGTCGGGGTGCAGATGATCGCCCGAGTCGTAGTCGGGCCGCAGCCGGCGCGGGTTGTGCGGGTCCCGCAGCGCGAGGTCGAAGTCGACGACGGCGTCGTACACCCGCCCGGCCCGGATCTCCGCGTTCACGGCCTCGCGTACGGCCTCCCGCTCGTCCGTGTACCCGCGGTGCCCCTGGAAGGGCATCAACGTGGCCCCGACCACCCGCAGTCCACGGGCGTGCGCCTGCCGCACCAGGGTCCGCAGGCCGTCGGTGACGGTGCGCGGATCGACCGGGTCCGGGTTGCGCAGGATGTCGTTGACGCCGAGGTCGACGACGACGGCCTTGACGCTCGTACGGTCGAGCACGTCGCGTCCGAACCGGCTCAGCCCGCTGGGGTTGTCGGCCGGCCGGCCGGAGCCCGCGGCGAGGATCTGGTTCCCGCTGATGCCCTGGTTGACGACGCTGTAGCGGGGGGTGTCGCCGGATCCGGCCGACGCGCGCAGCCGGTCCGAAAGGACGTCCGTCCAGCGGCGGTTGGCCCCCACGGTGGAGGTGACGCCGTCGGTGAGCGAGTCACCGAGGACGACGACGGTGCCCGTGGCCTCGTCGCTCAGCACGTCGAGCGCGGTCAGGTAGCGCCAGTACGGGCTCTGTTCGGTGTACGGGGCGGCGCTCACGTCCTCGGTGCGGTCGCCGTCGGCCACGTACGAGATCTGCCGGGCGCGCGGGTGGTAGGTGACCGGACCGGACGGGGTCGGCGAGTACGTCGTCACGAGGACGTCCACGCCGTGCGGGATACGGACGCGCACGGCGTCGCTCATCACCTGCCCGCCGGAGGGGACCACGACCGCGGTGGCGCCGCCGAACGTGAGGCGGCGCATGGTGTCGGCCGTGGCGGCGGCGTTGTTCGCCGTCGCGGCGACGGCGATCGTGGCGTGCGTGACGACCAGCGGCTGCTGCCCGTAGAGATTGGACAGCGTGACGCGGGCACTCGTACCCCCGGCGGCCGTGTGCACGACGTTGCGCACGGAGCGGCCCGCCAGTCCCCGCTGCTCGGTGCCGGGCTCGGCTCCGGCCGGGGAGGCCGACCAGGCGCCGACCCAGGTGCCGGTGGAGGCGGGGGCGGCGGCGCCGTGCGACGTGCGGCCGCCGGCGACATCGGTCCTGGCGCGGCTGCCGTCGCCGGCCGCGGCGCCGAGGTAGATGGCTCCGGAAAGGACCACGACCACGGCAAGGACCGCGGCGAGCAGGGCATAACCGTGACGCTTGGTCATGCGGTGCGTTTCTCCTCGAGCGAGGGAGCCCGGGGCTCCGATGTGATCACCCCATGATGCGGCATGGGGTGGCAGCGCTCCGACGCGCCCCCTAGGGGATCCCCTGGTCGATTCCCCATCCGAACAGACGCCGGGAACTCCTGTGTCGTTCCAGGAGTCGGTCAGGGGGAGAGGGAGAAAGGGACAATGTGTACGGGGCGCGACGGGGCCTGCGAACGGGTGGAGTGAATGGAACGCACGAATTCGGGTGAAGCGGACGGCATGGAGCAGCATGCCCGTCCCGGCACCGCCGCGAACGCCACGGGTGCTTCGAGCGCCACGAGCGCCACGAGTGCCGCGACGGCCGCCGGACCGCCGGGCCGGGCGATGAACACCTTCAGCCCCGCCGACGAGGAGAAACGCCGCGGCGTGCGCCGGATGAAGACGACCGCCACCGGCCTGCTGCTCTTCGTCGCCGTCGTCTACGTCCTGGCCAAATGGGCCTCGCACGAGGGCGCGGGTGCCTGGGCCGGTTATGTCGCGGCGGCCGCCGAGGCGGGCATGGTCGGCGCGCTGGCCGACTGGTTCGCGGTCACGGCCCTGTTCCGGCACCCGCTCGGGCTGCCCATCCCGCACACCGCGATCATCCCCACCAAGAAGGATCAGCTCGGCGTCTCGCTGGGCGAGTTCGTCGGCGAGAACTTCCTCTCCGAGGAGGTCGTCAGACAGCGGCTGCGCGCGGTGGGCATCGGCAGCAGACTCGGCGCCTGGCTCGCCGATCCCGACCACGCGGACCGGGTCACGGCCGAACTGGCCGCCGCGCTCAGAGGCGCGCTGACCGTCCTCAGGGACTCCGACGTCCAGGCCGTCGTCGGGGAGGCGATCACCCGCCGCGCCGACGCCCAGGAGATCGCGCCCGGCATAGGGAAAATGCTGGAGAGGATCGTCGCGGACGGCGGCCACAGACGGTTCGTCGACCTGGTGGTCACCCGCGCCCACGACTGGCTGGTGTTCCACGACGAGCAGGTGATGGGCGCCGTCCAGGGCGGCGCGCCCGGCTGGACACCCCGTTTCGTCGACAAGAAGGTCGGCGAGCGCGTCTACAAGGAACTGCTCCGCTTCGTCACCGAGATGCGCGACTCCCCGTCCCACCCGGCCCGTGGCGCCCTGGACCGGTTCCTCACCGACTTCGCCTCCGACCTCCAGTCCGACACCGACACCCGCGCGCGCGTTGAGCGCCTCAAGGGCGAGGTGCTGGGCCGCGGCGAGGTCCAGGATCTGATCGCGTCCGCGTGGACGGCCGTACGGTCGATGATCGTGTCCGCGGCCGAGGACGAGCGCAGTGAACTGCGGCTGCGCGTGCGGGCCTCACTGCTGTCCCTCGGGGCCCGGATGGCCACCGAACCCAAGCTCCAGGCCAAGGTCGACAGCTGGGTGGAGGGCGCCGCGGTGTACGTGGTGACGACGTACCGCAAGGAGATCACCTCGCTCATCACGGACACGGTCGCGGGCTGGGACGCCGAGCACACGACCAAGAAGATCGAGGCGAACATCGGCCGTGACCTGCAGTTCATCCGGATCAACGGCACCGTGGTCGGCTCACTGGCCGGACTGCTGATCTACGTGGTGTCGCACGCGCTGGGGGCATGACCGGCCGGGGAGGAAGCCGGGACACGGGGTCGGGGCGGGAGCCCGGCGAGGAAGCCCGGCGAGGAAGCCGGGACAGGGAGCCGGGACAGGAAGCCGGGACGGGGAGCCGGGCGAGGGCTCGCGCCCGCTGCCCGCCGGGCGCCTCACGGGCCCGTTCCGAGAAGCCGGTTCTGAGTACGCGTACTCTGTCGCGCCCCCGCCGGGCGCGGAATTCTCGTACGCATGACCGAGAAGCTGCTCCGCCCTCTGCGAACGCGCCCCTGGCCGGAACGCTGGCTGACGCGTGTGCTCGGCGCCGCCCTGTCCTGCGCGGCGTACCTCCTCTGCCTCCCCTGGGACCTGCGCAACCGCCCCGGGACGCCGGGCTCGGCCGTGGAGACGACCCCGGTGACCGCGACCGGTGTCGTCGCCCTCGCCGCGCTCCTGCTGCTCCTGGCCGTCCACTTCGGCCTCCGGGACGCGCTCGCCTGGCCGCTGCTGCTGGTCGCGGTGCCTCCGGCGACCCTGCTCTACGTGTCCCTGCGCACCCATCCCGGCGCCCCGGACGGCTTCGCCGACGTATGGCCGCTGACGTGGGCGGCCGTCACCCTGCTGGCGGCCGCCACCGTGCTTGTCGTGGCCTCGGTGGCGCGGCAGTTCAGGTCAGACTTGCCGGACGCCCTGGAGGAGGAGCTGGCCCTGGCCGGCCGCCGCCGGGACGCCGGTCCACCGTTCGCGACGAGCGGGGGTCCCATGGTCCGTGACGACAACCGCACCGGTGCGTGACGAGAACCGGCTCACCGTTCGTGGGCCGCGAGGAGGCAGGCCATGACCGTCCGAAGGATCGTCCCCGACATCCGGGTCGGGTCCGAGAAGGACATGACCGCGAACCGGGACTTCTACGGCCTGCTCGGCTTCGAGGAGGTCATGAACCAGGGCTGGGTCATGACGCTCGCGTCGCCGTCCAACCCCACCGCGCAGATCAGCTTCCTCACCGAGGAGCGCACCGCCCCCGTCGTCCCCGACCTGAGCGTGGAGGTCGAGGACGTCGACGCCGTGTACGCGCGGGTGATCGCGTCGGGCGCGGAGGTCCTGCGGGAGCCGCGGGACGAGGAGTGGGGCGTACGACGGTTCTTCGTACGGGATCCGAACGGGCGGGTGGTGAATGTGCTGGGACATCGGGGCGAGGGCGTACTGGGATGAGGCGAGGGCGTACCGCCTGTCTCCCGGACGGCCGCGGCCACCGTGAGCAGATGCGGCTTCGTCGCCGTCCAGCGCATCCGGAACTCGGGCCGCCGCCCCACGAGTACGGGCATCCGGCCGGCCCCTCCCACAGCGTGGCGCATCCGTCCGCCGTCAACGGACGCTCCACGAGGGTCTCTCGTCCTGGCGCGGTTCATCGCGGGAGCCGCCTCGTGGTCGGTGTTCTCCGCGTGTTGTCAGGCGACGCGGAGGATGCTCTTGCCATGGGTCGTTCCCTCGGCGAGGCGCTGCACGGCCATGGCCAGGTCCTCGAGGGCGTACTCGGCAGTGATGTCCATGCGGACCTTGCCGTCGGCGACGAGGCCGAGTGCGCGGCGTGCACTGTCGGCGAGCCGCTGAGGGTGGGTCCGGCTGAGCAGGTTGCTGTTGTAGGTCAGCAGTGACTTGCCGTGCGTGAGGAGGTCGTTGGTGTCGGCGCGGACGGGTTCGTACGTGGCGAGGTTGCCGTATGCCACCAGCCGGCCGTGCGCCGCGAGCTGTTCGAGGCCGGCGGTGCGCGTCGGGCCGCCGACCGGGTCGAGGATGACGTCGGGCTTCTCGTCGCCGAGCTCGGCCGGGAACTCCTCGCGCAGCAGAAGCTGGTCGTACCCGAACTGCGCGGCGTAGTCGGCCCTGTCGGCACTGCCGACTACACCGACGATCCGGCCCGCTCCGGCCAGTCGGGCGAACTGGGCAGCGAGCGTGCCCACCGAGCCGGCGGCGGCGTGGATCAGTACGTTCTCGCCGGGCCGCACGTGCGCGGCGGTGTTGATCAGGTCGTAGGCGGTCGGCGCGCCCCACCCGAGACCCGCGGCCGTCCTCAGCGGCATGCCGCCGGTGTCGAAGGTGAGCGGGGCGGGTGCCAGGACCACCTCGGCGTAGGCGCCCGAGGCGGTCAGTGCGGTGACGGGCGCGCCGACACGGCGTGCGTCGACACCCGCGCCGACCGCGACGACGTGCCCGGCCGCCTCGAACCCGGGGACGAAAGGACGCGGTACGGCGAAGTGGCCGTCCCTGACCATCGTGTCGCCCCACTGGATCCCGGCGTAGGCCACACGGATCGCCACTTGGCCGGGGCCGGGGGTGGGCTCATCGAGTTCGGCGACCCGGTAGCGGTCATCGGCGTCGAGAACGACAGCCTTCACGATTACAGCCTCCTGCGTTGACTCAGTATCCTGATAGTCGAGACGCTATGTATATAAGGTTCCTGAGTCAACCCATGAACCTGTCAGTGGAGTGAGGGTGCGCGGTGGAAATCCCGATCGAGAACGACCTCTGCGCCCGGATCAGGCGGTCGGAGCAGGCGTTGATGGCGCACCATGAGGCGGTACTGCGCGCCTACGGGCTGACCATGACCCAGTACACGGTGCTGTTGGTCATCTCGCGCGAAGGTGGCATGTCCGGCGCCCAACTGGCCCGCTCCTGCGGGGTGACGCAGCAGAGCATGAGCAGCGTGCTGGCCAATATGGAGAACAAGGAACTCATCCGTCGCGAGACGTCTCCCGTGCACGCCAAGGTACAGATCGCCACCCTCACGGCTGAGGGTCAGGCGCTGCTGGACCGCGCCTACCAGGAGGTGATCATCCTTGAGCGCGCACTCACCGACGCGTTCACGCCCTCCGAGCACACCGCGCTCTGCGAACTCCTGGAACGCGCCACCACGGTCCTGATCCAGCAGACGCGCCACGCGGTAGCCCCGCCCACGGCCTGAGTGCCGCCACGGTGTGCCGTCGGCTCAAGGCTGACGCGATCAGGCCCTGGCGGAGCCGACCACCGGGCCCGGGTGCTCCGGGCAGGCGAGCGGAGCCCTCGGGGCGGTCGCGTCCCCAACCTCACAGGGCAATACGGCTAGGCCCCCGTGGTGGAGCCCGGCCGGATGATCATCAGGACGGTGACGGTGGCCCACAACAAGTTGAAGATCCCGGTGAACATCGCGAGCCGTACGGTCGCAGTACGGCCCACCGCTCCCACCAGGACAACTTCCTCCTGGACCGCCCCCTCCTGGACCGCTCCCGCCTGAAGGGTGCTTTCCCGCGCCGCCCCGGCCTGGACGGCGCCCTCCAGGATCGCGTTCTGCCTGGGCAGTACCAGTGCGGCGAGGACCACGGCCGCGAGCGCGGTCAGCGCGATCGAGACGATCAGCCAGGTGTCGCCGAGCACGCCCATGTCGCTCGCCGTGGCGAACCCGAAGACGGGGACGACGACGCCCGCCACGGCGTACACCTGGCAGATGCGATGCAGCAGCCGGGCGGTGGCGAGTGCGCCCGCGTCGTCCGGCGCTTCGAGCAGCTTGCGCGCGGCCGGCGGGAACATGCTCGCGGCGACCGTGACGGGCCCGATGGCGACGATCGCGGCGATGACATGGACGGCGAGGAGGAACTTGGTCACGGGGTGACGTTAGGGGCCGGGGCGGATCTTGGAGAAGTGGCACTTCTGCCAGGGGCCAACGGATTCCGGCCAGCACCGCACTACTGGTCTTGCCCGGGGTCCGGGTCCTGCCGCCCGCTGCGGACCGCCGTCGGCCGCTTCCTGCCGCATGACGGGAATCCGGCGTATGCCTACGCTCTGGCCATGCACACCGTGGCCGTACTGGCACTCGACCAGGTCATCCCGTTCGATCTCTCCGCCCCGATCGACACCTTCGGCTGGGCCCGGCTGCCCGACGGCCGGCCGGCGTACCGGACCCGGGTGTGCTCGGTCGCGGCGGACATGGAGGTGAGCGCGGGCGCCTTCACTCTGCGCGCCCCGTACGGTCTGGAGGCGCTGGCCGAGGCGGAAACGATCGTCCTGCCCGGCGTCGCCGACCCGTCCGTCCCCCTCCCGCCGGGCGTCGCCGAGGCGCTGTGCGCGGCGGCCGCGAACGGCACCCGGATCGCCTCGGTGTGCGTCGGCGCCTTCGTCCTCGCCGCCACCGGCCTGCTGGACGGACTGCGCGCGACCACGCACTGGGTCGCGGCCCGGGAACTGGCGGCCAGGTACCCGGCGGTGACCGTCGACCCGAACGTGCTCTACGTCGACAACGGCCAGTTCCTCACCTCGGCGGGCGCGGCGGCGGCCCTCGACATGTGCCTGCACATGATCCGCAAGGACCACGGCTCGGCGGTCGCCGCGGACGCCGCCCGGCTGTCCGTCATGCCCCTCGAACGGGAGGGCGGCCAGGCCCAGTTCATCGTCCACACCCAGCCGCCGGTACCGGCGGGCGCGACCATGGAGCCGCTCCTCGACTGGCTGGAGGAGAACGCGGACCGGGACCTGACCCTGGAGGACATCGCCGGCCACGCCGGTACGAGCACCCGCACCCTCAACCGCCGCTTCCGCGAACAGACCGGCACGACACCGCTCCAGTGGCTGCACCGGGCCCGGGTACGACGCGCCCAGTACCTCCTGGAGACGACCAGCTACCCGGTCGAACGCATCGCCACCCAGGCCGGGTTCGGCTCGCCGACGGCATTCCGGGAGCGCTTCAAGCGGGTGGTGGGGACGAGCCCGTACGCGTACCGGCGGGCGTTTCGGGGAGTGGGATCTCCCTGAGGCGAGGGCGCGGCGTCGCTCGCTCAGGCGGGCCGGTCGGCGACGGCCCAGGAGGCGAGGGCCACGGCACCGGCGACGCCGAAGACGGCGGGCCAGGCGCCCACTTTCTTGGCCAGCGGATGCGAGCCGGCGAAGGCGGCGATGTAGGTGGCGGTCAGCACCCCGGCGGCCGTCCCGCCGGCCTGCCGCTTCCACTGCCGCGCGGCGACGACCCCGGCACCGGCGAGCACGACCCCGCCGAGCTGCCGCTTCCTGGTCCACCGGGCGACGCCGTACCCGCCGACAAGCCCCGCGGCGGCCACCATCGAGGCCGGTACCTTCGCCATTGCTGCCTCCTTGTTCGTTCCCCGAGGCTAACGCCCGGTCCGGGCCCGCGGGGCGCGCGGGTGGCCGCGGGCCGGGTGAGGCCCGGTCGCCGCTCGGGGCCGCCCCGGACCCACTGTCGGTGGCACCCGATTGGATGGGCCGTATGACAGCCCGAGACATCGCCGCCGCCCTGCCCGGCATCGACTCCCTGAAGGATCTCTGCCGATCGATGGCCATGGCCGAGGCGATCCTGAACCCCGACGGCGAGTGCTTCTACTCGTACAGCGCCGAGTGGTCCGAGACCGAGCAAGCGGCCTTCATGCGCAACGGCTCGGGCGACGAGTTCGACATCGTCTTCGCGCCCGTCGGGGCGTACATCCGCGGCTTCGACCACGAGTCCCCTTTGAGCCCGTACCGGCGAGAGGACGTGCCGGAGCCCTGGCCAGGTGTGCTGGACTCGGTGCCCGAGGCCTTCCGGCGCTACGTCGACGAGCCCGCCTTCACGGACGAGAACGGATGCCCAGTGGTGACGGTGTGCCTGTGGCGCGAGACGGACGCCCCGTCCTGGCAGACGGGCCAGATCGCCTTCCCCGACGACCACCCGGACCCCGACGGCTCGGCCTGGCTCTTCGAGCTGCTGCTCGCCCCGACCCCGGAGGTGTTCCAAGCGTTCGCCGAGGACTACTACGAGATGCCGGTGGACATCGAGGCCCTTCGCCACATCTACGACCTGCACCCTCTTGGGCTACGGGACATCGTTGCCCTGAACCCGTCGGTCGGTGCCGAGACGGTCGTCGCGGCGGCCAAAGCGATCAGCTACCCCCTCGCCGTCGACTTGAGGCCGACTGCGGGGTGACTCCCTGCGCCGTCGGCGATCACTTCGTTGGTTCCGTTGCCCCTTGTTCGGGCAGGTGGCGTATGAAGGCCTGCCATACGGCGGTTGATACCGCGACGATGGGGCCACCCGTGTGTTTGGAGTCCCGTACGAGGACACCGCTCGGCGTGAAGGATGCTTCCACACACTCGGTCGTGTTACCGCCGCTGTAAGACGACTTGAACCAGGCAGGCTCGGAAGCGGGCTGGAGGCCGACGGGCATTCACAACTCCTTGCGGGCGCGATGGATCATGGCGGAGGACGCCTCAATGTCCAACGCTTGCGCGCGCAGGTACTCGAACGCAAGTCTGTATCGTTCCAGTTCCTCGTCCTTTTCCAGGAACAGGGAACCTGTATGGAAGTCCACGTACGCGACGTCGAGTGCCGGTTCGACGCCACCGATGATCACGAAGCTCCCGAGCGCGGCGGCATGAGCTCCCTTCGAGAAGGGCAGCACTTGAAGCGTTATGTGCCGTGACTCGCTCGCTTCCAGCAGGCGGTCGAGCTGCTCTCTCATGGCCTGCGGCGACCCGACTACCCGGCGGATAACGGACTCGTCGAGGATCGCCCACAGCTGCAACGGCTTCGATCGGGCGAGGATCTCCTGTCGCCTCATGCGGATATCGACCAGCCGCTCGATCTCGGCTGGCTCCAGGGGTACTTCGTTCGCCTTCTGCAGCGCGGTGCTGTACGCGCGCGTCTGCAGGAGGCCGGGAACGTAGACGCAGGAAAAGTGACTCTCGCGTACGGCCTCGTCCTCAAGTGTGAGCAGCAGATTCATGCTCTCAGGGATCGAGTCGGCGAAGGAACTCCACCAGCCTTGCTGCTTGGCATTCTTGGCCAGTCCGACAACGGCCATACGTTCAGCGTCAGTTGCTCCGTACTCGCGGCACAGTGCGTCGACGACGATCCATTTGACCGGCCCGGACTGAGTCTCGTAACGGCTCACTGTCGCCTTGGACACGCCGACAGCCTGCCCGGCTTCCTCAAGAGTCAGGCCCTTGCGTGTGCGCAACTTGCGCATCATCGCGCCTAGTTGGCGTCGCCGGGTGGTGGTTCGTTCGGCCATGCGGCTCCCTCGCCAAGTGCCGGGCGGAGACCCGGACTGCCCCACAGGCTAGGGCAGCACGAACGCGGCCCCGCCATCAGATTCACCCTATGGATTCTCATGAGAAGTTACACAGTGGGAATTCTCTGTGCGATGCTCCCTTACGGATCACTACACAGCGCATCCGAACAGGTGCGTTCGGTGTTGCGCATGTGTGGTGCAAGAGGGAGGAGCGGTCGAATGTCCGGCTGTGAAGTCACCGAACCCCGGCTCCGTTCTGTGCTGCCCTTTGAGGCTGTTCCGGCAGAAGTGAGCCTCCTCCGGAGGGCCGCTGCGGCACAGCTGAACCGATGGGGCATGCCGACGGCCGTCGATGAGGCGGAACTGCTCGTTACCGAGCTGGCGACCAACGTGGTCAGGCATGTCGGTGAAGGGGCCTCGGCGACTCTGATCATTGAGTTGCGCGGTGAGCGGCTGCGTCTCGAAGTGCACGACAAGAGCCGGGTTCTGCCGTCACCGAACGCGGCGGACTGTTACTCGGAGTGCGGTCGGGGCCTGCATCTGCTCGCGGCGTTAGCGGTGGACTGGGGCACGGTGCTGACTGTGGCGGGCAAGGCGGTCTGGTGCGAGATCGCGATCAGCCCCGGCCGGGCGTGCCGGCGCATGGAGCGTGCCGTCGAGGCGCTTGAGGGTTACCAAGACTCCAGTCGCGAGGCTTGGTTTCGGGTGAGTGGGCGGCATATCGGTCTTGAGGAGTCGGCGGTGGAGCTGATCGCGGATCTGCTCCACTGGACGGCTGCTCGCGGGCTCGATCCGGACGATGTCCTCGACCGTGCCCAGATGCGCTACGAAGCTGAAGCAGACGTGGCCTAGTGAGGCCCGCTTGACTGGACTTCCGTATTTGCCCCCGGAGAGTTGCTGCGGTGCGCCAGGATTCCGCGGGAGTGCTCGTGGGCTTGAGGCGGCGGTTGCGTGGGGAAGGTGGGATGCCTCTGTGACGTCGGCCACCGCCACGCGTCTGTGCCCGCCGGTTATGGCTGTGCTGCGCGGCAGGAATCGTCACGATCTTCCCCTCCCGCTCGCTGTGGTTGCTGTGGTGACGGGGGTGGGGATGGGAATGCCGCACACTGGTGTATGCCGCCGTGTCGAGTCGCAATGTCAGTGGGTCATGTCACCCTCTGTGATGGCTGCCGTATGAGGCGTCAGTGGAATTTATGCAAGAGGAGGGGTCATGACCGGGACTGACCGGGACTACACGTCGATCGAGATCTGCGCCGGCGCTGGCGGGCAGGCGATCGGACTGCACGTGGCCGGTTTCAGGCACCTTGCCCTCATCGAGATCGACAAGTACGCGGCTGCGACTCTGCGTGAAAACATCGAAGTGCACCCGAAGTGGGACTGGGAGCGCGACAACTGCGATGTTCTCTGCAAGGACGTGCTGGAGTTCGATCCCGAGCGTGACCTGGACAAGAGCGCCGGCCTTTATCGCAGAGGCGACGTCGACCTGCTGGCTGGCGGAGTACCGTGCCCGCCGTTCTCGCATGCGGGCAAGCAGCTCGGTGAGGACGACGAGCGTGACCTCTTCCCACGCATCCTGGATCTGGCCGAGCTCATCCGGCCCCGGGCGGTGATGATCGAGAACGTCCGCGGCCTCATGGATGCCAAGTTCAATGACTACAGGTCACGGATCCAGGCCCAGCTTGAGGACATGGAGCTGACCGACGAGGGGTTGCCCGGCTACAAGGTAGTGGGCTGGGAGGTGTACGAGGCGGAGAAATTCGGTGTTCCGCAGCTCCGGCCCCGTTCCATCCTTGTCGCCTTCCGTAAGGACGTACTCAAGGATCTGAAGTACGAAGCCCCTACGCCCAGTGCTGAGAGGTTGACGGTCTCCGAGGCGCTTGAGGCCACGATGCTGGAACGCATCGCGCCTTTCAGGACGGGAGCTCGGGCTGCCCAGGCACAGCAGGTATTCGAGGACTGGAAGGCAGCGGCGGACAAGGACGTGGCTCCCACGCTGGTGGGCGGTTCCAAGAAGCATGGAGGCGCTGACCTCGGGCCCAGCCGGGCTAAGAAGGCTTGGCGGGCGCTGGGGGTCTCGGGCATGGGCGTGGCGAACGCGCCGGTGAACGGTGAGCCGACTGGCACCGAGGACCGGGATCTGTTCGGTGCCGACGGTCCGATGCTCACGGTTCGACAGGCCGCGATCATTCAGGGGTTTCCGGTGGAGTGGAACTTCACGGGCGGCAAGACGGCCCAGTACCGGCAGGTCGGTAACGCGTTCCCGCCGCCCGTCGCGCAGGCCATCGGCGAATCGATCATCGAGGTACTCAAGGCCGACCACAAGCGCCGTACCAGCCGTTGACTATAAGTTGCTGAGGAGCGGGACCGGGTCGTGGGCCCGCCCCTCAGCGGCCGTCATGGCATTCGGCTGTCCAGGTGCGACAGGAGAGCGTGGATGTCGTCGGCGTCCATGCCCAGACCCGTGGTCTCCTCCTCCTGAAGATCGCCGAGTTGGCGTACCGCAGGATCGTCGAGCACGCTGCCCAGGAATTGCAGCTTCTTTTCCAGGCGCAGGGCGACGATTTCGTCGATCGTGCCCCGGGCCGCCAGCACCGTCACGCGGGTTTCGGTGTCCGGAGGCAGCCCCAGCCGGTGAATGCGGTCAAGGCTCTGGAGAAAGCGGCCAGCCATGAAGTCGCGGTCCACGTAGACGGCATCGTGGCACACCTGGTGAAGGCTGATGCCTTCGCCAAGGGTGGCAGGGTTGGAGATCAGGGCCATGCAGGACGGGTCCTCTCGGAAGCGGCTCAGCTCAGCTTCCCTGTCCGGGCCCGAGGTGGCGCCGTAAACAGAAGCCGGGGCATGCGGTGCCAGCAACTCCGCCAGGGTTTTCTGGCTTCGGATGAACCCAGTCCACACCAGCGTCTTGCGCCCGGCCTGTGCGTTCCTCGCGACGATGCGAACAGTCTCCGCGTACTTCGGTGAGAGCTCATGCTGAGGAAGCCGCCGCAGCAGCGTCTGCAGAGAGTCGCTGGCAGGGATATCAACCGCTGGCAGCTGAAAGGCGAGCGGATCGTGGGGGTTGTCGCTCGGAGCCAGCAGCGCGGGGCTGATCGCGGCCATCAGCAGGCGCATCGCCGCCTTGCCCAGTGAGGCCAGATCACCCCGGCGAGCGGACGGGTTCCCCTTGAGGGCGCTGTACAGCTCGCGGTGCAGCGGAGGAAGGTCGACATACCGGACCGCCGGTTCGAAGGGCGGGAGGCCCAGTTCCTTCTTTGTCGTACGGGTGAACAGTGGGCGCAGGGCCTGGCTGGCGTAAGCGAGGTCACCACCGCTGACCGCTTCGACCACGAGCTGTTTGCCGCGTCCCGGCCACACGAACGAGAGCAGGTTTTCCAGATCCCGGGCGCTGTTGGGGGCTGGCGTCCCGGTGAGGATGAGACGCCGCCGGGCCAGTGGCCCGAGCGAGAGACAGGCAGAGCCGTAAGTGCCGCGCGCTCCGAGTTTCATGCGGTGCGCCTCATCAAGCACGAACATGGCCGGAGCCGTGCGCAGCCACTCCGACAGTCGGCTGACAGAGCCGGACAGCCGCTCGTAGTTGACCAGGACGACATCAGCTTCGGGATCCAGAGATCCGTTGTCCATTACGGAAGTTCGCAGCGGCTCCTTGAAACAGACGTCACCTTCGAAGCGCCAGGCCTCATACGCCGCTTTGGGGCAGATGACAAGCAGACGCCGGACCTCGCCCCGCTCCCGCAGTGCGCTGAACACGGCGAGAGTCGTGCGGGTCTTGCCGGCTCCGGGAACGCTGAAGTTCGCGCCATGGCCCAGGGACAGCAGCTCCCCGATATCCCGGAGCTGGAATGACGTCAGGTCTGCCTGCCAGCCGGCGCCAAGCAGGGCGTGGACATCCTCCGGCGCGAGCGGCGCTGACTGGGACTCGGCAGACGGTGAGCCAAGCCGGGTCTGCACGGTCTCAGAGTCATCAAGAACGCCGGTGACCAGGCTGGCCAGCTCGGGTTCCCACTCAACGTCAGTGTGGGGCCAGCCAGCCAGTTCGCCGATGACGGACAGGAAGCTGTCCATGTCGGTCTCCGACGCCAGCGGGCCCAGCTGGCCACCCGGAGTCACCCGGGTGGCCAGCATGCCGAAGTCTCCTTCCAGGCCTGGCCTGGCCCGGAGTACCGCCCGTGTCCTTGTGACGTCGAACGTGATGCGCAGAGACGGACTGTCAGGTTGTGTCATTGCTGGCCTGCCACGGCCTCACGCAGCCAGGCCAGGCCCTCCCCCGGAAGCTGAATGCTCCTTGAGGCCTCAGCGGACACCTTCGTCAGTGCTTGCCGGAGCGTGATCAGAGCGTCGTCGAAAGCGCCCTCGTCCAGGCTGTTGTTTCCGCGGGCCATGACCAGGTCAGTCACACACTGTTGAAGATCGTCGACTGCCGCGGTGACTCGATCGGGAGCGGCAAGTCGCTTCTTCTGCTTGCGCTTCTCGTCAACAGCGGCCTGGACCGACTCGCCAAACGCAGTCCCCAAAAGCTTCACGGACTGGTTGGCGTCAGTGATCTCCTCGGGTGTCGCGGTGGCTGCGGACTTCTGCGTAGCCTTGGCTTTGAGCAGCGTGTCCGTGAGGGCGCGCGCCTGCGCCGTTTCAGAACTCGGGGCCGGCACGGAACGGTTGAGGCCTGGGATAGAAACCGCCTTCGGGGGCTCTGGTACCACGGCCCGAGATCGCTCGGGCAGGCGATGCTCCAGAAACTTCTCGCGAAAATCGGTATGGATGGCCCGAATGTCAGTCTTGGCGATGTCGAGAACGATCGCGGCCAGACGGTACTCAAGAAGCGTGTCGGCCTTTTCCTTGTTCCTGGCCTTCTCCTTTACGTAGACGCGGTACAGCTCGGCGAAGCGCTCCTGGGCGTCCTCGAAGTCCATCAGACGCAGTTTGTTCCGTCCGTGCTCGCTACGCTTCTCCAGGTCACGCAACTGTCCGAGGACCCAGGTATCCCGTTCCAGCGCCGGTGTCGTGGTGTGGAACAGCTTAGAGATTGCGGCGAGGGGAAGCCCCAGCTTGATCTGCTCCTCAACGGCCATGAGACGGTTGATGTAGGAGTACTCGCGCCGACGGTCAGGCCTGAGCTGCAGCGACAACTCGACCGTGAGGATGTCGTCCCAGGTGCAGCTGGCGGGGAGTACACCTACACGGATGGTCCGGACGCCCAGCTTCTTGAGAGCGGCCCGTCGGGTGTTTCCGTTGACGAGAACACCTTCACGGGAGATGAGTCCCGGCTCGTTCTGCCGGTGTTCGCGAAGGCTCTCCATCAGCTTGTCGAAATCCGGGTCGCGCTGGTGCGGGTCAGACGGCTTCGCCATCAGCAGGTCGTGCAGATAGCTCTGGCCGGCGTCGGACCATGCGTCCTTCGCCAGTTCCTGTTCCTGCAAGGGGTCGTGGGCGCGCTGAGCGCTGACTCTGTGTGTAGCGGGGTTGTAGTAGAGCCGGTCTACGTCCATGTCGATGACCTCGACGTGGATCGGCCGGCCCCGGAACTCCACACGGAGCGTCTCGGGCACGGCGTCGCCCGTGCGCGCGTCCTGAAGCCGCTGTTCGACCAGGGCGCGGTTCTCCTCCGCAGTCGGCGGGACGCCAAAGTCCGTCGGCATGGGTACCTCTCGTAACTGGATTGAGCATTGGGGGCTGATGGGGGCGCGCCGATGGCCGGCCCGCCCCCTTCGGGCGTTTACTTCAGACCGTCACGGAAGGAGTCGCGTGCCTCGGCCGGCAGGGCGCGGTACCTCGCCCAGAGGTCTTCGACGGCGCTGAAGGTCCGGGCGTCCTGCTTGATCCAGGTCTTCAGGATGTCGAGTTCGAGGGAGGGCAGCGATACAGCCTCGGAGAGCAACGCCGGCACGTCGTACGTGGAACCGATCCCGCCGACACGGCAGCGGTTGCACTCGACGACGTACTGAAGCGCCTTTGTGCCGTCCAGCTGTACGACTTCACGTCTGGCCACGTCGAGCTGAGCCGTGACATCCGAGTCGGCGTAGGTGTCTCCCGGGGCGGCACCGCAGGAACTGCACTTGTGGCCGTACGCGGCCAGCAGCTCCCGGCGCTGGTTCACCGTGATCGCGCTCTTGGGCCGGGTGCCGCGGCCTGGCTCCCAGACGGGCTCACCGCGCTGGACATAGCGCTGCTCGTTGGCGTCAAGGTCAATGTCCTCGCGCTTGGTGTCGATTTTCCACCCGAAATCGCGGAGATCCCGCATGCGGCGGTCGATCTGCGCCACATCCGGAAAGGCATCACGCAGCTCCGTCTTGGTGAAGACGTTTCCCTCGCCGACCACCTGGACAAGCCAGAGTGCGGCGCGCTTCATCGTGCCCAGTTTGCTGTCCCGCCATGAAGGCAAGGCCGTGCTCATCTCCACCTCGCAGAGCTTGAGCGGACCAGCCCGACTGCGTGTCAGGGCAGTTGGCGCCTGACAGTGGCCCGCTGAGCACAACGGAACCTCAAGTGCGTCTGAAAGAGAAGTGGCTGGGTGTCCAGATGAGGATCCGGACACAGATGCTGAGTCAGCCGGGGGTGGCCGGAGGCACACTGTCGTCAAGAGCTGTGGCGGGGTGGGACAGAAGGAGCTGGCGTGCCGCGATCGGGTCGCTTCAGGGAACTGGATGCCGGAATACCGGAGGAGAGAAAGGTCCTCGCCAGGACCTTGCGCAGCTTGATGAGGGTGGTCGGCCTGCCGCTGAGGCAGACACATGCCGAGCTGGCAAGGCGTGACCGAGGCTGCGACACCTCATCGAGTGCACTCTCCGATCTGCTCAACGCGCGCATCCACAAGCCGAAACGTGAGGTGATCCGCGCGCTCTACGACCTGGCGGAGACGGTTGCGCGGACGAGCGACGCCTCGATGCCGGTCACCTGGGAAGAGCTTGAAGACCTCCGGGTCAAGGCATGCGAACCGCCGGCGGCTTTGTGCGCGGACTGCCAGCGCACCGTGTTGCCGGTCCCCCTGGCGCAGGGGGACCGGCAACACGCGGAAGTGCAGTGGCCCACCGCGCTGGCCCTGTTGGACATGAAACAGAACAGAAGGGCCGAGGATGTTGCCGGCGTTCTGCGGCACGTCGGCGTGGCGGGCGGGCCGACGGAGGTGGCTCACGCGGTGACCGCGTGCAGGGCATGCGGGCTGGGTTCTGAGGCGGACGTGATTCTCCGGTATGCGCAGACCGGGCGTGATGGGCGCCATCTTGCCGAGATTGCCTATGAGTTCATGAGGATCAAAGACAACGCCATGGCCCAGCGCGCACTCGGGATGTTCCTGGCTATGTAGGAGCGTCCGCCTTGCTGGCGGGGGAGGCCGGACGCCTGGATACCACCGCTTGGCGGATCGCTGCACTGCATTCTTCCGCTGGCTCGTGCTCCCAGAAGCGCAGGACAAGCCAGCCGGCTGCCTGTAGGCGCTCGTTTGTATCGCGGTCGCGGGCCATGTTCCGGGCCACCTTGTCGGACCAGTAGCCGGGATTGGTCTTTGGGGAGACGTAATGCTCAGGGCAGCCGTGCCAGTAGCACCCGTCGATGAAGACAGCTACTTTCGTTGGCCGGAAGACCATGTCGGCGGTGCGGCGAAGGTCTGGCATCGGGCGGGCCGCCACCCGGTACCGCAGCCCCTGAGCGTGTACTAGCCGGCGGACGAGGCGCTCTGGAGTGGTGTCCCGGCTTCGGATTGCCTGCATGTTGCGGCGACGCGCGGCGGACGACGCCCATGAGCCCTCGGGCGGTACCCAGGCGGGCTGAGGCGGTTCTGGTTCTGAGGTGGGAGTTGTCATCTGTGGTGGCTTACCAGCCGGACAGAGTTGGTGGCAGTTTTCCGTAAGGGAGGAGGCGACCTTGTTCGATGATCTCGGCGAGGTCGTCCTTTTGCTGGCTGCTGCCGACAGCGGCAACCGCGACTTTCAGGGCGTCGAGCGCTACGTGATAGATGGCATCGGCTTCTCCTGTCCCCCGCGCGATCGAGGCGATCCGGCTGGGCATCGGCTCCGCGGTGACCACCACCAGATGCGGCAGTCGTCCGCGCCGGTGCCTGATCATTTGGAGGAACTCATGGCGCACATTTTGTACGCGGTCTGACCTGATTGTCCATTTGCAGGATACTGCGGCATGCAGATGGGGGCAGGGTGCGGCCTCGGCCCTGGGACTCGTGACGCCTACGGTCACATCAGGTTTGATGAGGTAATCGCGGCCCAGGTCGACACGGAGAGTGGCGTTCTTGCGTACCGCTTCGGCGACTCTGTCCAAATGCTTGTACTGTGCGAAGTAGGCCACCGTCTTCTTGTGATCCACGTGCCACGAGCGTTCCGGAGCCAGGTGGGGCAGCGCGGTTCTCAGATGGTCACAAACGGCGTGTTCCAGCGCAGGGCCGAGACTCTCGGGGGTGCCGGGAAGTACGGCATCGGGCTCCACCCCCAACGCCTCAAGGATGTGTCCTGCGAGCAACTTTGATGTATTGCTGTCGGAGTCGGCCGTGTTCGGGACGAGCTTTCCGGTCTTCTCCAGCCTCTTCCAGCCTAGGAGGCGGGTGGCGAATGGCGCGTGCATCGTCAGTCCTGTCTGGTGTGTGACGGCAAAGGCGGTGCGGATTCAACGGGGTCGTCTGGCTGGGCGAGGACCCATTGCTTTCCGTCCAGGACGGCCAGGGGGGCGTCCTGATGATGGGCTCGCGCGCTGACCACTCGTGCGCTGACGAACTCGCCTTCCTCTGGGAGGGGGAGCCCCAGCTGGCCGGCGATCTCGCGGTGGCTGGCATAGTCCCCCATGATGAGGATGCCCTCCGTACTGAGCGCCGACCGGCTGCCGCTGTTGCCGCGGACTCGCTTCATGTAGTCCTTCTGCTGAGCCACCGTGCGGACCACGTTGCGGCCGATGCGCCGTTTCTGGGCGCGTCGGAAGAGCTCGTTCAAGCGACCCTGCCCGGAGTTTGCGGCGAACACGGCTTCGCGATCCGCAGCGTCCATGTGGAGCAGCACATTCTCGGGGAGGTCCTCGTCCCGCCAGAGCCACTTGATCTTGTCCCGGTGGCCAGCCTTGATCGTGAGCTTGAGGTCCCGGTTGTTCCCCCTGTTCAGCCACTCGTCGCGTATCCGGACGAGGCCGACGCTCCAGAGAGACTTGTCATCGTCCGCCCAGGCCAGGAGGCAGAGATGGCCCATCGCCTCAGGCGGAATCATCCAGCCCCCGAACTGCTGGGAGTACTTGCAGTCGACGTCGACGCCGGCGATCTGGTAGTCCATAGCGTCGCCGTCGGCGAACCTGAACTCACGCTGCAGATTGATCTCTACGAGCGTTCCCGCGTGAGTTTTCTCGGTCTTGAAGAGCGTCTTCCAGTCGTAGCGTCCGGTTACCTCACCGTTGAGCAGCTGGTCGATGGTGTCACGGAGGATCCTGGCGAATCGTTGGCCCGTCGGGTCGAGCGCCTTGATGTGCTCGTAGACGTCGTCGAGTTCAGGGTCCACCCCGGCTGCCGCTTGCAGCTGAGCGACCGAAACGGCGGCTTTGATGTCGGCCTCTTCGAAAGGAAGCATGCTCTCCTCGTCGGTGAGTGATTTGCTTCGTGCGGAACGGTCGCGACTCAGGACGCATTGACGATAACCGCGTCTGGGCGGCTGGAGTCCTTCGTCCGGAAGCGCACGAGCCGCTGTTTCGTGTCGATGGCCGCTTTCGGCGGAATCACGGTGAACGCCATGGTGACCCGGTCAGCGGCCGCAGCGCCCGTAGCGGCTACGGCCTTCACTTCATCATCCTGAGCAGCCTCTACAACGGGATACAGAAGGACTACACCTTGAGCCGCTCCGAGAGTGGGGTTGCTGTCCTCAGGAGTGTCCGAGTCTGGCCTGCTGATCAACTGCTGCGCGTACATGCGGTGTTCCAGGCCCGAGATACGGCCGAAGGAGAGCTTGCCGGCCTGCCGACTTCGGCGGAACAGAGAGAAGGGGCCTTGGTCCAGCAAAGTGGCTTCGATCCGGTTGCGCTGCGTGCGCTGCGGAGCGATGACCAGCCAGTCGTCGACCCTGGCCAGGCGTCCGTCGAGCTGGGACAGGTAGGCCAGGTGCGGGGTGAGCACGTTGTCGTCCTCCCACTCCAGTGAGCCGAGGACGGAAAGGAGCTGGGCGTGCGGGATCACCGTGGTGGCTGCCTGGAAGCTACGGGATAGGGGTGACGTGTCATCCGGCCGCAGCAGACAGGTTGTTGGAGTCCCGAGGAGAGCCGCGAGAACAGGCTTCCAGCGCTCGGTGTTCCGTGCCGTGATCTTGGAGTCCAGCGGGTATGCCGCCGGTTCGATCGGCGTTCCCGGCGACCGCACCTCCACCAGCTCCGCGTTGAACATCTTGTTCCGGGCCGACGGTTTCACCCACGGCAGGTGCTGGCTCACCAGGGGTGGGATCTGGGCGGGGGTGACCTGGGGGCGGCCGTCCACCAGCGGGGCGTAGCGGGCCAGCTCGGCGCGGAACAGTTCCTCGTCGCGGCAGATCGCCTCGAACGCCTCGTACAGGTCGACGGTCTTGGCCCTGCGGCCCCGGCCGAGGGTCTCTTCCCGGCCGATGTACAGCCGCACCAGGTCCCGGTACCCGGGCCGGAAACCGAACCAGCGGCCCATCTGCATCAGGGTGTCGGCCTGCTGTGTCGTACGGCGGTAGTACGTGATCGTCAGGCCCTCGACCGTGAATCCGCGGGACAGCTTGGTGCCGCCGACCAGGATCTTCCAGACGTTCGGGGTGCGGTCGAAGTCCAGGTCGGGCTGGGCGTAGTCGCGTTCGCTCTCGCCGTTGACGACGATGACGGGGCTGCCGCCCCGATTGATCAGTTGGCAGGATCCGGAGATGAAGGGCTTGAGCCCCGCGTACGTCTCGGGGGTGGGCAGGGAACTGTCCGCGTAGGTGTGGAAGTCCCTCTCGAAGAGGGAGGCCAGACGGGTGTGGCCCGCCGGGCCGGTGTAGGCGGCGTTGCGCCACATCGTCCGGATACGCTCGGCGAGCACGGCGTGCTCGGCCATGCGGACCGATTCGTGCACGAGCATCGTGTGGTGCCGGAACGGGCCGGAGGGGACGCCGTGCGCTTCGCGGTAGAGCTTCAGGGCGCCCGTGAGGACGAAGGCGTCCAGGGCTTCCTGGAGGCGATCGCCCGTGGACTCCGCCTCCATGACGGGGTCGCCCGTGTAGTCGCAGATGCCCCGGACGTGCTTCCTCTCGGCCTCGCCTTCGCCTTCGTCGAGGTTGTCGAGGTCGTGGAAGTCCTGGACGCCCATGTAATCGGTGGGACGGGGGAGGGAGATCAGGAAGTCGCGCGGGAACAGGTCTTCCTCGTCGCTCGGGTCGACGAACACATTGGCGAACGGGGTCGCGGTGTAGCCGACGTACTGCGCACGGGGAAGCAGCTTGAGCAGGGCGCTTATCTGGCCGTTGATCGCGGTGCGGGTGACCTTGCCGTCCTCCCACTTCTTGGGGTCCGTGGTGTTCACGGAGGCCTGGTCCGACTCGTCGTCGATGATCAGGGCCGGGATCTCGCCGAGGATCGGACCCATCTTCTTGAGGTCCTTGACCAGCTTCTCCAGCACCGACTTGTTCTTCTTCACGACCATGATCCGTGCGCGGGCCGCGTGCAGGTTCGCCGGGTCGTGCAGGGGGCGGGTGCGGTCGGGCTTCTCGAACTCCAGCGCGCTGATGCCGCGTTCCAGTGACATGTAGTCGCGGTCGCGCGAGGTCAGACGCTCGATGTCGAAGGCCCCGAGGTCGGAGGGGCGGGCACCGAACGAGACGAACTTCGCGGGCCAGTCCTCGTCGTCCTGGTAGTCGATGCCGACCAGGGCGTCCGGGTCGTTCGGGTCGGCGGCTCCCAGGATGTTCTCCTGGCCGATCAGTTCCATGTCGAGACGGCGCTGGGTCTGGCCGCGCAGCAGGTTCAGGGTGCCGCCCAGGACGATGACCAGGCGGTAGCCCGCGTCGATGGCCTTGGCGGTGACGCCGGTGAAGTTGGCGGTCTTGCCGGACTGTACGTAGCCGACGACCAGCCCGCGCGCGCCGTAGGGGTCGTCACGGGTCGGGTCGGCGAGCCGCTCGACGACCGCGTGGGCGGCCTCGTCGAGGCCGGAGACCGCCGCGTCGCTCCAGCCCTTGCGGCGCAGCAGACCCTCGTAAGACGCCCAGTAGAAGGAGCGGTTCGCCGCCTGGTCACGGGTGTACCAGGCCTGGAACTCGCGGCTGATGGTGACAGGACCCGGTTCCATGTGGACCGGGACGGCCACGTCGAGCGCTTTGCGGAGATCCGCGTCCAACGCGAGCCTGTCGTGGACCTCGGCTCGGCGTTCCGGGGTGCGAGGCGCGGTGGTCGACCACGTGGGGGACTGTTCGAAGTCCCATGCGGTGAGCTTGCGGCGCCACAGGGCCAGCAGCTCGTCGCCGGGGGCCGCGGCCAGAATGCGGTCGTGGAAGCCGGTCACGTCCGTGTCCACCGGTTCGTCGGCCTCGGCGAGCGCGAAGGCCAGCTTGGCGAAGTGCCTGGGGCCGCGCCGGCTCATCGCGTCGAGGATCTCGCCGTGGAGGTCGGTGAGGTGGTCGGGGGAGGGCGTGTTCTCGGCGGTCACGGCGGTCGGGTGGCCTCTCTGACGTACGGGTGGATGCATGAGGAGAGTGGGGCGGACTAGCCCTCGACGCGGGCGAGTTCGGCCCGTACCGCGGTGACGAGCACGCTGTTCCACAGGGCGACCTTGTCGGTCTGATTGGCCCAGACCCGTTCCTTCTGGAAGATCTCGTTGAGCATCAGGAAGAGAAGGCTCTTGAGGACCGGGGCGTCGTTCGAGCCCCCGCGCCGGCCGCCGTTGAAGGCGTGCCGGTAGTCCTTGTTGAGGACGACCAGGCGCTCCTTGTGGTCGATCGTGAAGAGCAGCTCGGCGGAGTCGATGCCGGGCGGCACGTCGAGCCTGGCCCAGCTGAAGGTGATGGGGTCCTCGCCATCGAGCTGCGGCAGTTCGTCCCGCAGCGTCCGCTTCAGCTTCGGGTCGATTCCCTTGCCGGGCGGGATGACGGCCGTGCGCTTGACCTCGGTACGCCGCTTGGCGGCTTCGCGATAGGTCGTCTCCGCGTCACGGGTGTATTCGGTGAAGGTGTGGCCACTGGTGGGAGCTGCCGCCTTCTCCAGACCTCGGGCGAACGCGGGGGTGACCTGGACGCCGTCCTTCTTGACGGTCAGGGCGAACACGTCGTTGGGCTCGGGCGGCAGGTCCACGGCGATCCTGGCGAGGGCGAGATGGCCCTCCGCGCTGCGGGTGTCGTTCCAGCCGCCGGCCTGGACGAGCCGGTCGTTGCGGTAGAGGTAGAAGCCCTGGCGCTCGGCGAGCGGGCCGATGCCCCGGTAGGCGACCAGCGGGGACTTGGGCGGCCAGATGTGCGCGGTGAGCGCGACATCGCCGACGCCCTCGACAGGGGCGACGTACGTACGGGGGTAACCGGGGCGGCCCGGGACCCGGTAGCCGAACGGGTCTATGTGCTCCACGCTCCGGTGGTCCAGTTCCTCCCGGGTGTGGACGTCCTCGACGACGATGTCCACGTGGAAGCCGTCGCGGGCGAGGAAGCGGTGGAGATAGAGGCCGAGGTGGGTCTCGAGCCGTTCGATCGCGTCGTTGAGGTAGCGGTCGGTCTGACCGTCGGTGATGGTCTCGAACGCGCGGACCTGGTCCCAACGGACGATCGTGCCGTGCCAGTCGATGATCCCGTCGTAGCGGTCGACCAGGTTCTGGCAGTAGGTCGCGTCGACGATGTCGCAGGTGAAGTCGGCCTGCGCGCGGGCGGTGAGCCAGCGACGGCCGGTCGACGGGCTGCGCTTCGTCCGGCTGATCACGGTGAGAGCGTCGGCGTGCGAGAGGGAGGCGGCCTTCAGCCCGGCACCGAAGTGTCCGAGGGCGCCGGCGGCGTACTGCGCGCGCCCGCCGACGGTCATCGCCGTGTCCAGGTCCGTCTCGTCCATGCCACGGCCGTCGTCGATGACGAGGAGACCGACGAGGCGGTCTCGTCCGCCGCGCTCACCCGTGTCCCGCAGGAAACTCACCACGACGTTGTGGGCTCCCGCGTCGATCGAGTTGTCGATCAGGTCGGCGATGGCCGCCTCGAAGCCGTAGCCCTGGTGCGCGAGCGATTCGAACGACCTGGCTGCCGGGGGGAGCCGCTTGCTTCCGCTGGTGGGTACGTCGAACTGCCAGTCCGAAGACGGCTGGTAGGGCGGCATACGTGTTCCTCGCGGACAGGGACATGCCCGGAATGTGTGCGGGCAGGCCGGTTCAGCTGGTCACGTGTGACGTTAGCGTGTGCTAGTTGTGAAGGAATAGTGGGATCGGAATATATGTGCGCGACGCCCCCCGGACATGTCCAGGGGGCGGCCGAAACTCCGACAGGCGGGACGCCGTCGGTCTCAGACTTCCAGGATCCCGTGGCATTCCTCGTACGGCCGGTCCGACCCGCACCAGCACCCCGCCCCCCGCTGCGGCGGCCAAGCCACAGCCAGCCCCCGGGCCGCCAGCGTCGTCGCGTACTGGGGGAGCAGGGTCGTGTCCGAGGGGGAGGAGGCCTCCGAGGCGGCGAAGGCTTCGTAGGACGGGACCGTGGCTGTCACGATGCCGAGGTTCGGGGTGCCGGACATGGCCAGTTCGCGCAGGGACGCCTCTATGGTCGCGAGGTGCTCCTCGTGGGAGGGGTACTCGGTGGTGAGGTCCGGGTACGCGGCGGTCAGTTCCGCGAGTTCCGGGGCCGACCAGTGCAGGACCGCCACCGGGAACGGGCGGGAGAGCGCCTCGCGGTAGGTGCCCAGTTCGGCCTGGAGGCGGGTGATCTCGGCCTGGAGCTCCGCGGGGTTGTCCGAGCCCAGGGACCAGACCCGCTTCGGGTCGTGGAGTTCGTCCAGGGAGATCGGGGACGAGTGCAGGGTGTCGGCCAGGGCGTCCCACTCGTCGTGCGCCGCGCCCAGCATGCGGCGCACCCGGTGACGGCCGAACAGGAGCGGGAGCGTGGAGTAGGGGGGTTCCGGTACGTCCGTCAGGAGCAGGGTCGTTCCCTCGGTGAAGGTGTCCTGTGCCGCTTCCAGTTCGTCGTGCGACTCCAGGGCCTCGGCCACGATCACCCAGGGGGCCGGGTCACGCGGGGCCGCGGCCCTGACGCCGTCGATGATCGCGCGGGCCTCGGCCTCGTGGTCGTACTCCCACAGGTTCGACGCCTTGAGGGCGCGTACCAGATACGGCTTCTCCAGGGGAGTGTCCGAGGCGAGCAGGCGGTCGTAGAGAGTGGTGGCGCCGGGGCGGTCGCCGGACAGTTCGAGGTGGGCCGCGGCCTGCAGGAGCAGGTGCTCGGCGTCCTCCGGATACAGGCCGGCGGTCCGCTCCAGGCGAGCCGCTTCGGCGGTGTGGTCGACGTTCTCGGCAGGCGTGTCGGGGCGCATGGGGGACACCGTACTGCCGTCGGGCCGCCAAGGAGAGAGACCTGCAGGCCAGAGACGCGGGAGTCCCCGACGGCATATTCCGGAGCGCCCCGGTGAACCGTCGCGCGCCCGGTGGACCGTCGGGCGCGGCGGTTCGCGCCGCCGCGCCCTCAGGACTGCCTCAGACAACCACCCCGTCCACCTGCAACGTCTGTACCGCCCCCGCCGCGAACGGCACCGCGAGGGACTTGCCGCTGAGGTAGGTGTCCGAGTGGGACGTGTAGAGGTCGCCGCCGCCGGACGTCAGGGTGTTCCAGCGGGGGACCAGGCCGCCCGTGCCGCCGGAGACCGTGGTGAAGCGGGAGAGGTCGAAGGTCAGGGTCTGGGCGGACGTCGCCTTGTTCGCCGCGACGATGACCAGGCGCTTGGCCGTCGCGTCGTACGCCGCCGCCGCGTAGTCCACGCCCGTGTCCAGGATCGTCATGCCCGGGCGGATGTGGCGGCTGAACTGGGCCATCACATAGAGCTTCGTCTCGACCGCGCCCGCCGTCAGGGTGCTCGCGTCGTACTTGACCATGCCCCAGCCCGCCGTCGGGTCCATCACCTGCCAGTAGACCCAGGCGGTCGGGTGCAGCCAGCGGAAGTCGAGGAGGAGGTTGCTCGCCAGGGTGAGGCCGGTGCCGTCGCCGTCGCCGTACTCGGAGTTCCACAGGGCCTTGCCGGAGGACGTCACGGCATCCGTGTAGAGAAGGTCCCGGCGGCCGCCCGAGCCCTGGTAGCCGTGCACGTTGACCCGGTTGACCAGGCCCTTGGTCGTCGAGCTGAAGGATCCCCACGTCGTACGGGCCAGGTCGTAGCTCGTCTCGTCGGACGCGGAGATCTTGGTGGACGTCAAGCCACGGGCGTTCAACTCGCTGCGCAGATACGGAAGTACGGCCGACTGGACGGACGCGTCCATGTGGCAGCCCTCCTGGGTGCCGGTGGACGTCCACCAACTGGAGGAGGGCTCGTTGAACGCCTCCACGGTGGCGAAGTTCACGCCCCAGTTCGTCTTCGCGTAGAGGGCCACCGCCGCGAGGTGGGAGGCGTGCTGGCGGTAGTTCCAGGACTGGAGGTTGTTGCCGCCGCCGGACGCGCCCGACGGATTGTGGTTCGAACACATCCACCACATCGGGGAGTTGGCGAACAGCTCGCTCGTCGCGCCGCGTGCCGTCGCCTTGGTGAGGGCGGCGCGCTGGGTGGCGTCCGCCGTCCACTTCCAGGCCGTCGACGTCGGGTCCTCGTTGTTCCAGTCCTGCCAGTAGCCCTCGATCTGCTTGAAGGAGGGGATGTTGGCGGAGGCGGTCATGCTCTCGCCGCCCACGCTGTTCCAGGAGCACGCGCCGAGGTTGTAGCGGGCGATGTTCAGGCCCAGGCCCGGGCGGGAAGCGCCGTTGTATGTCGTCGACTTGGTGGTGAAGAAGAGGTCGGCGAAGTCGTCGCGGGCGCCGAAGACATTGGCCCACCACGCCAGCGAGGTGCCCCAGCCCTCCCATTTCCCGTACGTCGTCGCGGGGTTGACGGCGATCGTCGCGTCCGCGCGGGCGGTGCCCGTCGCCAGGGCGCCGCCGAGGACCGTGCCGCCCGCCGCGGCCAGAAGTGTTCTGCGTCGGATCATGACTGGCTTCTCCGTCCGTCTCGGCACAACTGCCGGTCGTCCCACCGGAGTTGACCGTCGATTACGACTCGACTTCGAACTCGGCCGCCGGCCCGTCCCGGCCGGCGCTCGCCCGTCCC
This sequence comes from Streptomyces sp. NPDC091209, assembly GCF_044757755.1. Taxonomy (NCBI): domain Bacteria; kingdom Bacillati; phylum Actinomycetota; class Actinomycetes; order Kitasatosporales; family Streptomycetaceae; genus Streptomyces; species Streptomyces sp. NPDC091209. The sequence continues at coordinate 1,422,238 of NZ_JBIVVR010000001.1, read as the reverse complement.
GCTGATGCCATCAGGAAGCATCGGGTGTGGCGTGTGGGGTTGTCGAGAGTTGTGACAGCCCTTTCTAAAACCGGTGGAGGAAGCCCTGGCGGCCGACCTGGTGAGCGGTGCGCGGGGGGTCCGGGGCGGGCGGAGTCGGCCCGGTGCGCACGGGAGCCGCGCGGGGCTGGCGAGTTGGCGGGGTGGCGCCTATCGTGCGCCCGGCGAAGGGGGCGTACGGATGCGGGCTCCGGGGATCGTGCACCACGGCACGCGGCGACGGCGGGCCGCGTACCGGCGCGCGGTCTGGAGCGGTGCCGAGGTGCTCGTCACCGTCGGAGTGGTGCTGCTCCTCCTGGTCGTGCACCAACTGTGGTGGACCAACCGGGAGGCGCGGCACGGCGCGGAGCGCAAGGTGCAGGCGCTGGAACGGGAGTGGGGGACCCCGGACGCGGGGTCCCCCACTCCCGGCACGGGCGGCGGTTCAGGCTCCGGGGGGAGCGGCGACGGGAGGACCGCCGCCGGAGGCGTCCGACGCCCCGCCGGGCAGCCCTCCTCGTCCGGCGGCAACGGCGGCCAGATGCGGCCCCGTTGGTCCCAGGCCTACGCCGTCCTCAGCATTCCCCGGCTCTCGCTCCGGGTGCCCGTCGCCGAGGGCGTGAGCAAGGCGGACGTCCTCAACAAGGGGTACGTCGGCCACTACAAGGGCACCCAACAGCCAGGCCAGGCGGGAAACTTCGCGCTCGCCGGACACCGGAACACGCACGGCGAGCCCTTCCGGTACCTCCCGAGGCTTCGGCGCGGTGACACGATCGCCGTGGAGACGAGGACCGCCGTCTACACGTACACCGTCGACCGGACGCTTCCGCAGACCTCCTCGCGGGACGTCGGAGTGATCCGCCCGGTGCCGCGCAGCACCGTCCGGCCGTCGTACGGGTACAGCGAACCCGGGTACTACATCACGCTCACCACGTGCACCCCCGAGTACACCTCCCGGTACCGCATGGCGGTCTGGGGGAAGCTCACCTCCATGCGGCCACGCTGACGCCGGCCCGGTTCACGCAGGATCCCGCCCGGCTGACGTCGGACCCGGCCCAGCTCACGCCGGACCCCTTGCCGCGCCGCCGGTCCAGCGGGCTCACGCCCGGTCCCTGAGCACCAGGACGCTCGCCGCCGCCAGTGCGGCGAGCCCGGCCGAGACGACGATCGCGATGTTCGCGCCGTGCGCCGGACCGCCGGTGGAGGTGACCAGGGCGATCGTGAGGGCCACCCCGGCGCACGAACCGATGTAGCGGAAGGTCTGCTGGGCGCCCGAGCCCATCGCGGCGCGGGTCGCGGGCACGGACTCGACGGCGAGCAGCGGCAGCGCGGCGTTGAGCAGCCCGCTGCCCACCCCGGAGATCACGAAGCCCGGGAGCAGCCGCGGCCAGGAGTCGGCCCCGATCGCGCCGAGCATCGTCAGCACGCCGACGGCGTGCAACCCGAAGCCGAGGGCGAGCTGATGGCGGTGCGAGACCCGGCCGGCGAGACGGCGGGCCTGGAGGGCGACCGTGAAGGAGAGGCCGGACCACAGGAGGAACAGCCAGGCGGTGTCCATCGCGGACAGCCCGAGCGTCCGCTGGAGCAGCGCCGGCAGGAAGCTGAACAGGCCGATCACCGCGAGGCCCATGAAGAGGCCGCCCGCCGACGAGGCGAGGAAGCGGCGGTGCCGGAGCAGTCCGAGGTCGATCATGGGCGTCCGGGAACGGCGTTCGACGGCGACGAACACCGTCATCAGGACGAGGAACGCCGCCAGCAGCAGGCCCACCGGCGCGCGCAGCCAGCCGTCGCGGCCGAGCGTCAGCGCGGCCACCAGCGACACCAGCGCGAGGCCGAAGGTCAGCGCCCCCGCGAGGTCGGGCCGGCCGCCGCGGGGTGCGCGGGACTCGGTGAGGGCGCGGGTTCCGAGGAGGGCCACGACCAGCGCGGCGGCGCCCAGGACGGCGTACGCCATCCGCCAGTTCCAGCCCGCTATGGCCCCCGCGAGGAGCGGGCCCGCCGCGATGCCGGCGCTGACGAACGCGCCCCACACCCCCGTCGCGTGCAGCCGCCCGCGCGGGGTCGGGAAGGCGTGCACGATCAGCCCGAGGCTGCTCGCGAGGATCGCCGCGCTCGCCGCGCCCTGGGCGATCCGGGTCAGGGTGAACAGCCAGGTCGAGCCCGCGAGGGCGCCCAGGGCGGTGGTGACGCCGAGGGCGACGGTGCCGGCCAGGAAGATCCGGCGGCGGCCGTAGTCGTCCGCGAGACTGCCCGCGACCAGGAGCAGCGCGGCCAGGCCCAGCGGGGTGCCGTTGAGCAGCCAGGCCTGGGCGGAGACCGAGGTGTGCAGCGCGGCTGCGGTGTCGGGGAGCGTGACCATCGGCGCCGTGTACGTCATCAGGGCCACGGCGGTGGCGGCACTGGTCAGGGCGAGCGTCGGGGTGGCCCGCGGAGCGCTCTCCGCCGCGGAGGCCGAGGAACGGGTGCGGGCCGATCCGGCCGGTGAGGCCGACGTCACAGTGCCCCCGGAGGGTGCGGTGGCGTGCTCGGGCTGCGTGCTGGTGTCGGTCCGGTCGAGCCGGGTCATGGCCTGCCCCTTCACTTCCTGGGTGGGTTCGGTCATTGAACCTTCGGTACGGATAGACCGTAACACCCTAGGTTCGTTCACTGAACCAACAGGTTGAAAAGTGGCTACAGTGGGGGCATGGCTCTGGGCAAGGACTACGCGACGCAGGAGTGCTCGATCGCCCGCGCGCTGGAGATCGTCGGCGAGCGCTGGACGCTCCTCGTCATCCGCGACGCGCTCTACGGCGTACGGCGCTACAACGACTTCCTCGTGCACCTCGGCATCCCCCGCGCCGTGCTCGCCGCCCGCCTCCAGGCGCTCACCGCCGAGGGCATCCTCGAAAAGCGCCGCTACCAGGAGTCGCCGCCGCGTGACGAGTACGTCCTGACCGACCGCGGGATCGCCCTGTGGCCCACCGTGCGCTCGCTCGGTCTGTGGGGCCGCGAGCACTTCTCCGAGAGTCGTCTGCGGTACTTCCGGCACGCCGTCTGCGGCACGGAACTCGGCCCGTACGGCGAGTGCCCCGTCTGCGCCCTGGTCGTGCCCGTCCCGGACGTCGAGATGACACCGGGCCCCGGACTCGACCGGAACCCGGCGGATCCGGTCAGCCGGGCCCTGCTCGGACCGCGGCGACTGCTGGAGCCGGTCGACACGGAACCCCGGAAGCCGGCGGGGGTCGACTCCCGCGAGCGGGTCGGGCCGGACGCCCGGCCGGCCGGGGACTCGTCAGAGCCCGCGGGGACGGCTGCCGGGGCGGACGCCGGCTCGGACGACGGGACGAATGTCACGACGAATACCAAGGCGGATGCCGGGCGGTTGGCCCAGAATCATCCTGTATAACGATCGGAAGGACACGCGCCCCTCGTCGAGGGGCGCACCGCGTACGAGAGGAGGGGCAGCCGATGATCCGCACCTGGGCCAACGCCCGCCCCGCCGCCGTACTGCTGCTCCTGCTCCTCGAGGTCGCCCTGCTCGACACGGGCAGCCTCACCGCCACCGTCGCGTTCGCCGCGACCGCGGCGGCCGGGTCCGCCTTCGCGGCCTGCTCCCTCATCGTGGCGCGCTGCGCGCCCGTCGTGGCGCCCACCCGCGTGCGTACGGCCATCCGCGACCGCGCCCGCCGTACGGCCTTCCTGCCGCAACGCGATCCGGACGCGAGTGGACGCCCGCGGCCCAGGGCCCCCGGACACGCCCTCCCGGCGACCGCGTAGGGCACCTCTTCACCCCTCCACCCTCGGTGATTTCTCACCCGAGGTGGCTCTCCGTCCCAGGTGACCTGCGCGGGTCGTCATGCCGCATTCCGTACTCCCGGCACGACGAGACCCCCGGAGGGCTCACCCATGTCCACGTTCATGTCCGCGTTCGCGCACCTGGTCGCACAGATCGCCGACCTGCTCCAGCCGCTGTTCCACGACTCGGCGGCCGCCGCCGCGATCGTCCTGTTCACCGCGCTCGTACGCCTGCTCGTGCATCCCCTGTCGCGGGCGTCGGCGCGCGGGCAGCGGGCGCGCGCGGCGCTGCAGCCGCGGATCACCGAGCTGAAGAAGAAGCACGGGAAGGACCGCGAGAAGTTCCAGAAGGCGCTGATGGAACTGCACGCCGAGGAGAAGGTGTCGCCGCTCTCCGGATGCCTGCCCAGCCTGTTCCAGATGCCGGCCTTCTTCCTGCTCTACCACCTGTTCTCCAGCTCGACGATCGGCGGCGAGGCCAACACCCTGCTCGGGCACAAACTGTTCGCCGCGCCGCTCGGGGGCCGCTGGGCGGACGCGCTCGGCCACGGCGGGCTGTTCGGGCCGGCCGGTCTCGTCTACCTGGCCCTCTTCGCCGTCGTCGCGGTCGTGGCGAGTTTCAACTACGTGCGTACGAAGAAGATGACCGCCGCCGCGCCTCCGGTGGGCGAGGGTGACCAGGCGGCCGCCCTCGCCTCGGTCGCCAAGTTCATGCCGTTCATGTCCTTCTTCACACTGTTCACCGTGGCCGTGGTGCCGCTGGCGGCCGCGCTGTACGTCGTGACCAGTACGACCTGGAGCGCGGTGGAGCGGGCGGCGCTCTACCGGGACATGCCGGGGGCGGCACCCGCGGCCGTGGCTCTCGTCTGACGGCGGCCCGGTCCGTCCCGTGGGGGCCCCGCGTCGGTGAGGAAACCGGGCGCGGTCCGGTCCAGTCCGTGAACGGGGTCTTGCGGACTGGACGGCGAGCTTGGAGGATCGGCCGGTCCTCCGATGGCCGCACCCGTCGGGCGACGGCCCGCGATCGAGGGAGATGGTGACCATGAAGCTGCTGCGAGTCGGTACGGCGGGGTCGGAGCGGCCCGCGCTGCTCGACGCCGAGGGGACCCTGCGGGATCTGTCGGGCGTCGTCGCGGACATCGACGGGGCGCTTCTCGCCGACGACGCGGCGCTCGGCCGGATCCGCTCCGCCGCGGCCGCCGGTGAGCTGCCCGCGCTGGACCCGGCCGGACTGCGCGTCGGGCCGCCGCTGGCCCGGATCGGCAAGGTCGTGTGCATCGGGCTGAACTACCACGACCACGCCCGGGAGACCGGGGCCGAGCCGCCCGCCGAGCCGGTGATCTTCTTCAAGGCGGCGGACACCGTGGTCGGGCCGGACGACACGGTGCTCGTGCCGCGCGGGTCGGAGAAGACCGACTGGGAGGTCGAGCTGGCGGTCGTCATCGGCCGTACCGCCCGCTACCTGGAGTCGGAGGAGGAGGCGCTCGCGCATGTCGCCGGGTACGCGGTGGCGCACGACGTCTCCGAGCGCGCGTTCCAGATCGAGCGCGGCGGCACCTGGGACAAGGGCAAGAACTGCGAGACGTTCAACCCGCTGGGGCCGTGGCTGGTGACCGCGGACGAGGTCCCGGACCCGCAGGCGCTGTCGCTGAAGCTCTGGGTGAACGGTGAGCTCAAGCAGGACGGTACGACGGCCGAGCAGATCTTCCCGGTCGCCGAGGTCGTCCGGTACGTCAGCCGGTTCATGACGCTGTACCCCGGTGATGTCATCAACACGGGGACGCCGGCCGGGGTGGCTCTCGGGCAGCCCGAGCCGAAGCCGTATCTGCGGGCGGGGGATGTCGTGGAGCTGGAGATCGAGGGGTTGGGACGGCAGCGGCAGGAACTCAAGAACGCGTGATCGCTCCGCTCGGTTCGCGGTTGGGGTCCGCTGGGGCCGGGGTGAGTCTTTTGCTGCGGGTGTGTTGTGGTTGCTCGCGCCGTTCCTCGCGCCCCTGGCGGGGGTCGCCTGTCCGTTGTTCGCTGCGGGTGTGTTGTGGTTGGGCGCGCCGTTCCTCGCGCCCCTGGCGGGGCTCGCCTGTCCGTTGTTCGCTGCGGGTGTGTTGTGGTTGGGCGCGCCGTTCCCCGCGCCCCGGGTGGGGCGCGGGGAAGCGGTTCGTCAGGCGGAGAGGAACTTCTCCAGGGCCTCGACCACCATCTTGTGGTCCTCGACCTGGGGCAGGCCCGACACCACGACCGTGCCGATGACACCCGCGCCGGTCACGGCGATCGGGAACGCGCCCCCGTGGGCCGCGTACGTGTCGGGGTCCAGGCGCGAGGACTCCTCGAAGGTCGTGCCCTTGGCGCGGAAGCGCGAGCCGACCAGCAGCGAGGAGCAGCCGTAGCGCTCGACGACGCGGCGCTTGCGGTCGATCCACGCGTCGTTGTCCGGGGTGGAACCCGGCAGCGCCGCGTGGAAGAGCTGCTGGCCGCCGCGGCGGATGTCGACGGCGACCGGCGCGCCCCGCTCGCGGGCGAGCTCGACGAGGAGGGCGCCGAGAGTCCAGGCGTCGTCGTGGGTGAAGCGGGGGAGCGTCAGACGGCGCTCCTGCTCCTCCAGCTCGGTGATCAGCTCGGCGATCTCCGGTGCGGCGGACGCGTTCACAGCGACACCACCACTCCCTCGTGGGCGGAGCGGCGGGCCGCCTCCAGGACGTCGAGGGCGGCGGCGGCCTCGTGGGCGCTGACCGGGTTGGGGCCGCCGTCACGGATCGCGGCGGCGACGGCCGCGTAGTACGCGGGGTACGCGCCAGGAACCGTCGGCTCGGGGCGGCCGCCGCCGGTCAGCGGGGACTCGCCGGAGCCGACGCGGCCCCACAGGGCCTCCGGCTCGATGCCCCATTCGGCCGTGACGCCGGGCCGCTTGCCGTCCCGCAGGTCGGCCTCCTGCGGGTCGAGGCCGTACTTGACGTAACCCGCCTGCGAGCCGAGGACACGGAAGCGCGGGCCGAGCTGGGCGGTCGTCGCGGAGACGTAGAGGTGGGAGCGGACCCCGCTCTCGTGCGTGATCGCGATCAACGTGTCGTCGTCGGTCAGCGCGCCCGGACGGCGGACGTCGGACTCGGCGTACACCGAGGCCGCGGGGCCGAAGAGGACGAGCGCCTGGTCGACGAGGTGGCTGCCGAGGTCGTAGAGGAGACCCCCGATCTCCGCCGGGTCGCCGGACTCGCGCCAGCCGCCCTTCGGCTGCGGGCGCCAGCGCTCGAAGCGGGACTCGAAGCGGTAGACGTCGCCGAGCTCGCCCTCGGCGAACAGCTTGCGCAGGGTCAGGAAGTCGTTGTCCCAGCGGCGGTTCTGGAAGACGGAGAGCAGCAGGCCGCGCTCGTCGGCCAGGGCGGCCAGCTCGCGGGCGTCCGCCGCCGTACCGGCGAGGGGCTTGTCGACGACCACGGGGAGGCCGGCCTTCAGGGCGGCGGTCGCGATCGGGACGTGGGTCTTGTTCGGGGACGCGATGACGATCAGGTCGAGTTCGTCGGCGCGTGCCAGCAGTTCCTCGGGCGTGGCGGCGAACCGGAGTCCGTCGCCGAACTCGGAGCGGGCCTGCGCCTGGCGCTCCGGATGGGTGGTGACGACCGTGTCGAGGGCGAGCCCCTCGGTCGTGGCGATCAGCGGGGCGTGGAAAACGGAACCCGCGAGGCCGTAGCCGACGAGACCCACGCGAAGGGGCGTACCAGTACCAGTCATGCCTGTCATGGGTCCTACTTTGGCAACGCTGTTGCCAAAGTGCAAGCGCGGGGGAGAATGGGTGATGTGAACAGGACTGATGCGGGTGGGGCCGGGATGCCGGAGATCCCTGGGAATTCAGGTGTACCCGGGACTCCCGGTGTTTTCGCGGGCAAGGGTGGAGCAGGGGCCTCCGGTGTTTTCGTGAACCGGGGTGCGACCGGGGCGTCCGGTGTCTTCGCGAACCGGGGTGCGGCCGGGGCTTCGGGAGTTTTCGGGAACCAGGGTGTCTCCGGGAGTCCGGGAACCGGTTCGGGTGCCGGGGCGGCCGGGGTGAACCTGCCGGCCCTGCGCAGTCACAACGCCGCGCTGGTGCTCGACCTGCTGCGCACGGCGGGGGCCGCCGGCATCAGCCGTCTGGAGCTCGCCGAGCGGACCGGGCTGACCCCGCAGGCCGTCAGCAAGATCACCGCGCGGCTGCGGGCGGACGGTCTCGCGACGGAGGCGGGGCGCCGCGCGTCCACGGGCGGCAAACCCCGTACGGTCCTGCGGCTGGTACCCGAGGCGGGGCACGCGGTCGGGCTGCACCTGGACCGGGACGAGCTGACCGCGGTGCTCTGCGATCTCACCGGGGCCGTGACGGCCGAGCGGCGCGCGCCGCTGGACCTGGGTGCCGGGGCCGACGCGGTGGTCGAGGGAGCGGCCGACGAGGTCTCGGCCCTGCTCGGCGGGGTGTCCCCGCTGGGCGTGGGGGTCGCGTTGCCGGGGCCCCTCGATCACACCCTGGGAGTGCTGCACCGGGTCACGGGTTTCCCCGAGTGGGACGGGTTCGCGCTGCGGGACGCGCTCGCCGGGCGGCTCGGGCTGCCGGTGGTCGTGGACAAGGACACCAACGCGGCGGCGCTGGGCGTCGCGGTGGGGACCGGCACCGCGTCCGACGCCCTGTCCGACGGCTGGCCCGTCGCCTCGTCCGGCCTATCGCCCGACCTTTCGTCCGGCGGACCGTCCGGCGTCGGCTCCGGCGTCGGTTTCGCGGGTGGCGGCGGATCCTTCGCGTATCTGCATCTCGGTACGGGACTGGGAGCCGGGCTCGTGATCGGCGGGGCCGTGCACCGGGGGGCGCGTACCGGGGCCGGGGAGTTCGGGCACCAGGTCATCCAGTTGGACGGGCCGCTGTGCGAGTGCGGGAACCGGGGGTGCATCGAGGTGCTGTGTCTGGACGCGGTGGGCCGGGGTGCCGTGGCCGAGGCGGCCCGGGTGCTCGGGGCCGGGGCGGCCAATCTGGTGGGGCTGCTCGACATCGACCTCGTGCTGCTGGGCGGACGTACGGTCGCCGCTCACGAGGATGTTTTCGTACGAGGGGTCGGGGCCGTACTGGAGGAACGGGCCCGGCGCGAGGGGGGCGTCGCCCCGGTGCCGGTCCGGGTGGCCCCCGGCGGAGCGCGAGGGGTGGCCGAGGGCGCGGCCCAACTCATGCTGGCCCCGCTGTTCGGGCGGGGAGAGGGCTGAGCGAAGCGGCCGCGGGGCGGGCTGCCCGGCGAGGGTCGCGCACGCCGGCCGAGGGCATGCGGGCCTGGCGCACGGAGTGCGGGCCCGGCGTGGGATCCGTTGCCCCTGGTCGGGGGTTGCCGGACCCTGGGGGGATCTGCCGGACCGGGTGGGATTTGCCAGGCCTGCGGGAGAGCTGCCGGACCCGAGCAGGGGCTGCCGAACCCGGGCGGGACCTGCGGACCCGAGCGGGACGGACCGGGGCGGGAACGATGGCCCTGCCGGGGAACTGCGGCCCCGCCGGGAACGATGGCCCTGCCGGGGAACTGCGGCCCCGCCGGGAACGATGGTCCTGCCGGGGAACTGCGGCCCCGCCGGGAACGATGGTCCTGCCGGGGAACTGCGGCCCCGCCGGGAACGACGGCCCCGCAGGGGAACTGCGGCCCCGCCGGAATCACGGCCCCCGGGCCGGAACTGAGGGCCCGCCGGGGGGCGACACCTCCCCGGGGAGGTGTCGCCCCCCCCGGGGAACTGCGGGCCGTATGAGGGAAATTCGGGGCCGAACGGGGGGTGCTTCACGGGTGGCGGTGCGCTGGTGGGGGTGGCGCGTGTCAGGGTCGCGAGGCCATTGCCCGGCATCGACTGACGCTTTCGATCCTCCCGATCCCCGCCCCCTCCCGATCGGCCAAAGGCTCCTCATGCGACTGCGTACGTCCCATCCGCTCGCCCCGACCGCCCTCGCCCCGACCGCTCTCGCCCTGTGCGTGACACTCACGCCCACCCCGGCGCACGCGCTGGACCCCCGCCCCGCCTGCGTCTCGTCCGACACCCATGACTTCCCGATCAAGACCCGTATCCACGGTGGCCCCGACGCCTATCAGGCCGGCGGCGACTTCGGTACCTGGTACATCGACCTCACCAACACCACGGCGCACCCCTGCGGCGCGATCCACCCCGTCGTCGTCCTCGTGGACGAGAAGCGGACGCTGCGGCCGGAGCAGGCGCGGCTGGAGTTCTACGTGGGGGAGCGGGCCCACGCGGTGAAGTTCGAGAGGAGCGACCAGGCCGAGAACGTGGGGCCGTTCGACGACGGCTTCCCCGGGTTCACCGTGGCCCCCGGCCGCACCCTCACCGTGAAGGTGCGGCTCTCCCTGACCTCGGACGCGACCGCCCCGAACGCCGTCGTCGCGAACGCGGCCGTCGTTCAGAAGCACGGCGACGACGGCGACTGGGTGGGAGAGTCGAACGCCTACCGGTTCAGCGTCGGGGGCGACCCCAAGGCCGAGGACCCGGTCGGCACCGCGGAGACCGGCACCGCGGACACCACCGCGGACACCGGCACCGCGGACACCGGTACCGATGCCGGCGCGAGCCCGGGCGCGAGTGCCGGGGCCAGTGCGGGTCCCGGTGTCGGTGCCAGTCCCGGTACGGGCACGGCGAGCGGTACCGCCGCGACCGGTACGACCGCGCCGCCCGTGGACCAGCTCGCCAGGACCGGGACCGACAGGCCGAACAGGCCGGTCCTGGCCGCCCTCGCGCTCGCGCTGGTCGCCGCCGGTGCCGGACTGCTCGCCCTGGCGCGGCGGTTGCGCCGGCGCTGACGGCCGCCGACACCTGGAAGCCGTGGCGGGAACGCCGTCTGCGACGATCGTTTCCGTGGACTATCCGAACGACCAGGCCCCCGGCGCACCCGTCCGCTCCGGTATTCCGGAGCACGGCCGCATCCCGAAGTACTACGCGGTCAAGGCGCACATCGCCCGGCTCGTCGAGGAACTGGGCGAAGGCGGGCTCCTGCCCACCGAGCGTGATCTCTCCGAGCGGTACGAGGTCGCCCGCGAGACGGTGCGCCAGGCGCTCCGCGAGCTGCTGCTCGAAGGGAAGCTGCGGCGACAGGGTCGCGGCACGGTGGTCGCCGGTCCCAAGCTGGAGCAGCCGCTCTCGCTGGCGAGTTACACCGAGGGCGTACGGCGGCAGGGGCGCACCCCCGGTCGTACGCTCATCTCCCTCGACCGGTTCCCCTGTCCGGAATCACTCGCCACCGAGGCGGGGCTCCGGCGCGGTGAGCCCGTCTGGCACATGGAGCGCGTCCTGCTCGCGGACGACGAACGGGTCGGCCTGGAGAGTACGTACGTCGCCGTGGAGCGGGTTCCGGACCTCGACCGCGACTTCGACCCCGACTCCTCGTTCTACGCGTACCTCCACGAGCGGCTCGGTGTCGCGTTCGGCGACGCCGACGAGCGGATCGAGACCGTGCTGGCCACCCCCCGCGAGGCGCTGCTGATCGGAACGCCGCCCGCGCTGCCGATGCTGCTGATCCACCGGGTCTCGCGGGACACCCGGGGGAGGCCGCTGGAGCGGGTGCGGACGCTGTACCGGGGGGACCGGTTCTCGTTCACCGCGCACCTCGGTGACTGATTCCCGGCGGCCGGTCACAGGCGGTTGATTCCGGCCAGGACGGGGCGGGCTCCGGCCCGCCTCTTTTATAACGTAAAGATAACGGGTCTAGCCCAAACGTGATGGGCAGTTCATCATCCGGTTGCTGGCCGGACCCTTCCGATTCCCCCGTCCCGAGGAGTGTTGCCGTCGTGAGAGTGATAGTCGTCGGAGCCGGCGTGGTGGGCACCCTGCATGCCTGGCACGCAGTGGAGCGCGGCCACGAGGTCGTACAGATCGAGCGTGAGGCGGAGGCCCGCGGGGCCTCGCTGCGCAATTTCGGGCAGATCTGGGTCAGTGGTCGCGCCGGAGGAGAGGAGCTCGAAACCGCCCTGCGGGCAAGGGAGTTGTGGGAGGAGATCGGGACGCGCGTCCCCGGTCTCGGCTTCCGGGCGTGCGGATCGCTGACCCCGGTGCGCAACCGGCGCGAACGCGCCGTCGCCGAGGCCGCCCTGGCCCGTGACGACGCCGCCGCCCGCGGCTACAAACTGCTCACCGCGGGCGAGGCGCGTGCCGTGAACCCCGCTCTGCGCGGCGCCTTCGAGGCGGCCCTGTACTGCGAGCGTGACGCGGCAGTCGAGCCGCGCACCGCCCAACTCGCCCTCCGGGCAGAGCTCTTGAAGTCCCCGAACTACACCTTCCGGCCGGGCCGCGAGGTCCGTGAGGTGATCGGCGAGCACGCCGTCCGCGACGACCACGGCGACGTCCACAGCGGCGACGCCGTGGTGCTGTGCACGGGCGCCTGGCTCGGCGGTCTCGTACGCGAACTGGCGGGCCCCGAGCTGCCCGTGCGGCGCGTGCGGCTGCAGATGATGCAGACCGATCCGCTGGGCGAGCCGCTCACCACCTCCGTCGCCGACGCGGACAGCTTCCGCTACTACCCCGCGTACCGGAGCGAGGCGCTCGACGAGCTCAACTCCGGTCAGCCACAGGCGCCGACCGCCGCCGAGCACCGGATGCAGCTCCTCATGGTGCAGCGCGCGGACGGCGGGCTCACCATCGGCGACACCCACGAGTACGAGCACCCCTTCGCCTTCGACACCCTCGAAGACCCCTACGACCACCTCACCGAGGTCGTCGAATCCTTCCTCGGCCGACCGCTGCCGAAGATCCGGCGCCGCTGGGCCGGGGTGTACGCGCAGTGCACCGACCCGAGCCGGGTCGTGCACCGCCAGCGCGTGCGGGACGGGGTGTGGCTGGTCACCGGGCCCGGCGGGCGTGGCATGACCTGCTCACCCGCGATAGCCGAGACGACCGCCGACGAACTGGGATGGTGACCGAAATGAACGACATACGCGACCTACGGCTTGTGGTGCTCGACATGGCCGGCACCACCGTCGCCGACGGCGGCCTCGTGGAGCGGGCCTTCGCCGTGGCCGCCGGAGAGCTGGGCGTCGAGCCCGGTTCCGCGGACCACGCGGCGAAGCTCGACCACGTCCGGGCCACCATGGGCGAGTCCAAGATCTCCGTCTTCCGGCACCTGTTCGGCGAGGAGTCCCTCGCCGAACGGGCCAACACCGCCTTCGAGAAGGCGTACGGGGAACTCGTCGACGACGGGCACATCGCGCCGGTCGCCGGGGCCCGCGAGGCGATCGAGGAACTCCAGGGCGGCGGCCGGACCGTCGTCCTGACCACCGGGTTCGCCCGCGTCACCCAGGACGCCATCCTCGACGCCCTCGGCTGGCGGGACCTGGTGCCGCTCACCCTGTGCCCGGCCGACGCCGGGGGCCGCGGACGCCCGTACCCCGACATGGTGCTGGAGGCGTTCCTGCGGACCAGGGCCGCGGAGGCGGTGCGGCAGATCGCCGTCGTGGGCGACACCTCGTACGACATGCTCAGCGGCGTACGCGCCGGGGCGGGGCTCGTCGCCGGTGTGCTCACCGGGGCGCACGGGGACGAGGCGCTGCGCGCCGCCGGGGCCGGGCACATCCTCGGCTCGGTGGCCGAACTGCCGGCGCTGATCGGCGGATTCGCCACCGGAGCCGGACGATGAGCAGCGGCATCCGCTTCGAGGGGGTGTCCGTCGCCTACGGCGGCACCACGGTTCTCGACTCCCTCGACCTGAGCGTCGAACCCGGCGAGGTGATGGCCCTGCTCGGGCCGTCCGGGTCGGGGAAGACCACCGCGCTGCGGGCCGTCGCCGGATTCGTGCGGCCCGCCGCCGGGCGGGTGTTCATCGGCGACCGCGATGTCACCGACCTGCCGCCCCACCGGCGCGGGATCGGCATGGTCGTCCAGCAGTACGCGCTCTTCCCGCACCTGCGGGTCGAGGACAACGTCGCCTTCGGGCTCAAGGCGCAGAAGGCCCCCAAGGGCGAGATCCGCGGGCGGGTGGCCGAGGCGCTGGAGATGACCGGGATGGCGGCGTACGCGCGGCGCCACCCGCGCGAGCTGTCCGGCGGGCAGCAGCAGCGTGTCGCCATCGCGCGGGCGCTCGCCATCCGGCCCGGGGTCCTCCTGCTCGACGAGCCGCTGTCCGCGCTCGACGCCCGGCTGCGCTCCGGAATGCTCGCCGAACTCGCGCGGCTGCACCGGGAGTTGCCGGACGTGTCGATCCTCTACGTCACCCACGACCAGGTCGAGGCACTGACCCTGGCCGACCGGATCGCCGTCATGGACAAGGCCCGGCTGCGGGACGTCGGCACGCCGAGGGAGCTGTACCGGACACCGCGCACCGAGTTCACGGCGGCCTTCGTGGGCGAGGCGAACCTGCTGCCGGTGCGGGTCGGGGCGGACGGAGTCACCTTCGCCGGGACCGAGTTGAAGGTGGCGACGGGGGATGCCGCCGAGGGCGCGAGCGCCACCCTGTGCGTACGGCCGCACCTCGTCGGACTCGGCGACGGGCCCAACTCCCTGACCGGGCGGGTCGTCGAGACGCAGTGGCGCGGCGCGACCCATCGGCTCCACGTCGACGTGCGGGGCCATCGGGTGATGGCCGATCTGCGGGAACTGCGTACGGCTCCGGTGCCGGGGGACGCGGTCGGCCTGCACTTCGCCCCCGAGGACGCGGTGCTGCTCCCGGCGGGAGTCACCGCCGAGCGGACGGCGGAGACCGCCTCCGAGCGGACGGCCGGAGCCGGCGCCGGGCGGACCGCCCGGGTGGCCGAGGGGGTGACGCGCGATGGCTAGCGCCTCGGTCGCCGCCCCGGCGAAAGCCGTCACCAAGTCCCGTACGGGAATGCCCTCCTGGGTGTGGGCCCTACCCCCCGTCGCCGTTCTCGGTCTCGTCTTCCTCTACCCGCTCGCCCTCGTCGTCCAGCAGTCGTTCCGGCCGGACACCGGCGGCACCTCGGCGCAGGCGTACGGGGACGTGTTCGCCTCCACCGCCTTCCGGGAGGCGCTCGGCACCACCGTGTGGCTGGCGGTGGGCTCCACGGCCGGATGTCTGGTCCTCGGGTTCGCGCTCGCCCTGGTCATCGCCTTCGTGCCGTTCCCCGGCGCCAAGGCGGTCGCCCGGTTCATCGACGTCTTCCTGTCCTTCCCGTCCTTCCTGATCACGCTCGCGCTGCTGTTCGTCTACGGGACCGTCGGCATCGCCAACGGGCTCTGGACGGGCGCCACAGGCGCCGCCGAGGGCCCGTTCCAGTTCCTGACCACGCAGTGGGGAGTGCTCCTCGCCGAGGTCACCTACTTCACCCCGTTCGTGATGAGGCCGCTGCTCGCCGCCTTCTCGGGGATCGACACCGGTCAGATCGAGGCGGCTTCCTCGCTCGGCGCGCGGCCCGCGCGGATCGTGCGGCAGGTGATCCTGCCCGAGGCGCTGCCCGCGCTCGCGGCCGGCGGCAGCCTGGTCCTGGTGCTCTGCCTGAACGAGTTCGGGATCGTGCTGTTCACCGGGGCGAAAGGGGTCACGACCCTGCCGATGCTCGTGTACAGCAAGGCGATCCTGGAGTCGGACTACCCGGGAGCCTGCGTCGTCGCCGTCGTCAACGTCCTGATCTCCGTGGGTCTCTACGGCCTCTACCGGGTGGTGAGCCGCCGTGCTGGTGCATAGCCGCAAGGGGAAGTGGGCCGTCTGGGCCGTCTTCCTCGTCCTCTTCCTGCCCCTGTTCGCGCTGCCGCTGCTCGTCGTCCTCGCCGCGTCGTTCGCCACGAACTGGTCGGGCGCGCTCCCGTCCGGCTTCACCACCGGGCACTACACCGCCGCCACCCGCGGCGAATCCCTCCACGCGCTCACCACCAGCCTGGTCACCGCGGTCACCGCGAGCGTGCTCGCGCTGGTCGTCGGCACCTGGGCGGCGCTCGCCGGACACGCCCTGGGCAAGCGCGGCAGGCGCGTCCTGGACGCGCTGTTCATGCTGCCGGTCGCGGTGCCCTCCGTGGTTGTCGGACTCGCGATCCTGGTCGCCTTCTCCAAGCCGCCGATGCTGCTCAACGGCACCCGGTGGATCGTGTTCCTCGCCCACGCCGTACTCGTCACGGCGTTCGCCCACCGGTCGGTGTCGGCGGCCGTCGTCCGTCTCGACCCGGCCTACGAACAGGCCGCCGCCTCGCTCGGCGCCCGGCCCTCCTACGTGCTGCGGCGGGTGCGGCTGCCGCTGCTGCTGCCCTCGCTGACCGCCGCCGCGGGGCTCTGCTTCGCCCTGTCCATGGGCGAGTTGAGCGCCA
The DNA here is from genome assembly GCF_044757755.1 of Streptomyces sp. NPDC091209. NCBI lineage: Bacteria > Bacillati > Actinomycetota > Actinomycetes > Kitasatosporales > Streptomycetaceae > Streptomyces > Streptomyces sp. NPDC091209. Next base: position 1,406,215 of record NZ_JBIVVR010000001.1, on the reverse strand, counting down.
CCATGATGCTCTACCCGCCCGACTGGACCCCGCTTCCCGTCCAGATCTACGCGGCCACCGACCGCGGCGCCCTGTTCACCGGGTCCGCGCTCGCCGTGGTCCTCATGACGGCGACGGTGCTCGTCCTGTTCGCCGTCTCCCGGATCCGCACCAAGGCCTCCTACCGCTGATCCGGCCCGGCTCCACCAGCTCTCGATCGCCACCAAAAGCCCTGACAACGCAAGGAGTTCATCTCGCCATGCCCATCAACGCGCGCCCGCGGCACCTCACTCCGATCGCCGCCGTCATCGGCAGCCTCGCCCTCGCCGGCTCCCTCACTGCCTGCGGCGGGGACTCCGCCGCCTCCGACGCCAAGGTCGTCACCGTGTACAGCGCGGACGGCCTCAAGGGCGAGAACGGGGACGGCTGGTACGACCGGGTCTTCAAGGACTTCGAGAAGGAGACCGGGATCAAGGTCGAGTACGTCGAAGGGGGTTCGGGCGAGATGGTCCAGCGGGCCGTCCGCGAGAAGACCAACCCGCAGGCCGACGTCCTCGTCACCCTCCCGCCGTTCATCCAGCAGGCCGACGGCAAGGGCCTGCTCCAGAAGTACACCCCCAAGGGCGCGGAGCAGGTCGACGGCGCCGACAAGGCCGCCGACGCCACCTGGACCTCCGTCGTCAACAACTACTTCGGCTTCGTCTACAACAAGAAGGAACTGAAGCAGGCCCCCACCACCTGGGACGAACTGCTGGCCGGGACGTACAAGAACAAGCTCCAGTACTCCACCCCGGGCGTCGCCGGAGACGGAACGGCCGTGCTCATCAAGGCGATCCACGACTTCGGCGGCAAGGACGCGGCACTCGCCTACCTGAAGAAGCTCCAGGCCAACAACGTCGGCCCGTCCGCCTCCACCGGCAAGCTCGCCCCCAAGGTCGACAAGGGCGAACTGCTGGTCGCCAACGGCGATGTCCAGATGAACTACGCGCAGTCCAAGGACATGCCGAACCTGGGCATCTGGTTCCCGCGGGCCACCGGCACGGCCACCGACGCCGCCGGGAAGCCGACCACCTTCGCGCTCCCGTACGCGGCCGGTCTCGTCACCAAGGCCCCGCACTCCGAGAACGGCAGGAAGCTCCTCGACTACATGCTGTCCGCCACGGCGCAGCGCCAGGTCAGCGAGATCGGCGGCGGTTTCTCCGCGCGCAAGGACGTCAAGACGACCGACGCGAACGCCATCGCGCTCACCAAGCTCATGGACGGCGTCGAGGTCTTCCAGCCGGACTGGGCCGACATCGACAAGAACCTGACCACGTACGTCGAGGACTGGAAGTCCGCCACCGGCAGCTGACCGCCACCGGGCAGCTGACCGCCGTCGGCGGCCGGCTCCGGCCCGGCGGGCCACCCGGCCCGCCCCGCGGCGCCCCTGGAACCACCGGGGGTGTCGCCGTGCCCCAACGCCTCACCCTCGCTCTTCCATCCGTGCCCCACACCCTCGTCCCCCCTCCGGAGGATCACGTGTCGACACGCATGTCCCGACGCTCGCTGCTCGCCTCGGCGGCCGGTCTCGCCCTCGCCGCCGGCCCGTTCGCGGCCGTCGCCCTCGCCGCCGCGAGGACCCCCAAGGTCCTGGTCATCGGCCTCGACGGCACCCTGCTGAACCGCGTCAAGGACGCCGACGCCCCCAACCTGGACGCCCTGATGGCCGCGGGCCTCACCGCGCCCAGCAGCATCTACGCCAACCCGCTCGCGCCCACGCTCTCCGGCCCCGGCTGGTCCACGATCATCACCGGTGTCTGGCCCGACAAGCACAACGTCAAGGACAACACCTTCACCGGGCAGAAGTTCGCGCAGTACCCGGACTTCCTCACCCGGATCGAGACCGCGAAGCCGTCCCTGAACACCTACGCCGTCTCGTCCTGGGCCCCGCTCACGGACACCGTCTTCTCCTCCAGGGTGGACACCCGGGTGTCCACCCCGAGCGCCGAGTACGACACCGGAACCACCTCGCGTGCCGTCGCCCGACTGCGCGACGCCAACCCCGACGCGGTGTTCGTGCAGCTCGACAACGTCGACCACGCGGGCCACAGCTACGGCGCCGCCAGCCGGCAGTACCTGGACGCCGTCCACGGTGTCGACACCCAGGTCGGGCAGATGGTCGCCGCGGTCAGGGCCCGCGCCACGTACGCCTCCGAGGACTGGCTGATCATGATCACCGCCGACCACGGGCACACCGACGCGGGCGGCCACGGCGGCTCCAGCCGGCCCGAGCGGCAGACCTTCATGATCGCGACCGGGCCCACGCTGGCCGCCGGTTCGGTGCGGTACGACGTCAAGATGCCGGACATCGCCGCCTCCGCCCTCGCCCACCTGGGCGTCGCCATCGACCCGGCCTGGGGACTCGACGGACGGCCGGTGCAACAGCCCTCGCCGGACGACTTCGACTCACTGCGCCCGCTGCTCGCCACCCGCGTCGACGAGACCGGCATCGGCGCCGCGGTCGTCGGCTTCACCCACACCCCGCCGAGCGGCTGGTCGGTCGACAACTCCGCGATGGGGACGGGCGGTGTCACCGAGTGGCGCGGCTGGTCCTTCACCACGGACGAGTTCTGGACGGGGACGCAGGCCGACCAGAGCCGCGAGTGCAACGTCCGGGCCCGTGACGTCTTCGCGGTGGCCGACGGCGACGAGTGGAGCGACAAGTCCCTCTCGGGCAGCTTCGACTCCACCCTGGTCAGCCCCGCCTACCCGGTCACCCCAGGCGCCGCGGCCACCCTCACGTACACCACGTACTACCGCCAGGAGTCCCCGCAGAAGGGCGAGGTGCTCGTCTCCTACGACGGCGCGCCGCCGGTCAGTGTGAGGACGTACTCCGCCGATGTGTCCTCCCGCGTCGAGAAGGTGACCCTCCAGGTCCCGGCCGGTGCCACGACGGCGCGCGTGCGTTTCCGTTACACCGGCGGGAACAACTGGTACTGGGTGATCGACGGAGTGTCGGTCAGGGCGGTCTGACCCGGTCGGGACCGAGCCGTCCTGACTAGGCTGGGGGCGTCGGCACAACGTCGTTCCGGCGCCCCCGGATCGAGAGCGTACGTACGCCAGGACGGCAGGAGACCCAGCACATGTCAGAGCGCAAGCCGATCGAGTCGTGGCTCACCGACATGGACGGTGTCCTCATCCACGAGGGGGTGCCGATCCCCGGCGCCGACGCCTTCATCAAGAAACTGAGGGAGTCCGGGAAGCCCTTCCTGGTCCTGACGAACAACTCCATCTACACGGCCCGCGACCTGCACGCCCGGCTCAAGCGCATGGGCCTGGACGTGCCGGTCGAGAACATCTGGACCTCCGCCCTCGCCACCGCCAAGTTCCTGGACGACCAGCGGCCCGGCGGCACGGCGTACGTCATCGGCGAGGCGGGCCTGACGACCGCGCTGCACGACATCGGGTACGTCCTGACCGACCACGAGCCGGACTACGTGGTGCTGGGCGAGACCCGCACCTACTCCTTCGAGGCCATGACCAAGGCGGTCCGGCTGATCAAGGGCGGCGCCCGGTTCATCGCCACCAACCCGGACGAGACAGGACCGTCCACCGAGGGCCCGCTGCCGGCCACCGGCGCGGTCGCCGCGCTGATCACCAAGGCCACCGGCAAGCAGCCGTACTTCGCGGGCAAGCCGAACCCGCTGATGATGCGGACCGGCCTGAACGCCATCGGCGCGCACTCCGAGTCCAGCGCGATGATCGGCGACCGCATGGACACCGACGTCCTGGCCGGTCTGGAGGCGGGGATGCAGACCTTCCTCGTCCTGACCGGGCTCACCACGCCGGAGGAGATCGAGCGCTACCCGTACCGCCCGTCGAAGATCGTCGACTCGATCGCGGATCTCGTCGACCGCGTCTGAGGCCCCGCGGCCACCGACCGGATCCGGACCCCGGGCACCCCGGACAGGTCCCGGCGGATCCGAAACCCGTGGTGGCGCGGACAGACCCGTACGGAGCAGCGGGGGCCCTGTGAAGATGCGGGCCGCCGTCGTGCGGGGGAGTCTCCAGGTGACTGGAGGTTTCACGATGCGCTCAATGCGACTCACTCTCTGCGCCGGGGCGGTGGTCGCGGCCGCGTTCACACCCGCCGCGTACGCGGCCGGCGCGGGACCGGCCGGCATCTCCGTGACCCCCGCGTCCCCGCCCGCCGGCAGCGACATCCAGGTGCGGGCCATGGGCTGCGCGGGCCGGACCGGCACCGCGGCGTCGGACGCGTTCGTCTCGGACGCGCGGCTGACCGGCGGGGGTGGCGGCGGACTGGTCGGCGAGACCCGGGTCCGGACCTCGCTCCGGCCGGGCAGCTACGGCGTCGAGGTCGACTGCGACGGACACGGCGACCGGGTCAGGGGCACGGTCACCGTGCCGGCACCGGACTCGGCTCCGACCGTCTCCGCGCCCGTCTCGCCGATCGCGCCCGTGCACGCGGGCGGCGGCGGAACCGCCCGCCTCGCCGCGGTGGGCGAGGCGCACGCGGCCGGACCCGGTACCAGGCAGGCCGTGGTCGGGCTGGTCCTCGCGAGCGTCGCCGCGGTCGCCGTCGCGGTCCGCAGCGGGCGCCGGGGCCACGACGGCCGCGACTGACATGGCCGAACGGGAGCGTTCCCCGGGCACCGGGCGGCTGCTGACGGGCGTGGCCTGGCTGGTGCTGCTGCTCGGGCTGTGGCTGTGGGGCCGTGAGGTGACGGATCTGCGGCTCGGGACGTCGGCGCCGACCACGGGGGACATCGCGGCCGTCGGACGGCCGCCGGAAGTTCGGTTGCCCCCCGCGCTCAAGCCCCTCGGGAACGCCCGGCCGCAGCGCGTCGACATTCCCTCGATGGGTGTGCAGGCCGCCGTCGTGGCCCGCGGGCTCGACGGCCGGGGCGCGATCGATCCGCCGCCGTTCGACCAGCCGGGTGTCGTCGGCTGGTACGCGGCCGGGGCGCAGCCGGGGGCCGTCGGGACCGCGCTGATGGTCGGCCACGTCGACACCCGGACCCGGCCCGCCGTCTTCTACCGGCTCAGCTCCGTCAAACCCGGCGACACCGTCCGGGTCATGCGCGACGACGGGACGGTCGCCGAGTTCACCGTGGACGACGTCCAGGTGCTGCCGCGCGACCATTTCGATGCCCAACAGGCCTATGGCGCAAGGAAGTCCGGGCGGGCCGAGCTGCGGCTCATCACCTGCGGCGGAACCTTCGACCGGACGAGCGGCAGCTACACGGCGAACGTGGTGGTCTCGGCGTATCTCACGGGCAGCGGACTGTGAACGGACGCGGGAGCCGTGCCGGGCACGGCGGGGGCACCGGTGCGGTCACCGGGCCCGGCCGGCGACCCGCTCCCCCGGGAAGCCGCCGACCGGGCTGGTCCTCGACCGCACGCGCACGGATTGCGGGAGTAACCCGGCGCCGGCGCGGGAGGTTTGCGGGCCGTCCACCGGGGTGAGGCGGTCGGACCGGGACAACTGGCCTGGTAACGGGGCCACTTGAAGCCACCTTAGAACAGGTGAGCGGTGTGGTTCATAGACCCTTTGACGCCAAGTGCACGACGGGCGCCGTCGGACCCCGTGGCCCGTGCGTCATCGCGATGCCGGGGCTGTAACAGCTCTCCGACAGGGGCCGCGCGGTCTCGTCGGCTGCGCGGTCGGTATGTCAGGATTGAGACTTGGGACGGTGCACCCGAGGGGGAGTTGGATGTACGGCAACAAGGGTGCCGGGGCACGGGCGTCCATGGCGGTGCTGGGGGCGGCACTGCTGCTCGCGGGATGTTCCTCCGGGGGCGGCGGCAAGGGCGAGGGTTCCGGAGCCGGGGTCACACGACAGCCGAAGAACGCGGACCCGTTCTGGGTGAATCCGCACGGGAACGCGGCCGGACAGGTCGCCGCCTACGTCAAGGCGGGCAAGGGCGAGGAAGCCGAACAGATCCGCAAGATAGCCGAGCGGCCGACCGGTGAGTGGATCGGCCCGGAGAACCCGGAACAGGAGGCGCGCGGCTTCACCGAGGCCGCCGAGAAGTCCGGACGGTCCGCGATCCTGGTCCTCTACAACATCCCGCACCGCGACTGCGGACAGTTCTCGCAGGGCGGCGCCGCCGACGGCAACGCCTACCGGACCTGGATCGACGGGGTGGCGAAGGGCGTCGAGGACCGCCACGCCACGGTGATCCTGGAACCGGACGCCGTCCTGCACCTGGTCAACCAGTGCACACCGCGGCAGTACCAGGAGGAGCGCTACGACCTCCTCAAGGGCGCCATCGGCAGGCTCAAGTCCCTGAAGAACACCAAGGTCTACCTGGACGCGGGCAACGCCGGCTGGGGCCACCCCGACCAGATCTTCCAGCCGTTGCTGGCGGCGGGCATCGACGGGGCCGACGGCTTCTCCGTCAACGTCTCCAACTTCTACTCGACCGAGGACTCGATCGCCTACGGCAAGCGGCTGGCCGCGAAGGTCGGCGGCAAGCACTTCGTCATCGACACCAGCCGCAACGGCAACGGCCCGTACACGGGCGGCAAGGCCGACGAGAACTGGTGCAACCCGCCGGGCCGCGCGCTCGGCGAGAGTCCGACGACCAGGACCGCCGACCCGCTCGTCGACGCGTACCTCTGGGTCAAGCGGCCCGGCGAGTCGGACGGCACGTGCAAGGGCGGCCCGAAGGCGGGCGATTGGTGGGCGGACTACGCCCTGAAGCTCGCCCGGGCCTCGAAGTAGCGGCACCCTGCACGTGACCGGGGGCACCCTCCGCTTCCCATGGAGGGCGCCCCCGGTCACGTACAGCCGTACGCTCCCGCAACTTCCCGGGAATCAAGGCACCTTGACCCACTGCGCCTTGCTCGGGGTGCCCTGGTCGTCCGTCACGAACAGCATGTACCAGCCGGACTCGACGAGATTCCGGTTCTTCGGCACCGTCACCGAGATCCCGGTCCTCGTCCTGGTGAAGTCCAGGGCGATGGACCGCTGGTCGACGTCGGTGACATGGGTGGACGCGCTCGGCCGGATCAGCCGGGCCGTCCTGATGGACGCGGCGTGCGCCGAGGTGAAGGCCGCCGAGCCGCCGCGGGCGATCGTCCTCGGACCGCCGGACAGCGAGGGCCGCGCGTCCCGGAAGAGGTACGGCGGTGTGTAGATCTCGATGCGCTGCTCGAAGGTGGCCGGTTTGGTGTCGGCCCTGTCCGCGTAGAGCGAGTTGGAGCCGAAGAACATCACGCGCCCGTCGGGCAGCAGGATCGAGCCCGAGTGGTAGTTGCGGCCCACCAGCGGGTCGGCCACCCGGTCGAAGGTGTTCGCCTTCGGGTCGTAGATCCGTGCCTGGAGAATGTTGGAGTCACCGCGCCCGCGGTAGTCCTCGGAGCCGCCGGAGACGAGGACGGTGTCGTCGGGCAGGATCGAGGACTGCGGATAGCGGGTGCCCTTGTCCAGCGCGGGGCCGTCCACGAACCTCGGGTTCCGGTCCAACAGGTCGATCAGCCGGGTCTTCCTGCTGGACAGCCTGGACTCGCCGACCCCGCCGCCACCGATCACCAGGTACTTCTCGTCCTGCGCGGGCGGCAGCAGCACGGTGCCGGACGTCTCCATCATGTTCGGGTCGCTCAGGCCGTCGAGCTTGGTGAAGCGGTTGCTCGCCAGGTCCCAGACGCCGGGGTCGCGGCCCACGTCGTCCGGTCCGTACCCGGCGTTCGAGCCCGAGTAGAAGAGCTTGCCGTTCTGCATCAGCGAGATCGCCGGGTAGGTCGGGAACTGCCGGATGCCCTTGGTGTACGTCCACTTCCTGGTCTTCGGGTCGAAGACCTCGTTCTTGCCCGGGACGAGCTGGCCGATCTCGTCCAGGCCGGAGAGGCTGAGCACCTTGCCGTCGCCGAGGGTGGTCAGCGTCGGGTACCAGCGGGCCTCGTTCATCGGGTCGACCTTGATGTACCTCTCGGCGACCGGATCGAACTCGTAGGCGTCCCGGATGCCCTGGAAGTCCTTCTTGTCGAGGGCGAGCTTCTGGGCGATGCCGTAGGTGTTGCGGGCGTCGGTGCCGGTCAGGCCTTGGATCCGGTAGTTGTCCTGGGTGCCGGTCTCGTACTTCTGGCCGCTCCGGTGCGCCTCGACGTAGATGCGCCCGAGGCCCGGGTCGTTGCGCAGGAACGCGCCGGTCGCCCTGTCGAAGACCTTCTTGGCGCGCGGGACGAGCACCGGGTCCTTCGACACGAACGTCTTGCCGTTCTCCTTGCCGGTGAACCGGGTGCCCGCGGGCAGCGTGACGGGCTTGTCGGGGTTCTCGTTGTGGACGACCATCAGCCCGCCGGCCTTGGTGACGTCGCCCTTCAGCGTCTCGTACCGCTTGGTGCCGCCGGCGATCAGCAGATTGCCGTTGGCGAGCTGGGTGTGCCCCGTGCAGAACAGGTCGGCGGGCGTCGGGATCTTCTCGATCGTGCCCTTGACCGGGTCCCAGACCCGGGTGTCGAACTTCTTCGCGTCGAAGTTGTCCTGGTTGTTGCCCGAGCCCGCGATCAGCAGGATCCTGCCGGTGTGCAGCAGGGCCGCGTGGATCGTGTTGAGCCGGTACTCCGGCGGGAATTCGACGATGTCCCAGTGGCCGTTGTCGGCTTTGTACTCCGGCTTGTCGATCGTGTACTGGTGATACCTGTCCGTTCCGAAGCGGTACAGCCAGGGCCCGTTCATCCCGGCCAGCACGAGCACCACCACCCCGGTGATCCCGAGGCGGCGGACCCGGCGGCGACGGCCACCGTCCTCCTTCATTTCTCGCGTCCCCCAAGGGCGATCCGCACGGTCTCGTCGCTCTCCCCGGTCGCGGCGGCCCAGCCGGGCCTGCGCTGCGGCGCGTGCGGCGCGTGCGGGGCGTGCCGCTCCCGCCGCGGCGCGGAAGCCTGCTGCGGAACGCGGACGTCCTCCGGTGCCCGGGGCGGCCGCTTCCGCTCCTGGCGCAGGGTCCACCGCCAGGCGAGGATCGGCGAGGCGGTGATCAGCAGGGCGAAGACCCCCCAGACGATCATCGCGGGGTGGGAGTGCCCGAGAACGAATCCGGCGATGATCGAGCCGGCGAAGACCAGGATGAAGAACAGATGGATCCGGAAGGTCCCGAACAGCGTGTCGGGGCTGGCCGAATCGCCCTTGGGCGTCACCACGAACGTGCTCTTGCGGCGCAGCACGGCGTCCATGAGCGCCCGTGCGTAGACCGGGGCGGACAGCGCCGACATCACCATGCCGGCCACACCGCCGGAGCCCTCGGGCTCGTGCGGCGAGACGTTGTGGCGGCGGTTCCAGATGTACAGGCCGATCTGGAGCGCCGAGGCGTTGCCGTACAGCATCAGCCAGACCGTCGGGTCGATGTTCACGCCCGATGCCCCGAGCCCGAGGAAGAGGGCGCAGCTGAGGGCCGCGAGGATCCAGTTGAGCGCCGACATCGGATAGAAGACGATCATCATCGTGTAGTTGAAGAGCCTGCCGGGAGGCATCGAGAAGAAGCCCTTCCAGTACTGCTTGAGGATCGTCTCGTAGGTGCCCCGTGACCAGCGGAGCTGCTGGGTGAAGAAGTCCGTCCAGGCGGCCGGTCCCTCACCGACGGCCAGGACGTCCGGGGTGTACACGGACTTCCACTTCCGACCGGTCTCCGGGTTCCTGGCGCGGTGCATCTCGAAGCCGGTGGCCATGTCCTCGGTGATCGAGTCGTACAGGCCGCCGATCTGCTTCAGTGCCTTGATGCGTACGGCGTTGGAGGTGCCGACGAACATCGGGGAGCCGTAGAAGTTGCCGGCCCGCTGGACGAGGGCGTGGAACAGGAACTGCTGCGACTCGGCGGCCTTGGTGACGGTGTTGTCGTAATTGCCGTACACCTGGGGGCCGATGACGAAACCGACGTCCGGGTCGCGGAAGAAGCCGAGCATCCGCTCCAGGTAGTTGGGCAGCGGTACGTGGTCGGTGTCCACCGAGGCGAAGTAGTCGTAGTCGTCGCCGTGGGCCCGCAGCCAGGCGTTGTAGTTGCCGTGCTTGGTCCTGGCGCGGTGCGGGCCCTTGGCCTGGTTCCACTCCGCGACCCCCTTGCGGGTGAAGTGGTGCACGCCCAGGCGCGCGCAGACCTCCTTCACCTCCGGGTCGTCGCCCTCGTCGAGGAGCCAGATGTGCAGCGGCCCCCGGTGGCGCAGCTCGACGGCGGCCTCCAGGGTCTTCGTCACCATGGCGAGGGGTTCCTTGCCGGGCACGAACGAGGTGAGGAAGGCGACTCTCGTGCCGGCTTCGGGCACCACCGGGACCGGGTCGCGGGCGACCAGGGTGGCGTGCGCGTTGGACAGCACGTTCATGCAGCGGAAGAACTCGATCAGGCCGATCGAGACCAGCATCACGGTGTCCAGCACCGGCAGGAAGTCGTAGGCGGGATAGTCGCGTTCTGTCCAGTGCACGGGCTGGAGCAGCCAGCCGAGCAGGACCAGTGAGAGCAGCGGGGCCGCGCCCAGCATGAGGCCCGCGCGTATGCGGTGCGGCTCCTGCGACAGCAGGGAGCGGTACCGCACCTTGTACGGTTTGCCGGGCTCGGGCTGGGTGAGCGGACCGGCGAGCCGGCTGTAGTGCTCGTAGTCGTACCGCGGCAGCGTCTTCCCGGTCCTCCGGAGGCTGTCGGTCCGGTGGTTCGGTATCCGGAGCCGGGTCGTCTCTGTACTGTCGAATTCCTTCGGGGCGCCCGTCGGCGTCATGAGTCATCCCCCCGCACGCACGCTCGGGTGCGTGGTCGTCGGTTCTCGTCCGCCCGCTCGGGTCCCCCTGGGCCGTCACGGACGCGTTCGCCGGCCGCCGGCGTCACATCGCCTCATTCACACCATACGGACATGAATCGACGGCCCCCCGGTTGCACGACGCCCCCCTCGGCGTCGCTCATGGGCGGGCCCCCAGCCCCCCACGGTCGCAACCGGCCCTACCCCCCAACTGTCTCAACTGCCCTAAATCGACGGTTCTTTGAAGCACAGGGTTCTACGCCGTCCGTCATGATCGCAAGATGCGAAACGCGGTGTTAACCGGTCATACGCGTTCAATGGGACGCGAGTACGAAAAGGGGACCCTATGTCGCCTCCGGCGCCGCCTTCGACGCCCGGGCGGCGCGGGCTCCGGTGCCGGCTCCGGCGAGTGATCTCCCGGGCATGACGAAGGGTCCCCTCGTTCTCACGAGGGGACCCTCCGGTCGGTGCGCCGCCAGGGACTCGAACCCCGGACCCGCTGATTAAGAGTCAGCTGCTCTAACCAACTGAGCTAGCGGCGCCTGCTGACGCGAAAACTCTACCCGACCCGCGGGGGTGCTCCTGACCGGGCGGGAGGCTCCATGGCAGGTGGGGGCGGCCCCGTACATCATTCGGACCGTCAACGTGCGACACCGGATGACAGTTGAGAAACTGACGAATGTGCAGAATTGCGGACATTTCCATCTGGAGTACGAGGGGCATCGCATGAAGACTCCGGCATTCGAGGAACTCGATCCCGCGAACGACTGTGACTGCCCCGGATGCGCTCACTGGCGGCGCGTCCTGCCCATTTCCTCGCGGCCCGGGCCGTCGGGCCCCCTGGATCACGTCCTCGGCCTCGCGGGGGTGGCGCGCGCCCCCATGGCGCTCGCACTGGCCGCCGCGGCGGGCACCGCCCTCGGCGCGGTGCCGGCGGTCGCCGCCGTGCACGGACCCGCCCGGCCCGGCGTTCCCCCGGCCGACGGACACGACACCACTCCCCAGGGCCACAGGGCGCCGCTGCACGGCCCGGCGGGGAAACCGGCACTGCCGGTCAGACCGGGGAAGGCGGTCAGGGTACCCGCCACCACCCGGGCCGAGATCTACAAGCGGGTCATGACATGGATCAACGCGCAGGTGCCGTACAGCATGGACGACTACTGGCGGGACGGGTACCGGCAGGACTGCTCCGGCTTCGTCTCGATGGCCTGGAACCTGCCGGGCAACGAATGGACCGGCAGCCTCGACAGCTTCGGCGTGAAGATCACCCGGGACCGGCTCCAGCCGGGCGACATCCTGCTCTTCCACAACCCCGACAACCCCGACAAGGGCTCGCACGTCGTCATCTTCGGAGGCTGGACGGACTACACGCACACCCAGTACGTCGCCTACGAGCAGACCCCGCCGCACACCAGGAGGCGGTCCACCCCGTACGCGTACTGGACGAACTCGGACCACTACGTGCCCTATCGCTACAAGGGGATCACGGAGGGCGCGGGCGGTCCGCTGCCCTCCACCTCGACCCGCTACCCGGGCGCCGCGTACTTCGGGACCGGCGCGAACAACGCGTACGTCACCCAGCTCGGCCGGCTCCTGGTGGACCGGGGCGCGCGCCGCTTCTACACCAAGGGACCGGGGCCGCGCTGGTCGGCCGCGGACCGGCGGGCCACCCAGGCGTTCCAGCGGGCGCAGGGCTGGACGGGGGCGGACGCGGACGGGCTGCCGGGCCCGAGGACCTGGTCGTACCTGGTCGGGAAGAAGGGCAGGAACATCCCCGCCGTGACGGCGGGCCCGGGTTCCTCGCACGCCGTGCCCGGCTATCCGGGGCGCGCGGTGTTCCGGCCCGGGGCGAACGACGCCCATGTCACCCAGCTCGGAAAGCAGCTGGTCAAGAAGGGGTTCGGCACCTACTACACGAGCGGACCCGGACCGCGCTGGGGCGAGGCCGACCGGCGCAACGTCGAGGCGTTCCAGCGGTCCCAGGGCTGGCGCGGCGGCGCGGCGGACGGCTATCCGGGACCGGAGACCTGGCGGCGGCTCTTCTCCTGACCGGGCCGGGTCCCGCAGGGCTGAGCAGGGCGGGTCCCGCAGGGTTGAGCAGGGCGGGTTCCCAGGGCCGAGCAGGCGGGTCCCGCACGTCGGAGCAGGCGAATTCCCCCGGTTGGGCAGCCCGGGTCCCGTACGGCTCGTGAACACACTTCCAGGCGCGGAGGCATGGAGGCAGCTATGAGTACGACGACGTCAGACACCCCGGAGTCCGAAGGGGAGCCCACGGTGGAACCCCGGTCCGACCACGCGGCCGAGTGCGGCGGCGGTCACCGGCCCGCCCGGCTCATCCACAACGAGGTGACCACCGAGATCCCCGTCCATCTGCTGTTCCGCGACGACCCCGACCCGGTGTCGGTGCCGCTCGCGCCCGCCGTCGTGGGCCGCCGGCGCGGCACCGGCGAGCAGCCGAGGATCCGGCGGCCGGTGTCCGGCAGACCGCCGCGCCCGGTGCCGGAGGTCGACCCGGAACTGGTCGAACGGCCCGCACGTGTCCTGCCGGGAGCGGCGGGTGTGCTGGCCGGGGCCTGTGGTGTGGCCGGATGTGCCCTCACCACATGGTGGGCGGGTGTGCTGCCGCCCGCCGTGTCGGCGGCGCTGGAGCTGCACGCGCACACGGGCGCCGGGCTCGGGCCCGCGCAATGGGCGGCGTACGCCGGGGCGGGCGCCCTCGGTCTGTTCGGCTTCGGCGGTCTCGCCCGCGGCCGGACCGGCCGGGCCTGGGTGCTCGGACTGTTCGGGCGCTATCGGGGCACGGTCCGGCGCACCGGTCTGATGTGGGTCAACCCGCTGGTACTGCGCCGCCGGGTCGACGTACGGCTGCGGCACTGGCGCAGCGAGCCGATGTCCGTGGTCGACGCGAACGGGGTCGAGCTGCGGGTGGTCGTGCTCGTGGTGTGGCGCGTGAAGGACACCGCGCGGGCCACGCTGGCGGTCGACGACCACCGGACGTATCTGCGGGAGTGTGTGGAGGCCGCCCTGTCGCGGGTGCTCTCCCAGCTTCCGGCCGAACTGCCGCCCGCCGTGATCAGGGACCTGACCCTGCGCAACACGGACGCGGTCGGCGAGGCGCTGACCCGGATGGTCGCCGCCGACACGGCCCCGGTCGGCCTGGAGGTGTTCTCCGCGCAGCCGACCCGGATCGAGTACGCGCCCGAGATCGCCGCCGTGATGCAGCGCCGCCGGATCGCGGCCCTGGACGCCCAGCACCGCGACAGCGTGCTCGGCTCGGTCGTCGACTCGGTGGAGGACACGGTGACCAGGCTGACCCTGCGGGGGCTGGTCGAACTGGACGACTACGAGCGCAAGGCGTTGGTGAAGGACCTGACGGTGGCGTTCTGCACGGGTCGCGGGGAGGTGTCCTCGTAGACCACCGGGCGGGGCGGACAGGTCCGCTATTGGTATGGACATGTTCAACTACCCGCAATAATCTGGTACTTGGTCTAGACCTGAACCTCGCGCGCACAGCTCAGGGAACATCCCCCACGTCCTCCAGGAGCGGCAGCATGCGCAAACGGACGAACCAGTCCCGCACCAGCGGGAAGGCGAAGATGTACGCGGCGGCGCTCGGCCTCGTCACGGCGGGCACCTTCGTGCTCTCCACCGGCGGAGCCAGCGCCCACGGCTACACCGACCAGCCCCTCAGCCGGCAGAAGATGTGCGCCGCGAACGGCGGCATCGTCGCCAACTGCGGTGACATCCAATGGGAGCCGCAGAGCGTCGAGGGTCTCAAGGGCTTCCCGGCGGCGGGCCCGGCCGACGGGCAGATCTGCTCCGCGGGCCACACCAACTTCGGCCAGCTCGACCAGCCGAAGACCCCCGCGGGCACGGCCTGGCCGACGACGAAGGTCACCGCGGGACAGACCTACACCTTCCGCTGGCAGTTCACCGCGATGCACGCGACGACCGACTTCAAGTACTTCATCACCAAGACCGGCTGGAACCAGAACCACGCGCTGACCCGCGCGGACCTGGAGACCACCCCGTTCCTGACGGTCCCCTACAACGGACAGCGCCCCCCGGCCACGCTCACGCACACCGGCACCCTGCCGAGCGGCAGGACCGGACACCACCTGATCCTCGGGGTGTGGACGGTCGCGGACACGACGAACGCGTTCTACTCCTGCGCGGACGTCACGTTCTGAGCCCCGCGGTCCCGGAACCGGCGTGGCGGGGGACCGGGGTCGCGGGACCGGGAATCCCGGGGCCCGGAGTTCTGAGCCTCCCTTGAGGCGCGGGCACCACCGGCGCGGGTATGTTCCCCGCACGTCGACACGACCAAGTCGGCGTGCGGGGAGCAGTATCCGACCACCGGGGGACCGTCATGAGTGTGTTCTTCTATGCCTTTCCAGGCGTGATCATCGTCGCGGTGCTGCTCTTGGCGGCCAGGACGGTGCGCCGCTCGCTGGAGCTGCGCAGCGCCTGGAACAGCGGACTGACCGCGGAGGCGCGCTGTCTGCGCTCGTACACGACGGTCGGCGGGGGCGGCAACGACAGCTCCGTCACCACGACCCTGCACCACGTCTACGAGTTCACGACGAACAAGGGCCGCGCGATCCGCTTCGAGGAGGCGAACGGCTCCTCGACCGTGGTCGAGGGGGACACCGTCACCGTGTTCTACACCGCCCAGCGCCCCGAGAGGGCCACGGCGCAGCCGCCGAGCCCGGCCAGGGCGGCCGCGGGCATGTTCGGCATGCTGGTGTTCTGTGGCTTGATCGTCACCTTCTGCGTCGGCTTCATGATCACCTACCACGTGGAGTCCTCGGGCGGCGATTCGTTCTTCGGCGGGAGCTGACCGCGCGGGCCGGGCGGCCGGGGGAGGGGGCCGGCGGTCCGGCCGGAGTCGGGGCGCGCACGACCCTCCCTATCTGACGGAGCGTCAATTACCGTACGCGTCCATGGGGTCCAGTAGGCGCACCGTCGGGGAACTCGTACGGGAGCGGTGGGGTGATCACCGGCCCGGGCTGTGGTTCGAGGGCCGGGTCATCAGCCACCACCAGGTCGCGGCGGGCGCGGCGGCACGGGCGGCGCTGCTCGGCGAGCTGCTGCCGCCCGGCGCGGAGCCGCACGTGGGGGTGCTGCTCGACAACACCCCTGAATATCCCCTGTGGTTGAGCGCGGCAGCCCTCGCCGGTGCCGCCGTCGCGGGGATCAACCCGACCCGACGCGGCCCCGAACTGGCCCGCGACATCCTGCACACCGAATGCCGCGTGCTGGTCACCGAGCGGGCCCATCTGCCCCTCCTCGACGGACTCGAACTCCCGGGCGTACGCGTCCTGGTGACCGACACGGACGCCTATGCCGAGCTCCTGAAGACCTACGAGGGCGCGCGGCCGGACGCCGGCGGGGCGGGCCCGGACAGCCGCTTCCTCCTTCTCTTCACGTCCGGTTCGACCGGCGCGCCCAAGGCCGCGATCTGCACCCAGGGCAGGATCGCCGCCGCCGGACGCTCGCTCGTCGACCACTTCGGGGTGCGTGCGGACGACACCCACTACATCTGCATGCCGATGTTCCACGGCAACGCGGTGATCGCCGACTGGGCCCCGGCGTTGGCGGCCGGCGCGGGGATCGCGCTACGGCGCCGCTTCTCGGCGTCCGGGTTCCTCCCCGACGTACGGGCCTGTGGGGCCACGTACTTCACCTACGTCGGCCGTGCCGTGCAGTATCTGCTGGCCACGCCCGCCGGCTCCGGCGACCGTGACCATTGCCTGCGCATCGGATTCGGGACGGAGGCCGGAGCGGTCGACGCGGCCGCCTTCGAGAAGCGTTTCGGGGCGCGGCTGATCGAGGGGTACGGCTCCTCGGAGGGCGGCGCCGCCCTCCAGCGCACGCCCGGCACCCCGGCCGGGGCGATTGGACGGGCGGCGCCCGCGGACGACCTCGCGGTGATCGACCCGAGGACCCGGCGCGAGTGCCCGTCCGCCGTCTTCGCCGAGGACGGCCGCCTGCTCAACGGCGCGGAGGCGATAGGGGAGTTGGTGAACCGGGGCGCCAGTCCCTTCGAGGGGTACTGGCGCAATCCCGACGCGGAGGCCGCCCGGCGCCGGGGCGCGTCACCCCGGCCGGGGGAAGCCGGGGCGGGGAAGGGCGAGTTGGGGAAGAGCGGGGCGGGCGAAGCCGTGGCGGGGAAGAGCGGGGCGGGCGAAGCCGGGGCGGGGAGAGGTGAGGCGGGGGAAGCTCAGGTGGGGAGGGGTGAGGCGGGGGAGGGCTGGTACTGGACCGGTGACCTCTTCTACCGGGACGCGGACGGGTTTCTCTACTTCGCCGGACGCGCCGACGACCGGCTCCGCGTCGACAGCGAGAACCTCGCCGCCGCGATGATCGAGAACATCATCGCCCGGTACGAGGACGCCGCCGCCGTCGCGGTGTACGCCGTGCCGGATCCGGTGGCGGGCGACCAGGTGATGGCGACGCTGGCCCTCAAGGAGGGGGCACGCTTCGACCCCTCGCCCTTCGCCGCGTTCCTGCTCGCCCAGCCGGACCTGGGCACGAAGATGGCTCCCCGGTTCCTGCGGATCGTGGAGCGGATGCCCGTCACCGCCACCAACAAGATCCACCGGGTGGGCCTGAGGCGTGAGGGCTTCCGCTGCCCGGACCCGGTGTGGTGGCGCCCCCCGGGCGAGCTGGCGTACCGGCCGCTGACGCCGGCGGACCTGGACGCGCTGGTGACCCAGTACCGGGCGCGCGGCCGGGAGGAGTTGCTGACCCGGTAGCCGACCGGACGGACCGGGGACGGTACCTGACGCGGGACCCGCACCGCCGGTACAGGCCGGAGTCGCCTTCGGCGCGGCCGCGCGTGCCCGGGGCGCGCCGGATCCGCCTCCGCGCAGGACCCGCACGGTCCCGTGCCGGTCGTACCGGACTGCTCGCGGCCGGTGGGCGGCAGCGCCCGCCCGGCGTCTTTCGAACGGCGGTCGAGTGACGCATCCCGGACGCCTTCCGCGGGGAGGATATCCGGGCACGTGCGCCGAGAGGCCTGTGCGCGAGAGGTCCGAGCCGAGGGAAGAAGGACGTCGCGTTGCCTGATCCGGTTCCCGGACACGGAAGCCGCGGGGCGATACCGCCCCGGCTCGCACCCGCGCCGGTGACGCCGCCCGGGTCGGCCACGCCGGTCGCGCCTGCTGCCCGCGGAAGCCGCGGGGCGATGTCACCCCGGCTCCCGCCCGGGGCGCTGACGCCGGGCGTGTCGGTTATGCGGGTCGCGCCTGCTGTCCCGGGAGTTCCGCCCAGGTGGGGGCTTGTCATGACCCTGCTGGCCAGGGCGCCTCCCGGGCGGATCGTCGACCCGGCCGAACCGTGCGCCCGGCCGGACGGTCCGACGCCCCCCACCCCAACCCTCGACAGCACCCGAAAGGCACTCATGTCCCCCACGCATGACACGCTCGACCGCGCGCACAACGACGACCTGTTCAGCTTCGTCAGAGCCAGCCCCTCGCCGTACCACGTGGTGGCGAGCGCGGCGCAGCGCCTGGAGAAGGCCGGTTTCGCGGAGTTGCGGGAGCGGGACGACTGGACGGCCGGAGCCGAAGGAGGCCGCTACGTCGTCCGCGGGGGAGCGCTGCTCGCCTGGTACGTTCCGCCGGGCGCCCCCGCCCGCACCCCGTTCAGGATCGTCGGCGCCCACACCGACTCACCGAATCTGCGGGTCAAGCCCACGCCGGACACCGGCTCCGCGGGATGGCGGCAGATCGCCGTGGAGGTCTACGGCGGTGTGCCGCTCAACACCTGGCTCGACCGCGATCTGGGCGTCTCGGGGCGGCTGGCCCTGCGCGACGGATCGACCCGGCTGGTCAGCGTCGACAGGCCGCTGCTGCGGGTGCCGCAGCTCGCCATCCACCTCGACCGGACCGTGAACGAGGGGCTCGCGCTGGACCGGCAGCGGCACATGGCCCCGCTGTGGGGACTCGGCGACCCCCGGCCCGGCGCGCTGCTCGGCCGGATCGCGGACGAGGCCGGTGCCGACGCCGACGAGGTCCTCGGCTGGGACCTGATGCTGCACGACATCCAGCCGCCCGGGTATCTGGGCGCGGACGAGGAGTTCATCGTCGCGTCGCGCCTCGACAACCAGATCTCGGTGCACGCGGGCGTCACCGCCCTGGTCGCCGCGGCCGGCGCGGCCCGCCCGCCCGCGTCCATACCCGTGCTCGCCGCCTTCGATCACGAGGAGGTCGGCAGCGGATCGGAGTCAGGCGCCCAGGGCCCCTTCCTGGAACGGGTGCTGGCCCGCGCCGTGACCGCCAGGGGCGGCGGGACCGAGGACTTCAACCGCGCCCTCGCCGGCGCCCTGTGCGTCTCCTCCGACATGTCCCACGCGGTCCACCCCAACTACGCCGAACGCCACGACCCGGACCACTGGCCGCTGCCCAACGGCGGCCCCGTGATCAAGGTCAACGTCAATCAGCGGTACGCCACCGACGGCATCGGTGTCGCGGCCTTCGCCGCCGCGTGCGAACGGGCGGAGGTGCCGTGGCAGCCGTTCGTCTCCCACAACGCGATGCCGTGCGGGACGTCGATCGGCCCGATCACGGCGGCCCGGCTCGGCGTGGCGACGGTCGACGTGGGCGTGGCGGGGTTGTCGATGCACTCGGCGCGCGAGTTGTGCGGGGCGCGGGACCCGGGGCTGCTGGCGCGGGTGCTGACCGAGTTCGTCCTGTCGGAGTAGACCGGGTTCCCGGCGGCCAGGGCGTGCAGGGATCACACGGGAGTCCCGGGACATGCGTGAAGGCCCCCCACATGCGTGGAGGGCCTTCACCGAGGTGCGCCGCCAGGGACTCGAACCCCGGACCCGCTGATTAAGAGTCAGCTGCTCTAACCAACTGAGCTAGCGGCGCATGACTCTCGCCTCCCGCTTCCGCGGGCGGCGACAAAAGAAATACTACCTGGTCCGTGGGGGTGCTTCCGACCACCCGCGCGGCCACCCGTCCGACCATGTGACCTGCGGCGCGACCGGCTGCGGCCCCGGCCGTCGGCCGGATCGGGCCGCCGGCCCTGTGCGGGCCCGGTATGCGCCCTGTGCGGGCCCGGTGCGGCCGCTGTCAGATCGCGAGGGAGAGCAGCACCGGGGCCGCTCCGCGGTTCAGCGTGTCCGCGGCGCGGCGGAGCCGGTGGGCGTGTTCGACGGGGAGGGAGAGGGCGAGACAGCCGACGGAGGAGCCGGCGGTGATCGGTACGGCCGCGCAGACCGTGCCGATCGCGTACTCCTGGAGGTCGAGCACGGGCACGGTGGCCGGCTGGGAGTCGAGGCGCGACAGCAGGAGCCGCTCGCTGGTGATGGTCCGCGAGGTGAGGCGGGCCATCTTGTGGCGGGAGAGGTGGTCGCGGCGGCCGTTGTGGTCGAGCTGGCCGAGCAGGCTCTTGCCGACCGCGCTGGCGTGCGCGGAGGAGCGGAAGTCGACCCATTCGTTGACCGCGGGGGTCGACGGGCTCTCCGCGTACTGCGTGACGTGCACCTCGCCGTCGATGTAGCGGCTGATGTAGATCGCGGCGCCGACCGAGTCGCGGAGCCGGTCGATCGTCTGCTGGAGCTTTTCGCGCAGCGCCTGCTCGCGGCCCTGCGCGGAACCGAGACGGCCGAGGGCGGCGCCGGTGACGTACGCGCCGTCCGCGACCTGCTCGACGTAGCCCTCCCGGCGCAGCATGCGCAGCAGTGCCGTCAGCCGGTCGGCGCCGAGGCCGGCCTGGCGGGCGAGTTCGGCCTCGGTGACGCCGGTGGTGTGCCGCGACACCGTCTCCAGGACGCGCAGCGCGTCCTGGGCCGAGTGGTACGGCGCGGTCGGCTCGTTCATCAGCGCCACGGTTTTCCCCCTGCGCTTCGTGGACCGGCTCAAAAATGACGCCGGTCCGGACAGCTGGGCCCACTCCACGATAACCGTCAAGCAGCCTTCTGCGGGCGCCTGTTGACGAGATTGGTGGCGCGCTCCATGCCTCTCAGCAGGAACGCACCACCCTGGCATATGCCAAGGGCATTGCATCTGGGGCATGCTCCAGGGGTCGGACCTCGCGGCTTCCCGTGAGTGCTCCCCTTCCGCCCCTCGTTCACTCCCGGACTTCAGAGGACGGCGCCGAGGAATTCCCTGGTCCGCTCGTGCTCCGGGTCGCCGAAGATCCTTTCCGGTGGTCCGGATTCGATGACATGGCCGGAATCGAACATCAGGACCTGGTCCGAGATGTCCCGGGCGAAATTCATCTCGTGGGTCACACAGAGCATCGTGATGTCCGTCGTCTGAGCGATGTCACGCAGGACGTCGAGGACCCCCGCGACCAGCTCGGGGTCGAGCGCGGACGTCACCTCGTCCAGCAGCAGTATCTGCGGCCGCATCGCCAGCGCGCGGGCGATGGCCACGCGCTGCTGCTGTCCGCCGGACAGCCGGCCCGGCCGCGCGTCGCACTTGTCCGAGAGGCCGACCAGGTCGAGCAGTTCCCGAGCCCGCTCCTCGGCCTCGTCCCGGGACAGGCCGAGGACGGTGACGGGCGCCTCGGTGACGTTCCTCAGCACGCTCATGTTCGGGAACAGGTTGAACTGCTGGAAGACCATCCCGATCTTCTTGCGGACCTCGCGGACCCGCTTCTCGTCGGCCGGGAAGAGCCGGTCCCCGGCGACCGTGATCGTGCCCTCGTCCGGCCGGGTCAGGGTCATCAGCAGCCGCAGGATCGTCGTCTTGCCGGACCCGGACGGGCCGATCAGCGTGACGTGCTTGCCGGAGTCGACGCGGAAGTCGAGCCCGTCGAGGACGGTGTTGTCCCCGAAGCGCTTGGTGACCCTGTCGAAGCGGATCAGCTCGCTGCCGTCCACCGGGGGATTGGCCAGGTCCGTCGAGGGGCCGGTCCCGGCAGTCGTGTCGGCGTTCCTGTCAGTGTTCTTGTCAGTGTTCGTGTCGGCGGTCGTGTCAGCGGACAAGGCGTCGCTCCAGGGCTCGCAGCAGCAGGGAAGCCGGGTAGGAAATGAGGATGAAGGCCACACCGATGACCGTGAGCGGCTCCGTGAACTGGAAGTGCTGCTGCGCGTACAGACGCGCCTCGCCGAGCATGTCCAGCACGGTGATCGTCATCAGCATCGGGGTGTCCTTGAGCATCGCGATGACGTAGTTGCCGAGTGCCGGTACGACACGGCGGACCGCCTGCGGCAGGATCACCGCCGTCCAGGTGCGCCGCACGGGCAGGCCGAGTGCCGTGGCCGCTTCCCACTGGCCGGCGGGCACGCCCTCGATACCGGCCCGGTAGACCTGCATCGTGTACGTCGAGTAGTGCAGCCCGATCGCGATCACACCGGTGGTCAGCGCGGAGAACGTGATGTTCCACTCGGGCAGCACGTAGAAGAGGAAGAACAGTTGCACCAGCAGCGGGGTGTCGCGTACGAACTCGGTGGCCACCCCGACCGGCCAGCGCACCCAGCGTGTCGGCGCCCGCATGAGCAGCGCCCACACGAGACCGAGGGTGAAGGCGATCACCGAACCGAGGGCCAGCGCCTGCAGGGTGACCAGCAGACCGTCCCGGAAGTGCGGCATGAAGTCGCCGACGGCGTTCCAGTCCCAGGTCATGAGGCACCTCCCGCGTGGGCGCCGGCACCGGCGCCCACGGCCGTCGCCTCGGCCCGCTTCGGCTCGCGTGCCGCCGTGCCGCGCTCCCGCTCCTTGCCGATCCCGGCCTTGAGCCGCTTCTCCAGGCCGCGCATCAGCCGGGTGAGCAGGAAGGCGATGGCGAAGTAGATGAGCAGGACGTAGGTGTAGACCTCCGCGCTCTGCTGGAGCGCGAGCCGCACCAGGTTGGCGCTGAACGTCAGATCGCCCATGCCCATGACGGACACCAGCGCGGTGCCCTTGAGCAGCTCGACCAGCAGGTTGCAGAACGGCGGGACCATCTCCGGCACCGCCTGCGGCAGCAGGATCAGCCGCATCCGCTGCCAGGGCGTGAAGCTGAGCGCGATCCCGCCCTCGCGCTGCGCGGGATCGACCGCGTTCAGCGCGCCGCGCACGATCTCGGAGCCGTACGCCCCGTACGTCAGCCCGAGCGCCAGGGTGCCCGCCCACAGCGGGACGAGCTGCCAGCCGAAGGCGAGCGGCAGCACGAAGTACACCCAGAAGATCATGATCAGCGCGGAGGTGCCGCGGAACACCTCGGTGTAGAAGCCCGCGAGGAAGCGGACGATCCACCGCCGCGAGGTGCGCGCGATTCCGGCGAGGAAGGACATCGCGCCGGCCAACAGGGAGCTGAAGAAAAGCAGTTGGACAGTGACCCAGATGCCGTCGAGTACGAGTTTCCAGAGTCCCGAAGTCATCCGCGGCACAGCTCCTTCGCGGTCATGTCGGTCATCTCGGCCCTGGTGAAGCCGAACGGCCGCAGGATGCGGAAGAGTTCGCCGCTGTCCTTCATCTTCCGCAGCTCGGCGTTGAAGGCGTCCCGCAGCCTCGTCTCCGGCGAACGGAACGCGAAACCGCCCCCGTCGACGTGCGGCTTGCCCTTGACCAGCGGCGCGAAGGGCTTCGTGCTCTCCGCCCTGCCGGACTTCCTCACCACTTCGCGGACGGTCAGCGCGGTCCCCGCGAAGACGTCGGCGCGCCCCGCCTCGACCGCGTTCAGCCCGGCCACCTGGTCGGGCACGATCAGGATGTCGCTCTCCTCGCAGCCGGCCTCGACCGCGTACTGGATCTCCGCGTAGCCGGTCCCCGTGGCGAACCTGGCGTTCTTCGCCACCACGTCCCGGTAGTCGTGCAGCCCCTTCGGGTTGCCCTTGCGCACGATGAACGCGTCGAGCATCCGGTAGTCGGGGTCGGCGAAGATGACCTGTTGACAGCGTTCGGCGTTGATGTACATCCCGGCGGACACGACGTCGAACTGCTGGGAGTCGAGCCCGGGTATCAGCGAGCCGAACTCGGTCGGGACCGGCTGGACACGTCCGACGCCGAGCCGCTCGAAGACGGCCTTCGCCAACTCCGGTGCCTCGCCGGTCAGTCGGCCGTCCCGGTCGATGTAGCCGAACGGGATCTCGCCCGCGATGCCCAGCCGTACGACTCCCTGCGCCCTCAGCCGGTCGAGGAGATCGCCGCCGTCCGTCCCGGACGCCGAGGCCACGCGACTGCAGCCGGCGGCGCCGAGCGCACCGAGCGCCGCGACCCCCGCGAGCAGCGACCGGCGGGTGGTCCCGGACGGGTGTCTGTCCTTTCCGCGCTCGTTTCCCTGTTCATTTCCACGTGCGTTCCCAAGTGGTGGAGCCATGGCCGCGCGGCTACCCGGGACCATGTGAAGTATTCGGGCGCCTTCCGGTCCCGCCCGCGTCCGGTGCGCTCCCGGCCGCCGGGGGCGGTTCAGTGTCCCGGCACGTACCCGCGCTTCTTGTCGACGACGTTCGGCAGCGGCTTGCCCGCCGCCCAGCGCTCGTAGAACTCCACGAACTGCTCGCCCAGTTCGTCCCGCCAGCCGACCGTGTCCCCGCTCATGTGCGGAGACACGATCAGCCCCGGGACCTCCCACAACGGACTGTCACGGTTGAGCGGTTCGTGCTGGAAGACATCCAGGGCCGCACCCGCGATCCACCGCTTCGACAGGGCCTCGGCGAGCGCCTCCTCGACGACGAGCTGCCCGCGTCCGATGTTGATGAAGCGGGCCGAGGGCTGCATCATCCCGAAGCGCCGCGCGTCGAACATGCCCCGCGTCTCCGCGGTGAGCGGAGCCGCGGACACCACCCAGTCGGCGCGCGCCATCAGCCGGTCCAGCTCCTTCGGGCCGTGGATCCCGGTGCGCGGGACACGCCCCACCAGGGCCGTGGTGACATCGAGCGCCTTCAGGGCGCGCACGATCGCCCGCCCGATCGGCCCGGACCCCACCACGCAGGCGCGGGTCCCGGCCACCCGCTGCGACTCGCGGTGCCGCCACTCGTGGCGCCGCTGCAGGTCCCAGGTCCTCGGCAGGTCCTTGGCCATGGCGAGGACCAGAGCGGCGACGTACTCGGCGATCGGCCGGTCGAAGATGCCGCGCGCGTTGGTCACCACCGTGTCGGAGGCGGCGAGCTCGGGACACATCAGATGGTCCACGCCCGCGCTGGCGGTGTGCACCCAGCGCGGTCGCGGCCCCTCGCCCGGCCAGGCACGGCGCACGGCGTGCGAGGTGAAGTCCCACACGAGCAGCGCGTCCGCGTGCGGCAGCCGCTCCGCGAGAGTGGACTCGTCGGCGTGCTCGATCCGTACGCGCCCGGTGAGCCGGCCGAGCCGGGGCAGCGGGTCGGCGTCCAGGACGAGCAGGGTGGCCGGAACCGGCGGGTGGGGCGCGCCGGCGGACGTACGGGCGTTCACCGGGGAAGACCGTTTCGCCATGCGAGTCCGCTTCTCTGGGGAGATCCTGGGGCGACATGACCGGGGAGACAGGCGGGCGAACGGGGCCGAGCCGTCCGAGATGCGCGGATCGACCACGCCACACCCGAACCTACCGTCGTCAACACGGGCTCGCATACGGTCCGTTGCCCGCCTGTTTCCCCTCCGTGGCCGGTTCCCGCCCTCCCTCGGCCCGAGCGCGGAAGCCCGGCCTCGGGGGCGGGCGGCAAGGCGAGCCCCGGCCCGCGGGCGGAAGGGCGGATCCCGGCGTTCTCGGCCAACCAGGTGAGGATGTGGGCGGCGCTGCGCCGACTGGGTACCCGGGCAGTGGGCCCCCGGAGCGGGCTGATCGATCGGACCGCCCGCCAGGGACCCGTACCGCCCGAAGAACAGGAAGGTTGGGCATGACCGCACTCGGATTCCTCTACCCCGGCCACTCGGCCGAGGACGACTACCCGCGCACGGAGCAGCTGCTCGGCAGCGACATCCGCCTGACCGTCGTCCACACGGACACGGGGGAGGACGCCCACGGCGTGGACGCGCTCCTCGACATGGGCTCGGAGCGGCGCCTCGCGGCGGGCGTCGAGGAGCTGCGCCTGTCCGGCGCGGAGGCCGTGGTCTGGGCGTGCGCGGGCGGCAGCTTCGTGTACGGACTCCAGGGCGCCCACGAGCAGGTCCGCGGCCTCGCCAGGGCGGCCGGCCTGCCCGCCTCCTCGACGTCGTTCGCCTTCGCGCACGCGGCGCGGGAGATCGCGGCCCACCGGGTCGCGATCGGGGCGACCTACC
Organism: Streptomyces sp. NPDC091209; assembly: GCF_044757755.1. Classification (NCBI taxonomy): domain Bacteria; kingdom Bacillati; phylum Actinomycetota; class Actinomycetes; order Kitasatosporales; family Streptomycetaceae; genus Streptomyces; species Streptomyces sp. NPDC091209. The sequence goes on along the minus strand of NZ_JBIVVR010000001.1, from coordinate 1,380,373 downwards.
CCGACGACGTGGCCGCGCTCTTCGCCGCGTTCCTGAAGGAGGCGGGCACGGAGGTGGTGGCGGTGCACGGCGCCGGTGACGTCACCGGCGCCGAGGTCGCGGGCTGGGGCTACGACCAGGTCCTCGCGCTCGCCCGCGCGGCGGACCGCCCGGACGCCGAGGCGGTCCTCCTGCCCGACACGGCCCTGCACACCGTCTCCCACCTCGCGGCCCTGGAGAAGGACCTCGCCAAACCGGTCCTCACCGCGAACCAGGTCACCGTCTGGGAAGCCCTGCGCCTGACCGACCGCCGTGTGAACGCCCCGGATCTGGGCGCCCTCTTCACGAGGGAACCCATCGTCCAGGCGTAGATTCCAAGCCTCCGAAGGAAGATCCAGTCCCGCCGACGGACTCAGCCCCTCCGGCGTTCGAGGAGCGGGGTCCGGGGCGGAGCCCCAGGTAGGGGAAGGGCACGGGCGGAGGGGACGAAATACCTCGTCCCCAGCCCCCCGCCCCGGGGAAAGCCGCCCGCCCGGGGGAACTCTCTCCCCACCCGGGGAAGCCCTCGCCCCGGGGTGACCCCGGGAGGCCCGGGGAATAACCGGAGTCACCCTCCTGTTCGTATGCGGAGGACAGCATCGCGTACGCAACAGGAGGCACCACGGTGGACGAGACGGCCGAGACGGGCGAGATCCGAGGCACGGCGCGGGGCACCGCCCCCGTACCGCTGTCCGTGCTGGACCTGGTCACCGTGGGCGCGGGCCGCACCGCGACCGACGCCCTCCGCACCAGCGTCCAGATCGCCCGCCTCGCGGAATCCCGCGGCTTCCACCGCTACTGGGTGGCAGAACACCACTCGATGCCCGGCGTGGCCAGCTCCTCGCCCGCGGTGATCCTCGCCCATCTGGCCGCCCACACGGACCGCATCCGGCTGGGCTCCGGCGGCGTGATGCTCCCCAACCACGCCCCCCTGGTCATCGCGGAGCAGTTCGGCACCCTTGAGGCGATGGCCCCGGGCCGTGTCGACCTGGGCCTCGGCCGGGCCCCGGGCACGGACGGCGCGACGGCCGCCGCGCTGCGCCGCACCCAGCGCCTCAACGAGGGCGCCGACGACTTCCCCGAGCAGCTCGCGGAACTCACCCGCTTCCTGGACGACGACTTCCCCGACGGCCACCCCTACGCCCGTATCCACGCCGTGCCCGGCCCCGTCCAGGCGACCGCGCCGGGCGGGGTCCAGTCCCCGCACCGGCCCCCGATCTGGCTGCTCGGGTCCTCCGGCTTCAGCGCCCGTCTCGCCGGAGGCCTCGGCCTCCCGTTCGCCTTCGCGCACCACTTCTCGGCGCAGAACACGATCCCGGCGCTCGACCTCTACCGCGAGTCCTTCCGGCCGAGTGCGGTCCTGGACGCCCCGTACGCTCTCATCGGCGTCTCCGCCCTCGCGACGGACGAGGAGAAGGAGGCGCGCCGCCAGGTGCTGGCAGCCGCGCTGAGCATGGTCCGCCTGCGCACCGGCCGCCCCGGTCTCGTGCCGACCCCGGAGGAGGCGGAGGCCTACGAATTCAGCGCCATGGAGCGGGAGTTCGTCGGTTCCTGGAACTCCAACGTCATCCACGGCACCGCCGACGAGGTCCGCGCCGGCCTCGACGACCTCCAGAAGCGCACCGGCGCCGACGAGTTGATGATCACGGGTAACGCGCACGGCGGTGACGTACGGCTGCGCTCGTACGAACTGATCGCGGACGCCTACGGGTTGCCCAAGGAGCAGAGCACTCAGGCCTGATGGCCGGGGGCCGCTCAGGCCCGGGAAGCGAGACGCGCAGGCCGAAGGGCAGGGATGCTCGGGTCCGAGTACCGGGCGTCCCGGGCCCGAGAGCGAGACACGCAGGCGAGCCCGGGACGCGCAGGCGAGCGCGGCCGGGACGCCCAGGCCGGAAGGCCGGGACGCCCGGGTTCGAATGCCGGGGTGTCCGGGGCCGAGCACCGGGACGTTCGGTCCGCGCACCGGGGTGTTCGGGGTTCGAGCGCCGGGGCGTTCAGGTCTGCGGGCAGGCGGCCGACATCAGGAGGGCGGAGATGCGCTCCGGCGCCACCGGCCGGGAGTACAGCCAGCCCTGGCCGGTGTCGCAGCCGATCCCGCGCAGCCGGGACGCCTGCGAGGCGGTCTCCACGCATTCCGCGGTGACGGTCAGGCCCAGCCGGTGGGCGAGTTGGATGAGCGCCTCGACGATGACCTCGTCGGCGGGGTTGGGGTGGGCGGACGAGCCGTCGGCGTTCTCGTACTGGAAGCCGCGGACGAAGGAACCGTCCAGCTTCAGCACGGACACCGGGAGCCTGCTCAGATAGGCGAGGTTCGAGTAGCCGGTGCCGAAGTCGTCGATGGCGATCCGGACTCCCATGTCACTCAGGGCCTGCAGCGCCTGGAGCGGCCGGCCCGCGGAGCCCATCACCGCCGACTCCGTCAGCTCCAACTGGAGGAGATGCGGGGCCAGTCCGGTCTCCGCCAGGATCTCCGCCACGTCTGCGACCAGGTCGGAGTCCCAGACCTGACGCACGGCGACGTTGACGCTGACGAAGATCGGCCGGGCGTCCGGATGGTCCAACTGCCAACGGCGGGCCTGGCGGCAGGCGGTGGCCAGTACCCAGCGGCCGAGCTGGACGATCGAGCCGTTCTCCTCGGCCAGTCCGATGAACCGGTTCGGCGTGAGCATCCCGAACCTCGGGTGGTTCCAGCGGACGAGCGCCTCGACCCCGTGCACACCGCCGTCCTCCATGCCCACCAACGGCTGGTACTCCAGGGCGAATTCACCCCGCTCGACGGCCGCGCGCAGGGTGGACGACAGGGCCTGGCGCGTCATGCGGTGCGCGTTGCGCTCCGGGTCGAAGAGCGTCCAGCGGCCCTTGCCGTCCGCTTTCGCCCAGTACAGCGTCGTGTCCGCGGCCTGCATCAGACCGGTCGCGCTCGTGCCGGTGGCGCGCCGCTCGACGACCCCGATGGATGCCGACAGCGACAGCCGCTGACCCGACAGGTCGAACGGCGCCTGGAGCGACTTCAGTACGGACTCGGCGAGGTCCGCCAACTGGTCGGTGCCCGTGGAGTCCTCGACGAGCAGCGCGAACTCGTCCCCGCCCAGCCGCGCCACCAGGGGAGTGGCGGCCCTCGTGAGGCCGGCCTCCTCCGCGCAGCGCGTCAGACGCTCCGCGACGGCCGCGAGCAGCCGGTCCCCGACCCGGTGGCCGAGCGTGTCGTTGACCGCCTTGAACCCGTCCAGGTCCAGATAGCAGAGCCCGATCCGGCCGGTGCCGCCCTCTTCGTACGTCTCCGCCTCCAGCGCCGCCGACAGCCGCTCGAAGAACAGCGTGCGGTTCGGCAGCCGGGTCACCGGGTCGTGCATCTGCAAGTGGCGCAGCCGTGCCTGGAGTTCACGCCTCGCACCGATGTCGGTGACCGAGATCAGGACCGCCCGCTCCTGCGGCGGCAGCGGCGCGACCGTGACCTGTGCCCAGATCGCGTGGCCGTCGGGGTGCTTGAGCCGGCGGGTGCAGCGCAGCCGGGCCTGGCTGCCGCCCAGCACCTCGCGGTACGCCTGCCAGGTGCGGGCGTCGGAGGCCAGGTCCACCAGATCGGCGGCGACCCGCCCGACGAACGTCCGCGCCCCGGCGCCGAGCAGCGTGCCCAGTGACTCGTTGGCGGTGACGACGAGGCCCTCGCTGTCGACGACGGCCATCGCGAGGGGAGCGGTGGCGAAGGCGGCAAGAAAGGTGCGGGGTGACGTTCCGTCCGGAACCGCCAGGGGCCCGGGTGCCCGGGAAGGCACCCCGGGGGTTACCGGCGGGACGGAGGGGACGGGTGGGCCGGGAGAGATCCCGGCGGAGGTACGAGAAGACGTGTCGACGTGACGTTCTGTGACAGCCGGCCGGACGAGGTCTCCCGCGGGCGCCGGCCCTTCGGACGTTCCGCTCACCGCTCGCTCCCGCAGTGCACTCGTTCTTCGGATGGGTCTCTCGGGGCGGTCGGCCGGTGATGGACCGCCGCACAAGCCGTGTCCGTGCAGGAAAGTGTGCCGATCATAGAGGCTGACCTCGAACGGTGCAGCCACTGTCCAGTGTCCAGTAACAACCACCCGTTCTGACAGATCGTTTCTGCCTGTATCTGGATGGGTTCCCTCTCCCGTCAACCGCATGTGACGTTCCGTGAAGGTCCGGGGGTGTCGGCTCGTCGGCCCGCTCACTCTTCCGGTGCAGACAAACAGGGCGAAGTAGTACAAAGTCAATCAGGCTGGGTGCGGTGTCCCGAAATCCGCATCCGGAGGTCGACGTGCCGCGTCCGCTCCCCCTGAGGGTTCTCACTCGCGAGGCTCCGCGCGGCCTCGTCCGTGACGGGGCGACGCGCTGGCGCAGCACCGCGGCCGTGTTCACCTCGATGACCGCGCTCGCCGCGACCTCCCTGGTGCCGGCCCACGCGCTCGCCGAACCTCTCGCGTCCCCCTGCGCCCTGACGCGGACCACGGCGCACCACTCGGAGGGCGCCGACACCTGGAACGCCTCCTACGAACGCCCCACCCGTCCCCTCGACGCCGTGATGGTCTTCCTGTCCTTCCCGGACTCAACCCCGCGCACCACTCCCGCCGAACTGACGGGCGACTACTTCCCGGCGACCAGCCGTTTCTTCGAGCGTGCCTCGTACGGCAAGTTCACGGTCCGCCCGCATCCCCGGCGCGCCTGGATCCAGATGCCGCACGCCTCCACGTCGTACGCCATACAGCGCGACTGGAACGCCACCGACCGTGCCGCCTATCTGCGCGACGCCCTCGCCGTGGCCGACCCGCAGGTCGACTTCTCGCGCTACGACGTCGTCTACTTCATCGCGGACCCGGACGCGCCGGGCGTCGACTCGGACGCCACGAAGGTCGTCAACCTGGACACACCGCTGCGCGCGGACGGCAAGGACATCCGACGCGTCGTCACGGTCTTCGAGAAGCATCCGCCGGACCGCCTCGTCCTCGCGCACGAGACCGGCCATGTCTTCGACCTGCCCGACCTCTACCACCGTCCCTCCGACGGCAAGGGCGACTGGGACACCTATGTGGGTGACTGGGACCTCATGGGCAGCCAGTTCGGTCTCGCCCCCGACCTCTTCGGCTGGCACAAATGGCGGCTGGGATGGCTGGAACCGCACCAGGTGGCGTGCGTCCTGGGCTCCGGCACCACCCGTCTGACGCTGGAGCCGCTGGAATCCGGACCCGTCGACCCCGCGGTCGGCTCGGCCGGCGCGAGCGCCGAGGGGACGGCCGGCGCGGGGGTGCTGGCGACCCGCTCGACCGTGCCGGATGGGACGGGGGGCGCCGTGGCGGGTGGGGCGGGGGGTGCCGTGCAGGGGCCGAGGGTGTCCTCGCGCGGGTCGCATGCCTCCGCTTCCGGAGCGCGACGGTCCGCCTTCGGTCCGCGGGTGTCCTCCTACGGACCGCGGACCTCCTCGCGCGGTTCGGGCGGACCGGTCACGTCCTCGAACGCGCTGGGCGTGGCGGCTCCCCCCGGTTCTCGGCCCTTCGGCGCGGGCCGGGGCACCAAGCTGGCGGTGGTCCCGACGGGCCCGGACAGCGCGCTCGCCTTCGAGGCCCGCGGCTCGACGGGCAACGACGGCTCGACCTGCGAGCAGGGCGTCCTCGTCTACCGGGTCCGCAGCGGGACCGAGTCGGGCAGCGGTCCCATCCAGGTGCTCGACGCCCACCCCCACACCGAGTCCTGCTGGGAGGACTCGGTGTACCCGCCGCTCGCGGACGCGCCGGTGAGCCTCGGCGAGAACTTCAAGGTGCCGGGCTCGAAGGTCCGGGTCCAGGTGGAGGACCGGTCGGCTTCGGGAGCCTGGACGGTAAGGATCACGACCGGCTGAGCCACCCGGAAACGACGAGAGCGGGATGCTCGCGTTTCCGCGAATCATCCCGCTCTCGTTGGCGTGCGCCGCCAGGGACTCGAACCCCGGACCCGCTGATTAAGAGTCAGCTGCTCTAACCAACTGAGCTAGCGGCGCCTGCTGACGTCGTAGACCTTAGCATCCTGATCGGCGCGAGGAAAAATCGATATCCGTACCGCCGCGGACGCCGCCGCACGGGCCGCCCGCACGGCCGCCCAGAGCAGGATTTCGGGCCCGGGAAGCCAGGGCTGCCGTGTGTCGGGGGCGACCAGCCAGCGGGAATCGGCCCGGAAGCCCTCCGCTCCACCGTCCCCGGCGCCCAGCGCGGGCACGGTGACCGCGTCCCCCGTACCGTGGCAGAGGAGCGGCGGTACCTCCCGGCACCGCCCCACGTGCCCGCCCTGTCCCGGAGCCTCGCGCCCCACGGGACCGCCGTGCCCCACGACCGCCTCAGGCTCCACGGATGCACCCGAACCCCACTCCTCCCACTTCATCAGCGAGGGGAGCCGCTGGGCGGTGCCGGGCGCGGCGAACATCAGCATCCGCCCGCGGTACACCGCCACCGGGCCCGAGCCCGGTCCGTCGTCCCAGAGCCGGTCGAGCATCCGCCGTCCGAAGAGCGCAGGCGCGCTCACGACGTCGAAGGCGCTGCCGCAGGGCAGGACGAGCGGGGCGTTCGGCCGTTCGCGCCAGAGGGCGAGCGTGCTGCGCGGATACGTTCCCGCCGAGGCGAGCCAGGCGGCTCCCTCGGGAGTGACACCCGCGACGTCCAGCCGCTCGGGCGACGGCGCTCCGGGGCTGCGGGGGGTGCTGCTCGGCGGATTCCGTGTGCTGCTCATGCCGCATACATCTACCGGTGGTGAGCGCTCGATCCCGGAGGGTTGCCGGAAATCGGGACAGGATCGGGTGAGGTGGAGTATCTTGCCCGCCTGGCATATGCCAGAGAGGCTGCGGGCGTCGCCGGAACATCCCCCGGACCGGCCCCGCGACCGGCCCCCGACTGGCCCTCAGCGGCCCCCGACCCGTTCACCTGCGCGTTCGCCGACCGGCCCTCGGCAGGTTCGCTTGGCGGTCCTTCGGCAGGTTCGCCCGCCGGGTTCGCCTGCTGGCCCCCTGGCAGGTCCCTTTACCGGCCCCGGACCGGTCCCTCTGCGGGTTCGCCTGCAGGTTCGCCGACCGGCCCCGCGGTCGGCGGGATTCGCCTGCCGGTCCTGCTGCCGGTCGCAGAAGTGACCCCACTCCGGCAACGGCCCCGCTCCGGGAACGGCCCGCGCAGGAACGGCCCCGCTTCGGGAACGGTGCGGCCCCGTCGCCGGCGCGTGGCGCGGCGGAGGGTGTCAGGGCGGGGTGGAGCGGCTCAGAGCGGGTCGGTCACGCCGTGACCGTGTCCGTTGCCCTCCGTGCCCCGCAGCAGCCCCTCGCCGAACTCGACCATCTTCTTCGCGTAGTCCTCGGTCCACTCGGCCCGCTCGGCGATCGAGGCGGCGGTCAGCCGGTCGAAGCGGCGCGGATCGGCGAGCTGAGCGGCGGCGATGGCCTGGAACTCGACGGCCCGGTCGGCGGCGGCGCGAAACGCGTGCGCCAGCTCCGTGGACCGGTCGAGCAGCGCGCGCGGATCGTCGATCGACTCCAGGTCGAAGAAGTGCTCCGGGTCCCCGGCGGCTTCCGCGGGCTCGAAGAGCAGGGGCGCGGGGCGTAGCCGCGGTTCGTTCCGACGCGGCGTGGGCTCCGCCATGTCTTCTCCTCCTCGTACGGTTCAGGGGCCCCTCTCGGTAAAGGGCCACCGTCCATTGTCTCGCGCCCGCGCAAGTGGGCCCGAAGGGTCGAGCGCGCGCCGCCGGTCCGGGATGTCGCCGGTCCGGGGTGTGCCCGGAACGGGTTCAGGGCCGCCACGCCACCCGATGCTCCGCCAGATGGGACAACACCGAATGATTGGCCTCCCAACCATCCGGAAACTTCACGGTCACTCCCAGCTGTACGGGCTCGGTCGACGGGTGGTCGTCCAGCAACTCCGTGATTCCTTCCCGGCAGATCACGATGCACGCGTGCCGGTGCCGGGAAGCGAGTACGCACAACCGTCCGGTCTCCAGGTGGAACGCCGTGGCGTCGGGCCGCCCCGACAGCGGGTGCAGGACGACCGTGACGTCGAACTCCCGTCCCTGGAGCCGGTTCGCCGTGTCGACGGTGACCTCCGTGACACCGAGGCCGGCCAGGGCCGCGCGCACGGCCGCGGCCTGGTCCCGGTGCGCCGTGCCGACGGCGATCCGGTCGGCCGTCAGCGGCACCGGATCCTCCGCCCGCTCCGACGTGGCCGCACCGCCCCGGTCGAGCAGCCGCCGTACGACACCGGCCACCGCGCGCACCGCCTCCGGGTCCGTACGCGGTGTGTGCCGGGCGGGCAGCTCCAGCAGACCCCAACCGGACTCGGCCGCCTCGTCGATGACCCGGTCGGTGCCCGAACCGTCCGACGGGACACCGAAGTTCAGCCGCCGGTCGCCGTGACCGGTGCCGCTGCGGAACGGCGTGTACGGATAGAAGGCGTGCGAGACCAGCGGTGCCGCCGACGCGGGCAGCCGCCAGGACACCGGCAGCCGGTGCTGCGGCAGATGCGGATTGTGCGCGAGCAGCGTGCTCACCGCGGACGCCGACGGGTCGTAGGACAGCCCCGCCCACTGCTCCGAACCGACGATCGCGAACGGGTCCAACTGCCCTGGGTCGCCCACGAACAGGGCCCGCTCGAAGAGCCCGGCGACGGCGAGCAGCGCGTCGGAGCGCATCTGGTACGCCTCGTCGACGATCGCGTGCCGCCAGGGCTCGACGCCCTTGACGTGGGCCCACTTCGCGGCGGTCGAGATGACGACGTCCAGGCCCGCGAGGTCGGCCGCCTTCGTCGACTTGCGCACGTGATCGAGACCGTCGAGAGCCTTGTCGTACGGGTCGGAGTCGCTGCTGTGCAGCCGCCCCACCGGCAGCTCCGGGGCCTTCTCGGCGAGCCGCAGCACCAGGTCGTCGACCTGGGCGTTGGTCTGCGCGATGACCATCAACGGGCGTCCCGCGGCGGCCAGTTCGAGTGCGGCCCGGACGACGAGGGTCGACTTGCCGGCGCCCGGCGGGGAGTCCACCACGACACCGCGGTCGGTGCCGTGCAGGGTGTCGCGCAGGATCGCGTCGGTGGCGCGGGCGGCCTCGGCACCCGGGTCGAACACGGCGGTCACAGCACGTCCTCCTCGGTCACCGCGTCCGGCGGCGGTACGGCGTCGGGCTCACCCGGCGGTCCTCCGTGCGTCCACGGCGTCTCCTCCGGGTCGGGCAGCTTGGCGCCCCCGCGCTGTTCGTGCTCGAACAGGGTGAAGCAGACGAGGTCCCCCTTCTCCGGCAGGGAGCCGGCCTCGGGCTCCTTGCCGCGCCCCATCTTGTCGACGATCCGCAGCACCACGGCGGCGCCCTCGTCGTCGTACCCCACGAACTCCGCGGCCTGCGGTTTCCCGCCGAGCGAGCGGTACACCCTGGCCCGTTCCCCCAGGTGCGGGCGGTCGTCCGTGCGGACGGTCACCAGCGGGCGGGGGCTCGGCCGCTTGCCCTCGCTGTACGCCATCACGACATCGGTGACCTCTCCGGCGAAAGCCTCTCCGGCGAGCCGCCGGCCGGCCATGACCAGCGGGTCGTCCAGGGCCTCCTGCGCTTCCAGACGGGCCTGCTCCCGCTCGCGGCCGGCCAGTTTGTTCGCGGCGGTGACCGCGTCGTCGCGGCGCGGCTGCGGTGGCTCGCCCGCCACGACCCGGTCGCGGTGTCCGGTGAACGACCAGCGGTCGCGGGTCCACCGGTCGGCGGCGTGCGCCCCCTCCGGCAGCGCGCGCAGCAGGTCGAGCCCGCGCCACACCGCGTCCCAGGTGGGCAGGGTGACGCTCGCGACGAGTTCGCGGATCTCCCGCTCCGCGGCGGTGAGTTCACCGAGCCGGTCGTCCGCCTCGATGCCGTCCTCGGCGGCGGCCAGCGCGGTGCGCGCGCGGTCGTAGCGTTCGATGGCGGGGGCCAGGAGCTGGTTGTCGAAGGCGGGGTCCGTGGCCGGTCCGGCGGGCGGGCAGACGAGCTGTCCCCGCGCGTCCCGCTGGAGCTCGGCCCGCACCGCGGCCTCGGCGCCCGGCTCCCCCTCCGGCGGATCGAGCCAGGCGAGCAGCGCGCCGAGATGCTGGTCCTCCAGGCTGCTCTGGCCGGTGGCCCAGTGCCGGGACAGCACGTCGGTGAGGGCGAGGAGCAGGGCGGAGCCGGGCACCCGGGCGCGCTCCCCGAAGTGGGTCAGCCAGCGCCCGAACAACGGAACCCGGGGCGGCGCCGGATGCGGGGTCTCGGGATCCTGCTCGGCGGTGCGGCGAAAGCGCGTGGAACGCCCGAGGAGGCGGACGAACTCGATGCCCGCGCGGCCCGGCACGACGATCTGCGGCGCGTCGGCGCACAGCTCGACCTCGACCTTGACGCGCTTGCCGGTCTCCGGGTCGGTCTCGCTGCGCTCGGCCGCCTCGACCACGTCCGCGTACGAGTCGAGGTAGGGCAGGACGACGTCCGCCAGCTCGGCGAGGAAGGCGAACCGCAGGTCGCGGCCGCGGGGCTGCGGCACGACCAGCAGCCGGGGCGCGTCCCGGTCGGTGCCGACGAGCGCGCCGAGCGGCGCTCCCGCCTCGCCCGAGGTGGTGAGCGGCACGAACACCAGCGGCCGTTCGACGAGATGGCGGTGGAGCACGGTGGCGGCGGGCTGCGCCCGCCCGCTCTCCACGGCCTCCAGCCGCGCCAGGGTGGCGATCAGCGACATGCGCCCGCCTCCCGGCCTTCCGGGGCACCGGCCACCGGCACCGGGGCTTTCGTCGCGGAGGCTCCGGGCACCGGCGCTCCGGGTGCGTCGGCCTCCGACACCGGGGTTCCGGGTGCGGGAACTGCGGGCGCGGAGGCTCCGCGTTCGGGAACTCGTGACGCGAGGTCTTCCGGTACGCGGGCCCGCGACGCCGACGCGACCGGCACCCGGGCCTCCCCGGCTCGGGCGTGGGTCTCCGACGCCGTGCCGCGCAGGGCCTCCGCCCGTAGCAGTGCCGCTCTCCTGAGGGCCGCGACGGCGGGGTCGTCGGGGTCCCCGGCCCTTCCGCGCGCCGCCGCCAGTACGTCAGGGACGGTCGTCAGACCGCCCAGCTCAGCGCGCAGCGAGCGGCCGAGCGAGGTCACCGCGCCCTCGGCGCGCGAGCGGGCCCGGCAGTGGAAGGCCAGCTCGCAGGCGGACAGGCACTCGGGGGCGTAGGTCGCGGGCACCGCCTCGACGGCCGTGACGAGTTCCTCGGCGGGGAGGGCGGGGGAGAAGCAGCTCCCCTCGGGGAGGGCGGCCGCGATGTCCTCGACGCGGGTGAGCCGGGCGAGCTGGCGGCGGGTGACCGCGCGCTGCTTGCGTACGTCGACGGCCGAGGCGGCCGGCAGGTTGGAGAAGTCCTTCGGGCAGACCAGGAGGACACGGTGGCGGACCTCGGGGGCCGGGTCGAGGCGGGCGGCGACCTCCTCCAGGGCCAGCACGTACACCGCGGACTGCCGGGCGGCGGCGCCCACCTTGGCGGGGTCGGCCGAACCGTCCAGCATCGGGAACGACTTGATCTCGACGACCGTCCAGCGGCCGTCGGGGTGCACGACCACGGCGTCCGGCTCCAGGAAGGCGGCGGAGCCCGCGACGTCGAGGGCGAGCATGGGGTGGTCGAGCAGGGTCCAGACGCCCGCCTCGGTCGCCTCGCGCAGCGCGAGCGCCGTACGCGCTGCGCGTCCCTCGGGGCCGATCGCGCTCAGGTCGGGCACGGCACCCGCACCGGGCGGCTCGGCGCCGGGGTCCAGCTTCTCGTGCACCAGCCGCAGCAGCTCGGCACCGCCGTCGGCCTTGACCCGCGCCTCGAACGCGTTGCCCCGCATGAAGGCGAACTGCGACATCCCGAACGCGGACGGCGCGCCGAGCGCACTCGCCAGCTTCGCCTTGTCGACGCCCGCCCCGTCCAGCAGGGCACGGCGGTCGCACCCGGGGTTGGCCGCGAGCGCCGCGAGGGCGCGCGCGTCGAGCGCCTTCGGTGCGACGTCCGGACCGCGCAGCTCAGCGAGCTGCTGTCGCAGCGCTTTCCCCCGCGTCCGTGGGAGAGGCACCCTGCTCCGCTCCCGGCCCGGATCGGGACTCGCGCTGTCGGGGAATTCGTTCACCCGGGGAAGTCTGGCACCCCGCACTGACAATCGTGGAACCCTCGCCCCGCGAGGCACCCGAGAGCCACGGGACGCGGCCCTCGACGAGGGTCCGCAGACGGTTCGCCGCCCGCATCACGAACGGGGTGAGCAGCAGGCCCGCCCCCATCACCGCGGCGCCCGCGACGGCGTCGAGGAAGTAGTGGTTGGCCGTGCCCATCACGACGATGGTGGTGAACAGCGGATAGACGACGGCGGCGACCTTGGCGGCCGGCGTACGGCCGTGGCGCCAGAGCATCACCCCGCACCACAGGGCCCAGCCCACGTGCAGGCTCGGCATCGCCGCGTACTGGTTCGTCATCCCGCCCATACCGCGCGGCGCACTGGCCTCGCCGCCCCACCAGCCGTACGAGCTGTACTGGGCCATCGTGTCGACGAAGCCGTGGCCGGGCGACAGCAGCCGGGGCGGGCAGGTCGGCAGCAGGGTGAAACCGATCAGGCCTATGAACGTGGAGGTCATCAGCCAGGTGCGGGCCGCGCGGTAGCGGACGGTCCGGGAGCGGAAGAGCCATATCAGGATCGCGGGCGTCACCAGGTAGTGCAGCGACCCGTACCAGAAGTCGGCGGGCACGCCCAGCCAGGCCTCACGCGTGAACAGCCGGTTCAGCGGATGTTCGGCGTTGAGGTGGAGGGCCTTCTCGATCCGCAGGATCGACAGGCCGTGGCCGACGGCGCCGTCGGTGTCGCCCCGGGCGAGCAGCCGGCCCGCCGTGTACGACGCGTACACGAGCAGGATCAGCGGGACCTCGGTCCACCAGCGGAGCCGTGCCCGCTCCGCCGCGGACGTGCGCGGCTCGGTCTCCCGGCGCGACCGGGCGCGCGGTGCCGCTTCGGTACGCGGTGCATCGGTCTGCGGCATCCGATCGCCCTCCCCCATCTGCTCGTGCCCATCTGCTCGTGGTGACCCGACGGTCCGTTGTCCGCTGACGACGGTCCGCGGCCACCCCGGGATTTTACGGTGTACGCGAATGCCCCGAAGGGGCGCCCCGGATCTCAAAGACGCGGAGATCGCCCCCCGGGTTGCCCTGAACTGAGGTGAGCGATGATGGAATCACCCACTCCTCAAGCCGTCGTCGAGTGAGCCATCTCTCATTCGTGCGGCCCGTCCCGGAAAGGCTCTTCTCCATGGCACCGCGCATCCTGCTGGCCCGGCACGGACAGACCGAATGGTCGCTGTCCGGAAAGCACACCGGCAGGACCGACATCCCGCTCCTGGAAGAGGGACGACGCGGCGCCAAGCTGCTGGGCGAGCGGCTGCACCGGGCGCCCTTCGACGGGCTTCCCGGGGTGGAGGTGCGCACCAGCCCGCTGTCGCGCGCGCACGGGACGTGTGAACTCGCCGGTTTCGGGGAGCGCGCGAGCACCTGGGACGCGCTCATGGAGTGGGACTACGGCGCCTACGAGGGCATGACCCCGGCGGAGATCCAGGGCATCCGTCCGGGCTGGTTCATCTGGCGCGACGGCGTTCCCGAGGGGGAGACGCTGGAGCAGGTCTCCGCGCGCGCGGACGAGGTCGTCTCATGGGCCCGCTCCGAGGACCGCGATGTGCTGGTCTTCGCCCATGGCCACATCCTGCGTTCCATAGGCGCCCGCTGGCTGGGCCTTCCGCTGGACTTCGCGGCCCGCATCCGCCTCAACCCGACCTCGCTGTCGGTGCTCGGCTGGGCCTACGGGGAGCCCGCCGTCGAGGTGTGGAACGACTGCGGACACCTGAGCGCCTGACCGGAGCCCGGAGCGGCGCTCACGCCGTGCGCGGCAGGCTCGCGTGGCGGTCGAGGAACGCGGAGACGCCCGAGGCCCTGCGGTGCGGGAGCAGCACGCGGGCCGTTCCCGCCAGCATGGTCTGGATGCGGGAGGACTGGACCTCGTTCAGCAGGTCCAGGACGCGCAGACCGGCGAGGGCGGCCTCGTCGGGGCGGCCGCCACGGGCCAGGTCGTCGGCGAGTTCCGCGGTGTAGAGGGCGATGTTGCGGGTGAAGTGCGGGTCCTGGAGGTGGGCCGCGCGGCGTGCGTGGCGGGCCGCCCGCGTCCAGTCGCCCAGCGTCGACCAGCACTGCGCTTCGAGCCCCTCCAGTTCGGCCTCTCCGTAGAAGGTCATCCACTCGGGGTCGGTCTCCGAGGGGCCGCGCTCGTAGAGGGCCTGGGCGCGCGCCATCGCCTGCTCGCATCCCCTGCGGTCGGCGAGCCCGGCCCAGCCGCCCGCCTCGCGCAGCGCGAGCAGGGAGAGCAGGCGGGGGGAGCCCAGGGGGCGTGCGGCGCGCTGGGCCGCCTGGGCCGCGCGGACGGCCTCGCGCGGGCGCCCCGCGTCGCGCGCGAGGAACGCGGTGTTGCAGAAGGCATGGGCCTCAAGACCCGGGTCGCCGGCCATCCGGGCGGTCGCTAGGGCCTCCGCGTAGTGCGAGCGCGCGTCGTCGAAGCGCCCTGAGTCGTGGGCCAACCAGCCCACCGAGATGGCCAGTTCGCCCGCGCCGGAGTACAGCCGGTCGGCGGTGGTCTGCCGCGTGGTGCCCGCGTCCAGCAGCGCGTACGCCGTGCGCAGGGGAGCCGCGGCGCGTCGGTAGAGGCCGTCGGCCCCGTGCCGGTCGTCGAGCAGCCGGATCTTGCGGACGGCCTCCTCGAGGGCGCCCGCCTCGGACGTGCCCGCCCGGTGGACGTGCCGTCCGGCCGCCGCGGCACCGCCGCCGAAGGGGCCCAGTGAGGCCGCCGCCACGGTGGCGGTGCCTCGTGTCATGAATGCGCGACGCTGCACGTCGCTCTCCTCGTGGTTCTGATCGCTTTTCTCGTACGGGTCGTACGGGTCGCACGCATGGTGCGGGTCGTACGGATCATGCAAGTCGTGCGGATCATGCGGGCTGTACGGGTCGTGCGCGGTGTGCGGGGGGTACAGGGCCCGGGAGCGGTGTGCGCCCGGCGTCTCATACGTCTCGTGCGCCCCGTCCGTCTCATACGGGGCGTGTGAAGGGTCCGTGGAGTGCGCGAGGGGTGTGTCGTCCGTGTCGCGCGCCCCGCGTCCGCGTACCCAGGAGCGGGGGGTGAAACCGAGGTCGGTCAGCGTGCGGCCGGGGAACATGTGCAGGAACACCCGCTCGTACGCGTAGTTGGGACAGCGGATCTCACCCGCCTCGACGCGCCCGATGTAGCGCGCGTCGCAGCTGACCCGCTCGCCGATCTCGCGCGCGGCCCTCCGCACCGCCGCGGCGAACTCGCCCGGGGAGCGCTGGCCGCGCAACCGCCGGAAGGCGAGATTCGGCCGGGGTGGCCGGGGGGACGGGGACGAGGTCACCGTTGACGACGCCATGGCCGGGCCCTCTCTTGCGAACCGTCGAACCAAGCCGGATTTCGGGCTGGGTTGACCGGGTTGTGCCCAGTAGGTGCCCTGCTTCCGGCGGGGCAAGAACGTACCTGCTGTGACAACGCCGCCACGCTGGGTTTAGCTACAAACCGGATATCTCATCCACGATCTGCCATGAACTGCCATCCTTTATGGCGGAGTTTCGCCGTAGCCGTTGACGTCCTGGCGCGTTGAACCGGGTGGACCGGGAGCCGCCCGAACTCCCGACCCACTCGTCATGAGGAGGGGTTCCGTTGGAGGCCGGGATGCAGATCACGCAGAGCACCGAGTTCCGTACGCCGCCGTCGACCGCGCAGCACGGGCCGTCCCCGGAGTACGGCGTTCCGCTGCGGTCGGCCGCCGCATGCGACCTGGTGACCGTGCCGGCACGGCAGGGTCTTGAGGCGGTCGACATCCTGCGCCGCGGTGCGGCCGACCTCGTAGGGCCCGTCCTGCACGACGGCGGCTGCGACACCCTCGGCTTCCTGGTGCCACCGGGCACCGCGGACGCCTGGGACGTGCCCGGCAGCACCTGTACGCAGACCAACGGCCGCGGCCTGCGGCCGGCGCCCGAGCCCCCGGTCGAGGGCTCGGACTGGCTGCTCCCGCCCGGCGAGGCGGACCTCGCGACCGACCCGGCGATGCTGCGGGCCGCGCTCGGCGAGGCCGCGCGGCTGATCGAGGCGGCGGACGGCTGCCGGTGAGGCCGCCGGGCCGCGACCGGTGACCGCCGCCTCCCGATGCCCGCGGGCGGCGGGAGCGGTCCCGGTCGCGGCGCCCGCGAGCCCCGCGACTGCTGCTCTTCGACGCCCGTGGCCGGCGGGAGCGCGTCCCGGTCGCGCTGTTCGTGGGTCCTGCAAACGCCGCTTCCCGATGCCCGTGGGTGGCGGAGAGAAGGTCCCGGCGGTGGCGCCGGTGAGTCCTGCTGTTTGCCCTGTCCGGGCTGCCCGGTGGCGGCGTCCGTGAGTCCTGGCGACGGCTGTCGGGGCAGCCCGCGGTCGGCACCCATGAGTCCTCCCGGCGCCTGTCAGGGCACCCCGCTGTCGGCCCTCGTGAGTCCTGCCGGGCGCCCGGCCGGCCACCCCGGTGACCGGTCGCTGGGCCGAGCCGCCGTCGCGCCCCGATAATGGCGGGATGGCAAGGGCGAGGAATCAGCGGGCGGACGAGGGCCGCGACACGGGGCGGGGCGGGCGACGTGGGCAGGCGGCGGCCGAGGCGGTCGTGGAGGCCGTCGACGGCGGGCTCGCCGAGCTGCTGCCCGACCGCGACCGGGCACGCGCCTGGACCCTGCTCATCGACGGCGCCCCGCAGTCCCACGTCGACCTCGACGACCCCGCCTACCTGAGCTTCGAGTACCAGCGCCGCCTCGGCCATGTCATCGACCTGATCGCCCCGCCCGGCAAGCCCGTGCAGGTCGTGCACCTCGGCGGCGGCGCCCTCGGTCTGGCCCGCTACACGGCCGCGACCCGCCCCCGGTCCACCCAGCAGGTCGTCGAACGCGACGCGGCCCTCGTCCAACTGGTCCGCCGCGAGCTCCCGTTGGATCCGAACGCCCGCATCAGGGTGCGCTCCACGGACGCCCGGGAAGGTCTCGCGAAAGTGCCCGACGGCTGGGCCGACCTGGTCATCGCGGACGTCTTCAGCGGCGCGCGCACGCCGGCACATCTGACGTCCGTCGAGTTCGTCACGGAGGTCCGCCGGACGGTGAAGGACTCCGGGGTCTACGCCGCGAACCTCGCCGACGGGCCCCCGCTCGCCCACCTCCGCGGCCAGATCGCCACCGTGGCCTCCGTCTTCCCCGAACTCGCCCTGGTCGCCGACCCGACGGTGCTGCGCGGCAAACGCTTCGGGAACGCCGTCCTCGTCGCCTCGGGCCGCCCGCTGCCGATCACCGAACTGACCCGCCGCGCCGCCTCCGACCCGCACCCCGCCCGGGTCGAACACGGCAGGGAACTCCTGGACTTCACGGGCGGCGCCGCACCGGTCACGGACGCGGTCGCGGTCGCGTCACCCGCGCCGCCGCCGTCCGTGTTCCGCTGACCCGGCCTCAACACGCCCTGGACAGCGGCTCAGTACGTCCCGATGTCGACGTGCGGCGGCCCGTCGTGCCAGTCGCAGAACACCGACACCCGGTCGGCGCCCGAGGTGAACTCCACGCGGATATAGGTGTCCGTCTTCCATACCTGCATGGACCATCCGGTGTTCGGGGTCGCGGACACCAGCGTCCCGTACGTGGCGGCGATGTCGAAGACCACCCGGCCGCCGTCGGAGTCGTAGCTCTTGACCTGCCCGGAGGGCGTCGGCGCGGAGGACGGGGCCGGGGAGGCCGACGTCGGACTGCTGCTCGCGGGCGCGGACTTCGAAGGTGCCGTGCTCGGCTTCGCGCTCGGTGAGGGCCTGTTCGGCGCGCTCCGGGACGGCTCGGGGCGCTGTGTGGAGGACGCCAACGGCCGCGTCTCCGGCGCCGTCGCGCCGGCCACCGTGATGGGCAGGGCCCGCGGCGGGTCGTAGGCCGTCCCCGTCATGACGGTGTGGACACCCCACCACGACAGCGTGACCGCCGCGCCCGTGGCGAGCAACCACGCGAGTACGTGTACGAGTCCTCTGCGCATCCCGGCCATACTGCACCACGAGCACCACGGGTGTCTCACGGCCCCGCCAAGATCCGGAATGTCCCCGCAGGGCGGGCCGGGATTGTCCACAGGTGCCCGACCAGGGTTGTCCACAGGCGCCGTACGGCCGCACCCGGATGGCGTACGGTGCCGCCCATGGCAAGTGTGCTCGTTGTCGAGGACGACCAGTTCGTACGCTCGGCCCTCATCCGGCATCTGACCGAGGCCGCGCACATCGTGCGCAGCGTCGGCACCGCCCTGGAGGCGCTGCGCGAGGTCGCCCATTTCTCCTTCGACGTCGTGATCCTCGACCTCGGACTGCCCGATCTCGACGGGTCCGAGGCACTGAAGATGCTGCGCGGAATCACCGATGTCCCTGTGATCATCGCCACCGCGCGGGACGACGAGACGGAGATCGTCCGCCTGCTGAACGCCGGCGCGGACGACTATCTGACCAAGCCGTTCTCGGTCGAGCACCTGTCGGCGCGGATGGCCGCGGTGCTGCGCCGTTCGCGCACCACCGCGGGCGACGCGCCCGTGTCGACGGTCATCCGCGTCGGCGGGCTCGCCATCGACCCGCTGCGCCGCCAGGCGGAGCTGGACGGCGTACGACTCGACCTCACCCGGCGCGAGTTCGACCTGCTCGCCTTCCTCGCCGGGCGCCCCGGCGTCGTCGTGCCGCGCAAGGAACTGCTCGCCGAGGTGTGGCAGCAGGCCTACGGCGACGACCAGACCATCGACGTCCATCTGTCGTGGCTGCGAAGGAAGTTGGGGGAGACGGCGGCGCGTCCGCGCTATCTGCACACGCTGCGGGGCGTCGGCGTGAAGCTGGAGCCGCCGAGAGCGGAGCGGCCGCTATGAGGTGGGCACTGGTCAAGGTGTGCGTGGCGGTGACGACGATGGTCGTGGTCGCCTTCGCGGTCCCGCTCGGCCTGGTGATCAAGGAGATGGCGCGGGACCGGGCGTTCTCGAACGCCGAGCGGCAGGCCGCGGCCATCGCGCCCGCGCTCTCCATCACCACCGAACGGGACGAGCTGGAGCGGGTCGTCGCCTCGGCCGGCTCGGACGCGGGGATAGGCGTGCACATCCCCGCGGCCGACGGCAAGCCGGCGGTCGAGATCGGCAAGCAGCGCGCCGCGGGCAAGGACATCGCCATGACCCGGCGGCTGGGCCGCGCCTCCACCGCGGAGGTGCCCGGCGGCTCCGCGCTGCTCCAGCCCATCGCGCTCAGCTCCGGCGAGATCGCGGTCATCGAGGTGTACGTCCCCGAGGCCGAGGTCAGCAACGGCGTCGGTACGGCCTGGGCGGTTCTCGCCGGGGTCGGCGTCGCCCTCGTCATCGGCTCCGTCGCGGTCGCCGACCGGCTGGGCGTGCGGATGGTGCAGCCCGCGCAGCACCTCGCCGAGAGCGCGCACGAACTGGGCGAGGGGAAGCTGGGCTCCCGCGTGCCCGAGGAGGGGCCGACCGAACTGCGGCTGGCCGCCGTCGCCTTCAACTCCATGGCCGACCAGGTCGTCCAACTGCTCGCCAACGAAAGAGAACTCGCCGCCGACCTCTCGCACCGGCTGCGTACACCGCTGACCGTGCTCCGCCTCAACACCGCCTCGCTCGGCGACGGGCCGGCCGCCGAGCAGACCCGGGCCGCCGTCGCGCAACTGGAACGCGAGGTCGACACGATCATCCGCACGGCCCGGGAGGCCAAGCCGCAGACCGCGGCGATCGGTGTCGGCGCCGGGTGCGACGCGTCCGAAGTCGTCCGGGAACGCATGGACTTCTGGTCGGCGCTCGCCGAGGACGAGGGCCGCAAGGTGCGGGTGGCCGGTGTGGACCGGCCGGTGCGCATACCCGTGGCCCGCGCCGATCTCGCCGCCGCGCTCGACGCCCTTCTCGGCAACGTCTTCCGCCACACCCCCGAGGGCACCGCCTTCGCGGTGGACGTGCACAACGCCGAGGACGCCGTGATCGTGCTGGTGTCGGACGCGGGCGCGGGAATAGCGGATCCGGTGGCGGCGATGGCGCGCGGCCGGGGCTCGGGCAACGACGGCTCGACGGGCCTCGGCCTCGACATCGTGCGACGGCTCGCGGAGTCGACGGGCGGGGACGTACGGATCGGTTCCTCCGTGCTGGGCGGAACCGAGGTGCGCATCTGGATCCAGCTCGACGGAAGGGCACCCGTCCGGAGCGGGCACCGGGGCAGCGTACGGCGCCGCAGGCGCGGCGCGGGCGTGCGCTGAGAGAAGGCTGTGCGACGCGCCAAACCGCCCACATTGGTCTCGACCTTTAACGGCTCCCGATGCCTTCCTTAAGCGGACCCTAAGATCCTCAACCGCCGTCCAGATCAAGCGGTTTGACCGATTCCGGATCGCTAGCGTGATGCCCGCACCTCCTGGGACGTCCCCAGTGAACCCCCCCCGTGATTCCGCGAAGGCAGGCACACGCGATGAGCAGCACGCACCGGCGCAAGGTCAGTGGCAGGAACAAGGCGATAGGCGGCATCGTCGCGGCGGCCGTGGCCGGCGGTGGCGCTCTCCTGTTCACCGGCATCGCGAACGCGTCCAGCGTCGGCGCCGCGTACACCAGGACCAGCGAGTGGTCCACGGGGTACACCGCGCAGTACGTCGTCTCCAACGACACGAACCAGGCGAAGCCGGACTGGAAGCTGGAGTTCGACCTGCCCTCGGGCTCCAAGCTCAGCTCGCTGTGGGACGCGACCTCGTCGGTGAGCGGGCAGCACGTCACCGTGACGCCGCCGTCCTGGGACAAGGACGGTCTGGCGGCCGGCGAGTCCGTCACCGTCGGCTTCGTCGTGAACGGCACCGCCAACCCGACCGGCTGTGTCATCGACGGCACCAAGTGCTCGGTGGACGGCGCGACGCCCGAGCCGAGCGGCCGCCCGACGCAGACCGCGACCCCGACGGCCACCCCCACCCCGACCGCGAGCGCGACACAGACCGCGACTCCGAAGCCGACCGCCACCGCGACCGCCACGGCGACCCCGTCCCCCACGCAGACCTCGGGCGGCGGCACCACGACGTCCGCGGGCTTCGCGCCCTACGTCGACACCTCCCTCTTCCCCGCCTTCGACCTGGTCAAGGCGGCCGACACCACCGGCGTGAAGAACTACAACCTCGCCTTCATCACCGACGGCGGCGGCTGCACGCCGAAGTGGGGCGGCGTGAGCGACCTCGCCAGTGACGCGGTGGCGGCGCAGATCGGCGCGCTGCGCGCCAAGGGCGGCGACGTGCGGGTCTCCTTCGGCGGAGCGTCCGGCTCGGAGCTCGCCACGACCTGCTCCTCGGCCGACACGCTGGCGGCTGCCTACGGCAAGGCCGTGGACGCCTACAAGCTCACGAAGGTCGACTTCGACGTCGAGGGCGGCGCGCTGCCCAACGCGACCGCGAACACGAACCGCGCGAAGGCCATCGTCAAGCTCCAGCAGCAGCACCCGGGCCTGGACGTCTCCCTCACCCTGCCGGTCATGCCGCAGGGCCTCACCCAGGACGGCGTGAACCTGCTCTCCGACGCCAAGTCCAACGGCGTGAAGATCAGCACCGTGAACATCATGGCGATGGACTACGGCCCCGCGTTCAGCGGTGACATGGGAGACCTCGCCCAGCAGGCCGCCACGGCCACGCAGGCGCAGATCAAGAGCGTCCTCGGCCTCTCCGACAGCGCCGCGTGGAAGACCGTCGCCATCACCCCGATGATCGGCGTCAACGACGTGTCCTCGGAGATCTTCAAGGTCGACGACGCCTCGCAGCTCGTGACCTTCGCTCAGTCCAAGGGCATCGGCTGGCTGTCGATGTGGTCCGCCGCCCGTGACAAGCAGTGCGCCGGCGGTGCCAAGAACACCGCGGACGCGGTGTGCAGCTCCATCGTCCAGAGCGACGGCGCCTTCTCGACCGCGTTCGCCGCGCTGAAGTAACCCAACCGGCCACTGTGAAACGGGGGTTGCGCGCCCCGGCCGGGCTTCTCCACCCCCCACCCGGCCGGGGCGTCGTAGCCGGACCGCACCAAGGGCCTGGGCCGTATCCGGTGATCTTCCGGACACGGCCCAGGCCCTTTGCCCGTCTCACCGACTCCGATCCGGCCCCCAGGAGTCGCCCTTGAGCACGAGGAGCAGGTTCGCCAGCGCGCGGGGCGTCGAGGTGGCGATGTCGCCGGGCCGATCGCTCTCCCGGAGGTGGATGTGACCGGTCGCGGCTGTCGCCAGTTCCACGCAGTTGCCTTCGCCGCCCGTGCTGAACGAGGACTTCTGCCAACTGGGTCGGGACATCGCGGGTTCCTTTCACAGGGCGTACATGACGTGCTGGATCAGGCTCAGTGAGTCACGTGACGCGTGCGACTCCGGTGCCGACTCGGGGTCGACCGGCGCCAGTGCCAGCTCTGACAGTCGTTCGAACATTTTCGCGTACTCATCGAGGTGTTCCACATCCCGCAGGAAGAGTGAGTTCGTCGGGTGCTCCAGGTAGACCGTGTCCAGTTCGGGTGCGGAACTTCCGTAGAGGACGAACGACTGGGTGTGTGCCGAGTAGATCCCGGCCTCGAACGGGTACACCTGTACGACCACGTTGGGCAGTCGCGAGATCTCCATCAGTCGCAGCAGTTGCCGACGCATGACCGCGGCTCCGCCCACATGGGTGTGCAGCGCGGCCTCGTGGATGACGGCGCGATATGTCACCGCTGAGCCGCCGGTGAGCACGCGTTGCCGGGTCAGGCGGAACTCGGCGTAGCGGACGGCTCGTTGAGGGTCCCCCTCGGTGGCTTCCAGCACCGCACGGGCGTACTCCTCGGTCTGGAGCATCCCCGGGATCACGAGCGGCTCGTGCGTCCGCAGCACCGTGGACCGGGATTCCAGTTCCGCCAGGTCCCGCGCCGCGGGCCCGATGGTGTCGTTGAAGGCGTCCCACCACCCCTTGCCGTTCTCCTGGGCCATCGCCATCAGCCCGTCGAAGTAGGGTCCGGGCGGACAGCCGTACTCCTGGAGCACCTTGTGCAGGCGGTTGCGCGAGACGTCGATGCGTCCGGTCTCGATGTTGCTGACGCGAGCGCGGTCGGCGGCGAGGATGGCGGCCGCGCGTTCGCCCGAGAGCCCGGCGCGGACGCGTAGTTTGCGCAACTCCGCACCGAGCCTGCGCTGGCGCTCGCTCGGGTTGCTTCTGGGTGCCATGTCCGACCTCCTGGTCGAGCAGTCTGCCGATCCCGAGTCCTCCGAGTCAGCGGCCTGTCGGCACGTCACCCACTTAGGTGACATCAACGGGAAATGCTTATCCCAAGGGAAACATTTCCCTACCGTCGAAGCGATCCATCCGCCCCGCGCCCGCGGAAGTACCCCCACCCTCAACGGAGTTGAGGCCCCCGGACCTGGTCACCACGGTCGCGCGCAACGTGAAGGAGCACCCTCCGATGGAGGACCCCCCACGCCCCACCGACGTCTCCCTCGTCTTTCCGCCGCTGCCCGTCTGGGTGCGCACCGCCCGGGAGGCCGTCCGTACCCTGCTCGCCGCGTCCCACCGGCCAGAACTCACGGACATCGCGGTGCTGCTGACCTCCGAGGCGGTCACCAATGCCGTCAACGCCTGTACCGGTCAGGGCTGTTCGGCTCCCGTCACGCTGCACGCCGGCTGGGCGGGCCCCCGCCGCCTGCGTGTCCTCGTGCACGACGAGGCCCCGGGCCGTCCCGACTGCCGTACCCCCGGCCCCGATGAGGAGGGAGGCCGGGGGATACAGCTGATCTCCAGGGGTGCCGACGCCTGGGGCGTGTGCGGACACGGGCCGGGGCGGGGCAAGGCGACCTGGTTCGAGCTGGGACGGTCAGACCTTCGCGGGTGACCGCCCGGAGGAGGCGGCGGAGGCGGCGGAGGCGTCCGACGGGGACGAACCCTCGCTGAGGCCGAGCCGTCCGTGCAGCGCGCGCAGGGGCTGCGGCGCGTACCAGGCCGCGGGGCCCAGCAGCCGCATGGCGGCCGGGACGAGCACTCCGCGTACGGCCACCGCGTCGATCAGGATCGCCAGACCGCTGCCGAGGCCGAACATCTGGATGAAGCTGACGTGCGCCGTGCCGAAGGCGAAGAAGCTGACCGCGAGCAGCCCGGCGGCCATGGTCACGATCCGTCCGGTGTGCGAGAGCCCGCTGGTGACCGCGGTCTCGGTGTCGGCGCCCGCGTCGTGGAGTTCCTTGATACGGCTGGTCACGAACACCTCGTAGTCCATGGACAGACCGAAGGCGATGCAGAACATCAGCACGGTCATCGAGGTGTCCATCGGCTGCGGTGTGAAGCCGAGCAGAGAGGACAGATGACCGTCCTGGAAGATCCACACCATGACGCCGATGGCCGCGGTGAGGCTGACGGCGTTCAGGACCAGGGCCCGCAGGGGCTGGACCACGCTGCCGGTGAAGAGGAACAGGATCAGGAAGGTGCTGCCGGCCACCAGGCCGATGGCGGCCGGGAGCCGGTCCGCGATCGAGGACTTGGAGTCGACCAGCCGGGCGTCCGTGCCGCCGACCAGGGCCTCGGTCCCGCCGGGCGAGTCGACCGCCCGTACGGCCTTGACCAGTCCCTGGGCCTGGTCCGACTTCGGTGTGAGGCCCGTGACGACGCTGATCCGCTGGGCGTCGGGGCGGCCGAGCGAGGCGGCGGCCGGTCCGGGCGGACCGGAACGGCCGTCGGTGTAGGTGCCGGCGGAGGTCTCGACGCGGGCCGCGCCGTCGAGCCGCGACAGCGTGATCGCGTACGTGCTCAGCGCGCCCGGTGACACCGGCCCCGTCGTCACGATCTGCACCGCCGACTCGTCGCTGCCGGTGAAGTCGTGCTGGACGGCGGTGGCGACCTGCCGGCTCTGCGCGCTCTCGGGCAGGACTCGTTCGTCGGGTGTGCCGAAGACGACGCCGAGCAGCGGGGAGGCCGCGAGCAGCAGGACGGCCAGGACCGGGAGCGCGGTCAGGGCGGGCCTGCGCATCACCGTGCGGGACAGCCTGGCCCAGAGCGGGGCCTCGGCGCTGCGGACCGTCTGCGCCCCGGGCAGCCGGCCCTTGTTGACGCGGTGGCCCAGCAGGGCGAGCAGGGCCGGCATGACCAGCAGCGCGCTCAGGGCGGCGATGGCCACCACGCCGATGCCCGCGTAGGCGAAGGAGCGGAGGAAGAACTGCGGGAAGACCAGCAGCGCGGCGAGTGCGGCGGCGACGGTCGCGGCGGAGAAGGTGATGGTCCGTCCCGCGGTGCGGACCGTGTGCCTCAGGGCGTCCGGGACCTGGGCGCCCTCCGCGAGGTGTTCGCGGAACCGGCTGATCATGAGCAGCGCGTAGTCGATGCCGAGACCCAGGCCCAGCGCGGTGGTGAGGTTGATCGAGAACACCGACACGTTCGTGAGGCTGCCCAGTACGTAGAGCTCGGCGAAGGTGCCGACGATCGCGATCAGCCCGATGACCAGGGGCAGCAGCGCCGCGACGAAGCTGCCGAAGGCGATCACCAGGAGAACGAGGATCAGCGGTACGGCGATGGCCTCGGCCACCGCGAGGTCCTTGGCGACCTGGGTGGGCACCTCGTCGCCGACCGCGGCCTCGCCGCCTGCCCGCACGGTCAGCCCGTTCCGGTCGCCGGTGTACCGGCCGATGACCGCCGAGGCGTTGTCGCCCCGCTGGGTGTCGTCGCCCTTGACGTGGGCCAGTACGAGGGCCTGTTTGCCGTCCCGGGAGGTCAGCGCGGAGGCGTCGGTGTCCCAGTACGAGATCACGTTCGACAGGGCGGGCTCGTTCTTGAGCCGGGAGGTCAGGTCGCGCCCGGCGCGGTCGGCGGCGGGGGAGCCGACGGCCCCGCCGTGGTCGGCCCTGGCGAGCAGGACGAGGTTGCTCTCGCCGCCGAACTTCTGGTCGATGAGAGCCTGCGCACGGGCCGAGGGCGCGCTCGGATCCTCGAAGCCGCCGCTCTGGAGCTTGCCGAACGCCCCGAGTCCGACGGCCGCCATGGCGACCACGGCCACCGCGGCGAGGGCGAGCAGAAGCCGGCTCCGATGGAGGGCCAGTTGTGCGATGCGGTCGAACACGGTGATCGCCTCCGTATGTTTACGCCGTTAACATCGACGATGGCATAGGATGTTAACGGCGTCAACTTTGAAGGGGAGGGGCAAGGACGGGTAGGCCGGAGGACCGGAACGGGGGTGCGGGCGGAACCGTCGATTCGGGCAGGATGGAGTCATGGAATCGATCCCGGGCGGCAGGACGGACACCGGCGGTGACGCGAGGGCCGAGGGCGGCACCGGCTCCGGCGCGGGGGCCGACGGCGGCTCCCGTACGGGTGGAGAGGGCACCCCGGGGATGGAGTCCGGCCCTGGTGCCGACGACCGGGGGAAGGTGGGTGCCCGTACGCGGTCCGGTGGCGGCAGGTCGCGCTACCACCACGGCGACCTCCGCAACGCCCTGATCGAGGCCGCGGTCGAACTCGCCGCGGAGGGCGGCCCGGAGCGGGTCGTGCTGCGGGAGGCCGCCCGCAGTGTCGGGGTGTCGCCCACCGCCGCCTACCGGCACTTCCAGGGCCAGGGGGAACTGCTGGAGGAAGTGAAGACCCACGGTCAGCAGGCCCTCGCCGCCTCGATGAAAGAGGCCGTACGCGCCCTGCCCGCGTGCGACGACCCGGGCGAGGCGGCGGTGCGCAGGACCGAGGCCGTCGGGCGCGGCTACGTCCGCTTCGCGATCGAGCACCCCGGCCTCTACCGCAGTGCCTTCTGCCGCACCGAGGCGGCGGCGGAACACGACTTCACCGGGATCGAAGTGCCGGACACGGGCGCCGAGTTCGCCGCGTTCAGGGAACTCTCCGACACCCTCGACGCGCTGGTCGCGACGGGCCGGATGCGTTCGGAGAACCGCCCCGCCGCCGAGGCGGCCGCCTGGGCGACCGTGCACGGCCTGTCCCTGCTCATCCTCGACGGCCCGCTGGCCCTCCTGCCCCCGGACCAGCGCGACGCGGTGGTGGAACGGACCCTGACCACGATCGTCGCGGGGCTCATCCGCTAGGACCTGCCCCGTGGGTGTGACCGGCAGTTGAGACCTGTGGCCGTGACCTGTGGTCGTGACCCGCGGCTGAGCGCCGCCGGCCGTCCGGCTGAGCGCCGCCGCTTGCCGGGTGCGATGCGCGACCACGCGGACAGCAGGGCCGGGTGGGATGACAGGCGCTGCGACAGATGTGTGACGCGGCTCACCAGGAAAAGGTGACAGGACGTTGTCGCGGACGGCTGCGACCGTCGACAGCATGACGATCACAGACGAGGACTGCCTCGCCGAGACCCTGAAGTTCAACGAGAGCTTCGCCGCCACCGCGGCGAGCCGCCCGGCGCGCGAAGGGGTGCCGGACGCGACCCTGCTCGCCGCCCTGCGGCGCAACCGGCTCGCCGGAGACGCGCCCCCGGTGAGACTGCCGCAGGGCCAGGACCGCGTCATCGCGGGCGGGGTGAAGGCCCGCGTGTTCGTACCCGACCACGTCGACGGCGTGTACCTGCACCTGCACGGCGGCGGCTGGGCGTTCGGCTCCGCCGACGGGCAGGACGAGAGGCTGTGGCGGCTCGCCGAGCAGGCACGGCTGGCCGTGGTCAGCGTGGAGTACCGCCTCGCGCCGGAACACCCGTTCCCGGCCGGCCCCGACGACTGCGAAGCGGCCGCCCGATGGCTGGTGGACCACGCCGCGGCCGAGTTCGGCACTCGACGGCTCCTGATCGGGGGTGAGTCGGCCGGTGCCCACCTGAGCGTCGTGACCCTGCTGCGCCTTCGCGACCGGCACGGCATCACCGGCGCGTTCCGGGCGGCCCACCTGCTTTTCGGCCCCTACGACCTGTCGATGACACCGAGCCAGCGACTGTTCGGATCGAAGCGGCTGCTGACCAACACCGAGACGCTGCGGGGCAGCTATGAGCTGTTCACACCGTCGATGGGGACGGAACAGCGCCGCGATCCCGAGGTCTCACCGCTGTTCGCCGACCTGGCCGGCCTGCCGCCCGCCCGCATCGTCGTCGGCACCGAGGATCCGCTCCTGGACGACTCGCTGTTCCTCGCTCAACGCTGGCAGGCGGCGGGTGCGGCTGTGCAACTCGGTGTCGTCGCCGGCGCGATGCACGGCTTCACCCTGTTCCCTCTGACCATCACCGAGCGGGAACTGCGGCGCGAGCGGGACTTCCTGTCCACCGCGGGACGGTAACGTCGGCCGCGTGAACCGCACCACTCGGCTCTACGCGCTGGTAGAGGAGTTGCGCGCGGCGGCGCCGCGGCCACTGACGGTCGCCGCGCTCGCCGCTCGATTCGAGGTGAACACCCGCACGGTGCAGCGTGACCTCCAGGCGCTGATGGAGGCCGGTGTCCCGGTGCGCGCCACACCCGGGCGAGGCGGGGGCTGGTCGATCGACCCGGAGATGACCCTGCCCCCGATCCGGTTCACGGCCGCCGAAGCCTCGGCACTGGCCGTCGCGCTCGCCGGGGCGGACGCCTCCGCACCGTACGCCGGTGCGGCCCGCACGGCAGCCCAGAAGATCGCGGCCTCGATGACCGGTCCCGCCTCGGTGGCGGCACAGGAACTCGCCGCACGGATCGTCGCGCTGCCCTCCCCGACCGACTCCACGGTCCGCGCCGCGGTGGAGGAGGCCCTCACCACGAACGCGGTCCTGCGGCTGTCCTACGTGGACGCGGCAGGACGCGAGAGCGACCGCGTGGTGGAGCCCGCCGGACTGCTGACCACCGACGGCCGGTGGTACCTCATCGCCTGGTGCCGCACGCGGCAGGCCGGCCGGGGTTTCCGGCTCGACCGCATCACAGCGGCGGCTCCGACCGAGGAGCGGGCGCGGCCCCATGATCTGACCCGACTGCTGCTCGGCTCGGCCGCGGCCGGCGCGGTGCGGCCCACCGCGCTGGCCTCACTCACGCCTCCGCCCGGGAAACGGGACGCACCGCCTCGGTGAGGCTCCCCGTCACAGCACCAGGGCGTCGTCCGGATCGCCCCGGGGCCGCGGGAGGGACAGCGCGTGGGCGAGGTCCCTGCGGTGGGGGAACGGGGTCGAACGCGGTGGGGCGCGGCACCCCCCTCGGGTGCCGCGCCCCGTCCCCCGTGTCCCCCGTGTCCCCCGTGTCCCCCGGACCGTGGGCCTACTCGGCGGGCGTCACCGGTGCCAGCGTTCCCGTGCGGGCCGCCCGGCTGTACCAGTGGGCGCTCGACTTCGGGGTGCGGGCCAGGGTGGCGTAGTCGACGTAGACCGCGCCGAAGCGCTTGCCGTAGCCGTAGGACCATTCGAAGTTGTCCAACAGGGACCAGAGGTAGTAGCCGCGGACGTCCGCGCCGTCGGCGATCGCGCGGTGCACGGCCGTCAGGTGGCCGTTGAGGTAGGCGATGCGCTCGGGGTCGTGGACGCGGCCGTCCGGGTCCGGCTTGTCGTCGTAGGCCGCGCCGTTCTCCGTGATGTACAGGGGCAGGCCCGGCGCCTCACGGGTGTACCGCATGATCAGGTCGTGCAGGCCCGACGGGTCGATCGTCCAGCCCATCTCCGTGCGCTCGCCCGGGGTCTGGTGGAACGCGACGTCGTCCGCGCCCGGCCAGGGGGAGTGCGAGCTGGCGCCGTGACCGTCCGCGCGCGGACCGTCGGCGGGAGCGGCGGCCCCCGAAATCAGCGTCGGCGTGTAGTAGTTGAGGCCGAGCGCGTCCAACGGCTGGTGGATCGCGGTGAGATCGCCGTCCTGCACGTACGACCAGTCGGTGACCGAACGGGTCGCGGTGAACAGGGTCTGCGGGTAGGCGCCGTGCAGCATCGGGCCGTGGAAGACGCCGTTGGCCAGGTCGTCGATGCGCTGGACGGCGTCCAGGTCCGCCGGGTCCTGCGAAACCGGCCTGACCACCGAGGAGTTGAGGCTCACCGCGACCGAGTTGCGGGACGGGATCACGGAGCGCAGCGCCGAAGTGCCGAGCCCGTGCGCGAGGTTCAGGTGATGGGCCGCGCGCAGCGACGCCGCCGGGTCCGTCCGGCCGGGGGCGTGCACTCCTGAGCCGTACCCGAGGAAGGCGCTGCACCAGGGCTCGTTCAGCGTGATCCACTGCTCCACGCGGTCGCCCAGCGCCTCGCCCACGATCTGCGCGTACTCGGCGAAACGCAGCGCGGTCTCGCGCTCGGGCCAGCCGCCCGCGTCCTCCAGCTCCTGCGGCAGGTCCCAGTGGTAGAGGGTGACGGCCGGCTTGATGCCGTGCGCCAGCAGCTCGTCGACCAGGCGCCGGTAGAAGTCCAGGCCGCGCTGGACGGCGGGGCCCCGGCCGGTCGGCTGCACCCGCGACCAGGAGACCGAGAAGCGGTACGCGCCCAGTCCGAGGTCCGCCATCAGGGCCACGTCGTCGCGGTAGCGGTGATAGTGGTCGACAGCGATGTCACCGTGCTCGCCGCCGGCCGTCTTGCCAGGTGTATGGCTGAAGGTGTCCCAGATCGAGGGCGTGCGGCCGTCCTCCCGCACCGCGCCCTCGATCTGGTACGCGGAGGTCGCCGCGCCCCAGAGGAAGGCCGGAGGGAAAGTCACGGGCGTTACGGACTCAGGCATGGAAGCGCTCCCAAGGGGGGTCGTGAAGACCGATGGGTTGGAGGAGGGAAGGAGAGGCGGGACTTGAGGGGGCCGAGGCGGCGGTGACCCGGCCCCCTGGAGGGGCGGTCAGCCCTTGATCGCGCCCTGCATGATCCCGCCCACGATCTGCTTGCCGAACAGGAGGAAGGCGATGAGCAGCGGCAGCGTGCCGAGCAGCGCGCCCGCCATGATCACGGCCTGGTCGGGCACGTAGCCGGTTCCCAGCGCGTTGAGCGCGACCTGCACGGTCGGGTTCTGCTGGTTCAGGGCGATGATCGGCCAGAGGAAGTCGTTCCAGGCCATCACGAACGTCAGCAGGCCGAGCACCGCCATGGCCGGCCGAGCCGCCGGGAAGACGACATGCCAGACGACGCGCAGACTGCTGGCGCCGTCGACCCGCGCCGCCTCGATCAGTTCGGAGGGCAGCGCCTGGACCAGGTACTGCCGCATGAAGAACGTACCGAAGGCACTCACCAGGGTGGGCAGGATGACCGTCTGGAGCTGGTTCGACCAGCCCAGGTTGCTCATCCACAGATACAGCGGTACGACGGCGAGCTGCGGCGGGATCATCATCGTGCCGATGGTCAGCAGCAGCAGAAGGCCGGAGAACCTGAACCGCAGCTTGGCGAAGGCGAACCCGGCGAGCGTGGAGAACACGACCGTACCGATGGTGATGGTCCCGGCGACGATCGTGGAGTTGACCATCGCGGTGCCGAGCCCGGCCTGTTCCCACGCGGCCTGGAGGTTCTTGAACAGGTTCCCGCCGAACCACAGCGGCGGCGGTGTCTGCGCCAGCCGCTGGTTGTTGCGTGAGGCCGCGACCGCCGTCCAGACCAACGGAGCGAGGGAGACCAGCGCGAAGACGGTCAGGACGAGATAGGTGACCGGACCCGCGTGCAGTTGCTTGCCCGCGCCGAGCACCCGGCGGCGTCCGGGACCCCGGACACCCGGGGTTCCCTTCACCCGAGTCTGAGGGGCAGTCAGTTCAGTGGTGGTCATTGGGATTTCCTCAGCCGTCGGGTGATCAGCAGGTTGATCGCGGCGACGATCAGCAGGATCAGGAACATCGTCCATGCGATCGCTGACGCCTTGCCGAGGTTGCCGATGCCCCAGCCCTGGTCGTACATGTACAGGCCGAGCGTCTGGTACTGGTGCGCGGAGCCGCCCTTCGAACCGCTGACCCCGCCGAACAGGAGCGGCTCACCGAAGAGCTGCGTCGCGCCGATCGTGGACACGACCACCGTGAACAGGATCGTCGGCCGCAGCATGGGGATCGTCACGTGGCGGAACTGCTGCCAGCGGCCCGCGCCGTCGAGAGCCGCCGACTCGTACAGGTCGGTGGGGATCGCCTGCATCGCCGCGAGGTAGATCAGCGCGTTGTAGCCGGTCCACCGCCAGATCACGATCGAGGAGACCGCGAACTGACCGCCCCAGTCGGACTCGCGCCAGTTGATCGGGTGGACCCCGACGAAGTGCAGCAGCCAGTTGACCATGCCGCCGTCCCACGAATACAGCAGCGTGAAGACCAGCGTCGCCGCCGCCACCGAGGTGGCGTACGGGGTGAGCATCACGACCCGCCACACGGTCGAGCCGCGCAGCCGGTAGTTGAGCAGGTGGGCGATCGCGAGCGCCATGAGCAACTGCGGCACCGTGGAGATCAGGCCGATGGTGAAGGTGTTCTCCAGGGCGTTCCAGAAGAACTCCGAGGACAGCAGGTTCTTGTAGTTGTCCAGACCCGCCCAGGTCTGGTGGTCCAGGCCGGACAGCTGCACGTTGTGCAGCGAGTACCAGGCCGTGTAGAGCAGCGGTACGAGCCCGAAGGCACCGAAGAAGACGAAGAAGGGGGCGATGAACGCGTACGGCGACGCCTTCATGTCCCAGCGGTACAGCCGGCTGCGCCAGGAATCCGGGTTCGGCGCCGGCGTACCGCGACCCTGAGCGCCCCGGGCCGCGCCCGGCTGAGAGCCGGGCGCGGCGTCGGCGCTCGTCGCGGGGTGCGCGAGAGCCTGCTTGGAGCTGGTCACTGGCCGAGCACGTCCTTGATCTCAGCCTTTGCCGCGTTCCAGCCCTGGTCGGGAGTCTTGCCCTTCTGCTCGACCTGGAGGATGCCCACGTCGGTGATCGCGGTACCGATCGGCTGGTCCTTGACGCCGAAGTACTGGACCGGGATGGTCTTCGCCGAGTCGCCGAAGATCTGCGTGATCGGGGCGTCGGAGAAGTACGCCGTGGTGTCGGCGGCCGGCTTCAGGTTCGCGTACGCCCCCGGGGTCGAGGGGAAGCTGGCCTGCTTGGCGAAGACCGTCGCCTGCTGCTCGGGCGCGGTCAGCCACTTGGCCAGCGCGACAGCCTCCTTCTGGTGCTTGCCCGCCACCGGCACGCCGATGAACGAACCGCCCCAGTTGGCCGCGGTCGGCGCCGCCGCCACGTCCCACTTGCCCTTGCCCGAGTCACCGGACTTCTGCTCGATGTAGCCGATCATCCACGCGGGACAGGCCACGGTCGCGAACGAGCCCTTGGCGAAGCCCTGGTCCCACGTCGGGTCGAACTGCTTCAGCTTCGCCGACATGTTGCTGGTCGCCACGTCCATCGCGGCGTTCCAGGACTTCTTGACACCCGTGGACTTGTCCCAGATGACGTTGCCGTCCTTGTCGTAGTACCGCTGGCTCTCGCCACCGAGGGCCGCGTTGTAGACCGAGGAGGCGGAGTCCACGAACTTGGTGCCGCTGGGCGCCTTCTTCATGTAGTCCTTGCCGACGGCCACGTACTTGGACCAGTCGCCCTTCCACTGCGCGGCGAGCTTGGTCCGGTCCGTCTCCAGACCGGCCTTCGCGAAGAGGTCCTTGCGGTAGCAGATCGCCATCGGACCGATGTCGGTGCCGAGTCCGATCGTCTTGCCGTCCTTGGTGGTGGCCTGGGCGGTCTTCCAGTCCAGCCACTGCGACTTGTCGACGTCCTTGCCGAGGTCGACGAACTTGTCGGCCTGGGTCTGGACGGCCTCGGTGATGTTGCCGACCTCGATCGCCTGGATGTCGTCGGTGCCGGACCCGGCCTGGAGACGGGTGAGCGTCTTGGGCCAGTAGACGTCGGTACGAGTGGTGACGTTCTCCTTGATCGAGATCTCCGGGTGCAGCTTCATGTACTGGTCGTAGAGACCGGCCTGCTTGTAGCCGAACACGCCGAACGTCCCGATGGTCAGCGTGGTCTTGCCCTTGCCGCCTCCCCCGTCCGAGTTCGACGAGTCGTCGTTCGAGTCCTTCGAGCAGCCGGCCAGCAGCCCTGCGGTCATCGCTGCGACGGCCGCGATGGCCGCCAGCCTGCGGGACCGGCGGGTACTCGTACGCATTGCGTCCTCCTGTTGCCTGACGTGCCGACCCCCCGGCCAACTGCATTGGTGGCGCCCGTTGTTACTCGCTGCGGCTCGGGCGGGGAACGTGCGGGTTGTGTATGTGTCAGGTACTGTGGGAGCGCTCCCACCAGTGATGTGTTGAAGAGTCGTCGGTTCCGGCGAGGGTGTCAAGGGTGGGGGAGCGGAGAGATGCGTTCAGTTATCGGCCTGTTAGCTGAAGATGTCATTCCGCCACATGGCCTGAAGAGTCTTATAGCCCGTCCGGCGTTCGAAGACGAGCGGCCGGTGGGACAAGGCTCCCGGGACGGCGGCCCAGCGGCGCTCGCCTTCTCGGACGAGGCTGTTAGATTCCAGGCCAACTTGGTGTCGACAGGAGGCGGAGTCCATGGCAGTCCACGGAGCGCGGGGCCGCAGCGGTGGGCGGCCGACCCTCGAAGAGGTGGCCGCGCGCGCGGGAGTGGGCCGCGGCACGGTCTCCCGGGTGATCAACGGCTCCCCACGGGTCAGCGACGCGACCCGCGCCGCGGTCGAGGCGGCGGTCGCGGAGCTCGGGTACGTCCCGAACACGGCGGCCCGCGCCCTCGCGGCCAACCGCACGGACGCGATCGCGCTGGTCGTTCCCGAACCGGAGACCCGGTTCTTCGCGGAACCGTACTTCTCGGACATGCTGCGCGGTGTCGGTGCCGAACTCTCCGAGACCGAGATGCAGTTGCTGTTGATATTCGCGGGCAGCGACCGGGAGCGCCAGCGCCTGGCCCAGTACCTCGCGGCGCACCGGGTGGACGGCGTCCTGCTGGTCTCGGTGCACGCCGACGACCCGCTCCCCGACCTGCTCTCCCAGCTGGAGATCCCGGCGGTGATCAGCGGCCGGCGCTCGGCCGAGGAGACGCTTCCGTCGGTGGACTCCGACAACTACGGCGGCGGGCGCGCGGCCGTGGAGCACCTCATCTCGCGGGGCCGCCGCAGAATCGCGCACCTGGCCGGCCGCATGGACGTCTACGGCGCCCAGCGACGCGTCGACGGCTACCGCCAGGGCCTGCTCGACGCGGGCCGCCCGGTGGTCGACGAACTGATCGTCCCCGGAGACTTCACCGAGGACGGGGGCCGGCGTGCCATGTCCCTGCTGCTGGAACGCTGCCCCGACCTCGACGCGGTGTTCGCCGGCTCCGACGTCATGGCGGCGGGCGCCCGCCAGGTGCTGCGCGAGACCGGCCGCCGCATCCCGGACGACGTGGCGCTCATCGGCTACGACGACTCCGCCATCGCCCGGCACATGGACCCGCCCCTGACCAGTGTCCGCCAGCCCATCGAGGAGATGGGCCGCGCGATGATCGACCTCCTCCTCGGCGAGATCGCGGACCGCCGTCCCGCGGTCTCCCGGGGTCTGGAGAAGCGCCAGTTGGTGCTGCCGGCGGAACTGGTGGTGCGGGCCTCGTCGTAGGGCGCCCGGATTCATTCGGGGTGTCCGGCCTGCGCTTCTGTCGTTCCCGGGCGTCCGGGTAGGGCAGGCTGGCGTCCATGGTCCTGCATCCCTTGCTGGGAATCGACGAAGTGCCCGCCGTGGAGTCCTATCTGGGCCGGGTGGGCGAGGTGTTCAGGGTGTTCGGGGAGCAGGACTCGGGGTGTGTGTCGTACGGAGTGCGGCTGCTCGACGGTGCCCGGTGGTTCGTCAAGGAGGCGGTCAACGAACGCGGTCGCTGTTCACTCGAACGAGGATGGGCGTTTCACCGGGCCGTTCGGCACACGGCGATCGTCCCGCAGGTCCACCGGATCGCCGTGCGGGACGACTGGGCGGTCGTCATGCCCTGGCGCTCCGGTGAGGTGCTGTACCGCCCCGCCGAGGGCGGCGGGCCCCAGGACCGTACGGGTCCGGGCAGCCCCATGTCCCGCTTCCGGTCGCTTCCCACCGCCGAGGTGCGGCGCGCCTTCGACCGGGTCCTCGACGCGCACCTCACCGTGGAGGCCGCCGGCCATGTCGCCGTCGACCTCTACGACGGCGCGCTGCTCTACGACTTCGGTGCCCGCGCCGTCCACTTGATCGACCTCGACGAGTACCGGCCGGGCCCCTTCGTCCTCGACGACGAACGGCTGCCGGGATCACGACGGTTCATGGCCCCCGAGGAGTTCGTCCGCGGCGCCGTCATCGACACCCGTACGACCGTGTTCACCCTCGGCCGCGCCGCCCGGCTCCTGCTCGACGCGGGTGACGACGAACGCGCCTGGCGCGGCACCGCGCAGCAGCTGGCGGTCGTCGAACGCGCCACCTTCCCCGACCCGGACGACCGCTACGGCGACGTGCACCGCTTCGCGGCCGCCTGGCACGCCGCCGGGGCGTCCCGGGAGCGGTGAGTCACCGTCGTACCGTCAGCTCCCAGCGGACCTCGCCGTCCAGGACGGTATCGGTCGCGGTGAGTCCCGCCGCCGCGGCGACGGTGGCGGACGCGTGGTGAGCGGGGTGCACATGGGCCACGACCGTGCGGACGGGGAACGCGCGGACCACGTGCCGGACCAGCGACCGCGCCGCCTCCACCGCGTATCCCCGCCCCTGCCAGGGCGTGCCCACCACCCAGGCGACCTCCGCGACCTCTCCCGACACGGTCGTCTGGACGGTCCCCACCAGACGTCCGTCCGTACGCTCCCGCAGTACCCAGTTGCACCAGATCACGGCGGGATCGGGCGAGCCGGCGACAAGGCGCTCGTACCGTGCCCGCAGCGCCCGCGGAGTGTGCGGCGCCCCGCCGATGAACGCGTGCAGCGCCGGGTCCGACAGCACCTCGGCCATCTCCTCGGCATGCTCGACGCGCAACGGGAGGAGACCGAGCCGGGCGGTGGAGGCCGTCGGTTCGGTGACCGCGCCGGGGACGGGCTCGGCGGGCCGGTTCCGGCGGTGGGCTTCGGGGGCGGAGGGTTCCTCGGGAGGACGCACGAGGGGAGCGTACGGGCCGGGGGCTCGCGCCCGCTTCCGCGGAGTCCCGGCGGATCGGCGCGGAGGGGGATCAGCTGCGATGAAGCCCGGGAACGCAATCAGCCGGTGACCTGTTCAACAGGTCACCGGCTGATTACTCAGGGTGAGTGACGGGACTTGAACCCGCGGCCACCTGGACCACAACCAGGTGCTCTACCAACTGAGCTACACCCACCATGTCCGGTCTTCGTGTTTCTCCGACCGGCCGAGAAAAAGTGTACAGGGTCTGAAGGGGTGCTCGCGCACGGCTTTTTCCGGGGCCCATCAGGGCCCCGTCAAAGGCCTATTCGGCGGGCAGGACGTGCTTGGCCGCGATGGTGCGGGCGGTGTCCGAGTCGGGGCCGGGCTGCGGGACGAAGACCGCCTCGCGGTAGTAGCGGAGCTCGGCGATGGACTCGCGGATGTCGGCCAGGGCGCGGTGATTGCCGTTCTTCTCCGGGCTGTTGAAATACGCCCGGGGATACCAGCGGCGGGCCAGCTCCTTGACGGAGGAGACGTCCACGATCCGGTAGTGGAGATAGCCCTCCAGCGCCGCCATGTCGCGCAGCAGGAAGCCGCGGTCCGTGCCGACGGAGTTCCCGCAGAGCGGGGCCTTGCGCGGCTCCTTGACGTGCTCACGTACGTACGCGAGGACCTGCGCCTCGGCGTCCGCCAGGGTCGTGCCCCCGGCGAGCTCCTCCAGCAGGCCGGAGGCCGTGTGCATCTGGCGCACCACGTCCGGCATCGTCTCCAGGGCCGCGTCCGGCGGGCGGATCACGATGTCCACACCGTCGCCGAGCACGTTCAGCTCAGAGTCGGTGACCAGCGCGGCCACTTCGATGAGCGCGTCATCCGACAGCGAGAGTCCGGTCATCTCGCAGTCGATCCACACCATGCGATCGTTCATGTGTCTCACCCTACGGCCCGCCCCCGTCCGGTGGACCCGCCCGTGCGTCCCGCCGGGGTGGCGGATCGCTCCGGGGCCGGGCCCACGTGCGAAGAGGCCCGCACCCGAAGGTGCGGGCCCCGCGCGTCTTCCGCCTGCCGGACTACGGCGCGCTGCGCTGTCCGGGCAGGCTCGGCCTGCTCGCCGCGTACAACTCCGCCCGCTCCCGCATCGCCTCCGCGGAGAGCGACGCGGCCGCGCCCAGGGCGCCGGCCGCCGCGGTGCGGCGGGTCTGCATCGGGACCGGGCCCGCGTGCTCCTGGTGCAGCGACGTGGGCGGTCCGACCGGACCCGTCGGGCCGTCCGGATCCGGGGACCGGTCGGCCTGCGGCCTGCGGGCGCGGTACGCCGCCCGGTACGCCGCGGGCGACGAACCGAGCTGGCGGCGGAAGTGACCCCGCAGCGCGACCGGCGAACGGAAGCCGCAGCGGCCCGCGACCTCGTCCACCGAGTAGTCGGACGTCTCCAGGAGGCGCTGGGCCTGAAGCACGCGCTGAGTGATCAGCCACTGCAGCGGAGCGCTTCCGGTGAGCGAGCGGAACCGGCGGTCGAAGGTCCGGCGGCTCATGTAGGCGCGAGCCGCCAGCGTCTCGACGTCGAACTGCTCATGGAGATGCTCCAGCGCCCAGGCGACGACCTCCGCGAGGGGATCGGCACCGATCTCTTCCGGCAGCGACCGGTCGAGGTAGCGCTCCTGGCCGCCGCTGCGGCGCGGTGGGACCACCAGACGCCGGGCGAGCGCGCCGGCCGCCTCGTTGCCGTGGTCCGTCCGCACGATGTGCAGACAGAGATCGATTCCGGCCGCCGTACCCGCCGATGTCAGCACGTCGCCATCGTCCACGAAGAGCTCGCGGGGGTCGACGTGCACCGACGGATAGCGCTTGGCCAGAGTCGGTGCGTACATCCAGTGGGTGGTCGCCGGACGGCCGTCCAGTAAACCGGCCGCCGCGAGCACGAAGGCGCCGGTGCACAGCCCGACTATGCGGGCGCCTTCCTCATGAGCGCGGCGCAGTGCGTCGAGCGCCTCCTCCGGTGGTGGCGAGGTGATCGACCGCCAGGCGGGCACGACCACCGTGCCTGCCCTGGAGATCGCTTCCAGGCCATGTGGTGCGGTGAGTTCCAGGCCCCCTGTGGTCCGCAGCGGGCCTTCCTCGCCGGCACACACCAAAAGGCGGTAGCGCGGCACGCCGGCGTCCTGGCGGTCAATCCCGAACACCGACAGCGGAATGGAACTCTCGAAAATGGGGCCGCCGCTGAACAGCAGCACCGCGACGATCTCCTTGCGGCGTCGCCCGGACAGCTTCCGGGCCGCGGCTTCCGGCGCGGCAGTGGAGTCGTGGCTCATCCTGCTAAGCCCCCCTCGGTGGTCGCGGCTCCTCGGTTGTGTCGCTCCTGCACGTTTCCCCTCGGTCCTGCACGAGTCCCCCGCCGTAAGACAAGATCGAATCTACTGTGTCCGCTGACGCCAAGGTGACCAGTTCGGTACTCCGCAGAATGTCGACATGGCAACTTGGCGTGAAGCATTCGATCACGAAGCGTTGCACTCGTGGGCGCCGCAGGGAAGTGCGCCTCGTGGCAGTGGCCAATCCACGTAGGGTGCGCGCGCCCTCCGTACCCCTTTAAGCGCAGGTCGAACGGGGGTTGGGGGGTCGTTCGAGCAAGGGATGGGCCACAGCCACAAGTTGGCTGAAAAGAAGCGTAGCCGTACGCGCAAACCGGTCAGTCGACCGGCTTGTTTCCCCCACTGTGACGAGCGCCTCGGTGAACTCCCGCGCCGCTTCCGCCTCGTGGGCCGGCCCACGGTCCCGCTCCGCTCCGGCGCCCCGTGCACCCCGCGTTCCTCGTAGCGCCCGTGTTCCCCGGGCCGCTCCGCCCGTGCCGCCCGCGCTGCCGCGCGTCGCCCTGCCGGGTGCGTGAGCGGGACACCCCATGTCGTTCCTCGGCCGGCGGCGCCGCCCCCCGCTCGGACTGGCGGAGCAGGACCAGACAGGCACCGGTCACGGCCGCGAGACCGAGGGCCGTGCCGGTCGCGCCGGCGAGCGAGGTGCCGCACCAGAGGAGGACCACCGGGACCAGGACGCAGCTGAAGGCCGCCCAGCGGACCACATCGCCCACGGTGTCGGTCGCGGGCGCCGCCGGGGGACACGCTGCGGAGTGTGTTCCCGATCGCGATCCCGGCGGGGGTGCCGCGTGCGACGGGAAGCGGCCGGAGGGAGTGGACGGGGTGGAGGGGGCGGAGGAATGAGGGACGGTGTCGGGTCCGGGCACGTGCTGCTCCCTAGTACTCCGGTGTTCTCCGTGTTCTCCATGGCGTCCGTTCTCCATGGCGGTGGCTGTGTCCCGTTCAACGCGTGTTCGACCGGCCGGTCACTGCCCGGCCGGCGGCGCGTGCGTCCGGAAGGGGGCGGCCCGGCTCCGCACGGCGACGCCGGCCCCCGTTCCCCGGGAGCCTGAGCAAATTCCCGGGGTGCCTTGCGCAAACCGCCTGTACGGGGCAGCAACCATTGCGTTACGGGCGCCTTCTCATGCATGCTCCCTGGAATGCCGCGTAAGGCGCGCGGGATCTGGGCAGAGGAGGCGTGCCGCCGTACCCTTGGGGGTATGGGGTTGGGAAGATGTTTCCCAGACACAGCTCTGCCGTTCGTTGTCGTCCCCACCACGAGGATCCAAACGCCGAGACACCCATGGCCGGTCACGAATTCTTCGATCCCGCGGACCGCAAGCGCCCGCTCGCCGATCCCACGGCGGCCGAGCCCCTGGCGGCGGAAGAACCCCGCCAGTCCTGCGATCCAGCCTTCAAGCACGGCGTCGTCGTCGGTTTCGACGGTTCGACGTCCAGCGAGCGTGCCCTCGCCTACGCGATCGGGATGGCCCACCGCTCGGGTTCCGGCCTGATCATCGTCCATGTGGCCAACCGGCTGCCCACCACGGTGTGGGCGGGCTGCGAGCCACCGGTCTTCGTCGACGTTCCCGACCACCGCACCGAGGTGCTGGGGCTGGAGCTCGCCTGCGCCGAATACCTCTCCGAGGTGCCCTGGATCCTGGTCGAGCGCGGCGGTGACATCTGCCACGAACTCGAAGAGGTGGGCCGGGAGTACGAGGCGGACGCGATAGTGGTCGGCTCCACGCACGGCATCGTCGGGCGCATCTTCGGCTCGGTCGCCGGCCGGCTCGCCAAGCGCGCCAAGCGGCCCGTCATCGTCATTCCGTAACGCACCGTCATCCCAGGTGGGACGGCCGCCGGAGGGCGGAGGGCGTTCTGTGCGCGGTGGGTGAACCTACTGGCGCGTAGAGGTGTTTGTGCCTTTGTGAAGGGCATATACGGGACGCCGGTCCTACGCGGCGACCGGTACGGCGCAGCGCGACTGCACACGCATGAAGGGAGCCCGCCGTGGACAATGACGTCTCTGCGGGAAGCACCACCACGATCGTAGGAAGACTCGCGCTCGGTGTCACCCTGCTGGCCTTCGGCCTCGGGTACACCGGCTTGATCGACGGAGTGACGGCGGCCGACGCCGTGTCACTCGCCCACTACGTAGGCGGCGTTGCGCTCTTCGTCGCCGGCCTGCTCGCGTTCCGCGACCGTGACACGGCCACCGGTACGGCCTTCACGGGACTCGGCGCTCTCTGGTTCACCTGGGCCGTCTCGGCCGGTGGCCAGGTCTCCGACAACGCGGCGGGACTCTTCCTGCTGCTCTTCGCACTCGTCGTGCTGTCGCTCGCCCTCGCGGGCGGGGACGTGCTCGGCCAGGGCACCTACGGACTCTTCTTCGTCTCCCTGCTGCTTCTCGCCATCGGCCGCTTCGCGGACAGCACCGACCTTGCCAAGGCGGGCGGCTGGTTCGCCGTCGCGTCCGGCGCGGTCGCCTGGTACGCGGCGACCGCGGCGTTCGCCCACTGGCCCACGGCACTTCCGCGACGCGCCGCCGGCCGAGGCGTGACGGCCACCGGCTGACCTCGGCGCGGGCCGGGGCATTGGGCGGCTCCGGCCCCTTGAAGGGCGATCCCCGTGCGCGGGTGGTGCGCACGGGGATCGTTCATGTCCGGCCGTCTGCGGGGGACGTGTCGCGGCGGGCGGATGATGCGGGCTGATCGTTCGGGCGGCGGGCCGCCCGGTGACCGGCTGCCCGACTATTCGACGGTGACCGACTTGGCCAGGTTGCGCGGCTTGTCGATGTCCCGGCCGAGCGCCAACGCCGTGTGGTAGGCGAGGAGTTGGAGCGGGATGCCCATCAGGATCGGGTCCAGCTCGTCCTCGTTCTTCGGGACGAGGATCGTCTGGTCGGCCTTCTCCTGGTGGCGGTGCGCCACGGCGAGGATCTGGCCGCTGCGGGCCTTGATCTCCTCCAGGGCGGCGCGGTTCTTCTCCAGCAGGTCGTCGTCGGGGACGATCGCGACGGTGGGCAGCGCCGGCTCGATCAGCGCCAGCGGACCGTGCTTGAGCTCGGAGGCCGGGTAGGCCTCGGCGTGGATGTACGAGACCTCCTTGAGCTTCAGCGAGGCCTCACGGGCCACCGGGTAGCCCCGGACACGGCCGATGAAGAGCATCGAGCGGGCCTCGGCGTACTCCGCGGCCAGCTTCTTGATCTCGTCCTCCTGCTCCAGGATCTCGGCGATCTGCGCGGGCAGCTTGCGCAGGCCCTCGATGATCCGCTTGCCGTCGCGGACCGAGAGGTCACGGGTGCGGCCGAGGTGCAGGGCGAGCAGCGCGAAGGCGACGGTGGTGTTCGTGAAGCACTTCGTCGAGACGACGCAGACCTCGGGGCCCGCGTGGACGTACATGCCGCCGTCCGCCTCGCGGGCGATCGCCGAGCCGACGACGTTGACCACGCCGAGCACCCGCGCGCCCTTGCGCTTCAGCTCCTGGACGGCGGCCAGCACGTCGTAGGTCTCACCGGACTGGGAGACCGCGATGTACAGGGTGTCGGGGTCCACGACCGCGTTGCGGTAGCGGAACTCGGAGGCCGGCTCGGCGTCCGCGGGGATACGGGCCAGCTCCTCGATCATCTGGGCGCCGATCATGCCCGCGTGGTACGAGGTGCCGCAGCCGAGGATCTTCACGCGGCGCACCGCGCGCGCCTCGCGGGCGTCCAGGTTCAGCCCGCCGAGGTGGACCGTCGAGAACCGGTCGTCGATACGGCCGCGCAGCACGCGGTCCACGGCCTCGACCTGCTCGTGGATCTCCTTGTGCATGTACGTGTCGTGGCCGCCCATGTCGTACGACGCGGCCTCCCACTCCACGGTGGTCGGCTCGGACGTCGTACGGGTGCCCTCGGTGGTGTACGTCCGGAAGTCGTCGGCCTTGAGCGTGGCCATCTCGCCGTCGTCCAGCGTGACTATCTGGCGGGTGTGGGTGACCAGGGCGGCGATGTCCGAGGCGACGAACATCTCCTTCTCGCCGATGCCCAGCACGACGGGGGAGCCGTTGCGCGCCACCACGATGCGGTCGGGGAAGTCGGCGTGCATCACCGCGATGCCGTAGGTGCCCTCTATGACACGCACCGCCTCGCGGACCTTGTCCTCCAGCTTCTCCTGCTGGGAGCGGGCGACCAGGTGGGTGAGGACCTCGGTGTCCGTCTCGGAGAGGAACTCGACGCCGTCGGCCTCAAGCTTCTTCCGCAGGTCGGAGGCGTTGTCGATGATGCCGTTGTGGACGACCGCGACCTTGTTGTCGCCGGACATGTGGGGGTGCGCGTTCACGTCGGAGGGGGCGCCGTGCGTGGCCCAGCGGGTGTGGGCGATACCCGTGGTGCCGGCGAAGCGCTTGGGGACCTTGGCCTCCAGATCGCGGACCCGGCCCTTGGCCTTGACCATCTTCAGGCCGGCCGACTTCGGGGAGGTCACGACTATGCCCGCCGAGTCGTAGCCGCGGTACTCCAGGCGCTGAAGCCCTTCGAGGAGCAGCGGGGTCACATCACGCCTGCCGATGTATCCGACGATTCCGCACATATACGTAGAGTCCCTCAGCCGTAAACGATGCGGCGCAGCTGCCTGAGCGTGAGCTCCGGCGGCGCGACCGCGCGATATTTCAGGTCCGCTTCGATCCGCTCGAAGATCGACGCGTTCACCAGGCCCTGGGCCTGGAGCTCGCGGTGGCGGCGACGGACGAACTCGGGGGTCGTCTCGTCGAAGTAGGCGAGCACGTCCTGGATCACTCGCAGCGCCTCGCCCCGGTTCAGGGGGGTCGACCGCGTCAAATGATCAACGAGTTCGTCGTGCACTCGATGATCCT
Organism: Streptomyces sp. NPDC091209; assembly: GCF_044757755.1. NCBI lineage: Bacteria > Bacillati > Actinomycetota > Actinomycetes > Kitasatosporales > Streptomycetaceae > Streptomyces > Streptomyces sp. NPDC091209. Next base: position 1,336,246 of record NZ_JBIVVR010000001.1, on the reverse strand, counting down.
GGGGCACCGGAAGACGATTCGCAAGAATCCTGCCCGATATCGGGCAACCGGGTGTTGGATCTCTTATGGTGTGCTGTTTACAGGCTGTCCATGCGGCGTCTTGCGTCGCGTCGATTGCCGGGAGCAACTTCTGGTGCCATGGACACTCCACGCATGGGCGTACCCGACCAGCTCGCCGAGAAGATGACCATGGCCGAGCAGTACGAGTACCTTCGCGCCAAGTTCTCCCGGCGCAACATGATCAGAGGCGGCGCCGTGACCATCGGTGCCGTCGCCGGCGGCGCCTTCGTTCCCGGCGTCGCACAGGCCGCCGTCCCGACGCAGCGGACGGCCGCCCCGACCTCGACGGAGAAGGTGGACGGCGCGCTCGTCGCCCCCTTCGGCCGCCACCTCGCCTTCGGCAACGACCCCCGCACCGAGATGACCGTCTCCTGGCAGGTTCCGGTCGCGGTCAGCAGGCCCTACATCCGCATCGGCGCCCACCCCTGTGACCTCTCGCGCAAGATCGAGGCCGAGGTGCGCACCCTCTACACGCCGGCCGGCGTGGGCGCGAGCGGCGACCACACCCAGTACTACCTGCACGCCAAGCTCACCCACCTGCGCCCCGGCAAGACCTACTACTACGGCGTCGGCCACGCGGGCTTCGACCCGGCCGAGCCCCACCTCCTCGGCACGCTCGGCACCTTCACCACCGCGCCCTCGCACGCCGAGCCCTTCACCTTCACCGCCTTCGGTGACGAGGGCGTCGGCTACCACGGCCTCGCCAACGACGCCCTGCTGCTCGCCCAGAACCCGGCCTTCCACCTGCACGCCGGCGACATCGCGTACGCGGACCCGTCCGGCGCGGGCAAGACCGCCGACACCGGCTTCGACTCGCGCATCTGGGACCAGTTCCTCGCCCAGACCGAGACGGTCGCCAAGCAGGTCCCGTGGATGCCGGCGTACGGCAACCACGACATGGAGGCCTGGTACTCGCCCAACGGCTACGGCGGCGAGGAGGCCCGCTGGACGCTGCCGGACAACGGCCCCGACAAGGCCAACCTGCCCGGCGTCTACTCCTTCGTCCACGGCAACACGGCGATCATCTCGCTGGACGCCAACGACATCTCCTTCGAGATTCCGGCCAACCTCGGCATCTCCGGCGGTACTCAGACGAAGTGGCTGGAGGCCCAGCTCAAGAAGTACCGCGCCTCGCGGGACATCGACTTCGTCGTGATCTTCTTCCACCACTGCGCGTACTGCACCTCCACGGCGCACGCCTCGGAGGGGGGCGTGCGACAGGAGTGGGTGCCGCTGTTCGAGAAGTACACCGTCGACCTGGTGATCAACGGCCACAACCACCAGTACGAGCGCACGGACGTCATCAAGGCGAACGCGGTCACCAAGAAGCTGCCGATCGGCGGCACGGCGTACACGGAGACCGACGGTGTCGTGTACGTGACGGCGGGCGCGGCCGGCCGCAGCCTGTACGCCTTCACCGCCCCGGAGTCCTACGAGGGCAAGGAGAACGAGGTCGAGTCCGTCGCCTCCTTCATCAACCTCAAGGACGGCAAGCAGGCCGAGACGGTCGCCTGGTCGCGCGTGCGCTACCTCAACTACTCGTTCCTGCGCGTCGACGTGAACCCGGCCCCGAAGGGCCGCCTCGCAACCCTGAAGGTCCGCGGCATCGCCGAGACCGGTGCCGAGGTCGACCACTTCACGATCGCGCGCCGGGCCAAGTAGCTCCCGGGCGCACGGGTACGTAGAGACACCGGCACGCAGGTACGCCCGGAAGGCGGGGCGTACCGCCTCCTGGCCGGTGGCCCGCTCCCGCGAGCGGCGGTCCCCGAGCGCCCGTTCCTACAGGCGCTTGAGGACCGCCTGCTTGGCCAGGGTGAACTCCTCGTCCGTCAGGACGCCCTCCTTGCGCAGCTCGCCGAGTTCGCGCAGCCTGCGCAGGAGGGCGTCGTGGTCGGCCTCGGGTCCGGGATCGGCGGCGGCGGGCAACGCCGGCTCACCGGCCGGCCGGTCCTCCACCGCCGCCGCCGGATGCGGCAGTCGCGCCTGTACGGCCGCCGCGACCAGCGCCATCAGCGGGTCCTTCTTGAAGCCCCACAGCTCGACGGAGTTGGGGTCGTACTTCGGCGGCGCCTTGGTGTCGGCGCCGCGCACGGTGAAGCGCAGACAGCCGTTCTCGAGACCGGCCGCCGGACGCCACTCGACGGCCGTGATGTCGCCGAGTGCGAGGGTCCGGGCGCCCGACGCGGACTTCGCGTCCTCCGTCTTCCAGTTCCACTCCAGGCGTACGTGTTCACCGTCGAAGCTCGCCGTGCCGTCACCGGCGGACGCGGACAGCGGCACCGCCGGGCCGGGCAGCAGATAGCCGTCGACAGGGTCGGACGGAACCTGGTCGAGGAGCAGCGCTCCCCGCACCTCGTCCACGAAGTACTCGGCGACGCCGAAACGGTCGGCCTCCACCGTGAGCTGATACGGGTCGTTCGGCTCCGCGAGTTTGCCGCCGGTCGCCTGGAGCAGCGGGTCGGCGCCGTCGCGCAGCCGGAGCCTGAGCCGCCCGGCCTTCCTGCCCTGCTCCAGCGAGACCCCTGCCAACGCGCCGAGCGGCATGATGAGTTCACCCAGTGTGCGGCGCAGCAGCCCGACGTTCTTGTCCCGTCCCGGGGTCAGCCGCAGAGCGTCGCCGTCGAAGATCCAGGTGCCGTCCCGCTGGATGATTTCCGCCATGACGGGGATTGTTCCACCGCGTCTGCGGGAGAGTGGTCTCGACCAATTGGTTCTCGACCGATTCGAAGGGCACGGCGAGGGGCGCGGCCGAGGACGGGCCGGGGCCCCCGTCGGGCACCGAAGGGAGCGCATGTGAGACAGCACCACAGAACGCCCCGTCTTCTCGGTACGCTGCTGCTCGTGGCGGCGGCCGGTATCTCCCTCGTCGGCGCGGCACCGCACACCCGGGCCGCCGCTCCGCTCGGCCGCGTCGTCCCGGCCCCCGCCTCCGTGGAGCCGGGCGGATCCCCGTTCCGCGTCTCCGGTGACACCCGCATCCGCGTCGACGACTCCCGCGAGGCCCGCACGGTCGGCGAGTACCTCGCGGACATCCTGCGGCCCTCCACCGGCTACCGGCTGCCGGTCAGCTCGCACGGCGCGGGAGAGATCCGGCTGCGGCTCGGCGGCAAGGGACTGGGCGACGAGGGCTACCGCCTCGACAGCGCCGCGTCCGGAGTCACCATCACCGCCGGACGGCCCGCGGGCCTCTTCCACGGCGTCCAGACCCTGCGGCAACTGCTGCCCGCCGCCGTCGAGAGGGACTCCGTCCAGCGCGGACCCTGGCTGATCGCCGGCGGCACCATCGTGGACACCCCGCGCTACGCCTACCGCGGGGCCATGCTCGACGTCTCCCGGCACTTCTTCACCGTCGCCCAGGTCAAGCGGTACATCGACGAACTGGCCCTCTACAAGGTCAACAAGCTGCATCTTCATCTGAGCGACGACCAGGGCTGGCGCATCGCCGTCGACTCCTGGCCGCGGCTGGCGGCCCACGGCGGCTCCACCCAGGTCGGCGGCGGCCAGGGCGGCTTCTACACCAAGGCCGACTACCGCGCGATCGTCCGGTACGCCGCCGCGCGCTATCTGGAGGTCGTCCCGGAGATCGACATGCCAGGACACACCAACGCCGCCCTCGCCTCGTACGCCGGACTGAACTGCGACGGGATCGCGCCGCCGCTCTACACCGGCACCGACGTCGGCTTCTCCTCGTTGTGCGTGAACAAGCCGCTGACGTACGCCTTCGTGGACGACGTGATCCGCGAACTGGCCGCGCTCACCCCGGGCGCGTACCTCCACATCGGCGGCGACGAGGCGCACTCCACCAGCCACGCCGACTACGTGACCTTCATGGACAAGGTGCAGCCCCTGGTCGCCAAGTACGGCAAGAAGGTGATCGGCTGGCACCAGCTCACCGGGGCCACCCCCGCGAAGGGCGCCATCGCGCAGTACTGGGGGCTCGACGACACCAGCGCCGAGGAGAAGGCACAGGTCGCCCAGGCCGCGCGGAACGGGACCGGGCTCGTGCTGTCGCCCGCGGACCGGCTGTACCTCGACATGAAGTACACCGCCGACACCCCGCTCGGCCAGGACTGGGCCGGCCTGGTGGAGGTGCGGCGGGCCTACGACTGGGACCCGGGCAGCTACCTTCCCGGCGTGCCCGCCACGGCCGTCAAGGGCGTCGAGGCGCCGCTGTGGACCGAGACGATCGTGACCTCCGCCGATATCGACGTCATGGCCTTCCCGAGGCTGCCCGGGGCCGCCGAACTCGGCTGGTCGCCCGCGTCCACGCACGACTGGGACACCTACAAGGTGCGGCTCGCCGCCCAGGGGCCGCGCTGGGACGCCCTGGGCATCGGCTACTACCGCTCGCCCCAGGTCCCCTGGCCTGCGAGCTAGCCCGACATGCCGGCGGGCGCCCCGGAGGACCGTCTCCGGGGCGCCCGCCTGTCCGTGGGGCTCTCCGTGGAGCGCGGTGCTCAGAACCCGGCGATCGGGTTCTTCAGGGTGCCGACCAGTTGCAGCGCGCCCGAGGGGTCCGCCAGGTCGACCATCTGCCGGTTGTCGCGCAGCTGGAGCCGGTTGAGGCAGGACAGCGCGAACTCGGGCGCGAACAGGTCGTACTGCCGGAACTTGTCGTCGAGTTCGGGCGTCGCCTCTTGATACGCGCGCACCGACTCGGCGACGGTCCGCCAGAAGTCCTCCTCGGCGAGGACGCCCTCCTCCGCCAACTGGGCCGCCAGGAAGCGGAAGAAGCAGTCGAAGACGTCGGTGAAGACGGACAACAGCTTCTGGTCGTCGGGGACTTCGACCCGGATCCGCTCGACCGCGGGTGGCAGCACCGCGTGCGGGTCCATGACCACGATCTCCTCGGCGATGTCCTTGTAGACCGCCCGCCGTACGGCGCCGTCCTTCAGGACGAGGATGACGTTCTCGCCGTGCGGCATGTAAGCCAGGTCGTACGCGTAGAAGCTGTGCAGCAGCGGGGTGAGGTAGGCGCGCAGATAGCCGCGCAGCCACTCCACCGGCGTCAGGCCCGACCGCTCGATCAGCGCGCCCGCGAACGAGGCGCCCTCGTGGTCGACATGGACGAGGGACGCCATCGTCGCGAGGCTCTCGCCCTCCTGGAGCGAGCCGACCGGACTCTCGCGCCACAGCGCGGCCAGCATCTTGCGGTACGGGGAGTGGCGGTCGGTGGCCGCCTCGTACTCCAGGTGCCGGTAGCCGACGGCCGCCCGCTCGCGGATGACCGACAGGCCGGTGGACTTCAGCACCGGGTCGTTCTCGACGAGCTGGGCCAGCCAGTCGTTGATGGCCGGGGTCGCCTCCATGTAGGCGGCGGACAGACCGCGCATGAAGCCCATGTTGAGGACGCTCAGCGCCGTCTTCACATAGTGCTTGTGCGGGCTGCTGGTGTTGAAGAACGTCCGGATGGACTGCTGGGCCAGGTACGCGTCGTCGCCCTCGCCGAGGCAGACCAGACGCCGCTCGGCGACCTCGGCGGCGAACGTCACGGACAGCTTGTTCCACCACTGCCAGGGGTGCACGGGTATGAGCAGGTAGTCCTCGGGGTCGAGACCCTGGCCGGTCAGCGTCCGGGCGAACCGCTCGACCGTCTCCGCGCCCAGCTCCTCGCGCACGAAGGACTCGTACTCGATGCCGACGCCGGCCGTGAAGGCGGCCCGTGAGCGGTGCGCCGCCAGCCACACCAGCCGGACCGGGCTCGCGGTCTCGGGGGCGTAGGCGAGGTACTCGTGCACCCCGAAGCCGAGCCGCCCGTTGTTGGCGACGAAGCAGGGGTGCCCCTCGGTCATACCGGTCTCGATGGCCTGGAAACCGGCGCCGGCCAGCTCGCGGACCGGGATCGGCGGCTTGGTGAGTTTGAAGCAGGTGCCCGAGAGGGTGGAGGAGATCTCCTCCAGGTAGACCGGCAGGACCTCGTCGCTCAGACCGAGCGACTCCTTCAGCTCGATGAAGAAGTCCAGTGCGGACAGCGGGAGTTCGGCGCCGTCGCGGTGCCGGGTGACCGACTCGGCGGCCACCTGCCAGTGGTCGAGGGAACGCCTGGTGGCGGTGAACCGGTAGCTCGTCAGCCCGTCGTCGCCGCGGACCTCGTACCGGCCGTCCGGCAGGCTCCGGGGGGTGATCAGCCGCTCGTGGGCGAACTCGGCGAGCGCCTTGCGGACGAGAAGACGGTTGGCGAGGGCCCAGCGCTCGGGGGAGAGGTGGGCGACGCTCTCGGCGAGGCTCATGCCGACACCGCCTTCGTGAACCGCTCCCGGGTGCAGAAGCTCAGCAGCGCCTTCTTCTCCGGCTTCCGGATCTCCCGCTCGGGCACGAAGCCGACGGCCTCGTTGAGGGCGTGCACGGCCGTGTTGCCCACGTCGGGCTCGACGACGACCCGGCGGGTGGCCGGGTCGGCGAACAGATGCTCCATGACCGCGGTGATCACGGCCCGGGTGAAGCCGTGCACGGGCGTGTCGCTCGGCGCGACCAGGAAGTGCATGCCGACATCGCCCGGCTCCGGCTCGTACAGGCCGACGAGTTCGACGTACCGGGGGTCGTAGCGCTCCATCAGGAAGACGGGCTCGCCGTCCAGCAGTCCGAGGAAGGCGTCGTGGTGGTCACTGGCCGCGATGGCCATGTACGCGCGCTCCACGTCGTGCAGTCTCGCCTCCTGCATCATCCAGAAGGCGGCCTTGGGATGCGTCACCCATCCGTGCAGCAGCGGGGCGTCCTCGACGGGGTCGAGGGGGCGGACGGTGAAGGTGCCGAGGTCGGTCGCGGTGGTCATGCGGCGAACTCCTGGAAGGCGATGGACTTCTCGACCGGGTAGTACTCGGTTCCGCCGAGCAGCTCGCGGATGATGGACGCGTTGCGGTACGGGCCCATGCCGAGGTCTGGTGAGGTGATCGAGTGGGTGTGGACTCCCGCGTTCTGCAGGAAGACCCCGTTCCCCGTGATGTCGATGGCGTAGTTGCGGGCCACGTCGAAGTTGCCCCGGGTGTCGTAGCGGAGCCGGTCACGCACGGGTGCGAGGAACGCGGGCTCGGCGTACCGGTAGCCCGTGGCCAGGACCAGGCCGGCCGAGCTCAGCTCGTAGTCCTTGCCCTGCTCCTGCTGGCGGAGGCCGAGGGTGTACGTGCCCCCGTCGTAACGCGCGCTTTCCAGCGAGGAGTTGGTGAGGAGACGCGCGGGGACCGGGCCGCCGAGGTTCTTCTGGTAGAGCAGGTCGAAGATCGCGTCGATCAGCTCCCCGTCGATGCCCTTGAAGAGGCCCTTCTGCTCCGACTGGAGGCGATAGCGGGTCGCTTCGGGCAGCGCGTGGAAGTAGTCGATGTACTCCGGAGAGGTCATCTCCAGGGTGAGCTTGGTGTATTCGAGGGGGAAGAAGCGCGGCGAGCGGGTCACCCAGTTCAACCGGTAGCCGTGGACGTCGATCTCGCTCAGCAGGTCGTGGAAGATCTCGGCGGCGGACTGGCCGCTGCCGACCAGGGTGATCGACTCCTTGGCCTGCAGCTCCCGCTTGTGGTGCACATAGCGGGAGTTGTGGATGAAGTCGCCGCCGAGGTCCGCGCAGGCGTCCGGGACATGGGGCGAGGTGCCGGTGCCGAGGACCAGGCGCCGGGCCCGCAGCAGCTCACCGGCCTCCGTCCGTACGTCGTACACCTCGTCCTCGTACGTCACCTCCGCGACCGTCGTGGAGAAGCGGACGCTGCTCAGCTTCGACGCGGCCCAGCGGCAGTAGTCGTCGTACTCGACGCGCAGCGGGTAGAAGTTCTCGCGGATGTAGAACGAGTAGAGACGGCCCGATTCCTTCAGGTAGTTGAGGAAGGAGTACGGGGACGTCGGGTCGGCGAGGGTGACCAGGTCCGACATGAACGGGGTCTGGAGGTGCGCGCCCTCCAGGAACATGCCGGAGTGCCACTCGAAGTGGGGCTTCGACTCCAGGAAGACGCCGCTGAGTTCGGCGATCGGCTCGGTCAGGCAGGCGAGGCCGAGATTGAAGGGCCCGAGCCCGATCCCCACGAAGTCGTAGGTCGTGTCCGTGGATTCAGCAAGCGCGGTCAAGGGGCTCTCCCAGGTACTGCTCGGCGTGGCCGGCGATCAGATCGAGGACGGCGGCGATGTCGTCCGTCGTGGTCTCGGGGTTGAGCAGGGTGAACTTCAGGTAGTGGCGTCCGCCGACCTTGGTGCCCGCGACGACGGCGTCACCGGAGGCGAACAGGGCCTTGCGGGCGTACAGGTTGGCGCGGTCGATCTCGGCTGGATCGGTGACGGCGGCCGGGATGTACCGGAAGACGAGGGTGGAGAGCGTGGGCTGGACGACGACGTCGAAGCGCGGGTCGGCGGCGAGCAGCTTCCAGCCCTCCTCCGCCAGGTCGCAGACCTCGTCGAAGAGTTCGCCGATACCGTCGGCGCCCATCACGCGCAGCGTCATCCACAGTTTCAGCGCGTCGAAACGCCGGGTGGTCTGGAGGGACTTGTCGACCTGGTTGGGGATGCGCTCCTGGACCATCCGGCGCGGGTTCAGGTACTCCGCGTGGTAGGTGGCGTGGCGCAGGGTCGAGGCGTCCCGGACCAGCACGGCCGAGGAACTCACCGGCTGGAAGAAGGACTTGTGGTAGTCGACGGTGACGGAGTCGGCGCGCTCGATGCCGTCGACGCGGTCCCTGTTCTTCAGCGAGGTGAGCAGTCCGCAGCCGTAGGCCGCGTCCACGTGCATCCAGGCGCCGAACTGGGCGCACAGCTCCGCGATTTCGGGCAGCGGGTCGATGGAGCCGAAGTCGGTGGTGCCCGCGGTGGCGACGACGGCCATCGGAACGAGGCCGTCCTGGCGGCAGCGTTCCAGCTCGCGGGCGAGGGCGACGGTCTGCATGCGCTTGTCGTGGTCGACGGGGATCGAGACGACGGCGTCGGGAGCGAGGCCGAGGAGTTTGGCCGATTTCTTCACGCTGAAGTGGCCGGCCTCGGAGGCGAAGATCCGCAGTCTGCCGAGGTCGGCCCTCGTTCCCTCGCCCTCCCAGCCCTCCCCGCCGGGCTTGGCCTCCTCGCGGGCCAGCAGCAGGGCCTGGAGGTTGGACTGGCTGCCGCCGCTGGTGAACACACCGTCGGCGGCCGGTCCGAGGCCGATCCGCTCGTTGGTCCAGTCGATGAGCTTGCGCTCGATCAGGGTGCCGCCGGCCGACTGGTCCCAGGTGTCCAGGGAGGAGTTGACGGCGGACAGGACGGCCTCGCCGAGCACGGCCGGGATGACGACCGGGCAGTTGAGGTGGGCGAGGTAGCGGGGGTGGTGGAAGTAGATCGCGTCCTGGAGGTAGACCTCTTCCAGCTCGTCGAGGACGGCCGTGGTGTCGTGCAGGGGCTTGTCGAGGTCGATCCGCTCGATGCGGGGAGCGAGGTCGTCGACCGTGACACCCGTGAACGGGCGTTCGGTGGTGGCGAGTCTGGCCGCCACCCGCTCGACGCCTTCGGTCACGGAGCGGCGGTACCGGTCCGCGGTGGTGTCATTGAGCAGGTGCGAGCGCATGTGGGGGTCCTCCGTGCGGGGGAGAGTCCGAGCGGGACAGGAGAAGGGCGGAGTCGCGACGTTCAACTTAGGTTAGCCTAACCTAAGTCGATCGTGCGACCCTGCCCCACCTGGTCTTTCGTGACGCACGCCCCGGATCGGCGCCGGACCGTTCCGGACTTCCGGGAGGCGCCGCGGGTGTCCGCGAACTACTCGCCCCGCTCCCGTAGTTGCTCCTCGCTCAGCCCCTGCCGCCAGTAGCCCACGAAGGTGACCCGCCTGCGGTCGATGCCCCGCTCGCGCACCAGATGGCGGCGCAGTTCCCTCATGCGGCCGGACTCGCCCGCGATCCAGGCGTACGGGGCCCGGGTGGCGGGGAGTTGAGCGGCCCGCAGGGCGTCGAGGGCCATGGAGGAGCCCGGCGAGCCCGGGTGGCTCGCGTCGGAGTGTTCGTCCCGGACGAGCCAGGTGATCTCGGCGTCGGCCGAGGTCGTCGGATCCTGGATGTCGGCGGCGTGCTGGACCTCCAGCCAGGCGCGGACGCGCAGGCCCGCCGGCAGCGATGCGAGGATGGCGGAGGCCGCGGGGACGGCCGTCTCGTCGCCCCACAGGACCACGAGGTCGGTGTCCGCGGGCGGCCGGAAGCGGATGGCCCGGTTGTCCTCGACGGCGGGGCCGAGCAGGACGACACGGTCACCGGACCGGGCGCCGGAGGCCCAGCGCGAGGCGGGTCCCGCCGGTACGGTCGCGCCCGGCTCCAGCCCGTGCAGCGCGAAGTCGATGTCGATCTCGTCGGGATCGCGGCGCAGTTCGCGCAGGGTGTACGAGCGCATCACCGCCCGTACGGCGTCGGGCAGTTCGCGCCAGCCCTGCCACCAGTTGTCGCCGAGCTCGATCGGCACGGCCGGCTCGCTCTGGCCCGGATGCGGCAGGAACAGGGACAGGGACTGGTCGCGCCCGTCGGAGTGGAACTCCCGTAGATCGGGCCCGGCGAAGGTCACGCGGAGCAGGGACGGGCCGAGCCGCCTCGTCCGTACGACCTGGAGGGAGAAGAAACGGAACGGAGCGGCTACGGCCGTCTTCATGAGGGCTCCTGAGTCATCGTCAGGCGGTGGGAGAGCGGGTGTCAGGCGACCTTTTTCGCGTTCTCGATGGCCTCGGCGAGCTTGTCGAGGATCGGGGTGCACTTGTCGTACGACAGGATCGGCTCGGGCGTGCGGGCGATGACCTGGCCGGCCTTGACGGCGGGGAGCTTCTTCCAGGTGGCCTCGGTGATGTCGGCCGGCTGGATGGTCGAGGTGCGGTCGTCCATGATGATGATGTCGGCCGGGTACTTGTCGACGTTCTCCCAGCTCAGGTTCTCGAACCAGCCGCCGCTGGCCTTCAGGGCCTTGGCGGAGGGCTCGACGATGTTCACGCCGAGCGCCTTGAAGTACTCCAGGTCGATGGAGAGGTTGGAACCGGAGACGTAGAAGATGTCCTGGCTCGCGCTGCCTGCGAGCACCTTGATCTCGGGGCGGGCCTTGGCGGCCTTGCGCAGCCGCTCGGCGGCCGTCTCGAACTTCTTCTTCGCCTGGACGGTCTTCGCGGACTTCACGTCGGCGCCGAGCGACTCGGCCAGGGCGAGCATGTGCTCCAGCGGCTGGGGCATCTGGACGTCGTAGACGCCGATGCCGACGCTCGGGGCCAGCTTGAGGATCTTGTCCTTGGACTCCTCGGGGACGTACCAGAGCGTGCCCGCGGTGTCGAACATGGTCGAGATGAGGACGTCGGGGGCCAGGCCCGCGTACTTCTCGATGTTGAACTGGCCCCACTCGTTGCCGAGGATCGTCACCTTGCTGATGTCCATGTCGCCGGCCTGGACGTCGGCCTTGCCGTCCTTGGTCTTCGTCGGGCCGAACACGCCCTTGACCTCGATGCCGTAGTCGAACAGGGCGGCGGCGACACCGGTGAAGGCGACGATGTTCGCCGGAACCCTGTCCAGCTTCACGGTCGTGCCGCGGTCGTCCTCGAACGTCCACGGGCCGGACTTCTCGGCGGCCTTCGTCGAGTCCGAGCCACCGTCTTTCGAGGCGTTGTCGTCGCCGCAGGCGGCGAGGACGGCACCGAGGCCGAGGGCGCCGCCCGCGGCGAGGATGCCGCGACGGGTGAGGTGAGTGGCACGGGCGTTGGGCATGAGTGTGGCTGCTTTCGGCACGGGGCGGGAGCGCCCGCCGGATGAGTTCGAAGGTAGGTTAGCCTAACCTCAGTTCCTGTCCGGGGGCAGGTCGCACCACGGCCGAATCCGCGGCCTGCGCGGTGCGGCCGACGTGACGAGGCCGTGGTCCCCTGGGGTCGGGCAGGGGACCACGGCGCCTCGACTCACCTGTCGACCCGGCTCGGTTCGGCGGGGTGACGGACGGTCAGGCGGTCGTGCCCTGCCGTTGGCGACCGCCCGGTGGCCCTTCACCTGCGGCTCGACGGGACGGCGACGATCCCGTCCGCGGGCGCCCACGGCCCTTGAGGCCGTCGGCCGGACGCCGGACGCATGGCGGCCACCGGCGGGCGGGTGCCCGGCGGTGGCCGCGATGTGGTGGCTGGGTGCGAAGGATCAGCCCGTGAGGCCCAGTTCGCGCGCGATCAGCATCCGCTGCACCTCGCTCGTGCCCTCGCCGATCTCCAGGATCTTGGAGTCGCGCCACATGCGGGCGACCGGGTACTCGTTCATGAAGCCGTAGCCGCCGTGGACCTGGGTGGCTTCACGGGCGTTGTCGACGGCGATCGTGGAGGAGTACAGCTTGGCGATGGCCGCCTCCTTCTTGAAGGGCTCGCCCGCGACGAGACGGGACGCGGCGTCGCGCCAGCCCACGCGGGCCATGTGGGCCTTCATCTCCATGTCGGCGATCTTGAACTGGATCGCCTGGTTGGCGCCGATCGGGCGCCCGAACGCGTGCCGCTCCTTGGCGTACTTGACCGACTCGTCGACACAGCCCTGCGCGAGCCCCGTGGCCAGCGCCGCGATGGCGATGCGGCCCTCGTCCAGGATGCGCAGGAACTGCGCGTAGCCGCGGCCCTCCTGGCCGAGCAGGTTGGCCGCCGGGACGCGCACGTCCGCGAAGGACAGTTCACGGGTGTCGGAGGCGTTCCAGCCGACCTTCGAGTACGGGGCCGCGACCGTGAAGCCCGGGGTGCCGGAGGGGACGATGATCGCGGAGATCAGCGGCTTGCCGTCGGGCTTGCGGCCGGTGACCGCGGTGACCGTCACCAGGCCGGTGATGTCCGTGCCGGAGTTGGTGATGAAGCACTTGCTGCCGTTGATGACCCACTCGTCCGTCTCGGGGTCGAGCCGGGCCGTCGTACGGGTCGCGCCCGCGTCCGAGCCGCCGTCCGGCTCGGTGAGGCCGAAGGCGCCGAGGATCTCGCCGGAGCAGAGCCGCGGGAGCCACTCCCGCTTCTGCTCCTCCGTGCCGAAGAGATGGATCGGCATGGCGCCCAGCGAGACGCCCGCCTCCAAGGTGATCGCCACGGACGAGTCGACCCGGGCGAGCTCCTCCAGGGCGATGCCGAGGGCGAGATAGTCGCCGCCCATGCCGCCGTACTCCTCGGGGAACGGCAGCCCGAACAGGCCCATGCGGCCCATCTCCCGCACGATCTCGTACGGGAATTCGTGCCGCTCGTAGAAGTCGCCGATCTTCGGTGCCACGACGTCGTGGGCGAACTCCTCCACCGTACGGCGGAGTTCTTCGAGTTCGGGGGAAAGGCGGTGGTCCAGGGACATGCGGATCACTCCTGGTGGGACTGAGTCGTTTTACCGAGTGCTTTGACGGTGCGGGACGGGCTGGGTCGGCCCAGTTGTCCGGCCATCCACACGCTCGTGGCGGTGAGGCGGCCGAGGTCGACCCCGGTGTCGATACCGAGGCCCTGGAGCATCCATACGAGGTCTTCCGTGGCGAGGTTGCCGGTCGCGGACTTCGCGTACGGGCAGCCGCCTAGGCCGCCCGCGGAGGCGTCGACGGTGCTGACGCCGTGCTGGAGGGCGGCCAGCGTGTTGGAGAGTGCCTGGCCGTAGGTGTCGTGGAAGTGCACGCCGAGCACGCTGGTGGGCACGCCCTCCTCGTTCAGCTCGGCGAGCAGGGCCTGCACATGGCCCGGTGTCGCCACGCCGATCGTGTCGCCGAGGCTCAGCTCGTCGCAGCCCATGTCCATCAGCGCCTTGCAGACGCGGACGACCTGATGGACCGGGACCGGGCCCTCCCAGGGGTCGCCGAAGCACATCGAGACGTACCCGCGGACCGTGACGTCCGCGGCCTTCGCGCGGCTCACCACCGGCTCGAACATGGCGAGCGACTCGTCGACCGTCCGGTTGAGATTGGCCTTCGCGAAGGACTCCGTCGCGCTGGCGAAGACGGCCACGTGCCGGGCGCCGAGCGCCAGTGCCCGTTCAAGGCCGCGTTCGTTCGGCACCAGCACCGGAAGCGCCACCGGCAGGTCGGCCACCTGCGGGAACAGCCGCTCCGCGTCGGCCAGTTGGGGAACCCACTTGGGGTGGACGAAGCTGGTCGCCTCGATCGTGGTCAGGCCCGAGTCCGCGAGGCGCCGGATGAACTCCGCCTTGACCTCGGTCGGTACGGTCTCCTTCTCGTTCTGCAGCCCGTCGCGCGCGCCGACCTCGTAGATCCGTACCCGGGCGGGCAGGTCCTGGGCCGGTACGGCCATCGGCAGGCCCAGTTCGGCCGTGCTCATTCTGTCTCCTCCGCGGGGGTGATGACCGCCAGCACCTGGTCCATGGCGACCGTCGTGCCCGGTCTGACGTCCAGCTCGCTGACCGTTCCGGCGTGCGGCGCGGAGATGACGTGCTCCATCTTCATCGCCTCGACCACCAACAGGCTCTGGCCCGCGATCACTTCGTCGCCGACGGCGACCTTCACGACGGTCACCGTGCCCGGCATGGGGGCGGTCAGGGAGTCGGCACCGGCGTGCGCGGCGCCGGTGAGCGACGCGGCCACCGGGTCGTGGTCGCGCACCTGCCAGGCGTCGCCGTCGCGGCCGATCCAGTCGGCGGCGCGGTGGAAGGTGTGGCGCACCCCGTCGAGGGTCACCGCGACCCGGTCGGCGGTGACCGTGTGGGTGCCGCGCGGGGTGTACTCCACGGGGTCCAGGACCCGCAGGGAGAAGCCCACCGGCCGGGGGGTGCCGCCCAGCCGCCAGCCGCTCGGCACGGAGAACGGGTCGGTCCAGCCCTCGTCCGGCGGAGCCAGCTCGGCGAGCCGGACGGCCGCCGCCGCCTCGTACACCTCCTCCGGCACCTCCGACGGGACGAGCCCCGCCGCCTCCCGCTCGACCAGACCGGTGTCCAGGTCGCCCGCGACCACGTCCGGATGGGCCAGCAGACGCCGCAGGAAGCCCGCGTTCGTCTGGACCCCGAGCGTGACCGTCTCGGCGAGCGCGGCCCGCAGCCTGCGCAGTGCCGTCGGGCGGTCGGGGCCGTAGGCGATGACCTTGGAGAGCATCGGGTCGTAGAGGCTGCCGACCTCGGTGCCCTCCGAGAGGCCCGAGTCGGTGCGCACGCCGTCGCCCTGCGGCTCGTGCAGGGCGAGCACGGTGCCCCCGGAGGGGAGGAAGCCGCGCGCCGGGTCCTCGGCGCAGATCCGGGCCTCCACCGCGTGCCCGGTGAGGGTGATGTCCTCCTGCGCGTACGGCAGGTGTTCGCCGGCGGCGACCCGGAGCTGCCATTCGACGAGGTCGAGGCCCGTGACGAGTTCGGTGACCGGGTGCTCCACCTGGAGGCGGGTGTTCATCTCCATGAAGTAGTACGAGGACGGGTCGCCGCCGGGGACGATGAACTCGACCGTGCCCGCGCCCCGGTAGCCGCAGGACCGGGCCGCCTGGACGGCCGCCTCGCCCATCGCGGCCCGTGTGGCGGCGTCGAGGAGCACGCTGGGCGCCTCCTCGATGATCTTCTGGTGGCGGCGCTGGAGGGAGCACTCGCGCTCGCCCAGGTGCACGACGTGCCCGTGCCCGTCCGCCAGGACCTGGATCTCGATGTGCCGGGGCCGGTCGACCCAGCGCTCGACGAGAAGCGTGTCGTCGCCGAAGGAGGCCCGCGCCTCGCGCCGGGCGGCGGCGATCTCGTCGGCCAGGACCGAGGCGTCGCGCACCAGGCGCATGCCCTTGCCGCCACCGCCCGCGCTCGGCTTCAGGAGCACCGGCACGCCGATCTCGCCGGCCGCCGCGATCAGCTCGGCGTCCGTCAGACCGCTGCCCGAGGAGCCGGGGACGACCGGGACGCCGGCCGCCTTCACCGTCTCCTTGGCGCGGATCTTGTCGCCCATCAGGGAGATCGCCTCGGGGGACGGCCCGATGAAGACGAGTCCGGCCTCGGCGCAGGCCCGCGCGAAGGCGGCGTTCTCGGCGAGGAAGCCGTAGCCCGGGTGCACCGCCTGGGCGCCGCTCCGGGCCGCCGCCTCCAGCAGCCGTTCCACCGACAGATAGCTCTCGGAGGCGGGCGCCGGTCCGATCCGTACGGCCGTGTCGGCCTCCCGGACATGCCGGGCGTCCGCGTCGGCGTCCGAGAAGACGGCGACCGAGCGCACGCCGAGCGCGCGCAGGGTACGGATGACGCGTACGGCGATCTCGCCCCGGTTGGCCACAAGCACCGTGTCGAACATGGGTCCCCTCACATCCGGAAGACGCCGAACTGGGGGTCACCCAGGGGCGCGTTGGCACAGGCGGTCAAGGCGAGTCCGAGGACCTGCCGGGTCTCCATCGGGTCGATCACGCCGTCGTCCCAGAGCCGGGCCGTCGCGTAGTAGGCGTTGCCCTGCCGCTCGTACTGCCGGCGGATCGGGTCCTTGAAGTCCTCTTCGTCCGAGGCGGGCCAGGACTCGCCGCGCGCCTCGATCTGGTCGCGCTTGACGGTCGCGAGGACCGAGGCGGCCTGCTCGCCGCCCATGACGGAGATCTTGGCGCCCGGCCACATCCACAGGAAGCGCGGCGAGTACGCCCGGCCGCACATCGAGTAGTTGCCCGCCCCGTACGAACCGCCGATCACGACGGTCAGCTTCGGCACGCGCGTGCAGGCGACGGCCGTCACCATCTTGGCGCCGTGCTTGGCGATGCCACCGGCCTCGTACTGGCGGCCCACCATGAACCCGGAGATGTTCTGCAGGAACACCAGCGGGATGCCGCGCTGGTCGCACAGCTCGATGAAGTGGGCGCCCTTCTGGGCCGACTCGGAGAACAGGATGCCGTTGTTGGCGACGATCCCGACCGGGTGTCCGTGGATCCGCGCGAACCCGGTGACCAGGGTCTGCCCGAACTCGGCCTTGAACTCGGCGAAGCGTGAACCGTCCACCACGCGCGCGATGACCTCGCGCACGTCGTAGGGGGTGCGGGAGTCGACCGGCACCGCGCCGTACAGCCCGTACGGGTCGACCTTGGGCTCGGCCGACGGCTCCACGGACCAGGGGAGCGCCCCGCGCGCGGGGAGGGTGGCCGCGATGTTCCGGACGATCCGCAGCGCGTGCGCGTCGTCCTCCGCAAGATGGTCGGTGACACCCGACACACGGGAGTGGACCTCGCCGCCGCCCAGCTCCTCGGCCGTGACGACCTCACCGGTGGCGGCCTTCACCAGCGGTGGCCCGCCGAGGAAGATCGTGCCCTGGCCGCGCACGATCACGGCCTCGTCGCTCATCGCCGGGACGTAGGCGCCGCCCGCCGTGCAGGAGCCGAGGACGGCGGCGATCTGCGGGATGCCCGCGCCGGACATCCGCGCCTGGTTGTAGAAGATCCGCCCGAAGTGGTCGCGGTCCGGGAACACCTCGTCCTGCATGGGCAGGAAGGCGCCCCCGGAGTCGACGAGATAGACGCAGGGCAGGCGGTTCTCCAGCGCGACCTCCTGGGCGCGCAGGTGCTTCTTCACCGTCATCGGGTAGTACGTGCCACCCTTGACGGTGGCGTCGTTGGCGACGATCACGCACTCGCGTCCGCTGACCCGGCCGATCCCGGCGATGACCCCGGCGGCCGGGGCCGCTCCGTCGTACATCCCGTCGGCGGCGAGCGGAGCCAGCTCCAGGAACGGTGAGCCGGGGTCGAGCAGGGCGTCCACACGGTCGCGGGGCAGCAGCTTTCCGCGCGCGGTGTGCCGGGCGCGTGCCTTCTCGCCGCCGCCGAGCGCCGCCGCGGCCAGCTTCTGGCGCAGTTCCTCGCCGAGCGCGCGGTGTGCCGCCTCGTTGGCCCTCCAGGCCTCCGACGCGGGGTCTGCCGCGCTCGTCAGCTCAGGTGCCTCTTGCATCCTGCGGTCCCCTCACCAGGTGATCGACCAGTTAATGAGCGTTAACGCAACTCCTTCAGGTTAACGACCGCTAACCGCCGTGTCTAGAATTGTTTTCATGGCCACCAGAACCGACGCCCCCACCCGGCGCGAGCAGATCCTCAGGGAGGCCGCCCGGCTCTTCGCCGAGCGCGGTTTCCACGGTGTGGGAGTGGATGAGATAGGAGCGGCGGTCGGCATCAGCGGCCCCGGTCTCTACCGGCACTTCGCCGGCAAGGACGCGATGCTCGCCGAGCTGCTGGTGGGGATCAGCGGGCAGCTGCTCACGGGCGGCAAACGCCGGGTGGCGGAGGCCGAGGGGGGCGCGGAGACGCTCCTCGACTCGCTCATCGAGGGGCACATCGACTTCGCGCTCGACGACCGCCCCCTGATCACCCTGCACGACCGCGAGCTGGACCGCCTGCGGGACAGCGACCGCAAGCTCGTGCGGCAGCTCCAGCGCCAGTACGTCGAGCTGTGGGTGGAGGTGGTCCGCGAGGTGTACCCGGAGCTGACCGAGCCCGCCGCCCGTTCCGCCGTGCACTCGGTCTTCGGTCTGCTGAACTCGACCCCGCACCTGGGGCGCCCGGGCGCGCTTCCGGGGCGCGCGGGGACGGCGGAGCTGCTGCACCGGATGGCGCGGGGGGCCTTCGGGGCGGCCGCCGTGCCCCCCGGGACTCCCGTGGCTCCTGGTGTGACGGCAGTGGCTCATGAGGCTCGTGCGGCTCCCGGGGCGTGACGAGCGTCTCGGGGGGCGACCCCTGGACGGCGCTCGTGACCGGCGGGTAACCTCGTATCTGAGCAAGCGCTTAGAAATGACCCAGGTATCCAGGCGGAGGTGGCGGCGGTGCGCCGTACTGTGTTCAACGAGGACCACGAGGCGTTCCGGGAGACCCTGCGCGCCTTCATCGAGGCCGAGGTCGTCCCGGTCTACGACGAGTGGTTCGCCGCCGGCCAGGCGCCGCGCGACTTCTACTACAAGCTCGCCGAGCTCGGCGTCTTCGGTATCCGCGTGGACGAGGAGTTCGGCGGCGCCGGCATCGACTCGTACAAGTTCGAAGCCGTGATGTACGAGGAGACCTCGCGCGCGGGTGTCCAGTTCGGCGGCTCCGGTGTGCACGTGCTGCTCGGCCTGCCCTACATCAAGATGCTCGCCACCGACGAGCAGAAGAAGCGCTTCCTGCCGAAGTTCGTCAGCGCCGAGGAGATGTGGGCCCTCGCGATGACCGAGCCGGGCACCGGCTCCGACCTCGCGGGCATGAAGACCACCGCCAAGCTCTCCGAGGACGGCACGCACTACGTCCTCAACGGCTCCAAGACCTTCATCACCGGTGGCGTCCACGCCGACCGCGTGATCGTCTGCGCCCGCACCTCCGCGCCCACCGCCGAGGACCGCCGCTACGGCATCTCCCTCTTCGCCGTGGACACCAAGTCCGAGGGCTACTCCATCGGCCGCAAGCTGGACAAGCTCGGCCTGAAGACCTCCGACACCGCCGAGCTGGCGTTCGTCGACGTGAAGGTGCCCGTCGAGGACCTGCTCGGCGAGGAGAACAAGGGCTTCTACTACCTCGGCCACAACCTCGCCTCCGAGCGCTGGGGCATCGCCTTCGGCGCCTACGCGCAGGCCAAGGCCGCCGTCCGGTTCGCCAAGGAGTACGTCCAGGAGCGGACCGTCTTCGGCAAGACCGTCGCCTCCTTCCAGAACACCAAGTTCGAGCTGGCCGCCTGCCAGGCCGAGGTGGACGCGGCCGAGGCCGTCGCCGACCGCGCCCTGGAGGCCCTCGACGCGGGTGAGCTGACCCCGGCCGAGGCCGCCAGCGCCAAGCTGTTCTGCACCGAGGTCGCGCACCGCGTCATCGACCGCTGCCTCCAGCTCCACGGCGGCTACGGCTTCATGAACGAGTACCCGATCGCGCGTCTGTATGCGGACAACCGCGTCAACCGCATCTACGGCGGGACCAGCGAGATCATGAAGACGATCATCGCCAAGGACATGGGCCTGTAAGGTCCGCGAAAAGACTGCGCGGTACAACTGCCTTATGAGCGAGGCACTTCAGTCCCTCCTCGATCTGCTCGACCTCGAGCGGATCGAGGAGGACATCTTCCGCGGCCGTTCCCGGTCCGCCGTCGTCCCACGGGTCTTCGGCGGACAGGTGGCGGCGCAGGCCCTCGTGGCCGCCGGGCGCACGGTCCCCGAGGACCGGCTCGCCCACTCCCTGCACGCGTACTTCCTGCGGATCGGCGACCCCGGCGCACCCATCGTGTACTCCGTGGACCGCATCCGCGACGGCCGCTCCTTCACCACCCGCCGGGTGGTCGCCGTCCAGCACGGACAGCCGATCTTCCACCTCTCCGCGTCCTTCCAGACGTACGAGGAGGGCATGGAGCACCAGGCGCCGATGCCGCCCGCGCCCGACCCGGAGACGCTGCCCACGGCCGCCGAACTGCTTCCGCTGTACGCCGACGTCTTCACCGACGCCGAGGTCGTGGAGCGCATCCTGGAGGCCCGGGAGTCCGTCGACCTGCGCTATGTCGACGCGCCGCCGTACGCCACCGTCGGCGAGGCCCGTGAGCCGCGCTCCCAGGTGTGGTTCCGCACCAACGGCAAACTCGCCGACGACCCGCTGCTGCACGTCGTCCTCGCCACCTACGTCTCGGACATGACGCTCCTCGACTCCATCCTGCTCGCGCACGGGCGCGGCGGCTGGGTGACCGGCGATGTCGTCGGCGCCTCGCTCGACCACGCGATGTGGTTCCACCGCCCGTTCCGCGCCGACGAATGGCTGCTGTACGACCAGGAGTCACCGTCGGCATCCGGCGGCCGCGGCCTCGGCCAGGCCCGGATCTACACCCAGGACGGCCGGCTGGCCATCTCGGTGATCCAGGAAGGCGTGGTCCGCGTCCCGCGATAGCGACGCGTTCCCCGGCCCGGAGGCGTTCCTCGGTAAGACTGAGGCATGACCGAAGCAGCGGCACAGGACGAGGACAGCGGCGGCGGGAGCGGCCAGAGCGTCTCCACGGTGATCGTCGCCGCCGCGGCCAATCTCGGGATCGCCCTCGCCAAGGCGGTCGCCGGGGTCATCAGCGGCTCCAGCGCGATGCTGTCCGAGGCCGCCCACTCCGTCGCCGACACCGTCACCGAGCTGCTGCTGCTCACGGCCCTCAAACGGAGCGAGAAACCGGCCGACGAGGACCATCCGCTGGGCTACGGTCCCGAGCGGTACATCTGGGCGCTGCTCGCCGCCGTCGCCACCTTCGTCGGCGGCGCCGTCTTCTCGATCTACGACGGCATCCACACCCTGGTCGCGGGGGAGGAGCTCGGCGACCCGCTGGTGTCGTACATCGTGCTGGGTGTCGCCTTCCTCCTGGAGGGCTTCTCCCTGCGGACGGGGCTGCGGCAGGCGCGCGGCGAGGCCGCCCGGGTCGACGCCCCCTTCAGGACCTACCTCCGGCGCACGCCCGACACCGCCGTGAAGGCCGTCGTCATGGAGGACTCGGCCGCGCTGGTCGGACTGGTGTTCGCCGCGGGCGGCCTGCTCGGCGGCCAGCTCACCGGATCGGGCGTCTGGGACGGCATCGCCTCGCTGCTCATCGGACTCCTGCTGCTCTACGTCGCCTGGGTGCTGGGCCGTTCCAACGCGGAGCTGCTGATCGGACGGCCGCTGCCCAGGCCGATGCGGGAGCGGATCCGGACGGAGCTGCTGGCGGTGGAGCACGTGGAGGCCGTACTGGAACTGATCACGCTCGTGCAGGGGCCGCGCGAGGCGCTGATCGCCGCCAAGGTCGACTTCCGGGACGCGTCGACCGCGGCCGAGATCGAGTGGGCCTGCGAACAGGCCGAGGACCGGCTCCGGGCGGTGTTCCCCTCGGTGAGCCGGGTGTACCTGGACCCGACACCGGGGTACGCCCAGCGGCGGGACGAGGGGCTGAATCCCTGGCCGTGAGACGCGGTCGGGGCGTGCGCCACGCGGTCCGGCGGTACGGAACGGTGAAGGCGATCCGACGGTTCGGGGACGGTGAACGCCAACCGGGGGCGTCACCGGGGGCTCGCCCGCGCCGAGCACGCCCCCGGGTCGGTCGCCGGGATCCGAGGAGATGGGGCCTCAGGCCAGGCCCGCTTCCTTGAGCAGATACGCCGTCATCGGGTCGTAGTGGCGCGGGCTGAGGACGTGGTCGTCGAGCGGGACCACGACCTGGAGCGTGCCCTCCGACTCGGCGAGGAAGAGCGCCGGGTCGTTGCTGTCGGCGTATCCGACGGAGTCCAGACCCCGCTGGCCCGCGAAACCGGCCCAGCCGTGGTCGGCCACGACCAGGTCGGGCAGCGGACGGCCCTCCCGCTCCAGGCCGTTGAGGATCGCACGCATCGGCTCGCCCGAGTGCGTGTGCCACAGCGTGGCGCCGTGCTCCAGGACCGCCACGTCCGCGAACTGCATGACGTACCCCTCGTCCGTCTGCAGGCCGTCCGGGATCACCACGATCTCGCAGCCGGCGGCGCGCAGGGCGGCGGCCGTGGCGCGGTGCACGTCCAGCAGCCCGCCCGGGTGGCCGGTCGCGAACAGCACCTGCTGGCGGCCCTCGGCCGCCTTGCGCAGCCGGGCCGCGAGACGGTCCAGCGCGTCCACGGTCAGCTCGGGGTCGATGGTGTCCTGGCCGTACCGGTACTCCGGATCGTCGTTGACGCCGGTCCGCTCCGCCATCACCGCGAGCACGTCCTGCTCGTCGCTCCAGCGGTCGCCGAGCTCCAGGCCGAGCCACCAGTTGCGCTCGCCGTTCGCCAGCTTGCGGTAGTGGGAGAGGTTGTTCTCGCGGGGCGTGGCGACATCGCCCGCGATACGGGTCTTCACGAGATGGTCGACAAGTTCGGCGCGGCTGGGAGTCCCGGGTATCGGCATACCCCCATTGTGCCGGTGCGCTCCGGCCGGGGGCGCGGCTGTCCCCGTCGCTGGGATGTGCGTCACTCAGGTGTACGGGACCGGGGCCGGCCGGCGTTCAGTCCTCCCGGAGCGCGAACCACAACTCCATCCGTACGTCCGGGTCGTCGAGGTCCGCCCCCAGCAACGCCGAGCAGCGGGCGATGCGTTGGCGGACGGTGTTGCGGTGGACGGAGAGGGCCACCGCGGTCCGGTCCCAACTGCCGTGCAGGGACAGCCAGGTGCGCAGGGTCTCGGTCAGGGCGGGGATCCCGGCGACGGGCGCGAGCAGGGCGTGGGCGTGGGCCTCGGCGTCGGCCGGGGGGACGAGGTCGGCGAGCGCGGGACGGTCGCCGTGACGGACCAGGGGCACCCGGGTGGCGCGGGCGCGGGCCAGCGCGCGGGCCGCCTGGGTGTCGGCCGCCGCCCACGCGTGCGGGCCTGCGGGAGCGCTGACCCCGCAGGTCCAGCCCGGCTGCGCGGCGGGCTCGCGGTCGCCGGGGACGAGGACGCGGACGATGTCGCCGCCGACGTCCACCAGCGCGGAGCCCAGCGCGGCCGCCAGCGCGGACGCGGAGACCGTGTCCGGGGCGGGACCGTCCCCGGCGGGGCGCGCGTGCACGACCACCCACCGCTCGCCGCCGAGCAGCGGTGCCACCGTCTCCGGCGCGGCCCCCAGCAGCAGCCGCACCAGCGCCGCCGACCGCGCGGCCCCGCTCCCGCTCTGGTGCTCCCCGGTGAGCAGGGAGAGCAGTACGGAGGCGACGGAGGCGATCGTGTGGTCGCCGGGCTCGCGGCGCGGCGCGGCGACCCCCAGGACGAAGCCCTGGCCGCTGCCGAGGGCGTAGGCCGCGAGATGGACGCCGTCCACGGTGTCGGTGGCGGACGACGGCGCGGGCCCGTGGGCTCCCCGGGGGCGCACGACACCGGCCAGCTCGGCGAGCGCCTCCTCGGGGGACGGCGTCTCCGCCCGCTGGGAGGCGGTCGCCGGGCCGGCCTCGGTCGCCGCCCGCGCCGCTTCCCGCGGGGCGGGCGGCGGGAACCTCCCGGCGTGGGCCAGTTCCGTGCCCTCCGGGCCGTACAGCACCGCCCGGCCGCCCAGCCGCTGGGCCAGTTGCCGGAGCACCGCCGGGACCGGATCGGGGCGGGCGGCGGCCGCCGCCAGGCTCTGCTGGGCCTCGGTCACCCGGCGCAGTTCGGCCAGCCGTGCCTGGGCCATGAGCTGCCACACAGCGCGGGCGACCCCGGAGAACGTCGTCTGGGGCGGGACCTCCAGCAGGGGCAGCCCGTAGGCGTCGCAGGCCGCGACCAGGGCGCGCGGGACCGTGTCGTGGACCGGCGCCAGGCCGAAACCGAGTGCAGCGCCGCCCGCCGCGACGATGCGGGAGACGTAGTCGTCGAAATAGGTGCCCGAGCCGGCCGCCTCGGGGATGTGGACCCCCGCGGACAGCAGCAGCTCGCCGCCCAGCAGGTACGGGTAGGGGTCGGCCATCTCCGAGGTGTGCGCCCAGTGGATCACCGTGTCGGGCTCCGCGGGTCCGGCGATCAGGCGCAGGGCCAGGTCCTCGCGGGCGAGCAGCGCCGACAGCGGTACCGGGGGAGTCGGCGGTACGGCCGGGGCGGAAGGTGACTGAGGGTCCGGCACGGTGGACGGTTCCTCCATCCCATTCGGATCGAATGGATGAAACGTACACTTCGCAGCCGCTTTCCGGCCACCTAATGTCGGTCCCGACCGGCAGCCACGGGTACGGGCGGATGTCCCCGCGATCAGCTGCCGGCTCGTCCCCCACATCCCCGCACGACACGCCACCGAACGCCCTGAGGAGACCTATGGCCGTCGACTACGCAGTGATCGTCGTCTATCTGGCCGGCATGCTGGCCATGGGCTGGTGGGGCATGCGCCGCGCCAAGTCCAAGAGCGACTTCCTCGTCGCGGGACGGCGGCTCGGGCCCGTCATGTACTCCGGCACCATGGCCGCCATCGTGCTGGGCGGCGCGTCCACCATCGGCGGTGTGGGCCTCGGCTACCAGTACGGGCTCTCCGGAGCCTGGATGGTCTTCACCATCGGCCTCGGCCTGCTGGCGCTCAGCGTCTTCTTCTCCGCCCGCATCGCCCGCCTGAAGGTCTACACCGTCTCCGAGATGCTCGACCTGCGCTACGGCGGCCGGGCCGGTCTCGTCTCCGGTGTCGTCATGTGGGCGTACACCCTGATGCTCGCCGTCACCTCGACCATCGCCTACGCCACGATCTTCGACGTCCTCTTCGACATGAACCGGACGCTCGCGATCGTCCTCGGCGGCTCGATCGTCGTCGCGTACTCCACGCTCGGCGGCATGTGGTCGATCACCCTCACCGACATGGTGCAGTTCGTGGTCAAGACCGTCGGCGTGCTGCTCCTGCTCCTGCCCATCGCGGTCGTCAAGGCCGGCGGGTTCGGTGCGATGAAGGCCAAGCTGCCCACCGAGTACTTCGACCCGCTGGGCATCGGCGGCGAGACGATCTTCACCTATGTGCTGATCTACACGTTCGGCATGCTGATCGGACAGGACATCTGGCAGCGCGTGTTCACCGCGCGCGGTGACAGGACCGCCAGGTGGGGCGGCACCGTCGCCGGTACCTACTGCCTGGTGTACGCCGTGGCCGGCGCCGTCATCGGCACGGCGGCCAAGGTCCTCTACCCGAAGCTGCCCAGCGCCGACACCGCCTTCGCGACCATCGTCAAGGACGAACTCCCGGTCGGTGTGCGCGGACTGGTGCTCGCCGCGGCCCTCGCCGCTGTGATGTCCACCTCCTCCGGCGCCCTGATCGCCTGCGCCACCGTCGCCAACAACGACATCTGGTCGCGGCTGCGCGGCGCGGTGAAGCGCGACACCGACGACCACGACGAGGTCAAGGGCAACCGGGTCTTCATCCTGGTCATGGGCATCGCCGTGATCTGTACGGCGATCGCGCTCAACAACGTCGTCGAGGCGCTGACCGTCGCGTACAACCTGCTCGTCGGCGGTCTGCTCGTGCCGATCCTCGGCGGCCTGCTGTGGAAGCGCGGCACCGCGCAGGGCGCCCTCGCCTCCGTCGCCGTCGGCGGTGTCGCCGTCATCGGCCTGATGGCCGGCTACGGCATCCTCGCGAACGAGCCCGTCTACTACGGACTGCTCCTCTCCCTGGCCGCGTACGTGATCGTCTCGTTGGCCACGCCGGCGACCGACGCCGCGGTGCTGGCCACCTGGCGGGAGCGGCTCGCGGGCCGTGACGCCGAACCCCTGTCCGAACCGGTCCCGGTTCACCAGTAGAGTCGTATTACTTGTACTTAGTTGTACATACGCGACAAAGCGTAGGAAAGAAGGCAATACCCCATGAGCAGCAACGAGACGCCCCGCGGCCCCGTCGATTCGTCCCGCGTCCCGCGGTACGCCGGCCCCGCGACCTTCGCCCGGCTGCCCCGCCTCGACGAGGTCGGCACCACCGACGTCGCCGTCGTCGGTGTGCCGTTCGACTCCGGCGTCTCGTACCGGCCGGGCGCCCGCTTCGGCGGCAACGCGATCCGCGAGGCGTCCCGGCTGCTGCGCCCCTACAACCCCGCGCAGGACGCCTCCCCGTTCGCCCTCGCGCAGGTCGCGGACGCCGGTGACATCGCGGCGAACCCGTTCAACATCAACGAGGCCGTGGAGACGGTGGAGGCCGCCGCCGACGAACTGCTCGGCACCGGCGCCCGCCTGATGACCCTGGGCGGCGACCACACCATCGCGCTGCCCCTGCTGCGCTCCGTCGCCAAGAAGCACGGCCCGGTCGCGCTGCTCCACTTCGACGCGCACCTCGACACCTGGGACACGTACTTCGGCGCCGAGTACACCCACGGCACCCCGTTCCGCCGCGCCGTCGAGGAGGGCATCCTCGACACCTCGGCGCTCTCCCACGTCGGCATCCGCGGGCCGCTCTACGGCAAGCAGGACCTCACCGACGACGAGAAGATGGGCTTCGGCATCGTCACCTCGGCGGACGTCTACCGCCGCGGCGCCGACGAGGTGGCCGACCAGCTGCGCCAGCGCATCGGCAACCGCCCGCTCTACATCTCCATCGACATCGACTGCCTCGACCCGGCGCACGCGCCCGGCACCGGCACCCCGGAGGCGGGCGGCATGACCTCCCGCGAGCTCCTGGAGATCCTGCGCGGACTGTCGTCCTGCAACCTGGTCTCGGCCGACGTGGTCGAGGTCGCCCCGGCGTACGACCACGCCGAGATCACCGCGGTGGCGGCGTCCCACACCGCGTACGAACTGACCACCATCATGTCCCGCCAGATCGCGGAGGCCCGAAGCAAGTGACCCACGACCACGACCTGGTTCTCCGCCCCACGGCGGCACAGACGGAGGCCGCGCTCAACCCTCCCCCCGGCCGCAACGGCGGAGACCTGGTCGTGGAGACCCTCTCCGGGCTCGGCGCGACGACCGTCTTCGGACTGCCGGGCCAGCACGCGCTCGGCATGTTCGACGCGCTGCGCCGCTCGTCCCTCCAGTACGTCGGCCTGCGCGTCGAGAACAACGCCGGGTTCGCGGCGGACGCCTACGGCCGGATCACCGGCGAGGCCGCGCCGCTGCTGCTCTCCACCGGCCCCGGGGCGCTGACCTCGCTCGCCGCGCTCCAGGAGGCGCGCGCCGCCTCGGCGCCCGTCCTCGCCATCAGCAGCCAGATCCCGACCGCCGGCCTCGGCGGCGGCCGTCACGGCTATCTGCACGAACTCCCCGACCAGCAGGCCTCGTTCCGGGGCGTGGTGAAGTCGGTTCACACGGTCCGTACGCAGTCCCAGATCCCCTCCGCCATCGCGGCGGCCTGGGAGTCGGCGCTGACCGTCCCGCACGGCCCGGTCTGGGTGGAGATCCCGCAGGACGTCCTCCTCGACGAGACGAGCCTGCCGATGGTGACGGCGATGGACGCGACCCCCGAGGACGTCGTCCCGCGCCCCGAACTGACCGCGCTGGCCGCCCACTTGCTGTCCTCGGCGGCCCGCCCCGCGATCATCGCGGGCGGCGGTGTCGTACGGTCGGACGCCTCCGGCAAGCTGCGCGCGCTCGCCGAGAAGCTGAACGCGCCGGTCGTCACCACCTTCGGCGGCAAGGGCGCCTTCCCCTGGGAGCACCCGCTGTCCCTCCAGTCCTGGCTGGAGGACCGGTACACGACCGACTTCCTGGAGGACGCGGACGTCCTGCTGGTGGTGGGCTCGGGCCTCGGCGAACTCTCCTCGAACTACCACACGTTCAGGCCCCGCGGCCGGGTGATCCAGATCGAGGCCGACCTCGGCAAGCTGGAGTCCAACCACCCGGCGCTGGGCATCCACGCGGACGCGCGCCTCGCGCTGTCCGCGCTCCTGGAGACGGTGGAGGAACGCCCCGACCCGGCGGCGCCGGACCGCGTGAGCACGGTCCTCGCCCGGGTCGCGGAGCGCATCGCCGCCCAGGAACTCACCCTGGAACAGGACGTGCTGGCGTCCGTCCGCAGGGCCCTGCCGGACACCTCGCCGTCCTTCTGGGACATGACGATCCTGGCGTACTGGGCGTGGTCGGCGTTCGACCCGCGCGGAGCCAACACCATGCACTCCGCGCAGGGCGCCGGCGGCCTCGGCTACGGCTTCCCGGCGGCGCTGGGCGCGGCGGCGGCCGATCCCTCCCGCCCGGTCCTCGCGGTCTCCGGCGACGGCGGCGCGCTGTACTCCATCGCCGAACTGGCCACCGCGAAGCAGTGCGCTCTCCCGGTCACCTGGCTGATCGTCGACGACGGCGGATACGGCATCCTGCGCGAGTACATGACCGGCGCCTTCGGTCAGGCGACCGCCACGGAGCTGTCCCGCCCGGACTACGTGGCCCTCGCCGAGTCGTTCGGCGTGCCGGGGGTCCTCACGAGCCCCGAGACGCTGGAGGAGGACCTGGCCAAGGCGCTGGCCGCCCCCGGCCCCTCGGTGGTCGTCCTCCCGGCGGTACTGCGGATGTTCGCGCCGACGCACCTGGGCTGAGCGCCCGCGCCCGTCCCGGGCCGAGAGCCCGCCCCGGGACCCCTCCCGCAGGGGAGATGTCCCGGGGCACGGGAGACCGCCGGGTCGGCCGGCCCGTCTACCAGATCGCCTCGACCCACTCCGGGTGGTCGACGAACGGGTTGCGGTTGTGCTGGTAGGTGTCGTAGATGACCTGGTTGCGCTTCTCCTCGAAGGCGCTCGGCGGGTCCTGCTCGTTCCACGCCTTGAGCACGGACAGCTTGCCGATGTACGGGGCGCTGCCGTTGTTGACCTTCTCGTCGGGCTCCAGGTCCGCGAAGCCGTCGTCGCCCTCGTAGCGGACCGCCATGTAGAGGATCATGCGGGCCACGTCGCCCTTGTCGGCGTCGCGCGGCTCGAAGGAGTCCGAGTCGACCTTGCTGCCGCCCCCGTTGGTGACCGCGCTGCCGCCGTTGTCGAAGTCCAGGTTGCCCCGGATGCTGTTGACCTGGACGTCCGCCGGGCGCAGGTGGTGCAGGTCCGTGCCGGGACCGGTCACCTCGCCGAAGTCGCCGTGCGACTTGGCCCAGGTGTGCTCACGGTTCCAGTCGCCGACGTCACCGCCGTTGAGGGACTTGGCGCGCGAGACGCCGCTGTAGAGCAGGATCACGTTGTTGCTGTTGTTCGGGTCCTGGTCGGTGGCCATCAGCGCGTTCCAGACCGCGGAGTACGAGATCTTGGTCTGGCTGCTGATGATGGTGTGCAGCGAGGACTTCAGGCTCGTGCCGGACTTGCCGATCGCGTTCTTGTAGTACGTGCTGTCGTACGCGGTCGTGGTGGCGCTCGCGGGGGTCGCGGTCATTGCCGGCAGGGTGAGGCCGACGAGAACCACGGAGGTACTCAGCGCCAGGGTCTTCCAGCGGCGTATGTGCGTGGCGGGCATCGTGGGGTGTCCGTTCTACGCGGGTTGAATGGAGCGGATAACCGGGAGCGTGACATGGACATGAGGTTCCTGGGGTTAAGGGGAGGTGTCGGTTCCGTGTCGGGATTCAACAACTCGCCCGCTGCGTGCGAGACATGACATACCGGACGTCTCCGGCCAGGATCGTCGAGCGTCGAGCGGCCCCTGACCGGGCGTGGTCAGGGGCCGCCGGGTGTCGGACGTGGGATCAGCCGAGGTCGGACGGGTCGAGCCGGTAGAGCGTCGAGGTCGACTGGCCGTTCTGGGCCTCGGAGCTCGAACCCGACGCCGACGTCGTGCTCTTGCTGTACTCGCTGGCCTTCACCGCCGTGGCGTTCTTCTGCACCCACGCGGTGACCGCGGAGCTCGCGCTGTTGCCACCGCCCATTCCGCCGCCCATGCCTCCGCCGCCGACCTGGATGTAGTGCAGCTCGCCCTTCTTCACCAGCTCCTTGAGCTTGGCGACCGTCATGCCGTTGTCACTGCCGGTGAAGCCGAACATGGAGATGACGGGCTTGTGGGTGCTCAGGATCAACTGCCCGGCGCTCTGCGAGTTGGACACCGCGAGCAGCCACTCGGCGCCGTCCTGGTGCTTCTCCAGGTACGAGATCAGCTCGCTGCTGGTTTCGCCGCCCATGCCGCCACCGCCACCGAAGCCGCCCCCGCCGCCGGGCCGACCGCCCGAGCCGTTCGGGGCCGTGCCGCCGGGAGCCGTGCCGTTCTCGCCGCCGGGGACGCCGCCGCCCTGGCCGTTCTCGCCGCCGCCCGGGAACCCGCCGTTCCCGCCGCCCTGTGGGGCACCGCCGGGCAGCTCGCCGTTCGTGCCCCCGCCGGGCGTCATCTGACCGCCTTCCTGGCCGGCGGCCTGGCCGCCCTGCCGGGTGCCGCCGGGCAGCTCGCCGCCGCCGTTGCCACCAGGGCCGCCACCGCGGCCACCGAAGCCGTTGCCGGTGGACGGACCGGCCGTCGGGTTGCTGCCGCCCATGCCTCCGCCGCCCGTACTCGCCGGAACGGCGACCGCGTACGCCGTCGGACCCGCGAGGGCCGCGACGATCGCGGCGGTCACGGACGCGGCCAGCAGCCGGGCGCGTCGGCCGGTACGGAAGAGGACCAGGCCCACGAGCGCCAGCGCCATGACCACCGCGACGGCGGGCCACAGCCAGGCGTTCCAGTCGGTGGCCCGGCGCAGCAGCACGACCGCCCAGACGCCGGTGACCGCGAACCCGGCGGGCAGCACCCACGACCAGCGCACGTCACCGCCCCGGAAGGCGCGCAGCAGCATGGCGCCGCCGCCCCCGCACAGCACCGCGATGCCAGGGGCGACCGCGGTCGTGTAGTACGGGTGCATGGTGCCCTCGGCCATGGCGAACGTCAGGTAGTGCAGGAGCAGCCAGCCGCCCCAC
Organism: Streptomyces sp. NPDC091209; assembly: GCF_044757755.1. Lineage (NCBI taxonomy): Bacteria > Bacillati > Actinomycetota > Actinomycetes > Kitasatosporales > Streptomycetaceae > Streptomyces > Streptomyces sp. NPDC091209. Next base: position 1,305,172 of record NZ_JBIVVR010000001.1, on the reverse strand, counting down.
AGCACCAGCGCGGCGCGCGTGAGGTCGGTGCGCGGGGCACGGCCGCGCAGCACCAGACCGCCGACGAGGGCGATGGCCGCGAAGGGGATCAGCCAGGAGATCTGGCCGCCCAGGATGTCGTTGAACAGCCGGCCGAGACCCGCGGTACCGGAGAAGCCGCCGCCCCCGCCGCCTCCGCCCCCGCCGTTGCCCTCGCCGCCGAGGACCCGGCCGAGGCCGTTGTAGCCCATGATCAGGTCCCAGGCAGTGCCGTCCGTCGAACCGCCGATGTAGGGCCGGTCGTCGGCGGGCACGAGGGACACGGCCGTCGCCCACCAGAAGCTGGAGACGGCCAGGACCACACCCGCGAGCAGCAGGTTCACGATCCGCTTCCTGAGCTTCGGCGTGGCCGCGTAGAGGTAGACCGCGAAGACGGCGGGCAGTGCGATGTAGCCCTGGAGCATCTTCGTGTTGAACGCGAGGCCGAAGCAGGCGGCCGAGCCGAGCAGCGGCAGCAGCCTGCCGTTCGTGGTCGCCCGCAGGGCGAGGGCCGCACCCGACACCATGAGGAACACCAGCAGGGTGTCGGGGTTGTTGTCCCGGTTGATGGCGACCGTGATCGGGGTCAGCGCGAGCACCAGCGCGGCGACGGTCGCCGCGCCGTCACCCCACACCCGCTTCACGGAGGTGTGCAGGATCCAGATCGTCGCCAGCGCGACGAGGATCATCGGCAGCATCATCTGCCAGGTGCCGAAACCGAGGACCCGGCAGGACAGGCCCATGACCATCAGTGCGAACGGCGGCTTGTCGACGGTCATGAAGTTGCCCGCGTCCAACGAGCCGAAGAACCAGGCCTTCCAGCTCTGTGTGCCGCTGAACACGGCGGAGCTGTAGAAGCTGTTCAGGCCGGAGCCGGACAGGTTCCATGAGTAGAGCACCGCCGCCAGGATCAGGATCGCGATCAGGGCGGGGAGCGACCAGCGTGGCGACCTCTCCGGCGGCGCCGCGGGCGTGGCCGGCGGCGAGTCGGGGGTCGCGGTGGGGTGGGGGAGTGGATCGGTGGCAGATGTCACCACTGCACCGTGCAGACCCCCGATGGGTGACAGCTGTGCCCAGGCTGGGGGCAGCCTGTGGGTGTGTGGGTGAGGGGAGCACCCGTCCTAGCCGGTTGGCGCGAGAACGGCGTTGCGGAGCGTGACCGGTGCTGTGCCGATGTGCCTGGAGGGAATCAGAGTTTGATGACGGTGGCGTGCCCGCCGCACAGCGCCATGATGTCCTCCGGATCGGAGGTCAGGACCGTCACCGAACCGGGGGCCGCGAGGGCGGTGGCGCTGACCATGGCGTCGATGGCGTACTTGTGGCCGTGCAGGCCGGTGTCGGAGAGGAGGGCGGCGGCGTGCCGGGCGATGGGCTCGGTGACCGGTTCGACGACGAGGCGGGACAGGGTCCATTCGAGGGCCGGCCGGTTGATCCGTGGGTGAATCACTTCCACGAGGGTGACCGCGGATGTGATCACCCTCAGGTCTTCGGCGCGGGCCAGGGCGAGCCAGCCGGTTACCGTGCGGTCGCGCAGGACGGCCCTGGCCAGCCCCTCGCTGTCGAGGACCAGAGTGCCGCCGGGGACGGCGGGGGAGGGGCTCACGCGGCGTCCGCCCCGCCTCGGGTCTGTTGCTCCCGGGCTCGGTGGAGCTGGTCTCGCAGGGCCTGGATCTCTTCGTCGGTGACGGGACCGTGTTCGGCCTCCGCGACCGTGATGAGTTCGTTGAGACTGTCCCGCTCGATCTGGCGGGCGACGGCCGCGGCGACGTAGGCGGAGAGTCCGGAGGGGCCGCTGCGGGCCTTGGCGGCCTCGGCGATGTCACGCGGCATGGTGATCGAGTACTTGCCGGTAGGCTCACTCATGCTACGTATCCTACCTTGAATCCCACCATCGTCGTGGTCGGCGGGTCGGCGGGTCGGCGGGTCAGCGGGTCAGCCGGTCAGCGGGTCAGCGCGAAGCCCGCGATCAGCAGGGCGACCACCACGACGATGCAGAACACCACGTGTGAGCGGGGGTAGTCGTAGCGGTCGCGGGTCACCCCGTTGTTGATCTCTTGTGCCCAGGCTGTGAGCAGCTTGCGGGTCGGGAACAGCCCGATGGTGAGCCCGATGAGGGCGAACGCGCACAGGACCAGCATGGCGCCCAGACCGAAGCCGGATCGCAGGCCGACCGCGCCTGCTCCCGTGCCGCAGCCGACCATGATGGACGGGTACACCGTCCAGAACTTCTGGACCGGGATCCACTTGGCCATGGCGGAGCAGTGGATCACGGTGGCGGCCATGGCCAGCAGCCACAGCCACTCGGTCGAGACGGACGCGAGCACGGGAGCGGTGTCCTTCCGGGACAGGGCGCAGGGGGGGGCCGGTTCAGAGGATGCGAGAGCTTGCCTTGACGGCTGCGATGAACGGAACCCACGCCGCCGACATGCTCGCCGACCGCAGGGCCACGCCCCCGCAACTCCGATTCCTGGCCGCTCGCCTGGCCGAGGCGCTGCGCGACGTCCACCGTGTCGCGGAGAGCCGCGGGGCCCGCCTCGCCGGGTTCGAGTGCAGCGAGGCGGGCGTGCAGGGGTAGGCGTCCCGGTGCTTGGGCGTTGGGCTTGCTCACTGGACCAGTTCGATGTGGGGATGGTCCGGGGACTTCGGGCACACGTGGAGCTGGAGGTTGTAGCCGCCGACGATGTCGATCAAGGTGAAGTTGCCGGCCTTGGCGCCCAGGGGAGGCGGGGCCGGATTCGTCGGTTCCTCCTCGGCGATCCAGGTCCCGCTGCCGCCGTCCCATTCCCAGGAGGCGATGGTGAGGAGAGGGACCTGCTCGGTGCCGCACTCGGGGCAGGGGCGGGGCTTGGGGTCGGTGAGGCTCCAGCGGGTCCAGCCACCGGTCTTCCAGCCGGGGGCGGTGGAGAGGTTGTTCAGGTAGAGCTCGCCCGGGTCGTCCGCGTACGTGTTGTACCGCGCGGGGTCGATCGTCTCCCAGTGGCTCATGTCGTCCAGCTGGTCCTGAAGCTCCTTGTCCAGGTCCAAGGGGTTGGGGTACTCGGTGACCTGCTCCGGTGAGAACAGGCACGGCTCCGGGAGGTAGCAGTCCCGCTGGACGATGGGCGGCTCGGGCGGTGCGTCGAGAACGTCGGTGACGGTGGCCGAGGAGCGCCAGAAGAGGGCTGTCCGGGGGTGGGCCATCTCGTGGTCGAAGGGGCACCAGAGGACCTGGAGGAGGTCCGCGTCGGGCGGGCGCGGGAAGGAAACGTCGCGAGCGTAGAGCTGGGCGACGGGGAGGAGGGGGATCGGGCCCTCGAACCACGGGCGGTCCGCGAGCCGCTCCCAGGTCGCCCGTTCCTCGGGAGTCCACTGAGGTGCCTCGGGGTCGAGGCGCCGCCGCTCGGCCGCTGCGGCGCGGTCGTGGCGCAGGAGCCGGACGTCGTCGGGGGAGTGGACCACCGGGGCCGCGCGGCTGTCGTGTGGCTCGTCGCAGTACGGCCACGCCTCGTCGGCGGGCCACAGGAGCGGCCCGCCGACGGAGCTGTCGTGCACGGTCGGCGACCCGGGGCGCGGGTGCAACCGGGTCGCCGAGCGCGCCAGCGGGGCCAGCTGAGGGAAGAGCGCGGTGATGTCGAACGGCCGCGGTGGGGTGGTGAAACTCATGCCGGCTCCCGTTGGCGCTAACTGAGTGGGATCAGTTACCGAGGTTATACAACCCGGTGTTTCCATGGGTGTTGGTGACGTAGACGTTGGGGAACAGTTCCTCGGTCGTCCCGTTAGCCCGTTCGATGTAAGCGCTCATCGTGACGCCCACCGGGATGGTGCTGGTCGCGTCGTTGTAGACGGGTGTCACCTGGTAGAAGATCGCGTCGTTCGTTCCGAGGACCCGATTGGGATCGTTGCCCTTGACCAGGTCCTCCGCCATCTTCTCGTACGTCCGCATGCTGGGCGTGCCCGTGTTCATTCCGACCTGCCAGCAAGGGACGAGGTTGAACCGAGTGCGCTTGCTCGTGCCCTTTCCGCCGAGGACCTTCGGGATGAGATGACACCGGGACTGGTCGTAGGTGAGGTTGTTCGTCTTCGCGTACTCCACCGCGTCCTTCATGCCGGTGACGGGATTGCTGGTATCGGTCCCCTCCTTAACATTCAGCCCCACGCATGCCTGCGCCCGGGTCGGCCTGTATCCGGACCCGTCCGCCGGCTCACTCTTGTTGATGAGAGGAACCGCCTCCTTGGTGTTCAAGAACCAGCCGTCGCTGTTGGGAAGCGAGTTGAACGGCGCGGGGTCGTTCAAGCAGCTGGCCTGCGGGCCAGTGTCCGGCAACGAGAATGTCAGCTCGAACTGGTCGGCGTCGATCACCCGCTGGTTCTTGAAGCCGTCGGCGAGCTGGTTGTCGGCGTACTGCTTCTCGGCGGGCGTGACATGGGCCTGCACGCAGGGTGAGGTGCGGTCCAGGTCACGGGCGTCGTTCAGGATGTAGGTGTCCCATTCGCCGTTGCCGAGATTGGGGATCACCTCGACGCACTCCGCGCCGGCGGCGCCGCCTTCCTTCGCCTCGCCGAAGGGGAAGTCACCGCAGGAGTCGTTCTCGACGATCTCCGTCTCGGCCGTGAAGCCTCCGCACGTGCTGGCGGTGCGGTTGGCCACGCCGCTCGTCGACCGGGTCAGCGGCTTGCCCTTCTTTCCCCAGCCACCGTCGAGGTTCTGCTGCGCCCACGCATAAGCGGCCACGGCGCCGCCGGCGTCGGAGGCCTGCGCGCTCATCGGTACGACGGGCATGATCGAAGGGATGACACAGCCCGCCGTCGAGGTGCCCCCGACCGCGTTGTCACAGCGGATCTTGCGCGGGTTGTCCCACGAGGCGTTCGGGTCGATGGCCGTGGCGCCCGGGGAGGTCACGTACATCTTGTACGAGGTGAGGAACTGCGCGACGCCGCCCGCCGCGGGGGACGAGGAGTACTTGACGTCGCCGTTGAGGCTCTTCCCCAGGACCAGGTCGCTGTTGTACCAGGGCGCGGTCGTCGTCGCCGTGCAGCCGGTTCCGCAGGCGGCGCGGAACTTGGCGTTGAGGGCGGTGACGGCGTTCTGCGCGGAGGTCATCGTCACGGTGACGTGCTCGCTCCACGTCGTGCCGCTCGCGGGGAGCGATGCACTGGTGGAGATCTCCAGGGTGCCGCGCCCGAGCTCCGCGCCGTTGCTGTCGCGCAGGAGGTAGAGGACGTTGATCCCGGTCACGCAGTAACTGAAGCGCTCGTAGGAGTAGTCGCCGGGGACGGAGCAGCTGGCGGCGGCAGCGGCGGCGGCAGTGGGGGCGGCGGCAGTGGCGGCAAGGCTCTGCGGCTGTGCCGTGGTACGCGCGGCCAGGATGGGGCTGGTGCTCACACACGCCTTGACGGCGCCCGCCCGGCGCTCCTTCGAGCCTGCCTTCGTGGCCTCACAGTGTTCCCCGGACTGCTTGGGGAAGGCGCTGGTGGCGGTGGCGGTGGCGGTGGCGGCGGTCCGGTCGGTCAGGTCCACCCTCCCCACCTGCCGCGGCTTCTCGTCCGCGCTCTGCTGTGCCGTGGCCGTACCCGCCGTGGTGAGTCCCAGCGTCACCGCGGTCAGTACGGCCAGTACGGTCGACCGGGCCCGTATTCGGGCCGCGCCTCTCGGGCGTATCTCGTGCATGTACGTCAGATCTCTCTTCCTTGGTTCTTTGTCTTGGGGCAGGGGGGGCAGGGGGCACCGGACATGCAGTGCCCCCCGAACGGCAGTGGTGGGTGGGCTGCGCTCTACCGCGTCAGGGCCGGATCAAAGGGACGCACTCGTCAGCTGACTAGATCGACGAGACCTCTGGTGATGGAGGAGGCCCCGTCCTCGGCAAAGCCCGCGATCTGGCTCACGACGGGCTTGACGAGAGTGCTGGCGGGCTTTGCGGCTGCGCCCAGCGCCTTGCTCGCGCCGTAGGTGACCAGGCTCAGGCCGGTACTTGCGGCGGACCACCCGAACTCGCTGCTGGTGAAGCCGTGTTCGATGCCGGTGAAGACGGTGCTGATGGCGCTGGCACCCATGGAGACCTCGGCGAAGAAGCCGGCCGCGACGAAGGCCGGTGGGAAGACGAAGCCTGCGAGAGCGCAGCCGGCGGCCAGGAAGCCGGCACCGATGCTGACCGCGTTGGCCGCGTCGGCGTAGGACTGGGCGTTGTTCCACCACTCGTCGGAGTCGGCGGGGTCCTTGGTGCCGTTGGGGTTGACCTGGTTGTTCTGGTTGTTGTTGGCGGGGTCATTCTTGTTCTGGCGGTTCTCATTGGCCTGCTTGAGGGCTTCCAGGGCCGCGGCGTCCACTTCGGCCCGGTGCTTCTCGGCGGCGATCCGCTTGGCGTCGGAGTATGCGGCGGCGGCCTCCTTCGCGTTCGCCTGCGCGGCGAGCTTGGCGGCACGGGCGGCGTTGGCCGAAGTCTGGGCGTCGGCGGAGGACTTGAGGGCGGCACGCGCCGAGTCGATCGCCTTGTTGGCCGCGTAGTTGGCTGTACGCGCCGCGCCACGGGCGGTCGCGGCAGCCGCCTTCGCCTTGTCGGCGGAAGCCTGGGCGTCAGCGGCCGACTTGTCGGCGGCGTCCGCGTTCGCTCGCGCCTCGTCCGCGTAATCGTCGGCCTTGGCGGCCGAGTCGAGCGCCTTGTCCGACCACTCCTGGGCCTTTTGGGCGTCGTTACGGGCCTCAGCGGCGGCCTTCGACGCGAGGTCCGCGTTCTGCTGCGCCTGGTAGGCGATCTTCGAGGCGGCGGCGATCGCACCGAGGATCGCGGCGACATGGGTGGCGGTGTCGTGGTCGAGCTGGGCCGTCTGGAACTGCACCAGGGAGATGAAGTTGCGGAGCATCCACGCCGGGCCCTGTAGGGCGACCTCGGCGTAGGCCTTGGTGAAGGCGCCGGCGGTGGAGATGAGCTGGCCGGCGAGGACCTTGTCGTCCTCCTCCTGCGCCAGCGGGTAGGCCTCGTCGAAGAAGTGGTTGAGGGATTCGGTGGTGTTGGCGTCGAGTGCATCGTTGGCGGCCTTGGTGACGGCCTTGCCCGCGCCATCTTTGAGGATCTTGCCGATCGCGACGCGCAGATCCTCGTCGGAGGCGTTCTTGATGCCGATGGTGAGGAAGTCGCCGACGGCCGTGGAGCTGGAACTCGCCAGGGCGAGCTGGGCGGCCTGGGCGATCTTCGGTGCGGCGACCGTCGCCACATGGAGGGCGGTCTCGCGGTCGTCCTGGGCTTCGGCGAGGGCCCGGTCGAGGTCGATCCAGGCGAAGATGTCGTCGTCGGAGCCCGCCAGGGCGTGCTGGGCGGCCTGCCGGGTCCAGGCTCCCCGGGCGTCGAGCAGGCCGATCGCGGCCTTGCGCCCCAGGGTCCCCGCGAGCGTCAGGTCGCCGGAGTACAGGGCCTGTTCGGCCCTGGAGGTGAGGTCCTTGATGTCCTGGGCGGTGCGGTCCGCCAGGAGCCGCTTGTCGCGGGCGTCGGACAGCTCGTCCGCCTCGACGGAGGCGAGCAACCGCGCCTCCTCCATCGCCTGCTGCTTGTCCTGATCCAGGGTCTGGGCCTCGGCGGCGCGGGCGTTCTTCTCCACCTCGATGGCGTCGGAGACGGCCTTGGTGGCGACGTTCGCCGCCTTCACGGCCGCATCGGCGTGGGCGGTCGACTTGTTGGCGTAGTCGATGGCCTGGCCCGCGTACTTCACGGCCTCCTCGGCCGCGGCTGCCGCGTTGTCGGCGTGGTCGGCGGCTGAGTTGGCGGCGTCGCGGGCGGTGCGGGCCGCGGCGGCGGCAGTGCTGGCCAGGGCCTGTGCGGTGGAGGCCGCGTTGGTGGCACGGTTGGCGGCAGCGGTGGCGATCGCGGCCTGGTGCTTGGCCTCGTCGGCGTCCGCCTGGGCGACACCGGCGGCGACGGCGGCCTGGGCGGCGGCCGTGGCGGCGGCGGCCGCGTTGCGTGCGGCGGAGGCGGCGGCCTTGCCGGCGGTCGCGGCCGCATCGCCGGCGATGGCTGCCTTGTCGGCGGCCTTGGCGGCGCTACGGGCCTTGGCCGCCGCGTTCCTGGCGGCGACCGCGGCGTTCTTGGCCTCCGCCGTCTTGCTCGCGTCCTTGGAGGCGGCTATCGCGGCCTTGTAGGCAGTGGCTGCGGCGCTGCCCGCCTTCGAGGCGGCCTGAGCGGCGCCGGTTGCCGCCCAGGAGGCGCGGCGGGAGGCACTCACCGCGGCATTGGAGGCGTTGATGGCGTTGCGTGCGGCGTCCGCCGCTCCCTTCGCCGCGCTCGCCGCCTTGCGGGCCGCCGCCCCCGACTTCTGCACATCGTTCTGGGCGGCGGTCGCCTCGGCAGCGGCCTTCTCGGCGGCTTCCTTGGCCTTCCCGGCGGCGGTCTCGGCGCGGGCCGAGGCCTCCACGGCCAGGTTGGTCTCTTGTTCGGCGAGCTTGCCCTCGCGCTCGACGAGGGCCACCAGCTCCTCGATGGTCGCCGACTCCTGGTCACGGGCGCGCGCGATGTGCTGGCCGGTCTCGATGAACCACTGCACATCGGCTGCGGCGCCGTCGAGCGCACGGCTCGCGTACTTCTGCACCTCCGGGCCGGCGGTTATCAGCATGGTGCTGACCTGGACCCGCGTGTCCTCCAGGCGGGAGTCGTACTGGCTGTCGGTGAGGAAGGCGGTGAGAGCCGGATTGGTGCCGGCGTTGAGGGCGGTGTTGGCGCTGCGCACCACCGCCTTGCCGCCGGTGGCCGAGACGGTGGTGGTGGCGACTTGGAGATCTTCGAGGATGGCCGATTTGAAGCCGTCCTTCAGGAACGCGGCGATCGCGGCGTCGCCGTTGTCGAGGGCGGCGGCGGCCTCCCGGCGCAGGCCCTTGCCCGCACGGTCCAGGCTGCGGACGATCGCGACCCGGTTGTCCTCCACGGTCTGCCTCGGCAGCGTCTCGGCGAGGAAGGTCTGGATGTCGGCGTCCGACCCGTAGAGGGCCTCGGCGGCGGCGGCCTTGGCGCCCTTGCCACCGGTCAGCCACGCCCTGACGACCTTGGCGCGCTCGGTGTCGGGCAGCGGCACCGGTTCGGGTGCGGTGCCTTCGGCGGCAGCGGCGGTGGCCGGTATCAGGACCGAAGGAATAGCCGCGACGGCGGTCGCGGCGGCGAGCGCACCGAGCACGCGGCGTCGGCTCCAGAAAATTGTCTGCAAAGGGGATTTCCTCGCGTGAAAAGTGGGATGAGCTCCGCTGAAACCGCGCGGGCAGGATCCGGCATGGGTATACGTGGAAACGTCGATGAATGACGGTGACCCTATCAACTCACCACGGTGAAAGCCGAGTTAAAGGACCGGGAAGGTCGTAGGTGCGACGGGAGGTGTTACTCGATTGCCGCTTCTTTTCATACAACCTTTCGCGAGGTGGCGCACATCACACCTGATGTATCGTCAAGATCTCGCTTCTAAAAGGACTTTGACGGTTGATCAGCACTGTGTGTCTGTGTTGCCGTGGTTGCGTTCGTGAAGGTCGTGCAGGCCTGCAGTCCTCGCCGTGAGAGGTCGGGCGAGCCTTTACGGAGTAGCTGCGACACAGCTCGATATGAGGGGTATTTCGTAAAGCTGCCATTCCGCTTCGAGGCGAGGGGTGCGCTGATGGAGCGTGACGTAATGGCTGTGAAGCGGCGAAGCAAGCGACTTGTTGCGCGGATGCCTGCCACTGCGGCGGCAGGCGCACTTGCCGTACTCCCCATGACCGCCGGGGTCCTTGTCGCGCCGTCCGGGAAGGCCGACGTGGCGAGCGTCGCGGACGGCACCCCCGGCCATGCCGTGGAGGGCTTCGACCACTCGCAGGCCGGCAAGCTCCTGGCAGGGAAGGGCCTCGCCCTGAGGCATGGTGACGGCCGCACCACGCTTGACGGCTGCGTGACAGGACCGGGCGGTTCGAGCTCCTGGCCTGCAACAACATCGGTGACGAGGGCCGGCTGATCCTGGAGATCCCCGCTGCCCACTCGGTCAAGGACGACTACTGCTCCTTCCCTGTGCGCGCGGCCGCGAGGGGGTCGGTGGTGCAGTCCCGAGCCCTCGACGCCGTATGGCGAGTGGCTTGTCTCCCGTGCGCGGTGGGCCGGAGGCGCATGGGCCGGTCGAGCGGCGCGTGGCCGAGGGGTATGCGTGATGAGCGTGGCCAGGGCGCCTGGCCGCCTGGCCGCCGGAGTCCAGGGCGGCGCTGCCTGCTCTGCGGCCGTGGCCGTTGTCTCGCACCTTTGGGTACCCCCCGGGGAGGACCAAAAGGCACCCGCGAAAGGGGTAAGCGGCGCAAGGGTCCCTTTGTTCCTCCCGAAACAGGTGCCGATGTCATCGATTACCGGCGGAAGGATGGCATGGATCGCACGGGTGAATTCACGCACAAGGCAAACATGTCTGATTTATCCCGCATGGGCGCGCGTATGCGTCGGGTGGGTGTGAGGGAGTGGCGGGGGTGCCGGCGGACCGGACTGCCCCTTGCCGATCCATCACTTGATGTTTGCGTTCTGATTGTGTGAAGCATGCGAGACGTTCATGATGAGGTGCCGTACGTCGCGACCGGAGCCGGTCTTATGTCCACTTATGCGTAGAGCGCGACGGGCTGGACAAAGTGTGGATCATGAGATTTCATAGCGCAGTCAAAGGCTCCCGTTCGGGATGTACAAGCGCTTTCGCGGTCCATTGCCCGTGCGGCTGGGTGCTTCCCCGACCCCTGGTCTCATCGTGCGGCAAGGTGGGTGGACGGGACTTTGAGTGGCTGTCTGGGGGCGGAGCAGCCGGGGGTTCCAGGGGGAGGGTGAGCTTATGGATATGCGTTTGCATGCTGTCGCTTTGTTATGTCGAGAGTCGTTTCTTCGCGCATCCTTGAACGTGCCCTCGCCGCTGGACACGGCTTTAATGCCCGCCTTTCATTCCGCGTTCCGGAGTTTCCCGGAACCGACGACAAAGGCTGTGGATCAAGACTGTGATAAAGGCACGTGTGCGTACCGCGCTTCAGGCGCGGCCGAGCCGCGGGAGACTTGTGCGGCGTGTTGTGGCCCTGGCGGCGACGGCCGCCATGGGCTGGCTCGTCGTGGCACAGGGACTGCCGGGCGGGTCTGCCGGGGTGGGCGCGTCGGCCGCCGGGGCGGCTCCGGTCGCGGGCGAGGCGCCCGGCTACGCGGTGGAGAACTTCGACTACCCGCAGGCCGGCAAGATCCTGGCGGAGCAGGGCATCGTTCTCAAGCGCGGTGACGGTCACATCACCCTGGCCGACTGTGCCAGTGGCACCGGCCTTCTCCAGGTCATGGCCCGGCGGCAGTCGAAGACGATCTGCTTCAAGACGGTCGGCAGCTCGGGCTGGCTGACGCTGGAGATCCCCGCCGTTTATGTCGTGAGGGGCAACGACTACGCGACGCAGGTGGACATGACCGTGGGTGACGAGGAGAAGTCCTACGACATCACCAAGAACACCTGGACGGCCGTGGGCGAGAGCGCGGACGATCAGGGGCGCGAGTTCATGCTCGTGGAGATCAGGACCACCAAGTAGCGCTCCGTCAAGTACTCCGAGGGACAGCCGAGTTCGCTCCGTGGCCGTCGAGTTCACTTCGTGAGCGTCGTGTTGCGGGCCGGACGGCCCAAGTCGCTCCGAAGCGAGCCCTGTTGCTCCCGGCCGACTCCTTCTTCTTCCTTTTTTCCGTCTTCTCGCCCCAAGGACGTCATGCTCACCCCACACGCCAGACCCGTCCGGGTCGCCGCGCTGGCCGCGACCCTGATCGCCGCGCCGCTCGCCCTGTGCGCCGTGCCCGCGCAGGCCCTCACCGGCCCCGCCGTCGCCGCCGCCGACACCACCTACGGCTACACCGTCCGCCTGGACATCGGCAACAGCACTCGCGGCTGCTCCGGAGTCCTCGTCGATCCCGAATGGCTGCTCACAGCCGCCAGTTGCTTCGTCGACGACCCCGCAGCCGGCCTGACCGTGCCCGCCGGCGCGCCGAAGCTCGCCACCACCGCCACCATCGGTCGCGCCGACCTGACCGGTACTGCCGGTGTGGTCCGCAACGTGGTCGAGCTGGTGCCGCGCACCGACCGCGACCTGGTGCTGGCCCGCCTCTCCGGCCCGGCGACCGGCGTCAACCCGATCGCCCTGGCCACCACCGCGCCGACCGTCGGCGAGGAACTGCGCGTCGCCGGATACGGCCGCACCAAGGACGAGTGGGCGCCCCTCGCCCTGCACACCGGCGCCTTCTCGGTGGACGCCTCCGACGCCACCACCGCCTCCGTCACCGGCAAGGACGGCGTGTCCGTCTGCCCCGGCGACACCGGCGGCCCCGAGATTCGCGTCACCGGCGGCAATGCCCAGCTCGTCGCGATCAACAGCCGCTCCTGGCAGGGCGGTTGCTACGGCATCGACGCCACCGAGACCCGCACCGGCGCCGTCGCCACCCGCGTCGACGACCTCGGCTCCTGGATCACTTCCAAGGTCAACGCCACCCAGGTGAACGACTTCAATGGCGACGGCATCGAGGACATTGCGGTCGCCGACCCCGAGGCGACCGTCGGCACCCAGACCAAGGCCGGCCTGGTGCGCATCGTGTACGGCGGGGGCAAGGGCACCGCCGAGATCACCCAGGACCTGTCCTGGGTGCCGGGCAGCGCGGAGACGGGCGACGGCTTCGGCGCGGCCCTGGCGACCGTCGACTACAACCAGGACGGCTACACCGACCTGGTCGTCGGTACGCCGCACGAGGACGTCGGTTCTGCGGCGGACGCCGGTTTCGTGGATGTCTTGTACGGAGGGAGCGGCGGTTTCGGCACCGGTCCGGCGACGCTGCACCTCGAGCAGGGCACCGGTTCGGGCGCGATCCTCGGGTCGACCCCCGAGGCCGGCGACCTCATGGGTTACTCCCTGGCCGCGGGTGCCACCGCGGCGGGCGAGCCGTGGCTGGTGATCGGCGTGCCGGGCGAGTCGCTCGGCACGGTGACCAAGGCGGGCGAGGTGTTCTACCTGCGCGGCACCACCAACGTGGCTGTCCACCAGGAGAAGACGGACGTGCCGGGCACGGCGGAGGCCAACGACGGCTTCGGCACCTCGGTCGCGGGTGACGCCAACCACATCGCGGTCGGCATCCCGAGCGAGAAGATCGGCACGCTGGCGGCATCCGGCGGTCTGGCGGTCTTCGACCACAAGCTGAACGCGGGCGGTATCCCGACCCCGCTGGCGGGCATAGACCAGGACACCGACGGGATCACCGGTGCGGCCGAGGCGGGCGACCAGTTCGGCGCGTCGCTGTCGATGACCGAGTACCGTCCGGCCGGGGCCACGGCCGCGACCGACTCGATCCTGGCGGTGGGCTCGCCGGGCGAGTCGCTGACCGTGAGCGACGTCGACAAGGCGAACGCGGGACGTGTGGTGACCCTGCGGATCACCGCCGCGGGCGTGGTCAGCCAGATCGGCGACATCAGCCAGGAGGGCGACGGGGTGACCGGCACCGCCGAGGTGGGCGACCGCTTCGGTGAGCGGGTGGCGGTCATGAACACCGCGCCCCGCGCGCTGAGCACGGCGGCGACGATGAGGCTCGCGGTCGGTATCCCGGGCGAGGCGATCGGTACGGCCACCAAGTCCGGCGCGATCCAGACGTTCTCCCTGCTGGGCGCTCCGGGTGACTCCGACTACTGGATCGAGGCCGGCGGTGCCTCGGGTCTGCCGGGCGCTCCGGCGACCAACCAGCAGGTCGGCATCAGCATCGCCGCGACCGGCACCAGCCTGTACGTGGGCATGCCCTACGGTCCGTCGGCGTACGGCGCGGTGCACGTGCTGCCCTGGTCCAACGCGACCGGTGGCACGGCGGCCGCGATCACCACGTACGCCCCGGGCACCGGAGGCCTCCCGGCAGCCGGCGTCCGGTTCGGCGCCGTCGTGAAGTAACCCCGGGGTCGTGAAGTAACCCTGAAGGAGCCTCCGAGACCCGGCGCACGGGACTCGGAGGCTCCCGGCGTGTACCGCCGGCACCGGCGACCGACACACAATCCCCGCGATGATCCGTACAACCATTCGGTCGAACTCGTGAGTCAACACGGGCATGACTCACGAGATATTCAGACGTGCGCGAGTGGTGGCGGCGGGTCTTACCGCCGGCGTGCTCCTGGCGGGCGTGGCCGCCGCGGCGCCCGCCGTCGCGGCGGCGCCCGCCGTCAGCTGTACGTCGGGCAAGGCCGGTCTGGCCGCCAAACTGCAGAAGGACATCACCGCGGCGCTCGCGAACCGCAAGGGCACCGTCGCGGTCGGCCTCTACGACCGTACGACCAACACCACCTGCTCACTCCGCGCCACCACCTCGTTCGACTCGGCCAGCACGGTGAAGGTCACCGTCCTCGCCACGCTGCTGTGGGACGCGAAGAAGCACAACCGCTATCTGACGAGCACCGAGACGTCGCTCGCCACCAAGATGATCACCCAGTCGGACAACGCCTCGACGACCAAGCTGTGGAACCAGCTCGGTCTGACGAAGATCAAGGGCTTCCTGACCGCGGCGGGGATGACGAAGACCACGCCGGGCACCGGCGGCTACTGGGGTCTGACGCAGATCAACGTCACCGACGAGCAGAAGCTGCTGAAGCTCGTCACCGCCAAGAACACGGTGCTGAGCGACAACTCCCGCGCGTACATCCTGAAGCTCATGGGCCAGGTCATCTCCTCGCAGCGCTGGGGCACCCCCGCCGGTGCGCCCTCGACCGTCGCCGTGCACGTCAAGAACGGCTGGCTCTCGCGCTCCACGAACGCCTGGCGGGTGCACAGCCTCGGCACGTTCAACGGCGGCGGCCACGACTACATGATGTCGGTGCTCACCGTCGGCAGCAGCACCATGGACTACGGCGTCGCCACCATTCAGGGCGTCGCCAAGGCCATCCACAAGGACCTCGTTCCGGTCACCGTCAGTGCCCAGCGCTTCACGCCGACCTCGCAGCCGGCGGAGGCCTTCCCGGCCGTCCCGGCCGGCTGACCTAGGCCGCGCCCCGGGCGTCCGTACGCCTCGTACTCCCGCGTCCGCACGCCTCTCGTCGTCTTCCGCCCGCCCGGCCACCGTGCCCGGCGGGCGGACTGCTGTGGCGGAGACCGGCGGACGAATTGTTGCGGAGGGATGAAATCCGCTTCGCTCGGTGTTGGTGCCTTCCGGCGGAGTGAGATCTACGGAAGGCACCGGAGTGGCGACGGAACGGGGATGGGCGCGGCGGCTCGCCGGGTACGCGTGGCGGTACCCGAAGGACGTGGTGCTCGCGCTCGGCTCCTCCCTGGGCGGCATGGCCCTCATGGCGGTGGTCCCGCTGATCACGAAGGTGATCATCGACGACGTCATCGGCGGCCACAGCAGAGGCATGGCCCCCTGGGCGGGCGCGCTGCTCGGCGCGGCGGTCCTCGTCTACGTCCTCACCTTCATCCGCCGCTACTACGGCGGCCGGCTCGCCCTCGACGTCCAGCACGATCTCCGTACCGACATGTACGAGACGATCACCCGGCTGGACGGGCGGCGCCAGGACGAGCTGTCCACCGGGCAGGTCGTGGGCCGCGCGACCAGTGACCTCCAGCTCATCCAGGGCCTGCTCTTCATGCTCCCGATGACCATCGGGAACGTCCTGCTCTTCCTGATCTCCCTCGGGATCATGGCGGCGCTGTCCCTGCCGCTCACCCTGGTCGCGCTGGCCGTCGCCCCGGCCCTCTGGTTCGTCGCCAAGCGCAGCCGCTCCAAGCTGCACCCGGCCACCTGGTACGCGCAGGCGCAGGCCGCCGCCGTGGCGGGTGTCGTCGACGGCGCCGTCAGCGGTGTCCGCGTGGTGAAGGGCTTCGGCCAGGAGGACCAGGAGACCGGCAAGCTGCGCGAGGTCGGGCGGCGGCTCTTCGCGGGCCGGCTGCGGACCATCCGGCTCAACGCCAAGTACACCCCGGCCCTCCAGGCCGTGCCCGCCCTCGGCCAGGTCGCGATGCTCGCGCTCGGCGGCTGGCTGGCCGTGCGCGGCCAGATCACGCTGGGCACCTTCGTGGCGTTCTCCACGTATCTCGCGCAGCTCGTCGGACCCGTGCGGATGCTGGCCGTCGTCCTCACCGTCGGACAGCAGGCCCGCGCCGGCGCCGAGCGGGTCCTCGAACTCATCGACACCGAGCCGTCGATCAAGGACGGCACCAAGACCCTGCCGGCCGACGCGCCCGCCACCGTCGAGTTCGACGACGTGTCCTTCGGCTACGTGGAGGGCCGGCCGGTCCTGGACGGACTGAGCTTCGAGATCCGGCCCGGCGAGACCCTCGCCGTCGTCGGCTCGTCCGGCTCCGGCAAGTCGACGGTCTCGCTGCTGCTGCCCCGCTTCTACGACGTGACGCACGGCGCCGTCCTGATCGGCGGGCACGACGTCCGCGAGCTGACCACCGAGTCGCTGCGCGCCGCGATCGGGCTCGTCCCCGAGGACTCCTTCCTCTTCTCCGACACCGTGCGCGCCAACATCGCCTACGGCCGCCCGGACGCCACACAGGACGAGATCGAGACCGCCGCCCGCGCCGCCCAGGCGGACCGTTTCATCGCGGAGCTGCCCGGCGGCTACGACACCAAGGTCGGCGAGCACGGCCTCACCCTCTCCGGAGGCCAGCGCCAGCGGGTCGCGCTCGCCCGCGCCATCCTCACCGACCCGCGGCTGCTCGTCCTGGACGACGCCACCTCCGCCGTGGACGCCCAGGTCGAGCACGAGATCCACGAAGCGCTGGGGCACGTCATGCGGGGCCGTACGACCCTGCTGATCGCGCACCGACGCTCCACCCTCAACCTCGCCGACCGCATCGCCGTCCTCGAAGGCGGCCGGCTCGCCGACATCGGCACCCACGCGGAGCTCCAGGACCGCTCGGCGCTCTACCGGCGGCTGCTCACCGACCCCGACGAGCTGGGCGGCGTCTCCCCGGGACACGCCCTGCCCGCGGCACCGCAGGAGGACACCTCCGTACGGGAAGAGCTGGACGCCGAGTTCGACGCCGAGCGCGGGGTGACACCGCGCCTGTGGACCGGCGACCGCGAGCCCAGGGACAACGCGCTCGAAGGCATGCCCGCCACCCCCGGACTCCTCGCCCAGGTCGAGGCGCTGCCCCCGGCCACCGATGTCCCGGACATCGACGAGGCCCGCGCGGTCGGCGCCGAGGACTCCTACGGACTGCGCAGACTGCTGCGCGGCTTCGGGGCCCCGCTGCTCGTCAGCCTCGCCCTGGTCGCCGTCGACGCGGTGATGACGCTGCTGCTGCCCATCCTGATCCGGCACGGCATCGACCAGGGCGTCACCCGGCTCGCGCTCGGCGCGGTGTGGGCGGCGGCCGCGCTCGCCCTGGTCACCGTGCTCGTCCAGTGGGCCGCGCAGATCGGCGAGACCCGGATGACGGGCCGTACCGGCGAGCGGGTGCTGTACGCGCTGCGCCTGAAGATCTTCGCGCAGCTCCAGCGCCTCGGGCTCGACTACTACGAGCGGGAGCTCACGGGCCGGATCATGACCCGGATGACGACCGACGTCGACGCACTGTCGACGTTCCTGCAGACCGGGCTCGTCACCGCGTTCGTCTCCGTCGTCACCTTCTTCGGCATCATGGTCGCCCTGCTGGTGATCGACGTACAGCTCGCGCTGGTCGTCTTCGTGACGCTGCCGCCGCTGGTCATCGGCACGTTCTTCTTCCGCCGGGCGAGCGTCAAGGCGTACGAACTGGCCCGCGAGCGGGTGTCGGTGGTCAACGCCGATCTCCAGGAGTCGGTGTCCGGGCTGCGGATCCTCCAGGCGTTCCGGCGCGAGGACGCGAGCGCGCGGCGGTTCGCCGAGGGCAGCGACAGCTACCGCAGGGCGCGGATCCGCGGGCAGTGGCTGATCTCCGTCTACTTCCCGTTCGTGCAGCTGCTGGCCTCGGGGGCCGCGGCCGCCGTGCTGATCGTCGGCGCCCAGCGGATCGACTCCGGCACGCTCACCACCGGCGCGCTGGTCGCCTACCTCCTCTACATCGACCTGTTCTTCGCGCCCGTGCAGCAGCTCTCGCAGGTCTTCGACGGCTACCAGCAGGCCACCGTCTCGCTGGGCCGCATCCAGGAACTGCTGCGGGAGCCGACGTCGACGAAGGCCGCCGCCGAGCCGCTGGACGTGCCGTCGCTGCGGGGCGCGATCGCCTTCGAGGACGTCGACTTCGCGTACGGCCCCGCGGGCGAGGCCGAAGAGGCGCTCAGCGCCGTGTCGTTGACCATCCCCGCCGGACAGACCGTCGCCTTCGTCGGGGAGACCGGCGCGGGCAAGTCGACCCTCGTGAAGCTGGTCGCGCGGTTCTACGACCCGACGGGCGGGCGGGTCACGGTCGACGGCCTGGATCTGCGCGACCTCGACATCACCTCCTACCGGCACCGGCTCGGTGTCGTCCCCCAGGAGGCCTACCTCTTCCAGGGGACCGTCCGCGACGCCATCGCCTACGGCCGCCCGGGCGCCACCGACGCCGAGGTGGAGGCCGCCGCCCGCGCCGTCGGCGCGCACGACATGATCGCCACGCTGGAGGGCGGCTACCTCCACGAGGTCGCCGAGCGCGGCCGCAACCTCTCCGCGGGACAGCGCCAGTTGATCGCGCTGGCCCGCGCGGAGCTGGTCGATCCGGACGTGCTGCTCCTCGACGAGGCCACGGCCTCGCTGGACCTGGGGACGGAGGCACTGGTCAACCAGGCCACCGACCGGCTGGCGGGCCGCCGTACGACGCTGGTGGTCGCCCACCGGCTGACGACGGCCGCCCGCGCCGACCGGGTCGTGGTGATGGACCACGGCCGCGTCACCGAGGACGGCACCCACGACGAACTGCTCCGCCTCGACGGCCGGTACGCCGCGCTGTGGCGGACCTTCGTGGGGTCCCCGGAGCCCGAGGAGCCGGTCAGCTCCTCGGCCTGATGTCGGTTCCCTGGCCCGCTGTCAGCTCCTCGGCTTGATGCCGGAGATCCTCTTCGTCGCCAGATCCGACTGCACCGTCAGATAGGTGTACGTCGGGTGCTGCGGGGAGCCCCAGGTCAGCCGGACCGTCGACCAGGTGTGCCCGGCGCCGCTGTCGCCCGCCGTCACCCTCCAGGCGCTCGGCACGTCCTGGGCGCGCAGCACCCCGTCGGCGTGCTGCCGGCGCTCCCAGCCGGCCAGTTGGGTGCGGAGCCCCGGGGTCAGGTAGAACGAGCGCAACTGGGTGCTGAGACGGCCGGAACCCGTGTCGGTCACGGCGTCGATGTAGGCGCCGTAGAAGTCGGCCACCCGGTCGTAGACGGGACCGTTGCTCCCGCTGCGGGCGGGCGGTGGGGCGGTGGAACGCGCGACGGCCGGTACCGAGGCACCGGCGGTGATCAGAAGGGCCGCGGCGACGAGTGCGCGGCCGGTCGTGCGGGAGGACGTGATGCCGGACATGAACTACCGCCTTTCGTTTTCTGACCAGTTGGACCCCGGGTAAACGGGCACGGTTGCCCTGAAAAAGGAAAAAACCTCTCACGGATGAAGCGGGAACCGACAGCGATGTCATAGCGGTACGCAACCATCCGCCGCATGTTCTGCGTCCGTACATCAGTACGCTGATTGCTGCGGGAGGGACGACAGTGGACAGTGGTGCGATACGCCGACGGCTGGCGCTCGGCCTGGCCGTGCTCAGCGCGGCCGGACTGCTCGCGCTCATGAGTCCGGGCAGCGCCCAGGCGGCCCCGACCACCTGCTCGGGCCGCAAGGTCCGCACGCTGCCCTTCACGACGGGCTCCGTGCAGGTGTACAAGCGCAGCGGCTATGTCTGCGCGGTGACGTTCCCCGGGGCGCGGAGCTCCCGCAAGCCGATGTCCGTCAGCGTGCAGGCGCGCGGCGGCCGGCCGGTGATGGACTCCGGGCACTTCGCGCATCACGCGGGCCCGGTGACCCTGTACGCGGGCCACCGCTGTGTCCGGATCAAGGGCTCGGTCGGCTCGGGATCGGTGAGTTCCGGCTGGATCCTCTGCTGACCCGTAGTCCTTCGGGGGGCTCGCCGGTTCACACCGGGCGGGCGCAGCCCACCGGCCTGGTGCCGCCGAGATCGACGTAGAGCTCCGTGGCGGACGGGCACGCGGGGCGGGCCGTGACAGCCGACGTCACCCTGTACTCCGGGCGCTTCTCGCCCGTGCCGTCGCACGCCGTCTCGCGGACCTGCCCGCGGCCCGATCCGTAGACGCAGTCGCCGACGATGGTGCGGGGGCCTCCGCCGCCGCCCGGGTCGCCGGGGTGCGGGGGTTCGAGCTTGCGCATGCAGGCGTACCCCTGCGGGACGGCGGCGTCGCCGCTCTCGTCGGAGGAGGGCTCGGTCTCGCTGATGTGCAGGACGAAGTCCGTGGTCGCCGGGCAGGACGGGCCGTCCGCGACGTCGCCGTCGTAGCGGGCGGTCACCCGGGCGGCGGCCCGTTCGCTGTCGCAGGGCACCTCGGTGAAACTGGTCGTGCCGAAGGAACTGCACTCGCCGCGGCCGAGGAAGACCGGTCCGTAGCCGGCGGGACGCGTCGAGGCCGCCGCCGGGTCGGGGGCGGCGGTACCGGATCCCGACCAGCGGTCGCAGCCCGCGAGTGCGGTCCCGGCCAGCAGCAGAGCGCACACCATTCCCGCGGAACGCCGACACACCGAGCTGGCTCGCACGGCTCACCCCCCGACCCCTGCCCAGCGTGACCCGCCGAGGCGGGTACACGCCAGACATCCGGGACCCTTTGGCTCACTTGGGGGTGGCACGCCGGGTGGGCTGCGTACGGCTAGTACGTCAGCCCGTACCCGATCGGATACAGCACCTGCGCCGGATCGTCCGCCCGTCGCACCACCACGGGGAGTCTGCCCCGCGGGTCCACCCGGCCGGCGATCACCCGGGCGGCGGCGCGCACTTCGACATCGGTCCAGGAGTACGAGGCCAGGCAGGCGCCGACCCCGGGGAGCAGGGCGACGTCGTACGGGTTGCGGAGGGCGACGGCGATCACCGGGACACCCGTGGCGAGCAGACGCTCGACCAGGGTCTTCTGGGACCCGGTCGCCGTCAGGTTGTACGTCCCGACCACCACCGCGTCCGCGCCGGCCGCCGCCGTAACGGCCTTGGCGATCGTCGCCGCCGACGGTGCCGTCCCCGTGGACAGGGCCGTCGCCGTGAAGCCCAGCTCGGTCAGCGCGCCGGCGAGAACGGTGGTGGGCGGCCCGTCGGACAGCGACGGCGAGGCGGGATCGGCGCCCACCACCAGCACCCTCGGGGTGCGCCGCCGGGACAGCGGGAGCAGCCCGTCCTTGTTGACCAGCAACGTGGTGGTGCGTTCGGCGATCCGGTCGGCCGCCCTCAGGTGCGACGGGATGCCGACCACCCGGTCGACGCCCGCGTCCCGGACGTACGGGTCGCCCAGCAGCCCGTGCTTCGCCTTGAGCCGCAGGATGCGCAGGATCGATTCGTCGAGGCGGGCCTCGGTGAGTTCGCCGCCGCGTACGGCGTTGAGCACCGCGTTCCACGCGACGCTCAGGTCGGGCGGGTTGAGGAGCTGGTCGACTCCGGCCTTGAGGGCGAGGACGGGGACGCGGTCGTCGCCGTACTTCGTCCGGACGCCCTCCATGCCCAGCGAGTCCGTCACCACGACGCCGTCGTAGCCCAGTTCGCCGCGCAGGATGCCGGTGAGGATCGGGTGGGAGAGGGTGGCGGGGTCGCCGGCCGGGTCGAGCGCCGGGACCATGATGTGCGCGGTCATGATCGAGTCGATGCCGGCGCGGATCGCCGCCCGGAAGGGCACCGCGTCGAGGGCCGACCACAACTCGCGGCTGTGGGTGATGACGGGGAAGCCGAAGTGGCTGTCCACCGCGGTGTCGCCGTGGCCGGGGAAGTGCTTGGCCGTGGCCGCGACCCCCGAGCTCTGGTACCCCTTCACCTCGGCGGCCACCAGGCCCGCCACCGCGTCCGGGTCGGCACCGAAGGAGCGGACGCCGATCACCGGGTTGGCCGGGTTGACGTTCACGTCGGCGTCGGGCGAGTAGTCCTGGCTGATGCCGATCGCGCGCAGTTCGGCGCCGCTGATACGGCCCACCGTCCGGGCGTCGGCCCGCGAGCCGCCCGCGCCCAGCGCCATGGCACCCGGGAACAGCGTCGCGGGCTTGCCCACCCGTGCCACTATCCCGTGTTCCTGGTCGGTGGAGATCAGCAGCGGCAGTCCGCGCGGCTGTTCCAGCGAGGCCCGCTGGATCCCGTTCGACAGATCGGCGATCTGGTGCGGATCACGGGTGTTGTGCGCCCAGGCGAAGTAGATGATGCCGCCGACGCGGTACTTGGCGATCAGCTCGGCGGCCGTCCGGACACCGATCTCCGTGAGGTTGGCGTCGATGTCGGCCTGGTCGGGCGCGGTGGCCGAGTGGCCGTACACCCGCATGACGAAGAGCTGGCCGACCTTCTCCTCCAGGGTCATACGGGAGATCAGGGCGCGCAGTGCCTTGTCGGTGCCCGGGCGGGCGTCGGCCGCGTGGGCGCGGGGGCCGGCGGCCAGCGCGGCGGTGATGCCCGCCGTGGCGGCGAGAACCGTACGCCGGGAGGGCCTTGACGGTCTGTCCGGCTCGGTCGGCCCGGACGGTCTTGCGGTGCTTCCCGTGCTGGAGTCGCGCACAAGCGCTCCTTCCCTCGTGAAGGAAACTTCCGAGGAGTCACGAATATCCGGGAAGTTTCTGCCAGTCAAGGGGGTGCACAGTATCCGGGAAGGGGCCGCCACCGGCGCAGTTGGAGGGGGGCGCGCCGGTGACGGCGTGCTGCCGGCCGCGGGCGGCGGAGAGGGTTGGTCAGCGATCGCAGCCAGCAGCGAAGCCGACACCGCACCGCGGAGACTCGTCCGGCAGCATGCGGATGTGACGAACCGGGAGGGGCCCGGGTTCCCGGGATCCGGGCGAATGCCGGAAGTCGGTGCGGGTGGGACGGATGAGGGCCCCGGGGCCCTCATCGGGGCCCCGGGCCCCTTGAGCCGTTTGATCGCACCCCGGGACCCGGGGGCCCTCAACGGTACTT
>NZ_JBIVVR010000001.1:1156367-1282072 GCF_044757755.1 Streptomyces sp. NPDC091209 | reverse complement strand
CGGTACTTCGGGGGCCCGGGGTCGCACCCCGCACCCCGGGATCCTGGGGCCTCAACGGTACTTCGGGGGCCCGGGGTCGCACCCCGCACCCCGGGATCCTGGGGCCTCAACGGTACTTCGGGGGCCCGGGGTCGCACCCCGCACCCCGGGACCCTGGGGCCTCAACGGCACTCCGGGGGGCTGGGGCCTCACGACACCCGGGCCCCGGGGGGCTCAACCGCGACCCCGGGGCTCCGGGCCGTTCAAGCGCCCGCCCGGGCCCTCTCAGTCGCGCGCCGACACCGTCGGCCAGTGGGCCTGGAGGGTGCGGACCGTCTCGGCGATGGCCGGTCGGCGTGCCGCTCCGGAGCGCCACAGGGCGTACAGCCGGCGGACGGGCAGCGGGTCGAGCGGTACCTCCACCACCCCTTCGGGAAGCGGGCCCCGGCCGAGACGCGGGACGAGGGCGACGCCGAGACCGGCGGCGACGAGCGCGATGAGGGTCGGGTTCTCCTCGGCCTGGTGGACTATGTCCGGCTCGTGGCCCGCCTCGCGCAGGGTGCGGACCAGCCAGTCGTGGCAGACCCGGCCCGGCGGCTGGCAGATCCACCGCTGACCGCCCAGGTCCTCCCGCCGTACGGCGCCCCGCCCGGCGAACGGGTGCCCGGCGGGAACGAGCAGATCGCACAGGTCGTCCCCGATCACCGCCTGCTCCACTCCCGGCGGGGCGGGCAGCGGGGCGATGTCCCAGTCGTGCGCGACGGCCATGTCGACCGCCCCCTTGGCGACCAGGTCGACCGACAGGTGCGGGTCGACCTCCGTCAGCCGGGTGTCCAGGGCCGGGTGCCGCGCGGCCAGATCGGCCAGGACGGCGGGCAGCAGACCGCGGGCCGCCGAGGCGAACGAGGCCACCGTCAGCCGCCCCGCCGGCATCCCCCGGCGCTCCTCCAACTCGGTCTCCGCCCGCTCCACGATCACCAGCAACTCCTGCGCCGTGGAGGCGAGTTGTTCGGCCTGCTCGGTGAGCCGGACACCGCGCCCGCGCCGTTCCAGCAGGACGGTCCTGGTCTCCCGCTCCAGCTTCGCGATCTGCTGGGACACGGCGGACGGGGTGTAGCCGAGGGCGGCCGCGGCGGCGCCGACCGTGCCGTGCACCGACACGGCGTGCAGGGCGCGCAGGCGCTGGAGATCGAGCATGGGGCCTCCCGGGGGCGCGGTTTCGCTCGCGCTCCAGCTTACGTAAGCATTGCTTCATCCATCCCTGCAGATATTCGCGCTGGTGCTACATGGTGAGGGCGACGGATGCTCGACGCATGCGACCCACCCACATCAGCCTCGCCGTTCTCGTCGCCGCCGTCTGGGGCGTGAACTTCACCGTGATCGAGGTCGGACTCGACCACTTCCCGCCCCTCCTCTTCTCGGCCCTGCGCTTCCTGGTGGCGGCCCTGCCCGCGGTGTTCTTCGTGGGCCGCCCCAAGGTGGCCTGGAAGTGGATCGTGTCGGTCGGACTCGCCCTCGGCGTCGCTAAGTTCGGGCTGCTCTTCATCGGCATGGACGCCGGGATGCCCGCCGGTCTGTCCTCCCTGGTGCTCCAGATCCAGGCGGTGTTCACGGCGCTCATCGCCTTCGCCTTCCTCGGCGAACGCCCCACCCGTGTCCGGCTGGCGGGCATGGCGGTGGCCCTGTGTGGAGTGGGCCTGGCCGCCGTGGACGAGGGCACGGCCGGTCCGCTCGGCGCCTTCGCCCTGGTCATCGCGGCGGCGGCCTGCTGGGGCCTGTCGAACGTCCTCACCCGTAAGGCGTCCCCGCCCGACCCCCTGAACTTCATGGTGTGGGTGAGCACCGTCCCCGTCCTCCCGCTGCTCGGTCTGTCCCTGCTCACCGAGGGCCCGTCCCGCGACCTCGACGCCCTGCGCGCCCTGGACTGGCAGGGCGCGGCCGTGGTCGGTTACGTCGCCTGGGTCACGACCGTCTTCGGCTTCGGCGCCTGGGGCTGGCTGCTGCACCGGCACCCCGCGTCCACCGTCGCGCCCTTCTCGCTGCTCGTCCCGGTCTTCGGGATGTCGTCGGCGGCGCTGTTCCTGCACGAGTCGATCAGCCCGCTGCGCTGGGCGGCGGCGGCCCTGCTGGTCGGCGGGGTGGCGCTCACCTCGCGGACGCCACGCAAGGTCCAGCCGGCGGACGTTCCGGCGCCGGAGCGGGCCGGGGCGCCAGCATGACCCCATGGCCGTTGTCGACATCCCCGGTTCCAAGTCCATCACCGCCCGCGCGCTCTTCCTGGCCGCGGCGGCCGACGGGGTCACCCGCCTCGTCCGCCCGCTCCGCTCGGACGACACCGAGGGCTTCGCGGAGGGCCTGACCCGGCTCGGCTACCGCGTCGGCCGGACCCCGGACAGCTGGCACATCGACGGCCGTCCGCAGGGTCCGGCGGTGTCGCGGGCCGACGTGTACTGCCGGGACGGCGCCACCACGGCCCGTTTCCTGCCGACGCTCGCCGCCGCGGGCCACGGCACCTACCGCTTCGACGCCTCCGCCCAGATGCGCAGGCGCCCGCTGGGCCCCCTGTCGAAGGCGCTGCGCGACCTGGGAGTGGACCTGCGGCACGAGGAGGCGGAGGGCCACCACCCGCTGCGTATCGAGGCGTCCGGGGTGGAGGGCGGCACGGTCACCCTCGACGCCGGCCAGTCGTCCCAGTACCTCACCGCCCTGCTCCTGCTCGGCCCGCTGACCCGCGAGGGCCTGCGCGTCGAGGTCACCGACCTCGTCTCCGCCCCGTACGTCGGTATCACCATCGCGATGATGCGCGCGTTCGGGGCGGACGTACGGGTGGAGGGCGACGTCTTCGGGGTGGCGCCCGGCGGCTACCGGGCCACCACCTACCCGGTCGAGCCCGACGCCTCCACCGCGAGCTACTTCTTCGCGGCGGCGGCCCTGACCGGCCGCGAGGTCACCGTCCGCGGCCTCGGCGCGCGGGCCCTCCAGGGCGATCTGGGCTTCGTGGACGTCCTGCGCCGGATGGGCGCGCACGTGGAGACCGGGTCCGACCGCACGACCGTGCGGGGCACCGGTGAACTGCGCGGCCTCACCGTCAACATGCGGGACATCTCCGACACCATGCCGACGCTCGCCGCCCTCGCGCCCTTCGCCTCCGGCCCTGTCCGCATCGAGGACGTCGCCAACACCCGGGTCAAGGAGTGCGACCGTCTCGAGGCCTGCGCGGAGAACCTCCGGCGGCTCGGCGTCCGGGTGGAGACCGGCCCCGACTGGATCGAGATCCACCCGGGCGTCCCCTCCCCGGCCGAGATCAGGACGTACGGCGACCACCGCGTCGTGATGGCCTTCGCGGTGACCTCGCTGCGCACCCCGGGCATGCGCTTCGACGACCCGGGATGCGTGCGCAAGACGTTCCCGGCCTTCCACGAGGTGTTCGGGGCGTGGGCCGCCGCCGGAGCCGCCGGGGAGGACGGCTGAACCGGACCGGTGAGCGCCGCGGGCGTCTTGTCGCGGACACCGAGGGCGGCTAACTTCCCGACGGACAGCGCCAACCGCGCCTGCGACCCGACTGGGAAAGCGGTCCACACATGTCCTCCGAGGCCTCCGTCGTCACACTCGCCGTCGTCGGTGCCGGGGACCGGGGGACCGGTCACGCGCGCTGGGCCCTGAGGCACCCGGAGCGGGCCCGGGTGGTGGCCGTGGCCGAACCCCGGGAGGCCCGGCGCGACCGGTTCGCGGCCGCCCACGCCCTGGAGCCGGACGCGGCGGTGGACGACTGGCGGGTGCTGGCCGCCCGGGGCCGGATCGCGGACGCGGTGCTGATCTGCACCATGGACCGCGAACACCTGGAACCGGTACTGGAGTTCGCGGCCCTCGGCTACCACATCCTGCTGGAGAAGCCGATGGCCCTGACCGAGGACGAGTGCCTGCGGATCGTCGACGCGGTGGAGAAGGCCGGGGTGACCCTCGCGGTCGGGCACGTCCTGCGCTACACCCGGTACTCCCGCGCGGTGAAGGAGGTCGTGGACTCCGGCAGGATCGGGGAGGTCGTCAATGTCCAGCACCTGGAACCCGTCGGCTTCTGGCACCAGGCCCACTCCTTCGTCCGCGGCAACTGGGGCCGTACGGACCGGGCGACGTCCATGCTGATGGCCAAGTCCTGCCACGACATCGACTGGTTGCAGTACATCCTCGGGCAACCCCCCGTCCGCGTATCCAGTTTCGGACGCCTCTCGCACTTCCGGCCCGAGAACAGGCCCGAGGGCGCCGCCGACCGCTGCCTGGACTGCGCGGTGGAGAACACCTGCCCGTACTCGGCCCGGCGCGAGTACGGCGACCGGCTCGCCCGCGGCGAGCACCACTGGCCGCTCAGCGTGCTGGTCGACGACTTCACCCCCGAGGCGCTGGAGACCGCCCTCCGCGAGGGCCCGTACGGGCGCTGCGTGTACGCCTGCGACAACGACGTGGTCGACCACCAGGTGGTGTCGATGGAGTTCGCCTCCGGGGCCACCGCCACCTTCACCATGACGGCCTTCACCGAACAGGCCGACCGCCGGACCCGGATCTTCGGGACCCGCGGCGAACTGCGCGGCGACGGCGAGAACGTGAGCGTCTACGACTTCCTGACCCGCACCGAGGAGACCGTCGACCTCGCCGCCGCGGGCGCCATGGACGCGGCGGGCGGCCACGGCGGGGGTGACGCCGGTCTGATGGACGCGTTCGTCGCCGCCGTCGCCACCGGGAACCCCGGCCTGGTGAAGTCCGGCCCGCGGGAGTCCCTCACCAGCCATCTCACCGTCCTGGCCGCCGAACGCGCCCGGCACGCGGGCACCGTCGAGGACGTATGACCGCTGGACACGCGCCGCCCCGGCCCCATAGGAATCGCA
The DNA here is from genome assembly GCF_044757755.1 of Streptomyces sp. NPDC091209. Taxonomy (NCBI): domain Bacteria; kingdom Bacillati; phylum Actinomycetota; class Actinomycetes; order Kitasatosporales; family Streptomycetaceae; genus Streptomyces; species Streptomyces sp. NPDC091209. The sequence goes on along the minus strand of NZ_JBIVVR010000001.1, from coordinate 1,277,213 downwards.
GCGGACACATACGGGCGGCGAAGGGTACGGGGCGTTGGGTTTCCAGCTGAAGGGGCCGGTGCTCGAAGGCGAGCTCGTACGGCTGGAACCGCTCGGCCACCGGCACACGGCCGACCTCGCCGAAGCCGCGGAGGAAGGCCGGGACTCCTACGCGTTCACCTGGGTGCCCCGGGCCGACGAGGTCGGGGACTACGTCGACGCGCAGCTCGCCCGCGCCGGGACCGGCATGCTCGCGCCCTACGCCCAGGTGTCCCTGGCCTCCGGACGGGCGGTCGGCGCCACGGCGTACTGGGAGCCGCGGTGCTGGCGTTCGGAGGACCGGCTCGACGCCGTCGAGGTCGGGTTCACCTGGCTCGCCTCCTCCGCGCAGGGCACGGGATTGAACGCGGAGTCGAAGTTCCTGCTCTTCCGGCACGCCTTCGAGGAGTGGGGCGTCTCCCGCGTGGACCTGAAGACCGATGCCCGCAACTCCCGCTCCCGCGCCGCGATCGAGCGCACCGGTGCCCGCCCGGAAGGCGTCCTGCGCAACTGGTCCCGCTCCTGGGCGCCGGGCGAGGACGGTCTGCTGCGCGACTCCGCGATCTATTCGGTGACGGCGGCGGAGTGGCCCGAGTGCCGGGACCGGCTGGCCGCGAGGGTACGACGAGCGGTCCGTGCGGCCGCGGAGACGGTCGGCTGGACAGGCCCCGCGGCGACCCCCCGCCCCGGCGCCCACCCGGCCAACTCGGTTGTCGTGGCGCCCGGTTCCGCTCCCCCCGTTCCACCACGAGAGATGGACTGGACCGAAAGGCCGACGATCGGAAACGATCAGCCCATGACCTCGCACGAACCCGATGGCGGCGCCGGAGCCCCGCGCGCCTTCCTTATCCTGCACGGCTGGCGGAACCACCGCCCGGAGGGCCACTGGCAGCACTGGCTCGCCGGCCGGCTCGGCGAGCTGGGCCAGCACGTCGTCTATCCGCAACTGCCGGACCCCGACGACCCGGACCTGGACGTGTGGCTGGCGGAAGTGGCCCGCCATCTGGGCGCGTTGACCGGTTCCGAGCGCGTGGTCGTCGCCCACAGCGCCTCGGCCGTGCTGTGGCTGCACGCCGTCGCCCGCCGGCTGCCGGGTGCGGCCGGCGTCGACCGGGTGCTGCTCGTCGCCCCGCCGTCCGCATCCGTCCTCGCGGAGCTGCCGGAGGTCGCCGGATTCGCCCTGTCCGAGCTGGACTTCACGCTCCCCGGGCACACCCGGCTGGTCGCCGGCGACGACGACCCGTACTGCCCCGAGGGTGCCGACACCGTGTACGGCGACCCCCTGGGCGTACGGACCCGGATCCTGCCCGGAGCCGGGCATCTCGACATGAACGCGGGCTACGGTCCCTGGCCCGCCGTGCTCGACTGGTGTCTGGACGGGACGGCCGAGCTCACCGCCCGCGCGGGGTAGTGTGCCGGCCCGTCCGCTGGTCCCGCGGCTCGAAGAGGGAGTCGGTGCGCGGGGGGTGCGTGGGGCGCTCGGGCAGGGCGATACCGGTGCGGCGCCGACGCGGGGTGGTCCGGCTCCAGTCCCCGTCACCGAGGACGAGCTGGGGGTCGAACATCACCACGACTCCGGCCAGGATCAGGAAGACGACCGGCCCGATGAGCATGGGGAGCAGGATCGAGGGCGGCGACGCGTTGCCGTACATCCCGGTGCTGTACGACGCGTCGGTGGCGCCGCGCAGACGTACTCCGACGGCGGCCATGCCGGTGTAGTGCATGCCGGTCAGCGCGACGCCCATGAGGAGGCTGGCGCCCAGGGCGGCCGGGAAACCCCGGTAGGAGGCGGCGGCCCAGAGGGCGGCGATCGCGGCGGCGACCGCGATCAGCACGGAGGCCCCGACCGTGAGCGAGTCGTACTCCAGGGACCCGTTCAGATGGATCGCCGCCATGCCCAGGTAGTGCATGGCGGCCACGCCGAGCCCGGTGAAGATCCCGGCGGCGGTCAGGGTGGCGTTGGTGGCTCCGCGATATCCCACGGCGAAGACACCGATGCCGACGACCACGATCGCCACGACGAGACTGAGCGCCGTCAGGCGGGTGTCGTAGTCGATCTGGATCCCCTGGATCCGGAAGCCGACCATCGCGACGAAGTGCATGGTCCAGATGCCGCAGCCGATGGTCACCGCCCCGAGGGCCAGCCAACCCGGCTTCCGCGACTGCTGGTTGTTCAGGGAACGGACGACGCAGCGCAGCCCCAGAGCGCCGCCCAGACAGGCGACGAGATAGGAGACCACCGGAGTCACCATCCCGTATCCGAAGCCGTCCACGGTGCCTTGCATATATGCCAACTCCCCCTGAGAACGGGCTACTTGGGGGAGCAGGGTCCCGCGCGCAGGTTGCGCGAGCGGTCACTTACGGTAGGTATTTGAGTTAACTCTGTGATGCGGCTTCGCTCAACGGGCGGACGAGCTGTTCACATCGCGGGACAGGCGCCCGCCTCCCCGTGTCCCGGTGGACGCCCGTCCCGGCCCGTCGGCGGGCGTCCGGTCCGTGTCACTCGGAGCCGGCGCGCAGGCCCAACCGCCAGTCCTGGCCCACCAGATCGGCGCCGAACGACCGGTGCGGCTTCTCGGCGACCAGGGCGAAGCCGTGGCGCTGGTAGATGCGGCGGGCGGCGGCCAGGACGTCGTTGGTCCACAGGACGAGCTCGTGATAGCCGACACCGCGCGCGAAGTCGGTGACGGCCCCGACGAGACGGTCACCGACGCCGAGACCCCGCGCCTCCGGCTCGACGAGCAGCAGCCTCAGGCGGGCCGTGCCGGGAGCGTCGTCCCGTACGCACATCACGCATCCGACGGGCCGTCCGTCGAGTTCGGCGATCCACACCCGCTCCAGGTGCGGGTCGTGATCCTCGGCGAAGTCGGCGACGATCCTCGCGACCAGGCCCTCGTAGTCGGTGTTCCAGCCGTACTCGGCCGCGTACAGCGCCGCGTTGCGCTGCACGATCCAGCCGAGGTCGCCGGGGCCCGGTTCGCGCAGGGCGACATCCTCGCGGCGGGGCGCGGCCCGCCCGTCGCCCAGGAGTGTCCGCACCGTGCGCAGCGCCTCCGCGAGCCGCGGCCGGTCGGCGGGGGCCACGGTCTCCAGCAGGGAACCCACGGTCTGGCGCGCCCGCTCGTCGAGCAGGGCGGCGGCCTCCCGGCCGCGCGCGGTGAGCGTGATCCGCCGGCGCCGCGGGTCCTTCTCGGACGCGGCGCGCTCGACCAGCCCGTCCTGCTCGAACTTGTTCAGGATGCGGCTCAAGTAGCCCGAATCCAGCGAGAGTTCGGTCCGCAGGTCGGCGGCGTCCGCCTGGGGTGTGTGCGCCAGCTCGTAGAGGACGCGGGACTCGGTCAGCGTGTACGGCGCGTAGAGATGGCGGCCGTAGTCGAGCGCGCCGATGACGTTCGTGTAGAAGCGGTTGAAGGAGCGGATGTCCTGGATGGTCATGATCGGCCCCCGGGGTTGGCTGTGTCCACGGTTGCGGTCGGCCTGCTCTCCACTGGGATACCTGACCCAGTCAGAGATAATCGCCACCCCGAGCATAGAACCGCCGGGCCTCTCGGGCCTACCCTCCCGGCGCCGGGTCCCTCGTGCCGGCGTCACCGGGGCCGCTTCGGTGGGGGGTCGGGGCCGCGCCGGTACATCCGCCCGCATCCGAACGGATCCCAGCGGCGTTTCGGGGTGTGGGTGGGTTGTGATCCGTCCGGCTGCGGGCATTCGATGTACCGGCACGTCCCCTCACGCCGGATCCCGGCTGCGAGTGCGTCGTGGTGGCCCACCATTTCCCCGGGCCGGGGAAGAGCCAACCCCTCCGGCGTTTGAGGAGCGGGGTCTGGGGGCGGAGCCCCAGGGGTGATGGGGGTCCCCTGGTCGAGCGAAGCCGAGACCTTGGGGGAGGGTCGGGGCGGAGGGGGAGGGAAAAGGCTGATCCCTGGGAGCCTCGGAACCCCCAGAACCCGGCCCCCGGGAGACACCTCGCGGCAGTGGGTCCAGGCCCAGGGGAGTCCAGGGGGAGTCCGGGAAAGAGAGGTCAGTCCCGGGGAGCCCCGGTGGAACCCCGAACCATCAGTTCGCCCCGCACCGTCGCGATCCCGCCCGGCGGCGGCTCCTCGCGGCCCATGGCGATGCGGCCGGCGCGGGCGCCCGCCTCGGAGAGCGGCAGCCGTACGGTCGTGAGGGCGGGCACGGCGTCGATGCTGAACGGCAGATCGTCGAAGCCCGCGACGGACACGTCGTCCGGGATGCGGAGTCCGGAGTCGCGCAGGGCGGCGCACGCGCCCAGCGCCACGGTGTCGTTCGCGGCCACGACAGCCGTCAACGACGGGTCACGCCTGAGGAGTTCGAGCGTCGCCTCGTAACCGGAGCGGCGGTCGTAGCGGCCGTGCACGGTGCGCCGCGGGTCGTCCTCGACGCCGTGCGCGTCGAGCGCCGCGCGGTGGCCCTCCAGCCGGTGGCGGGTCGTCGTGCGCTCCTCGGGGCCCGCGATGTAGCCGAGCCGCCGGTGACCGAGGCCGATCAGATGCTCGGTGAGCTGTCTGCCGCCGCCCCGGTTGTCGAAGGTCAGCGCGATCGCCTCGGGCGCCTCGGGCGCGGGCGGCCGTCCGCACAGCACGACCCGGGTGCCCGCCTCCGTCAGCCGGCGCAGCTTCGCGGCGACGGCGGCGGCATGGGCGGTGTCCTCTATGGCCCCGCCGGTGAGCACGACCGCGGCGGCGCGTTGGCGCTGAAGGAGCGTGAGATAGGTGAGCTCGCGCTCCGGGGAGCCGCCGGTGTTGCACACGACGCCGAGCCGCTCCCCGCCCGCGCGCCCCCCGGGGCCGCCGATCTCGGACTGGATCGCCGCCGCCATGATTCCGAAGAAGGGGTCGGCGATGTCGTTGACCAGGATCCCGACGAGGTCGGAGGTCGCCGCGGCCAGCGAGCTCGCGGGCCCGTTCAGCACGTAGTCCAGCTCGTCCACCGCGCGCAGCACCCGCTCACGCGTGGAGGAGGCCACGGGATAGTTCCCGTTCAGCACGCGCGACACCGTCGCGGGAGAGACCTGCGCGCGGGCCGCCACGTCCGCCAGGGTCACCGTCATCTCGTCGTCCTCCGGTCGCGCGTTTCGTCGTACCACTTCGTACGTCTCGTACGTCGTCGTGCCTGGTCATATCTCGTCGTACGGCGTCGAACACGGAGTCGAAGGCCGAGTGCGCCGCTTCCTGTGGGCAGGGTCCGTGCAGACCATACGGCCAACAACCCCCGTTGTTCGCCCCCTCGAACAACTCGACTTCGCGGTGGTCTTGTCCAGACCGCTGCACAGAGGCTAGCTTCTCAAGGGATAGAAAGCGCTTGCTGTCACGCTCACCTGTGAGCGCGCTCGGCGCCTGACGCGTACGAAGGGAATGACGTGACACGCAAGACGGTGCGGATCGCCATGAACGGCGTGACGGGACGCATGGGCTACCGCCAGCATCTGGTCCGCTCGATCCTCGCCCTGCGCGACCAGGGCGGTCTCGACCTCGGCGACGGCACCGTGCTGTGGCCCGAGCCCGTCCTCGTCGGCCGCCGGGAGCACGCCCTGAAGGCGCTCGCCGAGCGGCACGGCCTCGACCACTGGTCGACCGACCTGGACGCGGTGCTCGCCGATCCGTCCGTCGACCTCTACTTCGACGCCCAGGTGACGTCGGCCCGCGAGGAGGCCCTGAGAAAGGCCGTCGCCGCGGGCAAGCACATCTACACCGAGAAGCCCACCGCCACGGGTCTCGACGGAGCGCTCGAACTGGCCCGCCTCGCGCACGCCGCCGGCATCAAGCACGGCGTCGTCCAGGACAAGCTCTTCCTCCCCGGCCTGCTCAAGCTGAAGCGGCTCGTCGACGGCGGCTTCTTCGGGCGGATCCTGTCCGTCCGCGGGGAGTTCGGCTACTGGGTCTTCGAGGGCGACTGGCAGCAGGCCCAGCGGCCCTCCTGGAACTACCGCGCCGAGGACGGCGGCGGCATCGTCGTCGACATGTTCCCGCACTGGGAGTACGTCCTGCACGAGCTGTTCGGCCGCGTCACCTCCGTGCAGGCGCTCACCGCCACGCACATCCCGCAGCGCTGGGACGAACGGGACAAGCCCTACGACGCCACGGCCGACGACGCCGCCTACGGCATCTTCGAGCTGGAGGGCGGCGCGGTCGCCCAGATCAACTCCTCCTGGGCCGTGCGCGTCAACCGCGACGAACTGGTCGAGTTCCAGGTCGACGGCACCGAGGGATCGGCCGTCGCCGGCCTCCGCAACTGCCGTGTCCAGCACCGAAGTTCCACCCCCAAGCCGGTCTGGAACCCGGACATCCCGGCCACCTACTCCTTCCGCGACCAGTGGCAGGAGGTCCCCGACAACGCCGAGTTCGACAACGGCTTCAAGGCCCAGTGGGAGCTGTTCCTGCGGCACGTCTACGCCGACGCCCCTTACCGCTGGGACCTCCTCGCAGGCGCCCGGGGCGTCCAACTCGCCGAGCTGGGCCTGAAATCCTCGGCCGAGGGCCGCCGCCTCGATGTGCCGGAGATCGCGCTGTGACCATCCGACTCCCGGGTGCCGACGGCCGGTTGCGGTCCTACGAGCCGCGCAACGAGCCCCTCGGCCTCCTCCCCGCCGGCGAACCCCTCGCCTCCCGTACGGTCTTCTCGGCCGCGCACGTCGTCGCCGACCCGTACGCGGACGTCTCGCCCGATACGCCCGCCGCCGTCGACTGGGACGCCACGCTCGCCTTCCGGCGCCATCTGTGGTCGCACGGCCTCGGTGTCGCCGAGGCGATGGACACCGCCCAGCGCGGGATGGGCCTGGACTGGGCCGGGGCGGCCGAACTGATCCGGCGGTCCTCAGCCGAGGCCAGGGCCGTCGGCGGCAGGATCGCCTGCGGCGTCGGCACGGACCAGCTCACGGCCCCGGCCACGCTCCACGAGGTGCGGAGCGCCTACGAGGAACAGCTCGCCCTCGTCGAGGAGTCGGGCGCGCAGGCGATCCTGATGGCCTCCCGCGCGCTCGCCGCGACCGCCGCCGGACCCGAGGACTACCTCGACGTCTACGGCCACCTCCTGCGCCAGGCCGTCGACCCGGTGATCCTGCACTGGCTGGGCCCGATGTTCGATCCGGCCCTGGAGGGCTACTGGGGATCGGGCGACCTGGACGCGGCCACGGAGGTGTTCCTGCAGGTGATCACCGCACACCCCGACAAGGTGGACGGAATCAAGGTCTCCCTGCTGGACGCCCGCCGCGAGGTCGAACTGCGCCGCCGCCTCCCGGACGGCGTCCGCTGCTACACCGGCGACGACTTCAACTACCCCGAGCTGATCGCCGGGGACGAGCTGGGCTTCAGCCACGCGCTGCTCGGCATCTTCGACCCGCTCGGCCCGCTCGCCGCGCGGGCCGTACGCGTCCTGGACACCGGAGACGTCAAGGGCTTCCGCGAACTCCTCGATCCCACCGTCGAGTTGTCCCGGCACCTCTTCCAGCCCCCGACCCGCTTCTACAAGACGGGTGTCGTCCTGCTGGCCTGGCTCGCGGGCCACCAGGAGCACTTCGCGATGGTGGGCGGACTCCAGTCGGCGCGCTCCCTGCCGCACCTCGCGCGCGCCTACGAACTGGCCGACGGGCTGGGCCTGTTCCCGGACCCGGAACGCGCCGAGACCCGTATGAAGACCCTGCTCGCCCTGTACGGAGTGACCTCATGAGCGGCCTGGCCCGGTTCTCCGTCAACCAGATGACGGTCAAACAGCTCTCGATGCCCGAACTGGTCGACGCCTGCCTGGAGATGGGGATCCCGGGCGTCGGGCTCTGGCGCGAACCCGTGCGGTCCCACGGCCTCGACGCCACCGCGAGACTCGTCCACGACGCGGGCCTGGCCGTCACCACCCTGTGCCGGGGCGGCTTCCTCACCGCGATCGACCCGGGGGAGCGCAAGCTCGCCCTGGACGACAACCGGGCGGCCGTCGACGAGGCCGCGACCCTCGGCACCGACACCCTCGTCCTGGTCTCCGGCGGCCTGCCGGCCGGCTCGAAGGACCTGCACGGCGCCCGTGAGCGCATCGCCGACGCGCTCGCCGAGCTGGGCCCGTACGCCGCCTCCCGCGGCGTGCGGCTTGCCGTCGAACCGCTCCATCCGATGTACGCCGCCGACCGCTGTGTGGTCTCCACACTGGCCCAGGCACTGGACCTCGCGGAGCGCTTCCCCGCGGACCAGGTGGGCGTCACCGTCGACACGTACCACCTCTGGTGGGACGACACGGCCCCCGCCCAGATCGCCCGCGCCGGGGCAGGCGGCCGCATCCACACCTTCCAGCTCGCCGACTGGACCACCCCGCTGCCCGAGGGCGTCCTCAACGGCCGCGGCCAGCTCGGCGACGGCTCGATCGACCTGCGGGCGTGGCGGGGTCTGGTCGAGGCGGCCGGATACACCGGACCCATCGAGGTCGAACTCTTCAACGACGCGCTGTGGCTACGGGACGGGCGCGAGGTGCTGGCCGAGACGGCGGCCCGGTTCCTGGAGCACGCCGGATAAAAAATCTTCCGAAGTCCGTGCAACCCTTCCCCGGCCTCGCGGGTCATACGTGGCATCAGGACCTTTGGAGGGGGATCCGGGGGGATCGCGGGGGTTCTGATACGGAGGGGAAATCCGAGGGGCCCGGTCGACGGACCGGGCCCCTCGAAGACTTTTCGCGGGACCCCTGCCGGGTGAGTTGTCCACAGCGCCGGAGCGCTGTCGGAGGCGGGCGGTACCGTCGGATCATGACCGATCAGGCGGGGGCCGCCCAGACGGGCGAGCGGCGACTGGCCACGCTGGAAGGCGTGCTCGAACGCATCACGTACGCCAACGAGGAGAACGGATACACGGTCGCCCGGGTCGACACCGGCCGTGGCGCCGGCGATCTGCTCACCGTCGTCGGCGCGCTTCTCGGCGCCCAGGTCGGCGAGTCCCTGCGCATGGAGGGCCGCTGGGGCTCCCATCCGCAGTACGGCAAGCAGTTCACGGTGGAGAACTACACGACGTTGCTCCCGGCCACCGTCCAGGGAATCCGTCGTTATCTCGGATCCGGCCTGGTCAAGGGCATCGGCCCGGTCTTCGCCGACCGCATCACCCAGCACTTCGGCCTTGACACCCTGCGGATCATCGAGGAGGAGCCGAAGCGCCTCATCGAGGTCCCGGGACTCGGCCCCAAGCGCACCGGGAAGATCGCCGACGCCTGGGAGGAGCAGAAGGCGATCAAGGAGGTCATGCTCTTCCTGCAGACCGTCGAGGTGTCCACCTCCATCGCGGTCCGCATCTACAAGAAGTACGGCGACGCCTCGATCTCGGTCGTGAAGAACCAGCCCTACCGCCTGGCGTCCGACGTCTGGGGCATCGGCTTCCTCACCGCAGACAAGATCGCCCAGTCCGTAGGCATCCCGCACGACAGCCCCGAGCGCGTCAAGGCCGGCCTTCAGTACGCCCTGTCGCAGTCCACCGACCAGGGCCACTGCTACCTCCCCGAGGAGCGGCTGATCGCGGACGCCGTGAAGCTGCTCCAGGTCGACACGGGCCTGGTCATCGAGTGCCTGGCGGAGCTGGCGGCGCCCGCCGAGGAGGGCGAGGATCCCGGTGTCGTACGGGAGCGGGTGCCGGGCCCGGAGGGCGGCGAGCCGGTGACGGCCGTCTACCTGGTCCCCTTCCACCGCGCCGAACTCTCCCTCTCCGCACAGCTGTTGCGCCTGCTGCGCACCGACCGGGACCGGATGCCCGGCTTCCACGACGTGGTCTGGGACAAGGCGCTGGCCTGGCTGAAGGGGCGTACGGGCGCGGACCTGGCCCCCGAGCAGGAGGCGGCGGTCCGGCTCGCGCTCACCGAGAAGGTCGCCGTGCTCACCGGAGGGCCCGGCTGCGGCAAGTCGTTCACGGTCCGCTCGATCGTGGAACTGGCCCGTGCCAAGGGGGCCAAGGTGGTGCTCGCCGCGCCCACCGGCCGTGCCGCCAAGCGGCTCGCCGAGCTGACCGGAGCCGAGGCCTCCACCGTGCACCGGCTCCTGGAGCTCAAGCCGGGCGGCGACGCGGCCTACGACAAGGACCGCCCGCTGGACGCCGACCTGGTCGTCGTGGACGAGGCCTCCATGCTGGACCTCCTCCTCGCCAACAAGCTGGTCAAGGCGGTGCCCCCGGGCGCCCACCTGCTCTTCGTCGGCGATGTCGACCAGCTCCCCAGCGTCGGCGCGGGCGAGGTGCTGCGCGATCTGCTCGCCGACCGCGGCCCGGTCCCGGCGGTGCGCCTCACCAAGGTCTTCCGCCAGGCCCAGCAGTCCGGGGTGGTGACCAACGCGCACCGGATCAACTCCGGGCAGCACCCGCTCACCGACGGCATGAAGGACTTCTTCCTGTTCGTCGAGGACGACACCGAGGAGGCCGGGCGGCTCACCGTGGACGTGGCGGCCCGCCGGATTCCGGCCACATTCGGTCTCGACCCCCGCCGGGACATCCAGGTCCTCGCGCCCATGCACCGGGGCCCGGCCGGCGCGGGCCACCTGAACGGACTGCTCCAGCAGGCCATCACCCCCGGCCGCCCGGACCTCGCCGAGAAGCGGCTCGGCGGCCGTGTCTTCCGGGTCGGCGACAAGGTCACCCAGATCCGCAACAACTACGACAAGGGCGAGAACGGCGTCTTCAACGGCACCGTGGGCGTGGTCACCTCCCTCGATCCGGTCGAACAGCGCCTGACGGTGCGCACGGACGAGGACGAGGAGGTGCCGTACGAATTCGACGAACTGGACGAGCTGGCCCACGCCTACGCGGTGACCATCCACCGCTCCCAGGGCAGCGAGTACCCGGCGGTGGTGATCCCCGTGACCACCGGCGCCTGGATGATGCTCCAGCGCAATCTGCTCTATACGGCGGTCACCCGGGCCAAGAAGCTGGTCGTCCTCGTCGGTTCGCGCAAGGCGATAGGCCAGGCGGTGCGTACGGTGTCCGCGGGACGCCGGTGCACGGCCCTGGACTTCCGGCTGTCCGGCTCGTGAACCACCGGCTCCGCGCGAGGCGAAGGGGCCCGTTCGAGCACTGAACGGGGCCTTTCGGGCGCGGAACGCGGTCCATCACAAAAAATGATCGATCAAACGAGTCATGAAGGTCACAGAGCACTTCCAGATGGGGAACGAACGGGGCAGGATGAGCAGGTTGGCGGCACTGAGTGCCGCCGATAGGCCCAATGGTCGACCCCGAGTGCACTCTCCAGGGCCAAATGGGGGATGGTAGAGACAGTCAGGGCACCTCGAAGAAGAGGCACAACGTCGGTGAGGGATGACGTGAGCGACAACTCTGTAGTACTGCGGTACGGCGATGGCGAGTACACCTACCCGGTGATCGACAGCACCGTCGGCGACAAGGGCTTCGACATCGGCAAGCTCCGCGCCCAGACCGGTCTGGTGACGCTGGACAGTGGGTACGGCAATACCGCCGCCTACAAATCCGCGATCACCTATCTCGACGGTGAGCAGGGCATCCTCCGCTACCGCGGTTACCCGATCGAGCAGCTGGCCGAGCGTTCCACCTTCCTGGAGGTGGCCTATCTGCTGATCAACGGCGAGCTCCCGAACGTCGACGAGCTCTCCACCTTCAAGAACGAAATCACGCAGCACACCCTGCTGCACGAGGACGTCAAGAACTTCTACAGGGGCTTCCCGCGCGACGCCCACCCGATGGCGATGCTGTCCTCGGTCGTCTCGGCGCTGTCGACCTTCTACCAGGACAGCCACAACCCGTTCGACGAGAAGCAGCGCAACCTCTCGACGATCCGGCTGCTCGCCAAGCTTCCGACGATCGCGGCGTACGCGTACAAGAAGTCGATCGGCCACCCCTTCGTCTACCCGCGCAACGACCTCGGGTACGTCGAGAACTTCCTGCGCATGACCTTCTCGGTCCCCGCGCAGGAGTACGAGCTCGACCCGGTGGTCGTCTCCGCGCTCGACAAGCTGCTGATCCTGCACGCGGACCACGAGCAGAACTGTTCGACCTCCACCGTGCGCCTGGTCGGCTCCTCGCAGGCGAACATGTTCGCCTCGATCTCCGCCGGCATCTCCGCGCTGTGGGGCCCGCTGCACGGCGGCGCCAACCAGTCCGTCCTGGAGATGCTCGAGGGCATCCAGGCCAACGGCGGCGACGTCGACGCCTTCATCCGCAAGGTGAAGAACAAGGAGGACGGCGTCCGCCTGATGGGCTTCGGCCACCGGGTGTACAAGTCCTTCGACCCGCGCGCGAAGATCATCAAGGCCGCCGCGCACGACGTCCTCTCCGCTCTCGGCAAGTCCGACGAGCTGCTGGACATCGCCCTCAAGCTGGAGGAGCACGCGCTCTCCGACGAGTACTTCGTCGCGCGCAACCTCTACCCGAACGTCGACTTCTACACGGGTCTCATCTACCGTGCCATGGGCTTCCCGACCGAGATGTTCACGGTCCTGTTCGCCCTCGGCCGGCTGCCGGGCTGGATCGCCCAGTGGCACGAGATGATCAAGGAGCCCGGCTCCCGCATCGGCCGCCCGCGGCAGATCTACACGGGTGTCGTCGAGCGCGACTTCGTGCCGGTCGAGGCCCGCTAGAGGCACCGCACGACCACCGGGCGCCGTACGCGGGGCCCGGTGAAGCGCGTATCAAGGCAAAAAAACGGAAAGCGCCCTGCTACTGGTCCCCCCACGGGCCGGCAGTCAGGGCGCTTTCCTTGTCCCGGTGCGGATTCCCCCCACGGGATCCGGCCGGGCGTCTGCGGGACAGCGCCTGAATCGCTGTGTGCCGGCACGGAGGCCGACGGTGTACCGGGCGAGCGGAACTCGCCGTACTGCGGTGGTGCGGTGCGATCTGCCGGGACGCGTACGGATCGGGAGGGCCGCTCAAAGCTCCCCGCTGTACGTGCCCCGGCGACGCAATTTCCGGGAACGTCCCCCAAGACATCCCCAGATGCCAGTCACGCCCCCCAAGACGCTTCTGACATCGCCAACTTAGACTGACGAACCCCTTCGGTGGTTACGTTCACATCACTGTGATCTGAGTCTCTTGCATATGTCCTGAAGATAGGCAAGAGCCCCGATATGGGAATCGAGGACCAAGCGTAAGGAAGATGCGCGAGCCTTGTGAAGAGCTTATGTGAGGCTCGCGTTGGACTCTAGGGGGACTCATGGTCCGTCGTCACGCGAATGCTCTCAGTCGAAGGCTGTTCGTGACCACGAAGACCGACGAGAAGGCCATCGCCGCTCCCGCGATCATGGGGTTCAGCAGGCCGGCGGCGGCCAGCGGAAGCGCCGCCACGTTGTAGCCGAAGGCCCAGACCAGGTTTCCCTTGATCGTCGACAGGGTGCCGCGGGCCAGCCGGATCGCGTCGGCGGCCACCCGCAGGTCCCCGCGCACGAGCGTCAGATCGCTCGCTTCGATCGCCGCGTCCGTGCCCGTGCCCATCGCGAGGCCCAGATCGGCGGTCGCGAGCGCCGCCGCGTCGTTCACCCCGTCGCCCACCATCGCGACGGTCCGCCCCTCGCGCTGCAGCCGCTGGACCACGGCGACCTTGTCCTCGGGCAGCACCTCGGCGATCACGTCGGAGGGACCGATGCCGACCTCCCGTGCCACGGCCTCGGCGACCGCCCGGTTGTCCCCGGTCAGCAGCATCGGTGTGAGCCCGAGGGCGCGCAGTGCGCGGACGGCCTCGGCGCTGGTCTCCTTGACCGTGTCGGCGACGGTCACGACACCCGCCGGCACGCCGTCCAGGGCGACCACGACGGCCGTACGGCCCGCCGCCTCGGCCGCGTTCTTCGCGTCCGCAAGCGCTTCGGGGAGCGCGCCCGGGAACCGGCCGACGGTGACGTCGTGGCCGTCCACCCGTCCGCGTACTCCGCGGCCCGGCACGTTCTCGAAGTGTTCCGGCGCCGGAAGGCCGCCTGCGCGCTCCTGAGCGCCTGCCGCGATCGCTCGGGCAATCGGATGCTCGGAGGCGTGTTCCAGGGCTCCGGCGAGCCGCAGGACGTCCTTCTCGGCGGTGCCCTCGACGACGTACACCTCGTGCAGGCTCATGCGTCCGGTCGTCACCGTGCCGGTTTTGTCCAGCAGGACGGTGTCGACGCGGCGCGTGGACTCCAGGACCTCGGGGCCCTTGATGAGGATGCCGAGCTGGGCGCCGCGGCCGGTGCCGACCATCAGGGCGGTCGGGGTGGCCAGACCGAGCGCGCACGGGCAGGCGATGATCAGTACCGCGACGGCGGCGGTGAAGGCCGCGACCGTGTCCCCGGTGACCGCGATCCAGGCCGCGAACGTGCCGAGCGCGACGAGCAGCACGACGGGCACGAAGACCCCGGAGATCCGGTCGGCGAGTCGCTGCACCTCGGCCTTGCCGTTCTGCGCGTCCTCGACGAGCCGGGCCATCCGGGCGAGCTGCGTGTCCGCGCCGATCCGGGTGGCCTCGACGACGAGCCGGCCCCCGGCGTTCACGGTCGCACCGGTGACGGCGTCCCCGACGGCCACGTCCACCGGCACCGACTCGCCGGTCAGCATGGCCGCGTCCACGGCCGACGTGCCCTCGACGACGGTCCCGTCCGTGGCGATCTTCTCGCCCGGCCGTACGACGAAGCGGTCGCCGACCGTCAGCTGTCCCACCGGCAGGCGGACCTCACGGCCGTCCCGCAGGATCCCGACGTCCTTGGCGCCGAGCTCCATCAGCGCCCGCAGCGCCGCTCCCGCGCGCCGCTTGGAGCGGGCCTCCAGGAAGCGGCCGAGCAGGATGAACGCGATGACGCCCGCGGCGACCTCGAGGTAGAGCGTGGACGCCCCGTCCGTACGGGAGACGGTGAACTCGAAGCCGTGCCGCATGCCCGGCATCCCCGCGTCGCCGAAGAACAGCGCCCACAGGGACCAGCCGAACGCGGCGAGGGTGCCGACCGAGACCAGGGTGTCCATGGTGGCCGCGCCGTGCCGCGCGTTCGTCAGGGCGGCCCGGTGGAAGGGCAGCCCGCCCCAGACCACGACGGGCGCGGCGAGCGTCAGCGAGAGCCACTGCCAGTTGTCGAACTGGAGGGCCGGGATCATCGACATGAGGACGACGGGCAGGGCGAGCAGCGCGGAGACGGTCAGCCGTTGGCGCAGAGCGGCCGTTTCGGGGTCGTCGGCGGCGGGCGGTTCCGCCTCCTCGGGCGCCGCGGGAGGGGGCGGCTCCTCGGCGGTGTAGCCCGTCTTCACCACGGTGGCGATCAGATCGGCGACCCGTACCCCCTCGGGGTAGGAGACCTTGGCTTTCTCCGTCGCGAAGTTGACGGTGGCGGTGACGCCGTCCATGCGGTTGAGCTTCTTCTCGACGCGGGCCGCGCAGGAGGCGCAGGTCATCCCGCCGATGGAGAGTTCGATGTCCGAGGTCGTGCCTATGGGCGTCTCGGGTGCTGCGGTGGTCATGGTCCGGCTCCAGGAATGAGCCGGGCCGCGCGGAGCCGGTATCAGCCGGTCGGCACGGCCCGTGCGGAGGAGAAGAGCTGCTGGTCCCGCTCAGGCCTGGCCGACGAGCTCGAAGCCCGCCTCGTCCACGGCTGCGCGGACGGCGCTCTCGTCGAGCGCCGTGTCGGAGACGACGGTGACCTCTCCGGTCGAGGCGACGGCCTTCACCGAGCTCACGCCGGGGATCGCGGAGATCTCCCCGCTGACGGAGCCTTCACAGTGTCCGCAGCTCATGCCGCTCACCTGGTAGACGGTGGTGACGGAACCCGGGGTGCCGGTCTGGGCGGTCATGGCGTTACTCCTCGTCGAGGCGTCCGGTGCGTGTGTGTGCGGGAGGGATCCCCGGGAGCCCAGGGTTCCCCTCGATGTTCACCACACTATACCCCTAGGGGGTATTTCTCCAAGCAGGGTCGCGGTGCGCCGACGAGCGCGCCCAGGCCACCCCCACGAGGGCGACGAGGAACAGGCCGCCCACCGCGAACAGGGTGAAGAGGTGATCCTGTCCGCCGGCGGGACGCGGCGGCCGGCCCGGACCGAACAGCGCCCGGGCGAGGTCCGGGTGGGCGAGCCGGGCCACCAGCCACAGCGCGATCCCGTGCGTGGAGTCCCACAGGGCGTGCAGCAGGGAGGCGCCGAGGCAGGTGCCGAGCAGCGGAGCGGTGAACCGGAAGCGCCCGTCCGGGCGGCGGTACGCCAGCAGCACCGCACTCGTGACCGCGGTCCACAGGCCGTGTCCGAAGGGGGTGAGCACCCCGCGCAGGACCTCGGTCTCCAGGAGCGTGCGCACCCCGACTCCCCGCAGGGACACGGCCGCGTCGAACGCGCTGCCCGCGCTCTCCAGGGCCGCGAAGCCGAACCCGAGCGTCGCGCCGAGCACCAGGCCGGCCCGCGGCCCGCGGATCCGGGTGTGCCGGCGCAGCAGGTACATGAGCGCGCCGAGCTTCACCGCCTCCTCGATCAGACCGGCGCCGACGTACGTCCCCAGCCCGGGGCGCGGCAGTTCGTACTCCGTCACGGACGCGCCGAGCACCCCCAGGGTGCCCCCGGTCAGGAAACAGCCGAGGATCAGGCTCACGCCCAGGTCGCGGCCGTGCCGCTCGTACGCCCGGAGCACGAAGGCGACGGGCGCCAGAAAGCTGCCGAGCAGGATCAGGGTCGGCAGCGGTGCGGCGCTCTTCGTTGCGTACGTGACGATCGCGGCCGGCGCCCACAGGGCCAGCCCGACACCCAGGCAGCGCTTCCAGAGGCCGACGGGGATCCGGGGGTACGACGGCGGGGGCTGCTGCGGTCCGGGAGCGCGGGCCCGGGGTGCGCCCGGTGGCTGATTCTGGGTCACGGCCATCCCTTTGTCCCTCGGGGGCGGACCCGCGGGTTCGGACGGGGACCCGCGGTCCGACGCGTCGGGCGGCCCGCGGGGTGTGTGGCGCGGGGGTGCGTGGACGGATCGGTACCGCGGATCACTGATCGATTTGTCCGAACCTTATGGCACATGTCCCTGATGTCGCAGGCCGGAGCCCAGGTGCCGCCCCCGTCCGGCGCGGCTCAGCGGCCGGCGGGCAGCCCGCCTTCGAGGAGCGGCTCCAGATAGCGGTGCATGACCGTCTTCAGCTCCGCGATGTAGGCGTCCCGTTCGGCGCCCTCGTGGGACATGATCAGCGTGAGGCCGGCCTTGAAGAGGTGGAGGGCCATGTTCGCCGTGCGGGTGCGCTCGTCCGGCGGCAGGCCCGGCAGGCGGGTCGCGATCATCTCCTCGACGCGGGCGAGGAGGGTGCAGTGCAGGGTGCCGATCTCCTCGATGATCGCTCCCGGGACATCGGGGCCGTGCATCAGGACGGCGAAGGCCGGGTTCTCCACGTTGAACGCGATCAGCGGGTCGAGGACCGCGTCGAGCATCCGGTCCAGCGGGAGGCCGATGTTCTCCGGGCTGAGCGCCTGTCCGTGCGACTGGGCCCAGTGCTCCAGCAACTGGTCGCTGAGGCCGACCGCGATCGCTTCCTTGTTCGGGAAGAACTGGTAGAGCGTGCCGGGCGAGACGCCTGCCTCGCGGGCGATGGCGTTGGTGCTCGCCGCCGTGTAGCCGGACTGGCAGAACACCGAGGCTGCCGCCTCCAGGAGTTGGGCGATGCGGCGCTCGCCGCGGGCCTGGCGGCGGCGCGGCTTGTCTTCGGCGCGCTGCTGTCGCGTGGGCGACTCCTCGGTCTGCTGCTTCTCGGGCACGGTTATCCCCAGCTTCTCGGGACGCGATTGACAAACGCGAGTGGTCGCTCGCATTCTTGAAAAACGCGAGCGCCGACTCGTGTTTGCCATTCTATGGCAATGGGCGATCCATGATGCCTGCACGCTTGCGGGTCATCGGGTCACGGTGAAGGGGACACCGCAGCATGTCCGAAGTCAACGACGCGGATGACGGGCCCGGGGCGAGGCCCGACGAGGGCGCGGCTGAAGGCTCGGGCGGGGGCCAGGGCCAGGGCCAGGGTTCGGGCTCGGGCTCGGGCTCGGGGGAGCGTTCGGGTGGAGGTACGGGCGGGGGCGCGCGGCTCGGCGGATGGACCCGGTTCGTGACCGCGCGGCCACGGCTCTCCCTGCTCGTCGCCCTGCTGCTGACCGCGCTCGCCGTGGTCGCCGGCAGCGGGGTGGCGGACCGGCTCGGCAGTGGCGGCTGGGAGGACCCGACCGCGGAGTCGACCTACGCGACCAAGGCGCTGGAGCGGGAGTTCCCCGCCTCGCAGCCCAATCTGCTGCTCCTGCTCGACGCGGGCGGGGCCTCGGTCGACGATCCCTCGGTCGCGGCCGATGCCAAGCGGATCGCGGCACGCCTGGCCGCCGAGCACGGAGTCACCGGCGTCGGCTCCTACTGGCAGTCCGGCTCACCCGCGCTGAAGGCACGCGACGGCCACCAGGCGCTGATCGCCGCCCGGATCACCGGCGACGAGACGGCCGCGGCCGCCACCCTGGACCGCCTCGCACCCTCCTACCGCGGCAGGAGCGGCGCCGTCGAGGTCGAGATCGGCGGACCGGTCGCCGTACGGCACGAGATGCAGACGACCATCAAGGAGGACCTGACCCGGGCCGAGATGATCGCCCTTCCGGTGACCCTTCTGCTGCTGGTCATGGTCTTCGGGAGCGCCGTCGCGGCCCTGCTCCCGCTCGGGGTCGGGATCATCGCGATCCTCGGCACCAACGCCGTGCTGCGCGGACTCACCGAGGTCACGGACGTCTCGGTCTTCGCGATGAACCTGACGACGGCCCTGGGCCTCGGCCTCGCCATCGACTACGCCCTGTTCATCGTCCGCAGGTTCCGCGAGGAGCTGGCCACCGGCGCCCCACCGCGCACCGCGGTCGGTACCACCCTGCGCACCGCGGGCCGCACCGTGCTCTTCTCCTCCCTCACGGTGGCCGTGTCGCTGGCCGCGATGCTGGTCTTCCCGCAGTACTTCCTGCGCTCCTTCGCCTACGCGGGCATCGCCGTGGTGCTGCTGGCGGCGGCCGCCGCGCTGATCCTGCTCCCCGCGGCGCTGATGCTCCTCGGCGACCGGGTGAACTCCCTCGACCTGCGGCGCCTGTTCCGGCGCGGAAGGCCCGATCCGGCCGCCGGCGGAGCCCTCTGGGGACGCATGGCCTCCCTCGTGATGCGCAGGGCACCGCTCTTCGCGGTGGCCACCACGGCCGGCCTCATCGTCCTCGGACTGCCCTTCCTGGGCGTGAAGTTCGGCACGGCCGACGACCGGCAGCTGCCCTCCGGCGCGGAGTCGCACATCGTCCAGCAGCACATCCGGGACGGCTTCCCGGGCAGCCCCGGCGGCGCTCTGGAGGTCCTGGCCGAGGGAGCGGCCACGGAGACCCAGTACGCCCGGTACCGGGAGCGGATCGCCGCGCTGCCCGAGGTGCTGCGTGTGGACGGGCCCCTGGTGAAGGGCGACTCCGCGTACTTCTCGGTGCTGCCGAAGGGCGAGGCCGTGGACGAGGGGGCTCAGCGGCTGGTGGGCGAACTCCGCGCCGCGGACGCCCCGTTCGACACCTCCGTGACCGGCACGGCGGCCGTCCTGGTCGATTCCAAGCACGCGATAGGCGACCGGCTCCCGTGGGCGGCCGCGTTCATCGCGATCGTCACGCTGTTCCTGGTGTTCCTGCTGACCGGCAGCGTGCTGATCCCGGTCCAGGCGGTGCTGCTCAACGCGCTCAGCCTGACCGCGATGTTCGGTGCGGTGGTCTGGGTCTTCCAGGACGGCCACCTCTCCGGCCTCCTCGACTTCACCAGCTCCGGTTCGATCGAGACGACCCTCCCGGTCCTGATGTTCTGCGTCGCCTTCGGCCTCTCCATGGACTACGGCGTCTTCCTGCTCTCCCGCATCAAGGAGGAGTACGACCACACCGGCGACCACCGGGAGGCGGTCCGTTTCGGGCTCCAGCGCACCGGCGGGCTGATCACCGCGGCCGCGGTCATCCTCGCGGTGGTGATGGTCGCCATCGGCACCTCCCGGGTGGCCAACACCAAGATGCTCGGACTGGGTGTCGCGCTCGCCGTGCTGATGGACGCGATGGTCGTCCGCAGCCTGCTGGTCCCGGCGGTCATGCGCCTGACGGGCAGAGCCACCTGGTGGGCGCCCGGACCGCTGCGGCGCTTCCACGACCGGTTCGGACTCAGCGAGGGGGAGGCGCGGAATCGGACCCCGGACACGGCCCCGGCCCCGACCCCTGCTCCGATCCCGGGCGCGGCTCCGGATGCGGCTCCGGATGCGACTCCGGCTCACGACGCGGCAGCGGACGCGGAGTCCGCGCCGGAGGCGGAGCCCGGCCGGGACAAGGCCGAGGCGCGCGGCTGAGGGCTCGCCCGTAATCCCCGGTGTCAGCGCGCGGCGTCAGGTGCCGGGGGCCCCCGCGCCTTCGGGCCGGGGGAGCATCGCAAGGCGGAGGGTCGTCCTCGTGCTCGGCGTGTTCGGTCGATCCGGCAACGCGGAGTGGGGGTACCCCTGCTCGAAGAGCCCGGGGGAGCGCCGTGGCTGTCGTCGTGTGCCCGCCGGGGGGCGGGACAGCCCGTAGCGTTCCCCCGGGAAGGTGATCTCCGAGCGGAGGGCGGGAGCCGATGCGGGCAGTGGTGTTCGAGCGGTACGGGGAGCCGGCCGAGGTGCGGGACGTGGCGGACCCGGCGCCCGCGGAGCACGGGGTCGTGGTGCGGGTCGAGGCCACCGGGCTGTGCCGGAGCGACTGGCACGGCTGGATGGGCCACGACCCGGACATCGCGCTGCCACATGTGCCGGGGCACGAACTCGCCGGGGTGATCGAGGCGGTGGGCGCCGGAGTGAGGTCCTGGCGCCCCGGCGACCGGGTCACCGTCCCGTTCGTCTGCGCCTGCGGAAGCTGTCCCGCGTGCGCGGCGGGCGACCAGCAGGTGTGCGAGCGGCAGACCCAGCCGGGGTTCACGCACTGGGGTTCCTTCGCCCAGTACGTGGCACTCGACCACGCCGAGGTGAACCTGATCGCGGTGCCGCCGGAGCTGTCCTTCGCGACGGCGGCCTCACTGGGCTGCCGGTTCGCCACGGCGTTCCGCGCGGTCGTCGCGCAGGGAAGGGTGGCCGCGGGGGAGTGGGTCGCGGTGCACGGCTGCGGTGGCGTCGGCCTCTCGGCGGTGATGATCGCGGCGGCCTCCGGGGCGCGGGTCGTGGCCGTCGACGTGTCACCCGCGGCCCTCGAACTGGCGCGGAAGTTCGGGGCGGCGGAGTGCGTGGATGCCTCCGCCGTTGCGGACCCGGCCCAGGCGGTCCGTGAACTGACCGGCGGGGGAGCGCATCTGTCGCTGGACGCCCTCGGTTCGCCCGCCACCTGCGCGGCCTCGGTCGACGGCCTGCGCCGTCGCGGCCGGCACGTCCAGGTCGGCCTGTTGCCCTCGCCGACCGGCGCCACCCCGGTCCCGATGGCCCGGGTGATCGCCCTCGAACTAGAACTCCTCGGCAGCCACGGAATGGCGGCCCACGCCTACCCGCCCCTGCTGGAACTGGTCCGCGGCGGCGTACTCCGCCCCGACCTCCTCGTGACCTCCACCATCCCGCTGGACGCCACACCCTCCGCCCTGGCCGCCATGGGATCGGCGCCGGGTTCGGGGGTGACGGTCATCGAGCCGTGGAGCTGACGGTCGGCGAGGTGTGCGGGACGGCCGTCGGGCCGTGCGGGTGCCGGGAATCAGGTCGGCGCGAGGGCGGTCCCGTCGGGCGGCCCCCGTCCAGTGCCCGACCGGCGGGGCACTGGACGAGGCACCGGGCCGGGTGGGTCAGGTGTCTCTGCGGCCCCGGTTCCCCGGGCGGGAGGCGACCCAGGCGCGGACGGTGTCGGCGTACCAGTAGGGCTTTCCCGCCTCGACATGATCGGGTGGTGGCAGCAGTCCGTGCTTGCGGTAGGACCGGACGGTGTCCGGCTGCACCTTGATGTGCGCGGCGATCTCCTTGTACGACCAGAGCCTGCGGTCGGTCATGAGTGGCACCTCCCTGCGCGCACCGCGGCGGCGGCCTGGGGCGGTCGTCGGGGGAGCCGGGCGCTGCGCTGGTGATCACAAAGCGTGTGCCCCGTGAACGACGCAGCGTGAGCGCTGGGCTGTGGCTGTTGACCGGGTGTGACGCAAGACCCGCGTATACGCGACATGTGTGACACGGGGGTGTTTTTTGTGACACGAGTGACGCATTGGCCGCCGAGGGGCGGGCAGTCGTCGGCGTGGTTCTCCGCAGGACGGTTTCTGCCGTTGTCCGCGGGCCGGTCCGCGGACCGGCCCGCGAGGAGCCCGAGGAACCCTGCGCGGCTCCTCGCGGGCAGGGCCGACGACCCGCCGTGCCCCGAGCGCTCGGCGGGCCGTCGTGGTGCGGCCCTCACGCCCCGCAGGACCTCAGGAACGCCCGGGTGCGCCGGGCGATCGGGAGCGGCTTGTCCGGCGGGCACGGGTACATGTCCTGCTCGACGATCGCGAAGAGCTCGACGCCGAGGTTCTGCGCGGCGGCGAGGACGGGCTCCAGCGCCGGTACACCGGACGGCGGTTCGCACATCACGCCGCGCGCGACGGCGGGCCCGAACGGCAGCTCCTCGGCCCGCACACCGGCCAGCACCAGCGGGTCCACCTGCTTGAGGTGGAGGTAGCCGATGCGTTCGCCGTACGTCTCGATGAGCTTGACGCTGTCGCCGCCGCAGTAGGCGTAGTGGCCCGTGTCCAGACACAGCGACACCAGCGAGGAGTCGGTCGCGTCGAGGAAACGCGTGACGTTCTCCTCGCTGTCGATGTGCGTGTCGGCGTGCGGATGGACGACGATCCTCAGCCCGTAGCGCTCGCGCACCTCATGGGCCAGCCGCTCGGTCTGAGCGGTCAGATGACGCCACTGGGTCGGCGTCAGCCTGCTGTCCTCCAGCACCGCCCCGGTCTTGTCGTCCCGCCAGAAGGCCGGGATGACGACGAGATGCCCGGCGCCCATCGCCTGGGCGAGCGCGGCGATGTCCGAGACATGCGCCCAGGTGGACTCCCACACCTCGGGGCCCCGGTGCAGCCCGGTGAAGACCGTGCCCGCCGACACGCTGAGCCCGCGGCGCGCGGTCTCCTCCCTCAGGATGTCCGGATCGGTGGGCAGATAGCCGTACGGGCCGAGCTCGATCCACTCGTAACCGGATCCGGAGACCTCGTCGAGGAAGCGCTGCCAGGGGACCTGCCGCGGGTCGTCGGGGAACCAGACGCCCCAGGAGTCGGGGGCCGAACCGATCCGGATGCGCGACAGTGGGGACGGAGACGGAGGTGACGACCGCGGTGACGACTTCGACTGGGGCTCGGGCTGTGAGGGCGGCGATGACTGAGGTGGCAACGACGTCATGGCCGTCAGCTTCGGGCGGCTCCGGAGAGGTGTCAAGCGTCGTCCGAATGTCTGGACAAAACGTTGACAGGCTTCGCCTGCGGCACTAGACCTGGGGGCAGCCGTAGGGATCGCAGGGAAGGGAACTCGATGGCGTACGAGCTGATCACCATGGGGCGGATCGGCGTGGACCTCTACCCGTTGCAGACGGGGGTCCCGCTGTCCCGGGTGACCTCCTTCGGCAAGTTCCTCGGCGGCTCGGCGACCAATGTCGCGGTGGCGGCCGCGCGGCTCGGACGGCGCAGTGCCGTCATCACCCGAACGGGTGCGGATCCCTTCGGAACCTATCTGCGCGAGGCGCTGCGTGACTTCGGCGTGGACGACCGCTGGGTCACCCCGGTTCCCGGACTGCCGACCCCCGTCACCTTCTGCGAGATCTTCCCGCCGGACGACTTCCCGCTCTACTTCTACCGGCAGCCCAAGGCCCCCGACCTGGAGATCGAGGCGCACGAACTCGACCTCGACGCCGTGCGCGCCGCCCGCGTCTTCTGGATGACGGGCACGGGGCTCTGCGCGGAGCCGAGCCGCACGGCCACACTCGCCGCCCTGGCCCACCGGGCCCGGTCCGGTACGACGGTCTTCGACCTCGACTGGCGCCCCATGTTCTGGGAGGATCCCGCGTCGGCGCGCCCCTTCTACGCCGAGGCCCTGCGCCACGCCACCGTCGCCGTCGGCAACGTCGACGAGGTCGAGATCGCCACCGGAGAGCGCGAGCCGCACGCCGCTGCCGCCGCCCTCCTCGAAGCGGGTGCCGAACTCGCCGTGGTGAAACAGGGCCCCAAGGGCGTCCTCGCCGTCCATCGCGACGGCACCACCGCCGAGGTCCCGCCCCTCCCGGTCGAGGTCCTCAACGGCCTCGGCGCGGGCGACGCGTTCGGCGGCTCCCTCTGCCACGGACTGCTCGCCGGCCGGGACCTGGAGCGGATCATGCGCTACGCGAACGCC
This sequence comes from Streptomyces sp. NPDC091209, assembly GCF_044757755.1. Lineage (NCBI taxonomy): Bacteria > Bacillati > Actinomycetota > Actinomycetes > Kitasatosporales > Streptomycetaceae > Streptomyces > Streptomyces sp. NPDC091209. The sequence goes on along the minus strand of NZ_JBIVVR010000001.1, from coordinate 1,252,939 downwards.
GCGGGCGCCATCGTCGCCTCCCGCCTGGAGTGCTCCTCCGCGATGCCCACCGAACACGAGGTCGAACAGGCCCTCGCCGCCGGAGCGGTGCGGTGAGGGCGGGCCACGTCGGGGGAGCCCGCCACGAACAGGGCGGCGACGCACCCGCGCCCGACGAGGCGGCCGGACACGCCCCGGCGGGCGCGCAGACGAACACCGGGCCCACCGGCACGGGATCCACCGGCACGGGGTCCACCGGCACGGGGTCCACCGGCACGGGGCCCACCGGTGCCCCGTCCGACGGACCGCTCACCGCCGGCTCCGTCACCCCCACCGCCTACGACCGTCTGCGCCCCCCGTCTCCGCGCGTCGACGTCCTCGCCCTCGTCCAGGTCCGGGCCCGGCACCCCGAGGCGATCGCGGAGGCCGCCGCGCGGCGGGTGCGCCGTCCGCTGCTCGAAGGCTCCGGGCGGCTGATGATCGTCGCCGCGGACCACCCGGCGCGCGGCATGCTGGCCGTCGGCGACCGGAGGCTGGCCATGGCGGGGCGCGCCGATCTGCTGGAACGGCTGTGTCTCGCGCTCTCCCGTCCCGGGGTCGACGGCGTGCTCGCGACCGCCGACATACTCGACGACCTGCTGCTGCTCGGCGCGCTCGACGGCAAGGTGGTCATCGGGTCGATGAACCGCGGCGGACTCGCGGGCTCCGCCTTCGAGCTGGACGACCGGTTCACCGGGTACCGCCCGAAGGACATCGAGCGGCTCGGCTTCGACGCGGGCAAACTGCTGCTGCGCATCGACTACGACGATCCGGGCTCGCTGCGCACCCTGGAGTCCGCCGCCCGGGTGATCGACGCCATGGCCGAGCGGCAACTTCCGGTCTTCGTCGAACCGTTCCTCTGTCGTCGCCGGGACGACGGGACCCTGCGCAACGATCTGAGCGCCGAGGCCGTCACCAAGTCCATCGCCATCGCCGGCGGCCTGGGCGGCAGTTCGGCGTACACCTGGCTGAAGGTCCCCGTCACCGAGAACCCCGACGACATGGCCCGCGTCATGGAGACCTCCACGCTGCCCGCCGTCCTGCTCGGCGGCGATGTCGGCGAGGACCAGGAGGGTGCGTACGAGAAATGGCGCGGGGCGCTCCAACTCCCCACCGTGCAGGGCCTGGTGGTGGGCCGCTCGCTGCTCTACCCGGCGGACGGCGATGTCGCCGAGGCCGTGGACACCGCCGTAGGACTTCTGTGAGGGCCGCATGAGTCGTCCGAGCAACGAGCTGTACGTGCCCAAGGGCACCACCGCCGACGCCTATTACGTCCTCGACATCGACCCCGAACGGGCCGGCTGGACCCACAGCAGTCTGCGGATCGTGGAGCTGGCACCGGGCGGCACCCACACGTTCACCACCGGGGACAGCGAGTGGATCGTGCTCCCGCTCGGCGGCGGCTGCACGGTGCGCACCAAAGACGGCATGGAACAGGAAGAGTTCCAACTCCTGGGCAGGCGGAGTGTGTTCGACGGAGTCTCCGACTTCGCGTACGTTCCCCGTGAGGCCCGGGCCCAGATCGCCTCCGGCGCGGGAGGCCGCTTCGCCCTGGCAGGAGCGAAGTGCGAGCGCCGACTCCCCGCCCGCTACGGCCCCGCGCCGGAGGTTCCCGTCGAAGACCGCGGCAGCGGCAACTGCGCCCGCCAGGTACGCAATTTCGCCGCCGCGGACGTCTTCGACTGCGACCGGCTCATCGCCGTCGAGGTGATCACCCCCGGCGGCAACTGGTCCTCGTACCCGCCCCACAAGCACGACGAACACCTGCCCGGCGTCGAGTCCCGGCTGGAGGAGATCTACTACTTCGAGATCGACGGCCCGAACGGTTTCGGCTATCAGCGCGTATTCCCCTCCCGTGAGGGCGGTTCGGACGTCCTCGCCGAGGTCCGCACCGGCGATGCCGTCCTCGTCCCCGACGGATGGCACGGTCCGTCCATCGCCCAGCCCGGTCACGCCATGTACTACCTGAACGTCATGGCGGGACCGGGCGGGGACAGGGAGTGGCGGATCCGCTTCCACCCGGGACACGCAGAGAGCACAGGGGGATACCGATGACCTCGACGACGAGGCTGACGGTCGCACAGGCGCTGGTGCGGTTCCTGGCCGCGCAGTACACGGAACGGGACGGCGAGCGGCGTCGCCTGATCGGCGCCACCTGGGGCATCTTCGGCCACGGGAACGTCGCCGGGATCGGCCAGGCGCTCGTCGAGTACGCCGACGAGATGCCGTACCACCAGGGGCGCAACGAACAGGCCATGGTGCACGCGGCGGTCGGCTACGCGCGCCAGTGCGGCCGGCTGTCGGCGCACGCCGTGACCACCTCCATCGGGCCCGGCGCCACCAACCTCGTCACCGGCGCCGCGCTCGCCACCATCAACCACCTCCCGGTGCTGCTCCTGCCCGGCGACGTCTTCGCGACCCGCCCGGCCGACCCGGTGCTCCAGCAGCTGGAGGTCCCCTCCGCCGGGGACGTGTCGGTCAACGACTGTCTGCGCCCGGTGTCGAAGTACTTCGACCGGATCACCCGGCCCGAGGCCCTGATTCCGGCGGCCCTCCAGGCGATGCGTGTACTCACCGACCCCGTCGACACCGGCGCCGTCACGCTCGCGCTGCCCCAGGACGTGCAGGCGGAGGCGTACGACTGGCCCGAGGAGTTCTTCGCCGAGCGGACCTGGGCCGTGCGGCGCCCGGCGGCCGACGCCGGCGAACTCGCCCGCGCCGTCGCGGCGGTCCGCGAGGCCCGGCGCCCGCTGATCGTCGCGGGCGGCGGCGTCCACCACAGCCGTGCCGAGGAGGCGCTCGCCGAACTCGCCTCCGCCACCCGTATCCCCGTCGCCTCCACCCAGGCGGGCAAGGGCTCGCTGCGCTGGGACCACCCGCAGGACGTCGGCGGCGTCGGGCACACCGGCACGGCGAACGCCGACGAACTCGCCCGCACCGCCGACCTGGTGATCGGCGTCGGCACCCGCTACACCGACTTCACGACCGCCTCCGGCACCCTGTTCGGCGCGTCGGGCGTCCGCTTCCTCAACCTCAACATCGCTCCGTACGACGGCCACAAGCTCGCCGGGATACCGCTGATCGCCGACGCGCGCGCCGGACTGGAGGCGCTCACCGAGGCGCTGCTGATGCACAAGCACCGCGCCGAGCCCGCGTACGTCACCGAGTACACGGACGACAAGGAGCGCTGGGAGTACCGCGTCGACGCGGCCTACGAGGCCGAGGACATCGACATCCGGCCCACCCAGCCGCAGGTCCTCGGTGTCCTGGACGAGCTGGTCACCGAGGACGACATCCTGATCAACGCGGCCGGCTCGCTCCCCGGCGACCTGCACAAGCTGTGGCGGGCGCGGTCGCGGGACCAGTACCACGTCGAGTACGGCTATTCGTGCATGGGCTACGAGATCCCGGCCGCGATCGGGGTGCGGATGGCGGCCCCGGACCGTCCGGTGTGGGCGCTGGTCGGCGACGGCACGTATCTGATGATGCCGACGGAGATCGTCACCGCCGTCCAGGAGGGCATCGCGATCAAGGTGATCATCCTCCAGAACCACGGGTACGCCTCGATCGGCGGCCTCTCCGAGTCCGTGGGCGGCGAGCGGTACGGCACGGCGTACCGCTACCGGGCCGAGGACCGTACGTACACGGGGGCGCCGCTGCCGGTGGATCTCGCGGCCAACGCGGCCAGCCTGGGTATGCGTGTCCTACGCGCGAAGACCGTGCGTGACCTGCGGGCGGCCCTGGCCGAGGCGCGCGGGGCGGACACTCCCACTTGTGTCTACGTGGAGACCGAAACGGCAGACACAGTGTCGGGCGCGCCTCCGGCCCAAGCCTGGTGGGATGTACCTGTGGCCGAGACCGCGACCCGATCGTCGGCGGTCAAGGCACGTGAGGAGTACGACCGGCACGTCGCCGCCCGACGCCGCCATCTGTGAAGGAGTGCATGGCCATGACGAAGACCGTCGACCACTGGATCGGTGGCAAGACCGTCGAGGGTGCGTCGGGTACGTACGGGCCGGTCACCGACCCGGCGACCGGCGCCGTGACCACGAGGGTCGCGTTCGCGAGCGTCGACGAGGTCGACGCCGCGGTCGCCGCCGCGAAGGACGCCTACGCGACCTGGGGACAGTCCTCGCTGGCCAAGCGGTCCACGATCCTGTTCAGGTTCCGCGCGCTGCTCGACGCCAACCGGGACGCGATCGCCGAGCTGATCACCGCCGAGCACGGCAAGGTCCACTCGGACGCGCTCGGCGAGGTCGCGCGCGGTCTGGAGATCGTCGAGCTGGCCTGCGGGATCACCGTGCAGCTCAAGGGCGAGCTGTCGACCGAGGTGGCCTCCAAGGTCGACGTGGCGTCGATCCGCCAGCCGCTCGGTGTCGTCGCGGGCATCACGCCGTTCAACTTCCCGGCCATGGTCCCGATGTGGATGTTCCCGCTCGCCATCGCGTGCGGCAACACCTTCGTCCTCAAGCCGTCCGAGAAGGACCCGTCGGCAGCCATGAAGCTCGCCGAGCTGCTGGCCGAGGCCGGTCTGCCCGACGGTGTCTTCAACGTCGTGCACGGCGACAAGGTGGCCGTCGACCGTCTCCTGGAGCACCCGGACGTCAAGGCGGTGTCCTTCGTCGGCTCGACGCCGATCGCCCGCTACATCCACACCACCGCCGCCGCGAACCACAAGCGGGTCCAGGCGCTGGGCGGCGCCAAGAACCACATGCTGGTCCTGCCGGACGCCGACCTGGACGAGGCCGCGGACGCCGCCGTCTCCGCCGCGTACGGCTCGGCCGGCGAGCGCTGCATGGCGATCTCCGCGGTCGTGGCGGTCGGCTCCATCGGCGACGAGCTGGTGGCCAAGATCCGCGAGCGCGCCGAGAAGATCAAGATCGGTCCCGGCAACGACCCGGCCTCCGAGATGGGGCCGCTCATCACGGCCGTCCATCGCGACAAGGTGGCGTCGTACGTGAAGGGCGCCGCCGACCAGGGCTCCGAGGTCGTCCTCGACGGCACGGCCTACACGGTCGAGGGGTACGAGGACGGCCACTGGATCGGCCTCTCGCTCCTGGACCGCGTGCCGGTGACGTCGGACGCGTACAAGGACGAGATCTTCGGCCCGGTGCTGTGCGTGCTGCGCGTCGAGACGTACGAGGAGGGCGTGGCGCTCATCAACGCGTCCCCCTTCGGCAACGGCACCGCGATCTTCACCCGGGACGGCGGCGCGGCCCGCCGCTTCCAGCTGGAGATCGAGGCGGGCATGGTCGGCGTGAACGTGCCGATCCCGGTGCCCGTCGGCTACCACTCCTTCGGCGGCTGGAAGGACTCCCTCTTCGGGGACCACCACATCTACGGCAACGACGGCACGCACTTCTATACCCGAGGCAAGGTCGTCACCACCCGCTGGCCGGACCCGTCGGAGGCTCCGGCGGGCGTCGACCTGGGCTTCCCGCGCAACCACTGAGGCCCCGCCCGACCCACCCCGTCAAGCCGTCCGCTATGCGGACGGCTTGACGTTTTTTTGACGCCGCCGCAACGATTCCCGTTCATCGGGATGAACCGGGTGACGCAGGTTACCAACGGGTGTGACCTTTGAAAGCATGGTCACACTCCATAAATTCATGACGATTGCAACAGGGTGACGTTGTCGCCTGCGAAAGTGATGTGACGTGCGTCGCTTCGCTATTGCGGATTCCGTAGGTAAACGGCCATTGACGCAACGGTTTCCGTCAAGGTTCCATCAGCGCGGGAGCGGACGAGAAGAAGTACGACGCGAGCCGCCGGAGGCGATATCGCTCCCGCCCGAACCTCAGATGCACGAGTCGATCGGAACCGCTTCATGACCGACACGCTCCGCCCAGTCGAGACCGCCGTCCTGGACGCCGCCCCAACGGCCACAGGGAACCCGAAGACGCTCAAGCGTTCCATCGGCGTCGTCGGCGGCACCCTGCTGACGTTGTCCTGCGTGACCCCGGCCTCGACGCTGTTCGTGGTCATACCCGACCTCTTCGGCTCACTCGGCACCGCGACCGCCCTCACGATCGCGATCGGCTCGCTGCTCTGCATCGCCGTGGCGTTCTGCTATTCGGAGCTGGGCACCCTCATCCCCAGCGCCGGCGGCGAGTACGCCATGGTCTCCACGATGGCCGGACGGCTCGCGGGCTGGCTCGTCTTCGTGATGTCGCTGCTGGTGGTCATGATCGTCCCGCCGGTGATCGCCATCGGCACAGCCGACTACCTCGCCCCGCTGGTGCACCTCGACCCGGCGATGACCGGCGCCGGAGTGATGCTGCTGGCCACCCTCGCCGGACTGCTCGACCTGCGCGCCAACGCCTGGATCACCGGCATCTTCCTGGTCCTCGAGGTCATCGCCGCCGGTCTGGTGGCCCTGCTGGGCTTCACGCACAGCCACCGCGGCCTGGGCAGCCTCACCTCCATGCAGGTCGCCGGTACCGGCGGACACACCGACCCCGTGACGGCCATGCTCGTCATCTCCGGGCTCGCCATCGCCCTCTTCGCCACCCAGGGCTTCTCGACCGCCGTCTACCTCTCCGAGGAGCTGGAGAACCCGCGGCGCAACGTCGCCCGCACGGTGCTGGCCACCCTCGCCATCTCCACGGTCGTCATCCTGGTCCCGGTCGTCGCCATCACCATGGGCGCCTCCGACATCAAGGAGCTCACCGGCGGCGACATCAGCAGCATGGTCACGGCCTGGTCCAACTCCGCCGTCGGCACCTTCGTCAGCCTCTGCGTCGCCCTCGCGATCATCAACGCGGGCATCGTCATGGTCATCCAGAACTCGCGCGTCCTGTTCGCCTCGGCCCGTGACAAGGCATGGCCCGAGCCGGTCAACAACGGCCTGTCCAAGCTCGGCCGGTTCGGCTCCCCCTGGGTCGCCACCCTGCTGGTGGGCGTCCCCGGCGCCGCCCTCTGCTTCGTCAACCTCGACACCCTGTACGGCGTCACGGGCGTGGCGGTGACCGCCATGTACCTGCTCGTCGCCGTCGCCGCCCTGCTCGCCCGGCGCGGCCACCACCGCCACACCCCCGCCTGGCGGATGCCGCTGTGGCCCGCGATGCCGATCCTGCTGATCGTGGTCCTCGCCTACGTCCTCACCCAGCAGGAGACGGTCTACCTGGTGTGGACCGGCGGCATCACCGCCGTCGCCACCCTGTACTGGGCCTTCTACCTGCGGCCGCGCCGCGACACCCGCTGGCTGGTGTCGATCCCGGAGGACGCGCAGGCGTAACCGGCGGCCCGTACCGACGGACCCGGCCCGGAAACGCTGGGCCGCCCCGCCCCGCCCCGGAGCCTCAGCCGAAGTCCCACGTCACCACCGTGCACGTCCCGTCGTCCTTGCCACCCGCGCTGCGGTACGTGGCAAGGGCGACGTCGTTCCCGGTGTCCACCCCCACCCACATTCCGTAGCAGCCGCGTTCCCGGGCCAGGGCGGCGAGTTCGTGGATCAGCGCCCGCCCGGTGCCGCGCCGCCGGAACGGCTCGGCCACCGCCAGCTCGTACAGGAACATCTCGGCGCCCTTGTCGGGGTGGACCGTCTCGACCCCGCTGATGAAGCCGACCGGGACCTCGCCCTCGTAGGCCAGGTACAGATGATGGCCCTGGGTGTCCAGGAACCGCCGGGCCCACTCGGGACGCACGGGATGGTCGAAGAGGTACTCGGCGGCGGTCAGTTCCCCGACGGTGGCGGCGCGGCGCATCTCCATGACGCGTTCGTACCACGGACGCGGTACACGCGACCCGTGCCGTACTCCCGTGGGAGGGGTGCGGGTTCACCCCGGCGGCTGCCCCGCTTGTCGGTGGGCACCCGTACCGTTGAGGCATGGATCTTCGACTGCCCCGGCCGCGCGGGCCGCGACGGGGGCAACTCCCCGCTCGCACGACGGCGCGAGCCCGCGGGAGATGGGCGGCCGCCGCCGCGGCCGTCGTGCTGCTCGCCGGCGCGGGCACCTGGACGGCCGTCGCGTCGGACGACGCGCCCGCCGTGCACCGCGCCGACCGCGTCATGGCCATGGACGGCGGAGTGCGCATCGACACCTCGTACTTCACCGCCGGCCCCTCCACCGAGCGCCGCCCCGCCGTCCTCCTCGCGCACGGCTTCGGCGGCAGCAAGGCGGACGTACGCGACGAGGCGGAGAAGCTCGCCCGCGACGGATACGCGGTGCTGACCTGGTCGGCCCGCGGCTTCGGCAGGTCCACCGGGAAGATCGGGCTGAACGACCCCAAGGGCGAGGTCGCCGACGTCTCCCGGCTCATCGACTGGCTCGCCCGGCGGCCCGAGGTCCGGCTCGACCGGAGCGGCGACCCGCGCGTGGGCGTGGCCGGCGCCTCGTACGGCGGGGCGATCTCCCTGCTGGCCGCAGCCGACGACCCGCGCGTCGACGCCATCGCCCCGTCGATCACGTACTGGAACCTCGCGGACGCCCTCTTCCCGAACGGCGTGTTCAAGAAGCTCTGGGCCGGCATCTTCATCAACTCCGGCGGCGGCTGCGCCCGGTTCGAGCCCGAGCTGTGCGCGATGTACAACCGGGTCGCCGAGTCCGGGAAGCCGGACGCGGCGGCGGTGAAGCTGCTCCAGGAGCGCAGCCCCTCGGCCGTCGGCGACCGCGTCAAGGTCCCCACCCTCATCACCCAGGGCCAGTCCGACTCCCTCTTCCCGCTGGGCCAGGCCGACGCGATGGCCAAGGCGATCAAGGCCAACGGCGCGCCCGTGGACGTTGACTGGATCTCCGGCGGGCACGACGGCGGCGACATGGAGACGGACCGCGTCACCTCCCGCGTCGGCTCCTGGTTCGACCGCTATCTGAAGGACGACAAGGGCGCCGACACCGGCCCCGCCTTCCGCGTCACCCGCACCGGAGGCATCGACTCCACGGACGGCGCCGCCCTGCTGCGCGGAGCGAGCGCGGACAGCTACCCCGGACTGGACAGCGGCCGGCACACCGTCGCGCTGAGCGGCCGCGAGCAGAGCTTCCAGAACCCGGCCGGCGCCAGTCCGCCCGCCATCTCGGCCCTGCCGGGGCTCGGCGGCGCGGGCGGTCTCGCCCAGCTCTCCACCCTCGGCGTCGGGATCTCCCTCGACTTCCCCGGCCAGTACGCCCGCTTCGAGTCCGCGCCCCTCCGGGACGACCTGCGGATCACCGGCTCGCCGACCGTCACCGTGCACGTCCGGTCCAGCACCGACGACGCCGTCCTCTTCGCGAAGGTGTACGACGTCGGCCCCGGCGGCACCCAGCAGGTGCTGCCCTCCCAGCTCGTCACCCCGGTCCGCGTCGAGGGCGCGAAGAGCGGCAAGGACGTGCGCCTCACCCTTCCCGCCGTCGACCACGCGGTCCAGAAGGGCCACCGGCTGCGCCTGGTCCTCGCCTCGACGGACCTCGGCTACGCCTCCCCGGCGACCCCGGCGACGTACACCGTGGCCCTCAAGACCGCCCTCCAGGTGCCGACGGCCCCCGGAGTGAAGACCGCCGCCGCGGCGCTGCCCGCCTGGGTGTGGTGGCTGCCGCTCGCCGGCGCGCTGACCGCCCTGGCGCTGCTGCTGACCGGCCGCCGCCGTACGAGCGCCCCGGCACCCGATGCCGAGCTGGCCGAAGTCCCGCTCCAGATCACCGGCCTGAGCAAGCGCTACGCCAAGTCGGCCGACCGGTACGCGGTACGGGAGCTGTCGTTCCGCGTGGAGAAGGGCCAGGTCCTCGGCCTGCTCGGGCCGAACGGCGCGGGCAAGACGACCACCCTGCGCATGCTCATGGGCCTCATCAAGCCCGACGAGGGCGAGATCCACGTCTTCGGGCACGCGATCCGCCCCGGCGCGCCGGTCCTCTCCCGGGTCGGAGCGTTCGTCGAGGGCGCGGGCTTCCTCCCGCACCTCTCCGGCCGCGAGAACCTGGAGCTCTACTGGCTGGCCACCGGACGTCCTCCCGAGGACGCCCACCTGGAAGAGGCCCTGGAGATCGCCGGACTCGGCGAGGCGCTCGCCCGCGCGGTGCGCACCTACTCCCAGGGCATGCGCCAGCGCCTGGCCATCGCCCAGGCCATGCTGGGCCTCCCGGACCTGCTGATCCTGGACGAACCGACCAACGGCCTCGACCCGCCACAGATCCGGGAGATGCGCGAGGTGATGATCCGGTACGCCGCCGCGGGCCGCACGGTCATCGTCTCCAGCCATCTCCTCGCCGAGGTCGAACAGACCTGCACCCACCTCGTGGTCATGGACCGCGGCCGGCTCGTCCAGGCGGGCCCGGTGTCCGAGATCATCGGCTCCGGCGACACCTTGCTCATCGGCACCGGGTCCCCCGTCGACGAGCCGGTCGTCGAGAAGGTGGGCGCACTGCCGGGCGTGGTCTCGGCCGTCGCGACCGAGGACGGACTGCTGGTCCGCCTCGACGACGGCGGCAGCGCACAGCGCCTGGTCGTGGAGCTCGTCCGCCTCGAAGTACCGGTCGCGTCGGTGGGCCCCCACCGACGTCTGGAAGACGCGTTCCTGACCCTGATCGGAGGTTCCGCATGAGCACGCTCCTGGAGCGGACCGAGACGGCGGACGGGTACCGGGCGCGCCGCACCCTGCCCCTGCGCGTCGAACTCGTCCGCCAGCTCAAGCGCCGCCGCACCCTGGCGATGGGGGCGGTCCTCGCGGCCCTGCCCTTCGTCCTGCTCGTGGCGTTCGCGATCGGCGGCCGGCCCGGTGAGCGGAACGGCCGGATCACCCTGCTGGACACGGCCACCGCTTCGGGCGCCAACTTCGCCGCGGTGAACCTGTTCGTGTCGGCGGGCTTCCTCCTGGTGATCCCGGTCGCGCTGTTCTGCGGCGACACCATCGCCTCCGAGGCGAGCTGGTCCTCCCTGCGCTATCTGCTGGCGGCCCCCGTGCCCAGAGCCCGGCTGCTGTGGTCCAAGCTCACCGTCGCGCTCGCTCTCAGTCTCGCGGCGATGGTCCTGCTGCCGGTCGTTGCGCTGGCCGTCGGCACCGCCGCCTACGGCTGGGGCCCGCTGGAGATCCCCACCGGCGGAGCGCTCTCCGCGGGCACCGCCGCCCAGCGGCTGCTCGTCGTGATCGCGTACATCTTCGTGTCCCAACTGGTCACCGCCGGGCTCGCGTTCTGGCTGTCGACGAAGACGGACGCCCCGCTCGGCGCGGTCGGCGGCGCGGTCGGCCTGACCATCGTCGGCAACGTCCTGGACGCGGTCACCGCGCTCGGCCACTGGCGCGACTTCCTGCCTGCCCACTGGCAGTTCGCCTGGGCCGACGCCGTCCAGCCGACACTGGAATGGGGAGGAATGATCCAGGGCGCGGCGATTTCGGTAACGTACGCCCTCGTCCTGTTCGCCCTGGCCTTCCGCGGTTTCGGGCGCAAGGACATCGTGTCGTAGGTCTCCGGAGGGTCACCCACCGGTCTCGACGGGCCTCCGCCGTGGCCGCTTCGCAATCCTTCCGCAACGCTTCCGAGCGCTCGTCCCGGCCCCCTCGGCCGTCACAGTCACACTTGTCGGCCCACACAAGGGCCGTACGCCGAGGGGGCAAAGATGGGGATGAACCATATACGGACGTCGGCGGGCACGGGGCGCCCACGCGACGGCGCGCGGACGGCGACCCGCCGAAGGCTCGGCGGCTCGCTGCTCGCCCTGACAGCGGCGGGAGCGGTGCTGCTCACCGGCTGCGGCGCGGGCGGCGGCAACAACACCTCGGACGGCGCGGACAAGTCCGGGGGCCGCAACCTCCCGCTGCCCGCCCCCGTCCAGCCGACGGGCGGCGCGACCGGGCGCGACCAGCAGGGCGAGCAGTCGGACGCCCCCGAGGTCACGCCGTCGCCCGACTACCTCTCCACCTTCGCCCTCGACGTCGACACCGCGTCGTACGGCTACGCCCGGCGCACCCTCGCGAGCGGCGGTGTCCCCGACCCCACCACGATCCGCCCCGAGGAATTCGTCAACAGCTTCCACCAGAACTACGAACGCCCGGACGGCAACGGCTTCTCGGTCACCGTCGACGGCGCCCGCACCGACGACGGACGCTGGTCCCTCGTCCGGGTCGGCCTCGCCACCCGGGCCGCCGACAGCGAGAGCGAACGCCCGCCCGCCGCCCTCACCTTCGTCATCGACATCTCGGGCTCCATGTCCGAGCCGGGCCGACTCGACCTGGCCCAGCAGTCCCTGGACGTGATGACGGACCGGCTGCGCGACGACGACTCGGTCGCCCTGGTCACCTTCAGCGACGAGGCCGAGACCGTGCTGCCGATGACCCGGCTCGGCGACCACCGCGGCCGCGTCCACGAGGCGATCGACAGCCTGGAGCCGACCGATTCGACCAACCTCGGCGCGGGTGTGAAGACCGGGTACGCGACCGCTGTCGAGGGGCTGCGCGAAGGGGCCACCAACCGGGTCGTCCTGATCTCCGACGGTCTCGCCAACACCGGTGACACAAACGCGGACAGCATCCTCGGACAGATCTCGTCCGCCCGCCGCGAGCACGGCATCACCCTCTTCGGCGTCGGCGTCGGCAGCGACTACGGCGACGCCCTCATGGAGCGCCTGGCCGACAAGGGCGACGGCCACACGACGTACGTCTCCAACCGCGACGACGCCCTCACCGTCTTCTGCGACCAGCTTCCGCAGAACATCGACCTCACGGCACGCGACGCCAAGGCGCAGGTCGCGTTCGACCCCCAGACGGTCGAACAGTTCCGGCTGATCGGTTACGACGACCGCAAGGTCGCCGACCAGGACTTCCGCAACGACCGGGTGGACGGCGGCGAGGTGGGTCCCGGCCACACGGTCACCGCGCTCTACGCCGTGCGCACCCGCCCGGGCGCCTCCGGTCATCTGGCCACCGCGACCGTCCGCTGGCTCGACCCCGACTCCCGCGCCCCGCACGAGGAGTCCGGCAGCCTGGAGACCGGCTCCCTGTGGTCCGGTGTCTGGACCTCGCCCCCTTCCTTCCAGGTCACCGCCGCGGCCGCCTACTTCGCCGACGCGCTGCGCTCGGGCGATGCCCGCTGGAGCTCGCTGCCCGGCGCGCTCCCGCTTACTGAACTCGCCTCTCACACCCGCGATCTGGCGAAGGAAACGGAGGACAAGGACGTAGCGTCGCTCGCCACCGCGATCGACCAGGCCGACAGCCTGCACATCTGCCCCGGGGACTGCAGGTCGTAGCCGGTCCGCCAGCCGTCCTTCGGCCGCCGGTCCGGCGCGTGACCGGTGGCTGGGGACGGATCGTGCGTGACCCATTGAGTTTCTGTTACGGGCAGGGGCCCAGGGCCCGGCCTGTACGCGGCCTGGGCGCTGTACGACCTGCTGGTCTACTGCCGCATCCGCAGGGAACTCGGCGGCCGAGCCCACTACGCCATCAGCGGCGGCTCCCCGCTCGACCGCGACCTCAACCTCTTCTTCTACGCCGCCGGAATCATCGTCTACGAGGGCTACGGCCTGACCGAGACGACCGCCGCCGCCACCGTCGTCCCGCCGCTCGGACCCCGCCCCGGAACGGTCGGCCTGCCGATCCCGGGCACCGCCGTCCGGATCGCCGACGACGGAGAGGTACTGATCGAGGGGGGTGTCGTCTTCGACGCCTACTGGAACAACCCGGCGGCGACCGACGCCGTGCTGACCGAGGACTGGTTCGCCACCGGCGATCTCGGCGCGCTGGACCGGGACGGCTACCTCACGATCACCGGCCGCAAGAAGGACATCCTCATCACCACGGGCGGCAAGAACGTCTCGCCCGCCGTCCTGGAGGACCGGCTGCGCGGCCGCGCGCCCGTCGGACAGTGTCTCGTCGTCGGCGACAACCGCCCGTTCGTCGCGGCCCTGATCACCCTCGACGCCGGGGCGGTCGCCCACTGGCTCGCCGTCCGCGGACTCCCCGCGGACACCGCGCCGTCGGACATCGTCCGCGACCCGCGGATACGCGCGGAGGTCCAGAAGGCCGTGGACCACGCCAACGAAGCGGTCTCCCGGGCCGAGTCCATTCGCGCGTTCGCCCTGGTGGAAGGCGAGTTCACCGAGGACAACGGCCTGCTCACCCCGTCACTGAAGGTACGACGGCACGCGGTGACGGCGGTGTACGCGGCCGAGATCGGCGCGCTGTACGGGAGTTGAGGAAACCCCGCACCGGACGCCGGGGTCGGCCCCGCACCGGACGGCGGGGAAGTCCCGGCGGCGGACGGAAGGGGATTCCGGCGCCGGACACGGGAACAGCGGGCCGCTCCGAGGAGCGACCCGCTGTCCGTGATGCCGATGAGGGTCAGCTGTGGTCGGCGCCGTTGCCCGACAGGACCGGGATGTTGTCCAGGACGTGCGAGAGCGGCTCGTCGCCCTTGGCCTGGGTGGAGTTCTCGGTGCACTGCTGGTTCTGCGGGGAGGACAGGACCGGCACGTCCTGGACGGCGACCGGGATCACACCGATGAGCGATCCGACGTTGGCCTTGGCCGGCAGGCCGACGCAGGGCTTGTTCAGGGAACCCTGGATGAGCGCCATCTGCGGGCTCATGCTGCCGTAGGTGGCCTGGTTGCCGTAGATCTGCGAGGCGGCGTTTCCGTTGGAGGTGGTGACACCCCCGTCGTTGCCGATGGCCAGCGCCTGGGGGGCGACGGCAGCCGAGGCTCCGACGACGGAAGCGGCGATCGCCGCAGCAGTCATGACCTTCTTGATCACTTGCTGATCCCTTCTGGAGAAACCCCGTCCACCGGAGCGACCTGGACAACTGACCCTGGGCGCCATGGTTGCTGCGATTCACCCCAACGGTCCCTATGGGATGGTGTGATGGTCGAGTCCTCGGGCCAGAGGTTCCATGAATTCGGGCGGGTCGAACAGCTCGATCAGGTGATGTCACGCAACCAATCCCGCCGGCCCCGGTTGATGGGGAGCAGGAATATGTGGGACAGGCAGGAAAGGAACCCGGAGAAATGCTCAAGAAGGCAATGGCCGTGGCGGCTGTCGCGGCTTCCGTCGGCGGTGTCTCGGCGGCGGCCGCCCCGCAGGCGCTGGCCATCGGCAACGACAACGGCGTCACCACGGCGAACGGGAACGGTGCCGAGCAGGCGTACGGCAACGCGCTGACCGAGGGCGACATGAGCCCTCAGCTCTCGGCGGTCCAGGGCTCGCTCAACAAGCCCTGCATCGGCCTGCCGGCCAAGGCCAACGTCGGACCGCTCCTCGGCGGCGTCCCGATCGCCGTCCAGGACGTGCAGGTTCTGTCCGCGCCGCAGAACCAGCAGTGCACCGAGAACTCCACCCAGGCCAAGGGCGACGAGCCGCTCTCGCACATCGCCGACAACATCCCGGTCCTGTCGGGCAACGGCGCCGGCCACAGCTGAGCCTCCGCTCGGGCCCGGGCCGCACGTCGCGTTCAGGCGACGGCCCGGGCCCCGACGCGTGTTCTCGTCGTATGAATGAATTCCATTTCTGTCGAGTTGACATCGCCGCCCGGGCGAAACGCTTCTTCTTCGGAAGGAGTGTTTCGCCTGTTGTGAAGCTTCCGTGCCGATTCCACGCAGGGCGATTCGAGTGAATCCCCAATTGGCGTACGTTCCACAGTTTCTTCGGCCGCCCGTCCCTCGTTGACGGTCTGCGGGTCATGGTGCGAGCCAATCAAGTTCTGCTCGCTCGGTTTCTACCGACAAAGGGGCATGACCCAGAGAAGGGAAAGCACGTGAAGCACAAGAAGAGCGCTGCTGTCGTCGCCGGCGCGATCATGGCTCTGGGCATGGCCGCCCCGGCCTTCGCGGACGCGGGTGCCGAGGGTGCCGCCGCCCACTCTCCCGGCGTCCTCTCCGGCAACGTGATCCAGGTCCCGATCCACATCCCCGTCAACGTGTGCGGCGACTCGATCAACGTGATCGCCCTGTTGAACCCGGCGATCGCCAACCACTGCGCCAACCACTGAGTTTCGGCACTTCAGCCGCCTCCGGCTGTGCCACGGCCGGCCTTGGACCGCCTCTCGGTCCCGAGGCCGGCTTCCTCACTTCTACCAGCAGGAAGACAACAAGAGTGCGACAGAACCTGAGTAGGGGAGTGGTCCTGGCCGCGGCTGCGACGGGCATCATGTCCCTGTACGCCAGTCCGGCCTTCGCGGACTCGACCGCGACCGCGACCGCTTCGGACTCGCCCGGTGTGGTGTCCGGAAACAACATCCAGGTGCCGGTGAACGTGCCGGTGAACCTCTGCGGCAACACGGTCGACATCGTCGCCGCCCTCAACCCGGCGTTCGGCAACTCCTGCGCCAATGGCTCGGGTTCGCACGGCCGGCACGTAGCGCCGCACAACCTCGCCCAGCACGACGCCAGTTCCGCACACGGCTCGGACCGGGCCCCGGGCCACAGCGGCGCCGCCCACTCGGGAGGTGGTTACGGCGGCTACAGCGGTGAACACGGCGGCTACGACGACCACTCCGGCGGCGGCTACGGAGGCTCGGAACACGGCCACTCCGGATACGGGGACTCAGGTGACCGCCACTCCGGTCACGGAGGTCCGGCGTACGACAACTCGGGTGCCCACCAAGGCGGTTGGAGCGGCTCCTCGTCGTACGGCGAGACGCAGGGCTCGCCCGGTCTCCTGTCGGGCGACCAGATCGCGGTTCCGGTGGACATCCCGGTCGAGCTCTGCGGCAACAGCGTGGACGTGATCGGTCTGCTGAACTCTGTGTCCGGCAACGAATGCGGTCATCACCACGCGCCGGACCGTCACCCGACGACCCCGCACCAAGCCACTCCGCCGTCGACCACACCGCACAACCCCCCGCGGACGGTCCACGAGCATCCGCCGACCCGGACCCCGCACACGCCTGTCGTGTACACCCCGCATGCGGCGCTGGCGGAGACCGGCAGTGAGGGACTCCTCGCCACCACGGCGGCCAGTGCCGCCCTGCTGGCGGGCGGCACCGTGCTGTACCGGCGCAACCGGGCCGCGTACCGTCGGTGACGCTCCGCTCCCGGTGCCGGTCGCGTCCCCGCGCCCGGCACCCGGAGCGGTCCGATCCGCGGCGGGTGCGCATCCCTGTTGCGCCGCCGGCGTCAGGGGCCGGCGCCGGGAACCAGGTCCGATCCCCGCCGACGGCCTTCGCCGGGTGCCGGAATCCGTCCCGCCGCCCGGCCCCGTGCGCAGCCGTCGCCGTAAGCCGCGCACGAGCGTGTCCGCCGTGAAGCCGGCGCCGTGCACGCAGCGCATGGCCGGGCCGAAGACGGAGGCGGTGACCAGGCCCGCCATGAAGAGACCCCCGGTGGCCGAGTGCCTCGATGAGCCGTTCGGCGATGGGCTGGAGCTGCGGGTCCGGCGTCCAGCGGCCGACCCTGTTAGGCCCGCGTCGCGCGGCCGGGCGCGGTGCTTGCGGCCCGCGCCACCGCCGTGTGTCGCGCCGGACCGGTCGACGCATCCGTGGAAGATCCAGTCACGGTCGGGCCCCGGCGGCAGGAACGTCTGGAGCAGCAGCCGGTTGCCCGCCTCCGCGGTGCGCGGATAAAGGGCCTGTGCCTCCCGCGCCGAGCGGACCACCACCGTGCCGCGCAGCCCCTGTCCGGCCGGGATCAGCCAGGGGCGGCTCCACTTGGCCACCAGCGGCAGCCCCAGTTGCCAGGCCGCCGAGGCCGCCTGTGCCGGGCTCGGCGGCATCAGGGTCAACCGGTGCGGATCGCCGACGCTCGCGCACACGGTGACCAGTTCGGCCTTCTCGGCCACGCTTTCGGTGAGCGTGCCGGACTGCCGCGGCAGCCGGCACCCGGCGGCGGGCTCCTCGCTCGGACGGCTCAGGGCGAGGGCGCTCGCGTCATCCATCGGGACCAGTACGGCGGGTCGGGAGACCCGGGCGGCCACTCGGCGCAATACCGCGGCGATGTCCGCGACGGACGAACCGGGCGGCGGTGGGGGGGTGCGTCGCCCACCCAAAACGCGATCTGCGGACGGGACTTCCCGCGGTATCGGCGACGAGGTGCACTTCCACACCGGCCCGGCCGAGTGAACGTACGGCTCCCAGCGTTCCGTGCTGAAAGGGATTCCGGTCGATGCGCAGCAGCACGGCGGGGACCCGGTTGCCGAGATTCGGCACGGGTTTTTCCTTCGGATCGGCGACGGATCGGCGACGGGTCGGCGAAGGGTCGGCGACGGGAACGGGATCGGCGCCGGGACCTGAATGGGGATCAGGATCCGGATCTGAAAGGGGATCGGCGTCGGGATCGGCTTCGGATCGGCATCGAGAACAGGGTCGGGAGGAATGGGGACGGGTGCGGCGACCGGGCGGTCACCCGTGCGAGTGATCATCGGGAGTGGAGGCCGGAACCTCGGTTGGCTGAATTGGTATTCATATGACTGAGTGTCAGTAATCGGAAAGGGAAATCCGAGGAATAAGAGGGAGAGAGGAGCAGGCATGGCCCCACAGCAGCAACGGCCCCGGAGCGGAAGGCTGGCGTTCATCGCGGCCGGCATCGTCACGTCGGTGGCCCTTGTGTCCGGTCCGGCATACGCCGTGGGCGTCGGGGCGGCGCGGGTCGGTGACCCGCCGGCTCCGACACCCACGGTGGCGACACCGCCCGCGAACCCCTCGACCGCCGACGGCGTTCCGGGCCCGGGCCCGAGCCCGCTGTCGGTGTCGGCGTCCGCTGCGGCGTCCACCGGGCCGACCGCGACCGCCGCCGTACCGGCGCCCCCCGGCGCGACCGGCGCGACCGGCGCGAGGTCCGCGCCGCCCGTCAGGCGGGCCCCCGCCGAGCCGCCCCCCTTCGGCGCCTACCTCGACTCCGGCGCCGGGGGCATCGCCCGTATCGAGCAGCTCAGCCAGTGGTTGGGCGGCACCGAACTGCGGGTCGGGCACACGTATCTGCCCGGCGACCGCTGGAGCGACATCGAGGGCGCGCCCGGGTTCCTGGAGGCCTGGGCGGACTGGCGCCGCCGACGGGACGACCGGATGCTCGTCCTCAACGTGCCGATGATGGAGCACAACGAGGAAGGGTTCTCCGACGGCCAGGTCCGTCGGCTGCTGCGCGAGGCCGAGTCCGGGGCCTTCGACCACCATTTCCGCGCGCTCGCCGAGCGGCTCGTCGAGCTGAAGGTGCCCGACACCGTCATCGTGCTCGGCTGGGAAATGAACGGCATCACGTACACCCATCGCTGTGGTCCCGACCCGGAGGCCTGGAAGAAGTACTGGAACAGAATCGTCACCGCCATGCGGGCGGTGCCGGGACAGAGGTTCCGGTTCGATTTCACCCCGAGCCGCGGCCGGGACGGCATTCCCTGGACCCAGTGCTATCCGGGGGACGACACGGTCGACATCATCGGCATGGATTCGTACGACCAGCCGTCGGGGCTCTCGTTCGACGAACAGGTGAAGGAGCCGTACGGGCTTCAGGAACAGGTGGACTTCGCCAAGGCCCACGGCAAGTCCATTTCCTATCCCGAGTGGGGTCTGTTCCACAACGGCGACAACGCGGCGTACATGAAGGGCATGCTCGCGTGGATCGACGAGCACAAGCCGGTGTACAACACGCTCACCGACTACTGCCCGCACGGCGTGTGGCAGTGCGAGGACAATCCACGCGCGGCGCAGGCGTACCGCGCCGCGCTGTCCCACTTCACCGATCCGGAGACGACGGATCCGACGACTACGGATCCGACGACTACGGATCCGGAGACGGCAGATCCGATGACGACGGATCCGACGACGACCGATCCGATGACTACGGATCCGGAGACGGCAGATCCGATGACGACGGATCCGATGACGACGGACCCGATGACGACGGACCCGGCGACGACCGATCCGACGACTACGGACCCGGCACCGGACGCGACGCCGACATCCGACCCGGTTTCGACACCGACACCCGAGCCGACGCCGACGCCCAAGCCGGTCTCGACCCCGACGTCGACGCCGAAGCCTGCCTCGACGCCCAAGCCGACCCCGACCCCGACATCCGAGCCGGTCTCGACCCCGACCCCGACTCCGACCCCGGCCAAGACCCCGAAGCCCAAGCCGACGCCGACTCCGGCATCCGAGCCGGTTTCGACCCCGACCCCGGCCAAGCCCCCGACGCACAAGCCGGTTTCGACGCCGACCCCGAAGCCCGAGCCGGCCTCCACGCCGATTCCGGTGCCCGAACCGGCCTCGAATCCGACGCCCGAGCCGACCCCGGCCAAGACCCCGAAGCCCGAGCCGGCTCCGACACCGCCCCCGGCACGGGAGCCGGTCCCGGATGTGACCCCGGACCCTGCCCCTGACCCGCACACGTCCCCGGCCACCTGTTCGTCGCTGGAACTCGGTGACTGGGTGGAGCACTGGATCGGCGGGAAGGTGTGCGTGAACCTCGACTGGTGGTCACGCGACTGGTGGTCGGGCGACTGGTGACACCCGGGTGGCGGCGGGTCGTTCAGGGCCTGCCGCCACCGCGTTCCTTCCATTTCCGCAGCAACTCCTTGCCCCGTCGGCGCGCGGCGACGTCGCAGACGACCGCCGACATCAGCGGCGCCGTACGCCGACGGGCCAGAAGCAGCCGCTGGTTGACGACGGGATCCGGGCGCCAGTGGTGCTTGTAGGGCTCGTCGCCGCGCAGCAGACTCAGCGTCCCGCGGCCGCCGCCCTCCGTGTGCCGGGAGCAGGCGTCGAGCAGTATCACCGCCACGTCCGCCTTGCGTTCCCGCAGTTGCGGATGCGCGCCGTACAGATATCCGCCCGCCAGACGCGACGACAGCAGGGTGAGGTCCACGGCCATCACGGTGTCGTCGAGCCGGAACTCGGTGACCACCGCGTCCCCGGACCGCACCATCGGGCCCACCGAGCGGACCAGATGCTCCGCGAACCGCTCATGGAGGTGCTCGGACGTCACCTTCCGGCCCTCCCACTGCAGCCGGTGCAGGGCGAGCAGCCGGCCGAGGGCCGCGTCCACCTCCTCGTGGGTCACCATCCGCCGCTCGACCCCGAGCGCGGTGAGTTTGCGCAGCTTGGCCCGGACACGCTGCGCCTTGGCCGAGGGGAGGCGCTCCAGCAGCTCGTCCATCGAGGCGGCGGGCAGTTCCAGGCACAGGGAGTCCCGCAGCCGGCGGCGCGGCCCTTGCCATTGCTCGTAGATCCGCTCCACCGCGCCGCCGGGGCGGACCTCGCGGAAGTCGATCAGCGCGGTGCGGGCCGCGGCCGACAGTCCCTCGGTGAGCGTGGCCGCCGCCCGGTCGGTGTGCTCGTCGTCGAGGAGCACGTCCGCGTAGTCGGAGATCGCCCCGCCGAGCGGCACGAGCGTCGGCTGCGGGCCGCGGGCCCGCATCAGGGGCGCGACCGCGAGCAGTTCATCGCCCTCGCGCACGACCACCAGACGCAGTCGCCCCGGCGTTCCGTACGACAGCCACCAGGAGTGCAGCCAGGCGTGGCTCTGGAAGGCGGTGGCGGCGCCGCACCGGCGGTAGAGGCGCCCCCAGGCCGCCGCCAGTTCGGCGAACTCCCGCTCTTCGGTGACGATTTCGGCTCGTGCGGTGCTGCGTGCACCGGCCTGGAGCGTCCCGCTCACAGCTGGCCGTGCACATCGGCGGCGGTGGCCGGGTTCGGTACCGAGGCCGGGCGGGCGGTGTCGGTGGACCGCCGGGGCCGGACCAGCAGCACGAGCCCGCCGAGCAGCCCGCCCGCGCTCGCGCCGACCAGGCCGGTCACCGTCGGGGAGGCCGAGGACGCCGAGATGGGCTTCATCGCCCGGGAGAACGAAACGAGTTGGACGTGGGTGCTCTTCTGGTTCTCGTTGGCGCGCTGGGTCAGGGAGCGGGCGACGGCGTTGGCCATGTCGGCGGCCCGGGCGGGCCGTGCGGAGGTGGCCGAGACGGCGACCATCGGCGCGTCCGGGGAGGTCGCCGTCCGCACGCTCGCCTCCAGGGTCTTCACCGGGACACCGGCCCACACCCGCGCGTCCCCGAGCACCGCGAGCTGGGTGGCGACCCGGCCGTACGCCTGGGCGAAGCCGAGCGCGGTCGACGGATCGCTTTTGTCCGTCGGTACGGCGATGACGTAACTCGTGGCCGTGTAGGTCGGGGTCTTCACCACGCCGTACGCGCCGCCGAGCGCGCCGCCGAGCACGGCGCCGGCCGCGAGCAGCGACCACGGCGGGATGGTCCTCGCCCGGGAAAGGGCCGAACCCGAGGGGCGGTGGCCCCTGGTGAGGTTTTCGGACATGTGGAACTCACTCCAGTCAGGTGCGCGAGACAGCGGCCGCGTACACGTCCATGAGCTGTGCGGCGCTGCGGGTGATGCAGTAGTGGTGGGCCGCCTCCGCGGCCGAGCGGGGGGCGGGACCCTCCGCGCGGACGTCGGTCAGGGCGCGGGCGAAGGAGTCCGCGCCGCCCCGGACCCGGGTGGCGCCTCGGGCCGCCTCGGGCGGCAGGTCCTCGACGGCCGGGCAGGAGACGTACAGCGCCGGCAGTCCGGCCGCGAGCGCCTCCACGACGGCGAGCCCGAACGACTCCTCGGGGCTGGCCGAGGCGAGGACGTCCATGGCCCCTATCAGGGACGGCAGATCGGCGCCGGGAAAGCCGCCGGTGGGCCGCTCGCCGGTGAACAGGACCCGGTCCGCGACCCCGGCGTCGTGCGCGGCGCGCCGCAGCACGCTCTCCTCCGCGCCGCCGCCGACCAGCAACAGCCGCCAATCCTCGGGGAGTTCGGCCAGCGCGCCGATCAGGACGTCGAACCGCTTGCCCGCCGTGAGCCGGCCGACGCCGCCGACGACGTACGCGCCCTCCGGCAGCCCGAGCCGGCGGCGGGTGCGTTCGCGCAGCACCGGGTCGAAGCGGAAGCGGGCGAGGTCGACGCCGTTCGGCACGATCTCGATGCGCGGTGCGGGCACGCCCCAGCGGCGCAGCCGTTCGGCGACCGTGGGCGAGACGGCGACGGTGGCACGGCCGAGCCGCTCGCTGGCCAGATACAGGGCGCGCACGCCCCGGCTGAGCGGGCGGCCCTCCATCTGCGAGTCGCCGAGCGAGTGCTCGGTGGCCACGACGGCCCTCACCCCGGCCAGCCGGGCGGCGAGCCTTCCGTACACGCAGGCCCGGTAGAGGTGGGTGTGCACGAGGTCGTAGCGGCCCGCGCGGATCACCTTCACCAGGCGGGGGAGCGCGCCGAGATCGCGGTTGCCGGTCATGCCGAGATGGATGACGCGCACCCCGTCGTCGGCGAGCCCGTCGGCGACCGCGCCCGGGTTGGTGAGCGTCACGACATCGCATGCGACGGGCAGGTGCCGCAGCAGGAGACGCAGTTGCTGCTCGGCGCCGCCGACGCCGAGACCGGTGATGATGTGCAGCGCCCTCATCGGCCCGCCTCGACCGGACGGCGGCGCAGCCGGTGCAGCTTGTGCTTCAGGAACAGGCGTACGGGGGTGTCGTTCTCGCCGATGTGCACGCGGGGGAGGGCGTGCGGGCCGGTCAGCGGGCCGGGGTCGATCGCGCAGCCGTAGCTGTACCCGGCCTCGCGGACGGCGGCGACGACCCGGCGGTCGATGGTCCCGTACGGATAGCAGAAGCCGTCGACGTGAGCACCGATCAACTCCGAGAGCGCTGCTCTGCTCCCCGCGACCTCGACGTGCAGCACGGCGTCGTCGGCCTTCGTCAGATCGACATGGGTGAATCCGTGCGAGCCGACCTCCATGCCCTCGGAGGCGGCGGCGACCCGGATGCCCTGCTTGCCCAGCAGCGGCTTGCGGGGGCCCAGCGGATCCCAGGCGTTGTCGCCGCCGAGCCGGCCGGGCAGCACGAAGAGGGTGGCGCCGAAGCCGTGGCGCCGCAGGAGGGGGAGAGCGGTCTCGACGAAGTCGGCGTACCCGTCGTCGAAGGTGAGGCCGACCAGGTCCTGCCCCTGGCCGCGGGCGCGGGCCGCGAGCAGGTCCGTCATGCGCACCCCGCGCAGACCGCGCCGGCGCAGCCAGCCGAGCTGCTGGTCGAGTCGGTCCGGGGAGACCGTGACGCGGTACGGGTCGTCGGAACAGTCCCCGACGGAGTGGTACATCGCCACCCAGGGCGGCGCGTCGAGGGAGCTCGTGCCGGTACGCCTGCTGCTGTCAGCGGAAACGGGCATACGGAACCCTTCGTGTGACGGAACGGAGTGCGGATGCGAACCCCTCGACCCGGAAGGCCCAGGCCAGCAGGGCGAAGACGACGGTCACGACCGTGCCGCCGACGACGAGTCCGAGCAGCGGGGAGTCCACGCGGCTCGCGCACAGGCCACCGGCCGCCGCGGCGACCAGCGCGGCCCGCAGCGGCTTGCCGATCTCGGCCACCACCTTCCGGGTGCGGATCGGCACACTGCGCGGCCCCATGCCGTACAGCAGGAGCAGGGCGCTGAGGGTGATCCCGGTCGCGTTGGCGGCGGCGATCCCGCACACCCCCCAGCGGCCGACGGCCAGCGCGCCGACCCAGCAGGTCGCGACGATCCCGGCGGTCATCGCGAACAGCGGGTACCAGGTGGGCCGCCCCGAGGAGAAGTACGAGCGCACCAGCGCGCCGACCAGGGTGTGACCCAGCAGTCCGAGGGCGTACACGCGCATGACCGCCGCCGTCGCCGCCGTGTCCTGGGCGGTGAACGCGCCCCGCTGGAAGAGCAGTTGGATGATCTGCGGGGCGCACGCGATGACCGCCGCCGTGCCGAGGAGCACCGTGCAGGAGACGAGCGTCAGATCGCGCTCCACCCGGTCGCGGGCCCGCTCGGTGTCGCCCTCGGCGATGGCCTGTGCGACCACCGGGAAGGTGACCGTGCACAGCATCAGCGAGAGCACCATCGGCATCTGGGCCACTTTCTGGGCGTAGTTCAGATGCGAGATGGCCCCGGCGGGCAGCGAGGAGGCCAGGAAGCGTTCGACGAGGACCTGGGACTGCCGGCACAGCGCGAAGAGCAGAACCGTGCCGATGAGGGTCAGATCCATCGGGCGGGCCGGCTCACCGCCCGGTGCCTCGCCCGCCGACTCCCCGCGCCGTAGCTGCCGCCAGAGCGACGGCCCCTGCGCCACCACCATGAGCGCACCGCCGACCGCGACACCGAGGGCCGCGGACCGCACGCCCCAGCGGGCGCCGAGAACGATCATCGCCGCGATGATCCCGACGTTGTACGCCACGTAGATCGCCGCCGGCGCCACGAAGCGCCGGTGCGCCCGCAGGGCCGCGCTGCAGTACCCGGCGAGCCCGAAGGAGAACACACAGGTCGCGGTCAGCCGGGTGCAGTCCACCGCGAGCCGGGGATCGGGCAGACCGGGCGCGAGCGCCTCGACCAGGTACGGCGCCCCCGCGATCAGCAGCGCCCCGACGGCCGCGAAGGCCAGCGTCAGCCGGGGCAGGGTGGCGGCGACCAGCGCGCGCACCGGGTCACCGGCCGCTCCTTGCGCACGCCGCGCCACGGCCATGCTGAACGCCGGGATCAGCACGAAGGCCAGCCCGTCCTCGATCAGCAGCGTCGCCGCGAACTCCGGCAGCGTCCACGCGACGAGGAACGCGTCCGTGTCCGACCCGGCCCCGAACAGATGCGCCAGCGCCTGATCCCGGCCGAGGCCCAGCAACGCTCCGGCGATCGAGAGGGCGACGGTGACGAGGGCGGCCTTGGCGAGAAACCGGTTGGAGGCCGCCTCGGTCTTCCCGGCTTCCTTTGGAGGATCGGGGTGCCGTACGGCGCCGGAGGCTAAGGGGGAGCGTGTGGTGGGGGTGGAGCTGGAGGTGGGGGTGGAGCTGGAGGTGGGGGTGCGGGCGGAGGCGGAGGCGGAGGTGCCGCCGGAGGTGGAGGCGGAGGTGCGGGCGCAGGGCAACGGGACGACGGACTCGACGCCGGGTCCTGTCCCCGAGAACGCCCCCCTCCCGGGGACGGCTCCCGTCCACGCCCCGGTCCCTGACTCCGTCCCCGCTCCCGCCGGTGTGCCTGTGCCCGCCCCTGCATCCGTGCTCATCGCCGTGTCCCCCGTCCTCGTGCCTGTCCTCGTGGCTGTCCTCGTGCCTGTCCCGAAGGCCGTGTTCGTGTTCGGGCCCTTCCCCGCACTGCGCGGCGTCAGCGTCATCGCGCCGCGGCCTCTTCCCGTACCGAAGCGGCCGGTGTCGTGGCGTCGCTGCCTGCCGGTGTCGACGGATCCATCAGCGCCCACCAGCCGATGACGCCGAGGACGACGGCCGTCAGGACCGTGGAGGGGCCGCCGATGTCCGCGTACACGAAGTCGACGAGCTGCCAGACGATCAGCCCGATCGCGACGAGCGCGCAGTCCGTGCCGGGCCGGGTGCCGCCCGGGGCTAGGCCGGGCCCCGTGGCGTCCGGTGGCGTGCGGCGCACGCGGACCAGCCCGCGCAGCGAGCACACCAGGAGCGCGAGCCAACTGCCCGCGAGGGCGAGCAGCCCGATCAGACCCTGCTCGCTGAGGACGAGGAGATACATGTTGTGCGGCGAGAGCAGCGGCTGCTTCTGATAGGCGGCACCCGCGCCCGCGGTGTCGCTGCCCGAGGAGAGGGCGAGCGAGGCGTGACCGTCCCGGTTGTCGGGGAAGCCCTTCAACCCGACGCCCGTCAGGGGGTGTTCGCGCCACATGTCGGTGGCCGCCGCCCACATCGTGTACCGGTCGGTCACCGACTGGTCCGGCGCGTCGGTGACCTGCGTGATGCTGGCGATGCGCTCCTGGAGCATCGACGTGCCGGCACCCAGCCCGCCCACGAGGATCATCCCGGCGGCGGCCAGCGCGGCGGCCACCTTCACCGCGCGCCGCAGCCCCGCCAGCACCAGTTGCGCGCCGCAGGCCACGGCCGTGGCGATCCACGCGCCCCGGCTGAACGACAGGGCGAGCGGCGGCAGCAGGGCCAGCGCGCACAGCACGGCGACCGAGCGCTGCCGAGCCTCACCCGTCCCCAGGGCCAGCGCCACCGCGCACACCAGCCCGAACGCGACCACCGTCGCCATGCCCATCACGTCGGTCGGCCCGAAGGTCCCGACCGCCCGGACGTCCTCGCCCTGGTACGAGGCGCCGGTCCCGGTGACGTACTGCCGTACCCCGACCGCCCCCTGCCACAGCGCCAGAGCGACGAACGACCAGGCCAGCAGTCGCAGGTCGCGCCGGTCACGCACGAGCAGCAGGACCGCGGCCGGTACCAGGACGAAGATCTGCAGATAGCGGGTGAGGCCGGCGATCCCGGTTCCCGGGTCCGCCGCCCCGGCCGCCGAGACGGCGATGCCGATCACCGGGAGCCCGAGGACCACGGCGGCGGTCCGGGACAGGGGGCGCCGCCGGGCCCGTACGAGATGGATCGCGCAACAGAGCACCACGAGGCCGGACATGGCGTCCGCGATGTTCGCGCCCCCCTCGGCGCTCGGCACGATCGGCAGCCCGAGCAGTGCCATCACCGCCACGACGGGCAGCATCGGCAGCGCGCGCCGGAGGGCGGCGGTCAGTGTGTCCAGGGGCGTGACGGGCAGGGCGTGGCTCATCGGCTCAGCTCCCGGTCGGGCGCACGAGCGCGGCGGCCGTACGCAGCAGGATGCAGACGTCCTGCCACAGCGACCAGTTGTCGATGTACGCGTTGTCGAACCGGCAGCGGTCCTCGATCGAGGTGTCGCCGCGCAGCCCGTGCACCTGGGCGAGCCCGGTGATGCCGGTCTGCATCCGGTGACGGGCCGCGTAGCCGGGGTAGGTCTGGCTGAACTTGGCCACGAAGTACGGCCGTTCGGGACGCGGGCCGACCAGGCTCATGTCGCCCCAGAGGACGTTCAGGAGCTGGAGGAGCTCATCGAGCGAGGTGCGTCTGAGGAAATGGCAGAACCGGCTCATCTCCTGTTCGTTGGCCACGCTCCAGCGGGTCGCGGCCTCGTGCGCGTCGACCGGGCGGTGGGTGCGGAACTTCAGCAGGGTGAACGGCCGCCCGTCCTTGCCGATGCGCTCCTGCCGGAACACCACACCGGGCCCGTCGGTCAGCCGAAGGACGACCGCGCACAGCAGCAGCAGCGGACTGACCAGCAGCAACAGGGTGCCGGAGACGGCGACGTCGAGGAGCCGCTTGCCGAGGCTGGCGCGCCGTCGGCCGATCGACAGGCGGCGGCAGGCGAACCCGGCCAGGGTGTGCCGGCTCTCCCGGTCGTACGAAGGGGAGTCCGGGTCGACCTCCCACAGCTCGCAGCCCGCGAGGGCCAGCGCCCGCAGCATCGGCCCGCGTCCGCTCGGCGGTTCCACCACGAGCACGGCCCGCACACCGTTCTGGATGAGGGCCCGCTGCACTTCCTCGCCGGTGGTGAGAACCGGGAGTCCGTCGAGGCCGGCCGGCTGGTCGGAGACGACACCGACCGGCCGTACCCCGCAGTTCGGATGGCGCAGGAAGGCCGCGGCCACCCGCTGCGCCGTTCCCGCGGGACCGATCACAAGGGCCGCGCCGGGGTGCTGCACGAGGGCCCGGCGCCGCCGCCAGTGCACCGTGCCGCGGCCCGCGCAGCTGATCCCCGCCTGGGCGGCGCACCCCAGGGCCAGCGTCCGGGCCGACAGCGCGCCGTCCGGGGCGAACGCGGCGAGCAGGGCGGCCAGCGTGCACCAGGTGACCGCGATCCGCGCGCAGACGGCGGGCAGTTCGTCGAGCAGGGCAGGCAGCGGCGCAGGCCGGTACAGTGACGCCCGCGCGTTCAGAGCGACCACGCCGAGCAGCAGCGCGACGAGGAACAACGGGTGGCGCTGGATCTCGGTGAGGGTCTGCCCGGCCGCCAGCGCCGCGACCGCGTCCATGGTGGCCAGTGGCAGCCAGGAGGCAGGCCAGGGCGCGGTCCGTGGCCCGGCCGGGAACCTGAAACCGCCGGCGGTCTCGCGCGAGGGCATGACCGAGACGGGTGAGAATCCGTACTCCCGGGGCTGTCCGCCGGGGGAGGGAACGGTGCTTTCCGCAGTCACGAGTGGATGGACTCCCTGCACTCGGTGTGGTCCGCGCACATGACGCTCCCGGCGTCCTGCGGCTGTCGGCCGGCCAGCAGTTCGCGGTACACCCCCGCGACCGCGTCGGCCGTGAGGCGCACGTCGTGCGTGGTCAGTACGTGGCGGCGTCCCTGGTGGCCGAGCGATTCGCGCAGCAGCGGATCGGACAGCAGCGCGCCGATCGCCTCCGCCAGCGGTCCCGGCTCCGGCGAGGGCACCAGGCAGCGGGCGTCATGCCCCGGCGGCAGGCTCTCGCGGGCGCCGTCCACGTCCGTCATCACGACCGGACGCCCGCAGGCCATGGCCTCCAGCGGAGCCAGCGCCATGCCCTCCCAACGGGACGGCAGCACCACCAGATCGGCGGCCTGGTACCAGGGCACCGCGTCGGTGGCGGCCCCGGCGAAGAGCACGTCACGCGGTGCCCCGGCGCGCAGCCGCGCGGCGTCCGGCCCGTCCCCGACGAGCACGAGCCGGGCCGCGGGTACCCGCCGCAGCACCGCGGGCCACGCCTCCAGCAGGATGTCCTGCCCCTTCTGCCGGCACAGCCGTCCCACGCACACCACCAGCGGAGCCGCCGGATCGACCCCGGAGAGCAGGGGAATCCCGGCTCGTACGGTGTCCACGGACGCGGGGTGGAAACGCTCCGGGTCGACACCGTTTGGGATCACCCGCCACGGGGCGCGCACTCCGGCGCGTACGCCGGTCGCACGCTCCGCCTCGCTCACGCACACCACCCGGGACGCCCAACGCGCCCCCCATCGCTCCCATCGCAGCGCGAGCGCCGCGGCGGCACCGTCGACGGCCTCGAACGACCAGGCGTGCGGCTGGAACACCGTCGGCACCCGTCCGCGCAGCGCGAGCCGGACCGCGAGCCCCGCCTTGGCACTGTGGGCGTGCACCACATCGGGCCGCACCCGTGCCAGGACACGGCCGAGCCGTCGTACCTCCTGGGCCAGTTGGGGCCCCGGCGCACGCGTCGCGTGCCAGGGCCGTACGTCCGCGCCGAGCGCCCGTACCTCCCGGGCGAAGCCGTTGCCGTCCGGGCAGGCGACGGTCACCCGCGTTCCGGCGGCGAGCTGTGCCCTGACGAGGTCGGTGACCACCCGGGCGACACCGCCGTCGATCGGTTGCGTGACATGAAGGACCCGCGGCGGAGGGTCTGTTGGCAGATGCATGCGCGGTCCCTTGCTCACGGGCGGCGCGCCGGGGCGCGCGTCACTGCTTCGCGTCGACGGCGGCGAACAGTGCTCCGACCCGGGCCGCGTCCCGCTGCGAAACGATCCGGAAGGCCAACTGGTCACCCCCGCGACGGATCCCCTTACCAAGCTCGAGGACGTCCGAGCCGCTCAGCACCGTCGGCGCACCGCGGCCCGTCGAGACGGACAGCGAGTCGCCCCTGCGTCCGCGGTCGCCGTTGTACGCGACCAGGCCCACCCGGCCCCGCACGATCCCGGGGAGGTGACGGACCTCCGCGCGGCACGTGGGTGCCGTGCCGCGGGTCGCCCCGGCTGTTCGCGCAGGGCCGTGGCGGAGGGCGGACTTCGTTGAACTCCGGCAGCTGATCGAGGAGTTCGCGGCCCGCACGACTCCGCCGTGCTGGAGCGCCTGGTGCCGCCGCGTGAACGTCGGCGCCGGAGCCTTCGCGGCGGGCGCCGTGTCGGTGGGCGGCTCCGCGGACGCGGGGCCGCCCGGTGCCCGGAAGGTGGCGGGGGCGGAGCAGCCGATGAGCGCACGGCGCAGCAGCAGACCCGGGGAAGTACGCATGACCGGCGGTGCCCTTTCGGGGGAAAAGGTTCGGGACCAGCGGAAGGACGGAAAATCTGAGGATCAGACGGGTGCGCGCCGGCTCCCCGTCCGCTCCCGACGCCGGTCGACGCCTGCTTCCAGGCGCCCTCGGAGGTGCCCGACTCTAGCGGGTGTCCGTATTTATCAGGGAAAGCTTGCATGTGTGTCGTATTGGTGAAGCTCGACCGTTTGCGAGATCACCCCTTTGGAGGCACAACCCGCATGTGCGCCGCGCGTTGAATCCAGAGCCGGGCACCCCGCCCGGATGTTGACTCGATTTCCAAGGAGCACTTCTCCATGTCGCGTATCGCGAAGGGCCTGGCCCTGACCTCCGTTGCCGCCGCCGCTGTGGCCGGCGCCGCCGGCATCGCCGCCGCCGACAGCGGCGCGCACGGCGCGGCCGCCCACTCCCCCGGCGTCCTGTCGGGCAACGTCGTGCAGGTTCCCGTTCACGTTCCGGTCAACGTGTGCGGCAACACCGTCGACGTCATCGGTCTGCTGAACCCCACGTTCGGCAACACCTGCGCCAACGGCTGACGTCATCGCGGACCCTTCTGCCGGCCGTCCTTCCGAAAGGGAGGGCGGCCGGTCCGCGTTGCCGTGCAGGCGGCGGCCGTTCGCCCGCGGGGTCCGACAGGAGCGCGGAGGTCCCGTGGGGGGATGAGACGCGCCGTTCGTTCGAGTGGGGTGCAGGAATTTTCTGCACGCGGAGTTTCCGCCGCGTCCGGGGCTCGTTAGGCAGCGCATAGAGGAATTCCCTCCGGCGACATCGGTCGCCGAAGAAAGGAACACGATGAAGTCCCTCAAGGCCGCCGCTGTAGTCGCCGGATCCCTGGTCGTCGCCGGTGCCGCCGCGCCCGCGTTCGCCGCCGGAGCCTCCGGCCTCACGCCCTCCAGTCTCAACGGCGCCCTGGAGACCGTCACCAGCCAGCGTTCGGTCAGCGCGCAGGATGTCCTGCCGCTGCAGCACCAGTCGAACGCGCTGGACACCGAGAACAAGAGCTCGCTGCTCAACGGCGTGAGCGGCGCGACGAAGACGCTCAACACGGCCAGCGGCCCCCAGCAGCTTCTGGGTGGCCTTCCCCCTCGGGGTTAGTCGTATTCATCGGGCGCGTGTCCTTCCGCAATGCCGAACCGCATTTCCCTAGGCTCTGGAGAAAATCTCCGGGAAAATCTCCGAGGAAAGGGCTGACAATGAACACTGCCAAGAAGGCCGCACTGATTTTCGCCACCGCCGGAATGGCCGCGGGTGCCGCCGCGGGCAGTGCCGCCGCGGACTCTGGTGCCGAGGGTGCGGCGGTCGGTTCCCCGGGTGTCCTGTCGGGCAATGTCGTGCAGGTTCCCGTTCACGTTCCGGTCAATGTCTGCGGCAACACCGTCGACGTCGTCGGCCTGCTGAACCCGACTTTCGGCAACGTCTGCGTCAACGACTGACGGCGTCCATCCGACGCGGTGAGAAGGGCCGATTCCGCGGGCGCGGAATCGGCCTTCGCGCTGTTCGAGCCGAGTCCCTCGTTCGTGTGGTCACGCTCCCGGTCATCGCCCGGTCGGGTGATTTCGGGTCAGAACCCGAACGGGCGCATCGATAAGGTTCCGCGGTGACCTCAACCTCAAGCGAAATGCGCCCTCTTCGGGTCGCCGATCTCGGCACGCTCGCCGTCATGGCATTCAGCGGCGAAGCCCCCGACGGAGACATGCCCTATCTCCTCGCCTACTCGCTGGGCGACGGCGAAGGCGGCCCGGAAGGATCCGCGGCCGCCGTCCGGCAGCTCCTGATCGACAACGGACTGCCCGCGGGCGACACCCTCATCGACGGTTCCCGGCAGCCGGGTCTGCCGCTCACCCTGCTCGTCGAGGCGGACCAGGCCGTCGTCAGCATGCCGCACCTCAACGCCCAGTGCGCCGCTCCGCCGGAGTGGCTCGCCGCCGTGGGGGAACGCGGCTACGCCTACTTCCTGTTCGCCACCTGCGCCTGGCCGGTGGCCGAGCCGGGCAAGCCCGTCGCTCCCGAGGATCTGACGGCCTTCGCCGGCGACGAGGAGACCCTGCTCAGCGCGGCGCACGTACTGCTGCCCGCGCGCAGCCTGCGCGGCTGATGACGGCCGCCGCGGGACGGGGGACGGACGGCGGCGATGCGCGCGGGCGCACCGTCGGCAGCGGTCGTGCCCTCGCCCTGCTGCTGGTGATCACGGGCGCCGCCGGTCTTCTGGCCGCGTGGGTCATCACGATCGACAAGTTCAAGCTGCTGGAGAACCCGAACTTCGTGCCCGGGTGCAGCCTGAACCCGGTCGTCTCCTGCGGCAACATCATGAAGAGTGCCCAGGCCTCGGCCTTCGGCTTCCCGAACCCCATGATGGGGCTCGTCGCCTACGGCATCGTGATCTGTGTCGGCGTGAGCCTGCTGACCGGTGCGGGATTTCCCCGCTGGTACTGGCTGACCTTCAACGCGGGAATGCTCTTCGGCGTCGGATTCTGCACCTGGCTCCAGTTCCAGTCGTTCTACCGGATCAACTCGCTGTGCCTGTGGTGCTGTCTGGCATGGGTCGCCACGATCATCATGTTCTGGTACGTCACCTCTTTCAATGTACGGAACGATTTTCTGCCCGCGCCGGACTGGCTGAAGGTATTCCTCGCGGAATTCACCTGGGTTTTTCCGGTGCTGCACATCGGCGTCATCGGAATGCTGATCCTCACCCGTTGGTGGGATTTCTGGACGGGCTGATTCTCCCTATCGGACGACCAATGAGTCCGCCGGGGGAATCCTGCGCTGATCGCGTTCCCGGAATCGTGGTCTCTCCGCGCCGGCGGCCGACGTGCGGACGCTGACTCAGGGAGCGTCCGTGGACAGCCCGCTCGGGGCGCCGAACCCCGACCGCTTCGGTTTTCCCGAACTGAGACCGCCTCAGGCCGCCGTGCTCGCACCGCTGCTGAAGACCGTGCCGGGGGCGAACGTGGAGATGGGTCCGGGGGCCCAGCCGGTCCGGTCCGGGGGAGCGTGCCCGGGAGTCAGGACCGGGCCTGCCGACCGAACCATCGGGCGCCGCCGTCGTTGATCCCGCTGAAGCGGATCGAAGCAGCCTGAATTCGTCGAGGAGTGATGCATGGTCATCGGCTGGGTGTCGAGCAGAGTGCCGAGGCGCGGGCGGGGCCGGGTGCCGGTCGGCCGGGGGCGCGGCCGCGGGGCGGAGCTCGTCGTGGGTGGAATGGCGTTGACCCGGCGAGGCGCCCTGCGGGGTCTGCTCGTGTCGGCCGTCGGCGTGGCGCTGGCCCCCGTCGTCGCGGCCTCACGGCCGCCGCGCCGGCACCGCCCCGAGGACCTCTCCTTCGACGAGATGTACCGGGGCCGGCACATCCTCGGCACGAAGGGTGGTTCGGACGGCCGGGCCGCGTTCGCCGGCGCCGAGTGGCAGGTCACGGTGGACGAACGGCCGCTGCATCTGATGCGCCGTGCGGACGGCAGCTATCTCAGCATGGTGGACCACTACGAGTCGTATCCGACACCGCTGGCGGCGGTGCGCGCGGCCGTCGACGAGCTGGGCCCCGCCGAACACCTCCGGGCCATGGACCGCAAGGCGGGCGGCGCGGCCGCGGGCGGTGCGCGGGGGACCGGCGGACGGCAGAGCGGTGCGAAGGGGGGTGGCCACCACCATGGTGTACACGCGTAAGAACGCCGGCACCCTCACGAGCGCGGAGCGCCGCCGCTTCGTCACCGCGATGCTGGAGGTCAAACGCCGGGGACAGTACGACGAGTTCGTCCGGACACACATCGATTACTACGTCTCGGACGGCGACGGCGGACTGCGCGCCGCGCACATGGCGCCCTCGTTCCTGCCCTGGCACCGGCGGTTCCTGCTGGACCTGGAGCGGGCGCTGCAGCGCGTGGACCCCGGGGTGAGCGTGCCGTACTGGGACTGGACGCGGGACCGCACGCCGTCCGCCGCGCCGTGGACGAAGGACCTGCTCGGCGGCGACGGGCGGCGCTCGGACCGGCAGGTCATGACCGGACCCTTCGCCTACGCGCAGGGCAACTGGAAGATCAAGGAAGGGGTGACCGACGGCGCGTTCCTCACGCGGGAGTTCGGCCGCCCGCGCAAGCCGCTCCAACTCCCCACCCAGAGCGAGCTGAACGCGGCCCTTGAGGATCCCGTCTACGACGCGGCGCCCTTCAACTCGACCTCCAGGCGCGGCTTCCGGAACCGGCTGGAGGGATGGGGACACGGGCCGGGCAACGCCACCTGGGGAAACCACAACCGCGTCCACCGCTGGGTCGGCGGTCACATGCTGGGCGGCGCCTCCGTCAACGACCCCGTCTTCTGGCTGCACCACGCCTTCATCGACCTTCAGTGGTCCCGCTGGCAGAAGCGCCACGGGGGCGCCCGCTATCTGCCCGAACGCCCCCCGGGTCGCAACGACTCCCAGTACCGCCGCATCGTCGCCCGGCACGAGAAGATGCCCCCGTGGGGTGTGACACCGGAGGCGATGGAGGACCACAGCGCCGTCTACCGGTACGCCTAGCGGGCATGGCGAGGCCCCCGGCAGTCACTTCCTGCCGGGGGCCTGTCGTGTGCTGGACTCAGTTGCCGTAGCCGTGGTCGACGTGCTTGACGTGCTTGACGTGCTTGCTGTGGTCGACGTGGCGCTCCTTGTGGTGGCCCCCGCCGTTCACGCAGGTGTTGCCGAAGGCCGGGTTCAGCAGACCGACGACGTTGATCGTGTTGCCGCACACATTGACCGGCACGTGGATCGGGACCTGGATGACGTTGCCCGACAGGACACCGGGCGAGCCGACGGCCCCGCCCTGGGCGCCGGCGTCAGCCATGGCCAGACCGGCCCCGCTGAGCGCCACGGCACCCGTGCCCACGACGACTGCGGCGGCCTTCGCGATGCGAGACATCACGTTCTCCTTTGAATCGGTGAGTGCGGCGGCACGGACGCGACCGCACTCCCCCTTCAACGCCCCCGTCCACACCTGGTCACGGGCGTTCAGCGGGGGATCCCTCTTCGAACTGGAGCCGTACGGACGGTTGTTCATCCGGCCCGATCCCGTGCCCGCCCTTCGGGACTTCGGGACCTCTGTACTTCGGGATACGGGACTACGGGATTATGGGGCACGCCGACCGGGCGGACCGGCGGCGAACGGTCGGACGACCGGCCGAGCGGACCCCGGTCAGCCGAGGCGGCGCAGCGGTGTGCCCGCGAGGAACGCCGCGATGTTCTCGACCGCCGCGCCGTAGTACGTCTCGTAGTTGGCACGCGACACATAGCCGAGGTGCGGAGTGGCCAGCAGGCGCGGGGCCGTGCGCATCGGGTGGCCGGCGGGCAGCGGCTCGACGTCGAACACGTCCAGGCCGGCTCCGGCGATGCTTCCCTCGCGCAGCGCGGCCAGCAGGGCGTCCTGGTCGACGATCGCCGAGCGCGAGGTGTTGACGAGGAAGGCGGTCGGCTTGAGGAGGGCCAGTTCGGCGGCGCCGACAAGGCCCCGGGTGCGGTCGCCGAGCGCGAGGTGGACGGAGACGAAGTCGCTGCCCGCCAGCAGCTCTTCCTTGGTGGGGGCGAGCTCCACCCCCACCTCCTCGGCGCGCTCCGCGGTGAGGTTCTGGCTCCACGCGCTGACCCGCATGCCGAACGCGAGGCCCACCTGGGCGACCCGGGCGCCGATCTTGCCCAGCCCGAGCAGACCGAGCCGGCGGCCGTGCAGATCGGCGCCGACGGTGCTCTGCCAGGGACCGCCCGCCCGCAACGCGTTGTGCTCCGTGACGATCCCCCGCGCGAGGCCGAGCAGCAGCGCCCAGGTCAGTTCGACCGGGGGCGTCGAGGTACTCGGCGTGCCGCACACGGTCACCCCGTGCGCCTCGGCGGCCGCGTAGTCGATCACCGTGTTGCGCATCCCGGAGGCGATCAACAGCCTGAGCCTGGGCAGCCGGGCCAGCAGGGACGCCGGGAAGGGCACGCGTTCGCGGAGTGTGACGACGATGTCGAACTCCGCCAGTGCGGCGGCCAGCGCGTCCTCGTCGGCGAAGTGCCGGTCGAAACAGGTGACTTCCACGCTGTCGGCGACGGGCGACCAGTCGGCGATCTCGGTCGCGACGCTCTGATAGTCGTCCAGCACGGCACAGCGAAGTCGCATGTCGGGTCCCTCCCAGGCTCAGCAGGGACCCTATCCGAGCGGTGGCCGGGAGAGCCGGGCAGCCCGTGCCGGACGGCTCCCCGGGGAAGCCGCGACGGTCACTCGTTCCCCATGGCAGTATCTGGGCTCCATGAGTGCGTCCCTGGCGGTACGGAGTTTGCGCGCGGCGGTGTTCGCCGTGCTGTGCGTGCTGCTGGCCGCCGGGGGGCACGTGCTCGCCACCGGGCAGGCGCCGCCGCGCTGGGCGGACGGCGCCGGACTTCTCGCCGTCTTCGCCGTCGGCTGTCCACTGGGCGGCCGTGAACGGTCCCTGTTCGGGATAGGCGGCGCGATGCTGGTCGCGCAGGCCGGACTCCACCTCGGCTTCGAGGCCGCCCGGCCGCGCATGGCGATGGACATGCACGGGGCGTCCATGATGGCCCCGCACACGCACGCCCTGACCCCCCACGCCACAGCCGCGCATGTCGCCGCGGCCCTGCTGACGACCTGGTGGCTGCGACGCGGCGAGGCCGCCCTGTGGTCCCTGCTGCGCCGGGCCGTGGCCTTCGTGCCGGGCCTCGCCGCGTGGTGGAGGGCGCGTACGGCCCCGCCTCCCGTACGGCCGTACGGCGATCCCGTGGGACGGACTCCGGCCGAGCCGTGGCCGCTCCGGCAGACGCTGCTCCGCCACGCAGTCTCGCGCCGGGGACCGCCGACAGGGCTCGCGTACACGCCCTGACCACGTTCCCCCCAGTACGGAGTTCCCCAGATGTTCCCGATGAGCACCACCCTGCGCCGCACCGGCACGGTCGCCGCCCTCGCCACCGCGGGCCTCCTGACCGCCGCCGGCGCCGCCTTCGCGCATGTGACGGTCCACCCCGAGAGCTACGCCAAGGGAGCCACGGACGGTCTCCTGAGCTTCCGTGTCCCCAACGAGGAGGACACCGCCAGCACCACCAAGGTGCAGGTCTTCCTGCCCACCGATCATCCGGTCCTGGGCGTCCTGGTCACCCCGCAGGAGGGCTGGACCGCCAAGGTGACGACCATCAAGCTGAAGAAGCCCATCAAGACGGACGACGGCACGATCACCGACGCCGTCTCCGAGATCACCTGGACCGGGGGCAGGATCCGCCACGGCCAGTTCCAGGACTTCGAGGTCGCGTTCGGCCAACTGCCCGACGACACCGACCAACTGAGCTTCAAGACGCTCCAGACCTACTCGGACGGCAACGTCGTCCGCTGGATCGAGGAGCCTCAGAAGGGCGCGGCGGAGCCGGAGAGCCCGGCTCCGGCGCTGACCCTCACCGCCAAGGGCGCGGGCGAAGACACTTCTTCGGCCGGTACCGCGGCCGGTACCGGGGCCTCCGGATCCGACTCGTCCGCGGGGTCCTCGTCCTCGGCGGCCAAGGAATCGACCGCGAGCGACAAGAGCAGTGACTCCACCGCCCGTGCTCTGGGCACAGCGGGCCTGATCGTCGGAGTCCTCGGCCTGATCGCGGCCGGATTCGCCGTCGTACGCGTCCGGAGCGCCCGCTCCTAGTCGCTGCGGTACCTTCCGTCCCGCCGAGGCCAACTCCCGTCGGCGGGGCGGAAGGTCCCCACGGTCACACACCGCAACCCCGACGGATCACCGCGCACCCCGCCGAGGCCGCACTCTCCCCGGTGGCCCGGTGGCCCGGTGGCCCGGTGGCCCGGTGGCCCGGTGGCCGGGACGCTGTGCGCCGGGGGACGGGTGCGGTAGAGCGCCCGTGCGGCACAGAGCAGCCTTGTGGCTGGGTAGCCGGGTGGCCCGGTGGTCGGGGTGCCGGGCCGATCAGATCTGCGGCGGTGTCTGCTTCCTGCGGACGAGGACCACCACGGCCCCGCCGATCACGACGAGGGCGATGGCTGCGCCCGCGATGATCGGCGTCGCGTCGGAGCCGCCGGTCTCGGCGAGGTCGGTGCCGCCGCTGGAGCCGCCCACCGACGCCGGGCTCGGCTCGCTGAGGGTCTGGGTCGAGACATCGGTCGCGGCACCCTGGGTCTTGCAGTCCAGCACGCCCTTGAACCGCTTCTCGACGCCGTTCGGGCCGCCGATGCCGAAGTCGTACGCCTGGTCCTCCTGCAACGGGATGGTGACCGTCTGGGACGCGCCCGCCGCGATGGTGTGCTCGACACCCATCAGGTCGAAGGTGAACGCCTCGTCGCCCTTGTTGGCCGCCGTGATGTCCACACCGCCCTTGGCGCAGTTCTTCTGGGCGGACAGGGCGGGTATCGCACCCTTCGCGGCCCAGGTCGCTGTGGCCGTTGCGGACACGGTGGACTCGCTGGAGCCCGCGAGGATCTGCGTCTGACTGCGGGTGTCCGAGGTGAAGGCCCGGCCGACCGGCACGGTCGTGGAGGCCTGCACGGTGAGCGACGCGGAACCGTCCGTGCTGTCCTTCGGCACGTCGAAGAAGAGCCGGCTGCCGTCGACCGCGGAGGTGATCGCCTTGCCGTCCTTGTCCACGACCTTCACCCCGCTGGCGGCGGTGTCGGTGGGGGGTGTCACCGTCACTCTGCCCGCGTTGGTGTGCACCGTGACCGGGCCGAGCCGCTCGCCCGGGTGGCCGGAGACCGCGGCCGGCGCGAGCGTCAGCGAGGCCTCGGGCTCCGGCAGGTTCCGCGCGTTCTTCTGCAGATAGTCCGCGAGCTTCTCCGCCCGCGGGTCCGCGGCCTCCACGTCGGCGCCGTCCGAGAACCGCCAGATGGCCACCTGCGTACCGGCCGCCGCGTCCTGCTCGGTGAGGCCGGTGGCACCGGCCTCCTGGGCCAGCGCCGCCAGGTCGTTGACCTGCGGGTACGAGTTCTGCAGGATCCAGCGGATCCTGCCCGCGTCCTTGTTGCCGTTCAGCGATGTGCCGCTCCAGGAGGTCTCCTGGTATCTGGCGTCCCGCTGTGTCGGGTTGTGGAGGTCGATGCAGTAGGTCTGCAGCATGCCGCCGTTGTCGACGGACATCTCGAACAGGCCGGCCGAGACCCAGGAGTCCTCGCCGTTCTCATGGATGACCGCCGACCCGTATGTCTTCAGGTCGCCGATGGTGGCGGTCGCTCCACCCTGGCTCTGCGGGGTCCCGTCGGCGGCGGCCGTACCGGCTGCGGCGATCGTCCCCGCGGCCGCGAGCCCCCACACCAACGCCGCGGCGGCGAGGCGGGCCGCCCCTCGACCGCGCGCGGACAACGCAGAGAACGCAGAAGACACAGAATTCCCCTTCGAGCAGGACCCTTTGACATGGGGGACGGTCCCGCCAGCAGAATCAGAAGCCCCGAGAGCTGTGTTCGGCATCCTAAAGAAGCGGTGCATCGCTCTCCCCGGTCATGTCATCCGATAACCGATCCGACTCGGAATCGTTATCGCGATCACGTCGGTGAGCTGGGCCTATCGACAAATCTACGAGGGGTGTTCGCAGTGTATTTGTCGATAAGCCGCAGTTCGGTCAGATCGTGGCTCTCTCTGACATCACGTCACCCCAACCGGTTCGGGCCGCTGTTGGGGGGCGCTGCCGGGCGGAGTGCCGGGCGCGCCGCCGGGTGGGGTGTCGGGCGCCGATTCCCAACTGGGCTCGGGGCGGTGGGCCGCAGCCGGCTCGCCCTCCTTGGACGGGCGCCGGAAGGCCGACGTACCGCGGGAGAGGTCGTGGCCGATCGCCACCGCGTCGATCTCCGCCGACGTCCAGTTCTCCCCGTCACGCGTCTCGGTGCGCACCTTCAGCCGGCCCTGCACGATGACGGGGTCGCCCACCGACACCGAGGCTCCCACGTTCGTGGCGAGCGCTCGATTGGCCCACACCGTGAAGAAGTTGGTGTGTCCGTCCGTCCACCCGCTCTTCTCGCGGTCCCAGTACCGCGAGGTCACCGCCAGCCTGAACCGCGCCGACGCGCCGTTCGCCAATTCCCGGTACACGGGCCGTGTCGCCACATTGCCCACCGCGCACACCATGGTCTCGTTCATCGTGCATCCCTCCCGTGCGAATCCGTCTGCCGCGGCGAGCGCATGCGCTGCGATCGCCGCGGGATCAGACTGCCTCCGCCGGGCCGGGCCCGCTGGGCGCTGTGTGCTACCGGCCGGTTGTGGAAAACCGCGTCACCTGACCGGAGTACCCGCCGTCGCCGTCCCCATGACCCGGCCGTACTGCTCCCGTACCTCGCGGTAGCGCAGCAGCTCCGCGGCCACGGGATCCAGCACCCGCGCTCTTCCGCACCCGGCGGCAGCCTCGCGCAATCGGCGTTCCGCTTCCAGGCCGTAGCGTCTGGCCGGCCCGCGGGCCGCCATTCTGCTGCCCCACTCGACGACCGGGCCGCCGACGATGCCCGACACCATCAACAGCACCGGAACCCCCAGGTTCGGTGACATGACCCCGATGATCTGGCCCACCAGCCAGAGTCCGCCGATGACCTGGAGGATCGTCATCGC
Organism: Streptomyces sp. NPDC091209; assembly: GCF_044757755.1. Classification (NCBI taxonomy): domain Bacteria; kingdom Bacillati; phylum Actinomycetota; class Actinomycetes; order Kitasatosporales; family Streptomycetaceae; genus Streptomyces; species Streptomyces sp. NPDC091209. The sequence goes on along the minus strand of NZ_JBIVVR010000001.1, from coordinate 1,211,744 downwards.
GGCCTGCGCCAGCACCGCGACGGGCCACCAGCCGGGCCGCGGCGGCCGTCCCGCCGGAGCCGTCGCGCGTGCCGCCATGTGGTCCAGTGCCTCGGGCAGCCCCTGTGCGCCCCGTACGGCGGCCTCACGCACCGCCTGGGCCCAGGGCGCCGGAAGTCCGTACGCGGCCCGGTCCGCGACTGTCCGTACCGCCTGCTCGACACGCTGACGCGCGGTGGCCTCCTCGTCCGCGGGAGCGCGCACGGGCAGGCGCCCGGTCGGGGGCTCGCGCCGCTCCAGATACCAGCGCCACAGCCGCAGCCAGGGCGTGCCGCACGCGCGGTTGGCGTTGCGCCGCCAGGCCCGCTCGGCGGCCTCACCGGTCGCGACGGCGCCCACGGCGTCCGCGAGCCGGTCCGCGAACTCGTCGCGTGCCTCCTCGCTGAGCCCGACCCGCCGCCCGGTCGCGTAGACGGGCCGCAGCCGTGCGGCGGCCGCGTCGAGATCGGCCGAGATCCGCCGTGCGGCGGCCCCGTGTTCCGCCACGAACTGGCCGAGACACTCCCGCAGTTCGGGAACTCCGGCCCCGGTGAGCGCGGACAGCGAGAGGACGGTCGCGCCCGGTTCGCCGTACTCGCCGAGCGCGATGCCGTCCTCGTCGAGCAGCCGCCGCAGATCGTCGAGCACCTGGTCGGCGGCCTCTCCGGGGAGCCGGTCCACCTGGTTGAGGACCACGAAGGTCACCTCCGCGTGCCCGGCCAGGGGCCGCAGATAGCGCTCATGGAGGACGGCGTCCGCGTACTTCTCCGGATCCACCACCCAGATGACCGCGTCGACGAGCGCCAGGACGCGGTCCACCTGCTCGCGGTGCTGCACGGCCGCGGAGTCGTGGTCGGGCAGGTCGACCAGGACCAGGCCGCGCAGCTGTGCCTCCGCCTCCGCGCTCTGCAGCGGGCGTCTGCGCAGCCGCCCGGGGATGCCGAGCCGGTCGATGAGGGTGGCCGCGCCGTCGCTCCACGTGCACGCGATGGGGGCGGAGGTGGTCGGCCTGCGCACGCCGGTCTCAGAAATGGCCACGCCCGCGAGCGCGTTGAAGAGCTGCGACTTGCCGCTGCCCGTGGCCCCGGCGATAGCGACGACGGTGTGCTCCCCGGAGAGTTTGCGGCGGGCCGCCGCCTCGTCCAGGACCCGGCCCGCCTCGGCGAGCGTCCTGCTGTCGAGACGGGCGCGGGAGAGGCCCACCAGTTCGCGGAGCGCGTCCAGGCGCGAGCGCAGCGGCCCGTCGTACGCGAGGGGGGCGGGCACCGCCGAGACGGCGGCTTTGGCCTCCACCAAAGGCGCCTGGTAGCGGCCGGGGGCCCCTTCGGCCACGCGTCGCGCGATGAGGCCGTCGTCCCAGACGGGGCCGTCCTCCGCGCGTGCCGGGTCGTCGCCCTCCCCGCGCGCGCGGAGCTCCGCTTCGGACGTGTCCTGCGGGGTGTCCCGTCCGGCCGCGCCGCCGTTCCGTGCGGCGTTGCCGCCGACGCCTCCCTCGGCTTCCTCGGTGTCCGTCGTGCCTCCCTCGGTGTCCGTCCTGGACCCGGCCCCGGAACGCGCCGCACCGGGCGGACCGTTCTCCGAACGGTTCTCCGAAGCGTTCTCGGCGCTCGTCGTGCTCGTCGTGCTCGGGGTGCCCGGTGTACCCGGCGTGCCCGGAGTGCTCATCCCGGAGGGGGCGTTTTCAGGGGCGCCGTCTTCGGAGTGGTCGTCTTCGGGGCGGCCATCCGAGGGGCGGCCATCTGCGGGACGCGTGTCTTCGGGACGGCCGTTTTCGGGACGGCCGTTCTCGGGTCGCTCGTCTCCGGGGCGGTCGGCCTGATCCGTGTGGTCAGTGACGGCAGTCACCGCGGTCACCTCTCCTTCTGCAGTACGGACAGCGCGGCGATGAGTCCGGCCTGGGGTTCCGGATGGACCTCGAGCGCTTCAAGGGGGGCGAGACGGCGCTCGCGTTCGGCCTGCAGCGCCTTGTCGATGAGGTCCGTGAGCAACCGGCCGCCCTTGTCGCGCAGCCGCAGCGCGCCGTGCGCCCCGATCCGCTCGGCGAGCCCCTCGCCCGCGCTGCGCGCCCTGCGGCCGCCCAGGAGCGCCGTGGCGACCAGCGCGGCCACGACCGCGGGGTCCGGCGCGACACTCTTGTCGAGATCGCGCACCTCGTCCTCGGCGTACTCCTCCAGGACGCGCCGCCAGCGCCGTACGGACAGACCGATCCGGTGCTCGGCGCTCTCCAGTGTCGGATCACGATCCGTCAGCCCTGGAGCCCCCGAGGCCGGTTCGCGACGCCAGGCGTCGTCCACGCGTTCGTCGGCGGCGGCGACGGAGCACAGCAGCAGGGCGGACAGGCTCTCCACGAGCGCGTCCAGCAGTTCCTCGGCGGTGCAGTCGAGGGGATAGGCGCGCCAGCGCTTGAGAGCGTCCCCGGAGAGCACGGCCCCGGCCTGCAGACGCCCCTTCGCGCGCGTGTGCTCGCTGTCGTACGCCCCGTCGACGGCCGCGGTGAGCCGCGTCGCGGCGGCGTACTGAGCGGCGGCGGCGCTGGCCAGTTCCGGCATCCGCGACTTCAGGGAGTCGAGGGCACCGCGGGCCGTACGGGCCATCGCCCCGTGGCGGGCACCCGGGTCCTGGGCCTGGTGCGTGAGCCACGTACGCAGCGGTGCGACGGCCGTGGCGGGCAGCAGGCCGCCGCCCCAGGCGGACTCGGGCAGTTCGGGCACGGTGAAGCGGGGTGCCTCACCGAGTCCCGCCTTGGCGAGCAGTGCGCCGTACTGCCGCGAGACCTCGGACACCACCTGGTGCGGCACCCGGTCCAGGACCGTCACCAGGGTCGCCTTCTGTTCCTTGGCGGTGCGCAGCAGATGCCACGGCACGGCGTCTGCGTACCGCGCGGCCGTGGTCACCATCACCCAGATGTCGGCCGCGCAGATCAGTTCGGCGGCCAGCACGCGATTGTCGGCCACCAGGGAATCGACATCGGGCGCGTCGAGGAGGGCGAGGCCGCGGGGGAGCGTGTCGGCGGTCTCGATACGCAACACCCGCTCCCCGTGTTCGGTGGGGGCGGGAAGATCGTCGCCGGGTTCCTGATGGGGCACCCACACGCGGGTGAGCTGGGGCAGCACGCGCATGCCGCTGAACCAGTGATGGTCCTCCGGATGGCACACCAGCACCGGCGTACGGGTCGTCGGGCGCAGTACGCCCGCTTCGCTGACCCGGCGCCCCACAAGGGAGTTGACGAGGGTCGACTTGCCGGCACCGGTGGACCCTCCGATGACGGCGAGAAGGGGTGCTTCGGGTTCTCTCAACCGGGGCACCAAATAGTCGTCGAGCTGTGCGAGCAGTTCGTCGCGGTTGGCACGCGCGCGTGGAGCCCCTGCCAGGGGCAGCGGAAAGCGTGCGGCGGCGACACGGTCGCGCAGGGCGGAAAGTGCGTCGAGCAGCTGAGGCCGTACGTCCAAGGTCACCACATGCGAAGAATGCCCAATTTTGGAGTCTTTCTGAAGCATATGGGTATGTCTGCGCGCCGACAGGACAGACGGGGCGGAAGGGACGACTGGGGCGCAGGCATAACGAGTGCACAACACCCGATGCGCGAGACGCCAAAAGCGGTGCACGATTCGTACCTGCCTGCGATTATCAGGACCGCTTCACTGAACCTCCACATTGAGCCACGGAGGCGAAGCATGAGGGACAGGGATGCGGGAGCCCTATTCTTGTCCCCGGCAAGGTCAAGGATCGGCCCACACCCGGGCACCAGGACACAGGCCGACACACCCGGCCCCCGTAGCTCAGTGGATAGAGCAGGCGCCTTCTAAGCGCTTGGCCGCAGGTTCGAGTCCTGCCGGGGGCGCCAGTCTCCGCCCTCCCTTTGGGGAGGGCTTTTTGCTGGTCAGGACATGTCTCACTCGATACGACGAAGCCCCGAACACCTCCCCGATGATCAAGGGGAAGGTCCGGGGCCGTCCGGCTGGCACCGGGTTTTCGCGGGTGGCCCTGTCGAATACGTGTCGAAGTTTTCGGCGAGAAGCCTCAGGCCGGATCGGGCCGCTCGGGAAGATCTCCGGCGGCTTCGAGGCGCCTTTTCAGGTCAGGCAGCTGCCCCTCGACGCATCGCGCGTAGGTCGCCAGGAGCGCCGGGACGCTGTTTCCGGCCCAGTCCGCCACCTGGGCGGGTGGAATCCCGTCGTTGAGCCACTTCGTCAGGCGCGTGTGCCGGTTGTCGTAGACCCGCCTTCCTGTGGGCGACTCGCAGACCTGCGGGGGCATGACGCCCTTGCGCGCACTGCGCCACGCTCGGCGGCTGACCGAACCCGCGAGAATCCCGCCCGTCTCCCCCTGGAACAGCAGGTCACCGGGCTTGAGCTGTTCGTCCTCGATGTGCTGCCGCAGGATGCGCGTCAGCGCGGGACGCAGCCGCGGTCCTCCGCGGCCGGCGCCGGAGCCGGTCGAGGAGCGCCGCCCCTTGGTTCGCGCTCATCGAGGTCGCCGACACATGGCCGAGGCTGTCGCCATCAGGCCGGCCCCTCTCCGGATCGGCCCAGCCGAGACGGCCGTCCCGGTCACCTCAGCGTGTGTGATGTCCTGCCAGAAGCCGCGTCGATCTCGTCGTGGGCCTTCGTCAGCAGTTGCATGGCGAGTTCGTTCAGTGCCCTCGCGCCCGCGACCTCCTCGCCGACCCTGGGCTGGTTCGAGTCGGAGGGGTGGCGGCTGGCGTAGCCGTGGGCGCGTACCTCGCTGCCGTCGGGGAGGCGCAGCAGGGCGGCCGCGCGGGTGCGGTGGTCGTCCTCCTGGAACTCCATTTCGACGTGCCAGCCGACCGTGGTCCGTGCCTGCATCGCTGTCATCTGTGTCATCGCGATCACCTCCGAAGCCGTTGCCCCCGGTGAACCCCCGCGGAGACTGATGGAGCCCCTAGGAAGAAGTGTCCTCCTCGGACAGGCGGGGCACGAGGCGAGGCCGCAGGGGGTCACACCGAGTGGTGGGGCCGTGCCGGCGGGTGGTGCCGACGGCGGTGCCGGGCCGGTCCCGGAGCGCCGACGAAGACCTGTGAGGTGCCCGTGGACGGGCGGCGCGGGCCCGGGACCAGGAACGCGGGCCTGGCAAGGATCAGGGGCCGGCAGACGGTCCTCCACGGCGTCGCCGAGGAGGCAGAACTGGTCGTGAGCGAGCCGAGCGCGAACATGATCAGCCGTATGGCCAGGGGCAGCGACGCCGTGCGGCCGCCGGTTTCTTCCCTCCGCCGCTGACATCAACGCTGCCGGACGGAGGCACAGAACAAAGGGCCGGCTCAGGAGGTTTCCCTCCCGGGCCGGCCCTTTGCCTGGTTCGACTCGGCGACACACGCGTGCCACCGATGCCGAAGCCGTCCGGTCCTGCGGACCGCGTCCTGCGGACCGCGTCCTGCGGACTCGCCGGGTCGCCCTTCAGGCGCCCGCGCTCATCACATGCGCCGGGCGCTCCTGCGCGCCAGGAATTCGGCGGCGGCCGCGGTCAGCAGGGCAAGGCTCAGGCCCAGGACACCTGCGTTGATGACCGAGGGACCTTGAGACCAGGCCCAGGCGCAGCCGACCGCGAAGGCCACGGCCACGGCGATCCGCCCGGGCGTTCCGCTGACCGCGAGCAGGGGAACCTGCCCAGCCGCGCGCCGACGGTACTTGAGAACGACGATCACCGCGGCGACCAATACCAGGATGGTCGGTCCTGCAAAGCTGTCCATAACCTGCGTGTGCCCTCTCTGCTTCCCCGCGGTGTACTCCCCGCGATGTACCCCGTGACGTACGGCGGATCTACTTGCAGTATCCGCCCTTGTATTCGTACGGAAGGAAGGTCGGCACCTTCACCTCGACGCACTTGCCGTCGGAGCCCGCGTTCCAGGCCACCCGGGATATGTTCGCCGCGTTCAGGATGCCGTACGCATCGAACGGCGGCGGAGCGGCCGCGAACAGCACGGCCACGAACCCGGCGTTGGAAGCCAGGTGGGCCGTCTCCTTCTTGTTGAAGTAGACCGTTCCGCTGATGATTCCCCAGGTCCACTTCGGGTCGGCGACGATGGGGTACACGGTGTTCGCACCGGTCTCCACGGTCTGGGTGACGGTGTCTCCCTCGACCTGGTAAGCGGTGGGCACCGGGGCGCCGTTGGCGTCCTTCGCCCAGGGCGTCTCCAGTCCGCCGATGATCTCTCCGGAGGCGTCGAAGACGACCAGGCCGCCCTCGGCGGTCTGCCGAATCGTGGCACCCGCCGGCAGCGTCAGCTTGAACGACTGCTGTCGTGGAGCGTTGGCGTCTTCCAGAGTGAAGAGCGCGCGGAAGCCGCCGTCCGTCGTCGCCTGCGCGGCGGTGGAGACCGAGTCGTCGCGGCCGGCGAAGACGGTCGTGCCGCTCGTGCTGGAGGCTTCCTTCTCGCCGACCCCGGGAAGGGCGAGTTGGACGGTGTCCTCTCCCTTGGTCGCGCTGATCGGATCGTCGGCGCGGGTCGGAAGCGACACCCGGGCGCCTTCTGCGGCCACCGTGCCCGAGCCCTTGAGAATTTCCTGCGTGCCCGTCGCCTTCTCGATCACCGTCGACGGTGTCGCGGTGTGTGATGACGTGTCAGCCATGGCGCAGGGTGTGGCGAGCATGGTCAGTGCCGCCGCCCCGGCAACGAGGGTCAGATGTCCAACTCTCGATATGTGCAAAACAGTTCCCCCTGTTTGGTCTGTGCCGATCTCGTCGGCCGGGGGATCTTCACACGGTTGCCCGGGGGTCAACAAGATCAACTTCCTGTGACCGGCGCCCTCGCGTCTGTGGCATAAATGACTCATTGCCTGCATATGGTGGTCCCATGGTGAACCTTGGATGGTTCGCCCCGTTTTGACGAGGGGTATCGCGCGGGCCGAACGAGCCATGTGAAGTCGGCCACTTGACCGGAATCATGCGCACTGGGCCGCTGCTGCCGACCGCGAGAGGCCGCTGCCGGGCTCGGCGTCGGACGCTTTGCTCGCAGGGCGCGTCGTCCGCCGACTCCCGCACCGGCGCCGAGTCAACTCCCGTGATTCTTGAGCGGGTTGAGCTGCACACGGCCCGGCCCCGGGATCGCTACGATGCGCCGGGGCCGCGCCCAAGGAGGCGCGGAAACGTTTCCAGAGGGGGATCTCCGTGTTCGTGCTGTCCATCGTGCTGCTCATAGCGGCGGTAGTGCTCTTTCTCGTCGGCCGGGGCCCCACTGCCGCGGGCCGTTGGAGACTCGGGGCGGCACTCAGTGCCGTGGCGGGGCTACTGGCGGGCGCCTTCGCCTGTGTCCATGTCGTGAGTGCCTCCGAGGTCGGCGTGCCGGTGACCTTCGGCAGGATCGGGGCACCGATGGTCTCGGGCATCCACTTCAAGTCACCGTTCACCGACGTCACGTCCTTCTCCACCCGCCCGGTGGACCTCGACCTCATCGACAAGGACGTGGTTGAGGTCCGCTCCTCGCAGGGCGGTGTGCTCTACGCGGACGTCACCATCAAGTGGGCCGTGGTGCCGGCCAAGGCGGTCGCGCTGTACCGGCTGGCGGGCAGCGAGGAGGCTGTCGAGGGTCGGCTGGTGTTGCCGGACAGCCGCGAGATCATCCGCAACGTCTTCGCGAAGCACACCAGCGAGGAAGGCTATGCGTCCGCCCGCGAACAGATCGGCTCGGAGATCGCGGGCCTTGTCAAGGAGCGATTGGCACCACGCGGCATCGACGTCACTTCCGTCAATCTGCGCAATGTGAGGCCCTCGAAGAAGTTGCAGGACCAGATCGACAAGAAGATCCAGCAGGAGCAGGCCACCGAGCGGGCCACCGAGGCGGCGCGTACGGCCAAGGCGGAGGCGGAGCGCAAGCGGATCGAGGCGGAGGGCATCGCCCGCGCCAACAAGATCATCGAGCAGTCGCTGAGCGACAAGGTGCTGTACAACCAGTGCCTCGAGGCGTACAAGGAAGCCGCGAAGTCCAACCCGGTGTACGCGGTGCCGTGCGGTACGGACTCCAACGGCACGCCGGTCATCGTGGACGGCCGGAAGAAGTGATGCCGCTGTCTGGTCCATGACGTCTCTCGGCTTTCGCCCCCCGAGCGGGAGGGCGAGGGCCGACGTGTCGAAGTCTGCCCAGCGAACTGCTGGTTTCGGGGAAAGGCGCTGGTCGCCACCAGGGCGGGCCTGACGAGGTAAGGCGCCTTCTACGCCTGTAGCCACTCTGTGCGTGCAGCAGTCGTGCCACATAGTGCGGTCAACCACGGTCAACGACGGCCCGCCACGGTCGAGATGCGCCGATGAGCCGGGCCGGTGCTACGGCCGGAGTGACCTGGACATCCCCGCGATCGACCACGTCCACCCTTGCAAGGCGGATGTCGCCTGATCTGCCCGCCGCCTTGTGGTCCCCCTTCCTTCCTCCGTGGCCGGATTGCTTCCTTGTGTGCCCTTCGTGTACGTGTCAAACAGTTGAGAGGTGGGTGACCAGGGGGAGGGGGCGCTGTATGTCAGTGCTGGGTGGCGGTCCGGTCGCGCCGTCGGTCTGGGCGATCGAGCGGTTTGGGCAGCAGGCCGGCAGGCTCGCTGCGGCGGTCCCGGTGCAGCTGGCCAAGGCTCATGCGAAGGCTCACGCCACGCACCTCACAGCCGGACTGAAGAAGCGGAGTCCCTACGGTGTGACCCTCGCGGAGGCCGTGCGGGAGTACCTGAGGAGCTAGGGGCCTCGACGAAGCTGGTCTGCGTGTTCTTCACGGCCGACGTCGAGAGCGGCATCCATGCCATCCATTGGGGACAAGCCCACCTCGAACCGGACCGCACTTTTGACTGGCTCCACAGCGAACAGCTCCCAGTCGCTCCCCAACCTCTTGAGTGATCGGCGAGCCGTCGCATCCTGCTCCGGCGTGGGCACCAGCTGGCCGAGTCCTGGGCCGTCCCTGGGCCGTGCGAGGTCGCTCGACAGCGACCGGCGGTGACAACCAGTGACAGGACAGCTATCAGGGCGGTCGATGAACGGCCAGGTCACGGCCCCGTGACCGAACGCGTTTCCCCCGAGGGCTAGCCGTCAGGCAAGATGGGGTGTATCTGCCCACTGCCGATTTCAAGCGTCCGGACGGTTTCTCTTGGCTGAGTTCATTTACACCATGCGCAAGACGCGCAAGGCGCACGGCGACAAGGTGATCCTCGACGACGTCACCCTGAGCTTCCTCCCGGGTGCGAAGATCGGCGTGGTCGGTCCCAACGGTGCCGGTAAGTCCACCGTTCTCAAGATCATGGCGGGCATCGAGCAGCCCTCCAACGGTGACGCGTTCCTGTCGCCCGGCTTCAGCGTCGGCATCCTCATGCAGGAGCCGGAGCTGGACGAGTCCAAGACGGTCCTGGAGAACGTCCAGGACGGTGCCGCCGAGCTGATGGGCAAGCTCAACCGCTTCAACGAGGTCGCCGAGCTGATGGCGACCGACTACTCGGACGCGCTCATGGAGGAGATGGGGAAGCTCCAGGACGACCTGGACCACTCCAACGCCTGGGACCTCGACGCGCAGCTCGAGCAGGCCATGGACGCGCTGGGCTGCCCGCCCGGCGACTGGCCGGTCACCAACCTCTCCGGTGGCGAGAAGCGCCGCGTGGCGCTCTGCAAGCTGCTGATCGAGGCTCCGGACCTGCTCCTCCTCGACGAGCCCACCAACCACCTCGACGCCGAGTCGGTGAACTGGCTGGAGCAGCACCTCACGAAGTACGCGGGCGCCGTCGTCGCCGTCACTCACGACCGGTACTTCCTGAACAACGTCGCCGAGTGGATCCTCGAACTGGACCGCGGCCGCGCGATCCCCTACGAGGGCAACTACTCCACGTACCTCGACAAGAAGGCCTCCCGCCTCAAGGTCGAGGGCCGCAAGGACGAGAAGCGCGCCAAGCGGCTCAAGGAAGAGCTGGAGTGGGTCCGGTCCAACGCCAAGGGCCGTCAGACCAAGTCCAAGGCCCGCCTCGCCCGTTACGAGGAGATGGCGGCCGAGGCCGACAAGATGCGGAAGCTGGACTTCGAGGAGATCCAGATCCCGCCGGGCCCGCGCCTGGGCTCCATCGTCGTCGAGGTCCAGAACCTCTCCAAGGCCTTCGGCGACAAGGTCCTCATCGACGACCTCAGCTTCACGCTGCCGCGCAACGGCATCGTCGGTGTCATCGGCCCGAACGGCGCCGGCAAGACCACGCTGTTCAAGATGATCCAGGGCCTGGAGACGCCGGACACCGGCGCGATCAAGGTCGGCGAGACGGTCAAGATCAGTTACGTCGACCAGAGCCGCGCCAACATCGACCCCAAGAAGACGCTGTGGGCCGTCGTCTCCGACGAGCTCGACTACATCAACGTCGGTCAGGTCGAGATGCCGTCGCGGGCCTATGTGTCCGCCTTCGGCTTCAAGGGCCCGGACCAGCAGAAGCCCGCGGGTGTCCTCTCCGGTGGTGAGCGCAACCGGCTGAACCTGGCGCTGACCCTCAAGGAGGGCGGCAACCTGCTGCTCCTCGACGAGCCCACCAACGACCTCGACGTGGAGACCCTGTCGTCGCTCGAGAACGCGTTGCTGGAGTTCCCCGGTGCGGCCGTGGTCATCTCCCACGACCGCTGGTTCCTGGACCGGGTCGCGACGCACATCCTCGCGTACGAGGGTGAGTCGAAGTGGTACTGGTTCGAGGGCAACTTCGAGTCGTACGAGAAGAACAAGGTCGAGCGGCTCGGCGCGGACGCCGCACGCCCGCACCGCGCCACCTACAAGAAGCTGACCCGGGGCTGATCGATCTTGCGCCACATCTATCGCTGCCCGCTGCGCTGGGCGGACATGGACGCGTACGGCCACGTCAACAACGTGGTGTTCCTCCGCTACCTGGAGGAAGCCCGTATCGACTTCCTGTTCCGCCCGGAGAAGGACTTCAAGCAGGGGTCCGTGGTGGCGCGCCATGAGATCGACTACAAGCGGCAGCTCGTCCACCGGCACGCGCCGGTGGACATCGAGCTCTGGGTGACGCAGATCCGGGCCGCGTCCTTCACGATCGCCTACGAGGTGAAGGACCCGGACCAGGTCTACGTCACGGCCGCCACGGTGATCGTGCCGTTCGACTTCGAGCAGCAGCGCCCTCGCCGGATCACGGCCGAGGAACGCGACTTCCTGGAGTCGTACCGCGACGACGAGGACGAGGCCGTCGCGGCATGACCGTCCTGCACCTCGCCGACGCGGGGGAAGCGGCCGATCTCGCCGCTTTCCTCTCCCGGCTCGTCCACTACGACCGCGCGGCCGCCGTGCGCCTCCAGGCGCACGGCACCACGCTCGCGGTCTTCGGCCGGCCGCCGTCGTTCGAGGTCCTCGCGATCCGTACGGCGCGGCTCGCCAAGCCGTACGAGAACGGGCTCGACGTCACCCTCGACGTGACCGTGTCCGCCGGTGAACTCCTGGAGTCCGTCGAGGAGTCGGCGGCCACCGTCGGCGTTCCCGTCGCGGTCACCGGGCCTCCGTGGGCCGGCGTGCTGCCGCCCCGCGGCGGCTGGCGGCAGGAGCCGGGGCTGCCCGCCCCGGACGCCGTACGCGCCAAGGTCGCCGCCGCTGTGGCCGAATTCCGGTCGCGCACCGAGGAGTTGGCGCCCGAGCTGCGGACCCGTGCCGAACTCGACCGTCTCGGGCGGGAGATATGGTCCCGGCCGATCGGTGACACCGGACTTCCCGTGCGCGCCGCGCATGCCGCGCAGTCGCTGGGCTTCCTGCGGCCCGTACCGCCGACGGCCGCGTCCTCGTCCGCTCCGGGGCAAGTCCCCTCGGGCGGAGGCGCGTTGAGCGCAAGCCCGCCGAGTGTCAGCCCGTTGGCGCTGTACTCGTCGGGGGCCTGGCTGCGCCTGCGGACACCGTTCGGGTCGGTCGCCGTCCGCCGGGCGGGACTTGGCGCGCTGGGCGTCAGCGTTCACTGATCCCCCGCGTTCAGCGACCCCCCGCGTTCAGCGACCCCCCGCGTTCAGCGAACCCCTCGGTTCACCGTTTTCCTCGGTGAACCGAGGCCGCTGGCCGCGCGCCGGCGTGTGGAGGTGGGCGACCGTCCGAAGCGGCGGTCAGCTCGCCGTGTTCACCATCGAAGCGGCCGCGTACGTCAGGTAGTTCCACAGCGTGTGCTCGTGCTCCTCGGAGAGGCCGAGCTCGTCGACCGCCACGCGCATGTGCTTCAGCCAGGCGTCGTGCGCCGCCTGGTCGACCTGGAAGGGGGCGTGCCGCATCCGCAGCCGGGGATGGCCGCGGTTCTCGCTGTACGTCGTCGGGCCGCCCCAGTACTGGATCAGGAACAGCGTGAGGCGCTCCTCGGCCGGGCCGAGATCCTCCTCGGGATACATGGGCTTCAGCAGCGGATCGCCCGCGACACCCTCGTAGAAACGGTGCACGAGGCGTCGGAAGGTCTCCTCGCCGCCGACCTGCTCGTAGAAGGTCTGCTCCTGAAGCGTGCCGCGCCGAATCTCTTTCACGCCCCCATGGTCTCAGACGGGGTGACCGAGGACTCAAGGCTTAGGACCACGCACGAAGCGCATCGGACGCACCCGCTCCGGATCGGCCGGGCCGGCGCTCGCTTCGTGGCCCGTCCGGCAGCACAGTGGAGGTATGGGCGCGCACGCTCTCGCCGATGATTCCGATCCCGGCCCCGAGGACCTCGCCGATCTGGCGCGGGCGTCCCTGGTGCGCGAGATCGACCGGAGCGGGGCCTGGGAGGACGACCCGGTCTGGCGGGAGGCCTTCGAGGCCGTCCCGCGCCACCTCTTCGTGCCCTACTACTACCTCGGCGTCACCGGTGGCTTCGAGCGCGTCTGGGGCGAGGACCCGGACCCGCGGGCCAGGGACCGCTGGCTGCGCGGCGCGTACGCGGACGCCCCGTTGGCGACCCGGGTGCGGGACGGGGAACTCGTCTCCTCCAGCAGCCAGCCGTCGCTGATGGCGACGATGCTGACCGAGCTGGCGGTACGGGACGGGGACGCCGTCCTGGAGATCGGCGCCGGGACCGGCTACAACGCGGCCCTGCTCGCGTACCGTCTCGGCGACGACCTGGTGACCACGGTCGACCTCGACGTGGAGATCACCGAGGCCGCGCGACGGCATCTGGCCGTCGCCGGGTACCACCCGACCGTCGTCACCGGTGACGGCGCACGCGGGGTGCCCGAGCGGGCTCCCTTCGACCGGATCATCGCCACCTGCACGCTGAGCACGATCCCGCGCCCCTGGATGCCCCAGTGCCGTCCGGGCGCCCGCATCCTCGCGCCGCTGGCCACCGGCCTGATCGCGCTGCGGGTGCGGGACCCCGGGCATGCCGAGGGACGTTTCCTGCACACGTCCGCCTTCTTCGTGCCGCTGCGCGGTGCCACCCGGTCCGGGCCGGAGCCGGAGCCGGCCCGGACCGGCGGGGTGCCGCGCCGGGCCCGCGGCCAGGACCTGTTCCGGTTCCTGCTGGCCCTGACGGCGGGCAGCCTGGACCCGAACGACGCCTACGCGCTGTGGGAGCGCGAGGGGCGGCCGCAGCGGGAGCGGTACGGGGTCACGGTCGGCGAAGAGGGTGTCTGGGCCTGGCTGGACGACCCCGAGGGGCCGTACACCTGGCCGCTGCCCTGAGCCGCCCACGACGGGGTTCTGCACGCCCCGGGGCCCGAGGAACGGCCCCGGCACCGGAAATCACCCGGAACGGCCGTGAAAGCCCTGCTCGGCTCATCCGGCCGGGACGGTGTTCACCGCTCCGCGGCGGCCGCGGCGGCGCTCAGCCCCTGAGGTCCGCCGGGACGGTGTTCAGCTTCCGGGGCGGCCGGGAGGGCGCCCTGTCCCGTGGAGCGGCCGGGGTGGCACTTCAGGCCCCGGGGACCGGTGTGACGGCGTTCAGCCCCCCCGGGGGTGGCCGGGCTGGCCCCGGGGAGTCGGGCCGGGATGCTTACCGGCCCCAGAGTGGCCGAGGTGATGCCCAGACCCTGGTGTGGCAGGAAGGGCGCTGGGCTCTCGGGATGGTGCTTAGCCCCCCGAGTGGCCGGACTGGCGCCCGGCCCCGGCGTATCCGAGGCGCCGCTCAGCCCCCGGGCCGGCTGGGATGCTGCCTAGCCCCCGAGTAGCCAGGCTGCTGCCCAACCCGCGGGGCAGCCGAGCCGGAGCTCAGCCCCCGGATGGCCGCGATGCTGCCCGGCCGAGGGAGTGGCCGGACTGCCGCCCGGCCCCCGGAGCGGCCGGGATCATGCCCAGCCCCGGAGTGGCCGGGATCATGCCCAGCCCCGGAGTGGCCGGGATCATGCCCAGCCCCCAGGGTCCGGCGAGACGGTGTTCAGCCCGCCGGGGTGCCCAGGACGCTGCCCAGCCCCGTGCCGCCCGGGTGAACGTCAGTCGCGGCGGATCGTGATCGTCGTCCAGGCGCCCACGTGTACCCGGTCGCCGTCCTGGAGCTGTACCGGGACGAACGGCTGGATGGGCTCCTCGCCGCCGTTGACCGTGGTCCCGTTCGTCGAGTTCTGGTCGACGACCGCCCAGGTGCCGCCCGGTTGCTGGACCAGCATCGCGTGCTGGTGCGAGACGCCCGGGTCCTCCGGGGGCACCGACAGGTCGATGTCCGGGGATTCGCCGGTGGAGTGCCGGCGGCGGCCGATGGTGATCTGGTTGCCGAGGAGCGGGCGCTGCAGCTCCGGCGAGTACGCGGGCAGGTTCAGGCCCGCGGCCTCGGGCCCGGAGCGCTGCATCATCGCCATGAAGTACTCGCGGTCCGGTGCGATGGTCGCGCTCCAGGACAGAGACTGCTGTTGCTGTTGCTGTTGCTGTTGCTGTTGCTGGTAGCCGGGACCGGGACCGGGCGGGGCCTGCGTGGCGCCGGGCTGCGGGTAGCCGTAGCCGCCCTGGCCCGGGCCGTTCGGGCCGCCCTGACCACCCGGGCCGCCGGGCGGACCGGACGACGGCGGGGGGATCACCCAGTCGTCGTCACCGCCGCCGAAGGCCGGGCCACCGGACTGCGGGCCGCCCTGCTGCGGCGGTCCGCCCTGGGTGAAGGGCGACGGGGGCTGCTGGGTGTAGGCCTGCTGCTGCGCGCCGGGGCCGCCCTGCTGAGGCGGGCGCGACGGGTCGCCGCCGAAGCCCTGCGGACCGCCGTACGGCTGGGCCTGCGGGCCCGGCGGAATCGGTTCGGCCGGCCTGTTCATCTGCGAGGGCCGCGAGCTCTGGTACTCGAACGGGTCGTGACCGGGGCCACCGGCACCCGGACCGCCCGGCTGTCCCGGCCCCTGCTGCTGGAACCGCAGCGCGGGATTCTGGCCACCGGGGCCACCGGGGCCACCAGGGCCACCCTGACCGCCGGGGCCACCCGGACCGCCGTACGGCGACTGCCCACCGGGGCCGCCCGTCGCGCCGGCGGCCGGACGCGGTGCCGCCGGTGTGTACGAGGTCGCGGTGTTGGTCAGGAAGTTCCACCGGCACTCCTCGCAGAACGGCGCCGCCCCCTCACGGGGCGTACGGCACTGCGGGCAGAACTCCGGGTCGACGCCCGGCATTCCGGGCTGGTGGGACCGGCCGCCGGGTCCCGGCGGCGGCGAGCCGGGCGTCGGGTAGCCGTAACCGGCGCCGGGAGGCGGCGGGGGAGGGAGCGGGGGCACGGTACCGGCCATGCGGTGACCGCAGACCTCGCACCAGTCGTCGGAACCCGACTGGTGTCCGTTCGGGCATGTCGGCATGTCGGCGCTTCCCCCTCTCCTCTTCCGGCCGTTGTGACCGGATTTCTCCGGCTCCCCACGGGAACCGGGCTCGCTACTTCTTTACACGAACAGTCTTTGTGGACCGTGTCTCGAGGGTCATCTCGTCAGCCTCTGCGACCCTTGCTTTCAATCGCACAGTACCTGCCGCGACGTCGACCACGTCCACCACCTTCGCGAGCAGTTTCGCAGTATCGGCGTTTCCGGAGGCTCCGGCGAGTTGAACGGCGCGTCCCAGCTTGGCCGTTGCTCCGTCGACATCTCCCGCTTTGCGAAGGTCAAGACCCTGTTGGATGACTTGTGCCAGTTCGGCCTGACCTGTGTAGTGCGCGACCTGTGGGTTGATGGACGTCGAGGCGACCATGTCGTCGGTCCACACGGCCCGTACGAGCCCCTGTGCGCCGAGGTTCTGCACACTGCCGTCGCCCTGCGGGATCACCAGCGAGACCCGGGCGGCGAGCATCTCCTGGCCGACCCCGGCCGTCGGGACCTGGACGCACACGTGGTAGTCGCGCGACTCGTCGCCCCAGGAACCGGTCGGATAGTCGCCCGCGCGCGGACCCGCCTCGGTGCGACGGTCCGTCAGTTCCCCGACGGTGGGCGCCACTTGCTTGACGAACTTGATCTCGGTGCCGACCGGCGTCCACAGCCGCAGGGCCACGTCGGCGACCTCCTTGCCCATGGCCGTCTCCATCATGTGCGTGAAGTCGGCGGCGAGGGCGGCCGGGTCGGCGACGATGTCGGCGGTGCCGAGCAGCGCCGAGGCGATCCCGGTGACCTCCTTCACCTCCCAGTCGGTGCCGACTCCACGCGCGTCACAGGTGAAACGTCCGGCACAGGAGTCGAGCGCGGCCCGCAGGTCCTCGGGCGACTCGTGCTCGTTGCGGCCGTCGGTGAGCACGATTCCGTGCCGGATCGACACCTCCGCCGAGGACAGCAGCCGGTCGGCGAGCCGGAGCCAGGTGCCGATCGCCGTGCCGCCGCCCGCGCTCAGCTTGCGCAGCGCCTGCTTGGCCTGGTCGCGGGTGGCCGTGTCCGCCACCGCGAGCCGCCCGTTGCCCGGATAGACCTCCTTGGCGAGGTGCGTGCCGCCGATCACTGCGAAGTGAACTCCGTCACGCAGGGTGTCGATCGCGGCCGCCGTCGCGTCGCGGGCGTTGCGCATCTTGGCCGGCGGGTAGTCCATCGAGCCCGAACAGTCGACCATGATGGCCACGGCGGCGTCCGGACCCTGCCCCGCCGTGTACAGGTGCGGCGCGGCGACCGCGCTTCCGACGGTGCCGCCGCCGGTCGCGCTCACCGTGACGATCGCGTTGACCTCGCGGCCGCCCTCCGGCAGATACTCGTTCTGGTATACGTCGACCGAGAACTGCGGCACGTTCGACTTCGAGAAATTGGCCATGCCTTCTCTGTCCCCCTAGGGCCTCCGGCTCTGGCGGAGGTGCTGACTGTGTGCGGACCGGTCCCCTCCGGTCCGCGGCCGCCCCCGTTCGTTCGCGGCCTCAGGCCGATCCTGCCCCCTGCGAGGGGGCGGGGAACGGCATGACGGCCACTGTTACGTTGTCGTGGCCCCCGCCGTCCAGGGCGTGGCCTACCAGAACCTGCGCGCTGTGCAGCGGCCTCTCCGCGGCGTCGAGGGGGACGGCCTCGGCCATGTCCTCGGCCGCCTCCGCGTAGTTCCACAGACCGTCGGTGCACACCACGACCACACCCGGCCGGTCCGGCTTGAACGAGACGGTGTGCGGCTCCAGTTCGTAGGCGTCGGCGCCGAGCCAGCCGGTGATCGCGTGGGCCCGCTCGTCGGCGTACGCCTCCGCCTCGTTCATCAGACCCGCGGCGACCATCTGCGCGGCCCACGAGTCGTCCTCGGTGAGCCGGGCCGGCAGCGAGGAGCGGTCGACGGGCACCCAGTAGACGCGGCTGTCGCCGACCCAGCCGACGATCAGCAGGGTCGGTGTGACGACGGCGCCGACGATGGTGCAGGCGGGCGCGTTCACATGCGGCGCGTGCTCGCCCTGAGCGGTGGACGGGTCGGCCAGCGCGTTGACGGCCTCCGAGGCCGCGACGATCGCCTCGTGCATGGCCTGCTGGGGGTGCGTGCCCAGCGGAAGAGCGGCCAGGAGCGACTCGTTGGCCGCTCGGGACGCGGCGAGCGAGGCCTCGTCCGGGCGGGTCGCGGAGGAGACCCCGTCGCAGACGATCGCGACGACCGCGGGGGAGCCGTCGGGCAGCGCGGTCGAGGAGATCGCGAACGCGTCCTCGTTGCGGTGGTGCCGCAGACCACGGTCGCTGACCGCGGCGACCGCGCCCAACTCCTTTTCCATGTGGTCCCGTTCCCGTGGCTGCGCGTGCCCGCAGTTCTCGCAGTAGCCGTCGGTGTCCACCTGGCCCGCACGGCAGGCCACGCACAGCTTGGCGCCCGCGGGGGGAGCCGGGAGCTCGCCGGTCCGGGGATCGGCGGGGACCTCGGGGTCCTGGCCGTCCGCCGGGAGGCCCCGCGCGGTCCCGGCTTCGCCGGCCGGAGGAGCGAGCGGGTACTCGTCGGGCTCCGACGGCCGGTCGAACCGTACGCCCGAGGGCTGTCCGGCGGGCCGCTTGGTGGCGGACGGCCGTACGCCCGCCGGATCCCCGTGCGGGTGCTCCTGATGCTCAGGGTGCGGCAGTTCGGAACCACCCGAATCGGTGCCCCGGATGTCGGCGGCGCGGTGCACCGGCGCGGGCACGTCCGCGCTGCCGGCCTCCGGCACGAGGGGCCAGTCCACGGACGGGACGGCCGGCGGAAGGCCGGCCGAGGTGCCGTTCATGGTGATCGTGGGGTGGTCCCGCGGCGGTGCGGACACCGCCGACAGGTCGTAGCCGCACGCACCGCAGAAACGATCGGCCGCCTCCAGCGGCTCCTCGCAACTGGGGCACCGCGAAAGGGCCGTCGGCTGGGGCATCTGGGACATCAATCACACCCACGTCCGGGGGCGGTAACGGTTCGCACGTTCCACCAGGTCGATCCTCTCCTCGCCGCCCCGCGCGAGCCGGGCCAGCGTCCGGTACGAACGTTCGAGGCCGAAACGGAGGCCACGCTCGTCCAACTCGCTGCCGAGCAGCGCGGGTCCGCCGCCGGAAGCCGGAGCGGAACCCTGGCTACCGGAGAGTACCCAGTCCAGGGCGCAGCCGAGGACCTCCGTCGACAACTGCTCGCGCCGCACCGCGTCCAGACCGAATCCGTCGAGCGCCTCGACCTGCCCGGCGGCCGCCGTCAGTTCGTCCAGGAACGGCTGCGCCGCCGCCTCCGTGACCGGCCGCCGCCGCAGCCGCGCCCGCACGGCGGCGACACGGGCCGCCGTGTAGTGGATCGACGACTCCGGTACGGATTCCAGGGTGCGTACGGCGCCGCCGCGGTCCCCCGCCGCGAGCTGCACCCGGGCAAGGCCGAACGCCGCGCTCACATAGCTGGGGTCGGTCGTCCAGACCAGCCGGTAGTACTCGGCGGCGTTGTCGAGCTGGCCGAGCACCTCCGCGCACACGCCGAGGGCCAGCTTGGGCGCGGGCTCGCCGGGGAAGGCGTCGTAGATCGCGTCGAAGGACAGTGCCGCGATCTCGTTCTCGCCGGTCGCCAGTGCCGTGACACCGCGGTACCAGACCACGCGCCAGTCGTCCGGGTGATCCGTCTCCAGTGCCGCGACGGCCGTTCCCGCACTGCCCAGTTCGCCCATCTCCAGGCGGGCCCGCAGCTCCCGCAGCCGCAGTTCGGGCGACCCGGCCGGCGCCGCCCGCAGCGCGGCGATCAGCTCCGCGGGCGCGGACGCGATGAGCCCCGCGAGGAATCCGGCGTTCGGGTCGCCCGGGTCCACCCGTGGCACCGGCAGCGCGAGCGCGGTGCCCACCGCCTGAACGGGTCTGACCAGTGTGGCGGAGGCCGGCCCGGGAGGCAGCGGACGGATCCCGTTCGTCCCCGCGGGCAGCGGACGCGCGCCCTTCCTCGCCCGTACGGGGACCACGCGGGCCCCCAGCCGCGACACGTCCTCGGCCGTACTCCCGAACAACTCCGTGTCCGTGACCTTGGTCTCGGGCCCGAACAGGGTCGACAGCGCCGGCCGCGCACGCCCCGTCTGGAGCGACACCACCTCGCGCAGCACGCCGGTGAGCTGTTCGGACATCTCCTGCGCGGAGGCGAAACGGCGGGCCGGGTCCGGGTCGGTGGCCCGCACGAGGAGCCGGTAGAACGACTCGTACTGGCGGAAGACCTCGATGTTGTCGGGGTCGGGCAGGGAGTCCACGAAGACGTTCGTGTAGCCCTGGAAGTCGAAGGCGAGGACGGCGAGCGTACGGGCGACGGTGTAGAGGTCGGAGGCGACCGAGGGGCCCACCTCGGCCACCTCGGGGGCCTGGTAGCCCACCGTGCCGTAGATGGCCGACTCGTCGTCGTCCATCCTGCGCACGGCGCCCATGTCGATCAGCTTGAGCTGGTCCTCGGTCTGGATCGCGTTGTCGACCTTGAAGTCGCAGTACAGCAGGTTGCGGCTGTGCAGATGGCCGAGCGCCTCCAGGGCCTCGATGCCGTACGCGCAGGCCTGCTCCACCGGCAGCGGGTCGCGCTTTCCGTCCGCCGTGCGGCGCCCGTTGGCGAGCTCCTTCAGCGACTTGCCGCCCACGTACTCCATGACGATGTAACCGTCCAGCGAACCCGTCCGCTGGTCGAGGTGCTCGACGAAGTTGTAGATCCGCACGATGTTGGCGTGCTCGATCTCCGCGAGGAAGCGCCGCTCGGAGATCGCGGCCGCCATCGCGTCCTGGTCGCCCGTGTCGAGCAGCCCCTTGAGGACCACCCAGCGGTCGGACACCGCGCGGTCGACGGCGAGGTACACCCAGCCGAGCCCGCCGTGCGCCAGACAGCCCATCACCTCGTACTGCCCGTGCACGATGTCACCGGTGCGCAGCTTCGGCACGAACGAGTACGGGTGGCCGCACTTCGTGCAGAACCCCTCGGTGCGACCGGGCCGGTCGCCGCGCGAACGACCCACCGGGGCACCGCAGTCGGAGCGCGAACAGAAGCGTTTGCGCTCGGGCACCTCCGGGTTATCCAGGACCATCCCGCGCGGGTCGGGCCGCGGCACGCCCGGGACCTCGACGAGACCGGCACCGAGCCGGCCCCGCCCGGAGGAGGACGCCGCCGAGCCGGAGCTGCGCACCGACACCGAACGGCCCGTCGAACTGCCCGACAGCGACAGCGACCGGGACAGCCGGCCGGAGACCGAGCGCCGCGACTGGGAGGAGCGCGACGACGTACGCGAGCTGGCGGGTGAACCGCCGCGCGCGCTGCCGCTGTCGTAGCCCCGGACGCCCCCGGCCGCGCCGGTTGGCGCCGAACTCGCCATGCCCTCACCGGAGTTCCGGGCGCTCCCGGACCGGGAGGACCCCGACGCCGACGCGACCGGGGCGAGTCCGCACGTGTCGCAGTACAGCTCGCCGCCGCCCATGTCCTCGTACGACCCCTCGCAACCGGGTCGATCGCAGGTCCGCTCAGCCGCGGGCTGCTCGCCCGTACCCGGCTTCGCCACGCTTCCGGACCGGGAGGACCCCGACGCCGACGCGACCGGGGCGAGTCCGCAGGTGTCGCAGTACAGCTCGCCGCCGCCCATGTCCTCGTACGACCCCTCACAACCGGGCCGTGCGCACTTCTGTTCACTCACCGGCTGCTCACTCACGCCGTATCCCCTTCAACGCTCACGCGTCGGGCCCCCTCCGGTCCGCACGGTCATGAGGCCCGCCCTGCTCGGGCACCTGCGGGCTCAGCAGCTCGACGGCCGCCCGCTGATAGCGCAGCACCGCCTCCTCCGCCACCCGCAGGTCACAGGGAGCGCTCCACAGCATGCGCCGGGCCGCGTCGTAGCGCTCCACCAGGAACGGATCCTCGGCGAAGCCGTGCCGGGCGACCTTCGCCTTGTACGCGTCCAGCCGGCCGCGCAGCTCCGCGCGGACCGCCAGCGGCTGCGTGACCGCTGTCAACGACTCGCGGGCGCGCAGGAGTTCGTCCTCCGCCTTCTCCTCCAGCGCCTCCAGGAGCGGCGAGAGGCGATGCCACTGGGCGTGCCTGCGGTACTCGGCAGCCGTCGCGAGCTGCTCGTGCAGCGCCGTCGGCGGACCGCTGACGGCCGGCACCTCGGACGCGGCGATCTTCGCGAGGACCTCGCCGCGGGCACTGCGCGCCTCGGCGAGCGTGCGGTCCGCGCGGCTGAGCACGTCCCGCAGCTTCACCAGCCGCGCCTCCGCGTCCTGCCGCACGGTGAGCACCGCCTCGATCTCCCGGCGCACCTCCTCCAGGGCGCGCGCCTCACGGTCGTACGCCGTGGTGTCGGGGCGGCCGCCGCCCGGAGCCGAACTCCCCTGCGCGGGAACCCAGAAGGCCAGCGGATCGGAGACGACCCGGTCGCGCAGGGTGGTCAGCGTCCGGGTGATCCGCTCCAGGTCGTCGCCCGAGGGGTGCTCGCCGGGGCGTACGCCCACGGAGTGCGCGAGCGCGCGGGTGCGCTGGAGCTCCGCGGCCAGTAAATCGATCCGGGCGGGCAGCGCGGACCACACGGCGTCCGCGGTGACGACCATGTCGAGCGAGGTCGCGTACAGCTCGTTCATCCGGTCCACCAGCGCGGCCAGCGAGAACCGCTCGCTGAGCTTGCCGGTGCCGGCCAGGGTCGGCGCGTTCGCGGTGGCCGTGGTGGAACCGGCGACCGTGATGCCCGAACCGCGCAGCAGTTCGGTCAGTTCGACCAGGTCCTCACGGCTGGACCAGCGTCTGCGGGAACGGATCTCGCGCGCGGAGCGCAGCGCGTCCGCGTACGCGTCGAAGTACGCCCACAGCAAGGTGATCGACGCGTCCGCGGACGCCCAGCGCTCCTTGGTGGTGCCGGTGAGTTCGGCGCCTTCCAGGAGTCTGCGGCCCGCGTGGTCCTGCAGGGCGAGGAGCGAGGTCTCGATGGCCTCGTGCTCCGCGCCGAGGCGCGCCAGCGCACGGTCCGCCTCGTCCCGGTCCATCACCGGCTCGGGGGGTCCCGTGACGCCCATCGATCACCTCTCGTTCTCGTGCGTTCCCCGCGCGCCGCGTGTGTGCGCCGGGTCAACTCTCCAGTGGTATCAGGTCGGTCACTTGTACTGGGCGACGGGCGGGTTCTCCGAGGGGGAGTTCGCCCCGAGGGTCGGAGCGAGCCACTTGTCGTACGACTGCTGCCAGCCGTTCCTGCGGTAGTCCGCGAGGATCCGGTTGACCCGGCGTACCAGATCGTCGGAGCCCCGTTTCATCGCCACGCCGTAGTACTCGGTGGTGAAGGTGCGGCCCTTGAGCTCGACCGTGGGGTCCTGGGCGGCCTGGCTCGCGGCGAGGGCGCCGTCGGTCACCACCGCGTCGACCTCGCCGAGCTGGAGGCGCACCAGACAGTCGAGCTGGTTGGGCACGGGGGGCGCGATGTCGGCGGAGGGGGCGAGCGTGCCCGCCTTCCGGTCCGCCGTCAGCCGGTCGTACGCGGTCGACCCCGCCGCCGAACAGATCCGCCGGCCGGCCAGGGACTTGTCGTACCCCGTGATGCCGGACTTCGCCGGGGCCAGCACCTGCTGGCCGGTCTTGAAGTAGGGCGCGGAGAACGCGACCTGCTGAAGACGGTCACAGGTGATCGTCATGGTGCGCACCACCATGTCGACCTTGCCGCTCTGGATCGCGGGGATGCGCTGGCTGGTCGGTATGGCCCGGAACTGGACGGCGTTCGCGTCGCCCAGGATGTCCTTGGCGATCGCGTGGACCACGTCGATGTCGAAGCCCTCCAGGTCGCTGCCGGCCTTCGGGTTGTTCGGGTCGCGGTAGCCCCAGTGGTAGCTGTTCTGGTCGACGCCGACGATCAGCCGCCGGTCCTTGCGGTTCTTGATGGCGTCGATCGTCGTCCCGTCCGCGCCGGACGGGGCGAGACTCAGGTTCTGCGGGTCGGAGCACTCGGCGGCCCTGGCCTGGGTGCCCCGGGCCAGGCCCTGCCCGCCGAGGCTCGTGCCGCCGTCCCCGCGCGCGGAGTTCGGCAGCAGCAGCGCGAGGACCAGGGCCGTCGCACAGGCGAGGGCCATCGCGCCCACGCCGCCCCAGCCCTTCAGGCTCGCCCTCAGACGTCGTGCGGTCATCGCCGCTCCCCCTCTCACCGGTACTCCGAAAGCCTGCGCCCGACGCCGAACACCGCGCCCGCCGCGGCCAGCACGGCGAGGACCGCGGCGCCGACCGGGAGGCCGGTCATGGCGCCCAGGCCGTTGCCCGCCGCCCGCTGGAACTCGCTCTCCTCGTGCGCCAGCGCGAGCTTCAGGTTCTGGTCGACGCCGTCGAAGCACTCGCCCGTGGGCTTCTTGTCGGCGGAGCCGATGACCCGGTCGAGCGCGAGCTGGTACTTGCCGTCGTTGTCGGCCGTACGGGCTTCCTGGTGACGCAGCTTCCACACCTTCATGTTGGCGGTCGCGGCCTCCACGGGCTTCTCGCCCGCGGGGTCGTTCGCGAGGTTCGCCGCCACCGCGAGGCCCTGGGTGAGCGCCTTCATGTCCTGGTCGAAGTTGTAGTCGTACAGGTCCACGGTCGTCTTGCCGTCGGCCAGGGTCTTCGTCTCGGCGCCCCGGCTGACCAGGGTGAGGTTCTCGTTGCCGCGGGCCTTCAAGGAGGCGATCTGGGCGTCGTGCAGCACGTTCAGGGAACGGACGCCGTGGTCGTAGGACTCGTTCAGCCCGGACCGGGCGACCGTGTGTCCGACCGTGAGCCACAGCAGCACGACCAGGGACGCGGCGGTGGCGGCGGCCATGCCCTGGTTCAGCACCCGGTTCGTACGGCGGTAGTTGCGCCGCTGGGCCCAGGCGAGGGCGCCGAGCGCGACGAGACCGAGGGCGATCGCGGCCCACGGGTAGGGCTTCGCGTCGGCGTAGTCGGCGCTCAGCCGCTGGTTCTCCCGCTGGTAGAGCCGCTGGGCCTTCGGGAGCATCTCGTGCTGCATCTTGTCGTTCGCGTACCGCAGGTACGCGCCGCCCAGCGGGTAGCCCTGCCGGTTGTTGGCGCGGGCCCGCTCGATCAACCCTTTGTACTCGGGCAGCAGTTGGTTCAGCTCGGAGATGGTCCTGGCCGAAGGGGATCCCGGGTCCGCGCTGTTGGCCGCGGTGATCAGCTTCGCGGCCGCCGTCCTGATGTCCTGTTCGTAGCGCTCGCGCGATGCCTTCGTCTCCTGGCCGCCCGCCAGGAATCCGCTGGAGGCCGCGGTGTTGGCGTCGGCGAGGGAGCGGTAGATGTCCGCGGCGCTCGCGCTCAGCGGCTGGCTGCTGTGCAGCACGTTGTCGGCGGCGGCCGAACGTTCCGTCATCTGCCAGGCGGTGACCGCGCCGAACGCGACGACCAGCAGGGCGAGGACGGCGCCGATGATCCGCAGCCGCCCGGGCTCCGTCGTCGCCGCGGCCCGCAGCCGGTCCACACCCTCCGCCCACGCCGTACGCCGCGGTGTCGCGCCGGGAGCCGGGGGGACGCCGCGGGGGGCGCCGGACCCGGTCCGGGGCACGGGGGAGCCGCCCGGCGGCACGGGAGGCCCGGACTGCGCCGGCACGGCCGGCATCGCCGGCGCGCCCGGCCCCGGTGGCGCCGCGCTGCCCTTCGGCGGGTGTGTCACTGTTGACCTCCCCCATGGTCATCCGGTCGGTCACGCTCGCCGCGGTCGCGGGAAGCGCGGCCCACCGGCGTACGTGCACGGCGGCAAGTATCGCCGCCGGGACCGGCATCCGCACAGGCCTTGCCTGGATCTTGTTCGGATCACGGCGCAGCACGATTCCCCCGCGCCACCCCCCTTCCCATGAACACGTGTTCCGGTTCTGTTTGGTTCCCGCCCCTTCGCGCCAGGTCATGGCGGTACGGGGGCAGTCGTCCACCCGAGCCGGCGTCACCCGCCCCGCGGACCTCCTCAGCCCCGTTCGTAGAACGCCCGCACGCGCGCGTGGATCTCGCCGGCGGCCTGTACGTGGTCCAGGCCCAGGAGCGCCGCTCCCAGGACCGGTGGGGCCGTGACCACGCGGGGGACCGCCTTCGGCGCGCGGGCGGCCAGCAGTTCGTGGATACGGTCGTCGAGCTGGGGATGACGGGCGGCGAGGATGCTGCCGCCGAGCAGGACCGGGGTCTCCTCGGCCAGGAGACCGAGGCGGGTCAGGGCCACCGTGGCCATCGCGACCACCTCCTCCGCGAGCCGGTCGACGAGTCCGCGGGCCACCGGATCGCCGTCCGCCGCCGTGGCGAACAGGACCGGGGTCAGCTCGTGCCGCCGCGCGTTGCCGATGTGCTCCAGGTGCAGCGCCTCGATGAGCGCGTACATGGAGTCCAGACCGAAGTGCGCGGGCAGCGTGCGGGCCAGGGCGGTCGGTCCGCCCCGGCCGTCCTCGGCCCGCGCCGCGTGCCACAGGGCCTCCTCCGCCAGAGCCCAGCCGCCGCCCCAGTCACCGGAGATACGGCCGATGGCGGGGAACCGGGCGGTGCGGCCGTCGGGCCGCATGCCGACGCAGTTGATGCCGGCCCCGCACACCACGGCGACCCCGCGCGGCTCCGCGATCCCGGCCCGCAGGATGGCGAAGGTGTCGTTGCGCACCTCCACCTCCGCGCCCCAGGCGCGCGCCCGCAGCGCGGCCGCCAACTGCTCCTCCTCCACGGGCAGATCGGCGTTGGCGAGGCAGGCGGAGACATGGCCGACCGCGGTGACCCCCGCCTCGGCGAAGGCCCTCCGCACGGCGTCGGCGACCGCGTCCACCGCCGTCTCGACGCCGACCGCGGGGGGCCGGAAGCCGCCCCCGCGCGCGGTGCCGGTCACCCGGCCGTCCGCCGCCACCACGGCGACGTCGGTCTTGCTGTTCCCCGCGTCGATGGCCAGTACGAGGCCCGCGGGACCGGATCCGGCGTCGGCGGGGCCGGACCCGGCGGCCGTCCCGGCGCCGGATTCCGTTGACGTCATGCCCACGCGAGGTGCTCCCGGTTGTGCGCGATCAGCTGGTCGGTCAGGGTGTCGGCGTAGGCGTACTGCCCGATGAGGGGGTGCGCGAGCAGCGCCCGGAAGACCCGGTCGCGGCCGCCGCGCAGGGCGGCCTCCAGAGCGAGGTCCTCGTACGCGGTCACGTTCGCCATGAGACCCGCGTACAGCGGGTCCACGGCCGGCACCGGCAGCGGAGCGGGCCCCTTGGAGCTCACCGCGGCCTGTACCTCGATCACCGCGTCGTCGGGCAGGAACGGCAGCGTTCCCCGGTTGTACGTGTTCACCACCTGGTAGGGGCTGCCGCCCCCGCCGAGCAGCGCGGCGGCGAGGTCGACGGCCGCCTCGGAGTAGTAGGCGCCGCCCCGCTTGGCGAGCAGCTCCGGTTTCTCGTCGAGCGCGGGGTCCCCGTACATCGTCAGCAACTGCCGCTCCATCTGGGCGACTTCGGCGGCCCGGGAGGGCTTGGTGCGCAGCTCCCCGACGACCTCGTCGTGCGCGTAGAAGTAGCGCAGGTAGTACGAGGGGACCACGCCGAGGGTCTCGACCAGGGAGCGCGGCAGACGCAGGTCCTCGGCGACGGCGGCGCCGTGCTCGGCGAGCAGCTTGGGCAGGACGTTCTCGCCCTCGGGACCGCCCAGGCGCACACCTGTTTCCCAGGTGAGGTGGTTGAGGCCCACATGGTCGAGATGCACCTCGGCGGGGGAGACCCCGAGCAGTCCGGCGAACTTCCGCTGGAAGCCGATCGCCACGTTGCAGAGCCCGACCGTCCTGTGGCCCGCCTGGAGGAGGGCGCGCGTCACGATGCCCACCGGGTTGGTGAAGTCGATGATCCACGCGTCCGGGTTGGTACGGCGGACCCGCTCGGCGATGTCCAGCACCACAGGGACCGTGCGCAGCGCCTTGGCCAGGCCGCCCGCGCCCGTCGTCTCCTGCCCGACGCAGCCGCACTCCAGCGGCCAGGTCTCGTCCTGCTCGCGGGCCGCCTGACCGCCGACACGGAGCTGCAGGAGCACCGCGTCGGCGCCCTCCACGCCCGCGTCCAGGTCGGACGTGGTGACGATGCGGCCCGGGTGGCCCTGCCTGGCGAAGATCCGGCGGGCCAGGCCCCCGACCAGCTCCAGGCGTTCGGCGGCCGGGTCGACGAGGACCAGCTCCTCGACGGGCAGGGTGTCCCTGAGCCGCGCGAAACCGTCGATGAGTTCGGGGGTGTAGGTCGACCCTCCGCCGACCACGGTGAGCTTCATGGTTAGCCCTTCACTCCGGTGAGCGTGACACCCTCGACGAACGCCTTCTGCGCGAAGAAGAACACGAGGATCACGGGGGCCATGACCAGGACGGTCGCGGCCATGGTGAGGTTCCAGTCGGTGTGGTGCGCGCCCTTGAACGACTCCAGGCCGTAGGACAGGGTCCAGGCGTTCTGGTTCTCGGAGGCGTAGATCTGCGGCCCGAAGTAGTCGTTCCAGGCGTAGAAGAACTGGAAGAGCGCGACGGCCGCGATGCCCGGCTTCGCCATCGGCAGGACGACCTTCAGCAGCGTCCGCAGGTCCCCGCAGCCGTCCACCTTGGCCGCGTCCAGGTACTCGTTCGGGATGGTCATCAGGAACTGGCGCAGCAGGAAGATGGAGAACGCGTCCCCGAACGCCATCGGGATGATCAGCGGCCACAGCGTGCCGGACAGGTCGAGCTGCTTCGCCCAGAACAGGTACATCGGGATGATCACGACCTGCGGCGGCAGCATCATCATCGAGATGACCAGCATCAGCGACAGATTCCGGCCGCGGAAGCGGAACTTGGCGAGCGCGTAGGCGACCGGGATCGACGAGACGACCGTCAGGACGGTGCCGGCACCGGCGTACAGCAGCGTGTTCTTCCACCAGGTGAGGAAGCCCGGGGTGTCGAAGACCTTCTTGTAGTTGCCCCACTCCCAGGTGTGCGGGATCAGATCGCGGCTCAGTGCCTGGCTGTCGCTCATCAGCGAGGTCAGGAACACGAACACGAAGGGCAGCACGAAGAAGAGGGCGGCCGCGAGACCGAGGGAGTGGATCGCGACCCACTCCAGGAGGGCCTTGCGGCGGGCGGTGCGCTCGGCGGGGGAGACCTGTGCGGCCAACTCCACCGGCTTGTCGAGTACTTGAGTCATCGGTCAGTCACCTGCCTGGATGAGACCGCCCCGGCGCCGCATCAGGAACGCGGTGAACACCATGGACAGGGCGAACAGCACGAGCGCGACCACACAGGCGGAGCCGTAGTCGAAGCGCTGGAAGCCGAGGTTGTAGACGAGCTGGGGCAGGGTGAGCGTCGACTTGTCGGGATAGCCGGGCTCGAACTGCGTACCGGCGCCCTGGATGACGCCCGAGGCGACCTTCCCCGCGATCAGCGGCTGCGTGTAGTACTGCATGGTCTGGATCACGCCGGTGACCACGGCGAACATCACGATCGGCGAGATGTTCGGCAGGGTGACGTACCGGAAGCGCTGCCAGGCCGAGGCACCGTCCAGTTCGGCGGCCTCGTACTGCTCCGTCGGTACGTCGAGCAGGGCGGCCATGAAGATGACCATCAGGTCGCCGATGCCCCACAGGGCCAGCAGGGTCAGGGCCGGCTTGGACCAGGCGGGGTCGTTGAACCAGCCAGGAGCCGGGATGCCGGTCTTCTCCAGAAGCGAATTGACCGGCCCGGTACCGGGGTTGAGGAGGAAGGCGAAGGCCATGGTGGCCGCCACCGGCGGAGCGAGGTAGGGCAGGTAGAAGAGCGTGCGGAAGACACCCGTGCCCGTCTTGATCTTCGTGATCAGCAGTCCGACACCGAGTCCGAACAGCACCCGCAGCGTCACCATGACGAGGACCAGCCACAGGGTGTTGCGCAACGCGGGCCAGAACAGCGGGTAGTTCTCGAAGACGTAGGTCCAGTTCTTCGTTCCGCTCCACGTCGGCGGTTTGAAGCCGTCGTAGTGCATGAAGGAGAAGTAGACGGTCGAGATCAGCGGGTAGGCGAAGAAGACCGCGAAACCGATCAGCCAGGGCGACATGAAGGCGAGGGTCCGCAGCGCCGAACGGCGGCGCTTCGAAGCCAGCGTGACAGTACTCATCGGCGTGCGGCTACTTCGCCTGCGCGATGTCCGTGTCGATCTGCCGGGCGGTGGACGCGAGGCCCGCCTTCAGATCCTTGGTCTTGCCGCTCTCGTAGTCGTATCCGAACTGCTGGATCGTCACGAGGTAGGTACCGCCGTTGATGGACGCCGGAGTCGTCGTCGAGTTCGGGTTCGACGCGATGTCCAGGAACGTCTTGAACCGCGGGTCGTACTTCAGCTTCGGCGACTTGAGGGCCGCGAGCGTCGAGGGCACGTTGTGGATGTCGTTGGCGAAACCGACCACCGCGTCCGTGTTCGTGGTCATGTATTTGACCAGTTCCCAGGCCGCGTTCCGCTTCTTGCTGGTGGCCGCGATGCCCGCGATGGTTCCGGTGATGTAGCCCTTGCCGTACTGGTCCGCCTGGTCGTCGGGGACGGGCAGCGGGGCGACGCCGATCTCGAAGCCGGGCTTGGCCTCCTCCGCCATGCCGAGCCGCCACTCGCCGTCGAGCTGCATGGCGACCTGACCGGTGTGGAACGGGTGCTTGGGGCCCCATTCGTCACCGAGCTTGGAACGGTAGGTCTCCAGCTTCTTGAAGCCGCCGAGTTCGTCGACGAGCTTCTTCTGGAGGGTGAACCCGGCGGTGAAAGCAGGGTCCTTGGCGATGTTCGACTTGCCGTTGCTGTCGAAGTACGTCGGTGAGAACTGCCCGAAGTAGTGCTCGGTGGTGGACTCCCAGCCATGGTAGTCCGGCATGAAGCCGAGCTGGGAGTACGAGTCGCCCTTGGAGACGGTGAGCTTCTTGGCGTCGTTCTCGAACTCCGACCACGTCTTCGGAGGGCCGGCGATCCCGGCCTTCTTGAACGCGTCCTTGTTGTAGTAGAGCCCGTACGCGTCACCGAGCAGTGGCACCGTGCAGCGGTTGCCGTCGAACTGGGTGTACTCGTTCATCGCTTTCGGGAACGTCGTCTCGGGGTCGATGTCCGCCTTCTTGAAGAAGGGGTTCAGATCGATGAAGGCACCGGACGAACAGAACTTGCCGACGTTGTTGGTGGTGAAGGAGGAGACCACGTCGGGGGCCTTGTCGCCGCCCGCGCGCAGTGCCTGGTTGATCTTGTCGTCGGTCATGTTGCCGACGATGTTCACGTGGATGTTGGGGTGCGCCTTCTCGAAGCCCGCGACCAGCGACTTCACGGCCTTGACCTCGTTCGGCGCGCTCCAGGCGTGCCAGAAGTTGATCGTCTGGTCCTTGGACGCGTCGTCGCTTCCGCCCGTGCTCGATTGACCGGTACAGGCGGTGGCGAGGAGGGCTATCGAGGCGGAGGCGGCGAGGGCCACAGCCGCCTTTCGGGACATTCCGGGCATGGCGAGATCTCCCTGCGAGGGATGGGACGGGACGGGGGAGTTGCGGGCTTGGGGCGGGTTCAGCGGGAGGTGTCGAAGACCTCGTCGCGGGTGGCTGCCAGGGCGCTCTCCAACGCGCCGCGCAGCACGGGGTGTTCGTGTACGTCGCCGACGACGAGGCGCGGCCGGGACGCGGCCAGCTCCTCCAGCTCGGCCTGGACCAGGGCGCGCAGCGGTTCCCCGCCCGCGGTGAGCGACGATCCGCTGAGGACGACGAGTTCGGGGTCGAGCACGGAGACCAGGGAGGCCAGACCGGTGGCGAGCCCGGTCGCGTAGGTCTCCAGGAGCTGCCGGTAGGGGCCCTCGTCGACGGCGGCGGCCCGTTCGACGACGGTGGCCGCGACCTCGGCGTAGGGGCCTGTGGGCAGGTCCTTGATGCCGAGTTCGCGGGCGAGCTTGGGGATGGCCTGCGAACCGGCCAGCTCCTGGTAGCCGCCGCTGTTGGCCCGGGTCACCTGGCGCACCAGGGGCGCGCCGGGCACCGGCAGGAAGCCGACCTCGCCGGCGCCGCCGGTCCAGCCGCGGTGCAGCCGGCCGCCGAGGACGAGCGCGGCGCCGAGACCGCCCTCGTTCCACAGCAGGACGAAGTCCTCGTGGCCCCGGGCGGCGCCGAGGCGCTGCTCCGCGATGGCGACGAGGTTGACGTCGTTCTCGTACTCGACGGGCATGGGCAGCGCGGCCGCCAGTTCGTCGAGAAGCGTCGGGGTGTGCCAGCCGGGCAGGTGGGAGGCGTACCGCAGTCGCCCGGTGTTGGGGTCGAAGGCGCCGGGGGTGCCGATGACCAGGCGTCGGACGTCGTCCCGGGCGAGCCCGGCGGCCTTCACCGCGCCGTCGAGCGCGTCGGTGACCTGGCGTACGACGGGCTGGGCGGGGCGGCGGCCCGGGGTGGGCAGTTCGTACTCGCCGACCGTCCGGCCGGTGACGTCGGCGACGGCGGCGAGGATGCGCTCGGGGGTGACGTCCAGGCCCGCCGCGTGGGCGGCGCCCGGATTGACCTCGTACAACTGGGCGCTGGGGCCCGGCCGTCCCTCGCTGGTGCCGGTGGCCAGGACGAGCCCGGCGGCTTCCAGCCGGGCGAGGAGCTGCGAGGCGGTGGGCTTGGACAGGCCGGTGAGCTTCCCGATCCGGGTCCGGGAGAGCGGTCCGTGCGCGAGCAGCAGATCGAGGGCGGCGCGGTCGTTCATCGCGCGGAGGACGCGGGGAGTGCCCGGCGTGCCGGCGGATCCTGCCATGTCTGTCGCCACCTGCCCTTCTTGGCCGACCAGCTTCCCCGAGGTGCCTTCGGAAGTCCACCGCAAGATCATTGTTAGGAAAGTTTCCTATTGCTGGTGCGAGGAAGGTAGGCCGGACTGGTCAGAGGCGTCAAGAGAAACCGCCCCCGAGGCAACAGAGTCGTTACCTGGGGGGCGGGGGTTGAGGGTGGGGCCGACCGGATCGAGTCCGACGTGCGGGTTTCCTCGCCGGTCGCGAAGCCGCCCCCGCCGCGGACGAACTCGTCTGCGGCGGGGGCGGCTCGGGGCCGACCTGGGGAGGGGGCGGCCCGGGAGGGTTGGACTCGGTTACTTCACGTCGACGTAGTCGCCCGTGGCCGTGGCGGTGCCCGTGGTGGTCGTGCCCGCGAACGTGTAGCGGTAGGTGCCGTCGGCCGCGGCCTTGACCGTGGTGGTCAGCGCGCCCGCGGTGCCGGACGTCACCGTCTTGACGGTCTTGTAGGCGGTCGCGCCCTTGGCCTTGAACTGGAGGGCGACCGGCTGGCCCTTGTAGCCGGCGTACTTCATGGTCGCCCAGTCGGCGCGGGTCAGCGCGCCCTTGACGGTGAGGGTGCTGCCCTTCTTCACCGGCTCGGGGGTGGCGTCGGTGGTGAGCCTGGCTGCGCGCTTGACCTGGGCGGTGCCGGGGAGGCCCCACATGTCGTAGTCGAAGCTGAAGCCGATGTGGTTGCCGGAGTCCTCGGTGGTCGAGGTGGAGCGGCCGTAGAAGCCGGCCGCCTTCCAGGTACCGGCGTCCGCCGCGTCGAAGAAGTAGTCCTGGGGCGCGATGGAGATGACCTCGGTGCAGGACGCGGTGACCGTCGTGGCGGTCGTGGCCGTCGTGGTGCACCTCGAGGGTGCGTCCGGCTCCATCTCGTTCTGCAGCCTCGAGAGCGAGGTTCCGCGGTACAGGGCGATGCCCGCCTCGGTCGTCAAGCCGTCGATGACGAGGCCGGCCGGGCGGACCAGGGTGTACTTGACCGGGACGTTCACCGTGGCGGCGGTGCCGGCGACGATCGCCTTGCCGTTGTTGACCACCACGTTGGAGAAGGTGAGGTCCGGAGTGGCGGCCGACGCGGACGGCACGGCCAGGGCGGACAGGGCCAGGGCGCCGGAAACGACGGCGCCTGTGGCGTACTTGCGCATGGACTTCCCCACATTCGAAGCGGGCCCCCGGGCGTTGAGCTCCAGAACAAGGGCCTGCTGTTGGGGCGACAGTAGACGGTTGAACAATGTGGCTGAAATGCGGGGTTCGTGTGAAGGGGATCGCGTCTGCGGGCGCGCGGGTGATGGGTGGAGTGGGGCTGGCGTCACGTCAGTGACGGGGTGCTCGGCGGCCATCACGGCTTCGTCACGATCGGCCGGTGTGAGGTGGGCTGATCTGCAGGGTTTTGTAGCGATGCGACCCCTTGAGAGCGGGCGCCCGGCCGCTCGCGTGACGGTGGCTCAGGCGCTCCGGAGCCACCGTCACAGGATCTCCTTCTTATGATCCGCCGCATGAAAGCGAACCGTTCGGCGTGGGCTGTGGCGACCTGTCTGGTCGCGGCCTTCGTCGTGTCGTGCGGGGGCGGTGATGGCGTGAATCGTTCGGCTCCAGGGGGACGTTCCCGGGTGGCACCCCCGGCGTCCAGTGCCTCACCGGACTGCTCCAAGGCCTCCATACGGTGGGGCAAGGTGACGGTGGGCGAGAAGCTGATCGCCGTTTCGCAGTTGGTGACGGTGGAGGAGGGCCAGAAGCGCGGGTGGTCCGAGATGTCGCCCCACCACGTGCGGACCGTGACGTCCCGTATCGAGGCCGGCGGTATCGGTGTGCCGACGCGGCGCGTCTTCGCCTCGCTGGAGAAGCGGCTCGGGTACGACTCGCCGACCTTCGAGAGGCCGGGGGCATCGACGTCCGCCCGGCTGGAGAAGGATGAGCTCGGCCGTGTCGACTACCTTGGGCATCCCGGGCATTTTGTCGAGGCCGCGGCAGTGAGAGTCGTCGACGCGAGCTTCGCGCTCGATTGTTCAGGCACCCACGGCGTCACCGGCACACCCGTCTACGGCACCCTCACCTCGTGGTACGGGAACAGCGAGGCCTCGATGGAGTGCGGGATCGTGCCGGACAGGACCAAGTGGTTTCGGGAGGCGTACGACCTGGTGTGCCCGGTGGGTCACTCATGAAGTTGCTCATGGCGTGCTGGCGCGCGGCAGCGACCAAGTGGATGAAGCTGGCCTTCATGACGATGTTTCTCCGCTTCGCGGACCACGGTCTCACATGGGAAACCGTGGTCGAGAACCTGCTCGTCAAGCCTCTGGTGTGGGGGATCCTGTCGCTCGGGCTGGCGGCCTTCGCGGTGCGGTCGCTGCGGCGCCGGGCCCGTGCGACCGGGATCGCCCTCTCCGTCGGAGCGCTGGACCAACGGCAGACGCACCTACTGCGCCCGGTGTCGTTCTCGGACGGGTGGCAGGAGCGGGTCCGCGGGGAACTGCTGGCTTCGAAGCGGGTGTTCCTCGTCATCGGGGACTTCCACCAGGAGATCCACTTCCGGTGGCGTCCGGGACGGGGCGACCGGTCCGTCCTGGGGTCGATGTCCGTCGACGCGCTCTCGGGAGACGTCGTCCTCGACGTCCGGGACGACGAGGGGCTGCTGGGGGTGGCCGGACTCGGCAAGGGGGCCTCGTTCACCGCGATGTGCCAGATAGCCGGGGCCACCGGGCTGGTGTCCGGGAGCGCGCGTGGCTGATCCGTCGAACCTTCGAGGACCTGCAGAAGGCCTTCGTGCGGGCCGGCGATGAGGACAGCGTCGTACCGATCCGGATGTTCTACCGGCAGTGGGGCGTCGTCGTCGAGATCGAGCGGCACCCGGAGATGGCACGTCGCCTGCACGCGGCCGAGCAGGCGATCAGCAGCCCGGACCCGGCGGTACGGGACCGTGCCGTCCGTGAGGCCGGTGAGATCGTGCGGGCCGCGCACCGTGAGGTCGCCGGTGGCTGACTGGCGCCGAGAGCCGTTTCAGGACGAC
The DNA here is from genome assembly GCF_044757755.1 of Streptomyces sp. NPDC091209. Classification (NCBI taxonomy): domain Bacteria; kingdom Bacillati; phylum Actinomycetota; class Actinomycetes; order Kitasatosporales; family Streptomycetaceae; genus Streptomyces; species Streptomyces sp. NPDC091209. Next base: position 1,176,323 of record NZ_JBIVVR010000001.1, on the reverse strand, counting down.
CTGTCGGACGGGCTCCCAGAAGTGGCGCACGCCGCGGTCGAGCGGCCGGCCAACGAGATCGCCGTACGTGAGTCGATGGCTTTTCTGGAGGGGCCGCCTACACAGGGCCTGGGCCGGGCGTCCGGACCGAGAGCAGCGGGGCGCTCATCTCGGACTATCTGACCGATGTGCGCGGGGAGCGGATCGTAGTGGTGCAGGTGAAGCCGGTTCGGCTGATGCCGGAGCTTGTGGGCCCGCCCACATGGACGAAGGGGCGGCACCCGGAACATCCGGGTGCCGCCCCTCTCACGCACGGCCGGTGCTGTCCCGGCCTCTTGCCTGCAGTCGGCCTACTTCGGCGCGCCCGACGGAGCCGGGACCGAGCCGGGGGCCGGGATGGGGGCCGTCGCCTCCGACTGGGGGGAAGCCGGGTTCCCCAGGGCCGACGGGGCCGCCACCGCGGCCGTCGGGTCGAGGGGCTCCTCGTCCACCGGTGCCGTGGGGCCGCCCACGATGCGGATGTCCGCCGCGTCGAAGGCGCGCTTGATGCGCCAGCGCAGCTCGCGCTCCACGGACATGGCCTTGCCGGGCATCGTCTTGGCCGAGACGCGGACCACCATGGAGTCGAGGAGGACGCTGTCCAGGCCCAGGATCTCGATCGGGCCCCACAGGCGCTCGTTCCAGGGCTCTTCCTTGCTGATGGTCTCGGCGACGTCGCCGATCACGGAGCGGACGCGGTCCAGATCCTCCGAGGCGCGGACCGTGACGTCCACGCCGGCCGTGGCCCAGCCCTGGGAGAGATTGCCGATCCGCTTGACCTCGCCGTTGCGGACGTACCAGATCTCGCCGTTGTCGCCGCGCAGCTTGGTCACGCGCAGGCCCACCTCTATGACCTCGCCGGAGGCGACGCCCGCGTCGATCACGTCGCCGACGCCGTACTGGTCCTCGAGGATCATGAAGACCCCGGAGAGGAAGTCGGTGACCAGGTTGCGGGCGCCGAAACCGATCGCGACACCGGCCACACCCGCCGAGGCGAGCAGCGGGGCCAGATTGATCTCGAACGTGCCGAGGATCATCAGCGCGGCCGTACCCATGATCAAGAAGGACGCGACCGAGCGCAGCACCGACCCTATGGCCTGGGAGCGCTGCCGGCGGCGCTCCACGTTGACCAGCAGACCGCCGAGCGCCGTGCCGTCGACGGCCTGGACGGTGCGGGTCATACGATCGATGAGCTTGGTGATCGCCCGCCGCACGAACACTCTCAGTACGGCGGCGACCACCAGGATCAGCAGGACGCGCAGACCTATGGCCAGCCAGGTCGACCAGTTCTCCTCCACCCAGCTCGCCGCGTGGGTCGCACTTTCCTGGGCGTCCTGAAGCGTGGGGGTCACCGGACCGGTCGACGTCGAGGGAGACGGCGACGGGGTCGAACCGGCGGCCAGGGCCAATAGGACGGGCAGGGACACAGCAGGTACCTCCAGGCGTAGCGGTCTGCCCGCGGCCGGGGACACGAGAGGGATGCCGTCGGGGCAGAACTACAACCCTAACGGGGCAACGCGCGAGGCTCGTTGCCATGTTCAGGGGAGAGACCGTGCTCACCTGGGGATGATGGGGGTGTGGTCGAAAACACTCCCAGCCCGTTACCGGGACATGGTGGCGCTTCCACCAGGCATGAGGAGAGACTGGCTACAGATCGTCCCGGCGCGAGCCACGCGCCGCCGGCGTACAAGGAGGCATCCGTGCCGCACGTCCTGGTCCTCAACGCGTCGTACGAGCCGCTCGGCGTCGTACCGCTCCACCGCGCGCTCGTCCTCGTCCTTGAGAACAAAGCCGTCTCTCTCGAGGAATCCGGCGCCTTCATGCACAGCGCGACCGTTACTGTCCCCGCACCCAGCGTGGTCCGGCTGAAGAGGTTCGTACGGGTTCCCTACCGAGGGCCCGTCCCGCTGACCAGGCGAGCTCTGTTCGCCCGTGACGGCGGCCGGTGCATGTACTGCGGTGGCGTCGCAACCAGCGTCGACCACGTCATCCCGCGCTCACGCGGAGGTCAGCACGCCTGGGACAATGTGGTGGCGTCCTGCCGCCGCTGCAACCACACCAAGGCCGACCGCCATCTGGTCGAGATCGGCTGGCGCCTGCGCCACAAACCCGCCCCGCCGACGGGGCTCGCATGGCGCATCATCGGAACAGGGCACAGGGACCCACGCTGGATGCCCTACCTGCAACCGTACGGCGCGGACGACGCCATGGCCCGGATCGACGGCATTTCAGCCTGACGATCCGGGCTTTTGCGTTGGCGGCGGCACCCTTGGGCGCCTGTTCCGGCTCCCCGGGAGGACCCCCGTGCCTCCCGGGGAGCCGGACCTGCCCAGGGGCAGGAGCGGGCGCGGTCAGAGGTGGCGCAGCTCCGCCGGGCGCACCGAGCGGCGCAGCAGGGGCAGCGAGGTGGCCGCGGCCAGCAGACAGGCCGCGTAGACGGCCACCGGGACGAGCGCCGGCAGCACCGGGACCGTTCCGCCGCCCGCGAGCCGGCCGTACCAGACGCCGATCCCGAGGCCCCCGGCACCGGCCAGCGCGACCGCGGGGGCGAGCGGCAGCGCCGTCTCGAGGAGCAGGGCCCGGCCGAGCACGGCCCGCGGCACCCCGGCGGCGGCCTGCGCTGCGAGGCCGCGGCGCCGGGTGGCCAGTGACTCGGCGGTCCCCACGGCCAGCCCGGAAAGGGTGATCGCGAGGGCGACCAGGATCGCGGCGCCCATGAGGTCGATGCCGGTGGTGTAGAAGGACAGGTCCGAGGAGAGCGAGGCGCGGTCGCGCCCGGCGAGGTCGTCGAGCAGCACCTGCCGCACGCCGGCGAAACCCGTCCCCACGACGGTCACCAGCAGCACCGCCGCATGCGTGCGGGCGCCCGCCCACGGATCGTCCCGCAGCCGCTCGGCCGCGATCAGGGTTGCCGGGTTCCGGGTCCGACCGGCGAGCAGGCGACCGGTCAGCCGGGCGCTCGCGCCGACCGCCCAGATGGCTCCGAAGCCGGTGAGAATCACCACGGTGAAGGCGGGCACCGGGGCTGTGTCGAACCCGCCGAAGTGGCGCGGAGCGATGGCGAACCCGGTGAGAAGCATCACGAGAGCCGCCGCGAGGACGGCGAGGCCGGGACGCCGCCCGCCGCTCGGGCGTACCCGGCGCACCCGGCCCAGGGGGGAGGCCACCACCTCGCGCAGGGCGAAGGTGCTCACCAGTACGCCCACCACGGGCACGGCGAGCGCGACCCCCGCGCAGCCGGCCCAGACGGTGGCGGGCGGGTTCTGCCACCGGCGCAGCAGGACCGCCGTGCAGACGAGGGTGGCGACGGCCGAGCCGATGAGACAGGCGAGCCCCGCCTCCAGCGCGGCGATCCGTCGCACCTGCGCGGGTGAGGCCCCCACGAGGCGCAGCCCCGCCAGCCGCCGGTCGCGGTGCACGGCGCCGACGCGGGCGCACTGCCCGAGGAAGCCGAGCACCGGCACCAGCAGGAGCAGCAGGGTGAGGACCACGCCCGCCCGCTCGCCCGGCTGGTCGAGCAGGCCCGAGGCGAGGCGCACGTGGTACTGCCCCTGGAGCGAGGCGACGGCGACGGTGGCCAGGCAGAGCGCCGTGGCGAGGGCCGCGCCCACGGCCGTGAGCGTGACCCGCCACCACTCCCGCCGGTCGGAACCGCTGGTCAGGAGCAGCGCGAGCCGGAGGTCGGTCCTCATCGGGACACCTCCGTGGAGCCCGAGGACGGCGCGGCGGCCGAGGCCGTCGGCAGGGTGCCGGAGCCGGTCACCACGCCGTCCCGCAGCGACACCTCCCGGTCCGCGTACGCGGCCACCCGGGCGTCGTGGGTGATCAGCACGACGGCCGCGCCGGTCTCCCGGGCGGTGTGGATCAGGGCGGTCATCACCTGCTCCCCGGCGAGGGAGTCCAGCGAGCCGGTCGGCTCGTCCGCGAAGACGGCCTTGGGGGCCGTCACCAGGGCCCGCGCCAGCGCCACCCGCTGGGCCTGGCCGCCGCTCATCTCACCGGGCCGCAGTGTCTCCTGCCCCCGTACGCCGAACCGCTCCAGCCACGCGCGGGCCCGCTCCCGCGCCGCCGTGCGGGAGGTGCCCGCGAGCAGCAGCGGCAGTGCCACGTTGTCGGCGGCGGTCAGTTCCGGGATGAGCTGCCCGAACTGGAACACCACCCCGAAGTCCGTGCGGCGCAGCTCGCCGAGCCGTTTCTCGGGAAGCAGGTCGAGACGCTCGCCCGCGTACTCCACCGTGCCGCTGTCGGGCGGGACGATGCCCGCCAGGCAGTGGAGGAGCGTGGACTTTCCGCTGCCGCTGGCCCCGGTGACGGCGAGGATCTCGCCCGCGGCCAGTTCCAGCGAGGCGCCGCGCAGCGCAGGGGTGAAACCGTGCGACTTGAACAGGTCCCTGGCGGCCAGAAGGGGGGTGCTCATGCTGTGTCGACCTCCGCGGTCAGGGTGGTGAGCCGGTCCGCCGTGGTGGTCATCCATCGGAGGTCGGCGTCGAGGTGGCTGAGGGCGTAGTCGGCCGAGAGGACGGTCGCCAGATCGGCGCCGGGCGCCGTCTTCAGCGCCGTGAGCTCACGCATCCGTGCCATGTGCGCGGCGCGCTGCGCCAGCAGATAGCCGGCCGGGTCCGCCGAGGCGAGGATCGAGACGACGACCTTGGCGAAGATCTCGTTCGTCACGAAGGGCGCGGGCGGTGCGATCTCGCCCGCCCACCGGGTCAGTTCACTCGATCCGTCGTCGGTCGAGCGGTACAGCGTCCGCTCGGGACCGCCGTCCGAGTCGGTTCCGTCGACCGTGGCGAGACCGTCGCGGACCAGCCGCTGCAAGGTGGTGTAGACCTGCCCGTAGGCCAGCGGGCGGGCCTGCGGGAAGCGTTCGTCGTGCCGTCGCTTGAGGTCGTACCCATGGCTGGGGCCTCCGGCGAGCAGCCCCAACAGGATGTGACGGGTGCTCATGGAGATCAGTATGCACTCAAGATATGTACTGAGTGAATAGTTGGGGCGAGATGGCCGAAGATCACCGATGATCGATCGCCGGAAGGTGCCCGCCCGCTGCGCGGTCCTGGCCGGTCGTCAGGCCGCCACCGGCTGTCAGTCCGCGACCGCGTACGCCTCCGCCGACCACAGCGAGTACCCGTACGGCGTCGCCCGCTGGATTCCCTGGACGCGTACGTAACGGACGTCCCGTTCGTCGAAGCGCAGCGACTCGTGGCCGCCGCGGCCGTCGTTCACGGTGGTCGCGGTGCGCCATACGCGTCCGTCGGTGGAGACCTGGACCCGGTACGCGGACGGGTACGCGTCCTGCCAGCTCAGCACGAGCCGGCCGAGGCGCACCGGCTCGGCGAACCGCACCTGCCACCAGGCGCCGTTGTCGACGGGGGAGGACCAACGGGTCGCCGGATCACCGTCGTTGGCCGCCGAGGCCGGGAAGTCGGAGGTCTCGTCGCCGGACGAGGAGGCCGTCCCCGTGCGGGCCAGGTCGGGGCCCGCCGTGCGCGGGAAGGCGCGGACGGTCAGGGTGCGGGTCTGTGAGCCGAAGGAGACCGTGACGTCGTACGAGCCCGACGGCGTCCCCGGCGGGACCGTGACCTCGACGAGGCTGTCGACGACGGCGCCGCGCGGAAGGGTCGGCGCGGGCCGCGAGACCTTGACCTGGATGCCCTTCGGGGCCGTCGCGGTCAGTTCACCGCTGACGTCGGTCGGGCGCAGTGACGTCAGCCGGGCCGTGATCCACTGGGTGCCGCCGATCTCCACGTCCGTCGTGGAGCGGGCCAACTCCAGTGCCGCGGCGGGGGAGTCGGCGAACCACGTTACGAGATGGCGGACTTGGGAGCGCTCCGGACCGGTGACCCGGAGCGCGTCGGTGCGCAGGCCCGCCGCGCCGACGTCCGCCGCGCCGATCTCCGTCGCGCCCCCGGCATCGAGCGCGCCGAGGTACCGCCAGCCCTCGCCCGGGACATGCGCCTCGACGAAACCCGTCGTGCCCGGGTCGGTGAGCACGCTCACCTCGCTGAGGGTACGGGGGTGCGGGAGGAGGACGACGCGGCCGTCCTGCGTGTCGCCGTCCCCCGGCGTGCCGCCGTCCTGCGGCGGGTCGAGCTGTGCGGTCCCGCCGTTGTCCGCGGTGCCGCCGGCCGCGCCTCCGTCGTCGCCCGGTGCGGCGCCGCCGCCGGTGCCCGCGCCGCCGTCCCCCGGCGCTCCGGGGTCCTTCGGGGCGTCGTGGCCCGTCGAGGGCTCGTTGTCGAGCCCGGCCCACTTCTCGTAGGCCGTGCGGGCCCGCGTCAGGAACGGATCGAGGACGCCCTTGCCGACCGTCACCCCGCTCGCCGCGAGTTCGGCGCGCAGCCGGTTCAGCGTGCGGTACGCCGTCCACGCCGCCGTCGCGTCACCGTTCGACTGGGCGCTCAGCAGTGCCACGGCCGTCTCGCCGGCCTCGCCGTAGCGCGCCAACTGCTCGCTCCAGGGCTCCACTTCGGTGGCGATCGGGCGCCCCGCCAGCCGCTTCGGCGTCTCGCGCATCACCGTGAAAGCGGCGCGCAGCCGCTCGGCCGCGCTCTCGTTCGCGGCCCGGTCCGTGGTGGTCCGCGCCTGCCAGAAGGCCTCCATGAGCGGGCGCAGGTAGGCCGACTCCTCGCCGCCCAGGACGGAGGAGGCGTCGTTCCCGGCCAGCGCGCGCAGCGCGTCCGCGCTCCGCGCGTCACCGCCCGCCAGGTCCTCGATCGCGGCTCCCCAGGACTCCTGGGGCCGGTAGTCCCGCGGGTTCCACGCGTAGTCGGCCGCCGTGAACAGCGGGATGCGGGAGGCCTCGGCCTGGGGCATCGCGTTCGCCAGCAGAGCCGCCGAGCCCGTGGCCACCGCCGGCTCACGCCCCTGGTAGGGGCCGAGGAACACCCGGTCCTGCGCGTAGTCGTTGACCGGGTAGTTGTCCATCGTGACGAGCGGGTGGCTGCCGAACACCTCGCGGGTGCGCGCCAGTTCGCCACCCGTGATGGTCCTCGGCACGACACCGACGCCCGTCCACGCGACCTCGACGCGCTCGTCCAGGGCGCTCGCCAACTGCCGCCGGTAGTCGGTCGAACCGTCCTCGTAGTACTCCGTCGGCATCAGGGACAACGCGGCCACCTCCGGGTGGCGGGCGGCGAGATGCCGGGCCACGGCGTTCGCCACCCGTGCCTGCGCCTTCGCCGCCGCCTCGGACCCGGAGCCGAACGCGTCCGCGTCCGCCCCGCAGTGCCACTCGGTGTAACTGACGTCCTGGAACTGGAGCTGGAAGGCGCGGAACCCGAGCGCCCACATGGCGTCGACCTTGCGCGTCAGGGCCTTCAGGTCGGCGTCCGAGGAGAAGCACATCGCCTGCCCGGGAGACACCGCCCAGGTCGGCGTGACGTGATTGCGGCGCGCCCGCTCCGCCAGGTCGCGGAACTGGGCGCGCTCCGCGGCCGGGTACGGCTCACGCCAGCGCGCCTGCCGGAAGAGGTCGTCGCCGGGCGCGTAGACATAGCGGTTCTGCTTGGTCCGGCCCATGAAGTCGAGCTGCGCGAGGCGCTGTTCGGCGGTCCAGGGGCTGCCGTAGAAGCCCTCGGTGATGCCGCGCACGGCGGTGCCGGGCCAGTCCCGGACGACCGCACCGGCGATCCGGCCGTCGGCGCCGATGAGCTGACGCAGCGTCTGCACCGCATGGTACAGCCCGTCCTCGCCGACTCCCGCGAGGGCGACCGTGTCGCGGCCGTCGGTGCGGCCGACGGCCAGCCGGTAGCCGCCGGAGGGGAGATCGGCGCGGGGCGCGGCGCCGAGCGCCGTGAGCGCCCGTTCGAGGGAGCCCGGGGCGGCGAGCGGGTCGGCGAAGGAACTCGCGCTCCGCCGACCGGTGTTCGCCGGGTCCGTGCCCAGGCGTACCACCAGCGCGTGCGCCGGGAGCGCGTCACCGTCGCGCGCCGTCGTGATCGTACGGGCGCCCGCTTGCCGCAGCAGGGTGCGCAGCGCTTCGAGCGCGTACGGATCGAGCGTGCTGTCCGAGGTGTTCGCGTCGATGTTCACGCCGGGGGCGTACGGGGTGATGGGTGTGCCGGGAGAGTTCGAGCCGGCCGGAGAGTCGGAGCGCGTGCTGCCGAACGTGCCGGGTGACCCGGCGGCCGCCGGGTCGGTCGTGCCGGTGACGAGGACGACCTCGTCCGTGACCGCGACCGGATCGCCGTTCGCGCGCAGGGACTGCGGGCGGGGCCAGACGGCGGGTACACCGCTCCCGACGGGCTGTCGGTCGTCCGCGGAGGCCGCCGGACCGTGCGGCGCCGCGACAGCCATGGGGGCCGTGCCGAACGCGCTCGCGACCACGGCGAACGCCAGTACGGCCGCTCCTTTTCCACGCCCGAGTCGCACGGTTCCCCCTCGTAGAGCGCCACCCCGGCTGCGGCGTCGGTGTGGCGTCGAGCCCACCATCCGGGCGGTGAAGGTGTCAACGAGAGTGGCCGAAGTGCCGGGATTACCCCAGCCTGGAGGGGCGGCCCGGACATGCGCGACGGCGACGGAATGTGACCGGAAGCACGTTCTCCCTCCGTGCGCGTCTGCCGTCGCGCCCACGGGGTAGGGCTGCGGTGACCGCCAGGGCATCCGTTTCCGGCAGGATGCGCCGGAATGCCCTCGGCCGCCGTATCCGACCTCGACAAGGAGGCCCCCGTGGCCGCATCGGCACACCTTCTCCTCTCGGCCCTGTCCGAACGCGGAGCGGAGCCGTCCGTCCCCGGCCCCCGCGCGGGCCGGGCGTCCGCCGAGCCCGAGCGTGCCCAGCCGTGTCCGCCCGGCGCGGAAGGCGCCCGCGCCGAGGTGCCGCTGACCAGCGAGCCCCCGCTGCCCGAGGCCGAACCGCTGACCAGTGAGCCGCCGCTCGCGGACGCCGCGCATCTGACGAGCGAGCCCACCTCGACCGGCGCCGCGTCGGGGGTCTGATGGCACCCAGTGGGCCCGCCGACCCGTCGCGGACGGCATCGGAGCCGGCGCCGCGGACACCCCTGTCCCGGCTCGCCGAACTGCACGGTGTCGCCCCCGCCTACAACCCCTCGCCGGACCGCACGGTCGCGGCCTCGGACACCGCGCTCGTCGCGATCCTGGCGGCGCTCGACGTCGACGCGAGCACCCCGGACGCCGTGCACGCCGCCCTCGCGCGCCACGAGGCCGGGACGGCCGGGCGGCTGCTGCCGCCGACCCTGGTCTGCTGGGGCGGTCTCGCCCCCGCCGAGCTCGCCGGACTGCCGGACGCCACCCGGCTCCGTATCACCACCGAACAGGGCGAGACCCGGGACTCCGCGGACCACCTCCCGCCCGGCGTCCACACGCTGCGCGCCACCGCCCCCGACGGCCGAACCGCCGACGCCCACCTCGTCGTCGCCCCCACCCGGCTGCCCGCGCCGCCCGGACGCACGTACGGCCTGCTCGTCCAGCTCTACTCCCTGCTCTCCCGCCACTCCTGGGGCATGGGCGACCTCGGCGACCTCGCCGAGCTGACCGCCTGGGCGGGGCGGGCGCTGGGCGCCGGATTCGTCCAGGTCAACCCGTTGCACGCGGCCGTACCCGGCGATCCCACCGACCCCTCCCCGTACCGGCCGTCCTCCCGCCGCTTCCCCGACCCGGTGCACCTGCGCGTCGAGGACATCCCCGAGTACCCGTACGCCGAGGACCGCGAGCGGCTGCGCACGGTGCTGGAGCGTGCCGAGCAGCTCCGCGAATCCGTTCTGCGCAAGGGCGCGTTGATCGACCGGGACGCCGTGTGGGACCTGAAGCGCGAGGCGCTCGAATCCGTCCGCGCGGTGCCCCTCGGGCCCGGCCGGCAGGCCGCGTACGCCGACTTCCTCGCCGAGGAGGGCCAGGCCCTGGAGGACCACGCCACCTGGTGCGCGCTCGCCGAGGCGCACGGCTCCGACTGGCGGAACTGGCCCCCGGCACTGCGCGACCCCCGCTCGTCCGGAACCGCCCGCGCACGGGGCGAACTGATGGACCGCGTCGACTTCCACAGCCGGCTCGCCTGGCTCACCGACGCCCAGCTCGCGCGCGCCCAGCGATCCGCGCGCGACGCGGGCATGAGCGTCGGGCTCGTGCACGACCTCGCCGTCGGCGTCCACCCCGACGGGGCCGACGCCTGGGCCCAGCAGGAGTACTTCGCGCCCGGCATGTCCGTCGGCGCGCCCCCGGACGCCTTCAACGCGCGCGGCCAGGACTGGGGCCTGCCGCCCTGGCGGCCCGACCGGCTCGCAGCCTCCGGATACGCCCCCTACCGGCGCCTGCTGCGCGCCCTCCTGCGGCACGCCGGCGCCCTGCGCATCGACCACGTCATGGGCCTGTTCCGGCTCTGGTGGATTCCCCAGGGACAACCGCCCACCGAGGGTTCGTACGTCCGCTACGACGCCGAGGCGATGCTCGCGATCCTGGTGCTGGAGGCCTCGCGGGCCGGGGCCCTGGTGATCGGCGAGGACCTCGGCACCGTCGAACCCGGGGTGCGCGAGACGCTCCAGGAACGCGGAGTGCTGGGCACCTCGGTGATGTGGTTCGAACGCGACTGGGACGGCGACGGCATGCCCCTGCCGCCCGAGAGCTGGCGTGCCGACTGCCTGGCCACCGCCACCACCCACGACCTGCCGCCCACCGCGGCCCGGCTCACCGGCGAACACGTCGAACTCCGCGACCGGCTCGGCCTGTTGACCCGATCCCTCGACGAGGAACGGGCGGCAGCCGCCGCGGACACCCGGGAGTGGCTGGCGCTGCTCTCCCGGCTCGGGCTGCTGCGCGGCGCCGACGGCGGGGAACCCGCCTCGGCCGAGGAGGCGGAGATCCAGGCCGTGCACCGCTTCCTGCTGCGCACCCCGGCCCACCTGATCGGCGTCTGGCTCCCGGACGGGGTCGGTGACCGCCGCCCGCAGAACCTCCCCGGCACCTCGGACGAGTACCCCAACTGGCGCCTGCCCATCGCCGACGCCGAGGGCCGCCCGGTGACCCTGGAGGAGCTGGCCGCCTCACCCCGGCTGCACGCCCTGATCGACGTGGTGCGGGCGGAGAGCGGCCGCGCCGGCGCGCCCGGGAGCCCTCCGGAGCCCCCGCGCCGTGCCCCGTGACCTCCGTACGGCACCCCCGGGCGCGCGGCCCCGAAGGGTGTTCGCTACGTTTGCACCGTGGACAAGAAGAACGCTCTGCGCGCCGGTGCCCTGGCCGCCGGTACGACGCTGATGATGCTGCTCATGTCGTCCCCCGCGCTCGCGCTGACCCGCGACGACGGTGACGACCCCGGCTCCGGCCTGAGCGTGATCGAGACGCTCGGCCTCTACGTCGTGCTGCCGATCGCACTGTTCCTGGGCATCGCCGGCCTCGTGATGGTCCTGGACAAGTCCCACAAGCAGCCGAAGCAGGGCTGAGCCCGGCCCTTCGTACCAACTCTCCGCCGAGGGAGTCCCCGCACCACTGCGTGCGGGGACTCCCTCGCCGCGTTTCCGCTGTCGTCCCGAGCCCGCTGTCCCGGGCCCGGGCCCGACAAGTTCTAGGGGTGCGGCGCCGTCAGATACCGCTGCACCGTCGGGCCCAGCCACGCCACGATCTCCTCGCGGTGCAGTGCGACGGCCGGGGCCAGCCGCAGGATGTAGCGGGCGAGCGCGAGTCCGAGCAGCTGAGAGGCGCAGAGCGCGGCGCGGGCCGGAGCCTGTTCGGGGTCGGGGCAGGCGCGCCGGGCCACCGGCGCGAGCTGGTCCCTGAAGATGCTCTGCATCCGTTCGGCGCCGGACTGGTTGGTCACGCCGACCCGGAGCATCGCGGTGAGGACCTCGTTCTCCTCCCACAGGTCGAGGAAGTGGCCGACCAGCACCCGGCCCACGTCGGCCGGGTCGAGAGCCGCCGGATCGGGCAGCCGCAGATCGACGTCGAGCACGGCCGCGAACAGCCCCTCCTTCGAGCCGTAGTAGCGCATGACCATCGACGGATCGATGCGCGCGTCCTTGGCGATGGCCCGGATCGTGGCGCGCTCGTAGCCGTCCGTCGCGAAACGCTCGCGGGCGGCGGTGAGGATCGCGCCGCGGGTGGCGTCGGAGCGGCGGGGCGCCACCTCGGGTGCGGTGCCGGCTCCCGGGCGGGCTGCCACGCCGGACTCAGACCTTGCGCCGGAGCCGGACCGGGAGTCGGCACCGGCGTCGGCGTCGGATGCGTGCTGTTCCTTGACTGGCATGCCAACGACCGTAGGCCAACAGGTGTTGACAGTCCAGTCGCGTCCTCCTATGTTTGCCAACAAGCGTTTGCCAACGAGCGTTGGCATTGTGAGGAGGCCGTCATGACCGGCAACACGCACACGCACACGCCCCCCATCACCCCCCGGCAGGTGGTCGTCGTCGGCTCGGGTCCGACGGGTCTGCTGCTGGCCGGCGACCTCGCCGCCGCCGGTGTCCCGGTCACCCTTGTCGAGAAGCGCCCCGGCGGGATCAGCAATCTCTCCCGTGCCTTCGTCCTGCACGCCCGCACCCTGGAGCAGCTCGATGCCCGCGGGCTCGCCGACGGTCTGGAGGGCAAGGGGCAGGCCCTCGACCGCATCCGGCTCTTCGGCGGGCTCACGCTCGCGCTGGACACGCTCCCCTCCCGTTTCAACCACCTGCTGGTGATTCCGCAGTACGAGGTGGAGGAGGCGTTGGAGCGCCGGGCGGAGGACGCCGGGGTGCGGTTCCTGTACGAGACCGAGGTGACCGGACTGCGGCAGGACGTGAACGGGGTGACGCTCGAAGTCCGCGGGCAGGGCGGCGTGCCGGGCGAGCTGGCGGCCGACTACGTCGTCGGGACGGACGGGATGCGCAGCGCGGTGCGGGCGGCGATCGGACTGCCGTTCCCCGGCAGGTCGGTCATCCGGTCCGTCGTGCTCGCGGACGTCCGGCTGGACGAGGAGCCGGAGTCGGTGCTGACCGCCAACGCCGTCGGTGATGCCTTCGCCTTCATCGCACCCTTCGGCGACGGCTACTACAGGGTGATCGGCTGGCATCGTGGCCGCGACATCCCGGACAGCGAGCCGGTCGGACTCGACGAGGTCAAGGAGATCGCCAGGCTCGCCCTCGGACACGACTACGGCATGCGCGACGCCCGCTGGATGTCCCGGTTCCACAGCGACGAGCGCCAGGCGCCCGCCTATCGGGTGGGCCGCGTCTTCCTCGCGGGCGACGCCGCGCATGTACACACCCCGGCCGGCGGCCAGGGCATGAACACCGGGCTCCAGGACGCGGCGAACCTCGGCTGGAAGCTGGCGGCCGTGTTCAACGGGTGGGCGCAGGCGGCCCTGTTGGACACCTACCAGACCGAACGCCACCCGGTCGGCGCGTCCGTGCTGCGCAGCAGCGGCGGCATCGTACGGCTCGCGATGGCCAAGCGACCCTGGACCCGGGCGCTGCGCGCCGGATTCACCGCGGTGCTCGGCCGTGTCGGCCCCGCACGCCGCCGGGCGGCCGGCCGGATCACGGGCATCGGGTACGCGTACGGGGCGCCGCGCGGCGCGCACCCCTCGGTCGGCACCCGTGCCCCGGACACCGCCCTGAGGAGCGGCAGGCTCTACGAGGCCCTGCGGGGCGGGAGGTTCGTCCTGATCACCCCGGAGCCGTACGAGGCCGGAGGGAACGGGCGGACCGGGGAGCGTGCGGGCCGGCTCGCCCTGGAGCGATGGGCGGGCGAGCGGCGTACGACGGTACTGGTGCGGCCCGACGGATATGTGGCCTGGGCCGCCGAGTCCCCGGACCCGGCCGCGGTCGAGGCGGCCCTCGCCGCCGCCGTGGGCGCGCGGTAGGGCTCCAGCCAGGAGGCGGCGCGACCGGAAAGCGGCGCGGCAGGTCGGCCCGGGCGCACCTCGCGCAGGGACTCGCCCCGCCGCGCCCGGGCTCGTACGAGAACTAGCCCCGCCGTACCTCGTACAGGAAGCAGCCGTACTCCACCGCCCGTACGTGGACCAGGGCCACCTCCGGGTCGGTGAACGCCGCTGTGAAGGCCTCGGCGAACGCGGCAGGCGGTTCGACCAGTTGGCCGCCCAGGATGTGGCCCTCGGCCGAGTAGCGGCGCACCGTGCGGTGGGCGTTCGTGAACGGGAGGGCGTCCGTGGCCGGGCCCGCGCAGTCGGCCGCGTGGATGAAGACCGGGCCCTGCTCGTCGTACGCGCCCGGCTCGGCGCCGGTCTCGGCGGCCCAGCGGCGCAGCGGGGCGTACGAGACCAGGGCGACACGCTCGCCGGGCTCGCCGGGGCGCAGGCAGCAGCGCAGCGGGGAGCCGCCCTCCTCGTCGGTCAGCGGGGTGAGCGGACGGCCCGCGTCGTCCGTGTCGCGAAGCTCCTTCAGGACGGCCGGGGTGATGGGGTGTGCGGTGAACGTCGTCATACGTCCAGGCTCGCGCCCGCGCCCGCCCGGCACCGGCGGGAAACGGTCATCGCGCTGTGTGCGGGTCCCGTGGAAGGATGGCGCAACCCACACATAACGAGGAGATGACCGCGTGCCTGGCACAAACCTGACCCGCGAAGAGGCGCAGCAGCGCGCGAAGCTGCTCACCGTTGACTCGTACGAGGTCGATCTCGACCTCTCCGGCGCGCAGGAGGGCGGCACCTACCGGTCCGTGACCACGGTGCGCTTCGACTCCGCCGAGACCGGCGCGGAGACGTTCATCGACCTGGTGGCCCCGGCGGTCCACGAAGTCACCCTCAACGGCGACCCGCTCGACCCGGCCGACGTCTTCAAGGACTCACGGATCGCGCTCCCCGGGCTCCTGGAGGGCCGCAACATCGTCCGCGTCGTCGCGGACTGCGCGTACACCAACACCGGTGAGGGGCTCCACCGGTTCGTCGACCCCGTCGACCAGCAGGCGTACCTGTACACCCAGTTCGAGGTGCCGGACGCCCGCCGCGTCTTCGCGTCCTTCGAGCAGCCCGACCTGAAGGCCACCTTCCAGTTCACCGTGAAGGCGCCCTCCGGCTGGACGGTCATCTCCAACTCGCCGACCCCGGAGCCCAAGGACGACGTCTGGGCCTTCGAGGCGACGCCGCGGATCTCGACGTACATCACCGCGCTGATCGTCGGCCCGTACCACTCGGTGCACAGTGTGTACGAGAAGGACGGGCAGTCCGTGCCGCTCGGCATCTACTGTCGCCCCTCGCTGGCCGAGTTCCTCGACTCGGACGCGATCTTCGAGGTCACCCGGCAGGGCTTCGACTGGTTCCAGGAGAAGTTCGACTACGCGTACCCGTTCGAGAAGTACGACCAGCTCTTCGTGCCCGAGTTCAACGCGGGCGCGATGGAGAACGCGGGCGCGGTCACCATCCGGGACCAGTACGTCTTCCGCTCCAAGGTCACCGACGCCGCCTACGAGCTGCGCGCCGAGACGATCCTGCACGAGCTGGCCCACATGTGGTTCGGCGACCTCGTGACGATGGAGTGGTGGAACGACCTCTGGCTGAACGAGTCGTTCGCCACCTACACCTCCATCGCGTGCCAGGCCTACCACCCGGACAGCCGGTGGCCGCACTCCTGGACGACGTTCGCCAACTCCATGAAGACGTGGGCGTACCGGCAGGACCAGCTCCCCTCCACCCACCCGATCATGGCCGAGATCCGCGACCTCGACGACGTGCTCGTCAACTTCGACGGCATCACGTACGCCAAGGGCGCCTCCGTCCTCAAGCAGCTCGTCGCCTACGTCGGCATGGACGAGTTCTTCAGCGGCGTCCAGGCCTACTTCAAGGCCCACGCCTTCGGGAACACCCAGCTGTCCGACCTGCTCGGCGCGCTGGAGCAGACCTCCGGACGCGACCTCGGGACCTGGTCGCAGAAGTGGCTCCAGACCGCCGGGATCAACATCCTGCGCCCGGAGATCGAGACCGACGCCGACGGTGTCATCACCTCGTTCGCCATCCGCCAGGAGGCCCCGGCCCTGCCCGCGGGCGCCCAGGGCGAGCCCACGCTGCGCCCGCACCGCATCGCGGTCGGCCTCTACGACTTCGACGGCGCCGAGGGCGGCAGCGGCAAGCTGGTGCGCGACGAGCGCATCGAGCTGGACGTCGACGGGGAGCTGACCGCCGTACCGCAGCTCGTCGGCAGGCGCCGTCCCGATGTGATCCTGCTCAACGACGACGACCTGTCGTACGCCAAGGTCCGTCTCGACGAGGACTCGCTGGCGTTCGTCACCGAGCACCTCGGCGACTTCGAGTCCTCCCTCCCGCGCGCCCTGTGCTGGGCCTCGGCCTGGGACATGACCCGCGACGCCGAACTCGCCACCCGCGACTACCTGGCCCTGGTGCTGTCCGGCATCGGCAAGGAGTCCGACATCGGTGTCGTGCAGTCGCTGCAGCGACAGGTGAAGCTCGCCATCGAGCTGTACGCCGACCCGACCGCCCGCGAGGCGCTGCTGACCCGCTGGACGGACGCGACGCTCGCCCACCTGCACGCGGCCGAGGCCGGCGGCGACCACCAGCTCGCCTGGGCGCGCGCCTTCGCGGCGACCGCGCGCACGCCGGAGCAGCTCGACCTCCTGGAGGCCCTGCTCGAAGGCCGCGAGACCGTCGAGGGCCTCGCCGTCGACACCGAGCTGCGCTGGGCGTTCGTGCAGCGGCTGGCGACCGTCGGACGCTTCGACGACGCGGAGATCGCCGCCGAGTACGAGCGCGACAAGACGGCCGCCGGTGAGCGGCACGCGGCCACCGCCCGGGCGGCCCGTCCCACCGAGGAGGCGAAGGCGGAGGCGTGGGCCTCGGTCGTCGAGTCCGGCAAGCTTCCGAACGCCGTGCAGGAAGCGGTCATCGCGGGCTTCGTCCAGACCGACCAGCGTGAGCTG
Source organism: Streptomyces sp. NPDC091209 (assembly GCF_044757755.1). NCBI lineage: Bacteria > Bacillati > Actinomycetota > Actinomycetes > Kitasatosporales > Streptomycetaceae > Streptomyces > Streptomyces sp. NPDC091209. The sequence goes on along the minus strand of NZ_JBIVVR010000001.1, from coordinate 1,159,505 downwards.
CTCGCCCCGTACACGGACAAGTTCTTCACCGTGGTCAAGGAGATCTGGGACGCCCGCTCGCACGAGATCGCGCAGCAGATCGCGACCGGTCTCTACCCGGGCATCCAGGTCGCCGAGGAGACCCTCGCCAAGACGGACGCGTGGCTGCTCTCGGCCGAGCCCAACGCCGCTCTGCGCCGGCTCGTCTCGGAGTCCCGCTCGGGCGTCGAGCGCGCCCTGAAGGCCCAGGCGGCGGACGCGCAGGCGGCGACCGCCTAGTCCCTGGCCCAGGTGCCCGCTCACCAGGGGTGAGCGGCCACCGGCCACCGGCATGCGTGCCGGCGCCCAGGACGGCGCCCAGGGCAGTGGGCGGGACACCGGTCCGGTGTCCCGCCCACTGTCGTACGCCGTGGTCCGCGGACTCAGTGGGGGACCATCCCGCCCGTGACGTTGACGAACGTGCCGGTGATGCCGCCCGCCAGGTCGGAGGCGAGGAAGGCGGCCGTCGCGGCGATCTCGGCCAGGGTGGGGTTGCGACGGGTCATGCGCATCCCGGCGAGGTTCGCGAGCAGTCCTTGGAGGGCGGCTTCGTCGAGGTCCATGGCGTTGTCGACCGCGAGGAGCTTCTCCCGGGTCAGGGTCTCGGGCACCCCGGCCGCCCACAGACCCACGACCCGCAGTCCGCGCGGCCCCAGCTCCGCCGCAAGGTTGCGCACCAGCGTGTCGATGGCCGCGTCCGCGGGTCCCGTGCCGCCCATCATCGGACTGCCGTGCGCGGAGCCGCTGTTGAGCGTGAGCACCACGCCGGAGCCCGCCTCGGCCATGCGCCGGGCGGCGGCGCGGGCGGTGACGAACGTGGTGCGCAGCCCGTTCTCGACGGGCCGTACGAAGTCCTCGACCGGCATGTCGAGCAGCGGAACGCCCTGCACATCGCCGCGTGTGACGAGGTTGAAGGAGATGTCGACGGCGTCCAGGGAGCCGATGTGCGCCTCGACCGCCGCCTCGTCCAGCGCGTCGAGCACCGCCGTCCCGGCGTGCCCGCCCGCCGCCGCGATGTCCTTCGCCACCGCGTCCAGCGTCCCGGCCGTACGCCCCACCAGGTGCACGTGGGCACCCTCACGGGCGAAGGTACGGGCGACGGCACCGCCGATGGATCCGCCGGCGCCGTAGACGACCGCGGTCTTGTCGGTGAGCAGCATGGTGATCTCCTGAGGTGTTCGGCGTACGAGCCGGTCGTACGAGGTGTTCGCCGAACGAGCCGGTCGTACGTGTCGGTCGTGCAGGGGTCGGTCATGCAGACGTACGCGACCTCCGGCATTCATCGGCCGGCGTGCGGCGCGGGCCGCTCACCGGCCGGCGGGCAGCCGCAGCGGCAGGCCGAACGCCGGGAACAGATGGGGCTCGAAGGAGGTGATCTCCACGATGCGGTCGCCCTCGACGCGCAGGACGTCGAGGACCTGCGCGCGGTACACCGTCGTGCCCGGGCGTCGCACATAGCCTCCGGCCGCGAGCTGCCCGTTGGCGCGGGCGGGAAGGTGCCGCCAGTGCCCGAGGAACAGCGGGGACGCGGGGTCGAGGCTGATCCGCAGGAACTCGGTGATCGCGGCGCGGCCGACGAACCAGAACGGGTTCGGCGGCATGGTGAGCCGGATGTCCTCGCTGAGCAGTTCGGTGAACGCGTCGAGGTCGAGGCGTTCGGCGGCGGCCATGTAGCGCCCGAGGATCTCCCGCTCGCGGGCGTCCGCCTCGGCGGTCCACTCGGTGCGGCGGGCGGGCAGCCGGTCGCGCAGGGTGGGCCGGGCGCGCTGCAGGGCGCTGTTGACCGAGGCCGGCGTCATCTCCAGCGACTCGGCGGTCTCGGCGGCGGAGAACCCGAGGACATCGCGCAGGACCAGGACGGCACGCTGGCGGGCCGGCAGATGCTGGATGGCGGCCAGGAAGACGAGCTCCAGGGTCTCCCGGGAGACGGCACGGGCGTCCGGCTGCTCCTCGGCCGAGGGCAGGTCCTCGTCGGGATACGGCTGGAGCCAGGTGACGCGGTCCGGGGGCTCGGCCGTGCCGTGGTTCATGCCGGGGACCGGCTCGTAGCGCCGGGGACGGCGGGCGGTGCGCCGCTGGAAGTCCAGACAGGTGTTGGTGGCGATCCGGTACAGCCAGGTCCGCAGGCTCGCCCGCCCCGCGTAGCCCTCCCGCGCCCGCCAGGCCCGCAGGAACGTTTCCTGGACGAGGTCCTCCGCGTCGTCGTACGAGCCCGACATGCGGTAGCAGTGCACGCGCAGCTCGCGCCGGTACGGCTCGACGAGCGCGGCGAAGTCGCTCTCACCGAGCGAGCCGTGCGCCCCGGAGCGCCGCGTCACGCAGTCGTGGGTGTCGGACTCGCGCGGCACGGACTTGTACGCCGGGGAGCCGGACGCCGCGGTCCCGGACGTCACGGTGTCGTGCGTGACGGAATCAGGCGCGGGGGAGGGGCCCTGGTCGGCCGAGGCCCCCGGGACGGCGGAACCCCGCGCGGCGGAACGCGACCGGGCGGAACCGCCGGTGGACGTCTCCCCGGCCGTGGCGGAGTTCCCGGTACCGGCTTCGCCGGCCGGAGCCGGTGCGCCCGGGGCTTTCGTCACGGCGGCGCGGGTGACGGAATCGCCCCTGGCGCTGTCCCGGGCCACCCGGGCGACGCGGCGCAGCCGTCCGACCGAGGAGGCCAGTTCGCTCACCCCGGAGTAGAAGACGGACGGCGGCTGCGGCACCAGGGCCTCGACCTGGCGCCCGACCTGCTCGATCAGTCCGTGCACGGTGTCGGCCGGTGCCGTACGGCGCTCCCGGTACGCCTTCTGCCGGCAGGCCGCGGAGCAGTACAGCGAGCTGCGCCCCGTACGCCCGGCCCGTTCGGGCAGTGCCTTTCCGCAGCTGCGGCACACGGAATCGACGACCACGGGGACCTCCGGGCTTTCGTCACGCGGGTACGACGTGACGGTATCCGGCCCGTCACCCGGGGCGCCGCGGAAGCGCCGTACCCGGGGAGAACCCGAGGGGGGGGGGGGCCCCCCCCCGGGGGGCCCCCCCCCCCCCCCCGCGGGGGTGGGGGGGGGGGGGCCCGGGCGCCCCCCGCCCCCCCCCCCCCGGCTCGGCCCCCCGAACCCGCGCCGCCCCCGAGCGGGGGTG